>NZ_JBIAHS010000001.1:0-1118948 GCF_042870755.1 Streptomyces sp. NPDC006365
TTAAGGCTCCCAGGAGACTACTGGGTTGATAGGCCAGATCTGGAAGGCGGGTAACCGCTGGAGGTGACTGGTACTAATAGGCCGAGGGCTTGTCCCCAGATTGCTCGCGTCCACTGTGTTGGTTCTGAAACCACGAACAACCCCGTTGCCGGGCCACGGCAATGGTGCGGGTGTTCCACAGTTTCATAATGTTTCGGTGGTCATAGCGTGAGGGAAACGCCCGGTTACATTCCGAACCCGGAAGCTAAGCCTTACAGCGCCGATGGTACTGCAGGGGGGACCCTGTGGGAGAGTAGGACACCGCCGAACTAAATGTAGAGCTCCGGTCCTCGGACGATAAGTCCGAGGGCCGGAGCTTTTTTTGTTTCCACTGTGCTAACCGAACCCCTCTGCGCCACAGGGAGATGCCTGCGGGTAAGGTCAGGTGGCAACGTTGGCACGCTCCCACAGGAGGCCCCCGGGTGGAGGTCCAAGAGACCCGCGTCCAGACAGACCGGGTCCTCACCATCCCGAACATCCTCAGCATGGCGCGTCTCGTCGGCGTACCTGTCTTCCTGTGGCTGATCCTGTGGCCTGAGTTCGGTGGGCCCAAGAGCGACGGCTGGGCGCTTCTGGTGCTCATGTTGAGTGGCATCAGCGACTATTTGGACGGCAAGCTTGCCCGGCGCTGGAACCAGATCAGCAGTCTCGGCCGGCTCCTGGACCCCGCGGCCGACCGGCTCTACATTCTGTCGACATTGGTCGGTCTCACCTGGCGCGAGATTCTGCCACTCTGGTTGACGGCCGCCCTGTTGGCGCGAGAGCTGGTTCTGCTGGTGATGGTGGGCATCCTCAGGAGCCATGGCTATCCGCCGCCGCAGGTGAACTTCCTTGGGAAGGCAGCTACGTTCAACTTGATGTATGCCTTCCCGTTGCTGTTGCTCAGCGACGGAAGTGGATGGATCGCGTCACTCGCTGCTATTTTCGGATGGGCGTTCGCAGGATGGGGTACAACGCTCTACTGGTGGGCAGGGATCCTCTACGTGGTTCAGGTCCGCCGCCTTGTCCGCGCGGACGCCATGGCCGATTGAGCTCGCCGAATGGGCAGTCGTAGTGGCCTCTGATGGCCCGCAGACCGAATGTGCGGGACAATCTGGACGGGTGAAGTCGGCTAGACCGTCATCTCTTCAAGGAGGACGCTTCCGACATGAAGGCCGTCGTGATGGCCGGAGGCGAAGGCACACGCCTTCGCCCTATGACCTCAAGCATGCCCAAGCCGCTCCTGCCCGTGGCCAATCGCCCAATCATGGAGCATGTGCTGCGGCTGCTCAAGCGGCATGGGCTCAACGAGACCGTCGTAACTGTCCAGTTCCTGGCTTCGCTCGTCAAGAACTACTTCGGCGACGGTGAAGAGCTCGGAATGGAGCTCACCTATGCCAATGAGGAGAAGCCACTCGGTACTGCCGGTAGCGTCAAGAACGCCGAGGAGGCGTTGAAGGACGACGCTTTCCTTGTGATCTCCGGTGATGCTCTGACCGATTTCGATCTCACCGATTTGATCAATTTCCACAAGGAAAAGGGTGCACTCGTCACTGTCTGTCTTACAAGGGTTCCCAATCCGCTGGAATTCGGCATCACCATTGTCGATGATGAGGGAAAGGTCGAGCGCTTCCTGGAGAAGCCGACCTGGGGCCAGGTTTTCTCGGACACCGTGAATACGGGCATCTATGTCATGGAACCCGAAGTCTTCGACTATGTTGAGGCTGATGTTTCCGTCGACTGGTCCGGTGATGTCTTCCCGCAGCTGATGAAGGAGGGCAAGCCGGTTTACGGCTATGTCGCTGAGGGTTACTGGGAGGACGTCGGTACACACGAGAGTTATGTGAAGGCGCAGGCCGATGTCCTGGAGGGCAAGGTCGATGTCGAGCTCGACGGCTTCGAGATCTCGCCGGGCGTGTGGGTGGCAGAGGGTGCCGAGGTGCATCCCGATGCGGTTCTGCGAGGCCCGCTGTACATCGGCGACTACGCCAAGGTCGAGGCCGACGTCGAAATCCGTGAGCACACCGTTGTCGGCTCGAACGTCGTGGTGAAAAGCGGAGCCTTTCTGCACAAGGCCGTTCTTCACGACAACGTGTACATCGGCCAGCACAGCAATCTGCGCGGCTGTGTCGTCGGAAAGAACACCGACATCATGCGGGCCGCGCGTATCGAGGACGGCGCGGTCATCGGCGATGAGTGCCTTGTCGGCGAAGAATCGATCGTGCAGGGGAACGTACGCGTCTACCCGTTCAAGACCATCGAGGCCGGCGCCTTCGTCAACACCTCGGTCATCTGGGAGTCCCGCGGACAGGCACATCTCTTCGGTGCCCGCGGGGTGTCCGGGATTCTCAATGTGGAGATCACTCCGGAGCTCGCCGTGCGCCTCGCGGGGGCATATGCGACGACGCTCAAGAAGGGCTCCACGGTCACGACGGCCCGCGATCACTCCAGGGGTGCTCGTGCGCTGAAGCGGGCGGTCATTTCAGCGTTGCAAGCAAGCGCCATCGACGTACGGGACCTGGAGAACGTACCGCTGCCGGTGGCGCGGCAGCAGACCGCTCGGGGCAGTGCCGGCGGAATCATGATCCGGACGACTCCGGGGGTCCCGGACTCGGTCGACATCATGTTCTTCGACGGGCGTGGGGCGGATCTGTCGCAGGCGAGTCAGCGCAAGCTCGACCGGGTTTTCGCGCGGCAGGAGTACCGGCGTGCGTTCCCGGGCGAGATCGGGGACTTGCACTTTCCGGCCAGCGTCTTCGACTCGTACACCGGCTCCCTGCTCAGGAATGTCGACACCACCGGGATTGCTGAATCCGGGCTGAAGGTGGTCGTGGATGCCTCGAACGGAAGCGCCGGATTGGTTCTGCCCAGCCTGTTGGGCAAGCTCGGTGTCGACTCGTTGACCATCAATCCCGGTCTGGACGAGCGGAGGCCTACCGAGACGGCGGATGCACGCAGGTCGGGGCTGGTGCGGCTCGGGGAGATCGTGGCCTCGGCGCGGGCCGCGTTCGGAGTGCGGTTCGACCCGGTCGGTGAGCGGCTTTCGCTCGTCGACGAGAAGGGGCGGATCGTCGAGGACGACCGGGCGCTGCTGGTGATGCTCGACCTGGTGGCCGCCGAGCGGCGCAGCGGGCGGGTGGCACTGCCGGTGACCACCACGAGGATCGCCGAGCAGGTAGCGGCGTACCACGGCACTCAGGTCGACTGGACGACCACCTCGCCGGACGATCTGACACGGGTCGGGCGCGACGACTCGACGATCTTCGGAGGTGATGGGCGCGGCGGGTTCATCGTGCCGGAGTTCAGCAGCGTCTTCGATGGTACGGCGGCCTTCGTACGGCTCATCGGTCTGGTGGCGCGCACTCAGCTCACGCTCAGCCAGATCGATGCGCGGATTCCGCGGGCGCATGTCCTCAAGCGCGATCTTGCGACTCCCTGGGCAGTGAAGGGCCTGGTGATGCGGCGGGTTGTGGAGGCAGCTGGGGACCGCTTTGTCGACACAACCGACGGCGTACGGGTCGTGGAGACCGACGGGCGTTGGGTGATGGTGCTGCCCGATCCTGCGGAGGCCGTCACGCATCTGTGGGCCGAGGGGCCAGACGACGCGTCCGCCCAGGCTTTGCTCGACGAGTGGTCGTCTGTGGTGGACAGCGCCGGGCGCTGAGCACACGCGTGCCGAACGGTGCCCCGCCGGGGCACCGTTCGGCACGTCGGTGGGGCCATTCGGAGGTGGCGGTCGCGACGTGCGACGATGTGCGGCATGCCGCAGCACCCCCCCGTTCGGAGCACCCCCACGCGCCCTCCGCGGCTGGACGCCTCCATGTCGCTGCTCACCAACGTCATGGACCACAGCCTGGACGAGGGGTATGCGGAGGCGGCCGCCCGTAAGAAGGCCGAGAACGCCGGTGGCATGCCGAAGACGGTGCGGGCAAAGGTGGGTCTCGCGGCCGGACTGGTACTGGCGGCCCTCGTGGTCACCGTGGGCGCGGCACAGGCGCGGGTCGAGGCTCCGGTCGTCGCGAAGGAGCGCGAGGAACTCATCGACCGCATCGACCGTGAGAACGCGGTGGCCGACAAGCTCGAGGACAGTGTCGACGAGTTGCGCGACGACGTGAGCGCTCGGCAGCGCGAGGCGCTGAAGAAGCACGGCGGTGACCGGGGCGAACTGGTCGGAATCCTGTCGGGAGCGGTCGAAGTGCATGGTCCCGGCGTGAAGCTGGTCGTGGACGACGCGAAGGAAGCCGATCAGAGCGGTGACGGAGACGCGCGCGAGACGTCGGGCTTCTCCGACACGGGGCGCGTACGGGATCGCGACCTGCAGCGGGTCGTCAACGGGTTGTGGGCATCGGGCGCCGAAGCCGTCTCGATCAACGGGCAGCGGCTGACGTCGCTGTCCGCGATCAGGGCGGCGGGCGACGCGATACTGGTCGACAACAAGCCGCTGGTGCCGCCGTACACCGTGCTCGCTGTGGGGGACGGCAATGGGCTGAGCAGCGAGTTCGAGAGCAGTGCCGACGGGCTGTATTTGCAGGCGCTGCACGAGAACTACGGGATCCAGACCGGCCTTTCCGTCGAGGACGACGTCCGGCTGCCCGCGGCGCCGAGCGTGATCGTACGAACAGCAGAACCGAGCACAGAGAAGGGCACATCGTGATCGCCGTACTGGGCCTCGTCGTGGGAGTCGTGGCTGGATTGTTGGTTCGGCCCGAAGTTCCGGCGGTGGTCGAGCCATACCTCCCGATCGCCGTGGTCGCGGCGCTCGACGCCGTGTTCGGCGGTCTGCGCGCGATGTTGGACGGCATCTTCGACGACAAGGTCTTCGTTGTGTCGTTCCTCTCCAACGTCGTGGTGGCCGCGCTGATCGTCTTCCTGGGCGACAAGCTCGGCGTCGGCGCTCAGCTGTCCACGGGCGTCGTCGTCGTCCTCGGCATCCGCATCTTCTCCAATGCCGCGGCGATCCGCCGGCACGTGTTCCGGGCGTGAGGCCGATGAGCAACCAGGAAGAGACCCCTGAGCAGGCCCCCAAGGCCTCCCCTGAGAACTGGCTGAGCAAGAAGCTGCCCGAAGAAGTCCCGGCTGAGGGGCCGAAGACGTCTGAAACCGAGGCTCCTCAGACGTCGAAAGCATCGGAGCCACCCGAGAGCGAGCCGGAGCAGGCCGAGCCGACCCTGTCGGGTCGGCAGCGGCTGGTGAACGGTCTGTGGCCGCCACGCCTGTCACGTGCGCAGTTCATCGTCGCCCTTCTGCTGTTCGGTCTCGGCTTCGGCCTGGCCGTTCAGGTGGCGTCCAACAGTGACGGCGACGGCGCGCTGCGTGGAGCGCGTCAGGAAGATCTCGTACGCATCCTCGATGAACTGGATGACCGTACTCAGCGTCTGGAAGAGGAGAAACAGGGTCTCGAAGATCAGCGAACCGAGCTGGAGAACAGCTCGGACCAGGCCGAGGAGGCCCGCAAGCAGACGGTCGAGAAGGAGAAGCAGCTCGGCATACTTGCGGGCACGGTGGCGGCGCAGGGGCCCGGCATCACGCTGACCATCGACGACACGGAGGGGACGGTCGAGGCCGACATGCTGCTCGACGCGATCCAGGAGCTGCGCGCAGCCGGATCGGAGGCGATCCAGGTCAATGGAGTACGGGTGGTCGCCAGCACGTACCTGACCGACCCGAGCGGGGGTGGAGTGAGCGTCGACGGGAACAAGATCAGCGCGCCTTATCGTTTCAAGGTCATCGGCAAGCCGCAGGACCTCGAACCGGCGCTCAACATCCCCGGTGGAGTGGTGCAGACTCTGGAGAAGGAGCAGGCCACTGTCACGGTGGAGCGCTCCGACAAGATCATCGTTGATGCCTTGCGACCAGCGAAGCAGCCTGACTACGCTCGGTCGTCCTCCCAGTGAGGCGGGGGCGCATGCGGGCGGCTCGTCGCGGGCATGACGTTGCGGGGGGTCGACGCACCGAATGGGTGGTGCGTGGTGGAAACTGTCTGGTGGATGCCGACGTTGTGAAGATGTCCGGCTCGACCGGTGTGTGTAATCAGGGTTCGTCCTGCCCCACGGGCGGGTCTGTTTCGGTCAAGGGGAATCGCCCGTGAAGTTGTTTGCGAAATGGTTTGGCAAGAGCGCGAAAGAGGGCAGCGACAGTGCCACTGCCCGCCATCGCGCGTCGCGCCATGAAGATGCCGAAGGGCAGGGGGAGCGCCCGCTGTTCCGAGATCAGCTCGGTGGCCCGGGTGGTGACATTTCCGGTGGTCAGGGCGCGTCGTCTGTTGACCCTGCCCAGTCAGGCCGCATAGGTTTCGGGGATCCAACCTCAAGTGCGGGTGGAGGGTTCTCCCCCGATCCGTACGCGTCCAATGCCCAGGCAGGACAGCCGCGGCAGGAGGATCCGTCCATGTCGGCCCTGGTGTGCACGAGGTGCGGGAATCGCAACGCGGAGAACAGCCGCTTCTGCTCCAACTGCGGCGCGCCGCTGCGCGCCGGAGCGGCTGCCGAGCGTCCGTCGGAGACCACATCGACGATCTCCATCTCGGGCCTCGAGGCCTATGACGCCGAGGCCACCGGCCAGACACAGATGCCGATGCTGTCGCCCGAGGCGCAGGCGGCTGTGGACGCGCTGCCGCTCGGCTCAGCGCTCCTGGTGGTGCGCCGCGGCCCCAACTCGGGCAGCCGCTTCCTGCTGGACAGCGACCTGACCACGGCGGGCCGTCATCCGCAGAGCGACATCTTCCTGGACGACGTGACGGTGTCGCGTCGCCATGTGGAATTCCGTCGGCAGCCGGACGGCACGTTCACCGTGGCGGACGTCGGCAGCCTGAACGGCACGTACGTCAACCGGGAGCGGATCGACTCCGTCCCGCTGTCGAACGGCGACGAGGTGCAGATCGGCAAGTACCGGCTGGTCTTCTACGCGAGCCAGCGGGGAATCTGACCCTCCCCAGAATCCGTCCGGGGACCCCAGGGAAGGGCCATGCTTCGAACACCGAGCGGCGGTGCCGGGAACGGCGCCGCCGCCAGTGGGCTGATGAGTATCGGCACGGTGCTGAACGTGCTGCGCGAGGAGTTCCCCGAAGTCACCATTTCAAAGATCCGCTTCCTGGAGTCGGAAGGGCTCATCGAGCCGCAGCGGACCCCGTCGGGGTACCGGAAGTTCAGCCCGGAAGACGTCGAGCGCCTGGGCCACGTACTGAGGATGCAGCGGGACCACTATCTGCCCCTGAAGGTGATCCGCGAACACCTGGACGCCATGGAGCGCGGTGAGGCGGTGCGGCTGCCGTCGCTGGGACGGCAGCGTGACGGCGAGGCCGCCGACGAGCCGGAGGGACCCACCGCGGCGCGAATCGGGCGGGCCGAGTTGTTGGCCACCGCCGAGATCGGTGAGCAGGAGCTCGATGAGTGGGAGTCGTACGGCCTCATCACGCCGCTGCCGGACGGGGGTTACGGCGCCGAGGCGGTGACCGTGGCCGGCCTTGTCGTGGAACTCGGGCGCTTCGGGATCGAGCCGCGGCATCTGCGCGCCGTGAAGGCCGCCGCCGACCGTGAGGCCGGACTCGTCGACCAGGTCGTCGCCCCGCTGCGTCTGCACCGCAATCCGCAGACCAGGGCACACGCGGAGGCGCGGACCAGGGAGCTGGCGGGACTCGCGGTGAAGCTGCATGCCGCGCTCGTGCAGTCCGCGCTCGGAGTACGGCTGCATTGAACCCGAGGCATGTGACCGAGCCCGGATCCGCCGCCCGTTACGTGCTCGACTACCCAAAGATGCCGAGCACGGCCTAGGGTTGCTGTGTGAACGAGCTCGACGTCGTAGGTGTCCGGGTCGAAATGCCCTCCAACCAACCGATCGTGCTCCTGCGTGAAGTGGGAGGCGACCGTTACCTCCCCATTTGGATCGGGCCGGGGGAGGCGACGGCGATCGCCTTCGCACAGCAGGGCATGGCTCCCGCGCGACCGCTGACGCACGACCTGTTCAAGGACGTGTTGGAGGCCGTCGGCCAGGAACTCACCGAGGTGCGCATCACGGACCTGCGGGACGGTGTTTTCTACGCGGAGCTGGTGTTCGCCAGCGGGGTCGAGGTCAGCGCCCGGCCGTCCGACGCCATAGCGCTGGCGCTGCGCACCGGGACGCCGATCTACGGCAGCGACGGAGTGCTGGACGACGCGGGGATCGCGATTCCGGACGAGCAGGAGGACGAGGTGGAGAAGTTCCGCGAGTTCCTCGACCAGATCTCGCCCGAGGACTTCGGCACCAACAGCCAGTGACCCGGCCTGACGCACACAACCAGGGCTGGGGCTTCGGGACGAATATGCAGTGACCCTCCGGGACCACCGGCCGACAGGGCGTGCGGCGGTCGCGCCGGGAGCATTCGGCCAGCCTTTCCCCGTGATGGGGCACGGGAAACCACTCTTAGGGTGATTATCACTCGGCGTGCCGAGTGCGGTGGTCGTTGACGCACCCCCCGTGACTGCCTACCGTCGATGAGGCAGGTCAAGGGGACGGAGGTCGGCGTGAGAAGCAGCGGCGACGGTACGGCTGGGGGCGCCCCCGGACGCAGTCCGGTGGAGAGCGGCCCGTACCCTCCCCCAAGCTCTCGGCTCCGCTCGGGCATGGGGTATCCCCAGCATGGCGGCGCGGCCGACCACGCTCCACAGCAGCGTCCGGCGCCGGCGCCGGACGGTGGCGGGGTGGCGTCCGAGGAGATCGGCTATCGCGGTCCCACGGCCTGCGCTGCCGCGGGCATCACCTACCGGCAACTGGACTACTGGGCCCGCACAGGCCTCGTCGAGCCGAGTGTGCGGCCTGCCTACGGGTCGGGGACGCAGCGGCTGTACAGCTTCCGGGACGTTGTCGTCCTGAAGATCGTCAAGCGGTTTCTCGATACGGGTGTGTCGTTGCAGAACATCCGTACCGCGGTCCAGCACCTGCGGGAGCGCGGATTCCGTGACCTCGAGCGCATGACGCTGATGAGCGACGGGGCGACGGTCTACGAGTGCTCCTCGCCCGACGAGGTCCACGCGCTGCTCCAGGGTGGGCAGGGCATCTTCGGGATCGCCGTGGGGGTGGTCTGGCGCGACGTGGAGAGCGCGCTCTCGCAGCTGCACGGGGAGCGCGTCGACACGGGGGAGACACTCGTCGGGCACCATCCCGCGGACGAGCTGGCGCGGCGTCGCAACCGCGCGGTCTGAGCGAGCGGTTACCGGAGGGTCCCGCACATCGAGGGGCCAGGGCTTGCGCACCGAGGGGCGAGGGCTGCTGCGTACGGGGGCATTGTCAGTGGCGTAGGGCAGCATCGGAGATATGAGAGCCGCGCCCACGATCCTGCATCTCGACATGGATGCCTTCTTCGCCTCGGCGGAGCAGGCGGCCAAGCCGAGCCTGCGCGGCAAAGCGGTCATCGTGGGTGGGCTCGGGCCGCGGGGTGTGGTCGCGACGTGCTCGTACGAGGCCCGGGTCTTCGGGGTCCATTCCGCGATGCCCATGGCGCAAGCGCGACGGCTGGCGCCGAACGCCGCGTATCTGGTGCCCCGGTTCGGGTTCTACCGGGAGATCAGTGAGCAGGTGATGGGGCTGCTGCGCGAGCTGTCGCCGCTGGTGGAGCCGCTGAGCCTGGACGAGGCTTTCGTCGATCTGGAGGCCGGGGGAGCGGCCTGGGACGAGGCTTCGGCCCGGCTGGCGGGGGCGAAGCTGCGCGCGGACATCCGGGCCGTCACCGGGCTGACCGGGTCGGTGGGGCTGGCGGCCTCCAAGATGCTCGCGAAGATCGCCTCAGAGCAGGCCAAGCCCGACGGTCTGGTGGTGATAGACCCGGGGACGGAGCGCGAACTGCTCGCTCCCATGTCGGTGCGTACATTGCCCGAGGTGGGGCCGGCCACCGGGGACCATCTGCGGCGGGCCGGGATCACGACGGTCGGGGAGATCGCCGAGGCGGGTGAGGACGAGGTCGTACGGCTCCTCGGAAAGGCCCACGGAAGCGCGCT
This sequence comes from Streptomyces sp. NPDC006365, assembly GCF_042870755.1. Classification (NCBI taxonomy): domain Bacteria; kingdom Bacillati; phylum Actinomycetota; class Actinomycetes; order Kitasatosporales; family Streptomycetaceae; genus Streptomyces; species Streptomyces sp. NPDC006365. The sequence continues at coordinate 9,987 of NZ_JBIAHS010000001.1, forward strand.
GTACGCCATGGCGCTGGCGCACGACGAGCGGCCCGTGGTGGCCGAGCGGGACACAAAGTCGGTGTCCGTCGAGGACACCTACGACGTGGACATCCATGAACGGGTGCGGGTGCGGATGGAGGTGCAGCGGCTCGCCGACCGGTGTGTGCGGCGGCTGCGCGGCGCGCATCTGTCGGGGCGGACCATCGTCCTCAAGGTGCGGCGGTACGACTTCTCGACGCTGACCCGTTCCGAGACTCTGCGGGGCCCCACGGACGACGCCGCGGTGGTGCGGGAGGCGGCCGCGCGGCTGCTGGAGTCCGTGGACACCACCGGAGGCGTACGGCTGCTGGGAGTCGGGGTTTCTGGGCTCGCCGACTACACACAGGAGGATCTCTTCGCGCAGGTTCGGGCGCAGGCCGAGGCACGGACCCACGCGGGTGAGCCGGAGCATCCGGCGCAGGACGAGGCGCAGGAGCCGGCCGATGAGCAGGAGGCGCCCGCCGTGCGGCGGTGGGCCGCGGGGCATGACGTACGGCATGCCGAGTTCGGGCACGGGTGGGTGCAGGGCAGTGGCATCGGGCGGGTCACGGTGCGGTTCGAGACGCCCGACTCCGAACCCGGGCGCGTACGCACCTTTCGCATCGACGATCCGGAGCTGGAGCCGGCGGACCCGCTGCCGCTGGTGTCGCGAAGACCGTAGGCCTCGGCGACAGCGCTCCGCCGGGAATACCGCACCGGATGCGAAAAGCTCGCCTAGGGCTCGTCCGAGCCTGCCAGGTGGCCGAAGTCGCGGTCCGGGGGCGGAGGCGGGGGAGTTACGTCGAGGCCGTAGTGGTGGTAGAGCTGGAGTTCTTGTTCCGGGGAGAGATGGCGGCCGACGCCGAAGTCGGGGGCGTCCTTGATGAGGGCGCGGTCGAAGGGGATCCGCAAGGTGCCCTCGACCAGTTCGCTGGGCTCCAGGGGCACGAAGGCATCCCTGCCGAACAGGCCGGTGCGTATGGCGGCCCACTCCGGCGTACCGGTCGCGTCGTCGAGATAGACCTCGTCGACAGTGCCGATCTTGTGGCCGTCGCGGTCGAACGCCTTGCGGCCGATCAGGTTGCGCGGATCGATGTCGGTCTGCACGGGCCCTCCATCTGGTCACAACTCATCCGTCAGCACTACGCATCCATAAGCACTACGAAAGGGCACTTTGCGGTGGGCGGCCACTCGGGGGATGCCCGCTGGTACTCTGTCAACGGCCGCTGACCCCGTGCGGGAGAGTCCTCCAAGGCTTCATCGGAGGCGCCGAAGGAGCAAATCCTCCCCGGAATCTCTCAGGCCCACGTACCGCGCGGACGAGGCCACTCTGGAAAGCAGAGCGGGTGTTTGACGGCTTCCGCTCTCACCGACGGTGAAAGCCGGGACGCCGTACAGACGGCGGACCGGTGAAGCTCTCAGGTCGAGATGACAGAGGGGGAGGCCGTCCGGGCACCCGCGCCGTGGTGCCCTCGAAGGTCGTGTCAGACCAGGAGGCCTCCGCAAATGACCGCCCATCGCATTCCGCTCTCCGAGCTCGAACGGGGAATCCCCTTCGAGCAGCGCCACATCGGGCCCGACACCGAGGCCCGGGCCAAGATGCTCGCGCAGGTGGGGTACGGCTCGCTCGAAGAGCTGACGGCCGCCGCGGTGCCGGATGTGATCAAGGACGCCGAGGCGCTCGCGCTGCCGGCCGCGCGCTCCGAGGCCGAGGTCCTCGCCGAGTTGCGCTCCCTCGCGGACCGTAACGAGGTCCTCGACTCGATGATCGGGCTCGGCTACCACGGCACGTTCACGCCGCCGGTGATCCTGCGCAACGTCATGGAGAACCCGGCCTGGTACACCGCGTACACCCCGTATCAGCCGGAGATCTCGCAGGGCCGCCTGGAGGCGCTGCTGAACTTCCAGACCATGGTCGCCGACCTTACGGGCCTGTCGACGTCGGGAGCCTCGCTGCTCGACGAGGGCACCGCCGCGGCCGAGGCCATGGCGCTGTCGCGACGCGTGGGCAAGGTCAAGAACGGCGTCTTCCTCGTCGACACCGACGCGCTGCCGCAGACCATCGCCGTCATCGAGACGCGCGCCGAGCCGATCGGCGTCGAGGTGGTCGTCGCGGATCTCAGCGAGGGCATCCCGGCCGATGTCTGCGAGCGTGGCGTGACCGGCCTGCTCATCCAGTACCCGGGCGCCTCCGGTGCCGTACGGGACATCAAGCCCGTCATCGAGCAGGCGCATGAGCTGGGCGCGATCGTCACCGTCGCCGCCGATCTGCTGGCGCTGACGCTGCTTGCCTCGCCGGGCGAGCTCGGCGCCGACATCGCGGTCGGCACGACCCAGCGCTTCGGAGTACCGATGGGCTTCGGCGGGCCGCACGCCGGATACATGGCGGTCCACGAGAAGTTCGCCCGCAACCTGCCGGGCCGTCTCGTCGGTGTCTCGCTGGACGCGGACGGCGACCAGGCGTACCGGCTCGCCCTTCAGACGCGGGAGCAGCACATCCGCCGGCAGAAGGCGACCAGCAACATCTGTACGGCTCAGGTCCTGCTCGCCGTGATGGCCGGTATGTACGCCGTCTACCACGGTCCGGAGGGCCTCAGGTCGATCGCGCAGCGCACCCATCGGTACGCCACGATCCTCGCCGCGGGGCTCAAGGCGGGCGGAGTCGAGGTCGTCCACGAGGCGTACTTCGACACGCTCACCGTCCGGGTGCCGGGCAGGGCCGCCGAGATCGTCGCGGCCGCCCGCGAGGGTGGGGTCAACCTGCGTCTCGTCGACGCCGACCAGCTGTCCATCGCCTGCGACGAGACCACCACGCGGACCCAACTGGGCGCCGTCTGGACCGCGTTCGGCGTCGAGGGCGACATTGAGGCGCTGGACGCCTCCGCCGACGACACGCTGCCCACCGCGCTGCTGCGCACCGACGAGTACCTCACGCACCCGGTGTTCCACCAGCACCGCTCCGAGACCGCGATGCTGCGCTATCTGCGCCGCCTCGCCGACCGCGACTACGCGCTCGACCGCGGCATGATCCCACTCGGATCCTGCACCATGAAGCTCAATGGCACCACCGAGATGGAGCCGGTCACCTGGCCGGAGTTCGGGCAGATGCATCCGTTCGCGCCCGCCGAACAGGCACAGGGCTACCTCACGCTCATCCGTGAGCTGGAGGAGCAGCTTGCCGAGGTCACCGGCTACGACAAGGTGTCGCTCCAGCCCAACGCCGGTTCGCAGGGCGAGCTGGCCGGCCTGCTCGCCGTACGCGGATATCACCGCGCGAACGGCGACGAGCAGCGCACCGTCTGCCTCATCCCGTCCTCCGCGCACGGCACGAACGCGGCGAGCGCCGTCATGGCCGGCATGAAGGTCGTCGTCGTGAACACCGCCGAGGACGGCGAGATCGACGTCGAGGACCTGCGCGCCAAGATCGAGCAGCACCGTGACGAGCTGGCGGTGCTGATGATCACGTACCCCTCAACGCACGGTGTCTTCGAGGAGCACGTCGCCGACATCTGCGCGCAGGTGCATGACGCGGGCGGTCAGGTGTACGTGGACGGCGCCAACCTGAACGCGCTGGTGGGCCTCGCCAAGCCGGGCCGCTTCGGCGGTGACGTCTCGCACCTCAACCTGCACAAGACGTTCTGCATCCCGCACGGCGGTGGCGGTCCGGGCGTCGGCCCGGTCGGTGTACGCGCGCATCTGGCGCCGTATCTGCCGAACCACCCCCTGCAGCCCGCCGCGGGCCCGGAGACGGGCGTCGGCCCGATCTCGGCCGCTCCCTGGGGTTCGGCCGGGATCCTGCCGATCTCCTGGGCGTACGTACGCCTCATGGGCGGCGAGGGGCTCAAGCGAGCCACGCAGGTCGCCGTGCTGAGCGCGAACTACGTGGCCAAGCGGCTGGAACCGCACTATCCCGTGCTGTACACCGGTCCCGGCGGGCTTGTGGCGCACGAGTGCATCATCGATCTGCGGCCGCTGACCAAGGCGACCGGCGTGAGCGTCGACGACATCGCCAAGCGACTGATCGACTATGGGTTCCACGCGCCGACGATGTCCTTCCCGGTGGCCGGGACGCTGATGATCGAGCCGACCGAGAGCGAGGATCTGGCCGAACTCGACCGGTTCTGCGAGGCGATGATCGCCATTCGTACGGAGATCGAGCGGGTCGGCTCCGGGGAGTGGCCGTCGGACGACAACCCGCTGCGGAACGCTCCACACACGGCGGCCGTGCTCGGCGGCGCATGGGAACACGTGTACAGCCGTGAGGAGGCCGTCTTCCCGGCAGGGGTGTCGGCCGCGGACAAGTACTGGCCGCCGGTGCGGCGGATCGACCAGGCGTACGGCGACCGGAACCTGGTCTGCTCCTGCCCGCCGCTGGACGCTTACGACGAGTAGCCGCGTCATCGCGTCCGGGCATACGTCGGGGCCGGTTCCGGGATGTCCCGGGGCCGGCCCCTCATATGTCCTGGCAGCGTGCCTGGCGTCCCCCGTGGTGCGCCCGTGCGGCTCAGGCGGCGGTCATCACCTGCGCGCCGGCGAGCGGTCGGTGCGGGGCGATGATCCGGCCGTCCGGCAGGAGCTCACCGGTGTCCTCGAAGAGCAGGACGCCGTTGCACAGCAGGCTCCATCCCTGCTCCGGGTGGTGCGCCACGAGGTGCGCTGCTTCCCGGTCGGCGGAGTCGGCTGTCGGACACGGTGGCTGGTGCTGGCACATTGGTGGGATCTTTCCCTGTGTAGTGAGGTCGGTGATCGTCTTGTGGTCTGTGCTGCGGCTCGATGTGGTGTCCATGGCCGCCCCCCGTTTGTCAGTCGGTACGGAACCCAGTGTTGCCCTATAAACGTCAATCCGCAGGGATTTCGAGGTGGCGCTCCTCACAGGTTGATGACGCACCACTCGTGCGGATGGTTCATTCCAACTGGGCTGCCTGTTCGGGTGGTTCGGAATGGCCGGATAGGTCTAGTCATAATGGGCCCGGCGTGCGCTGCGTCCCTTCCCTCACTCTCGGCTTCGCTCGAGCGGGGGAACCCCCTCGCCACTGCACGCAGCAGCGTGCCCCGCGACCGGGGTGGGGCCGCGGGGCACGGAAGCCGAGGTGTGCTCAGGCCGGTGAGCCGAGCAGCGGGGGAGTGGAGGCGGGGGTGAGCCGGTTGGTCAGGACGGGCAGCAGTTCGGCCACGCGGTGCGGGCGGTGCGCGGCGATGCCGGGTGGCGCGGGAGCGAGGGGCACCAGGAGATCGGTGGCGGCGGGGTGGCCTTCGGCGCCGTCGGCGGTGCAGTCGCCGTGCAGCCAAAGCGTGAGCATGTAGAGCTCGGGTACGGAGAGCAGGCGGGCCTGGTAGGACTGCGTCATGGCCTCCGCCTGGCGCAGCGCGTGCTCTGTGGCGGTGACGTACGGCCCCTCGAAGAAGTGGGAGAAAGCCCATCCGTCGGGGGTCAGCCTGGTCTCGGCAGCCGCCACGGCAGACCCACCGCAGCGGATGAGGAAGCGCCACCCTGCGAGACGGGTGGCCGAGGCGCCGGCCGGGGTGATCCGGTCGAGCACGTGGACGGGCAGCGGGAGGTCGGGGGTCGCGGGGCCCTGGGCGTTGCGAAGGGACGATGGGGGTCCCCCCGCTCGAGCGAAGCCGAGAGTGGGGGAGGGTGCCTCGCGGACGGCGGTGGGAGAACCGAGGGCCGTGAGGACGGTACGTACAGCGGGCGCGGGAGCCGGAGGGACATGCAGCGGCATGGTGAGTCGCCTCTCTTCGACAGGCACAGGTGGCGCGAGGGCGGTGGCGGACGACGCTGTCAGCACTTGGGGGCAGAGGGGCGGGGTTCCCGGCCTGTGGGGCCACCGTGCTGCCTGTCGCGCGGCGTCTGGCGCGTACGCTCGCATCAAGGGTTCTTCTGTCGCTTTGCGATCGCACGCATCAGACGCTGCGCGGCTCACCTCGCGGTGAATGACGTCACTGTGACGACAGGTCCGGCGACCACGAGCGCCGACTCTCTGCCTCGTTCGAGAAGTTTATACGACACGTGTTCAGGCGGTGTTTCGTCTAGCAGTTGCGCAGATTAAGGGATAGGCACAATTCGGTCGTCGATAAGGGCCTTTGATCCCGATTCTCCATGAGTGCCCGGTGATGACCTCGGGATACCTCACCGAAACGGTCGGCCAAATGTCGTCGGCGTTTTTTACGAGACCGCAACTCGTCGCAGAAGAGGTCATCGCCCGGCCGAAAACCGTGCCCTGCCTCATGCCGCGTGAATGTGCCTGGAGATCCTGCGTCCAGGGTAGCGGCCGACAGGACTGTCCAGGACGTTATCGATCGCATTGCCTGGGCATCATCCCCCGTGACCCGGGACGTCAGCGGCCGGTTTGTCGGGCTGCCCAGTCGAGGAGGGACGCTTCGATGGGGGAGAAGGTCGAGGCAGCGTCGTTCGGCCTGTCCGATCGGCAGCGCTACCGAGGCAAGCTCCGGCAGTGCCTGGCGGGGCTTGAGCGGCTGTTGGCGGACGAGCGGTTCGACCGCCCGAAGAACCTTATGGGCCTGGAGATCGAGCTCAATCTCGCGGGGCCGGACGGTATGCCGCGCATGATGAACGCTCAAGTACTTGAACGTATCGCCAGCCGTGATTTCCAAACAGAACTCGCCATGTTCAACCTGGAAGTCAACATTGCCCCACATCGACTGGGGGGCCGCGTATTCGACCGCCTCGCCGAGGAGTTGCGCACCTCGCTCGCATATGCCGATCGCAAAGCGAACGAGGTCGACGCGGGCGTCGTGATGGTCGGCATTCTGCCCACGCTCGCACGCGACGACCTGGTCTCCGCGAACCTCTCCGACGTGGACCGCTACACCCTGCTCAACGACCAGATCGTGGCGGCCCGCGGCGAGGACTTCACACTTGAAATCGACGGCGTCGAGCGGCTCAGCTGCACGTCCGCGTCCATAGCGCCCGAAGCCGCCTGCACCTCCGTGCAGTTGCACCTTCAGGTCACGCCGGGCCGCTTCGCCGACGTGTGGAACGCGGCGCAGGCGATCGCCGCCGTGCAGGTCGCGGTCGGCGCCAACTCCCCGTTTCTGTTCGGCCGCGAGCTGTGGCGCGAGTCCCGGCCGCCGCTGTTCCTGCAGTCCACCGACACGCGTCCGCCCGAGTTGCAGGCCCAGGGGGTGCGTCCGCGCACCTGGTTCGGAGAGCGGTGGATCTCGTCGGCGTACGACCTCTTCGAGGAGAATCTGCGCTACTTCCCGGCGCTGCTGCCGATCTGCGACGACGAGGATCCGCAGCGCGTCCTGAACGACGGCGGCATCCCCCGGCTCGGCGAACTCGTGCTGCACAACGGCACCATCTACCGCTGGAACCGCCCGGTGTACGGCATCGACGACGGCGTTCCGCATCTGCGCGTCGAGAACCGCGTACTGCCCGCCGGTCCGACCGTCACCGACGTCATCGCCAACACGGCCTTCTACTACGGGCTCATACGCGCCCTCGCCGGGGACGCCCGGCCCGTATGGACGCGGCTGCCCTTCGAGGCCGCCGCCGCCAACTTCGACCACGCGTGCCGATATGGCATCGACGCACACCTTCAGTGGCCGCGGCGCGGCCGGTACGGCGGGACGACGCGGGTGCCCGCGGTGCAGCTGGTGCTGGACGAGCTGCTGCCGCTCGCGGAGGCGGGTCTGGACGCGTGGGGTGTCGAGCCGGCCGACCGGGAGTTCTACCTCGGGGTGATCGAGGAGCGGTGCAGAAGCCGGGTGAACGGAGCGTCCTGGCAAGCCAGTACATTCCACCGGGCGCTGGAGACCGGCGTGGACCGGGGGGCGGCGCTGGCCGCCATGACGAAACGTTATTGCGAGCTGATGCACCTCGGTGAGCCGGTACACACCTGGCCGGTGGGGTTGCCGGAGCCGGCGATCCCCCTGGGGTGACTCGCGATCCGACTCGGCGAGCCCGGGATCCCGCTGCGGCGATCAACTCCGGCTGCCCGCCCGCACGATGGCCTTGAGGATCAGCGAGTGGATCTCGGGCGGGTCGGTGACCAGATGGCCCGAGCCGCCCGTCGCCTTCGCGATCTGGTCGACCTCGTCCTGGTCGGCGTCCGGGCCCACGGCGATCGCGATCAGTGGCACTGGGGCGCTCCGGATCGGTGAGCCTCTGGAGCTCGGCGACGAGCTGGGCCCGCGAGATGCTGCCCGGGTCCTCGTTGACCCCGGCGGTCAGGCGCACGACGCTGTCCTGGCAGGTCGGCCGGAGGGGCAGCAGCCCGCCCTCGATTGCCGCCACGTGCCCCCGGCGAAGGAGGGAACGAGCGCGGTCGCGATCGCCACCTCGCGAGGTCGCGCGTGTGGACGGGGGTCGGCTGTGTTCCTCCCGCGCCGGTCAGGCAAGCTGTGACGTCCCATGCGGTGGTGCCCCTCCCTGCCTGAGCCGTGAGCCGTACGGCGGCCGTATGACGTGGCTTGACAGGGGGTGGTACGCCCCGTAGGGCGTCCGTCCCCCGACGACCTGTCGCGCACGATCTTCGTAACTTCTTTCGAGACCTTGGCGGGGCCAGGATGGGGATGAGACGGAATTACACAACTGGAGGCACGTGTGCAGGCGGAGGCGGGGTCGGTGGCCGATTCTTTTCCAGCGGAGCAGCCGGCGCGACGAATTTTTCGCGATGAGATGCTGCTCGTGCTGGGGGTGTCGCTCGGTGCGAGCGGGGTTTCCGCGCTGATCAGCTTTGTCGGGTCGGTGACGAAGCCCGGTGGCCTGAAGGATCAGGCGGCCAATCTGAACGCTTCGGCGGCACCGGGGCGTCCATGGCTCGATCTGGCCTGGCAGCTGTTCGGGATCACGTCGGCGTTGGTCCCGGTTTTGCTCGTCGCGCACCTGCTGCTCCGCGAGGGGGCGGCGTTGCGCACCATCGGCTTCGACCGCACCCGTCCGTGGCCGGATCTGGGCCGGGGTGCGGCGATCGCAGCGGTGATCGGCAGTACGGGGATCGCCTTCTATCTGGCGTCCCGTGGCCTCGGGTTCAACCTCACGGTGGTTCCGGAGTCGCTGCCCGACGTGTGGTGGAAGTACCCCGTGCTGATCCTCTCCGCGGTGCAGAACGCCGTCCTGGAGGAAGTGATCGTCGTCGGATATCTGCTGCGCCGGCTCGGGCAGTTGGGGTGGACGCCGGGCACCGCGCTGATGGCCAGCTCCGTACTGCGCGGCTCGTATCACCTGTATCAGGGCATCGGCGGGTTCATCGGGAACATGGTCATGGGGGTCGTCTTCGTCTACCTGTACCGCCGCTGGGGCCGCGTCGGACCGTTGGTGGTCGCCCACTCACTGCTCGACATCGGGGCGTTCGTGGGGTACGCGCTGCTGGCGGGCAAGGTGGGGTGGCTGCCCACTGCGTGAACATTACGGATCTGGAAGGGGCGTACGAGGATGTCGTACGCCCCTTCTGTGCTGTTCACGTGTGGAGTTCGCCATCGATGACGGTGACCGCGCGGCCCGTGAGCAGGGTGCGGTCGCCGTGGATGCGGGTGTGGACCAGGCCTGAGCGGGGGGATGCCTGGAGGCCGGTGAGGTCGGGGCGGCCGAGGCGCTCGGACCAGTAGGGGGCGAGCGCCGTGTGGGCGCTGCCGGTGACCGGGTCTTCGTCGATGCCTATCCTCGGGAAGAAGCAGCGCGAGACGAAGTCATGGCCTTGTGAAGGGTCTTCGGCGACGGCTGTGGCGATGAAGCCGCGCTCGGAGTGCCGGGCGAGGGCCTTGTGGTCGGCGGTGAGGCCCAGGACGGTCTTCTCGTCGGCCAGTTCGACCAGGAGGTCGCCGACGTTCGGGCCTGTGTCGTGCGCGGTGAGCGGCTCGGCGCCCAGGGCCTCGGCCAGGCCCGCCGGGACCTCGACCTGGGTGAGCGGTGCGGTCGGGAAGTCCAGTGTGATGGACCCGTCGTCGTTCGTGGTTGCGATGAGTACGCCGCTCCTGGTCGCGAACCGTACGGGCCCCTGGGTGGCGTCTGTGGTGGCCAGCACATGCGCGGTGGCGAGCGTCGCGTGGCCGCACATCGCGACCTCGGCGACGGGCGTGAACCAGCGCAGTGCCCAGTCGGCTTCGCCGCCTTCGGGTAGGGGGTGGGCGAACGCCGTCTCCGCGTGGTTGACCTCCAGGGCCACGTTCTGGAGCCAGGCGTCGTCGGGGAAGGCGTCGAGGAGGAGGACCCCGGCCGGGTTGCCGGCGAAGGGGCGGTTGGTGAAGGCGTCGACGATTCGAATCCGCATGACGCTGACGCTAAGCCGGGATTGCAGCGGCCGGCCAAGGCCAATTCGGGGTGAGTGGACCGGAGGTGGGCTGTTTCGGGGGCGGGGTGCGGACGTGAGTGTCCCGTCTCAAAGGATTTGGTCCCGATTCAGACCTGTGACCTGCGGGGACCAGTTCAGTTGAGACCCGGGGATGCTGGGAATCTCGGGTGATGTGGTCCTGGACCAGCGGATGCCGGACGCTGTCTCAGTGGATCTGGTCGGGTTGCTCAGCCCCTCGGGGTGCCTTCGAGTTGGAAGTGCCAGACGACCACGATCGGGGAATCGTCCAGGGCCGCGGCCGACGCTTCCGGGCACCAGTGCAACAGGTCCCAGGACATGTAGGTCGGGAGTGGATCCGGGGCGGTGTCGGAGTCGAGGAAGTGGCGCGGGCGGCGGGATTCCTCGCAGTGCCGGACCTGGAAGCCCAGTGGGAGGGCTGCGGCGAGGTAGGCGCTGAGCGGGCGGTGATATTCGGCGAGGAGGGACGGGCGGCCGTCCGGGCCGGGACGGCGGGCCAGGGTCGGACGGAGGTAGGACACCAGCAGGTGGGCATCCGAGATCACAAGGTTCCCGCCAGGGCGCAGGACACGCGCGAACTCGGCCAGCACGGGGACCAGGTCGGGGACGTGAGTCAGGGCGAGCGCGCAGACGACGGTGTCGACCGCGTTGTCGGGAAGCGGCAGCCGGTGCAGGTCGGCCTCGTGAAAGTCGACATCTGGCAGGCCCTTGCGGGCCTGGGCGAGCATTTCGGGCGAGGCGTCGACGCCGATCACATCGTGGCCGAGTTCATGCAGGTAGGTGGTGTGGCGGCCGGTCCCGCAGGCGGCGTCCAGCGCCGTGCCGGCGGGCAGGCTGTCCAGGATGCGCCGGACAACGGGCTGCTCGACGTCGATCATCTGGTTGCCGGGGGCGTCATAGTGCGGCGCCCACCCCTGGTAGACGTCGGCCGCGCTGATCGTGCCCGGACTCGCCGTGACCCCCTCGGCATGCGCGAGGGCGGGCGCATCCAGCAGGGTGCGGATCTCGGCGATCCGGGCCTCGACGAACGCCCGGTCGGCGCTCCCCTCCCTGATGCCGCGCAGCAAAGCAGCACCCTCGATGCCCAGCAGATATCCCAGAGGGCTCAGATAGGTCATCCCACGGACGGTACGGACTCGTGCTCCGACGGCTCCACCGGTTTTCCGGCGCTTCGAGCGGCCGTCATCGGTGGACCAGATCACCTGCGACCACCGGCGAATCAGGCTAGATCATCTGATACAGAGACAGATCATTAGAGACGGGACAGTGAGCGCTGCCAGGAGGGGCTTGTCGGGCGAGCTATTCCGATATATCGTTGACGCATCGCGACCGATCAATGATGGAATGGAGTGATTGCGATGCGTTCCCATGGAGAGGAATTCGGACCGGGCTTTGGGCCTGGTCCTGGACGTGGACACGGCGGACCCGGCCCGCATGGCCGGGGAGGCTTCGAAGGGCGCCGAGGTGCCTTCGGTCCCTTTGGGCCGGGCTTCGGTCCGGGGCCCTGGGGCGGCCGCGGCGGACGCGGCGGACCGCGGGGCAGGGCGCGGCGCGGCGACGTACGCGCGTCGATCCTGGCTCTGCTGAAGGACCGGCCCATGCACGGTTACGAGATGATCCAGGAGATCGCCGAGCGCAGCGGCGGGGCGTGGAAGCCCAGCCCCGGCTCGGTGTACCCCACCCTCCAACTGCTGGAGGACGAAGGCCTGATCGCCAGCGCGACCGAGGGCGGAAAGAAGCTGTTCTCGCTCACCGAGGCGGGCCGCACCGCGGCAGGCGAGGGCCCTGAGGCTCCCTGGGAAGAGGCCGGGCGCGGGGTCGACTGGGAGGCGCTGAGCGACATCCGGCAGGCCGGTTTCGGTCTGATGGAGGCGTTCGGCCAGGTCTGGAAGACCGGCAGCAAGGAGCAGCGCGAGAAGGCGTTGTCCGTCATCAACGAAGCCCGGAAGAAGCTGTATCTGATCCTCGCCGACGAGGACTGACGGGATGAGGGCCGGTGTTCACGGTCCGATGGCCCGCACAGGGGGGTACTTCGACAGCGAAGTACCCCCCTTTGGGTATGGGGTGGCCAGCTCTGTGGCGACTTGGTCCTCGGTGTTCTAGGTGACCAACCCGCCCAGTTTGCGCAGCGATTCGTTGAGGGCCGCCGTTGCCGAGTCCTTGAGCTTGCCCGCCATCAGTGAGACGGCGGCGCCCGTGAACTCCCCGTCGATACGTACCTGAGTGGCGGCCTCGCCCTCCGGTGTGAGTGTGTAGCGCGTCGCGACCGTCACGGACATCGGTCCCTTGCCGCGGATGGCCAGCGTGCGGGCGGGCTCCAACTGCTCGATGGTCCAGTCGACTTCAGCGGGGAAACCCATCAGCTTCATGTGCTCCTCGAAGGTGCCGCCGACTTCGAGGGTCTGAGGGCCGCCCTTGGGGAAGCTGGTGTGCGTGGAGTTCCACTCCCCGTAGGAGGAGAAGTCCGTGAGCTGCGCCCAGACCTTCTCGGCCGGCGCCTCGATCCGTGCTTCCGCGCTGACTTCGGCCATGCGACCACCCCTTCGTGTCAGGCGCTGCGCCCGGCGCAGCTACGGTGTCGCGGAACGTAGCCGGAGGGCCCGCAACATTCAATACTGATGAACCGTCAGAAAATTGGGGATCCCTGTGAGCGTGCGCCGGGGCAGGGTGGTTGCGCTTGCTGCGCGAGGCAAGGTGGCGCGCGCTCAGTCAGGGACAAGGGTGTGATGTCATCCGTAAGGAGGAGAATCCGCCTACGTCTGCCCAACTTGTGTCGGACGCGAGAATGCTTCCCGCCGGGGATGACTCGGCTCGAAGGGGCTGATGGGGTAAGGGGTGTGCAACCGCGTATCCCCCGGCAGCAGGCCACCGATCGTGGCCTGAACCGTATGGACATCGAGGCCGGGCTCAGTGAGGAGCTTGCGGCGGTGGTCGCCGGTGCGCGCAGAAGGGCGCTGCGGGACGGGGACCGGCAGATCGACACGGCCCATCTGCTGCATACGCTCCTGGAGTCCGACCCGGAGGTGCGTGCGGTCGTCGACGACGGGCCTCGGATCGCGCGGCTGCTCGGCTATCTCGTGCAGCGCAGCATCGGCTACGGCCTGCGCTGGCAGAGCGGCGTGGAGGACGCCGGTGCCGTGCCGACCGTACGCGAGGACGGCTGGTCCCCCGTTGCGGCCGGCGCCATGGAGTACGCGTGCGCGCTCGCCGCGCGACGAGGCGGCGAACCGGCGGACGGGATCGACCTGCTCGCGGCGATCGTCGCGGATCCCGAGTCCCGGGCCGTGCTGGTGCTTGAGCGGGCGGGAGTCGACGTGGCGACGCTACGGGCCCGTCTTGACGCCGCGGTGGAGCCCGGCGTCGAAGCCTGAGCGGCCGCGAGCCTGAGCCTGAGCTGTCACGGCTGACACTTCCCAGTTGTGCTGTCGGCGGTTTCCAGGGGTACGTCCGCAGTCGTGCGCAGTCTTGCCCGCCCAGCCGTCCAACCGCTGAGACAGGTGTCATTGGGGATGACGCTCCTGTCATCGCCTGTCATCATGTGCCGATGCGTACATCTGAGAGCAGTCACGGCAACCGGCAAAGGGGCGTCGGGCTGGGCCTCGCGCTGGTGTCTGCGGTCGCCTTCGGGGGATCCGGTGTCGCGGCCAAACCCTTGATCGACGCGGGCCTCGACCCGCTCCATGTGGTGTGGCTGCGCGTCGCGGGCGCCGCCGTGGTGATGCTGCCGCTCGCCGTACGTCACCGGGGACTGCTGCGCGAGCGCCCCGCGCTGCTCGCCGGGTTCGGGCTGCTCGCTGTGGCCGGCGTCCAGGCCTGCTACTTCGCGGCGATCTCCCGGATCCCCGTCGGGGTCGCGCTGCTCGTCGAGTACCTCGCGCCGGCGCTGGTTCTCGGCTGGGTGCGGTTCGTGCAGCGGCGGCCGGTGACCCGTGCCGCCGCCCTCGGAGTCGTACTCGCCGTCGGCGGGCTCGCCTGTGTCGTCGAGGTGTGGTCGGGGCTGAGCTTCGACCTCCTCGGACTGCTGCTCGCGCTCGGCGCGGCCTGCTGCCAGGTCGGCTACTTCGTCCTGTCCGACCAGGGCGGCGACGCGGGCGACCAGGCCCCGGACCCGCTGGGCGTCATCGCGTACGGCCTGCTCGTCGGCGCGATCGTGCTGACGCTTGTCGCGCGCCCGTGGGGTATGGACTGGTCGGTCCTCGGCGGCGGCGCGAACATGAATGGCACGACGGTCGCCGCCGGGTACCTGCTGGTCTGGATCGTGCTCATCGCCACCGTCCTCGCGTACGTCACCGGCGTGCTGGCCGTGCGCCGGCTCTCCCCGCAGGTCGCGGGCGTCGTGGCCTGCCTCGAAGCGGTCATCGCGACCGTCCTCGCCTGGATCCTCCTTGGCGAACACCTCTCCGCGCCGCAGCTAGTGGGCGGCGCGATGGTGCTGCTCGGCGCGTTCATCGCGCAGTCGTCGACGCCGGCCAAGGGCTCGGAGGGGCCGGTGGCCAGTGCCGGGGGCGACACCGATAAGCAGTTGTCGGCGCGGGGCAGCGCCGCCTAGGCTGCCGATCATGCATTCGGACGTACTCGTTCTTCCTCCCCCCGCCGCCTGAGGCGGGCCCTCCGGAATCCACGCCCGACCGCCGGTCGGGCGGAACGGTGCTGCTCGCAGACGAAGTCCGAGGACCTTCCACGCGCCGCTGTGCTCTGCGCGTGACGTGGTCCTTTCCGAACTGCGTATCTGCGGAGAGAACACGTGTCGAATGCTGCTTCCGGCCTGCCCATCGGGCGAGGCCTCCTCTATCTGACCGTCGCCGGCGCCGCTTGGGGCACCGCGGGCGCGGCCGCCTCGCTCGTCTACCGGGCGAGCGACATGGGCCCCATCGCCCTGTCGTTCTGGCGCTGCGCGGGCGGACTCCTCCTGCTCCTCGCCGCCCGGCTGCTGCGGCCCCGGCCGCGTCGCACCGCGCGGCCGCGCCTTCGTCCGCGTACGACCCTGCTGCGGATCGGGATCACCGGTCTCGGTCTTGCCGCCTTCCAGACCGCTTACTTCGCCGCCGTCGAGGCGACCGGACTCGCCTTGGCCACCGTCGTCACCCTCGGCGCCGGTCCTGTGCTCATCGCGCTCGGGGCGCGGCTGACCATGGGCGAGCGGCTCGGGCGGGGCGGCACCGCCGCCGTCATCGGGGCGCTCGCCGGGCTCGCGGTGCTGGTGCTGGGCGGCGAAGATGCGACGGTACGGCCCTGGGGGGTCGCGCTCGCGCTCGCGTCCGCCGCCGGGTACTCCGTGATGACGCTGCTGACCCGGTGGTGGGGGCGTGACGGCGGGGCCGACGCGTCCTCCACCACCGTGGGCGCGTTCGGCGTCACGACTCTGTGTCTGCTGCCCTTCGGCCTGACCGAGGGCCTGGTGCCGCACACCGCCGAACCCGCCCTGGTTATGGCCCTGTTGGCGTATGTCGCCGCCATCCCGACCGCCCTCGCGTACGCCCTGTACTTCGCGGGGGCCGCCGTCGTCCGATCGGCCACCGTCTCCGTGATCATGCTCCTGGAGCCGGTGAGCGCGGCGGTACTGGCCGTGGGGCTGCTCGGCGAGCGGCTCACCGCGGCGACGCTCGTGGGTACGTTGCTGATGCTCGGCTCGGTCGCGGGACTCGCGGTCGCGGAGGCGCGAGACGGCGCGGAGCGTATGCGGGAGGCGCCCGAGGAGGAGCCTCAGGGCGTCGTCAGGTAGTCGGGCAGTTCGACGCCGGGGGCCAGGTCGTCGGCCGGGACGGGGGTGCCGTATCCCTTGTGGAGCGGCACCACTCCGGTCCAGTGCGGCAGCCCCAGGTCCTCGGGCTCGTCATTGGGGCCGCCCGTACGGAGCTTGGCCGAGACCTCGCCCAGGTCGAGTCGGAGTACGGCGGTGGCTGCCAGCTCCTTGTCGTTGGCGGGTCGGGAGTCCTGCGAGCGGCCCGGCACCACCTGGTCCACGAGGGCGTCGAGGGCTTCGCGCTTCTCGTCGGGGTCCGTCACCTGGTGGGCGATGCCGTGCACCACCGCTGAGCGGTAGTTGAGCGAGTGGTGGAAGGCCGAACGGGCCAGCACCAGACCGTCGACGTGCGTGACGGTGAGGCAGACCGCGAGCCCCGGCTCGGCCTGGCCCGCCATCCGCAGCGGACGCGAACCTGTCGAGCCGTGCACATAGAGCCGCTCACCGATCCGGCCGTACAGCGTGGGCAGCACGACCGGCGCTCCGTCGCGGACGAAGCCCAGATGGCAGACGTACCCCTCGTCGAGTATCGAGTGCACCGTCTCATGGTCGTACGCGGCACGCTTGCGGGAGCGGGTGGGGACGGTGCGGTCGGTCGGGGTGTAGGCGGCGGGCCGCGGGGTCGTCTGCGTCATCGGGGTCTCCAGCTCTCCGTGTTGTTCCGTGTGCTCGGTCGTCTGCGTGCTCGTCGCGCACACTTGCTCGAATGTATTGCACTAGTGCATAATGCATTTTGTGCTAGGAGAGTATCGGATCGAGGGAAGGCGCGCAGCCGAGATTGCGGCCAGCGTCGAGCGCGCGGTGGGCACGGGAGGCCTTGAGCCCGGTCAACTGCTTCCGCCCATGCGGGAGTTGGCGGCCGATCTTGGCGTGAATCCCAATACCGTCGCGGCCGCGTATCGCACGCTGCGGGAGCGGGGGGTCATCGAGACCGCGGGCCGGCGAGGCAGCCGCGTACGCCCCAAGCCGGTCACGACGGCCCGTGAGCTCTCGCGCCTGGAGGTGCCGCCCGGGGTACGGAACCTGTCCGACGGAAATCCGGATCCCGCCCTGCTGCCCGCGCTCACCGAGGCGTTTGCGGCGGCAGCGGCGCACGCTGACCGTGAGCCGGAGCTCTACGGAGAGGCCGCCGTGGAACCGGAGTTGGCGCGGCTCGCGCGTGTGGACCTGGACGCGGACGGGGTGCCTGAGGGGCCCGTCACCGTCACCTCCGGAGCGCTCGACGCCATCGAGCGCGTGCTGGCCGCCCACCTCAGGCCCGGGGACGCGGTCGCCGTCGAGGATCCCGGCTGGCGCAGCGTCCTCGACCTGGCCCCGGCGCTCGGGCTGCGTACGCTCCCGGTCGGTGTCGACGACGAAGGGCCGCTGCCCGACGACGTACGGGGCGCGCTGCGCTCGGGTGCCCGTGCGCTGATCGTGACCGACCGCGCGCAGAACCCGACCGGCGCCGCTGTGAGCGCTACGCGCGCGCGTGCCCTGCGTTCCGTGATCGAGGAGCACCCTCAGACCCTGCTCATCGAGGACGACCACGGCCATCGCATCGTCGACCTGCCCCTGCACCCGCTGGCCGGAGTCACCCATCACTGGGCCTTCGTGCGCTCGGCTGCCAAGGCTTACGGTCCCGACCTGCGGCTCGCCGTGTTCACCGGCGATCCTGTCACCGCCGACCGCGTCCAGGGGCGGCAGCGGCTGGGCCCGGGGTGGGTGAGCCATCTGCTGCAACGGGCCGTCGTGCGGCTGTGGGCGAGCGGTGCGGTGGACGTACGGGAGGTGGCGGCGGCGTACGGGCGGCGGCGGGACGCGCTGATCGCCGCGCTCGCGGAGCGCGGCATCGAGGCGTACGGACGCAGCGGGATGAACGTGTGGGTACCCGTGCCGGACGAGACCGGGCCCGTCGCACGGCTGCTGCACTCCGGCTGGGCCGTCGCGCCGGGCGCCGGCTTCCGGGTGAGCTCGCCGCCCGGCCTGCGGATCACCGTCTCGACGCTCGCCGCGCACGACATCGGGCCGTTGGCGGACGCGGTCGCCTCCGCCATCGACCCGGCGCCTGCGCGCCGTTACGTCTGAACCCGCCCCCTACGCTTTCGACTTGGGCCTGGACTGCGTGAGTGCCGCGCCCGCCAGCACGATGGCCGCGCCCACCGGTGTCGACCAGGTCAGCGACTCGCCGAGGATCGCGACGCCCGCGGCCGTGGCGATGACCGGGATGAAGTACGTGACCATCTGAGCCGTCGTCGGGCCGACCTCGGCGACCAGGCCGTACTGGACCAGCATGGCGACGCCCGTGCCCAGCGCGCCCAGTGCGACGATCGCGAGCAGAGGCAGGACCGTGAACCGGTTCGGCAAGGTGGTGAACAGCGGCGTGACCACGGCCAGTTGGGCTGTCGCCAGCAGCAATTGGGCGCCGGTCAGCGAGAGGTTGGAGTAGCTGGAGCCGGCCAGCGTGCGCCTGAGGTAGATCCAGCCGATCGGGTAGCTGAGCGAGGCCAGCAGGGCCAGCGCCGTGCCCGTGGCGTCGAGACCGTGGAAGCCCTGCCAGGCACCGAGCACCGTGAGCACGCCGAGGAAGCCGATGCCGAGACCGGCGACCCGGTGGCGCGTGGGCCGGTCCTCGGAGAGGGCGACCAGCGACAGGGCCATGCCCCACAGGGGCGAGGTCGCGTTGCATATCCCCGCGAGCGTGGACGGGATCGTCAGCTCGGCGTACGCGAACAGGGAGAAGGGGAGTGCGTTGAGGAAGAACGCCACGACTGCCAGATGCGCCCAGGTACGCGTCCCGCGCGGCAGCCGCTCCCGCTTCCAGGCCAGCGCGGTCGCGAGCACCAGGGTGCCGAACACCAACCGTCCGAGCGTCACTTGGAAGGGTGCGTACCCTTCCGTGCCGACCTTGATCAGCAGGAAGCTGAAGCCCCAGATGAGGGAGAGGAAGCCGAAGCGGACGCGCCAGTCGAGGGCTCGGCGGGGCTGCGGTGCGGCGGTGCCTGGTGGAGTTGTGGGGCTGTGGGTGGGGGTTCGGGCGCGGGTGGGAGAAAGGGTTCCGGGGTGCGGGCGACTTGGGGTGGCGGCGCTCATGTCGACCACGATGGCCGGGGCTATCTCGTAGTACAAGCGAGACTTTTTTCGCGGTACCTCGTAGTATCGCTTACGTGTTGAATCTGGAGCGCTTGCGTACTCTTGACGCCCTTGCGCGGCATGGCTCGGTCAGCCGTGCGGCCGAGGGGCTGCATGTCACTACCTCGGCCGTGTCCCAGCAGATGGCCAAGCTGGAGCGGGAGGTGGGGCAGCGGCTCGTCGCCAAGAACGGGCGGGGGGTGCGGCTCACTGACGCGGGGCGGTTGCTCGCCGATCATGCCGCGCGGATTCTGTCCCAGGTCGAGCTTGCGCAGTCCGATCTGGAGGCGCAGCGGGGGCAGGTGGTGGGGGAGTTGCGGCTTTGCGCGTTCCCGACGGCCGCGCGTGGGCTGTTTCCTGCGGCGCTTGCCTCGCTGCGGGCCGAGCATCCTGGACTGCGGGTTCGGACGTGGGAGTTGGAGCCTGAAGAAGGCGTTTTCGCCGTGGTTCGGGGCGATGTCGACATGGCGGTCGTGCTCGACTGGTACAACAAGCCGTTGCCTGTGCCGGAGGGGCTGGTCAAGGCCTCGCTTCTTGACGATGCCGCCGATGTGGCGATGCCTGCCGGGCATCCGCTTGCCGGGCGGGACGAGGTGGAGCTGGAGGAGTTCGCCGACGACGAGTGGATCGCCTGGCCCGAGGGGGAGTTCTGCCACGAGTGGCTGTTCTTCACGCTTCGCGCCAAGGGGATCGAGCCTGCTGTCGCGCATCGTGCGGAGGAGCACCAAACGCAGCTTGCGTTGGTTGCTGCGGGGCTTGGCGTGTGTGTTGCGCCGCGCCTTGGGCGGGGGGCGGTGCCGGATGGTGTGCGTACGGTGCCGGTTCGTCAGCGCGTCACCCGGCATGTGTATGCGGTGTGGCGTGCCGATGGGGATCGGCGGCCGTCTGTTCGGGCGGCGGCGGAGGCGTTGCGGGTGGCCGGGGGTTCGTAGGGGGTTGCTTTCCCCGAGCCCGCCCTTTCCCGGAACTGGGGGGGACTGCGCCCCAAGGCCCCCGCAAGCGGGGTTTTGTGTCGGGTGCGGATTTGTTGTGGCTGGTCGCTCCCCACTCTCGGCTTCTCTCCCACTCTCGGCTCCGCTCGAGCGAGGGAACCCCATGAGAGGGGGGAGACCCCACCGCGGCGGAGTCGCGCCTTGATGCAGCCCGCGCCCCTGAGGGGGCGACCGGAACCCCTGTCGTCAAAGCGCGGCCAGCTTGCGGAAGTCCCATGACTTGACCGACTCCGGGGTCAGGCGGAGCCATGCGTGTCTGCCGTCGTGGGGCATCTCGTCGAGGGTGAAGTTCTTTCGTGCGAACAAGCGCTCCACGGCGTCGAGTTCGGGATGCGGCTCGCCAGTGCGCGGTGCCTCGCCCACGAACTCGACGGTGCCCGTCAGCTCCACGCCCCGCAGCTCCCCGTACTCGTCGCCCGCGTCTACGACCACCGCGATGCGGGGGTCCCTCCGCAGGTCGGACCAGCGTTTGCTGCGGGTGATCGAGTACAGCCAGAGAGAGGCGCCGTCCCAGGCGAACCAGAGGGCGCTGAGGTGGGGGGCGCCGTCTGCCGAGACGGTTGCTACTCGGCAGGTGCGTTGGGTGGTCAGGAACTCGTCCAGTTCTTCGGGGGTCATCATGATCTTTCGGCCCCGGCGTTGCGTGGTGGTCATGTGGGTCCCTCTTTCTGACTGGGCGTCAGGAAATCATGCTGCGTCTTCCGCCCTCACGCAATGGTCGCTACGCTCGCCCGCCACCGCGGCGCCAGCCGTCTTCCGCGACAGGGGGAGCCATGCCGTCGTACGAAGAGCTCAGAGAACTCCTCGACCCGGCGACCACTGTCCTGCTGACCGTCGAGTGCCAGAACGGTGTCGTCGGGCCGGAAAGCGCGCTGCCCGAACTTGCCGAGGAGGCGCGTGCCTCGGGCGTTCTGGCCCGGATCGCGCAGCTGGTCACGGGGGCGCACGAGAGTGGGGTGCAGGTGGTCCATGCGATTGCCGAGCGTCGGCCGGACGGACGTGGTGCCAGTCACAATGCCCGGCTGTTCCGCGCCGCGGAGCGGTTGCCGGTGCAGCAGTTGTCGGGGACGACGGCGGTGCGCGTCGCGGCGCCCATCGAGGTTGCGGACGAAGATCTCGTCGTACGCCGGCTGCACGGGCTGTCGCCGATCGCGGGCACCGATGTCGACCCGCTGCTGCGCAACCTGGGCTGCCGCGCACTGATCGTGACCGGCGTATCGGCCAACGTGGCCATACCCAACGCCGTGTTCGACGCCGTCAACCGCGGATACACCACCGTCGTGCCCAGGGACGCCATCGCGGGGGTGCCCTCCGACTACACCCCCGCGATGGTCCGCAGCACGCTCGCCCTGGTGGCCACGATCACCACCACGGACGAGGTGCTGGCCTGTTTCAAGCGTCCGCGGAGGATCACATGAGCATGATCGAGTCGCCGTCGACCATGACTTTCTCCTCGGTCAGCCCACTGGTCGCGGGCCCCTTCTTGACGCCGCCGTCCGTGACGCTGAACTGGCTGCCGTGGGCCGGACATGTGATGACGCCGTTGTCGACGCTGTTCACGCGCTGCTTCTGGTGCGGGCACACCGTCGAGTAGGCCTTGAACTCGCCGGCCGTCGGCTGCGTGACGACGACACCCTGGTCGGCGAAAACCTTGCCGCCGCCCTCGGGGATCTCGCTGGTCTTGGCCAGCGCCTCGCCGCCGCCGGCGCCGGCGGAGCTGGATGATTCGGACGAGCCGGATGAGCTGGACGGGCTGTCGTCGGAGCCTCCGCAGGCGGTCAACGCGGCGGTGGCACCGGCCGCGCCGAGTGCCGCAAGGAGGGTGCGGCGACAGATTGCCGGCGCAGGCTGAAGCGATTCGCTGGACATGTGGCGGTCCCTTCCACAGATGTACAGATGTGCTTAGGACCAACGCGGAGCGCGCTGATCCACATCAAGGTGTACGCGCACGTCACGAGGGTCGTTCACAGAGTGCTTGCGGTCTTGATGAAATCGAGATCGAGCCGGAGCAGCGTATCCATCACGCCTTCCTGTATGACCAAATGGGTCGAACCGGGCAGCGGCAGCACTGTGTGGGGACGGCCCGCCGCAAGCAGCGCCGCCGAGAAGCGCAGCAGGTGCGCGGGCGCCACGTTGTCGTCGGCCATTCCGTGGACGAGCATCAGGGGACGCGTGAGCTTGTGCGCGTGCGCCACCAGGGAGCAGCGCTCGTAGTTCTCCGGCTGGACGTCCGGGTGGCCGAGGAAGCGTTCCTTCCAGTGCGTGTCGTACAGGCGCAGATCGGTCGGTGCCGCGCCCGCGACGGCCGCGTGGAAGACATCGGGCCGGTGCAGTACGGCACCCGCCGCGAGGTAGCCGCCGAAGGACCAGCCGCGGATCGCCACGCTGCTCGTGTCCAGCTCCGGGAAGAGGTCCGCAGCCGCGCGCACCGCGTCCGCCTGGTCCTCGACCACGGGCGTCAGCTGGTCGCCGTGGATGGCCGTTTCCCATGCCCGGTCACGCCCTGGCGTACCCCGCCCGTCCACGGACAGCACGGCGAAGCCCTGCTCGGCGAACCACTGGTTCACCGCGTGCCACCAGGCCGTCGCCTTCACGACGGTCTGCCAGCCTGGCCCCGAGTACGAGTGCACGATCACGGGCAGGCGACGCGCCCCCGGTTCGTACGATTCCGGTTCGTACGATTCCGGCAGGTAGAGCGCCGCTCGAAGTTCCCGCTCGCCGAGCGTCAGGAAACGGGGCCGCGGCTCGGTCACGGGCCGCTCGGACAGCACCCGGATCCGCCCGGCCTGTTTGCCGTCCCGCAGCACCGTCACCGTCTGCCCGTCGAGCGTCCTGCTGTCCAGGACGACCGTGCCGCCTCCGACGGCGGCGCTGTGCACGCCCGGCTCGTCGGTCAGCCGGACGAACCCGCCGGCCGGGTCGTACGACCAGACGTGGAACTCGGTCGGCTCCTGACTGGCGACGAAGAAGATCCGTTCGCCGACCACGCCGAGCAGATCATGGACGTACATGTCCTCGGGCGTACGCACTCCGGTCGCCGGCATCCACAGTCCGCGGATCCCGTCCTGCGTGGTGAGGACGGGACCGGCGGCGGTGTGGGCCGGCGTTCCGGGGACGAACTCCAGCCAGGCAGCGTCGCGTTGATGGTGCAACATCCTGGCAGCACCGGTCGAGGCGTCGATGCGGAGCAGATACGCCGAGCGCTGGTCCCTGGTCTGCACGACGGCGAAGGGGCCGCCGTCGCCCCAGCCCGCTTCCACGACGTACTCGAAGGCCGCGTCCGTCCACTCGCCCACCGGATGCTCCTCGGCCTCCTTGGGAAGCCGCACCTCGACCCGGTCTCCGTCGAGCCCGGCCACATGCAGCGAGAGCTCCGCGTTGGCGGTGCCCGCGGCCGGATACGGGACAGCGCGCGGCGGGCGCGTGGGGTGCGCCGGGTCGCTGATGTACCAGCGCTGGACCGGGGAGGTGTCGGCGCGTACGACCAGCAGCGCCTCCCCGTCCGGGGACCACCAGAAGCTCCGCGTCCGGCCCAGCGACTCGGCGGAGACATGGTCGGAGAGCCCGTACGTCACCTCCGGGTGCTCCGGCCTGGCGAGCGCGCGGTCGGCCGTGCCGTCGCTGCGTACGACGCGGAGGGCGCCGCCACTCACGTACGCGATGCGGGTGCCGTCTGGGCTGGGGCGCGGGGCGACGACCGGGCCCGGCGTGGGGATCCTGCGCGGGGTGCTTCCGTCCGTGCGCACTGTCCAGAGGTCGCCGGAGAGGGCGAACACGATCAGGTGTACGGCCTCGTCGGTGGCGTACGAGACGATCCCGCCGGTTGTCTCGCGTGCCCGCTCCCGGCGGATCCGCTCGGCCTCCGGGACCTCGCCGCCGTCGCCGAGCCCGCGCGGGTCCGCGAGCAGGCGCTCCTCGCCGTCCTCGTACAGCCACAGGCAGCCGGTCGTGGAGCGACCGCTCGCGGTGCGCAGGAAGAGCACGCGGTCGCCGTCGGGGGAGACGGTGAAGGAGCGGGGGACGCCGAGCGAGAAGCGTTTCGTGCGCGCGAGTTGGAGAGGCAGGTCTTCGTGCGGGGTGGTCACAGTGATCCTTCCGACAGACGACAGCCGTTCCGGATCAGTGTCCCCGGTCGATCCACTTCTGGAGGTCGGCGGATCCGGCACCGAGGGTGGTGGGGGCGCCGTGGCCGGAGCTGTGGGGGCCTCCGTCTCTTCCGGAGGGGAGTCCGAAATTCTGGTGGCGGCCCTTGTGCCCTCGCCGTGGTCATCCTCACCATCTTCCTCGACCGCTTCGCCAGCGCCTCCGCCGCGCCCGGGCGCCGCCGTGGCCGGCTGCGTGCCGCGCCGTCGACTCGCGGACCAAGCACCTGACGCACCACCGAGGGCGCTGAGCGTCCCTCGTCGACCGCGGAGCGTCAGCACCCCAGTAACCTGGGACGATGCTCAAGGAAGTCAGCGCGACCCGCTACATCACGCCTCTGCGTGAGGGCGGTTCGCTGCCGGGGCTCGTCGAGGCCGATGATCTCGGAACGTACGTCATGAAGTTCACCGGTGCCGGGCAGGGGCGGAAGACCCTCGTCGCGGAGGTCGTCTGCGGTGAACTCGCCCGCCGCCTGGGTCTGCGCGTGCCGGGACTGGTCACGATCGGGCTCGATCCGGTCATCGGACTCGGTGAACCGGACGAGGAAGTACAGGAGTTGCTCAAGTCGAGCGGTGGGCTGAACCTCGGGATGGATTTTCTCTCACGCGCGATCGGCTTCGACGCCCTCGCGCACAGGGTGAGCCCCGAGGAAGCCGGGAAGATCGTCTGGTTCGACGCGCTGGTCAACAACGTGGACCGATCATGGCGTAACCCCAATTTGCTCGTGTGGCAGGGCGAACTGTGGCTCATCGACCACGGTGCCACGATGATCTGGCAGCACAACTGGCCCGGCGCACCCACCTCCGCGGTCCGGCCGTACGACGCCTCCGACCACGCGCTCGCGCCCTTCGACCCCGAAATCGCTTCCGCGGCCGCTCAGTTGGCGCCGCTCGTCACCGAGGAGCTGCTCGCCGAGGTGACCGCCGAGATCCCCGAGGCCTGGCTGACGGGCGAGCCGGGGTTCGACTCGGCTGACGCGCTCAGGCGCGCGTACGCGGAGCCGCTGCTGGCGCGCGCCGCCACGATTCACGAACGCATCGAGATCGGCGAGGTGGGGGAGAAGTGAGCGGGCGCGACGGCCGTGACGTCTACGAGTACGCGCTGCTGCGCGTGGTGCCGCGCGTCGAGCGGGGAGAGTGCTTCAACGCGGGCGTGCTGGTCTACTGCCGCGCGAAGTCGTACGTGGCGGCGCGCACGCATCTCGACGAGAGCAAGCTGCGGGCGCTCGACCCGGCGGCGGACGTGTCCGGAGTGCGCGCCGCGCTGCACGCCGTCGAGGGTGTCTGTGCCGGAGGCGCGGCGGCGGGGCAGGCCGCGCGCGACGACGCGGGCCGGCGCTTTCGCTGGCTGATCGCGCCCCGCTCGACCGTCGTCCAGCCGGGTCCCGTGCACACCGGTCTCACCGCGGATCCCGAGGCCGAGGTCGAGCGACTTCTCGACCTGCTGGTGAGGTGATGGATCACATGTGCGTGGTGTTTCGTTGACACCGGGTGTCAGGGCTTCTAGCGTCACTTCCGCTGAGGGGTACTAAGCGGTCGCTCACCAGAGGGGCGAACCGTGTGAGCAGCAGGCTTGTCAAAGGCGAGGAGAACCAGCAATGTCCACCACTGAGCAGCGGGTCGCCGTAGTAACCGGTGCCGCGCGCGGTATCGGCGCCGCGACCGCCGTACGCCTGGCCGCCGAGGGGCGTGCCGTCGCGGTGATCGATCTCGACGAGGCCGCGTGCAAGGACACCGTGGAGAAGATCACCTCCGCCGGCGGCAAGGCGATCGCCGTCGGCTGCGACGTCTCCGACGAGGCCCAGGTCGAGGCCGCCGTGACGCGGATCGCCGAGGAGCTCGGTGCGCCGACCATCCTCGTGAACAACGCGGGCGTGCTCCGCGACAACCTCCTCTTCAAGATGAGCGCGTCCGACTGGGACACGGTCATGAACGTGCACCTGCGCGGCGCCTTCCTGATGACGCGGGCCGTCCAGAAGTACATGGTGGACGCCAAGTTCGGCCGTGTCGTCAACCTCTCCTCGTCCTCGGCGCTCGGCAACCGCGGGCAGGTCAACTACTCCGCCGCCAAAGCCGGTCTGCAGGGCTTCACCAAGACGCTCGCGCACGAGCTCGGCAAGTTCGGGGTCACCGCGAACGCCGTCGCGCCCGGCTTCATCGTGACCGACATGACCGCCGCCACCGCCGAGCGCGTCGGCATGGGCTTCGAGGAGTTCCAGGCCGCGGCCGCCACCCAGATCCCCGTACAGCGTGTCGGCAGGCCGGACGACGTCGCGGGCGCGATCGCCTTCTTCACGGGCGACGACACCGGATTCGTCTCCGGACAGGTGCTGTACGTTGCCGGCGGACCGCTCAACTAGGGCCGGGGTAAAGAGACATGACCACTGTGGAGCTATCGGGAAAGGTCGCGCTCGTCACCGGCGCGAGCCGCGGTATCGGCTACGGCGTCGCCGAGGCGCTGGTCGCCCGCGGTGACCGGGTGTGTATCACCGGGCGCAACGAGGATGCGCTCAAGGAGGCCGTGGAGAAGCTCGGCGCCGACCGCGTCATCGGCGTCGCGGGCAAGGCCCACGACGAGGACCACCAGGCAGCTGCCGTCGAGCGCACCATGGAGGCGTTCGGCCGCGTCGACTTCCTGGTGAACAACGCGGGCACGAACCCGGTCTTCGGGCCGATCGCCGAGCTGGACCTCAATGTCGCGCGCAAGGTGTTCGAGACCAACGTCATCTCGGCGCTCGGGTTCGCCCAGCAGACGTGGAAGGCATGGCAGAGCGAGAACGGCGGTGCGATCGTCAACATCTCCTCTGTGGCCGGCGTCTCGGCCTCGCCCTTCATCGCCGCGTACGGCATCAGCAAAGCCGCCATGATCAACCTGACCGTCCAGCTGGCGCACGAGTTCGCGCCCAAGGTGCGCGTCAACGCGATCGCCCCGGCCGTGGTCAAGACCCAGTTCGCCAAGGCTCTGTACGAGGGCCGCGAGGAGGAAGCGGCCGCGGCCTACCCGCTCGGCCGGCTCGGCATGCCGTCGGACATCGGGGGCACCGCCGCGTTCCTCACCTCGGAGCAGTCGGACTGGATCACCGGGCAGACGCTCGTCGTCGACGGCGGGATCTTCCTCAACGCGGGGGTCGGCTGACGAAGGCGAAGGGCGCCCGGGCGGCCCGGCCGAAGCCGCTCGGGCGCCCACCGGTCAGGGTCGCGCACAGGAGTGACACCATTCGCACACCGTGCGGGCATACCTGCTGATCAAGCGCGCTGCCAGGGCGGCGCGCCAACCGGCCCGGCGCTGCGGTATCGTCTGGCCACCCTTGTGGTATGGCCGATCGAGGAGCGTGCGCGTGTTCAAGCGGGACAGGTACCTGCGTCAGCTGGGGGCGATCACGTCCATAGCCGTGGTCGCCGGATGCGGTGTCTTCTCCTCGGGTTCCTCCGACGACGGGAAGCCGATCGTCGTGGGGACGACCAGTCAGCCCAGCACCCTTGATCCGGCGGCCTCCTGGGACAGCTCCTGGGAGCTGTTCCGCAATGTCCACCAGACCCTGCTGAACTTCCCCGCCGGTGCGTCCAAGCCCGAGCCCGACGCCGCCGAGAGCTGCAAGTTCACCGACAGCTCCAGCTCGGTGTACAGCTGCACGTTGCGCGAGGGTCTGAAGTTCTCCGACGGACACGCGTTGGACGCGAAGGCCGTCAAGCACTCCATCGACCGGATCAAGAAGATCAACGTCAACGGTGGCCCCGCGGGTCTGCTGACGACCCTCTCCCGGACCGAGGTGAAGGGCGATCGCGAGATCGTCTTCCATCTGAACCAGCCCGACGCGACGTTCCCCTTCGTGCTCTCCACGCCCGCCATGGCGATCGTGGATCCCGAGGATTACCCCGCCGACAAGCTCCGCGAGGACGGCGACGTCATCGGCGCGGGGCCGTATCGCGTGGAGTCCTACGAGGACGGCAAGGAGGCCAAGCTCGTCAAGAACGAGAACTACAAGGGCATCGCTGACCTCAAGAACAACGCTGTCACCATCCGCTACTTCTCGGAGTCGTCCCAGGTGGTCGACGCTCTCAAGAAGAAGCAGATCGATGTCATCTACCGCGGTCTCGGCGCCACCGACGTCGTGGACATCCAGGAGAGCGGCGACGACACGGGACTCCAGCTCGTCGAGAACCCCACCACCGAGATCAGCTACCTGGTGTTCAACCCCAAGGACCCGTGGGCCAAGAAGCCCGCCGTCCGCAAGGCGATCGCCCAGGTCATCGATCGTCCGGCGCTCGTCCACAACATCTACAAGGACACCGTCGAGCCGCTGTACTCCATGATCCCCAAGGGCCTGGTCGGCCACACCACGGGCTTCTTCGACGACTTCGGCAAACCCAGCTCCGCCAAGGCCAAGCAGATCCTCGCGGATGATGGCATCACCGAGCGCGTCCCGATCACCCTCTGGTACACGACCGACCGCTACGGCTCGCAGACCAAGCCGGCCTTCGAGGAGCTGAAGCGGCAGCTGGAGGCCTCCAAGCTGTTCACCGTCAAGCTGAAGAGCCGCCCCTGGAAGACCTACGCGCCGGGCTACCAGAAGGGCGAGTACCCGGTGTTCGGGCGCGGCTGGAACCCGGACTTCCCCGACGCCGACAACTTCATCGCGCCCTTCGTGGGCAAGCAGAACGCGCTCGGTACCCCGTACGAGTCACCCGAGATCACGAACGAACTGATTCCCGAGTCCCGCCGCGAGAGCGACCGGGGCGCCGTGGGCGCCCAGTTCGAGAGGGCCCAGGCGATCCTCGTCGACGACGCGCGGCTGATTCCGCTGTGGCAGGGCAAGTCGTATGTGGCCGCGAACGAAGACATCGCCGGCGCCGAGAACTCCATCGACCCGGCGACGATGATGGCGATGTGGGAGCTGTACTGGAAGACCAGCTGGTAGCTCCGCCCTCGGGCCCGATTGTCAGTGGGCGCCTGTAGGTTCTGTGCTCTGAGGACGGCCGCGCCCAGCGCGGCCGTCCTGGCCGTACGCACACTGCGGCCGTGAAGTCAGCGCACAACGGAGGAAGTTCACGTGACCGACATCGCCATGCTGCCCGAGTCCTGGCGCGGCGTCCTGGGCGAAGAGCTGCAGAAGTCCTACTTCAAGGAGCTCACCGAGTTCGTCGAGGAGGAGCGCGGAAAGGGTTCCGTCCACCCTCCGCGCGAGGAGGTCTTCGCCGCGCTCGACGCGACGCCGTACGAGCGGGTGAAGGTACTGATCCTCGGCCAGGATCCGTACCACGGCGAGGGCCAGGGTCATGGCCTGTGCTTCTCCGTCCGGCCGGGTGTCAAGGTCCCGCCGTCGCTGCGCAACATCTACAAGGAGATGCACGAGGAGCTGGGCACCCCGATCCCGGACAACGGCTTTCTGATGCCATGGGCCGAGCAGGGCGTCCTGCTGCTCAACGCGGTGCTTACGGTGCGTGGCGGCGAGGCCAACTCGCACAAGGGCAAGGGCTGGGAGAAGTTCACGGACGCGGTGATCCGGGCGGTGGCCGCGCGCCCGGACCCGGCGGTCTTCGTGCTGTGGGGCAACTACGCCCAGAAGAAGCTGCCCCTGATCGATGAGGAACGGCACGCCGTGGTGAAGGGCGCGCACCCTTCGCCCCTGTCCGCCAAGAAGTTCTTCGGCTCGCGCCCGTTCACCCAGATCAATGAGGCGGTCGCCCGGCAGGGCCACACCCCGGTCGACTGGCGGATCCCGAACCTGGGCTGACGGGCTGACTGGCTGACCTCGGGGGCCGGGGCTCAACTCCCGTACGTCTCCTCGCAGATGGTCGCCTGTGGGCTGTCCGGCTGCCAGCCGCCGTACGTTCGGCCCAGGTCGCACACGCCCGGATTCGCCGGGCGCGGCCGGGGCGGGACGTGTGGGTCGCCGCGCCGCGCAGCAGGCAGTTCGCGGCTCTCGGGCTCAGCGGTCCTCGGCGGCTGCGTGGGGGTCCGGCGCGGGGCGGCCGTGGGAGGCGGTGGTGCTGCCGACCGAGGTGTTGCCGCCGACGGGGAAGGGCGGCTGGGCGGGCCGACGCGTTCCAGGGCCTCGTGGGCCGGGGCCTGCACGAGGTGCGGGTCTGACCTGACCTCGGGCCGTTGTACCGGGGGGCGGCTCGCAGGCGCCGGTACGCCGGGGGAGGGCGGGTGCTGGACGGTCACGCAGCCGGAGACGGCCGAGACGGCCACGGTGACCAGGAGCGTTGCGGTGGTCGTGGATCGGTGCACCCGCGCAACTCTGCTGTGTCCGGGCCCTCTTGGGGAGCCGCGAAGCGGGGGATGCCCCGCACGGGTGAACGGCTCGCGGGGGTGCCTCGGCCCGCACGGGTGCCTCAGTCGCCGATGGCCCCGTCGATGCGCTCACGGATCAGATCCGCGTGGCCGTTGTGGCGGGCGTACTCCTCGATCATGTGGGTGTAGATCCAGCGCAGGTTGAACCGCTGGCCGGTCCGCAGGTGCTTGCCCTCGGAGATGTCGTCGAGGCCGAAACGGGCCGCGTTGCGCCGGGCGCTCTCGATCTCGGCCTGCCAGGTGGCGTAGGCCTCCTCCCAGGTGTCCGTCTCGGAGAGGTGGAAGTCGCCGTCGCGGTCCTCCTCGGTGAAGTAGATCGGGCCGGCGTCCTCAGCTACGAGCACCCTGCGGAACCAGCTTCGCTCCACCTCCGCCATGTGCCGCACCAGCCCCATCAGGGTCAGCTCGGACGGTTCCGCGGAGGCGGTCCTGAGCTGGGCATCGGTGAGGCCTTCGCACTTCCATGCGAGGGTCTGCCGGTGGTAGTCCAGCCAGCCCTCCAGCATCGTGCGCTCGTCGGCGGTGGTGGCGGGCTCACGGCGTTCGGTCGTCATGTTCGCATCCTCGCCCGCCCGTTGACGCAGCGCCAGGGGATATCGCCGGGCCCCGCCCGGATCAGCCACCCAGCATCCCGGCCATCAGCTCCCGCAGCCCCTCCCGCACCTCGTCGAGGCTCGGCACCTCCGCGTGGTACGAGCCCGCCACGCAGGCGAACATCAGGCCGTCGGACCAGGCGACCAGCGACCGGACATGCCCCGCCGGTGACTGTGAACCCACCGCCGTCAGCATGGTGGTCAGGGTGTCCCGGAAGAGCCGCCCCTGTGCGTCGTAGAACGCGCGCAGCTCCGGGCGGCGCGTCGCCTCCAGGGCCAACTCGTAGCGAGCGAAGAGCAGTTCACGGTGGCGGGTGAGGGAGCGGTGCACCGCCAGGGCCAAGCCGTCGACGAGCGCGTCACGTCCGCCGCGGGGGTCCGGCATCTCATGCAGTGCCAGCACCTGCGCCTCGCGCTGCGCGAGCCTGCGCACCGCGGCCTCCAGCAACGCCACCCGCGTACGTGCGTAGTTCGATGTGGACCCCTGCGGCAGCCCGGCCGCCTCGTCGACCGCGCGGTGTGTGAGGCCGCGCATGCCGCGCGCGGCGAGGAGGTCGAGGGCGGTGTCGCTGATGAGTTCGGCGCGGGTCGGGCCGGTGCTGCGTACGGACATGAGGCCCAACCTACCGTCCGCACTACACCTGTAGTACGGTCGAGGTGTCCGGTCACTACAGACGTAGTTTCCGCACGAATCGCAGACATCAGGAAGCGCAAGAACCGTAGGTATCGCAGATCGCAGAACCGCAGGAGGAGACATGGCTCAGATACCCCGCGCGGTCGTCGTGGGCGGCGGCATCGGCGGCCTGACCGCGGCGGTGGCGCTGCACCGGCGCGGCTGGCGGGTCACCGTCCTGGAGCGGGCCCGTTCGCTCGAACCCGTCGGCGCCGGAATCTCCCTCGCCCCCAACTCCCTCCGCGCCCTCGACGTCATCGGACTCGGCGACGAGATCCGCGAACTCGCCGCCTGGCAGGGCGACGGAGGCCTGCGCACCCCGTCAGGCCGCTGGCTCATGCGCACCAGCGCGGCGGCCATGGGCGAACGATTCGGCGGGCCGCTCGTCGTGCTGCACCGGGCCGCACTCATCGACAAGCTGGCCGCACAACTCCCCGAAGGCGCCGTGCGCACAGCCGCTGCGGCGAGCCTCACCGATCCTGGCGATGTCGGCCGCCCGGCCCGCGTCGGCACATCCGACGGCGAGCTGGAGGCCGAGCTGGTCGTCGGCGCGGACGGCATCCACTCCGCCGTACGCCGCACGTTGTTCCCGGAGCACGGCGGACCGGTCTACTCCGGATTCACGACGTGGCGGGTCGTCGTTCCGGTGCCGGGCACCGCGTTCGCCTCGCACGAGACCTGGGGCCGTGGCCGTATCTGGGGCACGCATCCGCTCAAGGACGGCAGGGTCTACGCGTACGCCGCCGCCATGGCCCCGGCCGGCGGACGGGCACCCGACGACGAGCACGCCGAACTGGTCCGGCTCTTCGGCGACTGGCACGAACCGATCCCCGCCGTCATCGCCGCGGCACGCCCGGAGGACGTCCTGCGCCACGACGTCCACCACATCGCCGAGCCGCTGCCCGCCTTCCACCGTGGCCGGGTCGCCCTGCTCGGCGACGCCGCGCACGCCATGCCGCCGACGCTGGGACAGGGCGGGAACCAGGCGATCGAGGACGCCGTCGTACTCGCCGACCGCAGCGCCCCCGAAGGGCCCGACCTCGCCGCTTACACGGCGGACCGCAAGCCGCGCACCACCGCCATCGCCCGCAAGGCCGTCGGCGTCGCCCGCCTCAACATGATGCGCAGCCGCCCCGGCATCGTCCTGCGCAATGCCACGGTAGCGGTGGTCTCCAAGGCCGGACCGGGCCTCTTCCTGCGGAGCTTCGACTCAATCGCCGACTGGCGGCCACCACGGCCGCCGTATGCTTCGGACGGGGCACACACCCGTGAGACACCCGCATAGGCGCCCCTGAGGACCCTGAGGAGACCCCTGTGAAGGTCGGCTGCATCGGACTCGGCGACATCGCGCTGAAGGCGTATCTGCCGGTGCTCACCACTCAGCCGGGCCTCGAACTGCATCTGCACACGCAGACGCCCGCAACCCTCACCAGGGTCGCCGACAGCCTCCACATCCCGGCCGAGCGTCGCCACACCGACCTCTCGGACCTGCTCGCCCAGGACCTCGACGCGGCGTTCGTACACGCGCCCACGCTCGCGCATCCCGAGATCGTGGGACGACTGCTTCAGGCCGGTGTCGCGACGTATGTCGACAAGCCGATCGCGTACGAACTCGCCGACAGCGAGCGCCTGGTGCGGCTCGCGGAGGATCGGAACACCAGCCTGGCCGTCGGCTTCAACCGGCGCTACGCACCCGGGTACGCCCAGTGCGCCGACCACCCGCGCGAGCTGATCCTGATGCAGAAGAACCGCGTCGGTCTGCCGGAGCATCCCCGCACGATGATCCTCGACGACTTCATCCATGTCGTGGACACGTTGCGGTTCCTGGTGCCGGGCCCGGTCGACGACGTGACCGTGCGGGCCCGGGTCGAGGCCGGGCTGTTGCACCACGTGGTGCTGGTGCTCGCGGGGGAGGGGTTCACCGCGCTCGGTGTGATGAACCGGCTCAGCGGTTCGAACGAGGAGATACTCGAGGTGTCGGGTCAGGACACCAAGCGGCAGGTCGTGAACCTCGCCGAGGTCATCGACCACAAGGGCCAGCCGACCGTGCGGCGGCGTGGCGACTGGGTGCCGGTGGCCCGCCAGCGCGGTATCGAGCAGGCTGTGCTCGCCTTTCTGGACGCCGTACGGGCGGGGAAGATGCTCAGTGCCCGGGATGCGTTGGCGACCCATGAGCTGTGCGAGCGGGTGGTACGTGCGGTTCAGGAGCGGCCCGCCTGATCCGCAGCGACCGTATGCCCTGCGTGGCGCCGAGGGTCGCGAGGATCAGCAACGCCGCGTACACCGGCCACTCGCCGAGGCGTGCGTACGGCGTGACACCGCCGGCCAGAGGTACTTCGTACACCTCCCAGGCACTCGAGCTCGTGCCGAGCCAGTCGCCGACCCGCTCACCGCTCGGGCCGTAGACGGCGGAGGCGCCGGTGAGGGTCGAGTGCACCATCGGCCGGCCCGTCTCGGCGGCCCGCAGCGCCGCCAGCGACGCGTGCTGCTCCGGCGCCCAGCTGTTCTGGAACGTCGAGGTCGACGACTGCGCCAGCAGCACGTCGGCGCCGTTCCGCGCGAGATTGCGGCTCATGTCGGGGAACGCCGACTCGAAGCACACCATCGGGCCCACCCGCAGCCCGTCGCCGACGCTCATCACCACCTGCTCCGTCCCACGCCTGCGATCCTCGCCCGCGGCCTTGCCGACGGAGGTGGCCCAGCCGAGAACGGAACGGAACGGGACGTACTCACCGAAGGGGACCAGTCGCATCTTGTCGTAGCGGTCGCCGGTCGGACCCTCGGGACCGACGACCACCGAGCTCTTGTAGATGCCGGGTTGGTCGGAGCGGCGCGCGTCCACGTTCACGACGATGTCGCTGCCGACCTCGCGGGAGAGCGCGGCGATCCGGTTCGCGAGGTCGGGCCGGTCGGCGAGGTCGAAGCCGACGCTGCTCTCGCCCCAGACGACGAGATCCACACCCTGCCCGGCCAGCTGCCGGGTGAGCGCCTCCTCACGCGCGAACCGCTTCTCGGCGCCGCCGACGCCGTGGATCGGTCCGGGCTGCACCAGGGCGATCCGCACCTGGCCGTCGGCGTCGGGGCGTGGCGACCACACCCAGGCGGCCGAGGTGGCAACGGCCGTCGCCACCAGTGCGGCGAGGGCCGGGAGGCGTGACCGGCGTATCGCGATGAGGACGGCCACCGCGACATTCATGGCGACGATCAGGAAGCTGAGCAGCCACACCCCGCCGACCGAGGCGAGCCGCAGTGCCGGCTCCACCTCCCACTGGCTCGAGCCGAGCATGCCCCACGGCCCGCCCAAGCCCTCCCAGGAGCGCACGAGTTCGGCCATCAGCCAGCCCGACGGCAGCACGAACAGCGCGGCAACGACCTTGCCGGGGGAGGGCAATCCCCCCAGGAACCGGCGGACCAGCCAGCCCCAAGGGGCCCACAGGGCGCCGAGCAGGGCGGCTATGACAAACGTGAAGACATGCAGACTCGGCAGCAGCCAGTGGTGCACGGCCAGCATGAAACCGAACCCGCCCAGCCAGCCGTCGTACGCCGCCCGCCGCGCCGTCGGTGCCGAGCGCGCGAGCAGCATCCACGGCACCAGCGCGACATACGCGAACCACCACAGGGACGGCTGCGGGAAGCTCAGCATGGGCAGTGCCCCGGCGAATGCGGCAGCGGCACCGCGCCACCGGGGGGACTCCAGGCGCCGGCGCCAGTCAGTGGCGGACAGTTGCATGCAGCGCCTCCCTCGGCCCCCCGACGCCCGGTGCGTACCTCTGTTGCCTACCTCTGTTGCCTACCTCCAGTGTGCGCGACGGGGACGATCTCCGTAAGGGCGTATCCGATCAGGTCGCCGCGGGCTGAGGACTGCTCTGCGGGGCCCGGCGCCACTTCTCGTTGACGACCACCGCGCGCAGCCGCCAGCCACTGTCCGTACGCAGCAGCGCGAAGTCGTAACGGCCGCCGCACACGAAGTCCGGCGCCGTGGATCCGCCGTCGTGACCGGCGAACCGCATCGGGTTCACATAGTCCGCCCGCACCTGGGCCGTGTCACCGATGTCATGCTCCAGCGGCCCGAACCGCACCTGGCGGTTGACGATCAGATGCTGCCGCATCGGGAACAGTTCCATCGTCTGCGCCAGCCACCCGGAGACTTGCCCGGCATCCCCCTCAATACCGCCCGCCGACCGATAGTCCGCCCGCCCGTCCGAGGTGAACAGGCCCCGGTACGCCTCCCAGTCCCCGTCGTCGACCGCCACCGCGTACTCGGTGATCAGTCCGTCGACCGCGAGTCGGTCCATCACCGTCGCCAGTTCCACACGCTGCGTCATCGGCTCAGTGTTGGCCACGGGGCGGGCCGAGCCAAGGGGTGTGCCCCGATATTCACCGGCCGTGTGCCGTCCGTACGGTCGAACCGGTGCGCACGGACCCCGTGGACTGACGTACCGGCGGACCTGCGATGGTTGGCAGTGCGCACACATGGATCATGAGGGAGCCCAGATGTCTCGTCCCGTCACGGTCGTCACAGGCGGCAGCCGCGGAATCGGCGCCGCAACCTGTCTGCGGCTGGCGGCGGACGGACACGACCTGGTGGTGGGGTACGCGCACGACGACGCTGCTGCCGAGCGCACCGCAACCGCCGTACGCGAGACGGGCGCGCGCTGCGTCACCGTACGCGTCGACGTCTCCGACGAGAGAGGCGTAGAAGGGCTCTTCGACACGGCGGCGGAGC
This sequence comes from Streptomyces sp. NPDC006365, assembly GCF_042870755.1. Classification (NCBI taxonomy): domain Bacteria; kingdom Bacillati; phylum Actinomycetota; class Actinomycetes; order Kitasatosporales; family Streptomycetaceae; genus Streptomyces; species Streptomyces sp. NPDC006365. The sequence continues at coordinate 46,542 of NZ_JBIAHS010000001.1, forward strand.
GGCTGGGCCCGGTGACGGGCCTGGTGAACAACGCAGGGGTGACCGGCAGGCTCGGACGCCTCACCGACACGAACACCGCGGACCTGCGCCGCGTCATGGAGGTCAACCTCCTCGGCACGCTGCTCTGTTCACGCCGGGCCGCCCGGGACATGGTGCCCCGTGGCACCGGTGCCATAGTCAACGTCTCGTCGGGGGCGGCCACACTCGGCAGCCCCGGAGAGTACGTCCACTACGCGGCAACCAAGGCGGCGATCGACACCCTGACCATGGGCCTCTCGAAGGAACTGGGCCCGGACGGCATCCGAGTCAACGGGGTGGCGCCGGGCCTGGTGGACACCGACATGCACGCCGCCATGGGCGACCCGGACCGTCCGTCCCGCCTGATCCCGACGATTCCCCTGCGCCGAGCCGGCGCCCCCGAGGAGATCGCCGCGGCCATTGCGTGGCTCCTGTCCCCGGAGGCGTCGTACGCGACGGGGACGGTGCTACGGGTGGCGGGGGGTCGCTGAACGCGGGCTGCGCCCGTTAAGCGGCGCAGCCGCTTTTCAGGGGCGCGGGGCTGTGACAAATGCGGCTCCGCCGCGATGGGGGTCCCCCCGCTCGAGTGAGGCAGAGAGTGGGGAGTGAGAAGTCACAACGGACCCGCAGCCGTAGCACTCCGCAGCCCCCGGGCCTTCCGAACTGCGAAACCAGCGGAGCTAAGCCGCTTCGATGACCTCACCGCGAACCGCGGCGGCCCACTGCACCACCAGCAGCTCATACTCCGCCCGCTCCTGAGGCGACAAAGAGCCGCCCGAACGTATCCATAAGGCGCGGATCTGCTCATTCAGCGCGGCAGCGGACCGCACGGAACCAGGGGTCACGGAATTGGGGGACATGCGCACAAGCGTAGGCCCATGGGCTGACAGCCCGCTACCAAACGACTACCCAAGACGTATGTGGTTGGTCACGATGACAGTCGACCGGCGACTGTCAGCCCGCAGACTCCGCCGCATGCGGGCTCAGGGCGCCCGTGCTGACCAGCACGATGATCACGATGCCGAGCAGGACGCGGTAGTAGACGAAGGGCATGAAGGACTTGGTCGAGATGAACTTCATGAACCAGGCGATGACCACGTAACCCACGAAGAAGGCAACAATCGTCGCGAAAATCGTCGGCCCCCACGACACATGCCCGCCCTCGCTCGCGTCCTTCAGCTCGAAGAGGCCGGAGGCGAGCACCGCCGGGATGGCGAGCAGGAAGGAGTAGCGGGCCGCTGCCTCGCGGCTGTAGCTCATGAACAGGCCGCCGCTGATGGTGGCGCCCGAGCGGGAGACGCCGGGGATGAGAGCCATCGCCTGACAGACGCCGTAGACGAGGCCGTCCCTGACGGTCAGCTCCTGGAGCGACTTGCGCTCCTTCGGTACCCGGTGCTTGCCACCGGCCTCCTCGCGCGCGGCGAGACGGTCCGCGACACCGAGGACGATGCCCATCACGATCAGTGTTGTCGCGGTGATCCGCAGATCACGGAACGGTCCCTCGATCTGGTCCTTGAGCGTGACGCCCAGCACGCCGATCGGAATCGAGCCGATGATCACCAGCCAGCCCATTCGCGCGTCGTGGTCCTGCCGCATCGCCTTGTCGACCAGCGAACGGGACCACGCCGAGATGATCCGCGCGATGTCCTTGCGGAAGTAGATCAGCACCGCGGTCTCCGTGCCGATCTGGGTGATCGCGGTGAATGCCGCCCCCGGGTCGTCCCAGCTCGCGAACGCCGCGGTCAGCCGCAGATGTGCGCTGGAGGAGATGGGCAGGAACTCGGTCAGCCCCTGGACGAGTCCGAGGATGAGGGATTCAAACCAAGACATGAAGTTACGTGATCCAAGTGCCGAGGGCGGGTGCGGAGCGAATAAGCGGACGTACGCGTCGTGTTGCCGTATGAGGTGATCAGACGCGACCGGGGCAGCGTAGCGTCCCGCGACGGAAGGGCGGGCGGCCGGGCCCTGCCCAGCGCGCACCGGCGCACGCCCCGCGCGGCGCACAGCGGTGCACGCTCTGCAACGCTGGACAGGGTGTTGACCCGCCCCGACCTCGGCGCTTACGTTTCCGCGAGGAGTGAAAGCGCTTGCTGCGATCGGTGGCCAACCGGGGTCGGCGGGCGTCCGCCAGAGCCGAACGTCACGTCCGATGGAGTGCTGATCACGTAGATGCGTACCCCCCGCGACGCAACCCCCAGCGAGACGATCCCGCACCAGAGTTCGCGCCGGACCTCGTCCGAGAAACGCCCCGCGGCCCCGTTCGACGGCCGCCGCATCAAGGCCGCGATCGTCGGCACCGGAGCCATCGCCGGCAGCCACCTGCCCGCCCTCGCCGCACTCGCCGCCGAGGGCGAGGTGGAGATCGTCGCGGCGGTCGACATCGACGCCGAAGCGGTCAAGCGGTTCTGCGCGGAGGGCGGTGTCCCACACGGGTACACCGATCTCGACCGGATGCTGGCCGAACAGCGCCCGGACCTCGTCTCCGTGTGTACCCCGCCGACCCTGCACCGTGCGCAGACCGTCGCCGCGCTGCGGGCCGGTGCCTGGGTGTGGTGCGAGAAGCCGCCCGTGCCCTCGCTCGCCGACTTCGACGCCGTGGAGGCCGAGGAAGGGCTCGACGGTGGTCCCTATGCCGCCATCGTCTTCCAGCACCGTTTCGGCTCGGGCGCGAGACACGTACGACGCCTGATCGCCGAGGAGGCGATGGGGCGGCCGCTCGTGGCGCACTGCCAGACCACCTGGTATCGCAACGCCGCCTACTACGCGGTGCCCTGGCGCGGAAAGTGGCAGACCGAAGGCGGCGGGCCCGCCATGGGGCACGGCATCCACCAGATGGATCTGCTGCTCGACCTGCTCGGCCCGTGGACCGAGGTACGGGCCATGGCCGGACGCCTGGTGCACGATGTGCAGACGGAGGATGTCTCGACCGCGCTCGTACGCTTCGAGAGCGGTGCTCTCGCGACGGTGGTCAACAGCGTGCTCAGCCCGGACGAGGTCAGCCGCATCCGCATCGACTGCGAGCGGGCGACGGTCGAACTCACCCACCTCTACGGCCACAGCAACGACAACTGGCGCGTCATCCCGGTGCCGGACGCACCGGCCGAGGACGTGGCCGCCTGGCAGAACTTCGGCGCGGACGTGCCGAGTTCACACCTGGCCCAGCTGCGGGAGCTGGTCGCGAGCATGCGCGCGGGCGAGCGTCCGCGCAGCAGCGGCGCCGACGGTCGCACCAGCCTGGAGCTGATCACCGCGCTCTACAAGTCGGCGTTCACGGACACGACTGTTCGGGCCGGCGAGATCGGCCCCGGCGACCCCTACTACACCGCCCTGCACGGCGGCGCCCCCGGCTGGGCACCGGCGACGCACGAGAAGGAGGTACCGGCATGACCGCACAGGACGGACTGCGCATCGTCCACGCCCACGGCGACCGCATCACCATCACCGAACCCACCACCGGCGTCGAGCTGTTCAGCTATGTGTACGGCCCCGAGGCGGCCTGGGAGGCCCCGAAGCCGTACGTGCATCCGCTCAGGACCCTGGCGGGCAACGTTGTCACCGACTACCGGCCCAACGACCATCGCTGGCACAAGGGCCTCCAGATGACCGCCTCGCATCTGTCGGGGGCGAACCTGTGGGGCGGCAATTCGTACGTGCACGGACAGGGGTATCTCGAACTCCCGGAGCGTGTCGGGTCGATGGCGCACGTCAAGTTTGGCGAGGTCGGCTCGGACAGTGGCCGTTCTGTCATCGCCGAGCGGCTCACCTGGCATCCGTACGACGGCACGCTCTGGGCGGACGAAGAGCGCCGTATCGAGGTGCATGACGTGGACCCGTCGTCCGGGTCCTGGGCGCTGACCTGGACGACCGCCGTCACCAACCGGCGGGACGAGCCCCTGCGGTTCGGCAGTCCCACGACGGCCGGGCGGGAGATGGCCGGTTACACGGGTCTCTTCTGGCGCGGCCCTCGCGCCTTCCGGGACGGGCGCATCATCGGGCCCGACAGCGAAGGACCCGAGATGATGGGGCAGCAGGCGCCCTGGCTCGCGTACTCCGGCGAGCACGACGTCACCGACGGCCACGCGACCCTCGTCTTCGCGCACGCCCCGGAGAACGACCACACCGGCGCGGGTGGCTCCCACCCGGCCCACTGGTTCGTCCGCCACGAGCCGTTCGCGGCCGTCGCCCCGTCCTTCGCCTTCTTCGACGAACTGGAGCTCGCGCCCGGCGACACCCTCACCCGCCGCTACCGCGTCATCGTCGCCGACGGCGCCTGGGAGCGTGAGGAGATCGCCAAGTACCTGGAGGAGCACCCGTGGTGAGCGCCGCCCCCGGCTTCGCCGGACTCCCCGGAGCCGTCGCCGTCTCGCATCTGTCCGTCTACGACTGGCCCGCCACGGACGGGGTGTGCGGCGGAACTCCCCATCTGCACCTGACCTGTTCGGAGGCGTATGTCGTCACCGGCGGGCGGGGCGCGGTGCAGACCCTGACGACGTCCGGATACGAGGTGACGCCCCTCGCACCCGGCACGGTCGCCTGGTTCACGCCCGGCACCATCCACCGGCTCGTCAACGAGAACGACCTGCGCATCACCGTCCTCATGCAGAACAACGGCCTGCCGGAGGCGGGCGACGCGGTGCTCACGCTGCCCCCGAAGTACCTGACCGACCCGGAGACCTACGCCGCTGCCACCGTCATCCCGGCGGACGCACCCGAGGACGAGCGGGAGCGCATCGCCCGCGCCCGGCGTGACCTCGCCCTCGAGGGCTACCGGGCGCTGCGCGACGCAAACGGGCCCGAGGCGCTGGCCGCGTTCCACAGGGCCGCTGCCGCGCTCGTACGGCCCCGGCTCGCCGAGTGGCGCGAGCGCTGGGAACGCGGGGCACAGGCGGCTGCCGCGGCCACGGGGGATCAGCTCGACCGGCTGGAGAAGGGTGACGTGTCCCACCTCGCCGACGCCGCCGTACGCGCCGAACAGCCGTCGGCGTACGGCAAGTTCGGGATGTGCGGGCGGCTCGACGTGTATCAGGGAACGTAAAGGAACGTAAGCGCGGCTCTATGCCACCGCGGGCCCTGTCACCGTCCAGCCCGGGGCCTGCGAGTGGGCCGCCAAGTCGTCGTGCCGGACCTCCTCGCCGCACTCCGAGCAGACGAGGACCGGCACCAGTTCGTGTCCGCCGGCGGATCCGTTGTCACCTACGTGTTCGAGCACCATGGGGCGATCGTCGGCGTTGAGGTGGCGGTCGCCCCATGCCATGAGCGTCAGGAGCACCGGCTCCAGCTCCAGGCCGGCCTGCGTGGGCCGGTACTCGAAGCGCGGCGGCTTCTCGCTGTACGCGACCTTTTCCAGGATCCCGGCGCCGACCAGCCGCTTCAGGCGGGTCGTGAGTACGTCGCGTGGAGCGCCGATGTTGCGCACCAGCTGGTCGAACCGCGTGGCGCCCAGGGACACCTCGCGCAGGACGAGCAAGGAGTACTTCTCGCCGACGAGAGCGAGCGTGTCGGCGATCGAGCAGGGGCGGGCGTCCTTCATGCGGCCAGTGTAGGGGGTGGGTTGGTTTGTCCAACCCACTGAGTCATGGCCTCTTCGAGGCGAAATGGTGGCGCTTGCGCCAGGCGATGGCCGTTCCCACCAGGGCCGGGAGGGCGATGCAGGCCATGGCGATCAGGAAGGTGGGGGACGTCGGCGTCGAGGCGCGGGCGCCGGCGACGACGTATGCCGCGGTGTTCGGGATCGAGCCGAGCCCCGTGGCGAGGAGGAAGGGGAGGTAGCCCATACGGGAGAAGGACGCGCAGTAGTTCGCCGCCCAGAACGGCACTCCGGGGAACAGTCGCGCGGCCATCATCGAGCGGAAGCCGTGTCGGCTGAGCTGGCCGTCGGCGAGCTTCAGCCAGCGCCCGCGCAGCAGGGGCCGTAGCGCGTCCTGTCCGAGGATCCGGCCGAGCCCGAATGCGATCCCCGCCCCGAGTACCGTGCCGGTGAGCGCGGCTCCGAGCCCCAGCTGCGAGCCGAAGAGGGCGCCCGCCGCGAGATTGAGGAGCGGCCGGGGCACGAAGGCGACCGTGCACAGCCCGTACGCCACCGCGAACACCACGGCCGCCGCGGCACCGTTCAGCTGTGGGGGCCAGCCGTCGGCGAGCAGCTTCTGCGGCTGGAAGAGCAGCACGGTCGCGGCGGCGGCCATGAGCAGCGTCACGAGCAGGGCCAGCCGGGACCAGGGAGAGAGCAGCGCCCTCGTGCAGCGCGCGGCAAGACCCGTCGGCGTGGCGGCGAACTCGGGGGCGGCGAACTCGGCGGAGCCGAGCTCCGTGGCGACGGCCGGGGGAGCGGCCGTGGCGGTGCCCCCAGAGCGGGTGGTGGCATCGAGCATTCGGCGACACTAACTGACCCATGTGTGTGATCGCCGTATGGTTCGTCTCATGGGCGTCACAGCCACCGGAACGTCAGATGGCCGTTTGGAGCCGCCCCGCAGCGCCGTCGCGGACGCTCTGCTGGAGCGGCTCACATCCGCATACGCGGCGGCGGCCGATTCCGGCCGGGCCGAGTCGATGCGCGCGTACATGAAGGACATCGCGCCCTTCCTCGGCCTGACCACGCCGGATCGCCGCGCGCTCTCACGAACCGTGCTGGCAGGCACGCCCCGCCCAGACGAGGCGGACTGCACGGCGGTGGCGCTGCGCTGCTGGCGTTTGCCGCAACGCGAGTACCACTACTTCGCAGTCGACTATCTGCGCCGCCATGTGACGCGTCTCTCGTCCGGCTTCCTGCCGGTGGCACGCCATCTCGTCTCCACGGTCCCCTGGTGGGACACCGTCGACCTGCTCGCCTGCCATGTGGTGGGAGGCCTGGTGGCCGCCGACCCGAAGCTGCGGGCCGACATGGACGCCTGGATCGAGGACGACGACCTGTGGATCGCCCGCACGGCCCTCCTCCACCAGCTCCGCTACAAGGACTCCACCGACACCGGACGCCTCTTCGCGTACTGCGTCCGCCAGTCCGGCCACCCCGACTTCTTCATCCGCAAGGCGATCGGCTGGTGCCTGCGCGAGTACGCCAAGACGGACCCGGAGGCGGTACGCGCGTTCGTGGCCCGGGAACGGCTCTCACCACTCTCTGCGCGTGAGGCGCTCAAGAACATCGGCCCCTGACGGACCAGCAGAACCACTGGTGAGCCCCAGGTTCACGTCCGCCTCCCGGCCGCCGAAATTCACTCGACGTCGGCTGATACGTCAGCAATGATCTCCTCATGTTCCGGCACGCCTTCCTCCTCGCAGCATCCGCACTCGCGGATGCCCCGAAGGCTGCCGTCCTGACCACAGTGGCCGCCGTCGACGGCGCCCGAAGCTGACCCTCTCCGGATCGTCCGGCGGACCCCGCAGGGGGAGGGTCGGCAAGTTCCTTGGGGTCCCCGTCCCGCATCGCCGGGACCATCACTCGGTTCCACTGAGAGGCTTCGAGGTACCGCCATGTCCAAAACGGCTTACGTCCGCACGAAACCACATCTGAACATCGGCACGATGGGCCATGTCGACCACGGCAAGACCACCCTGACCGCCGCCATCACCAAGGTCCTCGCCGAGCGCGGCTCCGGCACCTTCATTCCGTTCGACCGGATCGACCGGGCGCCGGAGGAGGCCGCGCGCGGCATCACCATCAACATCGCGCACGTCGAGTACGAGACCGACACCCGGCACTACGCGCACGTCGACATGCCCGGCCACGCCGACTACGTCAAGAACATGGTCACCGGGGCCGCGCAACTCGACGGCGCGATCCTCGTCGTCTCCGCGCTCGACGGGATCATGCCGCAGACCGCCGAACACGTGCTGCTCGCCCGGCAGGTGGGCGTCAACCACATCGTCGTCGCCCTCAACAAGGCCGACGCCGTCGCCGACGGCGAGGACGCTGTGCTCACCGACCTCGTCGAACTGGAGGTCCGCGAGCTGCTCTCCGCGCACGGCTACGGCGGCGACTCCGTACCGGTCGTACGGGTCTCCGGGCTCAAGGCCCTTGAGGGGGACCCGCGTTGGACCGCGGCGATCGGCGCGCTGCTGGACGCCGTGGACACATACGTGCCGATGCCCGAGCGGTATCTCGACGCGCCGTTCCTGCTGCCCGTCGAGAACGTGCTCACCATCACCGGACGCGGCACGGTCGTGACGGGCGCGGTCGAGCGCGGCACGATTCGCGTGGGTGACCGTGTCGAAGTGCTCGGTGCTTCCGTGGACACCGTCGTCACCGGCCTGGAGACCTTCGGCAAGCCGATGGAGGAGGCGCAGGCAGGGGACAACGTGGCGTTGCTGCTGCGCGGTGTCGCACGCGACGCGGTGCGCCGCGGTCATATCGTCGCGGCGCCCGGCAGCGTCGTACCCAGTCGCCATTTCTCGGCACAGGTGTACGTCCTGTCGACGCGCGAGGGCGGCCGTACGACGCCGGTGTCCACCGGGTACCGGCCGCAGTTCTACATCCGCACCGCGGATGTGGTCGGTGACGTCGACCTCGGCGAGCGGGCTGTTGCCCGGCCCGGCGAGACCGTCACCATGACGGTCTCGTTGGGCCGCGACGTCCCGCTGGAGCCGGGCCTCGGCTTCGCGATCCGCGAAGGTGGCCGGACGGTTGGTGCGGGCACGGTGACGTCGGTCGGCTGACCGTGCGGGTGGGCTGGGGCAGGGTTTTCCTTTCCCCAAGCCCACCCCTTCCCGAAACTGGGGGCTGCGCCCCCCGGCACCCCGGCCAGGGAGTGGGGTGACTGTCGTGTCGCGACTGCGGGTGCGTCGTGGCTGGTCGCGCAGTTCCCCGCGCCCCTAAAAGGGGCGCTCCCGGAGCCGTCAGCCACCATGCTCACCAGCCATTACGTGCCCGCAGCTTCCCACCGGCGGGAGGGGACGTGGGTCGGTGCGTCGTATGCCCGTCGCGTAGGTTCTGTCTCAGGTCACCTGCGCCCTGTGGGAGCCGGAGGGCCGTATGCCCACCCTGCGACGGGCTGACGCACCGGTCCGCGGCCCCGACCCACCACCCACCCAGGGGCGCGAGGAACTGCGCGACCAGCCACAACGAACCCGCACCCGAAAACGAACCCACCCGCCCAACCGCCGGAGGCACCCGTGGACGAACGGATACCTGTGACCCGCCCCGTGGCCCACGGAACCGCCAAGCTGCTCCCGGACATCGATCGGAAGGGCGCCTGGCTGCTGACGGTGAACGACGCCCCGCAGTCGTACGTCGACCTCGACGCACCAACGCACCTGGAGTTCGAGTACGCCCGACGGCTCGGGCACGTCCTCGACACCCTCGCGGAGCCCGGGCGCCCGCTCGACGTGCTGCACCTCGGCGGCGGCGCACTCACCATGCCCCGGTATCTCGCCGCGACCCGGCCCGGCTCCCGCCAGGACGTCGTCGAGGCCGACCGAGGGCTGATCGACCTGATCAACGAGCACGTCCCCGTCCCCGACGATGCCGGCGTCAGACTGCACGCCGCTGACGCCCGCGCCTGGCTGGAGAGCGAAAGCGCCGCCGCCGACTCCGTCGACGTACTGATCGCCGACGTCTTCGGCGGCTCACGCGTGCCGGCGCACCTGACATCGGTGGCGTACGCCCGAGAGGCCGAGCGGGTCCTGCGCGACGACGGGGTCTATCTGGCGAACCTCGCCGACACCGCGCCCTTCGCCTTCCTGCGCTCCCAACTCGCCACGTTCTCAACGGTGTTCGAGGAACTGGCGTTGATCGCCGAGCCGGGCGTGCTGCGCGGTCGCCGGTTCGGCAACGCGATCCTCGTCGCCGCCCATCACCCCGTCGACACGACCACCCTGGCCCGCCGTACCGCCTCCGACGCATTCCCGGCCCGTATCGAACACGGGGCCGCGCTGCGCGACTTCATGGGGGACGCCCAGCCCGTACGGGACGCGAACGCGGTGCCGTCGCCCGAACCACCGGACGGCGCGTTCAGCATCGGCTGACGCAGCCTTGACCGTGCCCTTCACGAGCCCTCGGCCGCGCTCTTCCAGCCCGCCGGCTCACTCGTCGTCGGCACTCCCACGACCACTTCCTTCGTACGGCGCGTCATGTTCCGTACGTCGGACACGCACAACACCGCCGCCGTCACCACGATCACCAGCACGGTGCACCCCCACAGGGCCGCCGTACGCCCGAAGGCCTCCTCCGCCGGGCCCGCGAGGGCCGTGGCCAGCGGGACCATCGAGACGGAGCCGAACCAGTCGTACGCCGAGACACGGGAGAGCCGGTCCTCGGGGATCTCCTGGTGCAGCGCGGTCATCCAGGAAACCCCGAAGACCTCGAGGGCCACACCGCTCACGAACATCACCGCACAGAGCCCGGCCACCGACAGGGGCACCGCGAGCGCGGCCGACGGCGCGGCCAGCGGGAAGACGCAGAGGGTGCCCGCGAGGAGCATGCGGCGTGGTTTCCAGCGCATCATCAGGATCGCGCCGCCGACGTTCCCGGCGCCGAACGCGCCGAGAGCCAGCCCCCACGGCGCCGCCCCGCCGAGGCTGTCCCGCGCGACCAGCGGTCCGTACACCGACTCGGCGGCGGCGACCACGGCGACCACGACGGAGAACTGCGCGACGATCGACCACAGCCAGGGCCGGCCGACGACCTCGCGCCAGCCGTCCCGGAGATCCGCGAGCAGGCCCTCGCCCGGCTCGCGCGGCGGTACGTGGCTCACGTCGAGGAAGGCCCGCAGCGACCCGGCGACCGCGAACGCCACCGCGTCCACCGCGAGCACCCAGCCGGGGCCGATCGCCGCCACCATCGCCCCACCGACGGCCGCCCCGCCGAGACCGGACCCCTGCGTCGCCAGCCGGAACAACGCGAAGGCGCGGCCGACCTGTTCGCCGCTGACGGAGGACATCAGCATGCCCTCGGCCGCGGGACCGAAGAACGCCTGGCCCGTGCCGCCGAGCGCGGTCAGGAGCATCATCTGCCAGAGCCGCGGCTCCCCGGCGAGCACGAGGACCGCGAAGGCCGCCTGCGAAAGGCAGTTGAGGGCGTTGGCCGCGACCATCACCCGATGCCGCGGCAGCCGGTCCGCGACCGCGCCGCCGATCAGCAGGAACAGCACCAGCGGGAGCGTACGGGCCGCTGCCACCAGGCCCACGTCGCCGCCGTCACCGCCCGCGTCGAGCACCGCGAACGCCGCCGCGATCAGCGCGCCCTGGCTGCCGAGACTCGTCACGACCGAGGCGGCGGTCAGCAGCGTGTAGTTCCGGCCGGCCCAGTCGGGGCGGCGGCGCAGACGTCTCGGGGCAGCGGCGGGACCGGTCACTGGTGAACTATCGCGTCACCGCCCCGACTTGCCAATCGCGTTTAGCGCCGAAACCCGGGAACCCCTACAACGCCCGGCGAACCCAGCAAGCCCGGCATGTTACGAATCCGTGGGAGCGTCATCCGTGAGACGAACCGTGGTGAGGATCTTCTGAATCGTCGCCTCCGGAATCTCGTCGTCTACGCCCTTGGCGCCGTACAGATTCCAGGTGACGAAATCGCCCGCGCCGTTCTTGAACGCGAAGGTGATGGCCTTGCCGTCGGAGTCGCACTTTCCGTTCTGCGGAGTGTTCTGCGAATACGCCGTGGCGACGCTGCCCTCAAGGCCCGAAGCCGTCCTGAACGGCTTCGGCTTGGTGAACTTGATGCTCTTCTTGTCAGGCTGCGTAAAGCCGCCGAAGATCCACCAGGGAACTCGCGTCTCGGCCGCCTGAGCCGTGCTCGTGGCGCCGTTCTCCCCACGTGTTCCGGCAGTGGCGAGAGCGGTGTCCTCCTCACGGCCGTCCTTGTCGGAGTCGTCCGAGCACCACTTGGACTTGAGATAGGCCGGGGCCGTGACGGTGGTCCGGTCCAGCTTGCCCTTCTCTTCCCATTCGAAGCCGACGCTGGTGCCCGCGCTGTCGAGCTCCCAGTCGGCGGGCACGTCGAACTCGGTGCCGAACCGCGGGTTCACCACGACCTTCCAGCCGGGAATGGTCGGCTTCTCGCTCTCGGTGCCGCGCGGATTGTCCCCACCGCCGGATGCGGACGCGCTCGGCTTCTTCGACGCGGGGGCCGTAGTGGCCGGGCCCTTCTTGTCGGGGGCGTTCGCCGTGTCGTCCTTGTCGCCGCCCAGGACCAGAAATCCGGTGACGCCGGCCGCGACGACGACGGCGGCGGCCGCGACGATCGCGACGACCTTCGTCTTGTTGTTGCCACCGCCGCCCTGCGGCGGCTGGGGAGCGCCCAGCGGATCCACGGGCGTACCCCAGCCCGGCTGACCGGGCTGCTGCGCATAGGGGTTGGGCTGCTGCTGATATCCGGGCTGCTGATACGGATTCGGCTGCTGGTACCCCGGCTGCTGATACGGATTCTGATTCGGGTCCTGCGGGTTCTGCTCGCCCCCGGGCGGCTGCTGTCCTGGCCACATGGGCGCCCACCCTAGCGGCGCGCGGACACGTTTTTGTCACTGACTCTCGTCAGCGGTGTACCGGTCAGGACCCCGACGGGTCCGTGTACAGCCGTACGGTGCTGAGGATTTTCTTCACCGTCGCGTCCGGTACTTCCCCGGATGCACCCTTTGCACCGTGGAACCACCAGAAGGCGAAGTCGCCGTCGGCGTTCTTGAAGCCGACCACGGTCGACTTGCCGTCGCTGTCACACTTCCCCGACTTCTTCACGCCCGTCGACCACGCGGTGCCCACACTGTCCGTGATGCCGGACTTCGTCGTGTACGACTCCACGGCGTCGGCGTCGATGTCCGCCTTCTCCTGTTGCGTATACGCCCCGTAGACCCAGGAGTTCGAGTCGGCGCGAGCGATCTCCTCCGTGCTCTTGGCGGCCGGCACGTCGAAGGCGATGCCGGTCTTGGGGTTCACCACGGCCTTCCAGTCCGCGACCGTCGGCTGTTCCCCGTCCGGGCCGTCCGGGCCGCGCTCATTGCCCGAACTGGTCGGCTGCGACTGGACTTGGCGGGGTCCGGCTAAGCCTTCTCGGCTTCGGCTTCTGGCCGGGAAGGCTACTCGCGGGTAACGTTGCGGTCATGAGCGCAGACCAGATGTCGATCGGCGAGATGCTCGCCGCCACGGTGCCGATGGTCCGGACCCTGAAACTCGAGTACCTCGAGACCACGCCGGAGAAGGCCGTTCTCGCCCTGCCCGATCAGAGCGAATACCACAACCATGTCGGCGGGCCGCACGCCGGAGCGATTTTCACGCTGGGGGAGTCGGCGAGCGGGGCGGTCGTCCTCGCCGCCTTCGGGGACCAGCTCTCGCGCGCCGTACCGCTCGCCGTCAGCGCGGAGATCGCGTACAAGAAGCTTGCGCGCGGGTCCGTCACGGCCACCGCGACGCTCGGTCGTCCCATCGCCGACGTCATCGCCGAACTGGACGACGGCAAGCGCCCCGAGTTCCCGGTGGCCGTCGTCATCCAGCGGGAGGACGGTGCCGTTACCGGAGAGATGACGGTCGTCTGGACACTTCGCCCGAACAACTGAACCCGTTCGCGGCCTGGTTGCCGAGTCCTGGCAGATTCCCGGGTACGCAACTGCCGACGGCGAGCGGTGATTCGTACCCGAGGAGCCCGCACGATGGGAAGCGCGGATGGTTCGCGCTTCCGGGCCTCGGGAACGCGAGGCCCGGCGATGAGCGGAGGTTGCGATGGTGCTCGTGGTGATCGTCGGGGTCGCTCTGCTCGGCCTCGTCGCCTGGGCGACGACCGTGCTGATTCGGCGGGAGCGCCGGCGCCCCGAAAGAACCGCTGACGCCCACCGAATCGAGTCGGCCGCCACACGGGGAATCCGCGATGCCCGCCGCCGGGCCCGCGCACTCGACCGGATCGGCGGCGCCGGCGGTATCAGCCGCCTGGACGTGCGTGAGTAGATACGTCCCACCCTTCCCGGACGACGGGGACCCACCCTCACCGTGGCCGCCCTCACTCCTTACGAGGAACTGACGCCGTAACCAGCGCTATTGCCTCACCCGTCACACAGGCCACTATGGTTCTTCACGTCACCGGCCCATCGGTGGCGGCGAGGCCCGGGACCGGGCGTGAGCCAGTAGGGACGGCTCGCGAGCGAAGGTCGCCAGGGCCACCGGCTTGCCTCTTTCGCCCCTCCGGCGACGAGGTCGGCATCGCCGCGGTGTAAGAAAGCGGCCATCGCGGCGCTGGGCGGGCGCCCTGGGTTCTCTCCGGGGCGCCCCGCACGGTGGCCTCCTGCGGGACGCCGGGCCCGAGCTCACCCGCCCCGCGAATGCGCCGGAAACCAGCCAATGATCAGCTGAACATGGGCAGTTGGTGGCTCGTGAACTTACCTGCGCCGAGCCGTGAGGAATAACGTGGGCGCCACGGCTGGTATTCGCCTATGTGCCCGTTCAACGCGGCGCGGACCCCGCACCGACTACACACAGGAGCGTCCATGACTGATGAGCCGAACATCTCCGACCCGGAGGCGCTCTCCAAGATCGACACCACTGTGCCGCAGTCGGCCCGGATCTGGAACTACTGGCTGGGCGGGAAGGACAACTACGAGGTCGACCGCGTAGCCGGTGACGCGTTCCGCGAGATCTTCCCCGGGATCGAGACCGGAGCGCGTGCCGCCCGGTACTTCCTGGCCCGCGCCGTCCGGCATCTGGCCGCAGAGGAGGGCATCCGGCAGTTCCTGGACATCGGTACCGGGCTGCCCAACGTGGACAACACGCATGAGATCGCCCAACGGGTCGCCCCTGAATGCAAGATCGTCTACGTCGACAACGACCCCCTGGTGCTCGCACACGCCCGCGCGCTGCTCACCAGCACCCCCGAGGGCGTCACCAACTATGTCGACGCCGACCTGCGCAAGCCGGCCACCATCGTGCGGGAGGCCCAGAAGACGCTGGACTTCGATCAGCCGATCGCTCTCATGCTGATGGGCATCCTGGGCCACATCGAGGACTACGACGAGGCCCGCTCGATCGTGCGGCAACTGGTGGACGCCCTGCCCCCGGGCAGTTATCTGGTCCAGTACGACAGCACGAATACCAGCGAGGAGTACGTCACGGCCATCCAGCAGTACAACGAGGGCGGTTCGATCCCGTACATCCTGCGCAGCCCCGAGCAGATCGCGCGCTACTTCGACGGTCTGAAACTGCTCGAACCCGGCGTCGCGTCATGCTCACGCTGGCGCCCCGACACCAGCGCCTGGGGCCTGCCGGCGGAGGTGCACCAGTACGGCGGCGTGGCCCTCAAGCGCTGAGGCCCACCGGCTGCGCGGCCTGACGAAGCGCGTCCGCAGGTCAGGTCTCCTGGAGGATCCGGTGCAGGATCGCGGGCGTCGACTCCGGTGACTGGGCCTGCACCACCAGGCGGTTCATGACGCCCCAGTAGTACTCGATCTCGGCCGGCTTGTCGGGATAGAGGGCACTGGCGAGTTGCTCGAGGTAGACCACGTCGGGCAACTGGCCGCCGGGCAGCCGCAGGATGGTGACCGGGCCGCCTGACGCCGCATGCCCGCCGGCGCGGAACGGCATGATCTGGAGGGTGACCCGCGGGAGTTGGGAGACCTCGATGAGGTGCCGGAGCTGGGCGCGCATCGTGCTGGTGCCGCCCACCGCACGCCGCAGCGCCGCCTCGTCGATCACGGCCCAGAGCTGAGGCGGCTGCTGCCGACCCAGGATCCGCCGGCGGGTCATCCGCAGGGTGACCCGCCGGTCCAGCTCGTCCGCGGAGGCGTCAGGTTGGTCGAGGCGGAGGGCGGCGCGGGCGTAGTCGGGGGTCTGGAGCAGGCCGGGAACACGCTGCACCTCGAAGCAGCGGATGAGCGTGGCTGCCTGCTCGACTCCCAGGTAGGCCTGCATCCAGCTGGGCACCACGTCGTTGTAGGCCTGCCACCAGCCGGGGGTGTTGGCCTCCTTGGCCAGAGCCAGCAAGGTGGCGCGCTCGGCCTCGTCCGTGACTCCGTACAGCGTGAGGAGATCGGACACGTCCCGCAGTTTGCAGCCGTGGCGGCCGGTCTCCAGCCGGCTGATCTTGGACTGTGAGGCACGGATGACATGGCCCGCTGCATCACGGGAGATGTGCTGCTCCTCCCGCAGCCGGCGCAGACGTGCGCCCAGTACGAGGCGCGGCACCATGGGCCCCGCCGACCCGGCCGACGTGCCGTCCAGGAATTCGCTGTCGGACGGTGAATGAACGGCCTCTGTGGTGCCCATGGGCATGCTCCCTGCGGTGAACGCAACTCTGCACGCGTGAAAGCGCTGCGCTCAGCCAGGATAAGGGCTGACGGGTACATGATCTTCAACTTGGCGCAACCCAACGGATCAACGACCCAAAGGGAACCCTTCGGTTCCATATGACCAGATTTCTTGTACTCGGCGGGGGCGTCGGTGAGCATGGGGCAATGAGCGTGTTGTTCACCATGCGATCCGTACGGACCACCCCGGAGGGCTTCCTGTGGGAGCCCAGCGAACGCTGGGTCCGTGGCCGCAAGGGCGATGTCACCGTCGTCGACAGCCGCCACCCCGTACTCGTCTGGGAGCCGGACCGGCCCGTCCCGCTGTACGCGTTCCCCCGCGACGAGGTCCGCGAGGACCTGCTCCGGCCGGCGAAGAACCCCCGGACGGGCAAACACTCCGGATCGCGGATCTTCTACGACCTCGAAGTCGACGGCGAACTGCTGGAGAACGCTGCCTGGACCTACCCCGCCGAGGACCTGGCCGGCCACATCGCCTTCGAGTGGTCCGAGCGGAGCGGCCGGGGGCTCGACCACTGGTACGAGGAAGAGGAAGAGATCTTCATCCACCCCAAGGACCCGCACCACCGGGTGGACGCCCTCGCCAGCAGCCGCCACATCCAGGTCGAGATCGACGGCACGGTCGTCGCAGACACCCGCCGCCCCGTTCTGCTCTTCGAGACCGGCCTGCCGGTGCGGTACTACATCCCGCGCGAGGACGTCCGCCTCGACCTCTTCGACCGAACCGGCCACAGCACGGGCTGCCCGTACAAGGGCACTGCCCAGTACTGGTCATTGCGGGGCGACCTCGACGTCCCCGGGAACATCGTCTGGAGCTACCCGGACCCGCTGCCGACGGCGGCCGCCATCAAGGGACTCCTCGCCTTCTACAACGAAGCGGTCGACATCACCGTGGACGGCGAACGCATCGAGCGCCCTGTCACTCCCTTCACCGAGACGCTCTCGCCGCGACCGTTGAGCTGACCACCCCCGCTCCGGTACTCGTGAGCAGCCGTGCGAGCACCGGTACGCCGTTGCCGTCCCCGTCAGCAGGTACGCTGCCCCGGCGCGCGCTCAACACGGAGCGCACGCCGGGAACGCGTGTTCAGTGACCAGGGGAGGAAGCGGCGTTGCACGTCCAGGAATGGCTCGAGACCGTGCCGGCGATCAGTATCTACGTCCTGGTGGGCGTGGTCATCGGTCTGGAAAGCTTGGGCATTCCGCTGCCCGGCGAGATCATCCTGGTCTCCTCGGCGCTGCTCGCCTCCCAGCACGGCGAGATCGACCCGCTCATCCTCGGCGCCTGTGCGAGTGCGGGCGCCATCATCGGTGACTCCATCGGCTACGCCATCGGACGCAAGGGCGGACGCCCGATGCTGGCCTGGCTCGGCGGCAAGTTCCCCAAGCACTTCAGCGAGGGCCATATCGCCACCGCGGAACGGTCCTTCGAGAAGTGGGGCATGTGGGCCGTCTTCTTCGGCCGCTTCGTGGCCCTGCTGCGGATCTTCGCGGGCCCCCTCGCGGGCGTACTGCACATGCCGTACTGGAAGTTCCTCATCGCCAACGTCTTCGGCGGCATCCTCTGGGCAGGCGGTACCACGGCGGTCATCTATTACGTCGGAGTGGTCGCCGAGGCGTGGCTCAAGCGGTTCTCCTGGCTGGGACTTGTGGTGGCGGTGCTCATCGGCCTTGTGTCGATGCTGGTCGTCAAGCGCAAGGCCAAGCAGATGTCGGCAGAGGCGAAGGCGCCTGCGGCGGCTGAGCCGGAGCCGGTGCCGGCCACTGACTGATCTGCGGGTCCGTTGCGGCTGGTCGCTCACCCACTCTCGGCTTCGCTCGAGCGGGGGGACCCCCATCGCGGCGGAGCCGCCCAATGTCACAGCCCAGCGCCCCTACGGGGCGCCCACCTCCCGGTGTGTCTGCGCCAGCTCCGTGTAAACCGCCGCGTTCAGCGCAATCCCCTCGCGCTCCTCCGCCGTCAGCTCCCGCCGCACCTTCGCCGGTACGCCCGCGACCAGCGACCCCGGCGGCACCCGCATCCCCTGCGGCACCAGGGCCTGCGCCGCGACCAAGGACCCCGCCCCGATCACCGCGCCGTTCAGCACAGTGGCACCCATCCCGATCAGACAGTCGTCCTCCACCGTGGCACCGTGCACCACGGCGTTGTGCCCGATCGAGACGCGCTCGCCGATGGTGAGGGGGAAACCGGGGTCGACGTGGAGCGTGCAGTTGTCCTGGACGTTGCTGCCCGTGCCGATGACGATCGGCTCGAACTCGGCTCGCAGCACCGCGCCGTACCAGACGCTCGCGCCCGCGTGCAGCGTCACATCGCCGAGCACCACGGACGTGGGGGCGGCGAACGCCTCCTGATCCACCTTCGGATCTTTGCCGCCCACGCTCGCGATCAGCGCCTCGTGCGTCATCGTCAACTCCTCGTCTCGTCGCTACCGGCACCGTAAGCCATCGGTCCGGATGGCCGGGTGGGGCGAAGATCACAGGCGTACGGCCTCTTGGGTGCGGCGCCCGCTGAGTACGGTGAGCGGGTGCCCAGGAGCAGGAACACGTTCTCGTCATGGCGGCGCCGCCTAGTCCAGCGCGCCGTGCATGCGGGCTGGGCCTGGGTGCAGCGCACGGGATCCGTGAGCGCCGAGAGCCCGGGACGGTTCCGCTTCGGCGCGATGGGAACAGGTACCAGGCTCGCCTTCCCGCTCGGCACGGTCTTCGGTGAGCCGTGGATCCATCTCGGCGCCCACTGCATCGTCGCCGAACAGGTCACGCTGACCGCCGGGTTGATGCCCGATCTCGACCTCGGCCCCGATCCCATTCTGCGTATCGGCGATGGTGTCGTGCTCGGTCGCGGCAGCCACGTCATCGCCGACACGACGGTCACGATCGGCAGCGACTGCTACTTCGGGCCCTATGTGTACGTGACGTCCACGAACCACTCGTACGACGATCCCCACGAGCCGATCGGCAAGCAGTGGCCGCGGATGGAGGCGGTGGAGATCGGCTCCGGGTGCTGGATCGGGACGGGTGCGGTGATCCTGCCCGGCGCGCGGATCGGGCGGAACGTCGTGGTGGCGGCCGGTGCGGTGGTCCGCGGAGTGGTGCCCGACCACGCGGTGGTGGCCGGGGCCCCGGCGCGTGTCGTACGGCGCTGGTCGCCGGGCGACGGGTGGCAGCCACCCCTGCGTACGCCGGCTCCGGTGCCGATCCCCGAAGGCGTCACACCGGACCAGCTGCTGGCCCTGACCGAACTCGACGCGGAGGGCGCCGCCCGCCTCGCCGCGCTGGGCGCCGAGGGCGCCGTCGACGACGTACGCGCCGACTCCTAACCGGTTGCGAGCAGTACGGTGCCGACGATGGCCAGGCCCGCACCCGCCGCCTGGACGCCGCGCAGCCGTTCGCCGAGGACGCCGCGTGCGGCCAGGGCCGTGACCACCGGGTAGAGCGAGGCGAGTACGGCCGCCACGGTGACCGGGCCGTTCCGGGCGGCCAGCGAGTACGTAGCGTTGGCGGCGACATCGGCGAGGCCGACGAAGGCGAGGGCCGGGAGCGCGGCCGGTGAGAGCTTCGGGGGAGCCTCGGTGCCGCGGCGGACGGCGGCGTACAGGGCGGTGGCGCCCGCGACGACGTTCGTGATGCGCTGGACGAACAGGGCGAGGAAGAGGCCGGTGAGAGTGGTCGAGGCCTCGGCGATCAGGGCCATCACCGCGCCGAATCCGAACGCCGCCAGCAGGGTGAGCAGGACGGCCTGCCGCTGCACGGGTGCGCCCTTGAACTGCGGGCCGCCGGCGAGCACGACGCCCACGACCGCGACCGCGATCCCCGCGAACTGCAGCAGCCCAGGGCGCTCGCCGAGGACAAGGCCCACCCCCACCGGGACGGCGACGCCGAGGGAGCCCAGCGGTGAGACGACACCCATCGGGCCCAGGGCGAGCGCCTTGTAGAAGGCGTACATCGCGACCGGCCCGACGAGCCCCGCCGCCACCGCGAACCACAGCAGCGGACCCGCCTCGCTCCAGGCACCCGTCGCCACCACGATCGCGCCGAGCACGACGGTGGCGATCGACTGCGAGACGACCACCACGGTCAGCGCCGGCGTACGCCGGGTCAGCAGCCCGCCGCCGAAGTCGGCCAGCCCCCACAGGACGCTGGTGGCCAGGGCGAAGAATGCTGTCACGGAGTGCCTCGCAGTACAGTGCAGTGAACGAACGGGTGCACCAGACCATAGTGCAAAGCATTGAACTCTGGCATCCAGAATATTGAACTCAGGTATTGGACGTATTGGACGTGATGTGTCGGACCTCGAACTGCTGACCCAGTCCCTGGCGCGCAACGTCAAGCGCTGGCGCAGCGAGCGCGGCTTCACCCTGGAGACACTCGCCGCTCGCGCCGGGGTCAGCCGCGGCATGCTCATCCAGATCGAGCAGGCGCGCACCAACCCCAGCCTCGGCACCGTCGTCAAGATCGGCGACGCCCTCGGCATCAGCATCACCACCCTGCTCGACTACGAGCAGGGACCGAAGGTCCGGATCGTCCCGGCCGAGCAGGCCGTACGGCTCTGGCACACCGAGGCCGGCAGCTACAACCGGCTCCTCGCGGGCACGGAGGCGCCCGGCCCGCTGGAGATGTGGGACTGGCTGCTGATGCCGGGTGAGGGCAGCTCCTCGGACGCGCACCCGGCCGGCACGGTCGAACTCATCCATGTCACGGCGGGCGAGCTGACGCTCACCGTCGACGGCAGGGAGCACCGGGTCCCCGCGGGCGCGAGCGCCTCCTTCGAGGCCAACGTGCCCCATACGTATGCCAATTCGGGCGACGTACCGCTGGAGATGGTCATGACGGTGTCGGTCCCGGGCGTGCACTGAGACAGCCGTCGAAGGCCGTCCGTACGCCTGTTAGCGTGCGGTCATGCGTGCACCCATCGGACACTTCGACAACGCAACGCCCGCGCCCGACTGCCTTGACGAACTGACCCGCCCGGTCGCCGACGCCGTACGCCACTGGCGCGGCAACGTCCCCGCCGAGCAGATCGTGTACGTCGACACCGAGCCGGAGTGGGCCGACACCGCCACATTCCTCGAGCACTACGGTCCGGAACTCCTCGACCAGTCGGCCAACTGCGTGGTCGTCGCGGGCAAGCGAGGCGGGGAGAGCACGCTCGCCGCCTGCGTCGTGCTCTCCGGCACCCGGGTCGATGTGAACGGCGTGGTCCGGCGCCAACTCGGCGCGCGCAAGGCGTCGTTCGCGCCGACGGACACGGCCACCGGCGAGACCGGGATGGAGTACGGCGGGATCACGCCGATCGGGCTGCCCGCCGCCTGGCCGGTGCTCGTGGACTCGGCGGTGGTCGATCTGCCGTACGTCCTGGTCGGCAGCGGCCGCCGGCGCGGGAAGCTGCTGGTGCCGGGGAAGGCGTTCGCGGAGTTGCCGAACGCTGTCGTGGTGGAGGGGCTCGGCGTCGCCTGACCCCGTCGGTCACGCCGTGTGGTGGGCCAGGGCCAGGTGGGGATCCGTCTCGCCGGGCGCGGGTGACGGGTCGGCGTGGACCAGGGCCGCGGTGAGCCCGGGAACGGCGTGCAGCAGGGCGTGCTCCGCCTCGACGGCCACGCGGTGCGCCTGGCGTACGGTCACGTCACCGTCCACGACCACCGCCACCTCGGCCCGCAGCCGGTGGCCGATCCAGCGCAGCCGCAGTTCACCGATGCCCTGCACGCCCGGCACCTCACGCAGTGCCCGCTCGGCCCGGTCGACCAGCGCCGGGTCGATCCCGTCCAGCACCCGGCGGAAGACTTCACGTGCGGCGTCCCGCAGGACCAGCAGCAGGGCCGCCGTGATCGCCAGTCCGACGATGGGGTCGGCCAGTTGCCAGCCGAGCGCCGCGCCGCCCGCGCCCAGCAGGACGGCGAGCGAGGTGAAGCCGTCCGTGCGCGCGTGCAGACCGTCCGCGACGAGCGCGGCCGAGCCGATCGCACGGCCGACGCGGATGCGGTAGCGGGCCACCCACTCGTTGCCCGCGAAGCCGATCACGGCTGCGGCGGCGACCACCGGAATGTGCTCGACCGGGCGCGGATCGAGCAGCCGGTCGACCGCCGTCCAGCCCGCGAAGACCGCGGACCCGGCGATCGTCAGCACGATCACGAGGCCCGCCAGGTCCTCGGCCCGGCCGTAGCCGTACGTGAACCGCCGCGTGGCCGCGCGCCGGCCCAGCACGAACGCGATCCCGAGGGGCACGGCGGTGAGTGCGTCGGCGGCGTTGTGCACGGTGTCGCCCAGCAGCGCGACCGAACCGGAGACCACGACAACGCCCGCCTGCGCCACGGCGGTCACACCGAGCACGGACAGGGAGATCCACAGCGCCCGGATGCCGCGGGCGGAGGACTCCAGGGCGGCGTCGACCTTGTCGGCGGTCTCGTGGGAGTGGGGCGTGAGGAGGTGGCTCAGCCGATGGAACGGACGGGAGAGGCGCGAGCGATGCCCGCCGCCGTCGTGACGGTGACCGTGATCATGCTCGTGGCTGTGTCCGTGCTCGTGTCCGTGCTCATTCTGGTGGTGGGCGTGCCCATGGTGCTCGGCGCTCACAAGCGACCCCTTTCCGTGCCCGGGAGTGGAACTCCACGCGGGAGTGGACTCGGCAAGGCCCACGGAGCCATTATGTGCGTATGAGCGCACGCATGCACCTGTCACCTGCGCAGGATGCGCATCCGCGTACCCCCGGCGAGGAGCAGTTCGCCCTCGCCGCCGAAGTCCTGGCCCTCCTCGGCGACCGCACCCGGCTCGCGCTGCTGCACGCCCTGACCGACGACGAGGCCGACGTCACCACGCTCACAGAGCGGTGCGGCGCCGCCCGCCCGGCGGTCAGCCAGCATCTGGCGCGGCTGCGTCTCGCGGGCCTGGTGAACACCCGCAAGGAGGGCCGCCGGGTGATCTACTCCTTGCGGGACGGCCATCTGCGCCGGGTCGTGGACGAGGCGCTCAACCTTGCCGACCACAGGCTCAGCGGCCGGCCCGCGCACGACTGAACCCAGCTGGTCAGTCCTCCAAGGGCTCCTCATCGCGGACATCGCGCTGCTCCAGGGCATGCGTCGCCGGCCCCTGCACCACCCGGCCGTCCGTGCCGAAGCGTGAGCCGTGGCAGGGGCACTCCCAGGCGCGCTCCGCCGCGTTGAACGCGACCAGGCACCCCATGTGCGTACACCTCGCGGACACGGAGTGCAGGCGCCCGTCCTCGTCGCGATAGACCGCGCAGCGCTGTCCGCCGTGCCGGACGACGGCGCCGTTGCCGGGCGCGATGTCGGCCAGGGAGTCGGCGTGCGACGGGGGAATGCGGTCGCCCACGAAGTGCCGGGCCACGTTCGCCTGGTGTTTGAGGAAGGCCGGGGCCTCACGGAGTACGGAACGCAGGCGCCGCGGATCGTACAGCTCGGCCCAGGGCGGGCGGTCGCCGACGATGAGCCCGGAGAGCAGCCGGCCGGCCATGATGCCGCCGCTGAGCCCCCAGCCACCGAACCCGGTCGCCACATACGCGTGGCGGGACATCGGGGGCAGCGGACCGACGAGCGGCACGGTGTCGGTGGAGTCGTTGTCCTGAGTGGCCCACCGGTGGGAGGGCGTGATGTCCGGGAAGTGCTCCTCGGCCCAGTCGGTGAGGCGGGCGAACCGTTTGTCGGTGTCGCCGGTTCCGGGCGTGAAGTGCTCGCCGGTGACGATCAGCAGCCGCCGGCCGTCCACGTACGGGGCGGTGCGTACCGAGCGGGTGTCCTCCTCGGGCGTGATGTACATGCCGTCCGGGTCCCGGTCCGCCGCGATCGGCGCGGCCACGACGAGTTCACGTCGCGGGGAGAGCCGGGTGAACAGCAGCGCCCGGTCGAAGACCGGATAATGCGTGGCGATCACGACTGCGCCGGCTGTCACCCGCGCCCCGGTTTCGGCCGTCAGACGGCAGGCGTCGCCCGTTTCGAGGCCGACGACCCGGGTGCGCTCGTGGATGAGGGCGCCCCGGCGCCGTAGATCCTCGGCGAGGCGGAGGAGGTACTTGCGCGGGTGGAACTGGGCCTGGCGGGCGACACGGACCGCACCGGCCACGGAGTACGGGAGACCGGTCTCGGTCACGAACTCCGCGTCCAGGCCGGCCCCGCGGGCGGCCTCCGCCTCGGCGCGGAACTCGTCGGCCCGGCGCTCGTCCCGGGTGTATGTGAACGCGCTCCTGCGCTCCCAGTCGCAGTCGATGCGCAGTTCGTCGACGAGGGCCGCGGCGTGCTCGATCGCCTCGGTCTGCGAGCGTGCGTACAGGTGCGCCGCCTCCGGGCCACGGGTTCGGCGCAGCCGGTCGTAGATCAGCGTGTGCTGGGCGGACAGCTTCGCGGTGGTGTGGCCGGTGACGCCCGCGGCGACGCGGTCGGCCTCCAGGACCGCGACACTGCGCCCGGCGCGGGCGAGTTCCCAGGCCGTGCTCAGGCCGGCGATGCCCGCGCCGACCACGGCCACGTCGACGGTCACATCCGCGTCGAGCGGCGGATACGTCTCACCGGGCGCCGTGTCGATCCAGTACGAACCCCGGATGTCTGCCTTCTCGGTCATGGGCCCCGAGTCCCCCCGAACCGCGGGCCGAAGCGTCCGCTCTGCCCGGGTGGGGAAGGCACCGCCCGTTTCGAACGGTGATGCCGGGTACTCGCAGTCACGAACGGATGACGTAGGAGGTGCCCTCGTGGATACCGGCACCAGCACAGACATCGAGTCGTCCGGCGTCAAGCCGGAGATCACGGAGCGCGGGCCCGAACAGGGTGCGCGCGCTGTTCCTTCCGCGCGCGGGGGCGGCAGGGTCGATCGGGGCGAACAGGAGCTCGTGGACCTGCAGAGCAACATCATCCTGGGAGAGGACTGATCGCTCCGCGCGGGACGGGGCAGCCGAGGTCCGGCTGGTTCAAGGGCACGGCCGGGGGTACCCAGGCGGCGCAGACCACTCCCCGACAGTTGGAAGTGCGATGAGCGAGAAGAACCCCCTGAGTGCCGCAGCGCAGAAGGCCGCCGACGTACTGCGCGAAGACGGTCCGACGGACGGCGTCCCCGGCAAGCCGGCGGCGCAGACGCCGTCGGTCGCCGAACCGACCGAACCCCACGCACCCCTTCCGCCCAAACCTGACCAGACCGCACCCGAGACGGTCAGTCCGACGGGACGTCCCACGGGCGCAGACCAGTCAACCAACGCCCAGGGTGACGCCTACCTGACGACGGCCCAGGGAGCCAGGCTCTACGACACCGACCACTCGCTGAAGGCCGGTGAGCGTGGGCCGGTTCTGCTGCAGGACCACCATCTGCGGGAGAAGATCACCCACTTCGACCACGAGCGCATCCCCGAGCGGGTCGTGCACGCGCGCGGTGCCGCCGCGCACGGCGTCTTCCGGAGCTATGGCACCGCCGCGAAGGTCACCAAGGCGGCCTTCCTGACAGGCGAGGCCGAGACGCCGGTGTTCGTAAGGTTCTCGACGGTGCTCGGCTCGCGCGGCTCCTCGGACACGGTGCGTGACACGCGGGGCTTCGCGACGAAGTTCTACACCGGCGAGGGCACCTTCGATCTGGTCGGGAACAACATCCCGGTCTTCTTCATCCAGGACGCGGTCAAGTTCCCGGACATCATCCACGCCGGAAAGCCGCATCCCGACCGGGAGATCCCCCAGGCACAGAGCGCCCACGACACGTTCTGGGACTTCGTCACGCTGCACACCGAGGCCACCCACCACACGCTGTGGAACATGTCCGACCGGGCCATCCCGCGCTCGTTCCGCACGATGGAGGGCTTCGGCGTGCACACCTTCCGGCTGGTCAACGCCGAGGGCGCCACCACGCTGGTGAAGTTCCACTGGAAGCCGAAGCTCGGCGTGCACTCCCTGGTGTGGGAGGAGGCGCAGCTCATCAACGGCATCGACCCGGACTTCCACCGGCGCGACCTCGCCGACGCCATCGAGGCGGGCGCCTACCCGCAGTGGGAGCTGGGCATCCAGACCTTCCCGGACAACGCCGAGCAGACCTTCGAGGGCATCGACCTGCTCGACCCGACGAAGATCGTCCCGGAGGAACTGGCGCCCGTGCAGCCCGTGGGCCTGCTGACGCTGAACGCCAACCCGTCGAACTTCTTCGCCGAGACGGAACAGGTCGCCTTCCACCCCGGCCACCTCGTGCCCGGCATCGACATCACCGACGACCCGCTGCTGGCCGGCCGGCTCTTCTCCTACCTGGACACCCAGATCTCCCGCCTGGGCGGGCCGAACTTCGCGCAGCTCCCCGTCAACCGTACCCACGCCCCCGTCAACGACATGCACCGGGACGGCATGCACCAGACGGCCGTCCACACCGGAGCGGCGCCCTACCGGCCCAACTCCCTCGACGGAGGCTGCCCGTTCCTCGCGGGTGCCAACACCGGCGCGTACATCGAGACGCCGGTGGAGGTGCCGACGGCCAGGAAGCAGCGCGAGGCCCCGGCCTCCTTCTCGGACCACTTCAGCCAGCCCCGGCTCTTCTGGCGCAGCATGTCCCCGGTGGAGCGCGAGCACATCATCGCGGCGTACACCTTCGAGCTGGGCAAGTGCTACGAGCAGGCCGTCAAGGAGCGAGGGCTCCAGGTGCTCGCCAACATCGACCCCGAACTGTGCGAACAGGTCGCCACCGGTCTCGGCCTGCCCGCTCCCGAGGCCACCGTTTCCCTCACGGCCGTCGACCCCAGTCCCGCCCTCTCACAGCTGGGCCACACCTGGCCGCTGGACGGGCGCGTCATCGGCATCGTCACCGACGAGCGTGGCGACCTCGACGGCGTACGCACCGTGCGCCGGGCGGTCCTGGACGCGGGCATGGTCCCGCTGGTGATCGCCCCGGCCGGCGGCAAGCTCGACGCGGAGGGCGAGCCGGTCCAGGTGCAGCGCACCTTCGCGACGGCCCGGTCGGTGGAGTACGACGCCGTGCTGCTGGCGGGCGCTCCGGGACCCGGGAGCGACGCCTACGGAGCGCGCGACGCCAAGGCGGGGGATGCTGGTACGGAAGCAACCACGGATCCGCGGGTGCTTCTGATGCTGTCGGAGGCCTACCGGCACGGGAAGGCCATCGGCGGCTGGGCGGGTGCCGAAACCGCCCTCGATGCCGCGGGCGTCCCGGCCGGTGCGCCGGGCGTCGTGACCGCGAACAGCGGCACGAGCGCCCTGGAGCAGATCACCCGGCTGCTGGGCGAGCACCGCGTCTGGGAGCGATTCGGCACCGGCTGAGCACACCGGTCAGGAAGCCAGGACGGTACTGCCATGAACCGTGACACCACAGTTCAAGAAGATGTCATCTCCAGTCAGTCGGTGTTCGGCGCCCCATGCTGGGTCAGCCTGACGGCACGCGACGAAGCCGCCGCGGAGGACTATTACCACGCGGTGTTCGGCTGGAAGTTCCGCTCGGTCCCGCTGGGCGACCGGTTCCGGATCGCGTACGCCAACGATGTGCCGGTCGCGGGCATCGCGGCCGTGGCCTCCATGTGGCAGATGGCCGTCGCCTGGACCCCCTACTTCGCCGTGTCCAGCGCCGACGACGCCGTGGCCCGGGGGCAGGAACGCGGCGGCACGACCGCGGTCGGCCCGATCGCGTTCCCGCCCGGCCGGGCCGCTGTCCTCGCGGACCGCGACGGAGCGGTCTTCGGCATCTGGGAGGGCCGGCTCATCTCCGGCTGGGAGTCGTGGCGCCGGGCCGCCCCGGCCTTCGTACGGCTGCACACCCGCGACGCCTTCGACGCCGCCATGTTCTACGGCGAGGTCCTCGAGTGGGCCTCCGCACGGCCCGGCTGCTGCGAGGTCCACTACGAGGCGGACGAAGTCGTCCTGCGCAGCGAGGGCGAGATCGTGGCCCGGATACACTCCGGCGCCGTGGAGGCGGCGCCCGATCCCACCATCCGGCCGCACTGGCAGATCCACTTCGCGGTCCCCGACGTCGAGGCATGCGTCGCCGCCGCGCGGGCCCACGGCGGCACCGTCGTCCGGGTGGGCACATCGCACACGGAGGTGCCCCCGACGGAGGCGGTGCTCCGGGATCCCGACGGGGCGCAGTTCACGGTGACGTCGCGCAGGAACCGCTGAGGACGGGCGGCCGGCGGTCGCGGGTCAGCCGAGCTTCGGAATCTCGATGGCCGGGCAGCGGTCCATGACCATGTCGAGGCCCTCCGCACGCGTCCGTTCGTACGCCGCCTCGTCGATGACGCCCAGCTGGAACCAGACGGCCTTCGCGCCGATGGCGGCGGCTTCGCCGGCGACGGGACCGGCCAGGTCGCTGTTGACGAACACATCGACGACGTCCACGTCGAAGGGGATGTCCGACAGCGACGCGTACCCCTTCTCCCCGTGCACCGTCTCGGCCTTCGGATGCACCGGGACGACGCGCTTGCCGTAGCGCTGGAGGACCTTGGCGACTCCGTAGGCCGCCCGGCGCTCGTTCGTCGACAGTCCGACGACCGCCCAGGTGTCACCGAGCTCGGTGAGGATCTTGCGGACCGTTGCTGAGTCGCCGTACACGATCGGCCTCCTTGGGGCTGCCTGCGATGCCTGCTCTGGCAGGCAACAGCGGGCAGGCAACGGTGATTCCCGCCCGCTCGGCAGGTCCGAGTCCGGCCTCAGGGTCCGGCTTCACTTGGGCGGCAGGCCCGCCGCGAATGCGTACCCCTCGTCGATCCAGGCGCTGAGCGCCTCGTCCTCCTCGAGCGCGGACGCGGCGACCAGGATCCAGCCGCGCATCAGGCGCCCGCCCATCTCGCAGACCTGCGCTCCCGGCCGGGCGAGGGCCGCTTCGGTGGCGTCCGGGCCGACCCTGACCATCAAATCGTCGCCGCGGAGGGCCACGGCCATATTGCCGCGGTACAGGAAGGAGATGCCGCCGAACATGCGCTTCTCCGCGATGCCCGGATCCGCACCCAGGTGCTCACGAATCCGCTCGGCCAGTCCTTCGTCGTACGCCATGGAAGGCCCTCATTCCCTTTCGGCGAGCCGGTGTTCGAGGCTGCGCAGGTCCTTGGTGATCGAAGAGCGAACCTGGCGGGCCAGGAGCGGTGCGGCCAGCCGGTAGAAGCCGCCTTCGCCGCCCCGGACGCGGATGCGGGCGAGGGTTCCGCGTGGGTGGGGCTCGAAGGCGTAGGTGACGTGCATGTGGAACGGACCGGCCACCGAGACCATGTCCAGCAGCCGTCCGGGCTCGTACGCGGCCACCCGCAGGACATAGTCGATGCGCCGCCGCAGGAAAGAGGCGGTACGGGTGACCTCGGCGCCCACACCGAAACCGCCCCCGTCCGCCTCCCGGGTCAGCTCCGCCGTGCGGATGCCCTGCGTCCACTCGGCGTCGTGGCGCCAGTCCGTCGCGTACCCGGCCACCCGATCGGGAGGCAGTGGGAGGACCCGCTGTGCCGTCACGTCGATCGTCATGTGTCCAGAATCCCCGGCATCGGCGTTGGGCGCACCGTCCGAACGTACGGCGTGCGGGCTCGTACCCGTCGTCTTCTGTCTTGACCCGGCCGGGCACGGGCCGGTGCTGGTGGACCCGGACGTGTCCGACACCCTGGAGGCGGACGCGGGTGTGGGGGTCGTGCGGGGTGGAGTCCCAGCGGCAGCCGTCGCCATCCTTGGGGAAAGCGACGGTGTCGAAGTGCCCGACGCCCTTGAATCGCGGGTAGCCGGGTGTCTGTCCGGCCTTGACGCGGCGGAAGAACGCCTGGAAGGTCTTGTCCAGGCGGCGCAGCGTCGCCTGCTGGCTGGAGAACGACCAGCGGCCTTGGCGTTCCGGGTCGAACGCCCGGATCTCGCGAAGCTGGGCCGACTGGTCTGCATACTTGATGCTCGTCTTCGAGGTGTGCCGGTAGGCGTCCCGGCGCTCCTGCAACGCGCCGTTGTACAGGGAGCAGTGGTCCCGCAGCATCTCCGTCAAAGCCCGCTCCTGGCGGACGGTGGGACGCAGGAGGAACTTGTACGCGCGGATCATGCGTCGTCCACCTGGTTCTTCTTCCAGGGTCGTTCCCACTGAGTGTCGATGTACCGCTGCACCGTCGCAGCCGAGACTGCGCCGACGGAGGCGGCGAAGTACGACGACGACCACAGCGTGGGCATCCGCGATTTCAGGTGCGGAAACTCCGAGCGCAGCACGCGCGAGGTGAAGCCCTTGAACTGGTTCGCCACGTACGAGGCCGACGACTTCGGGTCATGCTTGACGAACAAGTGGACGTGGTCAGGCATCACCTCAAGCGCCACGATCTCCCACCCCCGTTCGTCGGCCTTCTGCCGGATCAGCTCATCCAGGCGTGATGCGACCCTTCCACCGAGGACCGGGCGGCGGTACTTCGGGCACCACACCACATGGAGCCCAAGGTCGTACACGCCGCCGGAGAACCGGCGAACTTTCCTGGTCACAGTCACACGATCACTATACACACGCGACAGGTCTAGTGCGGCAAGAAGGCAGCACAGGTGAACAGTGCAGATCCGTGCACCGAGTTGAGGTCAGAGCAGCCCAGAGAAGCGATTCCCCACCCCGCTAAAGCGGGGCGTCCCCTCGCCAGATATCGGATGGAAACCGTGCGCGGCGGCGCCCCGCCGCGCACCCGGTTCGCGCCGGATCCATAGGGGAACTCCGCCTCGCACATGTGTAGATGTACCGGATTGCCTGATTCCGCGGAACGATCCCGAGACGCCCGGAGTCTTATGAGTTGAGTGCGATTCACGCGCCACTCATCTCACGCACAACTCACGGGGAATACGGGGGTATTCGCATGAGTGATCGTCGTTTTGCCGCGCGCGATGCGCGGATCCGGGCGGCTGAGGCGGAGTTCCAGCGCCACGTGCCGGTGCACGCCGCCAACGGGGCTGAGACGGACCACGCCTTTGTCGCCAACTACTCCAAGGCATTACCGCACAACAAGTTCGGAGAGGTCGACCCGGCCGCGTACCACCTGCTGCGCAGGGCGCTGGCCACGGGCAGTTTCGAGGACTTCGAGCGGATCCCGCTCGGAGGCACCCGCAAGCTGACCAACCCGCAGGCCGGTGCCTCCTTCGACCTGCAGGGCCCGGACGCCCAGGCGGTATCCGTGCCTCCCGCACCGCGCATCGACAGCGCGCAGAGCTCCGCCGAGGCGGTCGAACTGTACTGGATGGCGCTGTGCCGTGATGTGCTGTTCACCCGGTTCACCGACAGCGAGCTGATCGCCGAAGCGGCCGGCGAACTGAGCGGGCTCGCGGACTTCCGGGCGCCGAAGCTGGACAGCCAGGTCACCCCGCAGACCATCTTCCGCGGGGACACCCGGGGCGATCTGGCAGGGCCGTACGTCTCGCAGTTCCTGTTCAAGGACA
Source organism: Streptomyces sp. NPDC006365 (assembly GCF_042870755.1). Lineage (NCBI taxonomy): Bacteria > Bacillati > Actinomycetota > Actinomycetes > Kitasatosporales > Streptomycetaceae > Streptomyces > Streptomyces sp. NPDC006365. Next base: position 78,097 of record NZ_JBIAHS010000001.1, read on the forward strand.
TCCGGTACGGCGCACTGCTGATCCCACAGCGGCTCGACACCCTGGTCCGTCCGGTCGACCACCTCACCACCTGGGACGACTGGCTGGAGGTGCAGAACGGTTTCGAACCCGAGCCGGACGAGCGGGACTTCGCCACCCGTCGGTACATCCAGACCCCGCGCGACCTGGCACACTACGTGCACTTCGACGCGCTGTACGAGGCCTACCTCAACGCCGCCCTCATCCTGCTCGACATGAAGGCGCCGGTGGACCCGGGCAACCCGTACAACTTCTCGCGCAACCAGACCGGTTTCGGGACGTACGGCGATCCGCACATCCTCTCGCTCGTCACGGAAGTCGCCACCCGCGCCCTGAAGGCGGTGTGGTTCCAGAAGTGGTACGTGCACCGTCGGCTGCGGCCGGAGGAGTTCGGGGGCCGGGTTCACCTGCAGCTGCGCGGGCAGCGCGAGTACCCGCTCGACACCGGCGTGCTGGACTCCGTCGCCGTCAAGCGCGTCTTCGAGAAGTACGGCAGCTATCTGCTGCCGCAGGCGTTCCCCGAGGGCAGCCCGACGCACCCCGCGTACGGCGCCGGACACGCCACGGTGGCCGGGGCGTGCGCGACGATCCTCAAGGCGTGGTTCGACGAGTCGCACGTCCTGCCAGACCCGGTTGTGCCCACCACCGACGGCACCGCCCTGGAGCCGTACACCGGCCCGGACGCCGGACAGCTCACCGTCGGCGGCGAGCTCAACAAGGTCGCCGCCAACATCGCCATCGGCCGCAACATGGGCGGCGTGCACTGGCGTACCGACTACTCGGAGTCGGTACGGCTGGGCGAGGAGATCGCCATCGGCGTCCTGCGCGAGGCCAAGAAGGCCACGCTGGAGAACGCGGACTTCACCCTCAGCCGCTTTGACGGCACGACCCTCGCCATCTGACCGCTCGCGCTCCGTGGAACGACCGGCCGGCTTGGTGCCCCGGGATCCCTGCGGCACCAGGCCGGCCGTCATGCCGCGGGACCTTTCGGTCGCCGCACGGAAGCACGGACAGCGTCATGTGTGCGGTGCACCCACCCTTGTTCCCAAGCGCTGCGCGGCGTGCCCGCTGGGCTGGAAAAACCGCGAGCGTCCGCCGGGCCACAGGCGGTACGTTCCCCAAATGCATGATGAGGACGGCTACTTCGGGGAAAAGGTGGCGGCCGGCTACGACGAGTCGTTGGGGGACATGTTCCGCGCGGAGGCGGTGGATCCGGCGGTCGACCTGCTGGCCGGGCTCGCCGGCGACGGCCGGGCGCTCGAACTCGGCGTCGGCACCGGCCGGATCGCACTGCCGCTGGCCCGGCGCGGGATCCCGGTCCATGGCATCGACATGTCGCGGGCCATGGCGGCCCGGTTGCGCGCCAAGCCCGGCGGGGACAGCGTCGGGGTGACGATCGGCGACTTCGCCACGACGCGGGTGGAGGGTACGTTCGCGGTCGCCTATCTCGTGTTCAACACGATCAACAACCTGACGACGCAGGACGCCCAGGTGGCCTGCTTCCAGAACGCCGCCACGCATCTGCGGCCCGGTGGCTGCTTTGTCATCGAGGTGGGGGTGCCGGAGCTGCGCCGGCTGCCGCCCGGGCAGAACGCCGTGCCGTTCCACATCAGCCCGACACAGTGGGCGTTCGACATCTACGACGTCGCCACCCAGGCGATGAGTTCGAACTACGTCACGATCGTCGACGGGCGGGCCGAGCACGAGTACTACCCGTTCCGGTACGTGTGGCCGTCGGAACTGGATCTGATGGCGCGGCTTGCCGGAATGCGGCTGCGTGACCGGTGGGAGGACTGGACACGGGCGCCGTTCACCAGCGAGAGCCGCCGGCATGTCTCGGTCTGGGAGAAGCCCGCCGCCTGACGGCCGGCTTCAGCGAGCGCTGCGCAGCGCCGACAGGCCCCGGCACAGGCACTCGGTGAGGCGGGCGGCGATGGTGCCGTCGGGGTCGAGGCGGGGGTTGAAGATCGTGACGTCGAAGCCGACGGCTCGCTCGCCGGCCAGCGCGGTCCGCAGCACGCTCTCGAGTTCCGGCCAGGTCAGCCCACCGGGGATGCGGTAGTCGACGGCGGGCATCACCGCGTCGTCCAGTACGTCGACGTCGAGATGGACCCAGTACCCGTCGCTCCCGCCCCCGTTGAGCCGTTCGACCGCCTGACGCGCGGCGGTGTCGGCGCCGAGAACCCGTACCGCATCGAGGTCCAGTGCGTGCAGCCCCGGCGGCAGCGGCTGCATCCCGGCCGCGGTGGACTCCTCGGTGTCGCGGAAGCCGAGGGCTACGACGTCCTCGTCCCTCAGCAGCGGACCACGGCCCTCCAGGTCGGTCAGCAGGCTGGGCCCGCGGCCCGTGACCAGGGCGAGTTCCATCGAGGCCACCTCGCCCGCCGGCTCCGCGGAGGGTTGGTAGAAGTCGGTGTGGCCGTCGAGGAACAGCAGGCCGTAACGCCCCCGGCGGCGCAGGGCGAGGAGATTGCCCAGCAGGATGCTGCAGTCACCGCCGAGGACCACGGGGAAGCCGCCCCGGTCCAGTACGCCGCCCACGGCGTCGGCCAGCGCGACGGAGTGCCGCGCGATACCGACCGGGTTGAGCACCCCGGTGTCGGCGTCGCGCCTCGGGTCGTACGCCGCCGCCTCGACCCTCCCCCACTCTCGGCTTCGCTCGAGCGGGGGGACCCCCATGGCCACCGCCGTCCCGAGGCGGTCGAGCAGCCCGGCGTCGCGCAGGGCCTCCGGCAGATCCTGCACGCCGGACGGACGCAGTCCGAGCACGGAGGGCGCCTCGATGACCATCAACTCACGCAACTCACGCACGCCCGAACTCCTTTGTCCGCCGACATGCCCCTGGGCGCCGACTGTTCGAGCACCGCCACCACAGGACCATAGTGCCGCAGACCGGACACTCCCACCTGAGGCACCGCCGACCGGATGGGCACGGGCCGACCGCGTGTCGGCCACGTCCACCACCGCGCGGCTCCCGAATGACGCACGTCCCCCTGCGCCCAGCCGCTCACGGGCCTACGCTCACCCCGTGCTCCGTATCACCGACGCCCGAACCGGCGAACCCGCCGACGCCGCCCCCGCCCGCCGGGGCCTGACCCGCGTCGAGGCCCATGTGCCGCGCGCCGACACCACCGGCCTGCGGGTGCTCCTGGTCGCCGACATACTCGTACGCGCCCTGGAACTCAACGGGACGCCCGTCTGGACGGTGCTGACCGCCCTTGAAGGGCACGCGGAACTCCGGGAACGCGCCTCGGCCCTCGGCATCCGGCCGTTCGAGGACCACCGGGCCGGCGAACCGGCGCTGGGCGAGGCACAGGTGCTCCGTGTTGTCGCGGCTTCGGAAGGACCGGGCGGCGGCGAGGGCGACGAGGCGCCGGACGGCGTACGAGTCGAGGTCGCCCCCGTGCACGACGAGGCCCCGGCCGATGACGAGAGCGGTCCGGTTCGCGAGGCCGGTGAGGGGAGCGAGGAGCCCGAGCCCTCCGCCCTGCGTCTCGCCCTGCTCGCGCGGCCCCGCCACGAACACCTCAGCCTCGGCCCGGCCGGCCTGGCCGACGCCGAGAAGGTCCTCAGCCACTGGCGGGGAGCCGTCGCCGCCTGGGCCACACATCCGTCCAGTCCCATCCCCGATCCCGTACGCCAACAGTTGCGCGCCGCCTGGGAGGACGACCTGGACGTGCCCGCCGTACTCGACGTACTGCGCCGGGTGGCGACGTCCCAGACCGTTCCGGACGGCGCCCGCTTCGAGACGTACGCCTACGCCGACCGCCTCCTCGGGCTCGAACTCACCCGTGACATCGGCCGCGGGACCCTGTCATGAACGCGCCCGCCGGAGCGCCCCCGTGGCGCCGCCTTGTCGTCCTGCGGCACGCCAAGTCGGCCTGGCCGGACGGCGTCGCCGACCACGAAAGACCGCTCGCACCGCGTGGCCGCAGAGACGCCCCGGCTGCCGGGCGCGCGCTCGCCGCCGCCGACTGGGTGCCCGATCTCGCGCTCTGCTCCACCGCCCTGCGCGCCCGCCAGACCTGGGAACTGGCCGCCGCCGAATGGGCCACACCTCCTCCCGTACGCCACGATCCGCGGCTGTACGCGGCCGACGTGCCGGAGTTGCTGGCAGCGGTGCGCGAAGTGCCCGACGAGGTCAGGACGTTGCTGCTGATCGGGCACAACCCCGGCCTTGAGGAGCTGGTGCTCACCCTGGCCGGGGACAGCCTCAACGACGCGCTGGACGAGGTCCGCACGAAATTCCCGACGTCGGCGATCGCTGTCCTCACCTGGTACGGCGACACCTGGCGTTCCCTCGGACCCGGCATGGCGCTGCTCACCGACATGACCGTGCCGCGCGGCACGAAGCCGGGCAAGAAGGGCTGACCTCCGCCCTGAGCTTCCGCACCGAGCGGCCCGACGGGACGCACGCGCGCGTGCGGAGCGCTTCCCGTGCAGCACCTTCGCGATCGGCACCTTCGCGTGCGGCACATACGCTGGCCCGATGCAGGACGAGTACCGCACGGTGCCCCGCGCAGGCGTGCACGAGACCGAAGTCAACCGCTCCCGCTTCCTGTGCGCGCTCGCCCCGGCGGCCACCGAACAGGAGGCCCAGGAGTTCATCGCGGCCGTCCGCAAGGAGCACGCGGACGCCACGCACAACTGCTTCGCGTACGTCATCGGCGCCGACGCCTCCGTGCAGAAGGCGAGCGACGACGGCGAACCCGGCGGCACGGCCGGTGTCCCGATGCTCCAGATGCTGCTGCGCCGCGACCTGCGGTACGTCGTCGCCGTCGTCACCCGCTACTACGGCGGCGTCAAGCTCGGCGCGGGCGGACTCATCCGCGCTTACGGGGGAGCGGTGGGCGAGGCCTTGGACGTCCTTGGCACCATCACACGCAAACGTTTCCGTCTCGCCACAGTCACCGTCGACCACCAGCGGGCCGGCAAGGTGCAGAACGACCTGCGGTCGACCGGGCGCGAGGTACGCGACGTCCGCTACGGAGAGGCCGTCACCCTCGAGATCGCCCTCCCGGACGCGGACGTGGAGGCGTTCCGGGCGTGGCTGGCCGATGCCACGGCGGGGACGGCGGGGTTCGAGCTGGGGGGAGAGGCGTATGGGGACGCCGGCTCATGACGGTGACGGTTCCGGGGTGAGCTCCTCCTCGCCGCCGACGCCGATCTGAGTGTCCGCGTTGTGAAGTGATCTCCTGCCTTTGGCAAGCCTCAGGAAGGAGATTCCCACCTACCTTGCGGCGGTCGGTTTGACGCCGCACGGGCGCTTGACGACGGCCCTCCCGGCAGCCGGGACGGGCGCGCCGCCCATCCGGTACAGGTGCAACTTCGAGGCCGGGCTGAAGCAGTTCAACGGCGAACACGACCACGTACACCTGTTGGAGCACTACCGCCGAAGGTCCAGCTGTCCAAGCTGGTCAACAGCCTCAAGGGCGTCTCCGCCCGCCTGCTCAGGAAGGAGTACAGCAGGCACGTGCGCCGCTACCGGTGGGGCGGACACTCTCGGTCCGGCTCCGGGCGCCGGACCGATACGGCAGTAGCCGCCCGTGATGTCCGACCCGGCAGTTAGTCTCGGGGATCATGAGGCTGCTGCACACTTCCGACTGGCATCTCGGCCGGGCGTTCCACCGGGTGAACATGCTCGGTGCCCAGGCCGAGTTCATCGGCCACCTGGTCACGACCGTGCGCGAGCGCGGGGTGGACGCGGTGGTCGTGTCGGGGGACGTGTACGACCGGGCGGTGCCGCCCCTGGCCGCGGTCGAGCTCTTCGACGACGCCCTGCACCGGCTGGCCGACCTCGGTGTGCCGACGGTGATGATCTCCGGGAACCATGACTCGGCGCGCAGGCTGGGGGTGGGAGCCGGGCTGATCGACCGCGCGGGCATCCATCTGCGGACCGAGCCTTCGGCGTGCGGCACGCCCGTGGTGCTGGCCGACGCCCACGGCGACGTGGCCTTCTACGGGCTGCCGTATCTCGAACCAGCCCTGGTGAAGGACGAGTTCGGAGTCGAGAAGCCCGGTCATGAGGCGGTGCTCGCGGCGGCGATGGAGCGGGTCCGCGCCGACCTCGCCACGCGAGCGGGGGGAACCCGCTGCGTAGTCCTCGCGCATGCCTTCGTCACCGGGGGCGAGGCCAGTGACAGCGAGCGGGACATCACGGTGGGCGGGGTCGCCGCCGTACCGGCCGGGGTCTTCGACGGGGTCGACTACGCGGCACTCGGTCATCTGCACGGCAGCCAGACCATCACCGAGCGCGTGCGCTACTCCGGCTCCCCGTTGCCGTACTCCTTCTCGGAGGCCGACCATCGCAAGAGCATGTGGCTGGTCGATCTGGGAGCGGACGGTTCGCTCGACGCCGAGCGGATCGACTGCCCCGTACCGCGCGCTCTCGCCCGTGTCCGAGGGCGGTTGGAGGACCTGCTGGCCGACCCGGAGCTGGCCCGGCACGAAGAGGCGTGGGTCGAGGCGACCCTCACCGACCCGGTGCACCCCGCCGACCCCATGGCACGGCTCAGCGAGCGCTTCCCGCACACGCTGAGCCTCGTCTTCGATCCCGAGCGGGCGCCCGACGACCCGGACGTCTCGTACGCCCGGCGGCTGGCGGGACGCAGCGACCAGGAGATCGCGGAGGACTTCGTGGCCCATGTGCGCGGCGCGGGACCCGACGCGCGCGAACAGGCCGTGCTCCGTGACGCGTTCGACGCCGTACGCGCGGACGAGGCCGTCCACGAGGTGGCCCGATGAGGCTGCACCGGCTGCACATGACCGCGTTCGGGCCCTTCGGCGGCGCCCAGGCGGTCGACTTCGACGAGCTGTCGGCCGCCGGGCTCTTCCTGCTGCACGGGCCGACCGGCGCGGGCAAGACCTCGGTGCTGGACGCGGTCTGCTACGCCCTGTACGGGTCGGTGCCGGGCGCCCGGCAGAGCGGCCAGGGCATGACGCTGCGCAGTGACCACGCCGCGCCCGGCACCCGTACCGAGATCCGGCTCGAACTCACCGTCGCCGGGCGGAGGTTGGAGATCACCAGGCAGCCGCCCTGGGAGCGTCCCAAAAAGGGGAACCGGCCGGGCACAACCGTCGACAAGCCGCAGAGCCGGCTACGCGAGTACGACGCGTCGGCGGGCTCCTGGAAGGACCTCAGTCGCTCCCACCAGGAGATCGGTGAGGAGGTCAAGCAGCTGCTCGGCATGAACCGCGAGCAGTTCTGCCAGGTCGTACTGCTGCCGCAGGGCGACTTCGCGCGCTTCCTGCGGGCCGACGCCGAGGCCCGCGGCAAGCTCCTCGGCCGCCTCTTCGACACCCGCCGTTTCGCGGCCGTCGAGCAGCGCCTGGCCGAGCTGCGGCGCGCGGCGGAGGCCCAAGTACGCGAAGGGGACGCGGAGTTACTCGCTGACGCGCACCGTATGCAGCAGGCCGCCGGGGACATCGTGGAGCTGCCGCTGCCCGATGTGGCGCCCGGAGACACAGGGCTCGCCGAGTCCGTACTGTCCTGGGCCGCGATCGCCCGCAGTACCGCACGCGAACGGTTCACCGTTGCGCACTGCGCCCAGAAAGCCGCCGAGTCGGCGCAGTCGGAGGCGGATCGCGTTCTCGGTGACGTACGCGAAGTGGCGCGGTTGCAGCAGCGGTTCACCGAGGCGCGGGAGCGGGCCGCGCGCCTGGAGGAGCACTCCGGTACGCACGGGGAGGCCCGGGCGCGGATGGAGCGTGCTCGCAAGGCCGAGGCCGTGGCGCCCGCGCTGTCCCTGCGCGACGCCGCGGAGGCCGAGCACCGGCGGGCCGCTGCCGACGAGACACACGCGCGTGCGCTGATCCCGGAGACTTTCGCCGACGCCGGCGCCAGTGGCCTCGCGGCTGCCGCACGCAAGGCCGCCGAGGAACTGGGCGGCCTGGAATCGGCCCGCCGGGCCGAGCACCGGCTGGCAGAACTCGCCACCGAGCGCGAGGCCCTGGACCGCCAGGAGCGCGCCGACGAGGACGTGCTCCAGGATGCGGAGAGCTGGCTCGCCTCCTGGGAGACCACCCACGCCGGGCACCAGGCGCGCATCGAATCGGCGCAGGAGGGCGCCACTCGCGCCGAGCAACTCGCCGTACAGCGCGAGCCCGCCCGGACGCGGCTCGAGGCAGCGCGGCTGCGGGACCAGCTCGCCGGCGACACGGAAGACGCCCACGCCCGCGTGCTCGCCGCGCGAGAGCACGCCGCCGACGCCCGTGCCCACTGGCTCGACCTCAAGGAACAGCGCCTGAAGGGCATCGCCGCGGAACTCGCCGCCGCTCTCGTGGACGGCGAACCCTGCGCAGTCTGCGGTGGCACCGAACACCCGGCGCCCGCCCGGAAGATCGCCGGACATGTGGACCAGCAGACGGAGGAGTCCGCGCTCGTCGCCTATCAGGAGGCCGACGAGCAGCGCGCCGAGGCCGAGCGGAGGCTCGGCGTCGTACGCGAGGCGCTGGCCGCGGCGACCGCCGAGGCCGGCGACGCTCCCACCGCGCAACTCGCCGAGCAGGCCGAGGAGTTGGCGCGGCAACACGCCGAGGCGCGCGAAGCCGCCTCCGGTCTGCACGCGGCGAGCGAGGCCCTGAGACAGGCCGAGCGCGAGCACGAGCGGCGGCTCGCCGCCCGTCAGGAAGCCGCGCTGCGCGCCGCCTCACGCGCCGCGCGCCGGGAGACCCTCGACCGCGAAGGGGCAGGACTGGCGGAGGAGTTGGCGCAGGCCAGGGGCGCCGCGGGCAGCGTATCGGCGCGGGCCGCGCAACTGGAGCGGCAGGCGGCGCAGTTCACCGAGGCCGCGGAGGCCGCGCGCCTGGCGGCGGACACCGCGCAGCGGCTCAAGGACGCCGACGCGCGACTCGCCGACGCGGCCTTCCGCGCCGGGTTCGACACGCCGCAGGCCGCGGCAGCCGCGCTCCTCGACGACGCGGCTCACCGCGACCTCCAACGGCGGCTCGACGCCTGGCAACAGGAGGAGGCAGCCGTACGGGCCGTACTCGCCGAGGCCGACACCGCCGAGGCCGCCCAGCAGCCGCCCGCCGACCTCGCCGCCGCGGAACAGGCCGCCGCCGATGCCGCCCGCCGGGTCCGCGAGGCCGCTTCGGCCCGCGACGCCGCCGCCCGGCGCTGCACCGAACTCGACCGGCTCACCCACCGGGCGACCGCGTCCGTGCGCCGACTCGGTCCGCTGCGCGAGGAGTACGACCGCGTGGCCCGCCTCGCCACCCTCGCCGCGGGCACCTCCGCGGACAACGAACGCAAGATGCGCCTGGAGTCCTACGTCCTCGCCGCCCGCCTGGAACAGGTCGCCGCCGCCGCGACCGCACGCCTGCAGCGCATGTCCTCCGGCCGGTACACCCTCGTTCACTCCGACGACCGCGCCGGACGTGGCCGCAGTGGCCTGGGACTGCACGTCGTCGACGCCTGGACCGGCCGCGAACGCGACACGGCGACACTCTCCGGCGGCGAGACCTTCTTCGCCTCCCTCGCCCTGGCGCTGGGCCTGGCGGACGTCGTCACCGACGAGGCGGGCGGTGTCCGTCTCGACACCCTCTTCATCGACGAGGGCTTCGGCAGCCTCGACGACCAGACCCTCGACGAGGTACTCGACGTCCTCGACTCGCTGAGGGAGCGCGACCGCAGCGTCGGCATCGTCAGCCACGTACCGGATCTGCGGCGCCGCATCCACGCCCAGCTGGAGGTGGTGAAGGGGCGGTCGGGGTCGGTCGTACGGCAGAGGGGGCGGTGACCGGTCGGGCGGCGCGGTGACGGCGGCCGCGAGCGATGAGGTGGCAGGGCAGCGGGATCAGTGGCCGATGGGACGCCGGGGCAGCGGTGACGAGTACACGACGCTCGTGGTCACCGAGCCGAGCGTGCCGAGCTTGCCCGTCACCTCCTCCAGGTGGCTCATGGAGCGCACCGCGACCTTGATGACGAAGCAGTCGTCGCCCGTGACGTGGTGCGCCTCCAGGATCTCGGGGGTCGCGGCGACAAGATCGTGGAACGGCTTGTAGTTCCCGGTCGGATAGCGCAGCCGCACAAAGGCGAGGATCGGCAGCCCCAGCCTCTCCGGGTCCACGACAGCCGCGTACCCCTGGATGACGCCCGCCTCCTCCAGTCGGCGCACTCGTTCGGTGACCGCGCTCGCGGACATGGAGACGGCACGGGCCAACTCGGCGAAGCTGGCCCGGCCCTCGCGCTGGAGGACCTCGAGGATGCGCCAGTCGGTGGCGTCCGGGGAATACGCGGTCATGGTCGAGGAATAGCAGAGGAATCCCCGGCTGACCATGGGTGAGACCGTGGATCGCCCCTTCAGAAGGGCGGATTACCGGCCGTAGATTCTTGAGCACGAAACCCGACGGAAGGCCACACCGTGACCAAGACCGCGACTGCGACCGGCAACACCACGACCACCACCGCCGTGAACCCGGTTCTGCGCATGCCCCCGGCGTCCCCCGCCGCAGCCGCCGCCCACTTCCGCGCGAGCCTCGCCTTCCACGCGGACGTGTCCGACGTCGCCGCCACGCTCGCGGCAGACGGCGACCCCGGCTTCGTCGTCCTCGACTCCCGCTCCACCGAGTCCTGGGACCAGGGTCATGTGCCCGGCGCGATCCATCTGCCCACAGCCCTCATCCCCGAGCAGGCCGAGCAACTCCTCGACAAGTCCGTGCCGGTCGTCACCTACTGCTGGGGGCCGGGCTGCAACGGCGCGACCCGCGCCGCCCTCGCCCTCGCCCAACTCGGCTTCCAGGTCAAGGAGATGCTCGGCGGCTTCGAGTACTGGGTGCGCGAGGGCTTCGAGTTCGAGACCTGGGAGGGCCACGAGCGGCGTAAGCCCGACGTGTTGACCGCACCGGCCGACGCGGCGGACTGCGGCTGCTGAGCACTCTGCTGCCTATGGGACTCATGGGTGACACAGCCATTTCCGTGTCACCCGGTGCGTGTAGCTTCTCCCGCATGGTGAGTCACGCGGATCAAGGTGCGGTCGAGTGGGTGGAGTCCGGCGGTGGGCCCCTCATAGCGATCCCGGAGGTGGTGCTGCCGTTCTGGACGGGGGCGGACGGCGTCGAATTGGCGTCCGACTACGACCGGGCCTGTGACGTGGACGGCTACATCGGTCTGCTTCCGGTCGGCAACGCCACGGCCCTCGTCCTCGGCGACGATCCCGCCTCGACCGCCTATCTGCCCGAGCACGGCACCTTCGTACGGTGGTGCGCCGCGGAGTCGGAGAGGCAGCTGCTGGCCGGTGTTCCGGCGGCGCTCGACGCGGCGGTGTGGCAGCGGGAACTCCACTGGGACATCCCGGGAGCCGTGGTCCTGTTCGACGCGGCGTGGCCCGGTAACGACGCCGAGAAGGCGGGGCATCTGCGGATCGCGCTGGAAGCCGGGCGGTACGCGGTCCGGGCGGCGTATGCGGAGCCCGGGCCCGAGACGTGGCTGGGGCTGGTCCAACTGCGGCGGGTCGCGGGCTAGGCGCCAGGCGCTCCGCTGGGGATGCGGTTGGAAGCTGCGGGTTCGTCGTGGCTGGTCGCGCCCACGCGGCGGAGCCGCAAATCGATACAGTCCCGCGCCCCTGAGCGGCCTGTGGCCGCATCAGGGCGCGGTGGAAAAATCATGTGCGGCCCGAGCGCCCGCCCCACCATCATGGTGCGCCATGCCCCAACTCCCGCACCCCACCGCCGAATCACTGCGCCGCGACCCCTTGCCGCTGCGCGGCCGTACCGCCCTCGTCACCGGCGCCAGCAGACGCGGAGGCATCGGCTACGCCGTGGCCCGGCGGCTTGCCGCGTACGGAGCGAGTCTGTATCTGCACCACCATGTGCCGCACGATGCCGCCATGCCGTGGGGTGCGGACCGTCCCCAGGAGGTGGCCGAGGGCGTGCGCGAGGTGCTCGGGGACCCGGAGGCGCGGGTGGTCGACGGTCCGGGCGACCTGTCCGACCCGACCGTGCCCGCCGAACTGGTCGCACGGGCCGCGGACGCACTCGGCGGGCGTCTCGACATCCTCGTCGCCAACCACGCCCTCTCCGGCGACGACGGCACTCTCGACACCATCGACGCCGCGATGCTCGACGCCCACTGGGCGGTCGACACCCGCTCCGTGCTGCTGCTCGTCCAGGCCTACGCCCGGATGCGGGCCGCTTGCCCGCCGCGGACTCCGGGCGGGCGTGTGGTGATGATGACCTCCGGGCAGGACATCGCGGGCGGCATGCCGGGCGAGATCGCCTACGCCCTCCAGAAGGGCGCCCTCGCCTCGATCACCCGCTCCCTGGCGACCGCCCTCGCTGACCTCGCCGTCACCGTGAACACCGTCAACCCCGGCCCCGTCGACACGGACTACATGACCGGCGACGACTACGAGGCCGTCGCCGCGATGTTCCCGGCCGGCCGCTGGGGCATACCCGACGACCCCGCCCGCCTCATCTCCTGGCTCGCCACGGACGAGGCCGAGTGGATCACCGGACAGGTCGTCGACTCGGTGGGCGGGTTCCGGCAGTGAGAGGCTCGTCCCATGTGATCCCGGCCTGGCCTGCCTGACGTCGACCCTGCGTACGTGCTGCCGAGGGAAGACCTCGGGCAGCACGTACGCGCCCACCGCGCAGTCAGAGCTGGGAGAGCTCGTCAACCAGGTCGTCCAAGCCCAGAGACCCCTGCGACAGCGCCGCCATGTGCCAGGCCTTGGCGTCGAAGGCTGCGCCATGGCGGCGGCGTGCGTTCTCGCGGCCCAGCAGCCAGGCACGTTCGCCGAGTTTGTAACCGATGGCCTGGCCGGGGATGCAGAGATAGCGGGTGAGCTCGCTCTCCACGAAGTCCGCGGGGCGGCTGCTGTGCGCGCCGAAGAACTCCTGGGCCAGCTCGGGCGTCCAGTGTTCGCCGGGGTGGAAGGGCGAGTCAGCCGGAATCTCCAGCTCCAGGTGCATGCCGATGTCGACGATGACGCGGGCCGCGCGCATCATCTGGGCGTCCAGGTAGCCGAGCCGCTGCTCGGCGTCGGTGAGGAAGCCGAGCTCGTCCATGAGCCGCTCCGCGTACAGCGCCCAGCCCTCGCAGTTGGCGCTCACGCCGCCCACGGTGGCCTGGTAGCGGGAGAGGTTCCCGGCCACGTGCACCCACTGCGCCAGCTGGAGGTGATGGCCGGGGACGCCCTCGTGGTACCAGGTGGACACCAGGTCGTACACCGGGAAGCGGGTCTGCCCCATCGTCGGCAGCCACGTACAGCCGGGGCGTGAGAAGTCCTCGGACGGCGGCGTGTAGTACGGGGCCGCGGCGCTGCCCGGTGGGGCGATGCGGGACTCCACCTTCCGTACCCGCTCGGCGAGTTCGAAGTGCGTGCCGTCGAGCGCCTCGATCGCCTGGTCCATCAGGCCCTGCAGCCAGTCGCGGACCTCGTCGACGCCCTCGATGTGCCGGCCGTGCTCGTCGAGGTGCGCGAGCGCCACCCACGGTGTCTCGGCGCCGGGCAGCACCTTCTCGGCCTCGGTCTTCATCTCGGCGAGCAGGCGGTGGTACTCGGACCAGCCGTACGCGTACGCCTCGTCGAGATCCAGATCCGTACCGTTGAAGTAGCGCGACCAGCGCGCGTACCGCTCGCGGCCCACGGTGTTCGGCGCGCCCTCGATCGTGGGCGCGTACACCTCGCGCATCCAGTCGCGCAGTTCGACGACAGCCGCGGTCGCCGATCGGGCGGCCTCGTCCAGTTCCGTACGCAGGGAGGCGGGACCTGCCGACGCGAAGTCCTCGAACCAGCCGCGGCCCGCACCGTCCGTGTCCGACCACTCGGTGAGCTGGCCGATGAAGGTCGCGGTGGGGCGGGGGCCGGCGTACAGCTTGCGCTCCAGGCCGAGAGCGAGGGATTCGCGGTAGCCGGCCAGCGCCGTGGGCACCGCGCGCAGCCGCTGGGCGATCGCGGCCCAGTCCTCGTCCGTCTGGGCCGGAGTCACGGTGAACACCTCGCGCACCGAGTGCGCGACCGTGGCCAGGTTGCCGACGGATCGCAGCCCCTCGTCGGCCTCGTGCACGGCGAGTTCGGCGGTCAGCCGCTCGCGCAGCAGACGTCCGCAGCGGCGCTCGATGTCGCTGTCCGCACCCGGCTGCCGCTCCGCCTCGTCGAGCCTCGCGAGCGTCGCCCGCGCCAGCTCGGCGAGCGCCTCCTGACCGGCGGGCGAGGTGTCGGGCAACCTGCTGGAACTCTCCTTCACGCCGAGATACGTACCGGTGACCGGGTCGAGGGCGATGAGGTCGTCGACGTATGCGTCGGCGACCTCGCGGGGCAGCGGGCTCTTCGTCTCTGACATGCGGACATCCTCATACGGAGAGACCGTGCGCGTCAGCCGGATATACGGGAGCCGTGCGCGTCAGCCCGGTTCCACGCCGGTCGTGCGCGGGGCGGGCGGCAGCAGCGGTCCGCACTCCCACTGCTGGAAGATCAACCGCGTCTCGACACGGGCCACTTCGCGCCGCGAGGTGAACTCGTCGAGGACCAGCCGCTGCAGATCCGCCATGTCCGCCACCGCTACATGGACGAGATAGTCGTCGGGGCCGGTGAGATGGAAGACGGTACGGGACTCCGGCAGCGCCCGGATCCGTTCCACGAACGGCCCCACCAGCTCCCGCCGATGCGGCCTGACCTGCACGGACAGCAGCGCCTCAAGGCCCCGCCCCAGCTTGGTCGGATCGAGCCGCAGCTGATGGCCGAGGATGACGCCCGCCCGGCGCAGCCGCGTCACCCGGTCCAGGCAGGTCGAGGGTGCGACGCCGATCTGCGCGGAGAGGTCGCGATAGGTGGCCCGTGCGTCGTTCTGCAACAGCCGCAGAAGATGGAGGTCCACCGGATCGAGTACGACGGATTCGGACATCGCCCGAACGTAGCACGGGATTTTGCGCCCGTACTCCGGCCACTGTTCAGGCTGCTGGTCATGGACGTATTTGACGACGCGTACGACGTGATGGCTGACGCAACGGACGTGACGGACGATGTGCGGGCCCTGGCCACCGAGGCCGTGCACGCCGGGCGGGACGACCTCGCCCGGCAGGGGCTGCACGCCCCGCCGATCGACCTGTCGACGACCTATCCGTCGTACGACAGTCGCGCCGAGGCCGCCCGGATCGACGCCTTCGCCGCGAACGGCGCCACCTTGGAGGGACCGCCGGTCTACGGCCGGCTCGGCAATCCGACCGTCGCCCGGTTCGAGACGGCCCTTGCCCGGCTGGAAGGCACCGAGAGCGCGGTGGCGTTCGCGAGCGGCATGGCCGCGTTGAGTGCCGTACTGCTCGTACGGAACGCGATGGGCCTGCGGCATGTCGTGGCCGTACGTCCCCTCTACGGGTGCAGCGACCACCTGCTGACGGCCGGGTTGCTCGGCACCGAGGTGACCTGGGTCGACCCGGCCGGTATCGCGGACGCGCTGCGGCCGGACACGGGTCTGGTGATGGTCGAGTCACCTGCCAATCCGACGCTCGCGGAACTCGATCTGCGGGCGATCGCGCACGCCTGCGGGACCGTGCCGTTGCTCGCGGACAACACCTTCGCCACGCCGGTGCTCCAGCGGCCCGCCGAACAGGGGGCGCGACTCGTGCTGCACAGCGCCACCAAGTACCTGGGCGGACACGGTGACGTGATGGCCGGGGTGGTGGCCTGCGACGAGGAGTTCGCCCGCCGCCTGCGCCAGGTCCGGTTCGCCACCGGCGGTGTGCTGCACCCGCTCGCCGGTTACCTGCTGCTCCGCGGTCTTGCCACGCTGCCCGTACGCGTCCGTGCGGCGTCCGCGAACGCCGCGGAACTGGCCCGCCGCCTCGCCGCCGACCCGCGCGTCACCCGCGTCCACTATCCCCGGCTCGGCGGCGCCATGATCGCCTTCGAGGTCTCCGGCGACCCCCACCAAGTCATCGCCGGGGTCCGTCTCATCACCCCCGCGGTCAGCCTCGGCAGCGTCGACACACTCATCCAGCATCCCGCCTCGATCAGCCACCGCATCGTCGACGCGGAGGACCGCCGCACGTCCGGGGTGAACGACCGGTTGCTGCGGCTGTCGGTGGGGCTGGAGGACGTGGAGGATCTGTGGCGGGACTTGGAGCGGGCGTTGGGGTCGGGGCGGGGGAGCGGACCGGCCCGGCGCGTTGCGTCGGGCCGGCCGAACCGTTCGGTGTCCACCGAGGGTTAGTCCGGGCTAGTCCCCTACGGGCTGCTCATGGTCGTACGGCAGTCGTGAACTCACCGGAGTCACGTCCAACCGCGCCGTGATGACCAGCGTGCCCTCCTCGATCTGGTAGTCGAGGGGAAGGCCGAGGCCCCGCATCGCGGCCACCATGCCCGTGTTGGACGACTGCGTGACGGCGTACACGCTGTCGCAGCCGGCCTCGACGGCCATGGTCACCAGGCGGCCGAGCAACTCGCTGCCGATGCCGTGCCGCTGCCACCCGTCCTCGACGAGCAGCGCGACCTCCGTCTCGTCGCCGTCCCAGAGGAGATGGCCGAGCCCGACCAGGCGACCCGAGGCGGTCTCCACGGCGAGTGTCCGCCCGAAGCGGGGGCTGAGGAGGTGGTTGAGGTAGCGGTCGGCGTCTCCGATCGGCCCGTGGTACCGCAGGCTGAGCGTGCGCGGCGAGCACCGGTCGTGCATGGCCTTCGCGGCATCGATGTCATGGGGGCCGGCGCGGCGCACGGTGATGGCGTTGCCCTGAGGCAGCGTCAGTACGTCCTGCCCGCGCGGCAGGCGCGGACCGAGCTGGGCGTCCAGCTCGACCAGCGCGCGGGCCCGTGCGAACTCGGTGGGCGTGAACGGAAGATACGGCCGCTCCACGGTGATCACTCCGCCTTCGGGTGCGCGCAGCCGCATCAGGGTGTTCTCGGGCGCCCCTTCGGCATGAGCCAGAGCCCCCGCCACGGGCACCTCCATGTCCGCGCCGTCCACGCCCACGGCCCCGGCGGGCAGCGACCGGATGCTGCACCGGCCCAGCAACTGCCGCAAGGCCAGGGGCAGTTCGGCCGAGTCCAGCGCCGTGCGCGTCGCCAGGCCCAGGATGCGTGTGGGCGCGTCCACCAGGTCGTGCGCGTCGGCCCGCTCGATCCAGGTACCGGCACCACCGGCCTGCGCGACCGCGCGGGTGACCGCGTTCGCGTCCACCTCCGCGGGGGCCCGCAACAGGAACTCGTCAACCGTGCCCTCGGCAAGGGGATGCGTCTGCAGGCTCAGGATGTCCACCCGCCGGCCCGCGAGTGCTGTGCACAGCGCTGCCAGCGAGCCCGGCTCGTCCCGCACGGTGGTCCGCATCCGCCAGAGGACGGCCTCCGCGCTGACGGCCTCCGGCAGGGCAGGGACCGCCTCGGGGGGCCCGGCCTCCCGCACGTCGGCGGGCGGCCGGGCGCCGGTATGACCCTTCGGAGGCGCGTGATCGTGGGTGCGTCGTTCCCACCAGCTGCGGAACCGCGCCACGAGTCCGCGGCTCCCGTGCTGTTCCGGACGGTCGTTCTTCGTATGTACTGCGTCAGTCATGTCTGGAGTCATGCAACCACTGTGCAGGAAGGGTGTTGCGTGATCACGAACGCTTTGTGACTGAGCGATTAAGACACCCTCTGTCCTGTTTAGAACTATATTTGCTGGCTTACTGCCCGACCTGGCCCGGCTGGAGAACCTTCGTGTACAGCACGGTCCCGTCCTGCTCACACAGTCGCACCGTCAGCTCTCCGCTGCCGCCGTCGATGTCGACCTCGCCGAAGAACTGGTAACCACCGGCGGGCGAGACATTCGCGACAGTGGGCGCCTTCACAAACGCCCGCTCCGGACCGAAGGTGTTGTCCAGCGCGTTCGCCGGGAAGGCACCCGCGTTCAGCGGGCCGGAGACGAACTCCCAGAACGGCTCGAAGTCGGTGAACGCGGCCCGCGACGGCTGGTAGTGCTGGGCCGAGGTGTAGTGCACGTCCGCCGTCAGCCACACCGTGCCCGTGATCCGCCGGTGCTTGATGAACCGCAGCAGCTCGGCGATCTGCAGCTCGCGTCCGAGCGGCGCGCCCGGGTCGCCCTGGGCCACGGCCTCGATGTTCGGCTTGCCGTCCCCGGTGTCCGGTACGACCAGGCCGAGCGGCATGTCGGAGGCGATCACCTTCCACACCGCGCGCGACCGCGACAGCTCCCGCTTGAGCCACTCCAGTTGCTCGGCGCCGAGGATGCCCTGCGGGTCGGTGGTCTGCGTATCGGGGGAGTTGGCGTTGCGGTACGTCCGCATGTCCAGCACGAACACGTCCAGCAGCGGACCGTGGCGCAGCACCCGGTGCACTCGGCCTTCCTTGGCGCCGGGCCGCAGGGTCGAGATCGGGAAGTACTCGCCGAACGCCTGCCGTGCCCGGGACGCCAGCACGTCGACGTTCTTCTCCGTGTACCGGGTGTCCGTGAGGGTCTCGCCCGGATACCAGTTGTTGGTGACCTCGTGGTCGTCCCACTGGACGATCGACGGCACCTGCGCGTTGAACGCCTTGAGGTGCTCGTCCAGGAGGTTGTAGCGGAAGTTGCCGCGGAACTCGGCCAGGGTCTCGGCGACCTTGGACTTCTCCTCGGTGGTGATGTTCCGCCAGGTGGTGCCGTCGGGCAGGGGCACGGTCGCGGATATCGGTCCGTCGGCGTATATGGTGTCGCCGCTGTGGAGGAAGAAGTCAGGGTCGAGCCCGGCCATCGCCTTGAAGATCGTGTAGCCGCCGAAGTCCGGGTTGATGCCCCATCCCTGGCCCGCCAGGTCGCCCGACCACAGGAAGCGCACCCCGTCGCGCCGTCCCAGGGGCGCCGTACGGAAGGTGCCGGTCACCGGCTCGCCGGTGCGGCGCGGGTCATCCGGGTCGGCGAGCAGGACGCGGTAGTGGATCTGCTCGCCGGCAGGCAGTCCGCGCAGCCGTGTCGTGCCGGTGAAGTCCGTGCCGGGGCCCAGGAGCGGGCCGTGCCATCTGCGGGCCTTACGGAACGACTCGGTCGCCGAGGTCTCCACGACCATCCGCGCCGGCCGGTCCGAACGCACCCATACCAGGCCGGAGTGCGCGCTCACGTCGCCGCTCTGCACACCCCACCCGGCCTTCGGCCGCCCCGACAAAGTGAAGGCAGGCGCCGTACCGACGGTGGCCGGCACAGCCAGCGCCGCCGACGCGGCGAGCGAGCCGCGGAGAACGCTGCGGCGCGCGGGGAGCGGGCTGCTCGACGGGCTGTCTGACATGGAACGCCTCCTGGGACGGGTTGGACCACTGTGCAGAGACACAACTACTGGTGCACCACAGCGCGCACGGAAACCACAAGTGAACAACTGCACCGGCCACTTGGGAACCGGGGGCGAAGAAGCGCCCACTAAGCACCGACGGCCTCAGCCATCAGCCGCACCCCCTCCCTGATACGCGCCGGAGGCACATGCGCATACCCCAGCACCAGCCGCACCACCCCCTCCTCTCCGGCCGACGTCTGCGCGTAATCGGTCAGAGGTCGTACCGCGACGCCGGCCGCGGCTGTCCGTGCCAGGAAGCGTGACGACGGCCCGTACCGGAGGGGCAGCGTGGCGATCGCGTGCAGCCCGGCCGCGATCCCGGACACCCGCGTGCCGGGAAAGTGCTCCTCCAGAGCACTCACAAGGACGTCGCGCCGTTCCTTATAGGCGCGTTGGCAGCGCCGCAGTTGCCGGTCGTAGTCGCCGCGCTCCATGAAGCGGGCGAGGAGCGCCTGGTCGACGACCGGATTGCCGAGATCCATCGTGCGCTTGCGCTCGACGACTTCCTCGGCCAGCGACGCCGGCACCAGCAGCCAGCCGAGCCGCAGCCCCGGTGCCAGCGACTTGCTGACGGACCCCGTGTACGCGACGTGCTCCGGATCGAGCCCCTGAAGGGCACCGACCGGCGCCCGGTCGTAGCGGAAGTCCCCGTCGTAGTCGTCCTCGACGACGAGCCCGTCCACGGAGTGCGCCCAGTCGAGGAGTTCGGCCCGGCGCCGCGCGGAGTACGCGATACCCGAGGGGAACTGGTGCGCGGGCGTCGTCACCACCACCCGTACGCCCGACTCCCGCAGTGGCCCGAGGGCCAGCCCCTCGTCGTCCAGCGGCAGCGGTACGGTGCGGACGCCGGCCGAGGTGTACAGCGCGCCGTGCTCGGGGGTGCCTGGGTCCTCGACGCCGACAGCGCGCACCCCGCGCGCGTGCAGCACGAATCCGAGCAGCGTCGTCGCCTGCGCCACGCCCGAGACGACCAGCACCCTCTCCGGGTCCGCGACCACGCCCCGGCGCCGGGCCAGCAGCTCCGCGAGGGCCGTACGCAGCCGGGGCAGCCCGCGCGGATCGGGGTAACCCAGCGCGTGGTGCGGCAGTTCGGCCAGTACCCCGCGCTGAGCGGCTGCCCAGGCCGCGCGTGGGAAGAGCGACAGATCCGGGGTGCCGGGCAGGAAGTCGACGCGGGCACCGGGGGAGCGGGGCGCGAGATCACGCGCGCGGGGGTGGGCGGCCCGGACGGCACCGCCCACCCACGTTCCGGCTCCCCGGTCGCTGCGCAGATAGCCCTCCGCGGTCAACTGCTCGTACGCCTCGGTGACCAGCCCTCGGGATACCCCGAGATCGGAGGCGAGTTCGCGGCTGGACGGCAGCCGGGTGCCGGGCGCGAGCCGCCCCGAACGGACCGCTTCCCGCAACGCGGCCTGCAAAGAGCGCCCGCGCCCGCGTGCCGGTGCCGAGGCGGCCGGCAGAAGCAGCTCCCAGGCGGCAGCCCAGGCCGATCCGGACGTGCCCGAAGCTGGTGCCGGCGTACCCGGAGGACGACCCGTATTGGTCCCCGATGGCGTCATGAAAGTGGACCTTAAACCGGTCCGGTGGGGTCCATAGCGTCGCCTCCATGAACGCCACCACCCGCGGCTCCCTGCTCGCCGCCCTGGCCGGCCTCCTCGTCGGAGGCTCCTTCACCGCCAACAGCGTCCTTGGCGAATATCCGTACGCGGGCGGCCAGTTCCTGCGCTACGGCCTTGCCTGTCTCCTGCTCCTGCTCCTGGTCGGCCGCGGCGGCACGGCGCCCCTGCGCGGGCTGACCGCACGGCAGTGGACACGGCTGGCGTTGCTCGCGGCCGTCGGCATGGTCGGCTTCAACCTCGCCGTGCTCGCCGCCGAACGCACCGCCGAACCGGCGGTTCCGGGAGTCTTCGTGGGCTGCGCCCCGGTGGTCGTGGCCGTACTCATGCCTCTCCTGGACGGCCGTCGGCCCCAACGCCCCGTCCTGTACGGTGCGTTGCTCGTGGCTGTGGGCGCCTTCACCGTCCAGGGCTGGGGACACACCGACGGCGCTGGAATCGCCTTCTCCGTGTGCGCGCTCGTCGGAGAGGTCGGCTTCGCGGTCCTCGCCGTGCCCGTGCTGCGACCGCTCGGGCCACGGCTGCTGGCCGCCACCGTGTGCTCTCTCGCGGCGGTCCAGTCGGCGCTGGCCGGACTGATCGTCGAGGGCCGCGCGTGGCTGCGTACGCCCGACACCAGCGAACTCGCCGCGCTGCTGTGGCAGGCGGTGATCGTCACGGTCATCGGCTTCGTCTGCTGGTACATGGGCATGCAGCGCATCGGCGCAGAGCGTGCCACCCTCTTCTCCGGCCTCATCCCCGTCGCCGCCGCCTTCACCGCACCGCTCGTCGGCACGGGCTCCTACGGTCCGGCCCAGGCCGTGGGCAGTTCCCTGGTGGGTGCCGGAGTCGCCCTGGGATCAGGGGCGTTGAGGAGTCGGGCGCGGAGGCCGGCGGCTGCCGTCTCAGCGGCTCCCGTCGAGGATGACGCGGGCGACGAGCGCCGGGTCGTCGTTCATCGGGACATGCCCGCATCCGGGCAGCCGCACCAGCCGGGCATGCGGGATGACGTACTTGGCGCGGACCCCCTGGCGCCGCATGAGCAGCCGGTCGCGGGTGCCCCACGCCACCGTGACGGGCAGCCCGGGGACGTCGTGGGTGAACTGGACGGCGGTGCCGGCCCGGAGCGTCTCGGCGAATCCCGCGGCATGGGCCAGCGCCAGCGTCTCGGCGACGACCGCCTCGGGTGAACGCAGGCCGGGGCGGGCGTAGATGGTGCTGGTCAGCACGGTGCGCCCGGCCGCCGTACGCGACAGTCGCTCCACCACCGGCAATGGCATGCGGATCGCGGTCTGCCGCATCGCCTGCAGGACCCCGAAGGCGTACCGCCGCTCGACTGGCGACCAGAAGCCCGCGGGCGACAGCGCCGTCACGGACCGAACGAGCTGCTCGCGGCCCAGCTCCAGGGCCAGCAGCCCGCCCAGCGAGTTGCCCGCCACATGCGGCCGTTCGATCTCCAGCGCCTGGCACAGCGCGCCGAGCGCGGCGTTCATCGTCGGCAGATCGTGGGCGAGCCCTTCGGCCAGTGGGGAGGACTCGCCGAAGCCGGGAAGATCCACCGCGATCACATCGCGCTCGACGGCCAGGATGCCGATGACCGGGTCCCAGGCCTGCCGGTGGTGGCCGATCCCGTGCAGCAGCAGAAGCGGCTCGCCACTGCCCACGCGCGTGTACGCGAGGGTCACGGGCAGCGGGCCGAGCGGAGAGGGGACGGAGAAGGTCACGGACTGCGGGCCGGGCGAGAACGAGGAAGGAACGGGGCGGCTGACCGGGGCGGACATGGAACTGCTCCTCGTCTGGGGACAGGGCGGACGCGGGCAGGGGTGGTGCGCACACGACCTACTCCTAGACAGTTTGTCAGCAGTTGCTACCCGCCGGTAGTGCCCAGGCGATGCCAACCTGCCGGCCGTACGCCGCTCGACGTGTCCGGCCTGCCCCGGGTTGGCTTCCGCGTCGCCTGGACATTGTTCCGAGTCGTCGGATGGGATGGGTGCCGTGGCTACCGACACCGCGATCGAGGTCTTTGAAGAGCACCGTCCCGTCCTGATGGGCGTCGCCTACCGCATGCTCGGCCGGGTGGCCGACGCGGAGGACGTCGTCCAGGAGGCGTGGCTGCGCTGGTCCGGCGCCGACCATGCCGAGGTACGTGAACCGCGCGCCTACCTCGTACGCATCACCACCCGACTCGCCATCGACCGGCTGCGCCAGATCCAGTCACGCAACGAGGCCTACGTAGGACCATGGCTGCCCGAGCCGTACGCCACCGACTTCACCGACACCGTCCCGGACGCGGCGGAACGGGCCGTGCTCGCCGACTCCGTCTCGCTCGCCGTCCTCGTCGTCCTGGAGTCCCTGTCACCCCTGGAACGCGCGGTGTTCGTCCTCCGCGAGGCGTTCGGATTTCCGTACGCCGACATCGCCACCACCCTCGACCGCAGCGAGCCCGCGGTGCGCCAGCTCGCCGGGCGGGCCCGCAAGCACGTCGACGAGAGGCGCACGCGCTACGAGGTCGACCCCGTGCTGCAACGCGAACTCACCGAACGGTTCATCGCCGCGGCGACCGAAGGCGACCTGGAAGGGCTGCTGACCCTGCTGGCCCCGGACGTACGCCTGGTCGGCGACAGCGGTGGCCGGGCCAAGGCGCCGGTGCGCGTGATCGAGTCGGCCGACAAGGTGAGCCGCTTCGTCATCGGCGCCGCCAAACATGGCGGTGGCGTTCAGGACGCGTCGTTCCGCATCGTGGAACTCAATGGTGGCCCCGCACTGCTCGTCCTGTCCGCGGGCAAGCCCGACAGCGTGTTCCAGCTGGACGTCGCCGACGGCCGGATCCAGTGCGTCTACATCGTGCGCAACCCGGAGAAGCTGCTGTCGCTGGCCGACGCCTGAACGGCATGTGTCCAGGATTGGTCTTGACCAAGGGTGAGGGCCGTCTTATGGTCGCAGGAGTTAGTGCAAGAACCTTTAATAAACAAGGGCGTTGAAAGCCGCCGGGGCACGGCGATTGCGGAGGACACGGTGGGGACCACGCAGTTGGATACGGTGCCGGAGCCCAAGTACTGGCACCTGCGGACCGTACTGAGCGAGGCACTGGACTCCGAGTTCTCGGTGGGCGAGATCCTGCCCAACGAACGTGATCTTGCCGCGCGGTTCGGAGTCGCCAGGGCCACCCTCCGCCAGGCTCTGGAGCAGCTCGAACTCGAAGGCCGGCTCCAGCGCCGCCGCGGTGTCGGCACGACCGTGGCTCCACCGCGCATGGGCGTGGCCGTGGGCTCCGAGCAGCACGCGTGGCCGGGCGCGACCGGTGACACATGGCAGCCCATGGACTGCACGGTGGCGGTTCCGCCCACGGCGGTTGCCGACATCCTGGAGACCGGCCCCGAGGAGCAGGTGCACACGGTACGCCGCTCCCGCGTGACGCACGGCCAGCCCGTGGCCGCCGAACTGCTCTACGTTCCGGTGTCGTCGGTTCCCGACCTCTCGGCCATCGACGCGCCCGCGGGAGCGGCACGCGCGCGTGCGGTGCTCCGCGAACTCCAGCGCCTGGACCTGGAGGGCCAGGACAGCGCCGTGGAACTCGGCTCGGCCCGCGCGGACGACGCCAAGGAACTCGACCGCCTCCCCGGCGCCCCCGTCCTCGTCGTCACCACCCGCTTCTACGCCGGGGGCCGGACCGCGGCGGCCTCGATCGCCACGTACCGGGCCGACACGTGCCGCTTGACGTTCGGCGACACGGGCGGGGTGGAGATCCACCACGATCCGGAGCGGCGGGCGTCCTGAGGCAATTGCAGCCCGTCCGGGGGCACCTCCCAGCGGTTGCCGGGGGACTTTGAGGACGAGGCCGTCAGGCCGATAGGGGTGGCGGGGGCGAAACAACCCCGCCGACACCTCACCGCCGTGCCGTAACCGTCCCCTCCACCGCGAACAGCTGCTCCTCCACATGATCGAGAGCGAGCCGCAACGCCCCCATGACCACAGCAGCCTCGCCCAGGACCGAAAGCGCCACCCGAGGCGGCCGCAGACAGTAGCGCGACAACTCCTTGCGCAGAGGCTCCAGCACACCATCGATCCCCGCAGCCCAGCCCCCGATCACCACAAGCTCCGGGTCAAGGGCCAGCACCAGCGCCGCCACATCGTGCACCAGCCGCTGAATGAACCGCTCAACGGCCGCCCGAGCCCGCTGATCACCCTCGCGCGCCTGCGCGAAGACCCCCGCGACCGCCTGCTCATCAAGCGGATGCAACGGCTTGCCGGTCGTGGACAGCAATGTCTCCGGCCTCGCCTCGCGTCCCAGCAGATGCAGTGCACCGATCTCCCCGGCCGCACCCCCGTACCCCCGGTGCAGCCGCCCGCCGATCAACGACCCGGCCCCCGGACTCAGCCCGGCCAGCACGAACACCATGTCGTCGGACTCCGTGCCCGCCCCCTTCCAGTGCTCGGCGACCGCCGCGGCGTTGGCGTCGTTCTCCACCAGCACCGGACACTTGAAGGAGCGACGCAACCGCTCGCCCAGATGCAGTCCCGTCCACTCAGGCAGAGCCGCGCCCAGCCGTACGGTGCCGTCCGCCTCGATGATGCCGGGCGTTGCCACGCCAACGGCCCGCAGCGAACCGCGCGCGACGCCCGCGTCGCGCAGCAGCTCGGCAACGGCGGTACGCAGCTGCTCGAGCCGCTCGTCCGCCGACGCCGCCTCGGAAACGTCCTTGGCCGTCGTACCCAGGGCCCGGCCGTCCAGGTCCGCGAGGATCGCGGCCACCCGGTGCGAACCGATTTCAAGCCCCAGCAGATGACCCGCCTCCGCCCGGAATCGGTACCGCCGCGCGGGCCGCCCCTGACGCCGCGCGGCGCGCTCCTCGGCCGCCGCCTCGACAACGAGGCCGCCCGCGACGAGCCCTTCGACGACACCCTCGACGGTGGGCCTGGACAGACCGGTCACCCGGGTGATCTCAGTGAGAGTCGCGAAGTCCGTGGCCCGCAGCGCGTGCAGCACCACCGCGGAGTTGATCCTCCGCAGCAGAGAGGGATCCCCGCCGGTCAGCTGCCCCAACGTACGTCCTCCCAGCTCGTGCGCGTGTTGGGCGGATCGTACTCGCCGCGGCTGACCCCGGCGAGTGCCTGCCACCAGCCGCCTGCCGGGAGTCCCGGATCAGCCGGGCGCCACGAACCCCGACTCGTACGCCGCGATCACCGCCTGGGTCCGGTCCCGCGCCCCCAACTTCGACAGTACGGCGCTGACATGGGACTTCACCGTCTCGGTGCCGACCACCAGCCGCTCGGCGATCTCCGCGTTGGACAAACCGCGGGTCATCAGCCGCAGCACCTCCGCCTCGCGCTCGGTCAGCGAGGCCCGCTCCAGCGCCGCCCGCGCCGCGGGATTCCCGCCACCGTCCCCGTGCTCGGCGGCCAGCTGCCGCACCGACGCCGGGAACAGCAGCGACTCGCCCTCGGCCACCAGCCGCACCGCGTGTACGATCTCCGCCGGCCGCGCCCGCTTCAGCAGAAAACCGTCGGCGCCCGCGCGCAGCGCCTCGTACACGTACTCGTCGTTCTCGAAGGTCGTCACCACGAGGATCTTCGGCGGCCGGTCCACCGTCCGCAGCACAGCGCGCGTGGCCTCGATGCCATCCATGAGCGGCATACGCACGTCCATGGCTACGACGTCCGGACACAGCTGCCGCACCA
This sequence comes from Streptomyces sp. NPDC006365, assembly GCF_042870755.1. Lineage (NCBI taxonomy): Bacteria > Bacillati > Actinomycetota > Actinomycetes > Kitasatosporales > Streptomycetaceae > Streptomyces > Streptomyces sp. NPDC006365. The sequence goes on from NZ_JBIAHS010000001.1 coordinate 104,617, forward strand.
GAGGGATCACGGCAGCGCCGTCGGCGGCCTCACCGACCACCTCGATGTCGGGCTGTGCCGACAGCACGGCACGCAGTCCCGCTCGTACGAGGGGTTCGTCGTCGACGAGCAGAACGGTGACCGGCATCCGGCCAGCGTAGATCAGCGCAGCGGCAGCTCGGCGTGCACCTGCCAGTCGCCGTCGTGCGGCCCGGTCCGCGCGTCGCCGCCGAGCAGCGCCGCACGCTCCCGTATGCCCCGCAGGCCGCTGCCCCCGCGCCCGGATATCTCCGCCGTCAACGGATTGCGCACCTCCAGGGACAGGGCCTTGTCCTCGACCGCTATACGGACCCGCACGGGCACGGGCCCCGCGTGCCGCAGCACATTGGTGAGCGCCTCCTGGAGGATGCGATAGCCCTCACGCGAGACCGGGCCGGGCACGCTCTCCAGGGCCCCCGTCACTTCGGCGTCGAGCTTCGCCCCGGCGGCGCGCGCCGACTCCAGGAGCCGGTCGGCCTCCGCCAGCGTCGGGCGGCTGCTCACCGGCCGCTGCGACTCGCGCAGCACGCCCAGCACGCGCTCCAGGTCCTCGAGGGCGGCTCGGCCCGTGTCCTCGATGGCGCCCAGGGCCCGGTCGGTGAACTCGGGGTCGCCCGCCGCCCGTGCGGCACCCGCCTGCACCACGGCCACGGTCAACGCGTGGCCGATCGAATCGTGCAGCTCGCGGGCGATGCGCGTGCGCTCCAGAAGCCGCTCGGTGCGCTCCTCCAGGGCGGCGACCCGCTCGGCTGCGGACGGTCCGAGGAGGCGGCGGGCGATGGCCGTGATCAGCTCGCCGAGGCCGACCACGGACGCGTAGAGGACGATCAGCGGCAACGGAACGAGCAGCGCGTACGCCCAGTGGGGCTCGGAAACCGGCAGGAGCGGATTGTCGTCGGGTACATATCCGAAGGAGAGCCGCGTCAGGTCCACGGCGAGGACCGGCAGCCAGACGTTGATCCCCATCGCCACCACGCCGAGGGCCATGCGTGCCTCCAGCCACACCACCGTCCGCAGCCGGTCCCGCCACGTGGCCGACGGCGCGACCGTGATCGCCGCGTCCGGGGCGCCCCGCTCGCCCGGCGTCAGCAGTAACTGTGCCTGCACACCCTCGCCCAGGCGCACGGCCGGGATCAGCCCCAGCGGAAGCAGCAACACCGCGGGCACCCACGGCTTGGACATGTCGATGAACAGCCACACGCTGAGGAACAGCACGGGAACCCACAGATGCAGCAGGCGGGTGTACGTCGTCCCCCGGATCAGCGGGCGCAGCAGGCGGGCCATTCCGTCATGGTGGCAGCCGCCACTGACAACGAGCTTCCCCCGAGCGAGGGAGACACTCTCCACGGGTGGGGGAGGCCCGCACCCATGCCCGGCCGCCAGCCTTGAGCCATGACGAGTATCGACGTTCAAGACCTCACCAAGGAGTACCGCGCCACACGCGCCGTGGACCGGTTGACCTTCCACGTCGCGCCGGGCCGGGTCACCGGCTTCCTCGGTCCCAACGGCGCCGGGAAGTCCACCACAATGCGGCTCGTACTCGGCCTGGACCGGCCGACATCCGGCACCGCCACCATCGGCGGCCGCGCCTACGCGACGCTCGACGAGCCGCTGCGCCACGTCGGTGCCCTGCTCGACGCGCAGGCGGCGCACGGCGCGCGCACCGCACGGGACCATCTGCGCGTGCTCGCAGCGAGCAACCGCCTCCCGGAACGCCGTGTGGACGAGGTCCTGGAAGAAGCGGGGCTCGCCTCGGTCGCCCGCCGCCGCGTCAGAACGTACTCCCTCGGCATGCGTCAGCGCCTGGGCATCGCCGCCGCACTCCTGGGCGACCCGCCGGTGGTCCTGCTGGACGAGCCGTCGAACGGGCTCGACCCCGAAGGCATCATCTGGATCCGGGAGTTGATGCGCCGACTCGCCCGCGAGGGCCGCACCGTGCTCGTCTCCAGCCACCTGATGAACGAGACCGCGTCCTTCGCCGACCACCTCGTCGTCCTGGGCCGCGGACGGCTGCTCGCCGACATGCCGATGCGGGAGTTCATCGACGCGCGCGTGCAGCCACGCGTACGCGTACGCACCACCGACGGTGCGGCACTTCGGGAGCTGCTCGCCCGGCACGGATATGACGCCGTGGCGGGTGAGGACGAACGGTGGATCGTGCACCACGCGCGTGTGGACGACATCGGCCGCCTCACATCGGGCACGGGAGTGCCCATCCTTGAGCTCGCGGCAGAGGAGGGCACGTTGGAGCAGGCGTACCTCGATCTGACCGCGACGGAGGCCGAGTTCGCCGCCCAGTCCCCGACGCACCCGCAGGAGGCCTGACCATGCCGTTCGCACCCGTACTCCACTCCGAGTGGCTCAAGATCCGTACGCTGCGGTCCCTCCTCGCCGGACTGGCCGCCGTCGTAGTCGTCACCGCGGCCTTCTCCGCGATCGCCGGGCTCGACGCATCCTCGGACGAGGATTTCGACCCCTTGTTCTCGGCATTCTTCGGCGTCAGTTTCGGGCAGATCGCGGCGATCACGTTCGGCGCGCAGGCCGTCTCGTCGGAGTTCCAGGGCGGTGCGCTGCGGGTCTCGCTGTCCGCGGTGCCCCACCGCGGGCGGTGGTACGCGGCCAAGGCGGTCGCTGTCGGCGTACCGGCCCTGGCCGTCGGGCTTGTCACCGGGTTCGTGAGCCTGGCCGTGGGCAAGGCAGTCCTCGGCGACCAGGGAAGCGGGCTGAGCTGGGGCGAGGGACTGCGGGGTGTCGTCGGTTGCGGGATCTACCTCGCGCTGATGACCCTCTTCGCGGCCGGCCTGACCGCCCTGCTGCGCAGCGGAGTCGCCACCCTGAGCATCCTGATCCCGTTCCTGCTCATCGTGTCGTTCGTCGTCGGGGGAGCGTCCGGCTCGGTCGCCGACTTCCTGCCGGACAAGGCGGGCCAGGTGGTTCTCCACGAGACGTCCGACGGCGCGCTCGGCCCTTGGAGCGGGCTGGTGGTGACCGCGCTGTGGGCCGGGGCCGCGCTGGCGGCTGGGGCGTGGAGCGTACGGCGCAGGGACGCCTGACCAGCGGCGGCTTGTGGCTGACGGAGCGCCAATTGTCAGTGGGGACCGGTTTACTGGACCTCATGCACACTGCCCGGCACATCGCCCTCATCGACGAGCTGTGCGTCCGCCCCTTTCCCGCGGAGCACGGCCGGTCTCACGTCGTCGAGTTAGAGCGCAGCCACGGACTGAGGGGCGGTGACCCAGCGGAGCGTGCGGTGACGGTGGGCCAGTACGAGAAGTACCGGGACGCCGTCTACGAACGCCTCGCACCACGCTGGGGGCAGACCGCTCCTTTGAACCTGCAGACCGTCCTCCTGCGCACCGAGCGAGAGGAGATACCCGAGCCGTGGGCCTCGCTCAGCGCACGCGCACGCGTGGCCTACCTGTGGGAGGCGGAGGGGACCGGCCGCTGGGTCGCCGTGGCCGTCGCCGAGCGGGACGAGACGGACGAAGTCCAACTCCTGGCCGTCGTCACGGAGACGGACCCGGTATGACCCCGCCCTGGGGATGCGTCCGAGCTTTTTGATGTAGACGTGGACCAGGTCACCGACCCGGTCGTGCTCGTAGCGGATCACCTCGCGCATCAGCTCGCCCGTGGGCGGATCGAGGTCCCGCGGTCGGTTCAGGCCTCGGCGCATCAGGACGCGGTGCACGGTTCCGGCCCGATCGTGAAGCCGTGGGCATGGCACCGGCCTCACCCGCAGCGGGTGGCCCCGCATCCCGGCCGGGCCTGTTCCTGATCTTGCTTCCCGGTCGCGGATATGGGGATCGGACCTGGCGCTCCAGTCGGCCGTGGGCGTCTCGGAGAGGTTCCCCGGCTCCAGCAGGGTGCTCTTGTGCCTGAGCAGCTCAGTTTGGCCAGTGCCGTGCTACGAAGTTGCAACCGGTACCCAGGTACAGGTTTACCGTCGGAGGTGTCCCCACCACCGGGGACGTGACGACGGGAGTGAGCGCGATGAGTGATCTTGCGTGGGTGCCGCAGTCCTGCACGCTGCCCACCGAGGAGCGGCCCTTGCGGGTCGCCGAGTGGGATGCGCTGTTCTCCGAGCGCCTGACCTCGCTGTCCCGTCCCCAGCCGCTCCATCTGCGCTTTGACCTGGCAGGCGGCGGGGGCGTTGAGGATCGGGTCCGTGACCTGGTGGAGCGGGAGGGCGGCTGTTGCTCCTTCTTCACGTTCACCACCACCCCCGGCGAGGACCTGATCCGGCTGGACATCTCTGCAGACCAGGAGCATGAGGCGGTCCTGGACGCCCTCGCCGCACGGACCGCTGCCGCCGGGGAGCAGCGGTGAGCACGGGCCTGCGCAGCGGGCAGGTCGCCGAGGCGGCCGGGGTGAACATCCAGACGCTGCGCTACTACGAGCGGCGCGGCCTGCTGGCCGAGCCGGAACGCAGCAACGGCGGTCACCGCGTCTACGGCGAGGACGCGGTCACTGCGCTGCGGGTGATCAAGGCCGCCCAGCGCCTGGGCTTCACGCTGGAGGAGGTCGCCGAGCTGCTGGAGGCAGGCCGCCACCGCCACGGCCGCCCCGTGGCGGGGCTCCAGGACCGCGCTGCGGCCAAGCTCGCCGAGGTCGACGCGAAGATCGCGGACCTGACCACCATCCGCACCTCCCTGGCCGCGGCCGTCGACGCGGGCTGCGATGACCTGACCGTCTGCGCGTCCAGCGCCTGCTGCCCCATCCCCTTCACCGGCCTCGCCGAGGAGAACCGCCATGCCGGACCCTGCTGCTGACCCCCGCCCTGTGCGCGCCACGAAAGCGCTCGGGGGCCTGGCAGCCCTGGCCTGCGTGGCGTGCTGCGCGCTGCCCGTCCTGATCACGGCGGGCGTCCTGGGCACCGGCGCCGGGGTGATGGTGGGCCGACTGCCCGCCCTCGCCGTCGTCCTGGCCGTGGCCGCCGCCGGCACCTGGTGGCTCGGTCAGCGCCGCCGCTCCTGCTCCTGCGCGCCGGAGACCGCAGGTGAGGACGGGTGTGGCTGCCAGGCATCCAGTGACCCGCTGAAGCTCAGCGGCGCGGGCCGTCGGTAGGTCAGCCGGTATGACCGTCGCTCGTTCCGTTGCCCTGTTCGTCGTCGCCGCCCTCTTCGAGATCGGCGGCGCCCGGCTGGCCCTGGCAGGGCATCCGCGAGCACATGGGCTGGATCTGGATCGGCACCGGCGTCATCGACCCTTCCTCCAGATCTTGGCGCTGACGAAGAGATCGACTGGGCGGCCGCGGAAGCGCGGTGGGTAAGCGTCTCCCGTGGGACTGCATGGCCTTCGTGTCCGTGTACGGTGCCGGCTCGCTCAGGCCTCCGCCGCCGCCCGCAGGCGCCCGAACTCCTCCGCCATCGTCTGCGCGGTCCAGTGCGCGTTCAGCCCGCTCGGATTGGGCAGCACCCACACACGGGTGTCACCGATCGTCCCCTCCTGCGGCCCCACTTGAGCCCTGGGGTCGTCGAAGGCCGCCCGATACGCGGTGACGCCCACCACCGCAAGCCAGCGCGGACGCAGACGTGCCACCTTCAGACTCAGCTGACGCCCGCCCTCCCGGTACTCCTCCGCGCTCAGCTCGTCGGCGCGCGCGGACGCCCGCGCCACCACGTTCGTGATGCCGAGCCCGTACGAGAGCAACTCGCCCTGCTCCGAAGGCTTCAGCAGCCGGGGTGTGAAGCCGGAGAGGTGCAGGACCGGCCAGAAGCGGTTGCCCGGGCGGGCGAAATGGTGGCCCGTCGCGGCCGTCATGAGACCGGGATTGATGCCGCAGAAGAATCCGCTGAGCTGGGATACGGCAGGTTAGAGCGGCGCCGACTCTGCGGGTGCCGATTAATCATCCGGGCTGGTCAAGCGGCATATTGGTACTCGTGTAGAGTTCCGCCGAGTCGGTCGCGTCGACGGATCTGCAGGTTCGCGATCTCCCCTGGTTCGCTGATCGGTTCGGGTAGCGGTTGGCGGACGAGATCACGGGTCTTGCGGGCGGGGTCGAGGTGGCGGCGGTGCCAGTCGGCGCCGAGTTCCCGGTAGGAGGCGTCCGGGTCGTTGATCAGGTGCCAGGCGATGACGAGTATCGAGCGGGCGACGGCGACCAGGGCTTTGGCGTGGCCGCGGCGTTTGACGATGCGGCGGTAGCGGGCGCCGAGGAAGGTGTCGGTGCGGGCGACCGCGTTGGCGGCTTCGCCGAGGGCTCCCTTGAGCCAGGGGTTGCCCTGCCCGGCCGGCCCAGACGTGTTCTTCGCCCCGGATTGGATCGTCCGCGGACATAACTTGGCCCACGAGACGAGGTGTTCGGGGGTGGGGAAGCGGCTCATGTCCGCGCCGATCTCGGCGAGGAGGACCGGGGCCGAGGACCGGACACCGAGCATCGCCTGCCTCGTCGCCGGTCCCTGACCGTCCATGAGCTTGATGCACCCAACATGGGCGCCCGAGCGGACCCTCAGCCGCCGTACAACGCCTCGATCTCGTCCGCGTAAACCGTCGTCACCGCGTGCCGTTTGACCTTCAGGGACGGGGTGAGCATCCCGTTGTCCTCGTTGAACTCGCCCTCGACCAGGGCGAAGGCGCGGATGGACTCGGCGCGGGAGACGGCTTCGTTGGCGTAGTCGACGGCCTTTTGGACCTGCGCACGCATCCGGGGGTCCTTGACCACCTCGGCCATGGGGGTGTCGGGGGGCAGCTTGCGCACCGCCAGCCAGTGGGTGACGGCCTCCGGGTCGAGGGTGATCACGGCGCCGATGAAGGGGCGGTTGTCGCCGACCACGAGGCACTGGCCGATCGGTGAGCGGCTGCGCAGGCGGTCCTCCAGGACGGCCGGGGAGACGTTCTTGCCGCCGGAGGTGACGAGGATGTCCTTCTTGCGGCCGGTGATGGTGAGATAGCCGTCCTCGTCGAGGGAGCCGAGGTCGCCGGTGGCGAACCAGTCGTCGGTGCGGACCGCGTCCGTAGCCGCCGGGTTGTTCCAGTACGAGCCGAAGACGATGCCGCCCTTGATGAGCACCTCACCGTCGTCGGCTATGCGCACGGCGGTGCCGGGGACGGGCTGGCCCACCGTGCCCGGACGGGGCTTCAGCGGCGGCACGATCGTGGCGGCGGCCGTCGTCTCGGTCAGGCCGTAGCCCTCGTAGACGATGATTCCGGCGGCGTAGAAGAACAGGTTGAGGTTGCGGTCGAGGGGCGAGCCGCCGCTGATGGCGTAGCTCATGCGGCCGCCTAGTTCCTTGCGGACGCGGCGGTAGACGAGCAGGTCGTACAGGGCCCAGGCGGCGTAGAGGCCCAGGCCGGGGCCCTTTCCGGTGCCGAGGAACTTGTGCAGGTAGGCCTCGCCGAAGCGGACGGCGATGCGGTCGGCGCGGTCGAAGGAGGCGGCGCGGCCCATCTTCTCGGCGGTCGCGCGGCCGGTGTCGTGGATCTTCTCGAAGAGGTACGGGACGCCGACGAGGAAGGTGGGGCGGAACTCCTTGAGGGCCGGGCGCAGTTCGTCGGGCTTGATGCTCGGGCAGTGGCCGATCTCGATGCGGGCCATCAGGCAGGCGATCTGGAGCGTGCGGCCGAGGATGTGGGCGAGGGGGAGGAAGAGGAGGGTGGAAGCTGTCTGGCCGGTCACCTCCTTGAAGATCGGGTGCAGCAGCTCGACCGTGTTGGCGGCCTCGGCGTGGAGGTTGGCGTGGGTGAGGACGCAGCCCTTCGGTTTGCCGGTGGTGCCGGAGGTGTAGCAGACGGTCGCGATGGTGTCGGGGGTGAGGGCGGTGCGGCGCTTGGCGACGTCGTCGTCGAGGACGTCCCTGCCGAGGGTGGTGAGGGAACCTATTGCGTCTTCCGTCTCCAACTGCCATATGCGCGGGGGGTGGTGGTGATCTGCAATGGCTGTCGCGACCGTCTCCGTGTTCTCTCTCGTCTCCGTGACGACGTGACGGGCGCCCGAGTCGCGGATGATCCACTCGACCTGGTCGGCGGAGGAGGTGGCGTAGATGGGGACGGTCTGGCCGCCGGCGGCCCAGATGGCGAAGTCCAGGACGGTCCACTCGTAGCGGGTGCGGGACATGACCGCCACACGGCCCCCGGGTTCGAGGCCGGCGGCGATCAGTCCCTTGGCCACGGCGGTGACTTCGTGGGCGAAGGTGGTGGCGGTGACGGGGTGCCAGGTGCCGTTTCGTTGGCGCCGCAGGACAACCGCGTCCGGGGCCTCGGCCGCGTTGACGCAGGGAAGGTCGGCGGTCGTGCCGGTAGTGGGCGGCGATGCGAGGGGTGGCGTGCGGGCCTCGCGGACCACGCCGTCGGCGTCCTTGACGACCTCGACCCTGGTACGGCCCAGCAGATCGGTGCGCTGCTTCGCCCGCTTCAGATCCTTGCGTACGCCCATGTCGGCTCCCGGTGCCCGTCGGACTTACTCGGGAGTCAACTTACTCATGCGTAACGGAAGGTCAATACCTGCGGCGCAGGTGCGAGTGTGCCGCTCGAAAAGTCGTCGGTGCAGGTGGCAGCGATGACGGTTCATCGGCTGGCAGCATGTCCGGGTGATCGTGTCCTTGCTGTACAAGGTGACCCGGAAGTTGCTCTCCCTCCCCTCGATACTGCTTTGTGCGGATACGGCGAAGGACGCGGAGCTTCTCGTGCTGCGGCACGAGAACGCGGTGCTGCGCCGACAGCTGGCCGGCCCGGTCCGCTACGAGCCCGCTGATCGATTCTGGTTCGCTGTCCTCTCCGGTCTGATACCTCGGCGTCGCTGGCGTGAGGTCTTCCCGGTCACCCCCGGCACCCTGCTCGGCTGGCACCGCAGGTTCATCGCCGCGAAGTGGGACTACAGCGCCCGCAGGCGCACCGGTCGGCCGCCGACGGCCACGGCGCTCAAGAGCCTCGTACTGCGACTTGCCAGCGAGAATCCGAGATGGGGGCACCGGCGGATCCAAGGCGAGCTCGCTCGGCTCGGGTACCGGACCGCAGCCTCGACGGTGTGGGAGATCCTCCACGCAGCGGGCATCGACCCCGCGCCGCGTCGCTCCGGCCCCACCTGGCGCGAGTTCCTCACCGCCCAGGCCGAAGGCATCATCGCGGCAGACTTCTTCCACATCGACACTGCGCTCGGCAGGCGGCTCTATGCGCTGGCCTTCCTCGAGCACGGCACCAGGCGCCTGCACATCACCGGCGTCACCAGCCACCCAACGCGGGAGTGGACGGTACAGCAAGCGCGGAATCTCGCCGCCGACCTCGGCATGCGCATGAAGTCCCTGAGGTTCCTGCTGCGCGACCGCGACGGCAAGTACGGCGAGGCGTTCGACGCGGTCTTCGAGGCCGAGGAACTGGACGTGGTCAAGAGCGCACCGCGGGCTCCTCGGATGAACGCACACTGCGAGCGTGTCATCGGCAGCATCCGCCGCGAGGTCCTCGACCACATCCTCATCCTGGGAGAGGCGCACGCCCGGCAGGTGCTCGCGGCCTACCAGAGGCACTACAACGAGCACCGGCCGCACCAGGCGCGCAACCAGTTACCACCCGAAGCCCAGCAGCCTGTCACGATGGACATCAACGCCCCCAGACTGCTGCGCACCCAGATCCTCGGCGGCCTCATCAACGAATACCGTCACGCGGCTTGACGTGCGCCGACGACTTTTCGAGCGGCACAGGATGCGCCGGTAGCCTCAGCCGGGATTCTCCCGCGCCAGACGCAGCACGAGAACGCGGATCGAGCGCACCGTACGCGGCCGACCCGCACGCTTGGGCCGGGAACGGGCCGCGTGGCGGCGCGAGACCAGGTCACGGTGCCAGCGCAGCACCGTGTCCGGGCGCACCAGCAGCCGTGCCCGGCGCAGCACACCGCGCGGGAGCCGGTGCAGCAGCGCGGCCAGGAACACCCGGCCACTCGGGGCGAACCGTACCCGATCCCGGCCGAGCTGGCGTTCCAGCACCGTCGAGATTGGGGGAGTAGAGGGCGTGTATGCGAACGTGACACCGGGAATGGAGTTGCGGATCGCGGAAACGCTCACCTTTTCCCAATCTTTTCCCAGTTGATCTTTCGAATCGTGTTCCTGCGCAGGTCAACGGCGTATTTCTAAATGTGGGTTGATGCCGCAGAACAGAACGCGGAGGCCGTCCGCGGTGACATCAGGCACAAGCCGGTCGCGGGCGGCCTCCAGGTCCGCAGGGGTGAAGCGGGTCAGAGGATCGCCCCCGGCGTGTAACCCGCCGCCTCCGGGTGCTGCTTGACGATCTCCTCGATCCGGCCGACGACGGCGGATACCTGGTCGGCGGCGGCACCCGTGAAGGACAACTTGTCGGCCATCAGCGCGTCGAGGTCCGCACGGTCCAGCGGCAGGCGGCCGTCGGCGGCCAGCTTGTCGAGCAGTTCGTTGCGCTCGGCGCCCTGTTCGCGCATCGCGAGAGCGGAGGCGACGGCGTTCTCCTTGATGGCCTCGTGGGCGACCTCCCGACCGACACCGGCGCGTACGGCACCCATCAGGACCTTCGTCGTCGCGAGGAACGGCAGATAGCGGTCCAGCTCACGCGCGACGACCGCGGGGAAGGCACCGAACTCGTCGAGCACGGTGAGGAACGTCTCCAGCAGGCCGTCCAGTGCGAAGAAGGCGTCGGGCAGCGCGACGCGGCGTACGACCGAGCAGGAGACGTCGCCCTCGTTCCACTGGTCGCCCGCCAGCTCGCCGGTCATCGAGGCGTAGCCGCGCAGGATCACCATCAGGCCGTTGACACGCTCGCAGGAGCGGGTGTTCATCTTGTGCGGCATCGCCGAGGAGCCGACCTGACCGGGCTTGAAGCCCTCGGTCACCAGCTCGTGCCCGGCCATCAGGCGGATCGTCTTCGCGAGCGAGGACGGGGCCGCGGCCAGCTGCACCAGGGCGGTGACGACCTCGTAGTCGAGCGAGCGCGGGTAGACCTGGCCGACGGAGGTGAAGGCCTGCGAGAAGCCCAGGTGCCCGGCGATGCGCTGCTCCAGCTCGGCGAGCTTCGCCGCGTCGCCGCCGAGCAGGTCGAGCATGTCCTGGGCCGTGCCCACCGGGCCCTTGATGCCACGCAACGGGTAGCGGGCGAGCAGTTCCTCGACCCGGCCGTACGCGACGAGCAGCTCGTCGGCGGCGGTCGCGAAGCGCTTGCCGAGGGTGGTGGCCTGCGCGGCGACGTTGTGCGAGCGGCCCGCCATGACCAGCTCGCCGTACTCACCGGCCAGCTTGCCGAGCCGCGCCAGGACCGCCACCGTACGGTCGCGCATCAGCTCCAGCGAGAGCCGTACCTGGAGCTGCTCGACGTTCTCGGTGAGGTCACGCGAGGTCATGCCCTTGTGGACGTGCTCGTGCCCGGCGAGGTCGTTGAACTCCTCGATCCGCGCCTTCACATCGTGCCGCGTGACCTTCTCGCGCTCGGCGATCGAGGCCAGGTCGACCTGGTCCAGAACGCGCTCGTAGTCGGCGAGGGCGGCGTCCGGCACCTCGATCCCCAGATCCTTCTGGGCCCGCAGCACAGCGAGCCAGAGCTGACGCTCCAGCTTCACCTTCTGTTCGGGGGACCACAGGACGGCGAGCTCGGCGGAGGCGTAGCGGCCGGCGAGGACGTTCGGGATACGGGGCTTTGCGGGCGCGGGAGTCACGTGTACGGAGTTTACCTGTCGTCCGGGGCGGCCCGTGCACGCCCACTCGGTTCATAAGATGCAGGTCAGGGGCGCTACGACCGCCGTCTCCAGGCTCGAGAAGCCCCGCTTGTCCGCCACGGGGGAGGCAGACGAGTGGGGCGGACCAGGGGCGGGCGGGAAAGTACCAGTGGGACCGTCGGAGATGTGTCACCAGTTGGCGTCGCCGGCGCACCTGGCGCCCCGGCGACGCCAGTCGTCGGGGCAACGGTGGGTCAAGTCGGCCACCAATCGGTCAAGTTGAAACATTGGAGGTCTCGCAACGGCATTATGTTTGGCATGGACCAAGGCAACGCGATCATCTGGGCGACCGGACTGGGTATCGGGGGAACCTTGTCCGCCGGACTGATCGGACCACTTCTCCATGCTCGGACCGCGCGTCGCCAGGCACAGGACCAGCAAGCCGCCCAGGTCCGGAATCGCCTTCGCGACGAACGGCGCGCCGCCTTCGCGACCTTCCTCGATCAGTGCGAGGCGTTCCGGCAATCCATGAACTCCTTCATCGAGGCTCGCATGGCCGTCGAGTGGCGCATCGAAGTCGACAACAGACAGCTGTGGGAGCCTGCGACCGCCGCGCTCGGTGCGCTGCGCCGCACAGCAACGAACGTGGCCATCACCGGGCCTGCTCCCATGGGCGAGTTGGCCGACGCACTCTATGCGGCAGCCGCTCGGCAGGCGGACGTCTGGCGTCTGAGACTGGACGTGGATGATCTCCTCGTGCAGAACGCTCGCGCAGAGGGTGCGCTCGCCGAAGCACGGCGAGAATTCATCGCGAAAGCAGAAGCGGTCCTGGCACCGCGAGTGAAGGTCGGCGTCAGACGCCGCTGGTCCCCCAGATAGTGAAGCCGATGGCGCGGCGAGCGCGGGAGACAACCGTCCGCTGGCGTACACGGACTCCGACTGCGTGGTCAATGCGAGGCTACGAGCGTCGCTCGGAGGCGTCCGCGAGCTCCGCCAGGATGTCGGCGTGGCACAGCTCCGGCGCGCACCAACAGGCCAGCGTTTTGCCGCGCAGTCCGGGCACCAGGTCGAGCAGGTCGGGGCGTTCGAGGAGGTACGCCCGGTACTTGGCCATGACCTCGGCACGGGTGCCGTCGTGCTTCTTCTTGGCTGTGTCGGGGACGAACGGGTTGTTGAGCGGGTGCTCGGGAAGGTCCCAGCCGCCCCTGGTCCAGCGGCGGCCGACGTAGACGAGGTCCGAGGGGGCCTTCTCCAGCCGGGGCCCGAATTCCTGGATATGGCCCTTGAGGTTGATCACGGTGGTGGTCACGCGAGGCTCCCTTCGCGCCGCCGGGCGACGCCTCCGATCATCCGACGCGCAGGCGACCCGCGCCACCGCCACTTCCTACGCCTACGCCTACGCCCCCACCCGTTCGTACGCCCCTGTCAGCGGCCCTTCGTACGCCTACGCCGCCGGTCCGTCGAACGGCAGCAATTCGGGCCTCTTCGCCGGTCGGCCGTCGCCCGAGGAGCGCCCCGCAAGCCGCCGTCCGATCCACGGCAGCAGGTACTGCCGGGCGAACCGGATGTCGGCGGTCCGGCGAGTGACCCAACCTGGCGGTGCGCTCGTGGGCATCGGGGTGCGCCATTCGACGTCCTGCGCCTCGTGGCCGAGTGTCTGCCACACCGCTTCCGCGACGCGGCGGTGTCCCTCGGCCGTCAGGTGCAGCCGGTCCACGTCCCACATACGGGGGTCGGCGAGTGAAGGGGCGCCGTAGAGGTCGACCACGAGTGCGCCGTGCCGGGCCGCGAGGTCGTCCACGCAGGCGAACAGCTCCTCCATGCGCGGACGGAACCGTTCCAGCACCGGGCCCTGGCGTCCGGGGCTGCTCATCAGCACGAGCTGTTTGCAGGACGGGGCGAGCCGCTCGACGGCCTCCTCCAGGAGCCCGCGTACCCGACCCATGTCGCACTTGGGTCGCAGTGTGTCGTTCAGCCCGCCCACGAGCGTGATCAGGTCCGGCTGCATGGCCGCCGCCGCGCCCACCTGGTCGGCCACGATCTGCCCGATCAGCTTGCCGCGCACGGCGAGATTGGCGTACCGGAAGCCCGGCGTCCGAGCGGCCATCCGGCCGGCCAGCAGGTCGGCCCAGCCGCGATACGAGCCGTCGGGCAACCGGTCCGACATGCCCTCGGTGAAGGAGTCGCCGACCGCGACAAAACTGGTGTAGATGGCATTCGTCTCCATGGCGGAAGCGATGGTATCCCGTGCACATACCGATCGGTCGGCCGCCCGTTGGCATCCCGGCTCCCGGCGGTCTGCCACCCGTCGGAGCCTTCGGCTCTCGGCGGTCGGGCGCCCGCTGGCACCCACTGCTCCCGGCGGTCTGCCACCCCTCGGAACCTTCGGCTCCAGGCGGTCAGCCGATGGCGGCTCCACCACGGCCATGCTTGCCGGCCGTGCACCAGGCACCTGCCAGTTCTTCGGCCACCGGCCAACCGACGAGGCCCGTCGGCCACCGGCACCCGCCGGTGAGCGGCCAGCCACCGGTGTCCGCCGAGCACCGGTTCACCGGCGACGGTGCCGGTCAGCCGCCACCGGCATCGCCGGTAAGCCGATCACTTGCCCCACTCCGGCCCGACCCCTCAAGGTCGCGGGCCCGCCAACTCGCCCTTCACGCCGGCTGACCGAACAACTCCCGCAGTACGTCCTCCATCGTCACCACCCCCGCCAGCAGCCCGTCCCCGCCGATCACCGCCGCCAGATGCGTACGACTGCGCCGCATCGCCGTGAGCACGTCGTCCAGCGGCGTGCTCTCCCGGACGCGGGCGATCGAGCGCATGTCCGTGACCCGGAACGGGAGATCGCGCGGCATCGCGTCCAGGGCGTCCTTCACGTGGAGGTAGCCGACGATGCGCCGGCCGTTGTCCACGACGGGGAAGCGGGAGAAGCCGGACTCCGCCGACAGGGCCTCCAACTGCTCGGGCGTGACGCCCACGCGCGCGTAGACGACGCGTTCCAGCGGGAGGACGACGTCCCGCACAGGGCGACGGCCCAGCTCCAGTGCGTCGTGCAGCCGTTCCTGGGCCCGGTCGTCGATCAGGCCCGCGGCGCTGGAGTCCTGGACGAGGCGGGCGAGCTCGTCGTCCGAGAACGTCGCGGTCACCTCGTCCCGAGCCTCCACGCGCATCAGTTTCAGCAGCCCGTTCGCGAAGGCGTTGATGGTGAAGATCACCGGACGCAGCGCCCGGGAGAGTGCGACCAGCGGCGGGCCGAGCAGCAGTGCCGTGCGCACCGGCTCGGCGAGCGCGATGTTCTTCGGCACCATCTCGCCGAGGAGCATGTGCAGATACGTCGCCAGGGCCAGCGCGATCACGAACGAGATCAGGTGCCCCGCGCCCTCCGGCACGCCCACCGCGTGGAACACCGGCTCCAGCAGATGCTCGATCGCGGGCTCCGCGACCACACCCAGGACCAGCGTGCACAGCGTGATGCCGAGCTGCGCGGCGGCCATGAGTGCGGAGACGTGCTGCAACCCCCACAGCACGCTCCGCGCCCGCCGGTCACCCTCTTCGGCGAACGGCTCGATCTGGCTGCGGCGTACGGAGATCAGCGCGAACTCGGCGCCCACGAAGAAGGCGTTCACGACGAGCGTCGCCAGACCGATCAGCAGCTGTACGGCGGTCACAGCGTCCCCTTCTCCTCAATGAGCGGCAGCGGAGCGTGCAGCAGCACCCGCGCGGCCCGGTGCCCCGATGCGTCCGTCACTTCGAGCCGCCAGCCGACGACGTCCACGGTGTCGCCGACGGCTGGAATGTGGCCGAGTTCGGTCGCGACGAGCCCGGCCAGCGTCTCGTACGGTCCCTCCGGCACCCGCAGCCCGACCCGCGCGAGCTGGTCGGTGCGGGCCGCGCCGTCGGCGGAGTAGAGCACCCGGCCGTCGTCGTCCTTGCCGGCCTGGGCCAGGTCGGGCGCCTCGTGCGGATCGTGCTCGTCCCGCACCTCGCCGACGACCTCCTCGACGATGTCCTCCAGGGTGGCGACCCCGGCGGTGCCGCCGTACTCGTCGATGACGACGGCCATCGTCCGCTTCCCGGACATCCGGTCCAGGAGCCGGTCGACGGTCAGCGACTCCGGTACGAGAAGGGGTTCGCGCATGAGCTGCGCGACGGAGCTGCGGCTACGGCGCTCGGCGGGCACCGCCAGTACGTCCTTGATGTGCGCGACACCCACGACCGAGTCGAGGTTGCCGCGGTAGACGGGGAAGCGCGAAAGACCCGTCGCGCGCGTCGCGTTCGCCACGTCCTCGCAGGTCGCCTGCACATCCAGGGCGATGACCTGTACGCGCGGCGTCATCACGTTCTCCGCGGTCAGGTCCGCGAGGTTCAGTGTGCGGACGAACAGCTCGGCGGTGTCCGCCTCCAGCGCGCCCTCCTTCGCGGAGTGCCGGGCCAGGGCCATCAGCTCCTGCGGCCCACGGGCCGAGGCCAGCTCCTCCGTGGGCTCGACACCGAAGCGGCGTACGACACGATTCGCGGTGTTGTTGAGATGGGTGATGAACGGCCGGAACAGCGTGCTGAACCAGTGCTGCGGCGTCGCCACCTTCTTGGCCACCGACAGCGGTGAGGAGATCGCCCAGTTCTTGGGCACCAGCTCGCCGACGACCATCAGGAACACCGTCGACAGTGCCGTACCGATGACCAGCGCGGTCGAAGAGGCCACCGAGGGTCCCATGCCGACCGCCTCCAGCGGGCCGGCGATCAGCTTGGCGATGGACGGCTCGGCGAGCATGCCGACGATCAAGTTGGTGACGGTGATGCCGAGTTGCGCGCCGGACAGCTGGAAGGTCAGATTCCGTACGGCCTTGAGGGCGCCCGAGGCGCCGACCTCGCCGCGCTCGACGGCCCGCTCCAGCTCGCTGCGCTCGACCGTGGTCAGCGAGAACTCCGCCGCGACGAAGGCGCCGCAGGCCAGGGAGAGGAGAACGGCCACCGCGAGGAGGAGCACTTCGGTCATGGGGTCACCTCCGTCCCATGGTCGGACAGAGGAGTGGGGATCGCATGATGCCCGCACGGCGCGAGACCGCGCGGGCTGCCGGGACTGGGAGGCTCGCCCATGGGCGGACGCTCACACCTTTCCTAGAAAGAAGACCAGATCCTCACATAGTAAAGGGTCAGCAAAGTCCCCGTGCGCCGGTCACGCGCCGAGCGGCTTCACCCACCGCCGCCAATGTTCCTCGGGTGTGTACCCTGCCGACCGCCACGCATGTTGCGCGGTCTCGTTGCGCTGCAGCACCATCGCGTCTCCTCGCCGCCCACCGAGCCGTACGAACCGCTCCTCCGCGGCGGCGAGCAGCGCCGAGCCGATGCCGAGGCGGCGGCGGTCCGGATGCACCGCGAGCCGGTACAGATGGCAGCGCCAGCCGTCGAAGCCCGCGATGACCGTGCCCACCAGCTCCCCGTCATACTCGGCGAGGATGAGCGCCTCGGGATCACGGGCGACGAGTTGCTCCACGCCCTCCCGGTCGTCACTGATGCTCGTGCCCTCGGCGGCCACCTTCCAGAAGGCGAGGACGGCGTCGAGGTCGGAGAGGGTGGCACAGCGGATGTGGAGATCGCTCATGGGGTGAGCCAAGCAGAGCGCCGGCCTGTCTGGCGAACGGATTCCGTGCGTACTTTGCGTTCCCTGTCACGCGCCATGCCTCATTCGGACGGACCGGCCGTCCAAGGGACCCCCTGAGGACGACCGGCCGCTCGACCCGAAGTGAACTCTCTTGGCTCACCGGGCATTTGAGGGCAAACGTGAGCCCGTCACTCGTGCGCGATCGCCGCCAGCACGTTCATCCGCGAGGCACGCAACGCCGGGAGCAGCGCAGCCACGATGCCCACGACCGCCGAGCCCACCACGACCGCGACGATGGTGCCCCACGGGATCGCCAGCGCCGTCATGCCCTGGAGCGCCAGGACCTGCTGCACGCACACGCCCCACACAAGCCCCAGCGCGAGCCCGAGAACCGCGCCGAACACGGCGATCACCACAGACTCCAGCCGGATCATCCGGCGCAACTGCCGCCGGGCGAGGCCGATCGCGCGCAGCAGCCCGATCTCGCGCGTACGCTCCACGACCGAGAGGGCAAGGGTGTTGACCACGCCGAGCACCGCGATGACGATCGCCAGGCCCAGCAGGGCGTAGACCAGATAGAGCAGTACGGCGATCTGGTCGCGGACCAGCTGCTTGTAGTCGGCCTGGTCGCGCACCTGCACCTGCGGATACGGGTCGAGCGTCTGCTCCAGGCGCGAGCGCAGCGTGTCGACGGAGGTGCCCGAGGCGGCGTTCAAGTACAGCGTCGAGTCCTGACCGCCCGGCACGTACTGCTCGAGGGTCTTCAGGCCGAAGTACATCGCTCCCTGCGCGCCGAAGCCCTCGCCGCCCTCCTGGTCGGTGAGCGCGGCCACCCGCAGTTCGGTCTGCCGGCCGGCCGGGAACTCGATGGGGATGACGCTGCCGATGCGTACGTCGTGATCCTCGGCGTAGTCGACATCCATGGCCATGTTGCCGGGCGCCAGCGCCGCCGCGGTGTCGCCCTGCGCGTACGTGACGTTCGCGACCTTGTCGAGCTGGTCGCCGTAACCCGCCGCGGCCGTCTCGACGCGGTCGCCGTCCGGCAGACTGGCCGCGATGGGCGCGAACCGCTGGCGTACGACGATTCCGACACCGTCCGTGTCGTCCACCTTCTCGGTGATCTCCTGCGGGAACGGCTGGAAGTTGTTGTTCTGCACCACGAAGTCGGCGCCCAGTGTCTTGTCGATCTGCTGGTCGAAGGACTCGGTCATGGATGCGCTGGCCACGGACATCCCGCCGACCAGGGCGAGGCCGACCATCAGAGCTGCCGCGGTGGCGCCCGTACGACGCGGATTGCGCAGCGCGTTGCGCTGGCTCATCCGCCCGATCGAGCCGAACAGAGCCGGGAACGCTCCGCCGAGGACGCGGATCACGGGTCGTACGAGGAGCGGTCCGGCGATGACGGTCGCGATGAGGGTCAGGACGACGCCGAGTCCCAGCAGGGAAGCGGCGGATCCTGTCTCCGTCGCGGTCACACACCCGACCAGCGCGGCGGCGCCGAGTGCTCCGACGACCGTTCCCACCACGGCCCGTACCCGCAACGGCCGCCCCACACCGGCGATTTCGGCGTCCGCGAGCGCGGCCATCGGCGACACACCGGCGGCCCGTCGCGCCGGCAGATACGCGGCGACGAAGGTGACGCCGACCCCGACCGCGTACGCCGAGACGGGGGTCACCCAGCCGATGACCATCTCGGTGGACTTGAGGTTCATGCCGAGCAGGCCCATGAGTTCGATCAGTCCGAACGCGAGCCCGATTCCCGTGGCCAGCCCGAGCGTGGAGCCCACCAGGCCCAGCAGGGTCGCCTCCAGGAGCACGGACCGGCGCACCTGCTTCCGATCAGCGCCAAGGGCTCGCAACAGGCCCAGTTCGCGGGTGCGTTGGGCGATCAGCATGGAGAAGGTGTTGACGATCAGGAACACGCCGACCAGTACCGCGATTCCGGCGAAGCCGAGCATCACGTACTTGATCACGTCGAGGAAGCCGCCGAGTTCGGCGGCGGCGGACTCGGCCTGTTCGTCGGCGGTCTCCACCTCATAGGTCTCGGTGCCGATCTCGCGAGAGATGCGCTGCTTGAGAGCGGCGTCGCTCACACCGTCCTCCGCGTCCACCGCGATGCTGGTGGCGACACCCCTCTCGCCGAGCAGCTCGGTCTGCGCGGTCGGGATGTCGAGGAAGACGAGCGCCGCACCGGGGTTGGTGGTGGTGAAGGTCGCGATGCCGACGATCTCCACCTTGAACGAACCCGGCTGTGCGATCACGGTGAGCGTGTCACCGATGCGTACGTCCTTGTTGTCGGCCGTGTCCGCGTCGATCAGCGCCTCACCGGGCCCGCGCGGCTCGTGGCCGGAGGTCAGCTCCACGGGGCTGCGCTCGGTGACGTACCAGCCGGTGGCGATGGTGGGCGCGCCGGAGGTCGGGCCCACGGACTCGTTCTCGCTGTCGACGACGGTGACACCCTCGACGGAGACGTCCAGATGCGTGTCGGCGACACCGTCGACCCGGGCGATACGGTCCTCGATGCTCGCGTCCACGGTCTGAACGGCCCCGGAGGGCAGCTGCGAGTCCAGATCCTCACGCGGCAGCACGGTCACGTCGGCCGACGTGGACGCGAAGAGCCGGTCGAAGGTACGGGTGACCGTGTCCGAGAAGATCAGGCTGCCCGCGACGAACGCCACGGACAGCAGGACGGCCAGTGCCGAGAGCAGCAGCCGCCCCTTGTGCGCGAGGAAACTCCGGAGTGTCGCCTTCAGCACGACGGCCTGCCTCAGTCCTGGTCGCGGGCGATGCCCTGGTTGGGAGCGACGCCCTGGTCGGGAGCGACGCCCTTGTCGAGTGCGACGCCCTGGTCGGGGGCGCTGCCCTGACCGGGGGCGGCGCCGTCCTCGAACGTGCCGCGGATGGTGTCGAACCTCTTCATGCGTTCCAGCACCGCCTCCGCCGAGGGCCGCGCCATCTCGTCCACGATCCGGCCGTCCCCGAGGAAGAGCACCAGGTCGGAGTGGGCCGCCGCGCCCGGGTCGTGCGTGACCATGACGACGGTCTGGGCCAGCTCGTCGACGGCGTTCCGCAGAAAGCCGAGGACTTCGAGACCGGCCCGTGAGTCGAGATTGCCCGTCGGCTCGTCGGCGAAGATCAGCTCGGGGCGGGAGGCCAGCGCGCGGGCGCAGGCGACGCGCTGCTGCTGCCCGCCGGACAGCTGAGCCGGTCGGTGCTTCAGCCGGTCGCGCAGGCCGAGCGCGTCGATGACCTGGTCCAGCCACTTCTCGTCGGGCTTCTTGCCCGCGATGTCCATGGGCAGCGTGATGTTCTCGATGGCGTTCAGCGTCGGGATCAGGTTGAACGACTGGAACATGAAGCCGATCCGGTCCCGGCGCAGCCGTGTCAGCTCGCGTTCCTTCAACCCGGTGATCTCGGTGTCGCCCAGCCACACCTGTCCGGCCGACACCGTGTCGAGCCCCGCCAGACAGTGCATCAGCGTGGATTTCCCCGAGCCCGAGGGGCCCATGACCGCCGTGAAGCGACCGCGCGCGATGTCCACATCGACCGAGTCGAGGGCGAGCACCGTCGTCTCGCCTGTGCCGTACGCCTTGGTGAGACCACGGGCGCGGGCCGCGATCTCCTCGGCGTCCGTGCGCCCGAGGGCGTGCTCCGCAACTGCAGTGGACAAGGCCGCCTCCTAGGTCGGTTCGGTCCCGCGAGCGAGCCTAGTGTGATCCCGCGCACACTCGGTATCCACCCGAAGTCCGAGCCGCTCTCCTGCGCAGGTCGGTACCCCTGAGTTTGATGTAAGGGGCACCCTTAGTGGATTCCTGATGGGTGCCCCTTGCTCTGCTAGCGCCCAGGCGCTAGCTTCAAAGCATGGCGAAGACCCAACTGAACGTACGCGTGGACGAGGGCACCGCCCGCGCCGCGCGTGAGCGAGCCCTGGCCCGCGGCATGAGTGTCAACCGCTATATCGAAGAGCTGGTCAGACAGGACACCGGGGAAGTGGGCCACACCTTCGTGGAGGCCGCCGCCGACTTCATGAAGCAGTACGAGTCCGTGTTCGCCGAGGAGTTCGGCCCGGAGCGAGAAGGTCGTCGCTGAACTCTTGAACGTCAGAGTCGACCTTGCCTGGCTGCTCATGGTCGCCGAACAGAAGACTCCCGGAGATCCCCAGGTCACCGACTGGGGAGCCCTCGTTGCCGCGGTCAGCCGGCACGATGCGGAGATATTCGGCGTCCCCGTCTACGACAGTCCACACGCCCGCGCCGCCGCGCTGCTCCAGCTCCTGCTGCACATCCCCGCACTCGAACGCTCCAACGCGATGTTCGCCACGGCCGTCGCATACGCCTATCTCGTCGCCAGCGGCCTGAAGGTCGTCACCTCGCCGGAGCAGGTCCGCGACCTCGCCCGCCTGGTCAAGACAGGCGAGGCGACGGTACAGGACATCACGCGGGAGCTGCGGCAGTGGAGCCTCGAACCCTGAGGAGGCCGCAAGCCCCTTAGGGGCGCGGGGCTGTGTCAATGTGCGGCTCCGCCGCGTGGGCGCGATCAGCCACAACGGATCCGCGCTTTCAAACGGCCTGACCCGCGGAGCGAGCCGTGCCGAGCACGCAGTACGAACTCGGCAGGCGCAGCCCCTTCTCGGGCACCAACAGCCGCCGGTACGGGCCCAGTTCGAACCCCGCGTCCCGTAGCGCGCCGAGGACGTCCCGGCTCACATGGCAGCCGCCGAACAGCGGCGGCCACACGGTACGGTCCAGGGCACGCTGGGTGACGCCCATCGCCGCGCCGCCGCCCTTGCCGTGCTCGAAGAACCGCAGCTCACCGCCGGGACGCAGGACGCGGCGGATCTCGGCCAGGGCCCTCGGCACATCTCTTACGCTGCACAGCACCAGCGACAGGACCGCCGCGTCGAACGCCTCGCTCTTGACCGGCAGCCCCTCCGCGACGCCCGGCACCACGTCGACGGGCACTTCGGAGCGCAGGGCCGCGGTCACCGCCAACTGCCGCAGGCTGCGCTCGGGTTCGATGGCGACGACCTCCGAGACGGTGCTCGGATAGTGGGCGAAGTTCAGTCCGTTGCCAGCGCCGATCTCGATGACCCGGCCGGAGAGCCCGGCGAGCAGTTCGTCGCGATGCGGGCCGATGGCGGGCTCGGAGGCGACACTGATTCTGGCGTAGAAGCGGGCGAACACCGGGTGGTGCACGGGTGCCGGGGCCATCCGGCCGGACTTGGTGGTCCGGGAACCGCGTGGTCGCATGGAGACCTCCCCTGGGCGACTTGCGCTACGGCGATTGTCCCCCCGCACGCGCCCACTGACCCCCCCGTGAGCCGCGATGCGGCGCCCTGTGTCGGCCCGCCCCGCGCCTACTCCGCCGCCTGCCCCACAGCGAACGTGTCCGCATCCCACGTCCCGCCCAGCGGCCGGGCCAGCCAACTCGGTGCGGCAGCACGGAAGTCGGCGGGTCGCAGTCGCCCCGCCCCTTCGGGGACCGCCCCCAGCAGCGGAGCCCCCGCCACCACCGGGAGATCGGCGAGGTTGCAGCGCGAGGCGAGGTCCGGGTCGTTCGGCCAGCTGCCCACGACGATGCCGAGCAGATCGAGCTGCCGGGCGGCCAGTTCGCGGGCAGTGAGTTCCGTCGTGTTGAGGGTGCCGAGGCCGGCGGAGGCCACCACCAGCACAGGTGCGTCCAGCAGGCGGGCCACGTCCGCCAGCGTGCCGCCCGCGTCGTCGAAACGTACGAGCAGCCCGCCCGCCCCTTCCACCAGCACGACCTCGTGTTCGGCGGCCAGCTTGCCCGCCGCCTCCGCCACTTCCGGCACCCGCACCGGCGGGAGGCCCGCTCTGCGGGCAGCCGTCGCGGGCGCCAACGGCTCGGGATAACGGGCGAGTTCCAGCGCGGTCACCGGGCCCGCGAGCCGGACCACCTCGTCGGCGTCGCCGCGCTCGTCCGGCCGTACGCCCGTCTGCGCGGGCTTGAGCACGGCAACGGACCGCCCGGCGGCGACGGCAGCCGCCGCGACGGCCGCGGTCGTGACCGTCTTGCCGACCTCCGTGCCCGTCCCCGTGATCACCAGTACGGGCATGTCACCTCCCGCATCTCCCTGCTCACCCTTCCCGCGCCGCCGCGCACACCGCGCGCGCGATCCGCGCCACGTCCGCGTCGCCCGTCACGTATGGGGGCATCGTGTAGACGAGGTCGCGGAACGGCCGCAGCCACACGCCCTCGCGCACCGCCGCCCGTGTCGCCGCCGCCATGTCGACGGCGTGATCCAGCTGCACGACACCGATGGCACCGAGGACGCGTACGTCCCGGACGCCCGGAAGCTCCGAAGCCGGTGCCAGCCCCTCCCGCAGCCCCGTCTCGATGCGCTTGATCTCCGTCCGCCAGTCCTGGCCGAGGAGCAGGTCGATGGAGGCGCAGGCCACCGCGGCGGCGAGTGGATTGCCCATGAAGGTGGGGCCATGGGCGAGCACCGGGACCTCGCCGCGCGAGATTCCCTCGGCGACCCGTGACGTACACAGTGTCGCCGCCATCGTCATATAGCCGCCGGTCAGAGCCTTGCCCACGCACATCACATCCGGCGTCACACCGGCATGGTCCGCCGCGAACAGCGCACCCGTGCGCCCGAAACCGGTCGCGATCTCGTCGAACACGAGCAGTACGCCGTGCGCGTCGCACGTCTCGCGCAGCACCCGCAGATACCCGGGGGAGTGGAACCGCATCCCGCCCGCGCCCTGCACCACCGGCTCCACGATCACCGCGGCCAGTTCATCGGCGTGGCGCTCGATCAGCGAGCGCAGATGGTCGGCGTACGACTCCTCGTACGCGACCGGAGGCGGATCCGCGAACACCTGCCGGGGCAGCACCCCCTGCCACAGCTCGTGCATCCCGCCCTCGGGATCGCACACCGACATCGGCTGCCAGGTGTCGCCGTGATAGCCGCCGCGCCAGGTCAGCAGGCGCTGCTTGGCCGGTCGGCCGAGCGAACGCCAGTACTGCAGGCACATCTTGACCGCCACCTCGACCGAGACCGAACCGGAGTCGGCGAGGAAGACATGCTCCAACCCCTCGGGTGACATATCGACCAGACGTCTTGCCAGCCGCACGGCGGGCTCGTGCGTGAGCCCGCCGAACATGACGTGGCTCATCCGCCCGAGCTGCTCGCGCACCGCGTCGTTGAGTACCGGGTGGTTGTAGCCGTGGATGGCGGACCACCAGGACGACATGCCGTCCACCAGCTCGCCCGGCTCACCGGCGATCGTCAGCCGTACCCCGCTCGCCGACTCCACGACGAGCGGTTCCTGACGGCCGGGCATCGGACCGTACGGATGCCATACGTGGCGTCGGTCGAGCTCGAGCAGCTCGCTCACGGGCAGGTCAGGCATTGGGTGCGAGATCCGTTCCGGCACCACGGCGGCGTACCGCGACCAGATCCGTACGCGCCTCGGGGATCGCGTCCGAATCGGCGGAACCGCAGACGCCCTCCGAGCCGCACCCACCAGCCCCCCGGTGCTCCGGCAGCGTCACCTCGTCCGTGCTCTCCACCTCGAATCCGGCGTCCGCGATCATGTCCAGGTCCGCCTTGCCCGCCTGGCCCTCGCTCGTGAGGTAGTCGCCGAGGAAGATCGAGTTGGCGAGGTGCAGCGCGAGCGGCTGCATCGTACGGAGATGGACCTCACGGCCGCCCGCGATGCGCACCTCCACGTCCGGGCAGACGAAGCGGACCATCGCGAGGATGCGCAGACAGCGCTGCGGGGTGAGATTCCACTCCTTGGCGAGCGGGGTGCCCTCGAAGGGGATCAGGAAGTTCACCGGGACCGAGTCCGGGTCCAGCTCACGCAGCGCGTAGACGACGTCGACCAGGTCCTCGTCGCTCTCGCCCATACCCGCGATCAGGCCGGAGCAGGCGGACAGGCCCGCCGCGTGCGCCTTGTGAACCGTGTCCACACGGTCGGCGTACGTATGGGTGGTCGTGATGTCCCCGTACGTACCCTCGGACGTGTTCAGGTTGTGGTTGTAGGCGTCCGCACCCGCCGCGCGCAGCCGCTCGGCCTGGCCGTCGGAGAGGAGACCGAGGCAGGCGCACACCTCGACCCCCTCGTTCTGGTCCTTGATCGCCTTGATGGTGTCCGAGACCCGGTCGACGTCACGGTCCGTCGGCCCGCGCCCGCTCGCCACCAGACAGACCCGCTTGGCGCCCCCCGCGAGCCCGGCAGCCGCCGCCTCGGAGGCCTGGTCGGGCTTGAGCCAGGTGTACTTGAGGATCTCCGCCTTGGAGCCGAGGCGTTGGGAGCAGTACGAGCAGTCCTCGGGGCACAGGCCCGACTTGAGGTTGACCAGATAGTTGAGTTTCACCCTTCGGCCGAACCACTGCCGCCTTACCTTGCCGGCCGCGGCCACCACATCGAGGAGTTCGTCGTCGGAGGTGGCCAGTACGGCCAGTGCCTCGTCGCGGGTCGGCAGCTCGCGCCGAAGCCCCTTGTCCACCAGCGTGTTCAGCAGGTCCATGGGGTCAGATCCTGGCCTATGCGAGCGGGCGGGGCCAAGGAGAGTTCGTACAAGACAGCCCGTTCGAGGTGTGGTTTTTTCCACATCATGGGTGGCGGGCCGGGCGGCTAGGGTCTGTGCACTGCCTACAAAGCACCGTCCGCAGAGCACTGCCTGCAAGAGGTGCCCTCACGCAAGACCTTCAAGACCCTCAAGGCCCGGAGGACACATGGCCGGATCGCCGTTCGCGTGGATCGACGAACAGGCGCGTACGCGGCGCCGGGCCGGACTCGTCCGCACCCTGCGCCCACGCCCTGCTCAGTCCCCGCTGCTCGATCTCGCGAGCAACGACTACCTGGGCCTGGCCCGGCACCCCGAGATCACCGAGGCAGCCGCGCATGCCGCACAGGTGTGGGGCGGCGGCGCCACCGGCTCCCGGCTCGTCACCGGCTCCACGGAGCTGCACGCCGACCTCGAGCGTGAGCTGGCCGAGTTCTGCGGCTTCGAGTCCGCGCTCGTCTTCTCCTCGGGTTATGCCGCCAACCTCGCCGCCGTCACCGCGCTGGCGCCGCACGGCTCTCTCGTCGTGTCGGACGCGGGCAACCACGCCTCGCTGATCGACGGTTGCCGTCTCGCGCGGGGCACCACGCAGGTCGTCGCGCACGCCGCCCCCGACGCCGTACGCAAGGTGCTGGGCACGCACTCCGCACCCGCCGTCGTCGTGTCCGACACGGTCTTCTCGGTGGACGGCGACGCGGCTCCGCTCGCTGAACTCGCGGACGCCTGCCGGGAGTTCGGCGCCGGTCTGGTCGTCGACGACGCACACGGGCTCGGCGTGCTCGGTGACGGCGGCCGGGGCGCACCGCATGCGACAGGACTGGCGGGGGCGGCGGACGTCGTCACGACGGTCACCCTGTCGAAGTCGTTCGGCAGCCAGGGCGGCGCCGTCCTCGGCCCGGCCCATGTGATCGACCACCTGGTCAACGCGGCTCGCACCTTCATCTTCGACACCGGTCTGGCCCCGGCCGCCGCGGGCGCCGCCCTCGCGGCCCTGCGCCTGCTGCGCCGGGAACCGGAACGGGCGGCACGTGCGCGTGCCGTGGCCACGACCCTGCACTCCCGCCTGACCGCCGAGGGTCTCGAGGCGGTAAGCCCGGACGCCGCCGTCGTCTCCGTGCGCGCATCCTCGCCGGAGCAGGCCGTGCGCTGGGCGGCGGACTGCCGCGAGGCGGGACTGGCCGTCGGCTGCTTCCGTCCCCCGTCGGTGCCGGACGGCATCTCACGGCTGCGGCTCACCGCCCGCGCGGACCTCACCGACGGGCAACTCGACCATGCCGTACGGGTGATCAGCGCAGCGCGTCGATAAAGCCCTCCCAGGCCGAGGGGGCGAAGAGCAGGGCGGGACCCGCAGTGTTCTTCGAGTCGCGCACCGCGAGAAGTCCGGCCCACGGGCCGGAGGCCGGACAGGCCGTCTCGACGCAGTTGTTCATTCCTGTGCTGCGGCTGCTGCGCTGCCACCGCACACCGTGCAGACGGGTGCTGAGAGGTACGGACCGAGGCAGGGGGGTGGACATGGTGCCTCCTTACTCGCCGTCAGCCAGACCGGCGATGAAATCCAACGAGTCCTCGGGCGAAAGGGCGTGGATCTGAAGGGAGTTGAAGGCCTCGGTGTAGGCCTGAACGTCCTCTTCCCTTTCGAGATAGAGGCTACTCGTCAAGTGGTCGAGAACAACCACATCCAGATCAGAAGTGGTCGAAAATGAAAAGATAACGAAAGGTCCGGTCACCCCGACATGCGCCCCAACTCCGAACGGCAGCACCTGAATCCGCACGTGAGGCAGTCGGGCAGCGTCCCTCAGACGCCTCAACTGCCGTGCCATCACCTCCGGTCCGCCGACTGACCGCCGCAGCACTCCCTCGTCCAGGACCGCGCTCAGTCGCAGCGGCGTGTCCGAGCGCAGCACCTCCTGGCGGGCGAGGCGCACCTCCACCAGCGCGTCGACCTTGCCGTCCGGCAGCCCGTCCAGGGCGGCCCGCGTCACCTCGCGGGCGTATTCCTGTGTCTGCAACAGCCCGGGAACCACGGAGTTCTCCAGCGTGCGCATCGCGCCGGCCTGCGACTCCAGGCTGATGAAGTCGCGGTACGTGGGCGGCAGCAGACCCCGGTAGGCATTCCACCAGCGGTGCCGGCCATCGCCGTAGGCGCCCGCGAGTGCGACGAGCAACTCGAGCAGTTCCGGATCCCGGACGTCGTACGCGTCGAGGAGTCGCCGTATGTCCGCCGCTTTGACCCCGCTGCGGCCGGTCTCGATCCTGCTCACCTTCGACTGGTGCCAACCGACGCGCCGGGCGGCCTCGCCGCTCGTGAGACCCGCGCTTGTGCGCAAGGCGCGCAGCTGGGCGCCGAGTTTGCGGCGGCGTACCGCGGGACCGTGTTGCATGGTCGTCTCCTTCCGACCGTCGCGCCGACGGTATAGCGTCAGGCGTCGCGGCGACGGCAGAAGACGACCCGGTCACCCGTCCGAATGACCACCCTGGGCACGGCCCAAATACGGTCGGTCGTCGGAGAGTTCACCGCTTCGAGCGACAGATATATGCATATCTTGGTGGATCGGCACCGAGACCGGCCCTGTAGTGGCAGTCTGGCGCGCAGCACCAGTCCGGGACCGTACTCGAACCTCCGCTCCGTGTCGGACTCCGGTCCCGTGGGAAAGGGACGACCTCGCCATGGCAGACCACCTGGAAGCATCCGTCACTCTGCCGAGCGATCCCGCCTCGGTCTCCGCCGCTCGCAGCTACGTCGCCAACGTCCTTGCCGAATGGGGCCTTCCGTCCGACGCGGAAGCCGCCGACACCGTCCGTCTCATCGTCTCCGAACTCGCCACCAACGCCGTCCAGCACACCTTCGGCCAGTCACCGACCTTCACGGTGGACCTCACGCTCGACCGTGACGAGCAACTGCGCATCGGCGTGACCGACAGCCATCCGCGCTTCCCGAAGAGACTCCCCGCGGCCGTCCAGCAGGACAACGGCCGAGGGATGGTGATCATCCGCTTCCTCACGGCCGAGTGCGGGGGGAAGCTGACGGTCCGGCCCACCCGTGAGGGCGGCAAGACGGTTTCGATCATGCTGCCCTGGACGACTCCGGTTCAGCCGGTCCCTGCCGACTGAGGGGCTGCGGGGATTGCGGGTTGTCGGCTGCGGACCCTCAGGGGTGCTGACTGTCAGGTCTGGTGGGACGCGCGGCCGAAAGCGCCGCGGAGCAGCGCGCGGAAGGCGTCGGCCGCGGGTGCCTGCTCGTCGGTGCGATAGGCGACCGAGATCGTCCTGCGCAGGTCGCCTGGCTCCAGGAGACGCATGCTCACGGGAGTGGCGGCGGTTCTGGCGACCATCTCCGGGACCACCGCGATGCCGAGGCCCGCGCTGACCAGGGCGCACACGAGGGCGTAGCCGGGAGTCGCGACGAGGACCGAGGGTGTGGCGCCCGCGCGGGCGAGCGCGGCCTCCACGCCCTGCCGGGGCGGGTGGTCCGGGGCCATGCTGATCAGCTGCCGGCCGGCAAGACCGGTCAGCGGCAGCCGCGACGAGCCGCTGGTCAGGGCGTGCCCGGGGGCGGTCACGAGCACCAGCTCCTCGACCATGACCTGCTCCGCGGACACCGCGGCGGGCAGCGGGACGGGGTCCGCGGGCTCGTAGCCGTGCGTCAGCGCCAGATCCACCTGGCCCGCGGCCACCGCGGCGATGCCGGCCGGCGGCTCGTAGTCCGCCACGCTCAGCTCCACATCAGGATGGGCCCGGCGGAACGCGCTCAGCACCGGCGGCAGCAGATGGATCCCTGCCGTCTGGAAAGTGCCGAGCCGTAGCGTGCCGCCGGACAGCCCGGCCAGGCGCGCCAGTTCGAGCCGCGCCCGGTCCATCTCGTCCAGCACCCGGCGCGCCCGGGCCACGAGGAGTTCGCCCGCGCCGGTCAGGCGGGCGCCGCGGTGGTGGCGTACGAGAAGCGCCGTGCCCGCCTCCCGCTCCAGCTTGGCCAGTTGCTGGGAGAGCGCGGGAGTGGTGTAGCCGAGGCGCTCGGCGGCGCGGGTGATCGAGCCGACCTCGGCGACCGCCACCAGCGCCGCGAGCCGCGTGGGGTCGTACATGCGAGGCTCCCGGCCCTAGTGCGGACTAAAGAACTGCTTAAGGCTGGTCCAGGATATTGCACATACCTGCTGAAGGCTTGCAGCGGGCACGCTGGTGCTCATGGATGGACAGCTCATCGCCTTCACCGGGGTCGCCGCAGGCCTGGTGGCCATGCCCGGTGCCGACTTCGCCGTCGTGGTCCGCAACGCCCTGGTCTCCCGCCGGGCCGGTATCGCGTGCGCGCTCGGCATCGCGGCGGCGCTGCTCGTCCACACGGCCCTCGCCGTCGTCGGGGTGGCCGCGGTGCTGACCGCCGTGCCCCCGCTGTTCCGCGCGCTCCAACTGCTCGGCGGTGCCTACGTCCTCTGGCTCGGCGTGCGGACGCTGCAGTCGGTGCGCGGCAGGCGTACGACGGGGGCAGAGGATCCGCCGGTCGTGTCCGGGGCCGGAGCCCTGCGGCAGGGCTTCGTCACCAACGCCCTCAACCCGAAGGCGACGATCACCTTCCTCAGCCTGCTGCCGCAGTTCGTACCGGCTGGAAGTCCCGCGATGCCTCGGACGCTGGTCCTCGCGCTGATCGTGGTCGCGCTCGCCCTGATCTGGTTCCCGGCGGTCGCGCTGCTCGTGGACCGGCTCGGCCGGTGGCTGCGCAGGCCGCGTACGGCCCGGGCCATCGAGGCCGTCACCGGAACCGCTCTTACGGTGCTGGGACTGGGGCTCGTTCTCGAAACGGTGCTCGCCTGAGCCGGAGAGCCCGGCCGGCAGGGCTCAGGAATCGTCCGGGTTCCTGCCGCCGGCCCGTTTCATCAAGAGCGGCACGAGCCCCCACAGGCCGAAGCAGATCACCAAGGTGGCCGCGCCGGCCAGAATCCCTTCGAGGCGGCCCGCCGTCACATCGACGACAAGCAGGACCGAGCCGGTGAGCGCGAATGCCAGCACACCCATCCCGATCTGGGCGAGGTGCGAGGAGACCGCCACGATCTGCGGCTTGGCGCCCTGCTGGAACAGCCGGCGGTGCAGGGCGGCCGGTGCCGTGAGGAGGATGGAGGACAGCACGGCGAGCAACAGCGTCGTGATGTACGTGGCGCGCTGCACCGAGTCGAGAGACGGGAAGCGCGGAGTGAACGCGAGAGTCAGCAGGAATGCGAAGAGGATCTGTACGCCCGTCTGGGTGACCCTCAACTCCTGGAGCAGTTCGATGAAGTTGCGGTCGGCGCGCTCGAGCGGTGTCTCGCGCCGCTCCATCCGTTGAGCGTACGGACGCTCGTCGCCCGGACGTCGCTCGTCGGGCTCTCGGTCGTCGGGCTCTCGGTCGCTGGGCGGTTGGTGGGCCATGGATCCATGAGTAACCCGTCAGCCGCCCGAATCACGCCCCGTGGGGTGGCGGCGATGACCGCCGCCACCCCACGCGCGTCACCTGACCCGGCCGTACCAGACGCTCTTCGTCCAGATCTTCTGCAGCTTCACCACGTCCCCGGTCTTCGGGGAGTGCCAGATCCGTCCCTTCCCGGCGTAGATGCCGACGTGGTACACGTTCCGGCCCGAGTGGAAGAACACCAGATCTCCCTGCTTGCGGCTCGAAGCCGAGATGTGGCGCGTCTTGTTGTACTGCTGGGCGGCCGTACGGGGCAGCTTCTTCCCCGCCTTCTTGAACGAGTAGAGCGTGAGCCCGGAGCAGTCGAAGCGCCTGGGCCCCGTGGCTCCCCACTTGTACGGGGATCCCTTTTTGGAGGCCGCTACCTGAAGTGCCTTCTTCGCTGGGGTTACTGCTTCGGCGTCGGATGTGAGACCGGGGGCAACAACGCTGCCGCCGACAACGGCGACGGTGAGAGCCGATGCGGTACCGGCCCTGGTCAACAGCGACGGGACACGATTGAGCGCAGACATGCGCAACCCTTCGTCAGCCGCCTGTGAAGGATGACCTGTCGGATTCGGGCTGGCGAAGTTGCCCGGCCGCGGTGTGCGGCTTCACCCCAAGGACCACTCGGAAGTCTCCGGCGGCCCGTCGTGCTTGGGTCCTCCACTCCTGCCGATCCACTTCTGTCGACCCGTCATCCGGGCGGCGGCAGGACTCGGCGTCCGCCCGGACCGCCCCGCCGCTGCGGCGGGGGCTTGTCGTCGGAAGGGATCTTGACGCACGAATGTCGGAAAGTCCGAGCGGAATCGGCGGTTTGTGGGCTTACTCACCACTCATCCGTTCGGGTGGACAGGCCTGTTGTCGAACGAGCGTCGAGGGGTCGAGGGCCCTCGTACCAGCACCGGAATGTCCGATTCCGGTGTTTGAGTACGCGCGCTGCGCAAGTTGTGGGGGCCTTTGAACGTACCTCTGTCTACTCCTTTCAGGGGTACGTCATTTGGTCCGTTTCACATCTTGCCCGGACGCCCCCTCAGTCGCCTGCGGAGCCCCCGGGCCGCTCGGTGGGCGTCAGATGTCGGAGGTCTCCGGCGGCAAGGCGACGCGGGCCGCCCGACGTTCACCGTCGAGGACCCGCAGGGCCCGCGTCAGGGTCGGTGCGTGCAACTCGTGCTCGCCGCGTTGGTGCATCAGGTTCAGCGCATCGCGCAGCGCGGTGGCCTTGGTGACCAGCGCCTGTGCCGCGCGCAGTCCGCCATAGGTGTCGCCGCGGTTCGCCGGATTGATCCGGCCGAGGAGATCGAGCACCTCCAGGTAACGGTCGACCAGTTCACCCTCCGCCCGGGTCAGGGCCGGCAGTGGGGGCAATTCGGGTGGGAGCATCCGCCGTTCACCTCGCGCCGGGGGCGGTGAGCGAGGTCTTGCGGCTCGGAATGATGCGGTCGACCAGCCCGTACTCCAGAGCCTGCGGTGCCTCCAGGATCTTGTCCCGCTCGATGTCCGCGCTGATCCGCTCCTGGCTCTGGCCGGTGTGCCTGGCGAGCATCTCCTCGAGCATCCTGCGCGTGCGCATCAACTCCTCGGCCTGGATGGCCAGATCGGATGTCTGGCCCTGTACCGGCTCGGGGAGCGCCGGCTGGTGGATCAGCACGCGTGCGTCCGGAAGTGCGGACCGCTTCCCCGGCGCACCGGCCGCGAGCAGTACCGCGGCGGCGGCCCCCGCCTGCCCCAGGCAGACGGTCTCCACCTCACAGCTGACGAACCGCATCGTGTCGTAGATCGCGGTCATCGCGCTGAACTGGCCGCCGGGGGAGTTGATGTACAGCGAGATGTCGCGGTCCGGCGACTGGTACTCGAGGTGCATGAACTGCGCCATCACGTCGTTCGCCGACGTGTCGTCGATCGGTGTCCCCAGGAAGACGATCCGCTCCTCCAGCAGCTTCGAGTACGGATCCATGGTCCGCTGCCCCGCGCTGGTGCGTTCGGTGAACTCGGGCAGGACGTAGCGGGCGGACGGTCGGGTCATGACACACGCCTCCTCCGGGTGAGGTCCTGTAAAAAATGTACAGGACGTACATGACGTTATGATGGGGAGCATGGCCTACGAGATTCCGGTGACGCAAGCCAGGGCTGAGCTCGCCGACCTGATCAACAAAGTGGTGTACGGCGGGGAGCGTGTCGTCGTGACGCGGCACGGAAAGCCCCTCGTCGCCCTTGTCTCCGCCGCTGACCTGGAACGACTCGAAGAACTTCAAGACCCGGCCGAGGAGCAGGTGATCAGCGCCGTCTCCAGCGTCCGCGAGGTCGCGTCCGCTCCCCGCGAACAGCAGCGCTTCGGTATCGCGGCGGAGCACCGGGGGCCCAGCGCCTCGTAGGGCACTCCTGTGGGCGGCGCCCGTGCACGCAAAAGACCGTGCGCCCCCGTCCGCTACTGCGGGGGCGCACGGTCGGCTCTTCGCGGTGGTCAGCCGGCCCGGGCGGGTTCCCGCTCGGCGACGACCGGGTCGGCAGGTGCCTTGCGCCGCTGGAGCGCGCTGCCCAGGATGATCGCGCCAAGGCCGAGCGCTGCCCACCAGGTGAGGGTGAGCGCGGGACCGGCCGCGGCGGCTCCGTCGAAGAACGAGACCGAGCGGAGCAGTGAGGCGCCCGCCCCCGGCGGCAGCCACTGACCGATCGCGCCGACCGGCTGGGGCAGCATCTCGGGTGCCGAGCCGACGCCGGAGAACGGGTTGCCGAGCAGCATCATGACGAACGCGCCGAGCCCGACGCCCGGCGTGCCGAACAGGGCCGCGAGACCCGCGACGGCGGCGCTCACCGCCAGCGTCGACAGCCCGAGAGCGCCCGCCTCGGCCCACCAGTTCCCGGTGAGCACGTCGAGCCAGCTGTCGGCGATCGCGGCGGCCACCGCGCCGACCAGGACAGCCGCGCCGACCAGCGCACCGGCCGCACGCCAGCCACGCAGCCCCAGCAGCGTCACGGCGGCTCCCGCGCCGATGCCGGCCAGCGCCATCGGCAGCACGCTCGACGACAGCGCCGCCCCGCGTGGATCACCGGCGGAGGCCGGCGCCACATCAACGGTCTGCACCTGGGCGCCACCCGCCTGCTGGGTCACCGCCTGCTGGAGCAGCTGGGCGACGACCGGACTCGCGGCCGAGGCGGTGAGCAGCTTCGGCCCCTGCTCGGTGGCGACGACCGCCCCGTATACGGTCCGGTCCTCGATCGCGTCCCGGGCGGCGCTCTCGTCGGCGTAACGGTGGATCTCGAAGGCGCCCTCGCGGGCCTCGAGCCGCTGCTCCACCTGGGCCGTCGCGGTAGCGGGACCCGCCACGCCGAGCGGCAGGTCGTGCGGCGCGGTACGGGCCGCGGGCCAGGCGAACGCCCACAGTGCGAGGGCGACCAGGACGGGGACCAGCAGGACGACGGCGACCATACGGCGGCCGTGCGACGGCGAGGGTGCTGTCGACGGTGGTGGAGTGGTGGTCCTGGTGGCGGTAGCGGAGGTGGCGGACATGGGTTTCCTCTCCGATCGAGGTCGAGGCTCATAAAGAAGGATCGTTCGTTTTACGTTCGTTGCCACCATCCGGCGAACCCTGCGGGCTTGTCAAGAAGGAATGTTCGTTTTACTTTTCTGTCATGGCCCGCGTGACTCAGGAACACCTCGATGCCCGTCGCCGTCAGATCCTCGACGGCGCGGCCCTCTGCTTCGCCCGCAACGGCTTCCACGCCACGTCCATGCAGGACGTGCTGAAGGAGGTGAATCTCTCGGCGGGTGCCGTCTACCGCTACTTCAGCGGCAAGGACGAGCTGATCAGTGCGATCGTGACCGAGGTGCTGTCGGAGATTCGTGAACACTTCGAGGCGGCAGCCCGCCAGAGCCCGCCCCCGCCGCCCGACGAGCTGGTAGGGCGCGTCATGGGCTCGGTCCTCGGAGGGAGGTCGGGGATGGTCCACAACGGGGAGTTCGTGTACCCCCGGCTGATCATCCAGGTCTGGACGGAGACCCTGCGCAACGAACAGCTGTCGGCCGTGATCAACGACGGCTACAGCAGCGTGCAGGGGGCCTGGATGAAGGTCGTCCAGGGCTATCAGGACGCGGGGATGATGCGGGACGACGTACCGGCCGAAAGCGTGGCCCGGACCATGATCGCGTCGGCGCAGGGCTTTGTGGCACAGATGGCGATCTTCGGTACCGCACCGGTGGAGGTGTTGCAGGAGGGGCTGCGGGGCCTGATGAGCATGGGGAACCCCGACGCGCGGGCCTGAGTCGGCCGACGGCTGGTTAACTTCGCTGAAACGCCGCCCAATTAGCCTGCGCCTCCACGCCACCTGGGATTTTGCCCGGCGGCTGCGGAAGCCGGACCCCGCACGGTCCGGAGCGAGGACTGTGAGGTGGGACGCCGTGCAACTGACCCCGCACGAGCAGGAGAGGCTACTCATTCATGTGGCCGCCGACGTGGCCGAGAAGCGCCGGGCGCGCGGACTGAAACTGAACCACCCTGAAGCCGTCGCGCTCATCACGTCGCACATCCTCGAAGGCGCGAGGGACGGCCGTACCGTGGCCGAACTCATGGCCTCCGGGCGCAAGATCCTCACCCGCGAGGACGTCATGGAGGGCATCCCCGAGATGATCCACGACGTCCAGGTGGAGGCCACCTTCCCGGACGGCACCAAGCTCGTCACCGTCCACGACCCGATCGTCTGACGGGGGAGCGGCCACCATGATTCCCGGAGAGATCCTTTTCGCCGACGGACCCGTCGCCTTCAACGAAGGCCGCGAGGTCACCCGGCTCACCGTCCTCAACGCCGCCGACCGGCCCGTCCAGGTCGGCTCCCACTACCACTTCGCCGAGGCCAACCCCGGTCTGGACTTCGACCGCGCCGCCGCGCGAGGCAAGCGGCTCAACGTCGCCGCAGGCACCGCTGTGCGCTTCGAGCCCGGTATCCCCGTAGACGTCGAACTCGTTCCGCTCACCGGCGCCCGTGTGGTGCCCGGACTGCGCGGTGAGACCGGAGGTGCTCTTGATGGCTGAGCTCTCGCGTGCCGCGTACGCCGATCTGTTCGGCCCGACCACCGGCGACCGGATCCGGCTCGCCGACACCGATCTGCTGATCGAGATCGAGGAGGATCGATCCGGCGGGCCCGGGCTCGCCGGTGACGAGGCGGTGTTCGGCGGTGGCAAGGTCATCCGCGAGTCCATGGGCCAGGCGCGTGCCACGCGTGCGGAGGGTGCGCCGGACACCGTCATCACCGGTGCCGTGATCGTCGACCACTGGGGCATCGTCAAGGCCGACGTCGGCATCCGCGACGGCCGGATCACCGGCATCGGCAAGGCGGGCAACCCGGACACGATGGACGGGGTCCATCCGGACCTGGTCATCGGACCGGAGACGGAGATCATCGCGGGAAACGGCCGCATCCTGACGGCCGGTGCCATCGACGCCCATGTGCACCTGATCTGCCCGCAGATCGCCGACGAGGCACTCGCCTCCGGCATCACGACCCTCGTGGGCGGCGGCACGGGTCCGGCCGAGGGCTCGAAGGCCACCACCGTCACGCCCGGCCCCTGGCATCTGGCGCGGATGCTGGAGGCGATGGAGGAGTACCCGCTCAACTTCGGGCTGCTGGGCAAGGGCAACACCGTCTCGCACGAGGCGATGCTCTCGCAGATCCGAGGCGGCGCGCTGGGTCTGAAGATCCACGAGGACTGGGGCTCCACACCTGCCGCCATCGATGCCGCGCTGACGGTCGCCGAGCAGACGGGTATCCAGGTGGCGATCCACACGGACACCCTGAACGAAGCGGGCTTCGTGGCCGACACGCTCGCCGCGATCGCCGGGCGCGGCATACACGCGTACCACACGGAGGGCGCGGGCGGCGGCCA
Source organism: Streptomyces sp. NPDC006365 (assembly GCF_042870755.1). NCBI lineage: Bacteria > Bacillati > Actinomycetota > Actinomycetes > Kitasatosporales > Streptomycetaceae > Streptomyces > Streptomyces sp. NPDC006365. The sequence goes on from NZ_JBIAHS010000001.1 coordinate 141,681, forward strand.
CGCACCGGACATCATGACCGTGGTCTCTGAGCCGCACGTCCTGCCCAGCTCCACCAATCCGACCCGGCCCTACACCGTCAACACCGCCGAGGAACACCTCGACATGCTGATGGTGTGCCACCACCTGAACCCCGCCGTGCCCGAGGATCTGGCCTTCGCCGAGTCCCGTATCCGGCCCTCCACCATCGGGGCCGAGGACATCCTGCACGACCTCGGCGCCATCTCGATCATCTCGTCGGACTCCCAGGCCATGGGGCGGGTGGGCGAGGTCATCATGCGGACCTGGCAGACCGCGCATGTGATGAAGGGCCGGCGGGGCGCGCTGCCCGGTGACGGGCGCGCCGACAATCACCGCGTACGTCGCTATGTCGCCAAGTACACGATCAACCCGGCCCTCGCGCAGGGGCTCGCCCGCGAGGTCGGCTCCGTCGAGACCGGCAAGCTCGCGGACCTCGTGCTGTGGGAGCCCGCCTTCTTCGGGGTCAAGCCGCATCTCGTCATCAAGGGCGGGCAGATCGCGTACGCGCAGATGGGCGACGCCAACGCGTCCATTCCGACGCCGCAGCCGATTCTGCCCCGGCCGATGTACGGGGCGATCGGGCGGGCTCCGGCCTCCAACTCCTTCAACTTCGTGGCGCCGCTCGCGGTCGAGGACGGGCTGCCGGATCGCCTCGGGCTCGGGAAGCGGTTCGTGGCGATCGAGTCGACGCGGGCGGTGACCAAGGCGGACATGCGAGAGAACGATGCGCGGCCTCAGGTGCGGGTCGATCCGGACAGCTTCGCCGTGCACATCGACGGAGAGCTGGTCGAGGCCACGCCCGCTGCCGAACTGCCCATGGCGCAGCGGTACTTCCTCTTCTAAGGACGCGTCACCATGTCCCGAGCCGCGCTTCTCGTCCTGGCCGATGGCCGCTTTCCCGCCGGTGGGCACGCGCACTCCGGCGGGGCCGAGGCGGCCGTCAAGGCCGGGCGGATCACGGGGGCGGAGAGTCTTGAGGAGTTCTGCCGTGGCCGGTTGCACACGGCGGGGCTGGTGTCCGCCTCGCTGGCAGCGGCGGGGGCGCTGGGGCTTGATCCTCGGGCACTCGACGCCGCGGCGGACGCCCGTACGCCGTCGGCCGCGCTGCGGGTTGCCGCGCGGAAGCTCGGGCGGCAGCTGATGCGGGCGGCTCGGGCGACGTGGCCGTCTCCCGAACTCGACGCCCTGGCGCGGGCGTTCCCCAAGGGGGCCCATCAGCCGGTCGTCCTCGGGGTGGCTGCTCGGGCCGCAGGGCTTGGGGAGGTGGATGCCGCGTACTGCTCCGCGTACGAGAGTGTCAGTGGGGCGGCTTCCGCGACGGTGCGGTTGCTGAGCCTCGATCCCTTTGACGCCACGGGGGTGTTGGCTCGGCTGGCTCCGGATCTCGACCGTGTCGCGGGCCGGGCGGCCGAAGCGGCTCGGTGTGCCGTGGAGGAGGGCGTCGACGCGCTGCCTGCGGCTTCCGCGCCGCTGCTGGAGATCGGTGCGGAGGTGCATGCCGCGTGGGCGGTTCGTCTGTTCGCGTCGTAGGAGGGGTCTCGCCCCGGACCTCCGATCCTCGAACGCCGGACGGGCTGAATTCAGCCCGTCCGGCGTTCGAGGACGAGGCCGCCAGGCCGATGGGGGTCTGGGGGCGCAGCCCGCAGCGGGGTCCGGGGCCAGCCCCGGGATGGGAAGGGTAGGGGCGGCGGGGCGAAACAACCCCGGGCGCGGACCCGGCGGCAGCACAACAACCACCGACCGACACGAAAGCCACAGGAGCAGCCCGCATGCACCTCGACCACTCCCACCCTCACCACGGCGGAGCCGTGAGCGCGGACGCGCACCGCCCTGACGGCACCCGCCGTGCCCTCCGTATCGGACTCGGCGGCCCCGTCGGCTCCGGCAAGACCGCCACCGTCGCCGCCCTCTGCCGAGAACTCCGCGACGGACTCTCCCTCGCCGTCGTCACGAACGACATCTACACCCGCGAGGACGCCGAGTTCCTCCTCCGGGAGGCCGTGCTGCCGCCCGAGAGGATCACCGCCGTCGAGACGGGCGCGTGCCCGCACACCGCGATCCGGGACGACATCTCCGCGAATCTCGAAGCCGTCGAGGATCTGGAGGACGAGATCGGTCCGCTGGACCTGATCCTCGTCGAGTCCGGGGGAGACAATCTCACCGCGACCTTCTCCAAGGGGCTCGTCGATGCGCAGATCTTCGTGATCGACGTGGCCGGTGGTGATGACATCCCGCGCAAGGGCGGGCCCGGTGTCACCACCGCCGATCTGCTGGTCGTGAACAAGACGGACCTCGCCCCGCACGTCGGTTCGGACCTCGGGCGGATGGCCGCCGATGCCAAGGCCCAGCGCGCCGAACTGCCGGTTGTCTTCCAGTCGTTGAGGGCGGAGGGCGGGGTCCGTGAGGTCGCCGAGTGGGTACGGACCCAACTCGCCGCGTGGACGCCGTGACGACCCGAACAGCCCGAGCGGCCGGGGCACCCGGAGACGCCCAAGCAGCCGGCGTACGCGCCACCGCCCGCATCGCCGCCCGCCCCGACGGCCGCGGCGGCACCGCCCTGCCCACCCTGGAAGGCGAAGGCCCCCTCGCCCTGCGCCGCACCCGGGCAACCGGCTCCGAGGCGCGCGTCATGCTGGTCGGGGCGATGAGCGGCCCCCTCGGTGGTGACCACTTCACCGTCGAGGCGACCGCCGCCGAGGGCGCCGAACTACACATCGGATCCGCCGCCGCCACCATCGCCCTGCCGGGCCAGGCCAAGGGCGAGGCACGCTACGACGTGCGCCTCACGGTTGCCGACGGCGCCGAACTGCGCTGGTTGCCCGAGCAGTTGATCTCCGCGAACGGCAGCGAGCTGTACGTCACCACCCGCGCCGATCTCGCGCCCGGCGCCCGCCTGACGCTGCGTGAGGAACAGGTACTCGGCCGTGCCCACGAGGAGCCCGGCCGCCTCATCAGCCGTCTCACCGTCCGTCTCGACGGGCGCCCACTGCTCGACCAGGAACTGTCCTGCGGGCCCGGCGCCCCCGGCGGCTGGGACGGCCCGGCGGTTCTGGCAGGACATCGCGCCGTGGGGCAACTCATCGTCGTACGACCGGAATTCGCCGAGGCGCCGCCCAGCCCGCAGCTCCTGGGTGAGTACGCCGCGCTCACCCCGCTCGCAGGACCCGGCGTCCTCGTGACCGCCCTCGCCCCGGACGCTCTGCGGCTGCGCCGCACCCTCGACGAAGCCCTGCGCATACTCGTCCCGTAACGGACAACTCCGCTCAACGGGCAGGCGGTTACCGGTTATCGGATTGGCAAAGAAGCCAAGTCACCCCTGTTCTCAGGGAGGTCACAGCCGAAAGGATCCCCGTACCGACCACCACACGTACGGGGAGGCCCACTTGACGGGTATGAGACCGCCGAAGAAGAAAGCGGCAGCGCTCGGCTCGGCCGGAGTGTTCGTCACGGCGACACTGATAGCCGGCGCCGTCGCGGCGCCGTCCGCCAGTGCGGACACCCGCCACGGCCAGGACCGCGAGGCGCGCGGCACCGCGATCGCCGCGGCCCGGGCTGCGAAGGCCGGCATCGACTGGCAGAACTGCCCGGCCGACTGGGGACTTGAGAAGCCCATCCAGTGCGGCTGGGTCACGGTGCCGCTCGACTACGCGAAGCCGAACGGCAAGCAGATCAAGCTCGCCGTCGACCGCATCGGCAACACGGGCACCAAGGCGGAGCGCCAGGGCGCCCTCATCTACAACCCCGGCGGCCCCGGCGGCTCGGGCCTGCGCTTCCCGCGCCGGGTCACCACCAAGGCCCCGCTCTGGGTCAACACGGCGAAGGCGTACGACTTCGTGGGCTTCGACCCGCGCGGTGTAGGGCACTCGGCGCCCATCTCCTGCGCGGACCCTCAGGAGTTCGTGAAGGCGCCCAAGATGGACCCGGTGCCGGACTCCGAGGCCGACAAGCGTGCCCAGCGCAAGCTCGCCGCCGAGTACGCGGACGGCTGCGCCGAGCGCAGCGGCGAGATGCTGCCGCACATGACGACGCCCAACACCGCGCGCGACCTGGACGTCATCCGGGCCGCCCTCGGCGAGAAGAAGCTCAACTTCCTCGGCGTCTCGTACGGCACGTACATCGCCGCCGTCTACGGCACGCTCTTCCCGACGCATGTGCGCCGCATGGTCGCCGACAGCGTCGTCAACCCGTCGCGCGAGAAGATCTGGTACGAGGCCAACCTCGACCAGGACGTCGCCTTCGAGATGCGCTGGCAGGACTGGCAGGACTGGGTCGCCAAGAACGACGCGACCTATCACCTGGGCGACACACGGGCCGAAGTCCAGGCCCAGTGGCTGCAGTTGCGCGCAGCGGCCAAGAAGAACCCGATCGGCGGACTCGTCGGTCCTGCCGAGCTCATCAGCTTCTTCCAGAGTGCTCCGTACTACGACTCCGCGTGGGCGCCCACCGCCGGCGTATGGAGCAAGTACGTCGCCGGTGACACCCAGGCGCTCGTCGACGCCGCCGCTCCGGACCTGTCGGACACCGCCGGCAACGCCGCCTCGGAGAACGGCAACGCCGTCTACACCGCCGTCGAGTGCACCGACGCCAAGTGGCCCACCAGCTGGAAGAAGTGGGACCGCGACAACACCGAGCTGCACAAGAAGTACCCGTTCATGACGTGGGCCAACGCCTGGCTGAACCTGCCCTGCGCCACCTGGCCGGCCAAGCAGCAGACCCCGCTGAACGTCAAGACCGGCAAGGGCCTGCCGCCCGTGCTGATCGTGCAGGCCACGCGGGACGCCGCCACTCCGTACGAGGGCGCCGTCGAGCTGCACAAGCGGTTCAAGGGCTCCCGTCTGATCACCGAGAAGAACGCGGGCTCGCACGGTGTCACCGGACTGGCCAACCCCTGCATCAACGAGCGGGTGGACACCTACCTGCTCACCGGCAAGGTCGACGCGGCCGACGTGACATGCGCCCCGCACGCCACGCCCAAGCCGTAGTCCCTAAGCACGACAGGCACGAAGAGGGGGCGGCCGGGATCCCGGCCGCCCCCTCCGCATGCTCTTATCTTCAACTCAGCGGCATCCGCGGGAACTTGCGCCCCTTCTCGGCCGCCTTCTGCTCGGCTTCCTCGGCCTTGACGTCGGCCGCGTACCGGTCGACGTACTCCTGCTCGGAGAGGCTGAGGATGGCGTACATGATCTCGTCGGTGATGGCGCGCAGGATCGCCTTCTCGTTCTCCATGCCGGCATAGCGGGAGAAGTCGAGGGGCTTGCCGAAGCGGATCACCACGGGGTGGATGTTGGGGATCTTCTTCCCGGGCGGCTGGGCCTCGAAGGTGCCGATCATCGCACAGGGAATGACGGGGACCTGGGCCCTGAGGGCCATGACCGCGACGCCCACCTTGCCCTTGTAGAGGCGGCCGTCGTGCGAGCGCGTGCCCTCCGGATAGATGCCGAGGAGCTCGTCCTTGCGCAGCACGCCGAGGCCCTCGCGGATGGCCGCCTGACCTGCTTCCTTGCCGGAGCGGTCCACCGGGATCTGCCCGGCGCTGCGGAAGAAGTAGGCCGTCAGACGGCCCTTGATACCGGGGCCCGTGAAGTACTCCGCCTTCGCCAGGAACGTGATCCGCCGCTTGAGGATCGCGGGCATCAGGAAATGGTCCGAGAACGACAGATGATTACCGGCGACAATGGCCGCGCCCGTCGCCGGTACATGCTCGAGCCCCTCGATCCGGGGACGGAAGACCAGTCTCAGCAAAGGTCCCAGGATCACGTACTTGAGTACGTAGTAGAACATGGGGTCGTCGCTCCTCACTCCGCCGGATCGGCTCAACCGCCGTGTTCTAGCAGGTCAATAAGTACGCGGGAGAGACGCCAGTGTATGTGCAGGCGCGGGCCTGTGTTAACCGGGTGTGCTACGGCTTGCGGGCCACTCCGCAGAAGTGGGTCACATCGACGATCTCGTCCTGCGGACAGTCGGGTCGCCAGCGTGGGCAGGAGACGACGCCCGGCTCGAGGAGATCAAAACCGTCGAAGAGTCCCAGGAGTTCTTCGCGGGAACGCAGTGTCATCGGCGCCGATCCCTGCGTGTTCCAGTAGTGGACCGCCTGGGCCATCGCCAGGCCGTCGACCTCCGAGGTCGGATGGGAGACGACCAGGTGGCTGCCGGAGGGCACGGCGTCCATGAGCCGCCGCACGATGGAGCGGGCCTCATCGTTGTCGAGGACGAAATTGAGGATGCCCAGCATCGTGATCCCCACGGGCCGGCTGAAGTCCAGCGTCCGGGCGGCGCCCTGGAGGATCGAGTCGGGGGCGTGGACGTCGGCGTCGATGTAGTCGGTGGCGCCCTCGGGCGTGCTGGTGAGCAGGGCACGGGCGTGGCTCAGCACGATGGGGTCGTTGTCCACGTAGACGATCCGGCAGCCGGGATCGACGTGTTGGGCCACCTCGTGGGTGTTGTCGACGATCGGCAGGCCCGTGCCGATGTCCAGGAACTGCCGGATTCCCGCCTCACCGGCGAGAAACCGCACAGAGCGCGCCAGGAACTGTCGGTCCGCGAGGGCCGAGCGCGAGATTTCCGGCACGAAGGACAGGATGTGATCGCCGACCTGTTGATCGATCTGGTAGTTGTCCCTGCCGCCCAGCCAGTAGTTCCAGATGCGCGCGGAGTGCGACACATTGGTCTTGAGCTTGGGATTCCGCATGGCGCCCTGGGCGCCTGGTGTGGAGAGTTCGGACATCCCTGTGGCTCTTTTCGCTCATCACTGACTGGGACAGTGCACAATCTAGCCCGCTTGGCCGGAACCAATCACCATAAAGGATAAAGCAGTTCCTGGTTCCGGCCCCAGTCGCGCAGGCTCCTTCTGCTCTCAAGCCCCTTCTGCCAGAACCTTCTCCAGTGTCCCGAGCGCCGAGCGGAGTTCCCCGTCGGTGATGGTCAGCGGTGGTGCCAGCCGGATCGTCGAGCCGTGGGTGTCCTTGACGAGAATGCCCTCGCGCATGAGGCGTTCGCTGATCTCGCGGCCGGTGCCGATGGCGGGGTCGACGTCGACGCCCGCCCACAGACCACGCGCACGGAAACCGCGTACGCCCCTGCCCTCGAGAGCGGCCAGACCCTCGCGCAGGGTCGCGCCCAACTCGGCTGCCCTGAGCTGGAATTCACCGGTCCCCAGCAGCTCGACGACCGCGGAACCCACCGCCGCGGCCAGCGGATTGCCGCCGAACGTCGAGCCGTGCTCGCCGGGCCGGAGCACGCCGAGCACGTCGCGGCGCGCCACGACCGCGGAGACGGGGACGATGCCGCCGCCGAGCGCCTTGCCGAGCAGCACCACGTCCGGGACGACCGCCTCGTGCTCGACGGCCAGCGTGCGGCCCGTACGGCCGAGGCCCGACTGGATCTCGTCCGCGATGAACAGGCACCCGGCCCGCCGGGTCAGTTCGCGTACGCCGGTGAGGTAGCCGTCGTCCGGGATGACCACGCCCGCCTCGCCCTGGATCGGCTCGATGAGGACGGCCGCCGTCGTCTCGTCGACCGCCGCCTCGAGCGCGGCGAGATCGTTGTAGGGGACGATGCGGAAGCCGGGCGTGAACGGGCCGAAGCCCGCTCGGGCGCTCTCGTCGGTGGAGAAGCTGACGATGGTGGTCGTACGACCGTGGAAGTTGTCGGCGGCCACCACGATGGTCGCCTGGTCCGCGGGGACACCCTTCACCTCGTACGCCCATTTGCGGGCGACCTTGATGCCGCTCTCCACGGCCTCGGCGCCCGTGTTCATCGGCAGCACCATGTCCAGGCCGGTCAACTCGGCCAGGGACTCGGCGAATTCGGCGAGCTTGTCGTTGTGGAAGGCACGCGAGGTGAGCGTCAGCTGGTCGAGCTGGCGGTGCGCGGCCTCGATCAGCGCCGGGTGGCGGTGGCCGAAGTTGAGGGCCGAGTAGCCGGCCAGCATGTCGAGGTAGCGGCGGCCCTCGACGTCCTCGACCCAGACGCCCTCGGCGCGCGCGACGACCACGGGCAGCGGGTGGTAGTTGTGCGCGAGGACGGGCTCCTCGGCGCGGATCAGGTCTGCGGAGGTACGCGTACGCGCGGGAGCGGTCATGAACGGATCTCCTGGGTGCAGCACTTGATGCCGCCGCCGGCCTTGTGGAGCTCGGACAGGTCGACGGGGACGGGAACATAGCCGTGGCGGGTCAGCTGGTCCGCGAGCGCCTCGGCGCGGGGCGAGATGAAGACATGGCGGCCGTCCGAGACGGAGTTGAGCCCGAACGCCATCGCGTCCTCACGCGTGGCGATCACCGCCTCCGGGAACAGCCGCCCGAGCACCTCACGGCTTCCCGGGGAGAAGGCCTCGGGGTAGTACGCGATGTTCGCCTCGGGGCCGTCGCCTCCGTCGTCGAGGACGAACAGCGCGGTGTCCATGTGGTAGAAGTACGGGTCCACCAGCTGCAGGCCGATCGTCGGGATGCCGAAGAACTCCTGCACCTCGCGGTGCGCATCCCGCGTCGTACGAAAGCCGGTGCCGGCCAGGATGTAGGGGCCGACCGGGACGAGATCGCCCTCGCCCTCGCACACCGACTCGGGGTGCTGGACGTCGAAGCCCGCGTTTTTGAACCAGGTCTCGTACGCGGTCGACTCCGGCCGCCGCTGCGGGGCGTGGAACAGCGAGCCGAACACCCGGCCTTCCACGACCAGCGCGGAGTTCGCGGCGAAGACCATGTCCGGGAGACCGGCGACCGGCTCGACGCTGTCGACGGTGTGGCCGTGGGCGCGGTAGGCGCGGATCAGCTCCGCCCACTGGCCGCGGGCCAGATCGACGTCGACCTGTGTGTCCTCATGCATCCATGGGTTGATGGCGTACTGCACGGCGAAGTGGCTGGGTTCGCAGACCAGAAAGTGCTTCGGGCGCGACACACGGCTGTTGGGCACAGAGGGGTTCCTCCGCTTCCTGCGGTGACGAGGTGATGACTGGCGGTGAGTCAACGGTAGGAAGCGGGGGAGAGGGGCGACAAGCACCGACAATTGCGCGTCGGCGCAGGAACGCTGCGTATTCGGACGGTTCACCGCATGATCGGTGCGCGAGCCGGGGCGCTCACTCCTCCGGCGCCGGAGCCGGCTGGTTCGCGCCCGCCTCGGGGCTCTCCGGGAGCAGATGCGACAGCACCATGTAACTGATCGTCTTGCGGATGAACGGCTCTGTACGGATCCGCTCGAGCACCTCCTCGAAGTGGTCCACGTCCCGGGCCCGTACATGCAGCAGCGCGTCCGCGCCCCCGGTCACCGTCATCGCGGCGGTGATCTCCGGATGGTTGCGCACCACCTCCGCCAGCCGCCGCGGCGGGGCCGCGCCCTCGCAGTACACCTCGACGTACGCCTCCGTACGCCAGCCGAGCGCGTCCGGCTTCACTGTGGCGGTGAATCCAGTGATCACACCGGTCTCGCGCATCCGGTCGACACGGCGCTTGACCGCCGTGGCCGACAGGCCGACCGCCGCGCCGATCACGGCGAAACTGGTCCGGGCGTTCGCCATCAGGGCCGTGACGATCTTGCGGTCGAGATCGTCGAACGGCACGGACTTGGGGCTCATGCGCGCACTGTATCCAGCGACGACGGCCGCATCCCACGGCTCCGCAGGCCCAGAGGTCACAGCCCCGTCTCGCACATGTGCAGACGTCCGGATTGCTCCTAGACTCCAGCCTCATGCTGCGCGCCCTCGCCGTCGACGACGAACCGCCGTCCCTCGAAGAGCTGCTCTACCTGCTGGAGGCCGATCCACGCGTGAAGAGCGTCGAGGGCGCGAGCGACGCGACCGAGGCGCTGCGCCGGATCAACCGCGCCCTGGAGTGCGGCCCCGACGGCGACGACGCGATCGACGTGATCTTCCTCGACATCCAGATGCCCGGGCTCGACGGCCTGGACATGGCGCGGCTGCTCGCGGGCCTCGCCAAACCCCCGCTCGTCGTGTTCGTCACCGCTCACGAGGGCTTCGCGGTGCAGGCCTTCGACCTCAAGGCCGTCGACTACCTCCTGAAGCCGGTACGCCGGGAACGGCTGGCCGAGGCCGTCCGCCGGGCCGCCGAGCTGAAGGAGGCGGCTCCGCTGATCCCCGTGCACGAACCCGACCCGGACCACATCCCGGTCGAGCTGGGCGGGGTCACCCGTTTCGTGGCCGTCGAGGACATCACGCATGTCGAGGCCCAGGGTGACTACGCGCGACTGCACACCGTGCAGGGCAGCCATCTGGTGCGTATCCCGCTGTCCACGCTGGAGGAGCGCTGGCGCTCGCGCGGCTTCGTCCGCATCCACCGGCGGCATCTCGTCGCGCTCGGCCACATCAGCGAGCTCCGGCTGGACGCCGGCACCGTGAGCGTCCTGGTCGGTCCCGTCGAGCTGCAGGTCAGCCGCCGGCACGCCCGCGAGCTGCGCGAGCTGCTGATGCGCCGGACAGCGAGCTAGGGGGCTTCAATGGCACAGGATCCGACCGATCGCCGCGTGGTCGTCACGGGGCCGCCCCGCCGCACCCGCAGGCTGAACGGCTACCGCCCCCGCACCGAGATCGACGAGCAGACGACTCTCGGCCACACCTACGTCCGGTCGCTCATCCGCAGCCAGCTGCGCGCCGCGCTCACGGTGTTCGGTGTACTCGTGCTGCTCGTGGGACCGCTGCCGCTGGTGTTCACCTTCATGAACGACAGCACGAACCTCGAATGGCTCGTCCTCGGCTTCTGCGTCTACCCGCCCCTGGTGCTGCTCGCCCGCTGGTACGTGCGCCGGGCCGACCGCAACGAGAGGGACTTCGTCCGCCTCGTCGAGGACCGTTGAGCCGTAGCCCCATGAACCCGAACGAGGACGGCTGAGCCGTGAACGAGAACTACGCCGTTCCCGCGGTCGCCCTCGTCGTCGTGGCGACCGTCTTCGTCGGCGCCTTCGGCCTGCGCATCTCACGGACCACCTCGGACTTCTACGTCGCCTCGCGCACGGTCGGACCCCGGCTGAACGCGGCGGCCATCAGCGGTGAGTACCTGTCCGCCGCCTCGTTCCTCGGCATCGCGGGCCTCGTCCTCGTCCAGGGCCCCGACATGCTCTGGTACCCCGTCGGCTACACGGCGGGCTATCTCGTCCTGCTGCTCTTCGTGGCAGCTCCGCTGCGCCGCTCAGGCGCCTACACGCTGCCCGACTTCGCGGAGGCACGGCTCGCCTCCCAGTCGGTGCGACGGCTGGCCGGTGCCTTCGTCGTCGGGGTCGGCTGGCTGTATCTGCTGCCCCAGCTGCAGGGCGCGGGGCTGACGTTGAACGTGCTGACCGGGGCCCCCAAGTCACTCGGCGGGATCATCGTCGCCGTCGTCGTGGTCGCGACCGTCGCCGCCGGCGGCATGCGCAGCATCACCTTCGTACAGGCCTTCCAGTACTGGCTGAAACTCACCGCCCTGCTCGTGCCCGCACTGTTCCTCGTCCTCGCCTGGCAGGGCGACGGATCGCCACGGAACGCCTTCGACGAACCGGCGACCTTCCGCGAGCACAGCGTCGTCCGTGTCGACAGCAGCCTCGACCTGAAGCTCGCGGCACCGCTGAACGTCACGGCGACGGGCACCGTGGACGGCGAGCGGTACGAGGACGAGGCGGTACGGCTCACCGAGGGCGTCCACCGCATCGAGCGGGGCACCGAGCTGGGGTTCACCAAGGGCGACCACGTCCCCGTCGCCGACCGCGGCAGCAACGGCGGCATGTCCACCTCGCTCGCCGAGGGCCGCGAGGACCGCCCGCTCTACGCCACGTATGGACTGATCCTCGCCACCTTCCTCGGCACCATGGGCCTGCCGCATGTGGTCGTCCGCTTTTACACCAGCCCGCACGGCGTCGCTGCCCGCCGCACCACGGTCGTCGTACTCGGCCTGATCGGCGCCTTCTACCTGCTGCCGCCGCTCTACGGCGCGCTGGGCCGCCTGTACGCCCCCGAGCTCACCCTCACCGGGGACGCCGACGCAGCCGTACTGCTGCTGCCCGATCGGGTGATCGGCGGACTCGGTGGAGACCTGCTGGGCGCACTGGTGGCGGGCGGTGCCTTCGCCGCGTTCCTGTCCACGGCGTCCGGGCTGACCATGGCGGTGGCGGGCGTGCTCACCCAGGACGTGCTCCCGGCACGCGGCGTACGGCACTTCCGGCTGGGTACGGTGCTCTCGATGATCGTGCCGCTGATGGCCAGCGTGGTCGTGGGCGGACTGCCCGTCGCGGACGCCGTGGGGCTCGCCTTCGCCGTGTCCGCGTCGTCGTTCTGCCCGCTCCTCGTCCTCGGCATCTGGTGGCGGCGTCTCACCCCGCCCGGCGCGGCGGCCGGGATGCTGGTCGGCGGCGGCTCGGCGCTGCTCGCGGTCGCCGCGACCATGGCGGGCTTCCCGGGCACGGGCCCGCTGCACGCGCTCCTCGCCTGGCCCGCGCTGTGGTCCGTGCCGCTGGGCTTCCTCACCATGGTGCTGGTGTCGCTGGCCACACCCGGGCTGGTACCGGCGGGCACGGCCACGATCCTCGCCCGCTTCCATCTGCCGGAGCAGCTGTCGGGCGGCCAGGTGCGGACGGCTGTGAGCGCGAAAGAAGTCGACGCATGAGCTGGGTAGTCATGAACCGGGTGGTGGAGACATGAGCGGTTTCCTGGCCGGGCTCTTGGTGGCCGTGCTTCCGCTGCTGGCGGCCGGATTCTGGCTCGGTCGCCGCACCACGCGCCCACGGAGCCTCGGCGGACTCGGCACCCCCGTCGAGCACGCCACCTTCGAGACCCTGCACACCGCCTCGCTCGCCGCACCCCCACTGCGGGCGGGCCTCACCGAGGAGACGGCCCGCAAGTCGGCTCGGCGACTGCGCACCCTGCTCGGCACCGACGCGCTCTGCCTCACCGACCAGGACAGGGTCCTGGCCTGGGAAGGCGTGGGCGAGCACCACAAGACGCAGATCATGGACCGGCTCGGTGGACCGCTGGAGAACGGCCGCGGCGAAGCCTTCCGCCTCGACTGCGTCGAACCGGACTGCCCGGTGCGCTGGGCCGTCGTCGCCCCGCTCACCGTCGACGACCGCGTACACGGCGCGCTCGTCGCCTGCGCACCCCGCGAGTCAGCCGTACTGGTCAGGGCCACCGGCGAGGTCGCCCGCTGGGTCTCGGTCCAGCTGGAACTCGCCGACCTCGACCAGTCCCGTACGCGGCTGATCGAGGCCGAGATCAAGGCCCTGCGCGCCCAGATCTCCCCGCACTTCATCTTCAACTCGCTTGCCGTGATCGCCTCGTTCGTCCGCACCGACCCCCAGCGCGCCCGTGAACTCCTGCTGGAATTCGCCGACTTCACCCGCTACTCGTTCCGCAGGCACGGCGACTTCACCACGCTCGCCGACGAACTCCATGCCATCGATCACTACTTGACCCTGGTCAGGGCCCGCTTCGGGGACCGCCTCTCGGTCACCCTGCAGATCGCCCCGGAAGTACTCCCGGTGACCCTGCCCTTCCTGTGTCTGCAACCCCTCGTGGAGAACGCCGTGAAACACGGACTGGAGGGCGGCACCGGCCAGGTCGACAAGAGCCACATCAGCATCACCGCACAGGACGCGGGGGCCGAGGCCCTCGTCGTCATCGAGGACGACGGCCCCGGCATGGACCCCGACTGGCTGCGCCGCATCCTGGCAGGCGAGGTCAGCCCCTCGGGCGGCATCGGCCTGTCGAACGTCGACGACCGGTTGCGGCAGGTCTACGGAGACGACTACGGCCTCGTCATCGAGACCGCCCTCGGTGCGGGCATGAAAATCACCGCCAGGCTGCCCAAATACCAGCCTGGCGTGCACTAGGGCGCTTCTCCCGCGAATGAGAGCCTCCCCGGACCGGTCGGAAACGGTTGTCCGGGGAGGAGTCGCGAGCGCATCAGGTGCTGCGTGAGGCCACCATCGCCAGCGTGATCAGGCCGAGCACGACCCAGCCGAACCACAGCCAGCCGTTGCTGCCGAGCGCCACCGTGTAGGCCGTGACCACTACCAGGCCGCCGACGGTGAGCACCCCCATGGTCTTCGTGGAACCGGGCATCGCAACACCCTCCTTATGGTTCGTCCTTCTCCATGGTGCCCCCGTCCTGCCTTTTCACAGTGCATACGACGAAATGTGTGCCTGTTTTCCAGCCGCTCTCCCCGGCCCAGGCCGCCGCTTCGTAGCGGCTCGGGTCGTAGCCGTACTGGATCGGCGGCACATCCGCCGCACATGCCTCCACGGACTCCCGCTTGGCCTCTTCGAGCGTGGTGTCGGGGCCGAGCCGGGTGAAACCGAGCACCCGCTGGTCGTGCGGCTCGTCGCAGGAGGCCAGCCGGGCGTCCCGGTCGGACCGTTCGTCCAGGCAGTCCTGCTTCTGCATATTGGCCGTGTCGATGAACGTCAGCCCCGCCTCCCGGTGTTCCCCGAGCGGCCCGTACACCCCTCCGTTAGCCCCTAGCAGCAGACAGACGGTGCGCCGGCCGGCGGCCTCGAAGCCCGCTTCGGTGGGCAGCACGGCGTAGCCGCGTACGTCCGCGAGCTTCTTACGGGTCTTCTCGGTGCGCTCCTCGCACCGGGCGGGTCCGTTCGTCCGCGCCTCCTGGACGGATCCCGCCTCGACCACCGCCATGACCTGGCCGTCCGGTGACCCCTTGAGGCAGTCCTCGAGCTTGAGCCGTGGAGTGCCCTCGAAACGCGTCTCGGACCAGTCGGCGATGACACAGTCGCCGTCCTTGAGCGGCTCGGCGAGTCCGATGGTCGCTCCGTACGGCTGCGCACTGCCGCCCTCGTCCGCCTGCCGGCCCATCGCGTACCAGACCCCACCGAGCGCCAGGCCCACACCGAGGAGGCCTGCGATCACGGACAGCAGGACGTTCGAGCGTCGGCGCCGCCGCCTTCCGGGCGACGGTCCGTACGTCGGCGACATGGGCGACATGGGCGAGACGGGTGGCAGCGGTGACCGCGATGGCCCGAACCCCGGCCCCGACACAGGCACAGGCATGGCTGATGCCTCCGTCTCGGCGTGCGCCCACTGTGGCTGCGATCCGGGATCGAGATGGGTGCGCTGCGGGGACTGCGGCATGACGATCGCGGACAGCGCGGCCTGCGTCTCCTCGGCCGTCACGCGGTGGACCGGGTCCTTGGTGAGCATGGCCGCCAGGAGTGGTTCCAGCGCGCCCGCGCGCAGTGGCGGGCGGGGCTCCTCCAGGACGACCGCGGTGAGCGCGGCCAGGTCGGTGTCGCGGTCGAAGGGGCCGCAGCCCTCGACCGCGTAGTAGAGCGTGCAGCCCAGCGAGAACAGGTCGGCGGCGGCTGTCGGCGGCCCGCCCTGGGCCCGTTCGGGCGCCAGATACCCGGCCGTGCCCACGAGCATGGACGTCATCGTCCAGCGCGGCTCCGCGGAGTCCGGCTGCACAGAGATGCCGTAGTCCGTGAGCAGGACACGCGCGTACGGCGAACCCGAACGGTCCGGCGCCAGCAGGATGTTCGCGGGCTTCACATCGCGGTGCATGACACCCCGCTCGTGGCCCGCGGTCAGCGCGTCCAGCACGGCGAGGCCGATCCGGGCGCACTCGGCGGGCGCCGTCGGGCCCCGCTGCGTGACGAGGTCGCGCAGGTCGAGGGCGCCCGCGACGTACTCCATCACGATCCACGGCAGGCCCTCGTGCTCCAGCACGTCGTGCACGGTCACCACGTGCGGATGGCCCCGCAGCCCCGCCGCGTGCCGGGCCTCCGCGCGGGCACGCGCCACCCGGGCCGCCCGCTGCCGGCCGGCCTCCGCCGGGTTGCGGAACACGATCTCCTTGAGCGCGACCTCGCAGGCGAGATGCTGGTCATGGGCGAGCCAGACGTGTCCCATGCCGCCGGTACCGAGCCGGTTCAGGAGCAGATACCGGCCCGCGATGACCCGGCCCACTCCCGACTGCGAAGTTTCTGGTGCCATCCGGTCCCTCCTGGGTGCCGTGGGTCAGACCGCGCTCGGGGCGGGGTCGCCGCTCACCGGGGCATCGGTCGCCGGCTCGCTCGTGACGGGTGCGCTGCTGGACACAGGTGCGCTGGTGACGGGCTCGCTGGTAACCGGATCACTCGTCGGCGGTGATGAGCTCGTACGAGACGGATCGTCGCTCGGCGGACTCGTGCTGTCCGTCGATGGAGGCGTCGAGGGCTCGGCGGGCTCCGTGCCGGTCGGCGTCGGTGGGGACGGCGTGTCAGTGAGCCGCCTGTCGGCGGGCGGCGTCGAGGGCTCCGCCG
Organism: Streptomyces sp. NPDC006365; assembly: GCF_042870755.1. NCBI lineage: Bacteria > Bacillati > Actinomycetota > Actinomycetes > Kitasatosporales > Streptomycetaceae > Streptomyces > Streptomyces sp. NPDC006365. The sequence goes on from NZ_JBIAHS010000001.1 coordinate 157,928, forward strand.
GTTCGGTCCTTGTCGGATCGGTCGGAGTCGGGGTGTCGGTCGATGTCTCGGTGGGCGAGGCTGAACCCGGGTCCGGGGGAGTGCCCGGCTCCTCGGTGGCCTCGTCGCGTGCGTCGAACGTCCGGTCCTCCGAGCCGTCGGTGCCCACGGGCCGGTCGAGGCCCTTGTCCGTGTCGTCCACGTCCACGAGAGCAAGCCGGTCGAGCTTCGTGGACGACGGTTCGACCGACACCACCGACTTCTCGCGGAAACTCGGCCACTTCTTGTTGCCGTCCTCGAACCGCACCGAGATCATGTCGGTGTCCCCCTCGAATGTGCGCAGCGGATTACCGCAGGAGCACTTCACGGCGGGCAATCCCTGATCGTTCACTAGAACTGCGATTCCCGCTTCCAGCAAGGCGTCGTAGGCGACGGCCCTGCCCTTCTTGTAGTCATGGTTCTGAACGAGAGTGTCGTGACGGAGGAGGACCGGTGTGAGTCGATCGACGTACTCATCGATCGCATCCGGAGAAATTTCGACAACCCGTGCCCATTCCCGCGCCTTCTGGCCGTTCTTGGGATCGTTGAGGAATTCCTTGAGCCGGTCGACGTCACAGGTGCCCTGCTTACGCGAACCGCCGTACAGTCCAGGTGTGTTGCCTTGCTGCAGGCCGCCACGAGGCCGCTCCCCACGCACCTCGGCATCCACACCGAGCCCACTCTTCTCGTCGAAGAAAGGATCGAGAGCCGGGACGCCGGCGGCGACGGCCTTCACGACGATCAGACGGTCGGATTGAGTGCAGCCGCTGAGGATCAGCAAAGCGACCAGCAGAAATGCGGTCCTGCGGACCGAAGATTGAAAGCCCCTGTACATGGGCACGCGAAATGTCATTACCGCTCCCCCCGGCGGTTCCCCCGTCACCCTGCAGAGCGAAAGCAGGGCTTGCGCGCCATGCTACTGAATGGAAAAGCCTTTCAGTCAAGATTAATTGGAAGAGGCAGTAAGACGGTGTCCTATGTGGTGAGGCGGTCGTTGGGCTGTCTATGGGGCGGGGTACGTGGAGTTGGATTGTTCCGGACGGGCTGTGGGAGATCACCGAGCCGCTGATCCCATCGTCGAAGGTGCGGCCACAGGGCGGCGGAACGCAGGACACGCCTGATGAGACGCTGGGCTGTTCCCGGCGATCATCCACGTGCTGGTCAGCGGCTGTGCCTGGCGGGCTCTGCCGCCGTGTTTCGGGACATCGAAGTCGACCGCGCACCGCCGGTTCCTGATCTGGTCGCGGGCCGGGGTGTGGGGCCCGCTGCATGAGGCGGTGCTGCACCGACTCGATGACGTCGGCCTGCGGTTGTGGGACGCCTCAGCCGACCGCTCGCGGATCGCCGGACACCCAAGGCGTCGAAGCCCGTCCGGGCTGAACGCCAGCAACGCTACGGGGCCATCAGGTTCAGCGAGGGAGGCCCGGTCTCCTGCGGAGGTGTCGCACAACTCCGCCTTTAGGTGCCGTAGGGCGGTGTTGCCCGCCAGGTTGGCGGACAATACGCGGTATGACGGTTCGTCTGGTAGGCCGCGGGACGCAGCTTGCGACGCTGGACATGCTGCGCGCCGGGGCGCTTTCGGGCGACGGCGCCGTTGCGCTGGTCGTCGGTGAGGCTGGGATCGGTAAGAGCACCGTCGCCGAGGCCGCGGCCCGCCGGGCGGAGGGCGCCGGCATGCCGGTGGTGGCCGGGCGCGCCGTCGAGGACGAGGGCGTTCCGGCGTTCTGGCCGTGGCTGCGGGTGCTCGACCAGGCCGGTCGTGACGGGATGACCGGGTTGGCGCCGGGCCTGCTGGACCTGCGGCTGGAGCCCGGGTGCAGTCCCGGCGAGTCGGCGGCCGCCCGGTTCCGCGCGGTGGAGGAGACCGTCACGGCTTTGCGTCGGGCGGCCGAGCCGGCTGGGCTGTTCGTCGTGCTGGAGGATCTCCAGTGGGCCGACGAGTCTTCGCTGACGCTGCTGCGGCGCCTGGCTGCTGATCTCGCCGGTGCGCGCCTGCTCGTGCTGGGCACGGTGCGTGACTCGGCCGGCGGGCCGCCGGTCTCGGCACTGGCCGGGCTGGCCGTGCAGCCGTCCGTGCGTGTCGTGCCGGTGGAAGCGTTCGGCGTCGACGATGTCGCCGACTACCTCGGTAGTGAGGCGCACTGCTCCTGGCCGGCTCACGTGCACCGGCTCACCGGCGGCAACCCGCTGTTCGTGCGTGAGTTGGCCCGCCTGCTCGGGCACGACGGCCGGCTTGCCCGGCCGGCCGGCGAACTGGAGCTTCCTGGCGAGCTGCGCCGGCTGGTCGTGCAGCGGATGCGCCAGTTGACGCCGCAGTGCCGGACCTTGGTCGGGGCCTGCGCGGTGGCCGGCGAGGAGATCGACGCCGCTCTCGTCGGTGCGCTGGTGCCCAACGCCGACGCGCTGCTGGCTGAGGCGGTCGCCGCCGGGGTGCTGGTCGACGATCCGCTGTCGCCGGCGGCCCTTCGCTTCTCACATGACCTGATCTGCCGGGCGACCTATGCGGAGCTTCCGCGTACGGAGCGGCTGGAGTGGCACCGGCGGATCGCCGACGTGTTGGAGGCGGGAGGGGCGGGCGGAGCCGGCGAACGCCGGCTGGGGGAGCTGGCCCGGCATCGTGTCCGCGCGGCCGTGGACGCGGCGGAACGCCGTACCGCATCGGACGCCTGCGCCGCCGCGGCGGCCGCGGCGGCGCGCGGCCTCGACCTGGCGTCCGCCCGAGACTGGTACACGCAGGCCCTCGACCTGCTCGACGGCCGGCCGGCGCGCCGGGCCGAGTTGTTGCTGGCCCGCGTCGACGCCGAGTTCGCCGACGGGCGGTTCGCCTCCGCACTCGAGGACTGCGCGCGCGTCGCCGACCTGGCCGAGGAACTCGACCGAGCCGACCTCGCTGCCGCCGCGGCGGTCGCCGTCCGCGGGTTCAGCATCAGCGAGGAGATCGCCGCGTTGTGTGAGCGGGCACGTGGGCTGCTCGGCGACGAGGACAGCGCGCGGCACGCCGAGGTCCTCGCCCAGCACGCGTTCATCCTGTCCCAGGCCGGGCGGCTGGACGCGGCCGACGAGATCAGTCGGCGGGCGATGGCGATGGCCGAGCGCAGCGGCGACCCGGCCGCGCTGGTCGGTGCGGTGCACGCCCGCCACCAGGTGGCCGGCGCACCGGACAGCGTCGCGGAACGGCTGGCGCTGGGATCCCGCATGATCTCGCTGGCCGGCGCCGTCGGGCGCGTCGACACGGCGATGTGGGGGCACCTGTGGCGCATCGACGCCGCCCATCAGCTCGGCACGCTGGCCGTGGTCGACGACGAGCTGGCGGCCCTTTCCCGGCTCGCCGAACGACGCGGCGGCCTGCTGGCGCGGTGGCATCTGCTGCGGGCCAGCGCGGCACGCGCGGCCGTCACCGGCCGGTTCGGGCGGGCCATGCGGCTGGCCGGCGAGGCGCGCGACGTGGCCGGCCGGCTGCAGGATCCGAGCGGCGACGACATGTACTGGGCCTTCGTCACCTCCCTCGTGCCGTGGGTCGGCGAGGTGCCCGGCTCCCGCGCGGCGGTCGACTGGCTCGCCACGTACGTCGTCGGCGAGCGCCCGATCGTCGCCTCGTCGGTCGGTCTGTTCATGGCGCGGATCGGTGAACGCGAGAAGGCCGCGGCGTGGCTCGACCGGCTCCGGCCGCACCTCGCCGACCTGCCCCAGGACCTGATGTGGATGCCCGTGGTGGGCTTGTGCGGAGAAGCCGCTGGGCGGCTGGGTGACCTGCCCGTCGCCGAGCGGTGCTACGACCTGCTGGCGCCGCACGCCGGCTACTACCTCAACGGGAGTACAGCCATTTATGGCTCGGTGGCCCGGACGCTGGGTGTACTCGCAGCGGCGCTGGGCGACCTCGACCGGGCCGATCGCCACTTGGCCGAGGCGACGGCCATGGAGGAGCGGATCGGCGCCTTGCCGGCGCTGGCGCTCGCGCGCCTCGACCACGCGCGCGTGCTCGGTGACCGCGGCCGGGCCGGCGATCGCGACCGCGCGCTGACGCTTGCGGAGAAGGCCGTGAGCGGCGCCCGCCGACTGGGCGTGCCGCCGATCGCAACGCAGGCGTCCGCGCTGGCCGACGAGCTGTCCGGGGTACGGGGCGGCATCGCGTCGCTCACCGCGAGGGAACGGGAGATCGCGGCGCTGGTCGCCGAAGGCCTGGCCAACCGCGCGATCGCCGACAAACTGGTGCTTTCCGAGCGGACCGTCGAGACGCACGTACGCAACCTGCTGAGCAAGCTGGGACTGACCAACCGCACGCAGGTGGCGGCTTGGGCGGCCCGGGCCGGGCTACGTACCGGTTCTACGTAGTAGCACTGAGGCCCGCAGTGGTTGCCCGGCCAACGATTACCCCATGTTCGCCTGCATCCACACCATGAACCGCAGAACGAGCCACCCCGGCCTCGACGGCGTCGCTGACGGATACGTGCTCGAAGAGGTCGGGCGCAGCCGCACCACCGTCGTGTCGCTGTGGCCGACACAGGCCGGCGCCCGCGCCGCCGCGGCCGCCGGGGTACTCGGCGCCACCGTCGTCCGCGACGAGGTCTACCAGGTCGAAGAGGACATACCCGGCCCTGCCGCGGCCGACGAGCCCGGGGCCGCCGCGCTCCTCGACTTCGACGGGCCGCAGGGCCCGGCACGGATCGCCGCCGCCCGGCGGGCCTTCCACAACCGGCTCGGCCCGGTCCTCCGCCAGACGCCCGGCCTCGTCCGAGTGCTCGTGCTCTGGCAGCCCGAAACCTGCGCCCACGTGGTGCTCACCATCGCCGTATCGCTTCCGGCGCTGGCCGACATCGGGAAAGCGGTCGACACCACCCAGCTGCTGCCGGGCGAGGACCCGGCACTGCTGCCCGGACCCGACCGGGCGGCGATCAACCAGATCACCGCACACCGCCAAGGAGTCCTGCGATGAGCCTCGACAGCACTGCCACGCGACCGATGATCCCCGCCGGGACGTACATGGTCGACCCGTCCCGCACGACTGTCCGCTTCGCCGTGAAGAAGCTGTGGGGCCTGGTGACGGTCCGCGGCACGTTCGACGTCTGCGACGGCACCATCGTCCTCGCCGACGACCCGGCCGACTCGTCGGTCCGTGTGACCATGGCCCCGGACAGCTTCGCCACCGGCAACCAGCGCCGCGACCAGGACGTCACGGGCAAGCACTTCCTCGACGTCGCGGCGTACCCGGCCATGACCTTCGCCAGCACGTCCGTGGAATCCGACGGCAGTGGCTGGACGATACGCGGCCTGCTCACCACGCACGGCGTGACCGCGCCGGTGACGCTACGGCTGGTCCACGGCCGTACGACGGCGGACGGCTGCGCCTTCACCGCAACCGCGGTGGTCGACCGGACCGCGTTCGGCGTGAGCCGGGCCGTCGGCTTCATCGGACGCGAGCTCGCCGCAACGATCGAGATAGGTGCGAAACGCACCGGTGGCCGATGACAAAACCACCGAGATTATCGGGCGCACCACCACTTCCCCCTGTGCTCCTGGCCCTCGACCCAGCTGCGCGGCGCCCAAGAAAGGACCAGCGATGGACGAATCTCGACGACTTCCTTCCCCAGGCCGGAACCGTGGGCGGTGCCTTTGCGGGCGATCTTCGGCGAATTGGTTCTCAGCGGGTGCGCGCGTTCAACGAGGCCAGATAGGCGTTGTACGCCTCCAGCTCCTTGTCTCCGTCGCGGTCCGCGGCCCTGTCCTTGCGCCGGGCCTGCCGCTGTTCGGAGCGGTACCACTGGAAGAGCAGCGCGAGCAGCACGAGTACGGACGGGATCTCGCTGAACGCCCAGGCGATGCCGCCCGCCGCGTTCTGGTCCGAGAGCGCGTCGATACCCAGCGACGCGGGAGGGTTCTTGTATGTCTCGACCATCGGCCCGGACGCCATCATCAGCGCGATGCCGAAGAACGCGTGGAACGGCATGCCCGCGAACAGCTCCAGCATCCGCATCAGATAGCCGGGCCGGTGCGGACCGGGATCCACGCCCATGATCGGCCAGAAGAAGGCGAGGCCGACGGCGAGGAAGTGACACATCATCACGGTGTGGCCCGTCTTCGAACCCATCAGGAAGTCGAAGAGGGGAGTGAAGTACAGCGCGTACAGGCTCGCGATGAACAGCGGGATCGTGAACGCGGGGTGCGAGATCAGCCGCATGAACCGGCTGTGCAGCAGCGCCAGCAGCAACTCACGCGGCCCCTTGCGGCCCCGGCGGGCGGCCACCGGCAAGGCACGCAGCGCCAGCGTGATCGGCGCGCCGAGCAGGATCAGGATCGGCGACAGCATGCTGATCACCATGTGCTGCACCATGTGCACGCTGAACATGACCATGCCGTAGTCATTGAGCCCGGTGCACATCACGAGCAGGACGGTCAGTACGCCGGCGACGAACGCCACGGTCCGCCCGACCGGCCACTTGTCACCGCGCCGCACCAGCCGCACGACGCCCCACCCGTACAGGGCGAGCCCCACCAGGCAGGCGACGAGGAAGAAGGGGTCCGCGGACCACGCGAGCCCTCGCCCCAGCGTGAACGGCGGCAGATCCATGACCATGCCGTGCCCGCTGTGATCCATCCGCCGGCTCCTGATTCGTACTGGTTGTGCGCCGTCTGTCCGCACCCAGACTAGAACCGCCTCCGGAGCCGGCGGTGACCGGGGGCGCCCCTTCAGGGCGCGGGGCTGCGTCGATATGCGGCTCCGCCGCGATGGGGGTGCCCCCGCTCATGGGGGTCCCCCCGCTCCAGCGAAGCCGAGAGTGGGGGAGCGACCAGCCACACACAACCCGCGGCCGGGAAGTGACCGAAAGTCCTACGGCGCTGCCCCGGCTAGAGCACGCACTCCGCTTCCGCGTACCGCTCATCCGGAACCGTCTTCAGCGTCTCGACCGCCTCCGCGAGCGACACCATTTCGATCTCGGTACCGCGCAGCGCCGTCATCCTGCCGAACTCGCCACGATGCACGGCCTCCACCGCGTGCCACCCGAAACGGGTCGCGAGGACGCGGTCGTACGCGGTCGGGGTGCCGCCACGCTGGACGTGCCCGAGGATCACCGGACGGGCCTCCTTGCCGAGCCGGTGCTCCAGCTCGAGCGAGAGCTGGCGGGCGATGCCCGCGAACCGCTCGTGCCCGTAGATGTCCTTGCCGCCCTCGTCGAACTCCATCGTGCCCTCGCGAGGCTTCGCGCCCTCCGCGGCCACCACGATGGCGAATTTCTTGCCCGCCGAGAAGCGCTCGCCGACCTTGGCCGCCAACTCCTCGACGTCGAAGGGGCGTTCCGGCACGACGATCGCGTGCGCGCCGGCCGCCATGCCCGAGTGCAGCGCGATCCAGCCGGTGTGGCGGCCCATGACCTCCACGATCAGCACGCGCTGATGGGACTCGGCGGTGGTCTTGAGGCGGTCGAGGGCTTCGGTCGCCACGCCCACGGCCGTGTCGAAGCCGAAGGTGACGTCGGTCACCGCGATGTCATTGTCGATTGTCTTCGGCACGCCGACGATCGGCAGGCCGCCGTCCGACAGGAGGCGCGCCGCCTTGAGCGTGCCCTCCCCGCCGATCGGGATGATCGCGTCGAGCCCGAGTTCCTCGACATACCCCTTGGCCCGTTCCACGCCGTCCCTGAGCTGCTCGGGACGTACGCGGGAGGAGCCGAGGATGGTGCCGCCGCGAGCCAGGATTCCGCTCACCGCGTCGAGGTCGAGCTTGAGGTAGTCGCACTCCAGAAGGCCTTTCCAGCCGTCCCGGAAGCCGATGACCTCGTCGCCGTGGTCGACGACGGCGCGGTGCACGACGGACCGGATGACGGCGTTCAGGCCGGGGCAGTCGCCGCCGGACGTGAGGACACCAATGCGCATAGCCCGAAATACCTTCTCAACGTGGGCCGGGTACCGGACCGCGCTGTCCGGTTGGACGCGGCCAGCCTACCGGCGGCAGGGGGCGGTTCCGCATCGTGCGTCCGCCTGCTGGACGCCCCCGCACAGGTGAGCGGGCGGGCCGCCAGAAGGGCTGTGCCCAATGTCCAGGGCTGTCCCGGGCGAGCTGTGAGCTGTGTCTCTGCGTATCAGCGTGTCTCAGGCAGGCTGCTGCGCGGCCGCGATGCGCTCGGCGCGCAGCGCCTCGTACCACCGGTCGTCGATGGGCGGCAGCGCGTTGACGTCCAGCGCGAGCTTGAGCAGCAGGTCCGCGATCAGCGGGTTGCGGGCAAGAACCGGCCCGTGCATGTACGTCCCGAAGACCGTGTCGTTGTACGCGCCTTCCGTGCCGTCTCCTGTGCCGTTGCCCTTGCCGAGGCGGACCTGGGCGAACGGGCGCGCGGTGGGGCCGAGGTGGGTGATGCCCTGGTGGTTCTCGAAGCCTGTGAGCTGCGGCAGGCCGAGGGGCGGGTCGATGTCCCCGAGTACGTCCCCGACACAGCGCTCGCCCTCGCCGCGCGTGGAGACCACGTCGAGCAGGCCGAGGCCCGGTTCGCGCTGACCGAGGTCGTTGATGAACTCGTGGCCGAGGATCTGGTAGCCGGCGCACACGGAGAAGACGATCGCGCCGTTGCCGACCGCGCGGTGCAGACCCCCGTCACGGCGCAACCGCTCGGCCGCGAGCCGCTGCGGCCGGTCCTCGCCGCCGCCGATCAGGTAGATGTCGCCGGAGGTGGGGATCGGCTGGTCGCTGCGTACGTCGAGCCGGGCCACGTCCAGGCCGCGCTGCCGGGCGCGGCGCTCCACCACGAGGGCGTTGCCCTGGTCGCCGTACGTGCTCAGCAGGTCCGGGTAGATCCACACCAGGCGCAGGCTGTTGTCACTCATCGATGATCGTCCTCTGTGGTCAGTTGCCGACACGGCGGCGCAGGTCCTGGAACGCGGTGTAGTTCGCGATGACCTCGATCCGCCCCGGTGGTGCGGTCTGCACGGCCTGGTCGAGGTTCTCGCAGACCTGGAAGGTCTGGTTCGCGACCTCCAGACGCACCGCGAGGTCCAGCTTCCGGTCGCCGATGACAAAGATCGGGTGCCCGCTCAGCCGCGTGTAGTCGACGTCCCACAGCCAGGAGGTGTCGGTGCCGTCGGCCCCGCGCGCGTTCACGGACAGGATGACCGGCGTCGGCGGTGGGTCGATCAGTGAGAAGGTCTCCAGCCAGCCCGCGGGGTTCTTGGCGAGCAGCAGCCGCAGATCCCGCTGCATGAACTGCACGACGTCGTACCGTCCGGCCACCGCCTGGACCTGGTACATGCGTTCCAGGGCGACCTGCGGCGGCACGCCGAAGACGGCGGCGACGGCGGCCGACGAGGCGGCGTTGGCCTTGTTGGCGCGGCCCGGCAGCTGGAGGTGGATCGGCCAGGCGGAACCGTGCGGGTCCAGTACGTGGTCGCCGGACAGCGCCCAGCTGGGCGTCGGACGGCGGAAACCGCACTCGCTGCAGAACCAGTCGTCGCCCGGCCGCTGCATCACACCGCCGCAGGACGGGCAGGACCAGGCGTCGTCCTTCCACATCTGCCCGGCGGCCACCCATACGACGTTCGGCGAGGAGGAGGCGGCCCATACGACCAGCGGGTCGTCCGCGTTGGCGATCACGACGGACTTCGACCCGGCCAGGCCCTCACGCCAGTGCTCGGCGAGCATGCGGGTCTCGGCGGCGCGGTCGAGCTGGTCACGGGAGAGGTTGAGGAGCGCGATGGCTTTCGGGTCGGTGTCACGGGCGACGCCGGAGAGGTACTTCTCGTCGACTTCGATGACCGCGTACCGCGCGTCCGAGCCGCCGGCGAGAGCGGAGGTGATACCGGCGGGCATGTTGGCGCCCAGTGCGTTCGAGACGACGGGACCCGCGGCGCGCAGCGCCTCGGCGATCAGCCGCGTCGTGGTGGTCTTGCCGTTGGTGGCCGACACCAGAATGACGTCCAGGTGCTGGGCGAGCGCGGCCAGCAGGTCGGGGTCGAGTTTGAGCGCCACCCGGCCGCCGATCACCGATCCGCTGCCGCGGCCCGCGGCCCGCGACGCCGCCGCGACCGCCTTGCCCGCCGTCACGGCCAGCTTGGCCCGCGGCGACAGCGGGTCCGAGTTGCCTGCCATCAGTTCTCGATCCTCCTTGCGTACGACGCCGCGCCCTGCCCTGCTCCCGGCAACGTGTGGCCCTCAGCCTATCGAGATCCACGACCGGCCCGATTCGCGGCACCACCCCGGTGCCCGCGCGACATTGAGGACCGTACCCTTGCGGCCATGCGACACGGCTCGATCCCGGGCGCCCAGGGGCGCGTTCTCACGCTGTCCCTCCTTGGCGACCCCGTGTTGCACACACCGTGCGAGGAAGTCACCGACTTCGGCCCTCAACTGGCGCGTCTGGTCGAGGACATGTTCGCGACGATGTACGCGGCTCAGGGGGTTGGGCTCGCTGCGAACCAGGTCGGTCAGTCGTTGCGGGTCTTTGTGTACGACTGCCCTGATGACGAAGAGCGGCGGCATGTGGGTCACTTGGTGAACCCGCGTCTGGTCGAGGCGGACGGGCTACTGCTGCGCGGGCCCGAGGGGTGTCTGTCGTTGCCGGGGCTTGAGGCGGGGACGGAGCGGTACGACCACGCGATCGTCGAAGGTCGCACGCTGGACGGTGAGTTGGTGCGGGTTCATGGCACCGGGTTCTTCGCCCGGTGCCTTCAGCACGAGTGCGATCACCTTGACGGGGGTGTCTACACCGACCGCGTCAAGGGGTGGCGAAGGCGGCGGGTTCTGCGGGCCGCCGCGCGGGCTTCTTGGAGCCGGTGAGCGGCGTCGGGGTGCGGTCTCGGATGAGGTCTGCCAGTTGGGTGTGGCTGGTCGCTCCCCCACTCTCGGCTTCTCCCCCACTCTCGGCTTCGCTCGAGCGGGGGACCCCCATGAGCGGGGGCACCCCCACCGCGGCGGAGCCGCACATTGATACAGCCCCGCGCCCCTCACGGGGCGCTTCGGCTCACCGGAGTCAGAAGCTGGGGCCGCCCACCTTGTCGCCCGCCGCTGCCAGACGTCCCCACAGCAGGTCCGCCAGACTACGTACCAACTCCGCGCGTGAGCACGGGCGTTCGCCCAGCCACCAGTCGCCCGCCGCGTGCATCATGCCGACGATGCCGTGGCCCCAGACTCGGGCGAGCTGTTCGCTGCCGGGGCCGAGGTCGACCCGTTCCTCGATGACTTTGCCGAGTTCCTCACCCATACGGCGCAGCAGGGGAGCGGAGTGCAGGCCGACGTCGAAGCCCTGGTCGCTCTGTGGGCCGCCCTCCGATGGATGCATCAGGAAGCGGTACACCTGCGGACGTGCTTCGATGGCCGCGAGGTAGGTGTCGAGCGTGGCCTCGACCCGCTCGCGGCGCTCGGCCGGTGCGTCCAGCGCGGCCCGCAGCGCTTCGAGCAGGGCGTCCGTGTGGCGCTTGGCGAGAGCCGCGTACAGTCCCCCCTTGTCACCGAAGTGCCGGTACAGAATGGGCTTGGTGATACCGGCCTCGGCGGCGATGGCGTTCATCGAGGCGCCGGGGCCGTCGCGGAGCACCACCCGGTCGGCGGCCTCCAGCAGCTCGCGCCGGCGGCGGTCGGCGGACCGCTGCTGCTCGGTCCGCTGTGTGGTGTCCATGAGCTCTCCCCACCCGTACTGGTTCGGTGACGCCTGCGCAACGTAACACCCTGCTGGGATTCTGCATCGAACGGGCTGCCGGAGGGGAACCGGGAGTTGACTTTTCCTACTGACGGGTAACAGGCTACTGTTACCGCAAGTAACACGTGAGTGCTGTAGCTGGAGGGGACATGGCCGAGTTCACCATGGAGCTCAACGACGAACAGAAGGAGGTCCAGGACTGGCTCCACGGCTTCGCCGCCGACGTGATCCGTCCCGCGGCAGCCGAATGGGACGAACGCGAAGAGACTCCCTGGCCGGTCATCCAGGAGGCCGCGAAAGTCGGCATCTACTCCCTGGACTTCTACGCCCAGCAGTACTTCGACCCCACCGGCCTCGGCATCCCCATGGCCATGGAGGAGCTGTTCTGGGGTGACGCGGGCATCGCCCTCTCCATCGTCGGCACCGGCCTCGCCGCCGTGGGCGTCCTGGCCAACGGCACCGAGGAGCAGATCGGCACCTGGATCCCCCAGATGTACGGCGACGCGGGCGACGTCAAGGTCGCGGCCTTCTGTTCCTCCGAGCCCGACGCCGGCTCCGACGTGGCCTCCATGCGCACCCGCGCCGTCTACGACCAGGCCAAGGACGAGTGGGTCCTCAACGGCACGAAGACGTGGGCGACGAATGGCGGCATCGCCAACGTCCACGTCGTGGTCGCCGTCGTCGACGCGGAGCTCGGCTCCAAGGGCCACGCGTCCTTCATCATCCCGCCGAACACGCCCGGCCTGTCCCAGGGCCAGAAGTTCAAGAAGCACGGCATCCGTGCCTCGCACACCGCCGAGGTGGTCCTGGAGGACGTCCGCGTCCCCGGCTCCTGCCTGCTCGGCGGCAAGGAGAAGCTGGACGAGCGCCTGGCGCGTGCCCGTGAGAGGGCGAAGGCAGGGGGTGAGCGCGTGAAGAACGCCGCTATGGCGACGTTCGAGGCCTCGCGCCCGGCGGTGGGCGCCATGGCCGTGGGCACGGCCCGGGCCGCGTACGAGGTCGCCCTCGACTACGCCAAGACGCGCGAGCAGTTCGGCCGCCCGATCATCGACAACCAGGGTGTCGCCTTCCAGCTCGCTGATATGCGTACGTCGATCGATGCGGCCCGGCTGCTGGTGTGGCGTGCCTCCTGGATGGCGGTCAACGGGAGGCCGTTCACCGCGGCTGAGGGTTCCATGTCGAAGCTGTTCGCGAGTGAGACAGCGAAGAAGGTGACGGCGGAGGCGATCCAGATCCTCGGCGGCAACGGCTACACACGCGAGTACCCGGTCGAGCGGATGCATCGTGATGCCGCCATCTACACGATCTTTGAGGGCACAAGCGAGATCCAGCGTCTGGTGATTGCCCGCACCCTCGCGGGTATGCCGATCCGCTGACGGCACCTGAGCGGTCGGCGGGGCCGTGAGAGCCTGGGGGTACGGGAAAGGCAGCGCAGTCGAGCCGAAGGAGTGCGGCGATGACGCGGACAGCCAGGGAACTGCTGGAGACCACCACCGGAAAGCTCGCCCCCGACCCGCAGGCCAACCGGCTGTTGCCCCTGATCGGCCGGGGCGCGGCACGGCGTGACACCCTCGCCACTCTCGCCCTGGAACAGCGCTATGTGATCGCCGCGGACCGCCGGGCGTTCCTGCACCTGGCGGAACGGTCGGCCGTCGAGCCCGAGTGCTCCGCCTTCTTCACCATGCTTGCGGAGGGTGAGGCGCTGGCCCATGACCGGCTCGGACCGCTGCTCGCCGCCTGCGGAGCCGATGAGGCGCGGGCAGCGGCGTACGAGCCGCTGGCGGGGGCCCAGGCGTATCCCGCGTACGTCGCCTGGCTCGCCCTGAACGGTGCACCGGCCGACGTGGTGCTCGCGCTGAGCGCCAACTTCTCGGCGTGGGGCGGCTATTGCGCCACCATTGCCGAGGCGCTGCGCCGCCAGTACGGCTTCGACGACGCGGCCTGCGGGTTCTTCGACCTGTTCGCCGAACCCGCGCCCGACCTGGAGCAGAAGGCGGTGGCCGCCGTACAGGCAGGGCTGGACGCGGAGTTGATCAGCGAGGAGGCGGTCCATCGCTACGGACGCCTGCTGCAGCGCTACGAGGAGATGTTCTGGCACACGCTGTGGGAGCTGGACCGGGGCGAGTCCTAGCGACGAGTGAGTCCTAGTCGGACGACGTCCCGCTGCTGTGGGCGATGCAGGCCACGTCGATACGGTCGGCCAGCTTGGCGAGTTCGATCGTGAGGGTCGCCACCGTGTCCTCGTCGAGACCCTCCTGACCGGCCTCCACCAGATGCAGCCACCGGCCGCCGACCGTGCGCAGCAGCTTGCTGACATCGGCGGCCGCCACCTGCAAAGTGCCGCGGTCGTCGACGATCAGAGGGAGGGTCACTTCGCGGTTCACACAGGCGATCGTAACTGCGGAACGCTCACGCTCCGTGCCATACGGTGGTGATGTTGCAGAACTCGCGGATTCCCTGGCCCGACAGCTCGCGCCCGTAGCCGGACCGCTTGACCCCGCCGAACGGGAACGCCGGGTGGGACGCCGTCATCCCGTTGACGTAGACACCGCCCGCTTCCAGATCGCGTACAAAGCGGTCGATGTCGGCCTCGTCGCGGGTCCAGACGTTGGAACTCAGCCCGAACGGCGAGTCGTTGGCGATCGCCACCGCCTCGTCGAGGCCGACGGCACGATAGAGCGTGGCGACCGGGCCGAAGGTCTCCTCGCGGTGGATGCGCATGGCGGGGGTGACGTCGGCGAGGACGGTCGGCGGGTAGTACCAGCCGGGCCGGTCGGGCCGTTCGCCGCCGCACAGGACCGTCGCGCCGCTCTCCACCGCCTCGTCCACCAGTTCCACCAGGCCGTCGCGGCCCTGCTCGCTGGAGAGCGGGCCGACGTCCGTGTCCTCGTCCAGCGGATCGCCGACGTTCAGCGCCTCCATGCCCGCCGTGAAGCGCTCGGCGAAGGCGTCGAACACGTCCGTGTGCACGATGAACCGCTTGGCGGCGATGCAGGACTGCCCGGTGTTCTGCACTCGGGCCGTCACCGCGGTCTTCGCCGCCCGGTCGAGGTCGGCCGACGGCATCACCACGTACGGATCGCTGCCGCCCAGCTCCAGCACCGTCTTCTTGACCTCGTCGCCGGCGACAGAGGCGACCGCGCGGCCCGCAGGTTCGCTGCCGGTGAGCGTCGCAGCCTTGACCCGCTCGTCACGCAGGATGCCCTCGACCTCGCCGGAGCCGATGAGCAACGTCTGGAAGCAGCCTTCCGGGAAGCCCGCCCGGTGGAACAGATCTTCGAGGTAGAGGGCGGTCTGCGGCACGTTCGAGGCGTGCTTCAGCAGCCCCACGTTGCCGGCCATCAGCGCGGGCGCGGCGAACCGGATCACCTGCCACAGCGGGAAGTTCCAGGGCATCACTGCGAGCACCGGGCCGAGCGGCCGGTAGCGCACGAGCACCCGGGAGGCGCCGGAGTCGCGCGCCTCGGACTCAGGGGCCTCCTCGTCGGCGAGCAGTTCCTCGGCGTGGTCGGCGTACCAGCGCATCGCTTTCGCGCACTTCGCGACCTCCGCGCGGGCCTGCTTGATCGGCTTGCCCATCTCCGTGGTCATCACTCGGGCGGTGTCCTGCGCATCCTCTTCCAGCAGGTCGGCGGCCCGGCGCATCAGCCGTGCGCGCTCGGCGAACGAGGTGGTGCGATACGTGTGGAACGCGGCGTCGGCGGTCGCGAGCCTGCGCTCGGTCTCCTCGGCGCCCAGGGCGTCGTAGGTTTTGAGCGTTTCGCCGTTCGCCGGGTTCACCGTTGCGATGGGCATGGCTGACCTCCTGATACGCGGGCGCTCCGCGGGGCCGCTCCGCTCGGGGGCACCTGTTCCGGGAGCGTTGCTGTTGCGAGCGCCGCCCAGGTCTGCGGGTCGGTTGTGGCTGGTAGCGCCCGTGCGGCGGAGCCGCATATGTCACGGCCCCGCGCCCCTTCGGGGCACCTTGTCGGATCCGCGTACCCAGGTGCAGGCGTTCTAGCCGACTACTCGCTCTTCGAGGCGGTCCAGGAATTCTGCCTGGGCCTTGACGATCACGGATCTCGCCCGGTCGAGCCCGAGCCACTCCACTCGGCTCAGTTCGGGAAACTCCTGGAGCCGGCCCGAGCCCCTCGGCCACTCCATCTCGAAAGTCCCCGGGACCACCGTCGCCGGGTCGAGGTCGGCCTCGATCGCCCACGCGGTGACGATCTTGGCGTTCGCCTGCCGTACCTCGCCGAGCGGCACGGCCTCGCCGGCGGGTGGCTCCAGGCCCAGCTCCTCGCGGAACTCCCGGCGGGCCGCGTCCCAGGCCGGCTCGTCGGGCTCGTACTCACCCTTCGGTACGGTCCATGCGCCGGCGTCGCGGCGTTCCCAGAACGGGCCACCCATGTGGCCGAGCAGTACCTCCAGGCCATCGCCGGTGTGGTGGAACAGCAGCAGGCCCGCGCTGCGGCGAGGGGCTTTCACCGGGGCACCTTTGGGTGCGCGGCGAGCAGCGTCGCGACGGTGTCGGCCTCCGCCGGGGTTTTGTCCACGCGGTAGCGGACGACGCGGGCGAAGCGAAGCGTGACGCCGGCCGGGTAGCGGGTGGATTTCTGCAGACCGTCGTAGGCGATCTCGACGACGAGTCCGGGACGGACGGTCACCACATGCCCGGTGTCCTTGACGGCGAGCTCGCGCAGCCGCTCGGTCTGCCAGTCCAGCATCGCGTCCGTCATGCCCTTGAACGTCTTGCCCAGCATGGCGAACGAGCCGTCCGGATTCCGCGCCCCCAGATGCAGGTTGGACAGCTTGCCGGTACGCCGCCCGTGCCCCCACTCGGCGGCCAGCACCACCAGGTCCAGCGTGTGTACGGGTTTGACCTTGAGCCAGGAGGCACCACGCCGCCCCGCGCTGTAGGGGGCGTCGAGGCCCTTCAGTACGACGCCCTCGTGGCCGCGCTCCAGCGTGTCCGCGAGGAACTGTTCCGCGGCCTCGCGTGTCTCGCCGTCCGCCGGATCCGTCACCAGCGTGCGCCGCACCCGCATCGGTTCGGGCACCAGCCGGGCCAGCTCCGCGTGGCGGTCGGCGAACGGCAGGTCGAGAAGGTCGTGGCCGTTCACGGACAGTGCGTCGAAGAAGACGGGGGAGACGGGCAGGGCCCTGGCCGCCGTGCCGACGTCCACACGGGAGCCCACCCGTCCGGCGATGTCCTGGAAGGACTTCGGGCGTCCGCCCTCGTCGAACGCGATGACCTCACCATCCAGGATGAATCGCTCGCCCTTCAACTCCCTTGCTGCGGAAGTTAGTTCGGGCAGGCGATCGGTGATGTCGTCCAGGGTGCGCGTGTAGAGGCGTATGTCGTCGCCGTCGCGGTGGACCTGGACGCGGATGCCGTCCAGCTTCTCCTCGACCGCGCAGGTGCCGAGCTTGTCGATCGCCTCGGCCACGGACGAGGCGCTGTGCGCCAGCATGGGCAGGACCGGTCGGCCGACGGTGAGCCGGAACTCGGCGAGGGCCTTCGGACCGTCCGCCAGCAGGCGCTGTGCCACGGTCTGCAGCGAACCGGCCAGCATCACCGCGCGCCGTACGTCCGCGGAGGGCGTCCCGGTCGCCTCGGCGAGCCCCTCGACGGCTACGGCGTCGAGGGCGCCCTGTCGTACCTCCCCGCTGAGCAGCCCGAACAGGAATCGCTGCTCGTCCGCGGTGGCCGCCGCCATCAACTCGCCGACCAGCCGCAGGCGTTCGGCCTGCGAGCCGGTGCCGGAGATGCCGGCGAGCGTGGTCAGGCGGGCGTCCACGTCCCGGACGCCGAGCGTGGGCTCTCCTGCCGGGGTGACGGGGCGGCTGAGCACCTTCCAGCCGATGCCGATCCGCCCCTGCGGGAGGCGTCCCGCCAGGTAGGGGATCACGATCGGCGCCTCCTCGGCCTCGGCGTCCCGGAACAGCTCGGCCAGCAGGCCGATCTTCCGGGAGCGGGCCGAGGTGGCGGCGACCTCCTGCGACACACGGGCGAGCCGGGCGAACAGCATGCAGCCATGGTCCTACAGGTTGGGTCTCGGGTGTGGGTTGTGTGTGGCTGGTCGCGCCCACTCGGCGGAGCCGCACATTGATACAGCTCCGCGCCCCTGGGCGGTCGGTGGGTCGGGGCCGTGGGCGGGTCGGAGAGTGCGGTGCGTTGTGGCTGGCGGTTCCGGGAGCGGCCCCGTCAGGGGCGCGGGGAACTGCGCGACCAGCCACAACGGGCCCGCAGCCGCCCACGAACCGAACCCACCCGCCTGGTAGGCGATCCTGCTGAACCGCCGGAGGCACCCGCTCAACCGCCGGAGGCACTCACGATGTCCGCGAACAGCAAGTCCCCATTGATCATGGCACCCGCCCGATACCCCAATGCAGCCGCATTGATCGCCTGCTCCGAGAACCCCACCGCATTACCCGCAGCCCACACCCCCGGCACGCTCGTTCGCCCCGTCTCGTCCACGGCGGCGTACACGCCGAACGGAGTCTCCTTCAGGTCGGCACCGAGCCGTTCCAGCAGCCCCGTACGAGGAACGGCCCGCGGCGACACGAACACCACGGAGCGCTCGTGCTCGGACCCGTCTACAAGCCGCACCCCGGTGAGCCGGTCGCCGGAGACGGCGAGTTCCGCCACCTCGCCGGGAACCACGTTCACCCCTGCCGCGGCCAGGTGGCGCAGGTCCTCGTCCGAGAGTTCGGACTCGGCGACCGTATGCAGGAACAAGGACACATCCTTGGACCACTGCGTGATCATCAGCGCCTGGTGCACGCTCATGACGGACGTCGCGAGCACCCCGAACGCCTGGTCTCGGACCTCCCAGCCGTGGCAGTACGGACAGTGCAGCACATCCCGCCCGAACCGCTCCGTGACCCCGGGCACCGAAGGCATTTCGTCCGCGAGCCCGGTCGCGACGACCAGCCGGCGCGCGTGCACCGAACGCCCGGACGCCAGCGTCACGTCGAACTCCCCGGCGTCGTCCCGCGCGACGTCGACCGCGCGGTCCTGGACCAGCCCGACCCCGTACCGCTGTATCTCCCGCCGCCCCTCGGCGAGGAACTCGGCGGGTGACATCCCGTCCCGCGACAGATAGCCCTGCATGTGCGCGGCAGGCGCGTTGCGCGGCTCGCCCGCGTCGACGAGGAGCACGTGGCGCCGCGCGCGCCCCAGTACGAGCGCGGCGGACAGCCCGGCCGCGCCGCCTCCGACGACGACCACTTCGTAACGATCGGTCATGGTGACCACCTCCATGGACAAGGTCGCCGAATCGCTGCCGTATTGACAAACATCTTTGCCGAAACTGCAATGGATTCATGAGTGAGCACGAGGCGGACCTCAATGAGCGGGACACCGACGAAGTCCTGGCGGGGGTAGGTCCCCGGCTGCGACGGATCAGGAAGGAGCGGGGCGCGACCCTGGCGGGTCTTTCCGAAGCCACCGGCATCTCCGTGAGCACCCTCTCCCGGCTGGAGTCCGGTCTTCGCAAACCCAGCCTGGAACTGCTGCTGCCCATCGCCCGCGCCCACCAGGTGCCCCTCGACGAGCTGGTCGGCGCACCCCCGGTGGGCGACCCGCGCGTCCGGTCCAAGCCCATCGTCCGGGGTGGCCGGACCCACTGGCCGCTCACCCGGCAGCCCGGCGGACTCCTGGCCTACAAGGTGCTGGAACCCGCCCGGTCCGTAGAGCCGGACCCGCGTGTGCACGAGGGATACGAGTGGATGTACGTGCTCTCGGGGCGGCTGCGGCTCGTACTCGGCGACCATGACGTCGTGCTCGGGCCGGGGGAGGCCGCCGAGTTCGACACACGCGTGCCCCACTGGTTCGGGTCGACGGGGGACGGGCCGGTGGAGTTCCTCAGCATCTTCGGGCCGCAGGGGGAGCGGATGCACGTACGGGCGCGGCCCAAGCAGGGTGGCGAAGACGGCTGACGCCGGTGGTTCACAGGAGGGCAAGCGACCGCTTAGTATGCGCTGGAGCCCGGTCAGGCGCACCAGACGAGCAAGCGCGCCCCGGAGGCGACCGGGACAGACACCGCTCCGTGGAGGCCCCGCATGCAGGCATGGCAAGTGCACCAGAACGGCGAGCCGAGCGAGGTGATGCGGCTCGACGAGGTGGAGCGGCCGGTGCCCGGCGAGGGCCAGGTCCTGCTCAAGGTGCGTGCCGCGAACATCAACTTCCCGGACGCCCTGCTGTGCCGCGGGCAGTACCAGATCAGGCCGCCGCTGCCGTTCACGCCCGGCGTGGAACTCTGCGGCGAGACCGAGGACGGACGGCGGGTCATCGGCAATCCCGCGCTGCCGTACGGCGGCTTCGCCGAGTACGCGATCGCGGACGCCGCGGCCGTACTGCCCGCCCCCGAGGCGCTCGACGACGCCGAGGCCGCGGCGCTGCACATCGGCTACCAGACGGGATGGTTCGGTCTGCACCGCAGGGCGGGTCTGGAGGCCGGCGAGACGCTGCTCGTCCACGCTGCCGCAGGAGGGGTCGGCAGCGCGGCCGTGCAGCTCGGCAAGGCTGCGGGCGCCACGGTCATCGGGGTCGTGGGCGGGTCCGACAAGGCGGACGTGGCACGGGAGTTGGGGTGCGACGTCGTCATCGACCGGCGTGCCGAGGACGTCGTCGGCGCCGTGAAGGAGGCGACTCGCGGCCGGGGCGCGGACGTGATCTACGACCCGGTCGGCGGTGAGGCGTACGCGCAGTCCGCCAAGGTCGTCGCCTTCGAGGGGCGGATCGTGGTCGTGGGCTTCGCGAGCGGGTCCATTCCCAGTCCGGCCCTGAACCACGCCCTGGTGAAGAACTACTCGATCATGGGCCTGCATTGGGGCCTCTACAACACCAAGAACCCGAAGCTCGTCCTGCGCTGCCACGAGCAGCTCACCGAACTGGCCGCCCGTGGCGCGATCAAGCCGCTGGTCAGTGAGCGCGTGGCGCTGGGCGGTGCGGCTGCCGCCGTGCAGCGTGTCGCCGACGGGGTCACCACCGGGCGTGTCGCCGTCATCCCCGGTCTCTCCGAAGGAGGAGCGGCATGACCGACGCCGCCGAACTGCGGGATCGGACGCAGGAGTTGCTGACTGCTCACCCTCCCGCCACCACCGACCGACTCGACTTCCTCAAGGCCCGCTTCGACGCCGGACTCGCCTGGGTGCACTACCCGGAGGGCCTCGGGGGAATTGGCGCGCCGCGCTCCCTTCAGGCCGTCGTGGACGCCGAGTTGGAGTCCGCGGGCGCCCCCGACAACGACCCGCGGCGCATCGGCATCGGCCTCGGCATGGCGGCGCCGACGATCCTCGGCTTCGGTACGCAGGAGCAGAAGCGCCGCTTCCTCAGGCCCCTTTGGGTGGGCGAGGAGGTCTGGTGCCAGCTGTTCAGCGAGCCGGGCGCCGGCTCCGACCTGGCCGCGCTGGGCACGCGGGCCGTACGAGAGGGCGACAGCTGGGTCGTCAACGGGCAGAAGGTGTGGACGTCCAGCGCCCATCTCGCCCGCTGGGCCATCCTCATCGCCCGTACGGACCCGGACGTGCCCAAGCACCGCGGGATCACGTACTTCATCTGCGACATGACCGACCCCGGTGTCGAGGTGCGTCCGCTGCGTCAGATCACGGGCGAGGCCGAGTTCAACGAGGTGTTCCTCACCGACGTGCGCATTCCCGACAGCCACCGGCTCGGGGAGATCGGCGACGGCTGGCGCGTCGCGCAGACGACGCTGATGAACGAGCGGGTGTCCATCGGCGGTATGCGCATCCCGCGCGAGGGCGGCATGATCGGCCCGGTCTCGAAGACCTGGCGCGAGCGGCCCGAACTGCGCACCCACGACCTCCATCAGCGACTCCTCACCCTGTGGGTGGAGGCCGAGGTCGCCCGTCTCACCGGCGAACGGCTGCGCCAGCAGCTCGTCGCGGGCCAGCCCGGCCCCGAGGGCTCCGGGCTGAAGCTCGCGTTCGCCCGCCTCAACCAGGAGATCAGCGGCCTGGAGGTCGAACTACTCGGCGAGGAAGGCCTGTTGTACGACGACTGGACGATGCGGCGCCCCGAGCTCGTCGACTTCACCGGGCGCGAGGCCGGATACCGCTACCTCCGCTCCAAGGGCAACAGCATTGAGGGCGGGACCAGCGAGGTCCTGCTGAACATCGTCGCCGAGCGCGTACTGGGCCTGCCCGCCGAGCCGCGCACCGACAAGGACGTCGCCTGGAAGGACCTCGCGCGATGACTGATCTGCTGTACTCGGAGGAGGAAGAGGCGCTGCGCGCGGCCGTACGCGATCTCCTCGCCGACCACTGTGACGCGGCGGGCGTGCTCGCCCGCGTGGAGTCCGAGACGCCGTACGACCCCGAGCTGTGGAAGGCCCTCGCCGACGGCATGGGCCTTGTGGGCCTCCTCGTCCCCGAGTCGTCCGGCGGCCAGGGCGCCACGCACCGCGAAGTCGCCGTGGTAATGGAGGAGTTGGGACGCGCAGTCGCTCCCGTGCCCTATCTGACGAGCGCGGTCGTCGCCACTGAGGCCCTGCTCGCCATCCCCACGGCCGACGACCTTCTCGGCGAGTTGGCGTCCGGGCGGCGGATCGGCGCCCTCGCCGTCGCGCTGCACGTCGGTCCCGGCGCCGCCTACCAGCTCGTACGACATGAGAATGGCGCCCTGCACGGCGAGTTGACCGGCATCGCGGACGCGGCCGTCGCCGACGTACTGCTGGTGCCCGCGGACGACGGCGGCCTGTACGCGGTGGACGCCGACGCCGTGACCGTCAGCCCGCAGGTGTCCCTGGACCTGACCCGGCCGGTGGCGACGGTGCTGCTGGAGGGTGCGGCCGGCCGCCTGCTGGGGGATGCCGAACCCGCCGTGCGACGTGGCCTGCGGGCTGGCGCCGGACTGCTCGCCTCCGAGCAACTCGGCCTCGCCGACTGGTGCTTGACCGAGACGGTCCGCCACCTGAAGGACCGCAAGCAGTTCAACCGGCCCGTCGGCGGCTTCCAGGCCCTCAAGCACCGGCTCGCCCAGCTGTGGCTGGAGGTCGTCAACACGCGTGCCGCGGCCCGCAATGCCGCCGACACGCTGGCCACCGGGAGTACGGACGCGGACGTGGCGGTGGCCGTCGCCCAGGCCTACGCGGCACCCGTCGCGGTCCACGCCGCCGAGGAGGCAGTGCAGTTGCACGGCGGCATCGGCATGACGTGGGAGCACCCCGTGCACCTCTACCTGAAGCGGGCCAAGGCCGACTCGATCGCGTACGGAACGGCGGGCGGCCACCGGGAGGCGCTGGCCGAACTGGTCGACCTCCGGGCACCTTGACGTACACCTGCTTACTTCCATGAGGAGCCCGCCCCACCTTGGGGCGGGCCGACGGCGCGGCCGCGGCTCGTCGCTGCTCTCACACGGCGGGGGTCTCTTTGCCCAGGAGTGCCTGAGGGGCGTACCGCAAAACGGTCTCGACCGCCTCGTCGCCCAGGCGCCGGCGCAGCCGCGGGACGAACTCCCGGCCGAGGACGTCCATTCCCGGCCCGCCGCCGTACGCGGTGAGCGAGGACTTGCGTCCGACGTCGGTCCCCAGGCAGACGTGATCCAGCTTGCCGGCCTCGGCCATGCGCTCGATCAGGTCGAGGACGACGGAGTCCGGCCGGTACTTGATCCGCCCGATCGTGTCGTAGACGAGGTGGGCGCCGCGGGCGATCAGGTCGAGGTGCAGTTCCGGATCGGGGTTGCGGTCGGTGTGGGCGAGCAGAACCCGCGCGGCCGGCAGGCCGTGCTTGTCCAGGAGGTCCAGGGCGGCGTGTGCGGCGGTCCCGACCTCGGTGTGGACCGCCACGGCCACGCCTGTCTGCCGGGCCGCCGTCGCTCCCGCGGCGAACCAGCGTTCCTCGTGGCGGTCGATACGGTGGTACGAAGCCCCGAGTTTGATGACGCCCGCCTTGTGGCGGCTGGGGACGGGGCGCGGAAAGTCCCAGTCGTGGCTGTCCATGCCGGTCCTGAGGTCGTCCAGGAGTACGTCGAGAAGCGTGGCGTCGTCGGCGTGGCGGGCCCAGTGAGCGGCCGGGTAGTGCGCGCTGCGGTGGAAGCCGGTCGCGGCCACGACATGGACGGCGCTTGTGCGGGAGACCTCGGCGAGCTGGACGGGGCGCCGTCCGAGACCGACCGGGGTCAGGTCCACGACGGTACGGATGCCGCTCGCCGCCACCCGCAGGAGCTCGGCCGCCGCCTTGCCGGGGTCGAGGAACTCGTCGCCCGGGTTGACCGGAGTACGCAGGAAGACGTGCTCGTGGGCATCCACCGCGCCGAGTTCGTCAGCGGTGACAGGGCCCAGGACCGTTTCGACGACGGGCATGCTGTTCTCCTTCAGGATGCCGACCCTCCGACCGATGTCGGGGGCCCACCCCGGCTCGGCCGGAGGAGCCGGGCGCGACGACCGGCAGTCGGAGCCGTGGTACTGGTACCGGCAGTCACGACCCGTGGCCGGGACCGACCGGCCAGGCCAGTTCGGAAGCCCCTAGGCCAGTTCGATGTGGAACACGAAGCGGGAACCCGCATAGCGGGATTCGGTGAGTTCGACGGGTGTGCCGTCGCCGGTCGTGATCAGTCGGCGCTCGACGAAGATGGCCGCCCCGACGGGCAGTTCCAGAAGGGCGGCGTCGTCCTCGGTGGCGATGGCCGCTATCTGCGTTCCGGTGGCCCGGGAGGGGGCGAAACCCTGCTCGGTGAGGGCCTGGTGCAGCGAGCCATGGGCCAGGTCCTCGCGCAACAGCCAGGCACAGGACGGTGGCAGCACGACGTTCTCGATCGCCATCGGCTGCTCGTCGGCCAGCCGCAGCCGCCGTACATGAACGATGTTGGACTGAGGAGCGAGTCTGAGCGCGGTGGTCTCCTCCTGGCTGCCCACGCGCAGTTCACTCGCCAGGACGGTAGATGACACGGTCATGCCGCGCAGGGCCATCTCCTCGGTGAAGGAGCGGAGTTTGCCCATCTGGCGGTGGACCTGCGGTTCCCCCACGAAGGTGCCGACTCCGGAGATCCGGTAGATCGCCCCCTCGGCGACCAGACGCTGGGTCGCCTGCCGGACGGTCATCCGGCTGACTTGGAACAAGTCGCACAGTTCCGCGTCGGACTCGATCTGATCCCCGGGCTTCAGCCCCGCGATCCGGCCGCGGATGTGCCGTTCGACCGCTTCATGTCGCGGCATGGGCCGCCGAGCCACGGCTTTCCTCCCTTGGTCTGTACCGGTAGGCCTCCGCTGTCCATAGCGACAGGCCCGCTGTCTATACCGGTAGGCCTCCGCAGCATAGGCCGTCACCTCGGCGCGCGTCCACACCAGTCCCGCTCGGCTGTAACCAGTGATCAACCGGTGCAGATGCTTGACGTTCTACTGGTAGCCGCTCTAGCGTCCAGAGGAGTACTACCTGTCTAGACTTATCGAGTTCGCCGGAGGCCGTTCCGCAGGAGCGCCCTGTCTCCGTCTGTCTCCGCCCTCGTACCGAGAGGTATCTGCACGTGTCATCGTGGATCCGTACCGCAGTCGGGATCGTCGAGCAGATTGCCGAGTCCCAGGCCGGCGCCGTCGAGGCCGCGGCTCAGATCGCCGCCAGGTCGATCGCCGCCGACGGCGTCGTCTACACCTTCGGCACCGGTCATTCGCGCATGCCGGTGGAGGAGATATTTCCCCGCTACGGCTCCTATCCGGGCTTCCAGCCGCTGGTGGAGCTCTCGATGACGTTCCACACCCAGGTGGTGGGGGCCAACGGACAGCGGCAGGCGATGTTCATCGAGCGCGTCGAGGGACTGGCCGACCAGATCCTGGCCAACTTCCGGCTGCGCCCTTCGGACAGCATGTTCATCTTCAGTGTCAGCGGGCTCAACGCCGTCCCCATCGAGATGGCGATGGGCGCGAAGAAGGCAGGGCTGCCGGTCATCGTGGCCACGTCGCTGCAGGAGACGAACGCCGCCGAACCGCGGCATCCGAGCGGCTCCCGGCTCGCCGACCACGCCGATGTGGTGATCGACCTGGGATCGCCGGTCGGCGACGCCATCTGCCACGTCGACGGCCTGGACGTTCCCGTCGGCCCGGTGAGTACCTTCACCGCGATCGCCGTGGTCAACGAGATCAAGGTCCGGGTCGCCGAACTGCTCGCCGAGCGGGGCGCCATGCCGCCGGTCATCACCAGTTCCCGCCTGGTCGGCGCGGACCGCAGCAACGAGCTGTTCGAGGGCGCCTATCTCGAATTCGCCCGCCGCTCCGCCGCCGCTCTGCGCACCGCGGACGGCGCACCGTGAAGCGGCTGCTGGTGGCCGGCGCTCAGGGCGGGATCGGCGCCGCGTGCGTCAACGCGGCGCGGGCAGCCGGTGCCGAAGTCTTCGAGGCCGACCGCGATACGTACGACATCACCGTATCCGCGGGTGCCGACGCTGCCGTGGCGCGAGCAGCCGAGGCCCTGGACGGTCTGGACGGCATCGTGCACGCGGTGGGCATGTCCGGCCGGCGTCTCGGCGACGGGCCGGTGGACGAGTGCGGCGACGAGGCATGGCGTGAAGTGCACCGGGTCGATCTCGACTCGGTGTTCTACCTGTTGCGTGCCGGCATACGGCGGCTGTCCGGCTCGGGCGGGTCGATCGTCGTGATCGGCTCCGCCCTGGCGAGCACGCTCGATGAGGACTTCCTCACCGCGGCCTACGCCAGCGCGAAGGGCGCCCTGGTTCCCCTGGTGCGCTCGGCCGCGTTCACCGGCGCCCCCAAGGGAGTGCGCGTCAACATCGTCGCGGCCGGCCTGGTGGACACCCCGATGGCCGCCCGTGCCATGACCGATCCCGCGATCCAGGACCGGATGCCGCGGCTGATGCCGCTCGGGGCGCGGGCCTGCAGCCCCGAAGAGATCGCCGACACCGTCATGTGGCTGCTGTCGGACTCTTCCTGCCGCACGACCGGCGCGGTCGTCCCCGTAGACGGAGGGTGGCACCTGAGATGAACGGCACGCGCGTCAACCAGGCGGAGGCCGAGCGCCATCCGCTGCTGTGGGACGGTGATGTGGTGGTCGTCGGCGGAGGCTCGGCGGGCTCCGCGGCAGCCGTCGCGGCCGCCCGACGGGGCGCCTCCACCCTGCTCGTGGAAAGCGCCGCTCACCTGGGCGGCACCGGGGCGAGCGTCCTGGACACCTTCTACGGCTTCTACGCGCCCGGCACGGGGGAGCGCGTCGTCGGCGGCGTGGGCTGGG
This sequence comes from Streptomyces sp. NPDC006365, assembly GCF_042870755.1. NCBI lineage: Bacteria > Bacillati > Actinomycetota > Actinomycetes > Kitasatosporales > Streptomycetaceae > Streptomyces > Streptomyces sp. NPDC006365. Next base: position 184,747 of record NZ_JBIAHS010000001.1, read on the forward strand.
AAGTGTGCCAGGAGCTCACCGATCGCAAGGCGGCCTTCGAACGCCCCAACACCTACGGCGCGGGCACCGGCATCACCTACGACCCCGAGACACTCAAGCTGGTCTGGGACGAACTCACCGGCAGGGCCGGGGTGCGGGTCTTGTTCCACGCGCGTGCCTCACGGGTGGTGATGGAGGGTCAGGACGTTCTCGGGGTGGTCGTCGAGACGGTCGCCGGCCCCGGATTCGTACGGGCCGGGGTCGTCGTCGACGCCACCGGTGATGCCGACATCGCCTGGCGCGCGGGGGCCGCGCTGGAGCGACCCGCCGAGGACCGCGTCGTGCAGCCGCTCACCCAGACCTTCCGGCTCGCCGGTGTCGACGCCGAGGCGACCCCGACGGCGGAGCTGCACCGCCTGATGGCTCTGCACGCCGACTCGGGAGCGTACGAGCTGCCCCGGCGCGAAGGTTCTGTCCACCGGACCACCGAACCCGGGGTCGTCCACACCAACGTGACCCGCGTCAGCGGCGTCGACCCGACGGACCCGTGGCAGCTTTCCGGAGCCGAACAGGAGGGGCGTCGCCAGGTCGTCGAGTACACCCGGTTCCTCGTCGAGCAGGTGCCGGGGTACGAACGGGCTTTCCTCATCGCGTCCGCGCCGCGGATCGGCGTGCGGGAGAGCCGCCGTCTGATCGGCGAGTACGTCCTGGGCAAGGAGGACGTCCTGAGCGCGCGTCAGTTCGATGACGCCATAGCGCGCTGTGGGGCTCCGATCGAGGACCATGCCGCCGGGCAGCGGACGATCTGGCAGTACGTCGGCTCCGGTGACCAGAGGCCCACCGGCCGCACTTACGGGGTGCCTTACCGATGCCTGCTTCCCCGTGGCGTCGACGGTCTGCTCGTCGCGGGCCGGTGCCTGTCGGCCACCCACGACGCCCATGCCTCCGTCCGCTCCATCGGACAGTGCATGGCGATGGGTCAGGCCGCCGGGACCGCGGCGGCCCTGGCGGTCTCCGCCGGATGCCGGCCCCGCGACGGGAACATCGTCGAACTGCGTGAGCACCTGGCAGCCGACGGCGCCCTGATAGCACCCGACTGACCGTCACTGCGCAAAAGGCTAGACAGGTTGTGTGACCGTCTGCCACTGACTCGCCAAAGCGCTGATCGCGTCGGCTCGAATCACCCAGCGTTTCTGATTCTTTACGTCTCAACTGATTGACTGGATGAATTGCGCGCCCTAACTTCCCGTTAAGTCTATACAGGCAATACTGATCCATCAGGAGATCGCATGGTCGCGACCAGGGGCGGCCCTCGCCCCGAAGGGTCCGCCCTTGGGGTGGACATCGGGGGCACGAACATCAAGTGGGTGCACCGTGCCGGCGCGGTCGTCGTCGCGCGGGGCACGCTGCCCACACCGGCCGCCGGTCCCGCGCAGGTCGCCGCCACCATCGCCGAACTCGTGGGCGCGCGCACCGCCGAGGCCATCGGCGTGGCGCTGCCCGGCCATCTGAGCCCGGACCTGCGCTCCACCACCACCATTCCGAACATCGACGGCGAGTGGCAGGGTTACCCGCTTGCGGACACGCTCGAACGCGCGACCGCGAAGCCCGTCCTGCTGATGAACGACGCACGCGCGTTCGCCTCGGCGGAACTCGCTCTGGGCTCCGCGCGCGGTCACACCGACGTGGTGTTCATGACCATGGGCACCGGTATAGGCGGTGCGATCGCTCTGGGCGGCAGCGTCCTGCGCGGCCCCGGCGACAGGATCGGCGAAATCGGGCACATGACCGCCGCCCCCGGCGGAAGCCGCTGTGCGTGCGGAGCCCGCGGCTGCCTGGAGACGGTGTCGGGCGGCCGGGCGCTGGCAGTCGCCTGGTCCCGAGTCCTCGCCTCGCGCGGGACCACGGACCAGGACCGGATCGCGACACCCGAAGACCTGGTCCAGGCCGCCCAGTCGGGCGACACCACGGCCCGGGAGATCCTCGATACCGCCGCCACGGCAGTAGGTACGGTCCTGGGCAGCGTGCTGACCCAGCTCGGTCTGTCGACGGTCGTCGTGGGCGGTGGCGTGGCGCCGGCCTTCGGCGTGATGCGACCGGCCGTCGAACTGGCACTGCGCGACCGTCGGCGACTGATCGGACCGGTGACGTTCCTGGCCGCCGCACTCGGCCCGTACGCCGGCGCGATGGGGGCGGCGCTGAACGCCACGGCGCAGCCCCTCGCCGTCGCTTCGGCACTGCCTCGGTTATCCGCGATCTGACGACCCCTCAGTACTCGTCGGCGATCGGCGCGATCGGCGGGCCACCCCACCTCCGCATCGGCGGGTGTCGTGCCGGCGAACGGCGTTCCGGCCTCGCCGGAGGGCATCGCGCCGACGAATGGGCTTCCGTCCTCATCGGTGGCCTCACACCCGGCGACCTTGCCGGGTGAACGAAGCCGAACGAATCCTTGCCCGTCAGCCGTCAGCCGTCAGCCGTCAGCCGTCAGCCGTCAGCCGTCGGCCACACTTGCCAACCGGCCTCCCCATCCGCATCTCATCTGCATCCCATCCACTCCCAACGCGCCTTCCGCGGCGCGGGATCCGGCGCCCAGTCGGCCGGCCGTCGCCCTCCCCGCTCGGCGGCCGGCTTCCATCACGCCCAGCCCAGGACGGTTTCCCGATGATCGACGCGTTCGTCGACGACGGCTCGGTACAGAACGAACCGTGCCCCTCCGAGCAGCCAGAGCACACCGCACGACAACAGTGGTGGCGCACCGCCGTCATCTACGAGGTGTACGTCCGCAGCTTCCTCGACAGCACCGGGGACGGCATCGGCGACCTCGCCGGTGTCCGCGCGGGCCTGCCGTACCTCAAGCGACTTGGTGTCGACGGCATATGGCTCAACCCGTTCTACCCCTCGCCGCAGTACGACCACGGCTACGACGTCGCCGACTACTGCGACGTGGATCCGGTCTACGGAGACCTGGACGAGTTCGGCCGCCTGGTGGACGACGCGCACCGACTCGGGTTCAAGGTGCTCATCGACATCGTCCCCAACCACTGCTCCAGCCGCCACCCGTGGTTCCTGCGGGCCTTGGCCGAAGGCCCGGACGGCGGTCTGGGCAGATCCCGCTTCCACTTCGCCGAGGGCCGTGGTGCGGGCGGCGAACTGCCGCCCAACAACTGGCACTCCATGTTCGGCGGACCCGCCTGGACCCGGGTGACCGAGCCGGACGGCACGCCGGGCCAGTGGTACCTGCACCTGTTCGGGCCGGAGCAGCCCGACTTGAACTGGCGCAACATCGAGGTCGGCGGCTACTTCGAGCAAGTACTGCGATTCTGGCTGGACCGCGGCGTCGACGGGTTCCGCATCGACGTGGCCACCGGCCTCTTCAAGCATCCCGCGCTGCCGGATTCCCCGGATCCGGCAGCCGACGCGCGCGCCCGGGACACGGTCAACCCCCTGGCGTGGAACCAGCCCGAGACCCACGGTGTCTGGCGCACCTGGCGCGCCATCTGCGAGGAGTACACCGCTCGGGACGGCATCGACCGGCTGCTCGTCGGAGAGGTGTCCGTGCGCACCCCGGCCGAGCAGGCCGCCTATGTCCGCCCGGACGAGCTCCACCAGGCGTTCTTCTTCCACATGCTGACGGCCCCCTGGGACGCCGCCACCTTCCGCCGGGTCATCCAGGACGCGCTGCGGGACATAGCCGACACCGGGTCGACCATCACCTGGGTGCTCAACAATCACGATCAGGTCCGCACCGTCACGCGGTACGCGGCCTCCGCGCGCGCTCGCGCCGCCGCGCTGCTGATGCTCTCCCTGCCCGGCGCCGCCTACATCTACCAGGGCGAGGAGCTGGGCCTGCCGGAGGTCGTCGACCTACCGGACGAGGTGCTCACCGACCCGATCTTCCATCGCAGCGGCAGCCGCGTGGGTATCCGGGACGGCTGCCGCGTACCGCTGCCGTGGTCGGGGCACATGTCCCCGTTCGGTTTCACCTCGGGCGAAGGCGTCGCCAAGCCCTGGCTGCCCCAGCCCGAGTGGTTCGCGGAGCACACCACCGAGCGGGGCATGGCCGATCCCGATTCCTTCTGGCATCTGTACCGCGACGCGCTGCGGTTGCGCCAGAGCCTGCCGTCGCTCGGCAACGGGACGCTGCGCTGGCTGGATTCCCCGCCGCAGGTCCTGGCCTTCGTCCGCGGTGACGGGCTGGTGTGCGCCGTCAACTTCGGCGACGTCCCCTGTCCCGCCCCGGTCCACGGCACACCGCTGCTCGCGAGCGGTGCCTGCCCGCCCGGCACCCTCCCTGGCAGCACTGCCGCCTGGTGGGTGGCCGACGGCCTCACCGACTGACCCGTTGTCCGCCGCAACACGTTCCGTACGTCCTTTCACGAAGGAGTGACCCAATGAATGGCAGAGCGGCAGTACTGACGGCCGTCGCCGTCCTGATGATCGGGGCCGCCGGCTGCGGCTCCTCGGACAAGGACGCCTCGACCACGCCCGCGACCACGGGTGCGGGCGGCGCCTCCACGCTGGACCTGCCCAAGCTCGATGGGCAGAAGCTGCAGGTGGCCGGCGTCTGGACAGGCGCCGAGCAGAAGAACTTCCTCAAGGTACTGGCCCGCTTCGACGAGTTGACCGGGGCAAGCACGACCTTCGTGCCCACCGGGGACAACGTGTCGACCTTCGTCGGCAGCAAGATCCAGGGCGGCTCTCCGCCGGACGTGGCCCTGCTGCCCCAGCCCGGCGTGCTGCAGCAGTTCGCCGAAGCCGGCTGGCTCAAGCCGCTCCAGCCCGCCGTGACCAAGGAGTTGGACCAGAACTACAGCAAGGCCTGGCGCGACCTGAGTACGTACGAGAACAAGCAGTACGGCGTGTTCTTCAAGGTCACCAACAAGTCCTTGTTCTGGTACAACACGGCGATCTGGGAGCAGGCCGGACTGACGACCACCCCCACCACCTGGGAGCAGCTGCTCAAGGACGGTCAGACACTCTCCGACTCCGGCACCCCGCCGTTCTCCATAGGCGGTGCCGAGGGCTGGCTCGTGACCGACTGGTTCGAGAACATCTACCTCAGCCAGGCCGGCCCGGCCATGTACGACAAGTTGACGAAGCATCAGGTCAAGTGGACAGATCCATCGGTGACCAAGGCGCTGACCACGCTGGGCCAGATCTTCGGCAGGCCCGACCTGATCGCCGGAGGCACACGCGGCGCGCTGCAGACCGACTTCCCCACCTCGGTCGGCCAGGTCTTCTCCGACCCGCCCAAGGCCGCGCTGGTCTACGAGGGCGAGTTCATCGCGACCAACATCACCCAGGAGACCACGGCCAAGGTCGGCACCGACGCCAAGGTCTTCCCCTTCCCGTCCGTGGACGGCGGCAAGGCACCAGTGGTGAGTAGCGGCGACGTCGCGGTCGCGCTCAAGGACGGAGAAGGCGCGCAGGCGCTGATGCGCTTCCTGGTTTCCCCGGAAGCCGCGGAAATCGCCGTGCAGCAGGGCGGTTTCCTGTCTCCGAACAAGGCGGTGGCCTTCTCCAACTACCGCGACGACACCGTGCGGGGCATCGCGAAGAACCTGATCAAGGCCGGAGACAACATCCGGTTCGACATGTCCGATCAGGCGCCGGCCGCATTCGGCGGAACCAAGGGGCAGGGGGAGTGGAAGGACCTGCAGGACTTCCTCGCCAAGCCCTCCGACGTCGCGGGCGCGCAGAAACAGCTCGAAGCGGACGCCGCGAAGGCGTTCGCCAAGGCTGGCTGAGGCAGTCGCCATGTCACAGACGCTTTCCCCTCCGTCCCCCGCCGCCCCCGCGGCGGGGGCACCCGCCCGCCGCAGGAGGAGGACGCTCCGAGGCCGTAGCTGGATCGCGGTCTTCTTCCTGCTGCCCGCGCTGGTTCTGCTCGGCGGACTCGTGGTGTATCCGATCGTGTGGTCGGTGGTACGCAGTCTCTTCGGCCCCGACGGATTCACGCACTTCGTCGGGCTTTCCAACTACACCGACGTCTTCACCGACCACCAGACCCTCATCGCCATCAAGAACAATGCGATCTGGGTCGTGGTCGCACCCGTCGCGGCCACCGGGCTTGGCCTGATCTTCGCCGTGCTCACCGATCGGATCCGCTGGAGCACGGCATTCAAGTTGGTCGTCTTCATGCCGATGGCCATCTCCATGCTGGCCGCCGGCATCATCTTCCGGCTGGTCTACGACCAGGACCCCGGCAAGGGCGTGGCCAACGCGGTGGTGACCGGCGTCCACGACACCTTCTTCAAGGCATCGGCGTATCCCGGGGCCCACCCCCGGGTGGCGGGCCCCGGCAGCGGCACCGTGGCCGGGCCGGTCGGCGGCCCCTACACGAGCAGGCCCGTCAGCGCCGATGGCGGTCCGGCCACACTGCCACTGGTCGGTGTGCAGCCCAGCACGCTGACCGACGCGACGCAGGCCGCCGCGCCGAGTTCCTGCCCACAGGGCGCGTTGTGCGGCACGGTCTGGCTGGACTTCCAGCCGGGCGGCAGCACCCCCGGGAAGATCGACCAGGGCGAGAAGGCACTGTCCGGCGTCCGGGTCGAGGCTGTGCGTGACGGGCGCGTCATCGCCGCGGCGACCGCCGCCAAGGACGGCACCTTCGCCCTGCCCGCGAACCGGCTCGGCGCCTCACCGGTTCAACTGCGCCTGCCCGCCACGAACTTCACCGAGCAGTACGCGGGTGTCAACTGGCTCGGCCCGACCCTGGTCACCTGGTCGATCATCGGTGCCTACGTCTGGATGTGGACGGGCTTCGCGATGGTCCTCATCGCCGCCGGGCTGGCCGGGATTCCCCGGGAATTGCTGGAGGCCGCACGTGTCGACGGCGCGAGGGAGTGGCAGGTGTTCCGCCGCATCACGGTGCCGCTTCTGGCGCCGGTGCTGGGCGTCGTCCTGGTCACGCTGGTGATCAATGTGCTGAAGATCTTCGACCTGGTGTACGTCATCGCGCCCGGCGCGAGCCAGCAGGACGCCAACGTACTGGCCCTGCAGCTCTATCTGTCCTCGTTCGGCGGCGGCAACGACCAGGGCACCGGCAGTGCGCTCGCCGTGCTCCTGCTCGCCCTGGTGGCACCGGCCATGTTCCTCAACATCAAGCGGTTCCGAAAGGAGAGGTCACGATGACAACCCTTCAGACCGCCCAGGCCGGCCAGACCGACGCCGCCGTCCCCACCGCCTCCGGCCGCCCGGGTCCGGGTGCTGCCGCCCGCGCGGCGCGTCGGCTCGTCGGCGGATCCACACGTCTGGTCCTGCTGGTGGTGGCCATGTTCTGGCTGCTGCCCACCGCCGGCCTGCTGCTCTCCTCGCTGCGCGGGCCACTGGACATCGGGTCGTCCGGCTGGTGGACCGTGCTCACCAAGCCCGCGCAGCTGACCCTGCACAACTACACCAGCCTGCTGGACGACCCGACGATCACGCATTCGTTCCTGAACAGTCTGCTGATCACTGTCCCCGCCACGCTGCTGGTGGTGGTGGTCGGCTCACTCGCCGGGTACGTTTTCGCCTGGGTCGAATTCCCAGGCCGGGACTGGGTGTTTCTGCTCATCGTCGGCCTGCTCGTGGTGCCGCTGCAGGTTGCTCTGGTGCCCATCACCAGCCTGTTCGGGGATCTCGGGATCTTCGGCAGCATCGTCGGCGTCGTCCTCTTCCACGTTGCCTTCGGCCTGCCGTTCGCGATCTTCCTGCTCCGGAACTTCTTTGCGGGCATCCCGCGTGAACTGCTGGAGGCCGCCCGACTCGACGGGGCGAGTGAGTTGTGGCTCTTCGTCCGGGTGGTGGTTCCGCTCGGCGCGCCGGCGATAGCCTCGCTCGGCATCTTCCAGTTCCTGTGGGTCTGGAACGACATGCTCGTCGCGCTCATCTTCGCCGACGCGGATTCGGCCCCGCTCACCGTTGCCTTGCAACAGCAGACCCGTCAGTTCGGCACCAATATCGACGTCCTGTCCTCCGGGGCCTTCCTCTCCATGATCATCCCGCTGGTGGTCTTCTTCGCCTTCCAGCGGCAGTTCGTCAGCGGCGTCATGGCAGGAGCGCTGAAGTAGGCGGCTCGTGCTCGCGTCTCCAGGCCCGGACCGGACAACTGCCCGGTTTGGGCCTGGAGACGCGAGTCGTTCCAGACCCCGCCCAAGAGGGTTGTACCGCCAAGTGATGGTGGCCTGCGGCGCCCTCGGGAAGCTCCTGTGGAGGCGGGCCTTTTCCAATTTCCTTGTGGGGATGGGCGTTGCCGCGTCCGATGCTCCGCCCAAGTGAACGCACAGCGGCAGTCCAGCCAACTCCCCGCAAGACACTGCTCCTTGGCACCCGAGGGACCGCATACTCGCTCAGGTCCCATACGGCACTCCCAGGGAGGCAGAGCATGGCCCTCACCACCCGTCGCAGAGCACTCACCACCTTCGCCGCCGCCCTCGCGGGCTCGGTCGCCGTGCCCGCGTACGCGCAGGCGAGCGAGCGGAAGCACGGCCCGCGCCCGCTGTGGCGTGCCCACGCGCACAACGACTACCTGCACTCCAGGCCCCTCTTCGACGCTCTGGACCACCGATTCGGCAGCCTCGAGGCCGACATCTTCCTCGTCGGCGACCAGCTCCTGGTGGCCCACGACGCGGTCGACCTCGACCCGGCCCGCACCCTCGAGTCCCTGTACCTCGACCCGCTCGCCCGCCGTGTGAAGGCCAACCACGGTTCGGTGTACCGGGGTTACCGCAAGCCGATCCAGCTCCTGATCGACCTCAAGACCGAGGGCTCCTCGACGTACCTCGAACTCGACCGCCATCTGCGCCGCTACAAGCACCTGTTCACGACGTACGCGCACGGACGGGTCTTCCCCGGCCCGGTCACCGCCGTGATATCCGGCGACCGCGCGGCCCGTACGCCCATGGAGGCCCAGACCGTACGGCGCGCCTTCTACGACGGCCGTCTCGCCGACCTCGGCAGCCCGGCGCCCGCCTCCTTCATCCCGCTGATCAGCGACAACTGGACGCTCAACTTCACCTGGCGGGGCATCGGTCCGTTCCCCGAACCGGAGCGCCAGAAGCTGCGGAGCATCATCGCGGCGGCCCACTCGCGCCGTCAGAAGGTCCGCTTCTGGGCCACGCCCGACCTGGCAGGCCCGGCCCGTGACGCACTCTGGGGCGAACTCCTCGCCGCCGACGTCGACTACATCAACACGGATGATCTCGCGGGGCTCGAGAAGTTCCTGGACGCCAACGAGCGGGCGTAGCCCAGCGCTTGCACAAGCAGTCAACACACGATCGGCGGACACGTCTGCCGCCCGGACGAACCCCCCGCTACGTCACACTTGCGGCTGAAAGCCGCGATGTGGGCGTGGCGGAGGAGGTTGACGATGGCCATTTCCATCTCTGTGGTGCTGCTGCTGGTGGTGCTGGCGGTGATCTTCATGCGCAATGGGGCGCTGAAGATCCCGCACGCCTTGGTGTGCATCCTGCTCGGTTTCTATCTCGCGAGCACGAGCATGGCGCCGACCATCCACGAGGGCATCTCGGCGACGGCGGACATCGTGGGCAGCTTGAGGCCCTGAGGCCTTGAGGCCCTGAAACCCTGAGGCCCCGGCAGGGCTCGCCTCCTACGGTCGGGAGAACACACCGATCCCGTTGGGCACCGGGCGTTCGGCTCCGGCGCTGGGATGGTTGCGTACGCTCACCGCAGCCGCACCGGGCTCACGTGCGACCAGCGTCGTGGACCCGCCGCCGTCGAGGCTGAAGGCGTCGACGGAGCCCAGCCGCCGCATCGCTGAGGCCACTTCGGCGATCGTGAGGCCGGTACGGAACTCGGGTGCCCCGTCCAGCGCGAGCAGCGTCAGCCGTTTGCCACCGTCCGAGATTCCCGCCGCGGTGCGTACCGCCGAGGTCGCGTTGTCGAGGCCGGCGAGCGGCTGACCGTCCCTCAGGAGCGGGTAGCCGCCCACCACGAACCGGTACGGAATCCTGGACGCGGCCGCGACCAGGCGGTGCCGCACCTTGACCCGCTCGCCCAGCGACAGCTTCCGCAACTGCTGGGCGCCCGCCTCCCGGCCGACCAGGACGGTGGTGCCGTACGCGATGGGACCGCTGCCGGGCGTGTCGGCCCAGGACACGACGCGGCCGTCCTTGACCGTCACCTCATAGGTGTCGGCACTGCAGGGTGCGGCACGGTCGGTGTCCGTGCCGCAAGTGGCCCGCGCCCGGGAGACGGAGCCCCAGTCCGAGGTGAACGCGCCGACGGTACCGACCGGCAGCGCGTACTGGTTGAGCCCGCCGAGCGGCAGCCGTGTCTCACTCGTGCGGATGAAACCGTCGAGGGCCAGGCTGTCGAGGCGGGCCCGGCGGTCGGTGCCCACGCCCAGTACGTCCTTCGTGCTCGCAGCGGGCGGCAGGGCGGGACCGAATCGCTGACCGTCCGGAACCGCCGCTTTGAGAGTGCGAGCGCTCGCGATCGCCGGGCCGACGGGCGCGCCCGTCGCCTCGACCCCCGGATGCTGGATCTCGGTGATGTTGAAGAAGTCGCCGTTGACGCCCGCGACAGCGCCGCGCGCATCGGCCAGTTGGGAGACGGGGGCGCGGGCCGCCACCGCGCCGGGATGCATGAGGTCGACACCCACGCGGGGATTGCGGAGATCGACATCGATCACATGCGCGTGCGCAACACCCTTGGCGGCCGGAATGTCGAACTCCGTGTACTTCACGCCCGGCGCGATCTGCGCGGCGCCCTGCGCACCGCCGGCCGGTGCCGCCCCCACCAGGGCGGCACCGGCCAGCACACTCCATACCGCGAGAACCGTCAGCACGGTTCTGAACCGTCCGCGTCCCATACCGCCCCCTGATGTCTCCGCCGGCTCCTCAACGAGCCCAGAACACAGGGGAGTTCACCACAGGATGGTTGCCGCGCCGATGCTATGTACCGACGAGACGCGAACGGATCAGAAAACGCACCCCTTCGGGTGCCTCGAGCGAGAATCCACTGCCCCGTCCCTCCACCACGTCGACGATGAGCCGGGTGTGACTCCACACGTCGTACTGGCTCTTCGACATCCAGAACGACACCGGCTCGTCCATACCCTCGACGGTCAGCGAGGCCAGCAGCACATCGGAGTCGCCGGTCCGGAACTCGCCCTCCGGATAACACATGGGCGCACTGCCGTCGCAACAGCCACCGGACTGATGAAACATCAGCGGACCGTGGACGGCGCGGAGACGACGCAGCAGCTCGCCAGCGGCGGGCGTCAGCTCCACACGCGGGGCGGGTGAGTTCACCGTGCACCACTCCTCAGCGCTTGCCGGTGCCGGACGGTGACTCAGCCAACCAACTGCCCCGTTGCAACAAGGTTGCACGCGGAGAAGTGATCTGGCAGCGCTGTGACCGGCCACCGCCCGACCCGGAGTCTTCAGCCCTCTGCCACTGGTTCGGAGGGCTCGTGCTCGCAGGTATCGTCGATGCCGTATGTGTACCAGGCGGGGAACGGATCGATGAGCGGTGTGCTCTCGCCGTCCCTCATCAGGCAGTCGGCCAGTGCCGCCCGCAGCGCCTCGGCGCGCAGCCCGGTGCCGATGAACACCAGCTCCTGGCCGGAGGGGCCATCCGCCCCGCGGGCACCGGAGGGCTCGAAACGGGCGACGGAACCTGCCTGCGACCACAGCCCCGTCACCTGCGGGCGGCTCGCCAGCCAGAAGAAGCCCTTGGACCGCAGGATCTGCCCGAAGGCCCCGCTGTCGAGCTCCTCGGTGACGAAGGTCCACAACCGCCCCGTATGGAACGGCAGTTGGGAGCGGAAGACCGTGGAGGAGATGCCGTACTCCTCGGTCTCCGGGACGTGGTCGCCGTTGAGCTCCATGACCCAGCCCGGCGCCTGCTGGGCGCGATCGAGGTCGAACAGCCCGGTGCCGAGTACCTCGCCGACATTCACCCGGCCGTGGGCGACGGGCACGATCCTCGCTACGGGATTGAGGCGGGTGAGGGTCGCCCGGAGCCGGGCCGCGCTCTCGTCGTCGACCAGGTCGAGCTTGTTCAGCACGATGACGTCGGCGAACTCGATCTGGTCCATCAGCAGATCGCTGACGGTGCGCTCGTCGTCCTCGTACTGGTCGAGGCCCCGCTCGACGAGCTCGTCGCCGTCTGTCAGCTCCGGCAGGAAGTTCGCGGCGTCGACGACCGTGACCATGGTGTCGAGCCGGGCGAGGTCGCCGAGTACGGCTCCGTCGTCGCGGGCGAAGGCGAAGGTGGCGGCGACCGGCATGGGCTCGGAGATGCCGCTGGACTCGATGAGGAGATAGTCGAAGCGGCCTTCGCGGGCCAGCCGGTCGACCTCCTCCAGCAGATCGTCGCGCAGCGTGCAGCAGATGCAGCCGTTGGTCATCTCGACCAGACGTTCCTCGGTGCGCGAGAGGGCGGCCTCGCCGCCGCGTACGAGGGCGGCGTCGATGTTGATCTCGCTCATGTCGTTGACGATGACCGCGACGCGCAACCCCTCACGGTTGCCGAGGACATGGTTGAGCAGGGTGGTCTTGCCCGCGCCGAGAAATCCGGACAGCACGGTCACGGGCAGCCGGTCGTCCGCCATCGCGCTCAGTCCTCGGGGTGCAGCAGGCCGCGCTCGTAGGCCTTCACCAGCCGCTGCGGCACCTGGTGGACGGTCCCGTCGATCGTGACCGGCACGAGCTGCGGGGTGCTGGCCTTCCACTGGGCACGACGGTGACGGGTGTTGCTGCGGGACATCTTCCGTTTGGGAACGGCCATGGGGTCCTCCTTGGTGAGCGACCCCGAACGCTACATGAAAATGGATCCCATTACGAAATAGTGTGCCGCGCCGGTGGCGACGCGATCGCTTCCGTCGGCCCCGTTCGTCGCGGCGGGTTGGTCAGCCCGATACGAGGCGGAGGATCGCGGTGCCGTCGGGGCCTGGCACCAGTTGCAGCGCGACCGTGCCGGCCTCCTTGGCGGGCGGCTCCCCGGCCCCTCCGCACTGGGTGCCGCTGCCGTTGCCGTAGAAGAACGTGGTGCAGCCGCTGCCCTCGCCGCTCGCCGTGCCGCCGGCCGAGCTGCCGTTGGTGCTGGTGCCCTGGGTGACCTTGTAGCCGACCTCGTTCTTGCCGACCTTGGTCACGGACAGCTTGGCGGGACCGGCGGGGATCTTGAAGCGGATCGTCACCGGCTTGGACACCGCGATCTCGCAATTGCCGTCGGCGCAGGCGCCGGTGTCGGTTCCGTCCGCTGCCGTCACCTTCGGGGACGGGGACGGGCTGGAGGTGGAGGCTGACGGGCTCTTAGGAGTGCCGTCGGCACGGGAGCCCGGCGACTCGGTAGTGATCGCGCCTGCCGCGGCGTCCCCGGAGTCCTCGCCGGAACCGCCGCAGCCCGCCACGGTCAGCATGGCGAGCGTCGCCAGCAGGGCACTGCCGGCCAGTCGTCCCGTACGTCCTGCCGTGGTCAGCCTCGCCATGGTGTCCCCATCCCTTTCTCGTCCCTCCGAGGGCAGGCGGCGAGTCTATTGAGGGGCCGGGGGAGGGGTCCCGAACGGCCTCCTGGGCCGAATGGCCGTGACACGGGACGTTCGGCCCAGGGTGTGAGGCGTTCGCGGGCGGCAGGCTCGTGAGGGAAGGAATGGAACCTTCCGCCGGCCGGTGAGCGGCACCCACCACAGAACGTTCGCTCGCGTCGCGTAGAAAGGCAGGCCGTTGCCATGACCGCCATCAGCACCATGACGAGCGCGCTTTCCGTGGATCACCGCGGCAGGCTGATGCGCGCCGCCCATGAGGTGTCCATCCCCCAGGGGACTCGCCTCTTCGAGGAGGGGCACCGGGCCGACCGGTTCTGGATCATCCGTAGCGGAACGGTCACCCTGGACATGCATGTGCCCGGGCGCCGGTCTCCCGTCATCGAGACCCTTGGGCACGGCGAGCTCGTCGGCTGGTCCTGGCTTTTCGCCCCGTACGTGTGGCAGCTGGGCGCGGAGGCCGCGTCGCCGGTGCGCGCCTACGAGTTCGACGCGCAGACGGTTCGTGTGATGGGCCAGGCCGATCCCGCGCTGGGCGCGGCCGTCGCGCAGTGGGTCGGCGGGGTCCTCGCCCACCGGCTGCAGGCGGCCAGGACCCGGCTGCTGGATCTGTACGCCCCCTACGGCAGCGGCGGCCTGCGGTGACGGCGTACGAGTGGCTGTCATGGGCCGGCCTGCGCTCCTGGGCCGCCTCGCCACGCGAGGCCTTCGTCCGCATCGAGGCCGAGCTGGTCGCAGGGCGGGAGCTCGTCGGCGGGCGCACCATGTACGGCGTCGACCTCTCCTCCTGAGCGCCGGTCGCAGGCGTGCGCTCATTTCGCGCGCCGGGGGCGGACGGTCCGTCAAAACACATCTGTGGGCTCCAAATGCGCGCGTGTCAAGGAGAGTTGCCTGGGTAATCTGATTACCCGGTGGGTGTGGCGCTCGGGGGAGGCAACATATGGCAGGGCCGCGCAATAGTGGCGGGGGAGACGATGAGGAAGAGGAGAGGCGGCCGTGGTACGGCATCAGTCGATGGCTCGCCGGCTTCTTCGCTGCCATTCCTTTTGCGGGAGTGATCAGTCTCGTTCAGGACTGGTTCGGAAAGCGCATCAGTTCGACGCAGACTGGTCTCCTGAGCGGAATTCTGATCATGCTCGCCTTTCTGGTGTACGGCGTGGTGTCCAGCGCCCTCGACGGGGCCAGGGAGGCCAGGCTCACCCGGGCGAAGGTCGCGAAACTGAGCAGGGAGACACACCGGTCCTTCGATGAGTTCCGGGAGCGTGTCGGCTCGTTCACGAAGTACTACCCGGCTCGCCATGGCCCGGTACAGGACCATTACACGCAGGCCGCGCGCCTCTACGAGGAGGCCGGGAAGGTCATCGACAGTGCGCGGGACGGCGATGAGATCTACGCCGTGAACTCCTTCGTCGAGATCTTCCACCAGGATCCGGATCCGGAGATCGAGCGGCTTCAGGACGAGTATCTGGATCGTATTGAGCGGTGCCTGGACCGGCGGGTGAAGTACCACCGGCTGATACAGCTGGAGAACCTTCAGTCACTCGACAGTCCTTCGAATTTGCTTTCCGACTGGGTGGAGAAGAGCTACCTCCGTCACTACCGTCGCTCGATCGAGCGACGGAGTGAAGCGGCGGGAAACATCGTGGATGTGGACGCGGTGCCGGCCAAGTATCCGATTTCGTTCGTCGTCCTCAAACGGAAGGCCGTAAACGGGGCGACGGGCGGATCGATCATCTGGCAGATCAATGAACACGTTCAGCGCAATGGCCAGCTCGAGGCCGCCCATCTCCAGTTGACTGGAATCTTCATCATCAGGAATCCGCAGGGCGATCTGACGGACCGTCTGCTCGACCTGTTCCAGCAGTGCAACCGGCACAGTGTGCGACTGACGCTGCACCACCTCCGCGACCGGAACGGCAATGCCTGACCAGCGGCTCGTCATCGAGCGACTGCTCCTCGTCATCGACGCACAGGACTGGGCGGCGCTGCCCGGCCTCTTCACGGAGACCGCGCGGTACGAGCGCCCCGGATACGCGCCGCTGCACGGGCGGGCGGCCATCGACCACTTCTACCGAGAGGTGCGCATCGTGGCGGGCGGCGCACACCGCCTGTACGGCTGTGTCTCGGGGACGTACGAGGTCTGCTGCTGGGGTGAGTTCACAGGTGTCTCACGCACGGGTGAGCCGCTGAGTGAGCTGTTCTGCGACTGGTTCGAGATCGAGACCGACGGCGGACTGATCGCGTCGCGGCGCACGTTCTTCTATCGGCCGGCGATCTGACGGGGTGCCACCCCCCTGACCCGCCCCGTCAGATCGCCGCCTTCATGGTGGCTTCTCCCCGCTCCTTGTTGAGCACGCGTCAGTCGTGGGGGACGACTGCGACGGGAGCCTTGGCGTGGTGCAGGATCGCGTGGGCGACCGGGCCCACGTGCATTCCGAGCGGCGGCCGGTGTTTCGTGCGGCCCACCACCACGAGTGCGGCGCGCTCGGCGGCCTGGAGCACCGCTCCGGAGGCGAAGGACAGGTCGACGGTCTGGGTGACGTGCACCTGGGGGTACTTCTCCCGCCACGGTGCGAGGGTCGCCGACAGTGCCTCCTCCTTCAGTGCCGCCAGACCACCCGCCTGGCTTGCCAGTTGACCGGCGGCCGCGCCGTATCCGTACAGGGCGGGCAGATTCCAGGCGTGTACGGCGCGCAGGGTCGCCCCTCGGGCGGCAGCCGCCTCGAAGGCGAACTGCAGCGGCTCATTGGCCGGATCGCCCAACTCCTGGATTGCGACCACAACTTCGTCACCGGGGGCCTCGGCGGCGGCGTGCTTGTCCGCCCGCACCATGACGACCGGGCCGGCCGCGTGGGCGAGCACCTGCTGGCCGACGGAGCCGAGCAGGAAGCCCGCGATGGTGCCGTGTCCGCTGGAACCCAGCACCAGCATGTCGGCCCGCTCCGCCTGCGTGAGCAGCACCTCGGCGGCCGTACCGGCGATCTGCTCGGTACTGATCGGCAGATCCGGATACCGCCCTCCGAGGTTCTGCTCCGCCTCGCGCAGTATCCGCAGGGCCCAGTGCCTGCGGACCTCCGGGTCCTGGGCGATGGGCACGTCCTGGGGCTGCCAGAGCCAGGCCTGCACCAGGCGCAGCGGCAGCAAACGGCGCTGTGCCTCGCGGGCCGCCCAGTCGGCGGCTGCCAGACTCTCGGGGGAGCCGTCGACGCCGACGGCGATGGGGCGAAGCATGGGGTGCCTCCGGGGTCCGATGCGACGGGCGGCGGGTGCTGTCCCCGGCCCTGTCATGAGCTTCGTACGGACGCGATCATGTCGGCCATGGGCCAGTGGTCCCGGACGAGGGCCGACCGGCCCGCCCGCCCTGAGGCGCGCCCATTCGGCGTGCCGCGCCAGAGGTTGGGAGATCTCCGAGTAGCCGTGTACGGCCGTATCCGGACCGTTTGTTCACTTCCCGTACTCCGGGTGGTATGTCTGTGCCGCTGTGACTCGGGTGCCCGCGCTGCGGCCTTCGCGAGTGATCTGGATCACATCAGCGTTCTGTCAGGTAACTGTCCGGAAGGCGTCAGTCCGGTCCGCTTCCATGTGCTCATCGAGGCCTTCGGCCAGCGCGTCGCCGGTCTCCGATCCGATCCCTTCGGAGCCCCCACCACCGAGGAGAGACATGGCCGACACCGTGACCGGCTGTCCTGCGCACGCGAGCGCGCCACTTCCCGAGTATCCGATGCCCCGGGCCGCAGCGTGCCCGCTCGCCCCGCCCCCCGCCGTGGAGCCGTTGCGGGCGGAGAAAGGGATCAGCAAGGTCCGGATCTGGAACGGCGGCACGCCCTGGCTGGTGACCCGGCATGCCGACCAGCGGGCCCTGATGACCGACCCCCGCGTCAGCAACGACGACTGTGAGCCCGGCTTTCCGCACGTCAACGCGCACCGGGCGCAGATCGCCCCCCACACCCCCAAGATGATCACCAACACCGATGCGCCGGAGCACACGCGGCTGCGCCGCTCGGTCAACGGGCCGTTCGTCGTCAAGCGGATCGAGGCCATGCGGCCCACCATCCAGAGGATGGTCGACGGCATGATCGACGACATGCTGGCCGGGCCGAAGCCGGTCGACCTGCTCACGGCGCTCGCCCTGCCGGTGCCGTCGCTGGTCATCGCCGAACTGCTCGGCGTTCCGTACAAGGACCACGCGTTCTTCCAGCGCAACGCGGGCCTTGTCCTGGACACTTCGCTCTCGGCGGAGGAGGCGATGGCGGCGAGCCGCGAACTGGGCCAGTACCTGGACACCTTGTTCAGGGAGAAGCTCGAGAACCCGGGCGACGACGTGCTGTCCGAGATGGCCGGCCGGGTCAAGGCCGGCGAGATGGCCCATGCGGAGGCCGTCAACATGGGCGTCGCCATGCTCATCGCGGGGCACGAGACCACCGCCACGATGATCAGCCTCGGCACGCTCGCCCTGCTGCAGAACCCCGACCAGCTCACCGTGCTGCGCGACACCGACGACCGGAAGGTGATCGCGAACGCGGTGGAGGAGCTGCTGCGCTACCTGACCATCCTCCAGACCGGAGTGCGCAGGGTCGCCAAGGAGGACATCGAGATCGGTGGTGTGGTGATCCGTGCCGGGGACGGCATCATCTTCGATCTGCACGCCGCGAACTGGGACCCGGAAGCGTTCCCCGAGAGCGAGCGACTGGACCTGAGCCGCCCCGCCCGCCAGCACCAGGGATTCGGCTACGGCCCTCACCAGTGCCTGGGCCAGAACCTCGCCAGACTGGAGCTCCAGGTCGTCTACGGCACCCTCTACCGCCGTATCCCCACCCTGCAACTCACCACCACCATCGACCAGTTGGAGTTCGACCACACGGGCACCACCTATGGCGTCCACTCCCTGCCCGTCACCTGGTGACCCACCCCGTACCGCTGTATCGCAGAAGGAAGCAACCATGCGTGTGGAACTGGACGAGCCGAAATGCGTGGCATCGGGGCAGTGCGTCATGGCCTCCCCGGACGTCTTCGACCAGCGGGACGAGGACGGCGTCGCCATCCTGCTGGCCGAGACACCTGACGACGACCTCCTGGACG
Organism: Streptomyces sp. NPDC006365; assembly: GCF_042870755.1. Taxonomy (NCBI): domain Bacteria; kingdom Bacillati; phylum Actinomycetota; class Actinomycetes; order Kitasatosporales; family Streptomycetaceae; genus Streptomyces; species Streptomyces sp. NPDC006365. The sequence goes on from NZ_JBIAHS010000001.1 coordinate 203,297, forward strand.
AGGTGCGCGAGGCCGTGGCGATCTGCCCGGCCGCGGCCATCCGGCTGGTGGACGAGTGAGGCCGCTCCTCTCCGCGAGACCGGCAACAAGCGCTGAAATCAAGGAGGTTGTCCATGGCGGACCGTCCTGATGTTCTCGTGGTCACGGGGGCCGGCGGCATGGGCTCGGCGGTCGCGCGGCGGCTGGGCAGCGGGCGTACCGTGCTCGTCGCCGATGCCTCGCTCGCTCAACTCGACCGGCTCGTCGATGCCTTGTGCTCCGAGGGCTATGCGGCTCAGGGCGTGGTCACCGATGTGTCCGACCGGAAATCGGTCGAGAGGCTCGCGGAAACGGCGTCGGGCGAGGGCCGGTTGGCCGCCGTGGTGCACACCGCGGGGGTATCCGCCGCGACCGCGTCGGCGCAGAAGATCTTCGAGGTCGACATGGTCGGCACGGTGCACGTGATCGACGCCTTCGAGAAGGTGGCCGCCCGGGGCACGTCCCTGGTGTGCGTCTCCAGCATGGCCGGTCATATGGCGTCCCTGAGCCGGGAGGAGGAAGCCGTCCTTGCGACGGCTCCCGCGGAGGAACTGATGGGGCTCGCCGCCGTCGCCGCCGTCGGGGACAACGCGATCGGCGCCTACATCCTCTCCAAGCGCGCCAACCACGTACGGGCCGAGGCCGCGGCGCTCGCCTGGAACCGGCGCGGCGCCCGGATCAACACCCTCAGCCCGGGCGTGATCTCCACCGCGATGTCGCGGGTGGAGGCCGAGTCCGACACCGGCGCGCACATGCTGCGGATGGTGGACGCGTGCGGCGCGGGCCGGATGGGAACGACCGGGGAGATCGCCGACGCCGCGGCATTCCTCACCGGCCCGGAATCGCGCTACGTCACCGGCACCGACCTGCTCATCGACGGCGGTCAGGCCGCCTGGATCCGTCGGCACAGGCCGGCGGACTGACTGCCGGAGACCGGCCAACGGCACGCCGCACAAAGACAGTTGCTCACGGGCAGCGCGGACAGCACGGACAGCAGAACGGACAGCGCGGACAGCGCGGACAGCACGGACAGCACGGACAGCACGAACAGCAGAGAGGACACGGATGTCCAACCCCCACAATCCGTCCGCCACCACACCCTTGACCTCGGAGGAACTGACCCCCGAGGAACTGGGTTTCGACCCGGACGCCCTGCGCGAGAAGTACCGGGCCGAGCGCGACCGCCGGATCCGTCCAGACGGCAACCGGCAGTACCAGCCCCTCGTCGGCGAGTTCGCCTCGTACGCAGACGATCCGTACACCAAGTTCGTGCCGCGGGAGCCGCTGCACGACCGGGTCGAGGCGCTGGTCGTCGGCGGCGGGTTCGGCGGTCTGCTGGCCGGCGCGCGACTGCGCCAGGCGGGCGTGCGGGAGATCCGGGTCATCGAGCAGGCCGGGGACTTCGGTGGCACCTGGTACTGGAACCGGTATCCCGGAATCCACTGCGACATCGAGTCGTACGTCTACATGCCGCTGCTCGAAGAGCTCGGCTACGTCCCGAAGTGGAAGTACGCGCCGGGAGAGGAGATCCGGCAGCACGCACAGGCCATCGGGAAGCACTTCGACCTCTACGACGACGCCTGCTTCCAGACCCAGGTGACCGAACTGCGGTGGGACGAGGACGAGTCGGAGTGGATCGTCGCCACCGACCGCGGCGACCGTATGCGGGCGAGATACGTGGTCGTGTCCAGCGGGGCACTCAGCCAGGCCAAACTGCCGGGCGTCCCCGGCATCGAGACGTACCGGGGACATGCCTTCCACACCAGCCGCTGGGACTACGCGTACACCGGCGGCGACGCCGACGGGAACCTGCACAAGCTGGCCGACAAGCATGTGGCGGTCATCGGCACCGGCGCGACCGCGATCCAGATCGTGCCGCATCTGGGACGTGACGCCCAGCACCTGTACCTGTTCCAGCGCACCCCGTCCTCGGTGGACGTACGCGGCCAGCGCCCCACGGATCCGCGGTGGGCGAAGTCGCTCACTCCCGGCTGGCAGAAGCGCCGCAGGGAGAACTTCCTCGCGCTCGTCACCGGTGGACGGGCCGACGAGGACCTGGTGAACGACGGGTGGACCTCCACCGCGCGGCTGCAGCAGAAGCTCATCCCGAGCAACAGCTACACGGACGTGTCTCCCGAGGAGCGGGAACGGCTGTACGAGCTCGCCGACTTCCAGAAGATGAACGAGATCCGCGCCCGCGTGGACGCGATCGTGGACGACCCGGCCACGGCCGAGCTGCTCAAGCCCTGGTACCGCTATATGTGCAAGCGGCCCACCTTCAGCGACCACTACCTCGACACGTTCAACCGGCCCAATGTGACCCTCGTGGACACGGCCGATCACGGGGGCGTCGAGCGCATCACCGAGGACGCGGTCGTGGTCGGCGGGAACGAGTACGAGGTCGACTGCATCATCTTCGCGACTGGTTTCCAGGTCGGCGTCTCGGGGATCCTGTCCGGACTTGTCCCGGTGCACGGCCGCGGCGGTGTCAGCCTGCTGGAGACCTGGATGAAGGAGGGCCCGAAGACGCTGCACGGCTTCTACAGCCACGGTTTTCCCAACCTCTTCCAGCTCGGCCCGCTGCAGAACGCCAGCGCCGTCAATTTCGTGCACGTCCTGGACGAGCAGGCCACCCATGTGGCCGCGGTCGTCGGCGAGGCCCGCAAGCGGCGGGCCCGGTACATCGAGCCGAGTGCCGATGCGGAGGCCGCCTGGGTGGCCACGATCCGGGAGAAGGCGGCCGACCTGCACGCCTTCCAGGCCGAGTGCACACCCGGCTACTACAACAACGAGGGCAGGCCGAGGAAGCGCAGCGAGTCGTACGGCGACGGGCCGGTCGTGTTCCACGAACTGCTCCGGCGCTGGCGTGAGGACGGTGGCATGCACGACGTGCTCGTCGAAGCCGAAGCCGAAGCCGAAGCCGAAGCCGAAGCCGAAGCCGAAGCCGGAGCCGGAGCCGGAGCCGAATGAGTCAGGCCGAATGACAGGGGGAGCGAGCATGGCGCCCAGCCGCTACGACGACACCGGCCGCCGGTCCGCCACGAGCAGCCGGTGGGACATGAGACGGCTCAACCGGCCGAACCGGCTGTGGGGTTCGAACGGCGTGACCTTCGGGCCCGACGGGCGGCTGTACGTCGCTCAGTTCATCGCCGGGCAGATCAGCGCCGTGGACCCCGCCTCGGGGGACGTCGACGTGGTGGTGCCGCTGGACGGTCCGGTCCAGGCGCCGGACGACCTGGCCTTCGGGGCGGACGGCTCGATGTACATCGCGGACCTGACGCCGGGCAGGGTGTGGCGCCGGAGCCCCAAGGGCGAATACACCCTGGTCTCCGACGAGGTGAAGGTGCCCAACGGCATCACCTGCGTTGGCGACCGCCTCTTCGTCAACGAGATGAAGATGGACGGCCGCCTGCTCGAGCTGTTCCCGGACGGCGGCGACCCGGTCGTGCTCACCGAGGGGCTGGCCCTCGGCAACGCGATGCAGCTCGGCCCGGACGGCTACCTCTACTACCCGCACATGATCACCAACCAGGTCTGGCGGATACCCCCCGACGGCGGCGCCCCCGAACTGGTCGCGGAGGACGTGCACGAGCCGGTCGCGGTGCGCTTCGACCAGGGCGGGGTGTTGACGGTTCTGTCGCGCGGCGTGGCCGGCATCGTGACCCGTATCGACCTCTTCGGCAGCGGCGACCGGTCGATCGTCACCAGCGGTGTCGTCGGCCTGGACAACGCGGCCTTCGACGCAGAGAACCGCATGTACGTCTCCAGCTTTGCCAGTGGCGGCGTCACGGAGATGCACCCCGACGGCCGCATCCGCGAGATCGTGCCCACCGGACTCGACGGCCCCTACGGGGTGACGATCGACCTCGGCGGCACGGTCTACGCCGCCGACCACTACCGAGTGGCACGCCCGGAGCCCACCGCCGACGATGAGCCGGGCGAAGTGACCACGCAGGAGCTGCTCATCTTCAGCCACGGCATCACCGCCTCGGGCGGGCTCCTGCACCTCACCTCCCAGTACGGGAACGTCCAGACCCACGACCCCGTGGACAAGACCACGCGGCAACGGGCGGCCGGGCTGAACCAGCCGTTCGGGATCGCGCTGGGGCCGGACGGCTCCCTCGTGGTCGCCGAGTCGGGCGCCGGCCGGGTCGTACGGATCGACGAGTGCGACGACTCCGTCACCGTGCTCGCGGAGGGGCTCGACCACCCCGTGGACGTGGCCTTCGACGCGGAGGGGCGCTGCTATGTCAGCGACGACCGGCGCGGGGCAGTGCTCCGGCTCAGCGAGGGAGCCGACGGGGGAGAGGCGGTGGCCGTCGCGGAGGGGCTCGGCGCACCGCACGGGCTGGTGGTCCTGGGCGACGAACTGTTCACGGTGGACACCGAGCACCGCAGGCTGCTGGCGATCTCCCTCGCCACGGGCGAGACCAGGGTCGACGCCGAGGACCTGGCGGTCGGCCTGCCCCCAGGGACCGGCCACACCGAACAGCCCGCGCTGTTCGCCCACGGCATGCCCGGCTCTCCCCGCCAGTTCGCCGGTCTCGCCGTCACTCCGGAGGGTTCCCTGCTTCTTTCGGCCAACGGCGAGGGGAGCGTGCTCAAGCTGTCTCCGCGGCGTGCACCATGAGGGGCGTACCGGAGCGCAGGCGGCCGGCCGGGGACGGGTGGATTTAGTTGAGTTAGGCAAGAAGCTGGTAAAGTGATCCCTATGTCCACACCAACGCCGGCCACCACGCCCGCCTCCACGGAAGTGATCGAGATCGAGCGGGCGCTGACGCGCATCGCCTATCTCATGGGCCGAACGCGCCAGCACGACCGGCTCATGGCGCTGGTCGGGGTGCCGCTGGACCGCGCCGCAGTGGCACTTCTGCGGCAGATCGACGACTCCGAGCCGATGCGCCCCGGTGAGCTGGCGAACCGGCTGGCCGTGGAGGCCTCCCATGTGACCCGGCAGGTGCAGCAGCTGGAGAAGGGCGGCTACGTCACCCGCGTACCCGACCCCGACGACCGCCGCGCCCAGCGCATCCAGATCACCAAGGCCGGCCAGGAAGCCGTCGACCGCATCCGCGAGATGAGCGCCCGCGGCATGCAGATGGCGCTGTCCGACTGGTCACCCCAGGAACTCCAGCAGCTCGCCACGCTCTTCCACCGCATGGTCGACGACTTCCTCTCCTACGCCGCAGAAGTCGGCACGGGAGAGGAAGCCGGCCCGGCGGCCCGCAAACCCTGACCCGCGTGCCGTAAGGGCGGGGCGGGTCGGTGCGGCCGGTCCCCCCTCGATGGCGACGCGCTCCGCCACCCCGGCGGCGCGGGGCGTTGTCGTTGACCGCGTGGTGCTGGGCGGCGCGGTTGTCCCAGAACGCGACATCGCCGGGCCGCCGGCCGTGCACGGCGGTGGCACCGTCGATCGCCCGAACCGGTGCCTTGGCGTGCCGCGATGCTGAGGACGCTGTCGCGACCCTGCCAATGGAAGCCCAGTTGACGTGCCGACGACAGACGGTTGTGTACCGACGACAGCCGGGTTGATGGGAAGGCGCAATGCCCTCATTCTGGGGCGTATGGAGCATCTCGCCGCTTCGGCGATCCTTGATGCACAGGGCACGGTGACGGGGTGGAGTGAGGGTGCCCGGAGGCTGACGGGATACGCGGCCGAGGAGGCCGTGGGCCGGGCGGCGGGGGAGCTGCTCGCCGAGGACATGCCGTCCGAGCTCGTCGCCGCGCTGATGGGCACCGCCGTGCTGCGGCACCGGGACGGATCCCGGCTCGCGCTGGCCCTGAGGGCGAGCCCTCTGCTGGGTGCGGACGGTACGGCCACCGGATTCGTGGTCACCGCCGAGCGGTCCGACGGGCAGGGGCCCAGCCTCTCGGCGCAGGCCTTCGAGCAGGCGTCCATGTCGATGTCGATCTTCGACACCGGGCAGCACTATGTGCGGCTCAACAATGTGGCCTGCCAGGTGATGGGGGTCCCGGAGGACACCCTGGTCGGCCGGCACTACCCGGAGACCGTGGAGGACGCCGACCACAGCCGGGGCTTCCTGCAGCATCTGCGGCAGGTCGCCGAGACCGGGGAACCCGTTCACTACGAGAGCTTCACCCGGTCACCGTCCGGCACGCGGTACCACGCCTGGAACATCGAGATGTGGCCGGTGCGGTCCCCCTCCGGCGAGCTGGTCGGGACCGCCCTGGCGGCGTTCGACAGCAGCGAGCAGCACTGGGCCCGGCAGCGGCTGGCCCTGCTGAACGAGGCCGCCGCCTCCATCGGCACGACCCTGGACGTGGTGCGCACCGCCGAGGAACTGGTGGGGCTCGTGGTACCGCGCTTCGCCGACTTCGCCAGCGTCGACCTGCTCGACTGGGTCCTCGGAGCGGACGAACCGCCGACGGCACAGCGCACCGATGTGGTGCTGCGTCGGGCCGCCCATCGGTCCGTCACCACGGGCACACCGGAGGCGGCCGTCGAGCTGGGCGAGACGGACACCTATCCGCCGTTCTCGCCGCCCGCGCGAGCGCTGATGGACGGAGTGGCGGTGCTCAGCGGGGCCGGGGAGCCGGACTTCGACCGGTGGTTGAGCGGCCATGAGGCACGCGACGCCAAGGACCGTGAGTACGGCGTGCGGGTCCACTCGATGCTGGCGGTGCCGTTGCGGGCCCGTGGCACGACACTGGGTGTCGCGGTCTTCGTGCGGGCCGTCAATCCGGATGCGTACGCCGGTGACGATGTCGTTCTCTCCGAGGAGCTGGCGAGCCGGGCCGCCGTCTGTGTGGACAACGCCCGCCGCTTCGGCCGGGAGCGGTCGACCGCGCTGGCTCTTCAGCACAGCCTGCTGCCGCGGGGGCTGCCCGGTCAGGCGGCCGTGGAGGTGGCCCACCGTTACCTGCCGAGCGGGGCGGTGGCCGGTATCGGCGGCGACTGGTTCGACGTGATCCCGCTGTCCGGCAGCCGGGTCGCCCTGGTCGTCGGGGACGTGGTCGGGCACGGCCTCCAGTCGTCGGCGACCATGGGGCGGCTGCGTACGGCCGTACGAACCCTCGCCGACGTGGATCTGCCGCCCGACGAACTCCTCACCCACCTCGACGACTTGGTGTCGCACCTGGCGACGGACGAGAGCACCACCGACGACGTCGCGGAGCTGGGAGCGACCTGTCTGTACGCGGTCTACGATCCCGTTTCGCGCCGGCTGACCGTGGCCGGTGCCGGACATCCGCCGCCGGCCGTCCTGCTGCCTGACGGCACCACGCGGCTCGTCGAGATATCCGCCGGCCCGCCGCTCGGGGTGGGCGGCCTGCCGTTCGAGGCGACCGAACTGGTGCTGCCCGAGGGCTCGTTGATCGCCCTCTACACGGACGGGCTGATCGAGGGGCGGGACCGCGACCTCGACCGCGGCATCGCCGATCTGTGCGGTGCGCTGACCGTGCCCGCCGATTCGCTGGATGCCCTGTGCGACGCGGTGCTGAAGTCCGTACTCCCGCCGCAGCCCGCCGACGACGTGGCCCTGCTGCTGGCCCGCACCCGTGCGCTCGGCGCCGACCAAGTGGCCACCTGGGACATCCCGCCGGACCCCGAAATCGTGGCCGCCACCCGGCAGTACGCCACCGAGCAGCTCACCGAGTGGGGCCTGGACGAGACCGCTTTCGTCACCGAACTGGTCGTCAGCGAACTGGTCACCAACGCGATCCGGTACGGCGAACCGCCCATCCAGCTGCGCCTGATCCGCGACCGCGCACTGATCTGCGAGGTCTCCGACGGCAGCTCCACCTCGCCGCATCTGCGCAGGGCGCACGTCTACGACGAGGGTGGCCGAGGTCTGCTGCTGGTCGCCCAGCTCACCCAGCGCTGGGGCAGTCGGCAGACCGTCAACGGCAAGACGATCTGGGCCCAGCAGCCGCTGCTGCCGGACTGACTCGCTCGCCTCGGCGAACCGGACGCGTGTTGTACTGGGCCGCGTGACATCCCACTGCTGTGCACCCGGCCGGTCCTCCGAAGCGGCACCCGCCGCGTCCGAGCCGCCCGTTCCCGGCAGCGGCACTGCGCTCGGCGGTTCAAAGGTGGCGCTGCCCGGCGGCACCTTCCGTATGGGCGGTGAGGACGCTGACGCCAACCCCGGTGACGGTGAAGGCCCGGTCCGCGAAGTGACCGTCGGGCCGTTCGAGATCGACACCCGCTGTGTCACCAACGAGCGCTTCGCCGCGTTCGTGGACGCCACGGGCTACCGCACCGACGCCGAGCGGTTCGGCTGGTCGTACGTCTTCGCCCGGTTTCTGCCGGGGGAGTTGCGCAAGGAGTCACCCCGGCCGGAGGGAACGCCCTGGTGGTGCGGGGTGCAGGGCGCCTACTGGGCTGCGCCGGAAGGGCCCGGCAGCGGCCTCGACGGGCGCTGGGAGCACCCGGTGGTCCATGTCTCCTGGGGCGACGCACTCGCCTTCTGCCGGTGGGAGGGCTCCCGGCTGCCGACCGAGGCCGAATGGGAGTACGCGGCCCGCGGAGGCCTCGACCAGAAGCGCTTCCCGTGGGGGGACGAGCTCACGCCCGGTGGCGAACACCGCTGCAACATCTGGCAGGGACGCTTCCCGTTCCGCAACACCGGCGAGGACGGCTACGTCGGCACCGCCCCCGTCGACGCCTTCCCGCCCAATGGGTTCGGCCTGTTCAACACCTCCGGCAACGTCTGGGAGTGGTGCGCCGACTGGTGGGGCACCGACCACGGCACCGGGCCCCACACCGACCCCACGGGACCGGAGCAGGGCACGGCCCGCGTGATGCGCGGCGGCTCCTACCTGTGCCACGACTCCTACTGCAACCGCTACCGTGTCGCGGCCCGCACCGCCAACAGCCCGGACAGCTCGGTCGGCAACACCGGTTTCCGCTGCGTACGGGACCACAGGCACGACTGACTCAGCCCTTGACGGCCGAGCTGGCGACACCCTGGACGAACCAGCGCTGGAAGAAGACGAAGACGACCAGCACGGGCAGGACCAGGAGCACGCCGAAGGCGAGGATCTGACCCCAGTCCGGGGGCAGTTGGGCCTGGAAGACGCTCATCTCCAGCGGCAGCGGGCGTACCGCCGGATCGGAGACCATCAGGACCGGCCAGAGGAACGAGCCCCACTGGATGAGGAAGGTCAGGATCGCCACGGAGGCGAAGGCCGGCTTCGACATCGGGACGATGATGGCGAAGAAGGTGCGCCAGGGGCCCGCGCCGTCGATGCGGGCGGCTTCCTCGATGCTCGGCGGGATCGTGCGGAAGAACGTGTGGAACTGGTAGACCGAGAAGGCGTTGGCGATGAACGGGAGCGCCAGGATGGGGAGCGTGTTGCGCTGATCGTTGAACATGTAGAAGAGCGGGACCGCCACCGACTCGAACGGGATCAGCATCAGCAGCAGGATGAGGGTGAACACGGCGTTCTGGCCGCGCCACTTCAGCCGTGAAAGCCCGTACGCAGCCATGGAGTTGACGAAGAGACCCCCCGTCACCACCACGAACGCCAGCAGCAGCGAGACACCCATGAAGCGCCAGAAGTAACCGGTGCTCTCGGAGTTCAGGCTGTCGAGGACGGCCGTGTAGTTGTCGAAGGACAGGTTGATGGGCAGGAAGCCGGACAGGCCGTTCAGGACTTCGTCGGACGGCTTGAGGCTGCCGATGAGCAGGTAGATGGCGGGCAGCGCGAAGACGAAAGCCAGAACGGACAGGACGGCGTAGTCGAGGAAGCGGCGCAGGGGAGTGCGGGTGAGGCCCGTGTTCATGCTCATGGTCAGTCCTCGTTGTCGGGCCGGACGACGCGGCGCTGGATGAGGGTCAGGACGACGACGATCAGGAAGAAGACGACGGTGATCGCGGACGCCTGGCCGATGTTGTTCTGGTCGAAGGCGGTGGTGACCGCCTGGTACATCACGGTGCGGGCGGCGTCCTCATTGAGGCCGCCGCCTTTGACGAGGACGTAGACCTGGTCGAAGACGCGGAAGGAGAGCACCGAGGTGAGCATGGCGACGAACACGAGGGTGCCGCGGATGCCGGGCAGGGTGACATGGCGGAACTGCTGCCAGCGGGAGGCGCGGTCGAGCTCGGCGGCCTCGTAGAGCTCACCCGGGATGCTCTGGAGCCCGGCGAGCAGGATGACCATCTGGAAGCCGACGCCCTGCCAGATGGAGAGGATGATGATCGAGACCATCGCGGTGGCGGAGTCGCCGAGCCAGTCGAAGGCGCCCCAGTTGCCGAAACTCACCGCGTCCAGCGCGGAGTTGAGCATGCCCTGATCGCTGCGGGCGAGGATGAGCCGCCAGATCACGGCGACCAGCGCCATCGGGAAGACGACCGGCATGAAGAACAGGGACCGGAACAGGCCGATCGCCTTGAGCTTTCGGTTGAGCAGGATCGCAAGGCAGAGCGCCAGACCGGTCTGCACGGGTACGACGACCGCGGCGAAGGTCAGGTTGTTGAGCAGGGACCTGAGGAACGGGCCGGACAGATCGGGGTCGGTGAACAGCCGCCGGTAGTGCTCGATGCCGAACCAGGTCGGTTCCAGGGGGGAGCCGAGTCGGACGTTGTAGAAGGAGAGGACGACGGCGTAGCCGAACGGGATACCGACGAAGGCGATGAGTCCGACGACGGCGGGCGTGGACATGAGCAGTCCGTGCAACCAGTCGCGGTTCTTGCGCACAGAGCGCGCCGGGCGCGCGGGTTCGACGGAGGTCACGGGTGGGGCCTGCTCCCGGGCATGGGGCGCGGCGTGCGCGGGTTCGACGGATTTCACCTTGTTCCTTCCAGCGTCTCGCTACGATGGCTTGATCGTTTCGTGAGTCCTTGAAGGCACGAACCGGCCTGGCCGGGGAGACGGTTGTACGTGGTGTTGACCGGATCGATGTCGCCAGGACTTCCTGGCGTGGGGCCTTGTCACCGGTCCCGCACCGCATGGTGGTCCGGTCGTCATGCGGTGGATGCGACCTGTGACCGTCCTGTCGTAGGGGGCAGTCGGGAGCGTGACGAGGTGTGGACGGCTGAGCGCACAAGCTCGGTCGCTTCACGGCCGAGAAGGTGACGGTGGGTCCTGTTCCCGGCGGGGCGGGCGCGGTGTGCGCGGCCCGCCCCGGCCGATGGGTCCTACGGGATCTCGTAGCCGGCGTTGTCGGAGAAGTCCTGGTCGATGGCGCTGGCTGCCTTGGACAAGGCGTCCTTCGGGTCGGCGCCGCCGTAGACCGAGTTGAGGGCCTCGGCGAACTTGGCGGTGACCGTGGGGTATCCGGCGGTCAGCGGGCGGGTCACGGCGACGCAGGACTGGGTGATGTCGGTGTCGCCGCAGGGCTTGGCGAGCTGGTCGGAGAACAGCTGGAGCGGGCCGCCCTGCTTGTAGAGGTCGCTTGCGGCGAGCGCGGACTTGGTGGCGGGCGGGGCGCCGTTGGCCGTCGTCATCGCGGCGACGTTCTCGTCGTTCAGGAGGGTGTCCAGGAACGTGCCGGCGGCCTTGGCGTTCTTGGAGTCCGCGCCGATGCCCCAGGCCCAGGAGCCCTGGCCGGTCTTGGGGCCGTTGCCGAAGTCGGGCAGCGGCAGGACGACGAGGTCGTCACCGAGGGCCTCGCTGTAAGCGGGGTACATCCAGTGGCCGACCCAGCTGAGCGCGACGCGGCCCTTGGCGAAGGCGTTGCCGTCGGTGTTCGGGTCGACGTCGGACTTCCAGGACTGGAACGTCTTCAGCGCCGACACGGTTTCCGGCGAGTCGATTGCGCCTTCCGCCTTGCCGTCCTTGAGGAGCGAACCACCGGCCGACCAGACGATGGGGGAGAAGCCGTAGGTGCCCCACTCGGTGGTGAACCCGTTGTTCTCCTGAACGTCGAGGATCTTGCCGTCGGGGTCCTTGGCCTTCAGCGCCTTGAGCGCGGCGGTGAACTCGTCCGCCGTCCAGGCGTCGTCCACGCTCGTCGGGTACTTCACGCCGGCCGCGTCCAGCAGCTTCTTGTTGCCGTAGATGCCCAGGCCCGAGTCGTACTGGCCCAGACCGTAGTGCTTGCCGTCGATCTCGCCCTGCGCCTTGATGGCGTCGGTGGCGTTGCTCAGGGTCTTGGCGGAGACGTGGTCGTCGATCGGGGCGAGCTTCTGGTTGAAGACGAAGTTCGCCATGGTCGGGCCGTCGAACTCCATCACGTCCGGCAGCTCGGATGCGTCGGTCGTGGTGATGGTCTTGGTGTAGTCGTTGCCGGGGATCAGCTTCAGCTCGACCTTGATGTCGCTCTGTGAGGAGTTGAAGGACTTCACCGCGTTCTGTATCGCGGTGTCCTCGCTCTTCTGGCCCTGGTGGGCCCAGACGCTGATGGTGCCCTTGCCGCTGCCCGCCTCGGCGGAGGTGTCGGTGGTACCACCCCCGCCACAGGCGGCCAGCGCCGCCAGGGGCAGGACGAGAGCCAGGCCCGTACTGGCTGTGCGGCGGACATTTCTACTGGTCGAACTCATGGCTGTGCCTTCCGTGCTGTGGCGAGGGTTTGCAGTGCTGACGTGCTGTCCGAGTGTGGGGGGATCAAGGGGGTGCGGGTTACTGCGGTCCGCGCGGTCGGGGCGGGGCGGTCGTCTCGCGCAGGACGAGACGGATGGGCATCTGCACCTGCTCCGTGGGTGCTTGGGCTCCGGGTTCGTCCAGCTGACGCAGCAGCAGCCGGGCGGCCTCGGCGCCCTGGTCGGCGACCGGCTGGGCGACGGTGGTCAGGCCGACCACATCGGCGAGTTCGTGGTCGTCGAAGCCGACGACCGACACGTCGTCCGGGACCCTGAGCCGGTGGCGGCGCAGGGCGCGCAGGGCGCCCATCGCCATCTCGTCGGACTGCGCGTACACGGCGGTCGGCGGGCGGGAGACGGCCAGCAGTTCGGTCATGGCTCGCTCACCGCCCTCGACGGTGTAGTCGCCGTCCGCCTCCAACGCCGGATCGTGCTCGATTCCGGCGTCGGCCAGGACGTCCAGGTAGGCGTTGCGCCGCTCGATGGGGGTGGTCCAGTGCAGCGGCCCGCTCGCTCCGCTGATCATGCCGATGCGGCGGTGGCCGAGGTTGACCAGATGGCGTACGGCGCTCTCGGTGCCGGCCCGGTCGTCGATGCCGACAACGGTGAAGCCGGGCCGGGTGCCACCGACCGTGGTGGCCAGTGGCACCCCCAGGGAGCGCAGCGCGGCCGACTCCTCCTCGTCCGGGATGAGCAGCGAGAGCACCGCGTCCACCCGCTTGCGCACCGGCAGCCTGGTGAAGAAGCGCTTGCGTATCTCCGGCGAGCCCAGGTTGTACAGCAGCACGTCGTACCCGGCCGCGCTGAACACGCGCTCGGCGGCGTCCAGCACGGTGCCGAAGAACCAGCGGCCCACGTACGGAACCAGGACGCCGATGGTGAACGTACGGCCGCTGGCCAGACTGGCGGCGGAGCGGGACGCGGTGTAGCCGAGCTGGGCGGCGACGGCCGCGATCTTGTCCCGTACCTCGTCGGAGACGCCGGTCCGGCCGCGCAGGGCGCGGGACACGGTGGACGCCGAGACGCCGGCGGCGCGGGCGACGTCGTTGATGCTGGCCGTCACGGCGCAGTTCCTCCCGTTGATTTCACGTCGGTGTGATGTGGGGGTGACGAGACCGTAAACCCGGCCTCCTTGTTGCGCAAGCGTTTGCGTTCAGATTTACTTGGGCCGATTCCAAAGTGAGTCCCTTTTAACTTGATGGTCAGCGCACGCGTTTGGGCGCTGTGAGCCGACAGGAACTGCCCATGCGATACGCCCCGCCAGGCCTCTGCTTGAACGACTTCGCCCTGCTCGGGGACGAGGACGGCACCTACACGGTGCTGCACCTTCAGGGGCCCTGGACGGCCGAGTTCGATCACCTGCGGATGGAGACCTCGTACGGCCGGGCGACATCCACCGACCTTGTCCAATGGCAGCCGCAGGGACCCGTGTTCGGCAACGGGCTGCCGGGCCGCTTCGACGCCCAGGCGGTGTGGACGATGCATCCGTTCCGGCACGGCGACGGAATGGCGATGTTCTACACGGGGGTGAGCGGCCTGCTGCCCGGCGGTACGCCGCTCCAGGCCGTCGGACTCGCGTACTCCGACCGCACCGACGGCACGGGCTGGCGCCGCCATGGCACCGGACCGGTCGTCGAGGCCGACCCGCGCTGGTACCGCACAGGCGAGGGGATGGGCTGGCGCGACCCCTTCGTCGTACGGGACGACGAGGCCGACGGCTGGGTCATGGCCGTCTGCGCGAGCGACGCCTCCCTCCCGGTGGAGTCCGGCGGCTGCGTGGCCCTGGCCACCTCCGACGATCTGGAGCACTGGACCGTCCACCCGCCGCTCCTCGCACCGGGAGACATCGACGAGTTCGAGTGCCCGGTCCTGGAACGCCTCGGCGACGGCAGCTGGCTGCTGCTCGGCTCCATCGGGCAGACCCGCTGCATCGAGGCGTGGACGGCCCCCCGCCTGCGCGGCCCGTGGACTCGCCGCGGCCCACTGGGCCCGAGCGGCGCCTACGCCCCCAGGGTCATCCCCGCCCCGGACGGCTCCCGCGTCGTCCTGCACACGACACCCCGCCGGGTCGGCCTCAGTGATGACGGGGACCTCTGCCGCGGCATGCTCGCCCAGCCCAAGTCCCTTGTGGTGCAAGGTGATTGCGCGCCCCGCCTGGAATGGTGGCCCGGCCTGAACGCCTGGCTCGGCGAGGAGACCGACCACCCAACCCCGCACGCGGTCGGCGACGTCGGCATTTCCGGGCCCGTGGAGATCACTCTCCGCACCGACGCCCCGGGTACCGACCGTGCATCCCTCGCCGTGGGCTGCGACGGCAAGAACCTCTGGGTCACCGGCCCCGACGGCACTCGCCTCGGCGAGACCATCCTGAGCGAACCCGCGGCCTCGCTGCGCATCCTCACCATCGGCGAGTACGTCGAGGTCTATGCCGACTCCGTCTTCGCCCTCGCGGCCCTGTGCTACTCCGGCCACCCCACACCGTGGACAGCCGTCACCGAAGGACGCGAACGCACCATCCCCGTCCGCCCGATCAGGCTGCCCGACCCGCACCGCGACGACGCCTCGGCGATCTGGGCCGGGTCCACATCCCAGTGACGCACAGGAGCCTGCCCGCCCTGTGACTGAGCCCCGTGGGCTCTGTTGCCCCGAGTCACATCGACCCGTGGATCCATGCCCCACGGCATGTCCTCGCGTCACCCCAAGCGGCAGCGAAAAGTTTCGATTAGCGCAGCTCACGCGACGAATCGTTGACCCGATAGCAACCGGTTCCTAGATTGAGAGCGTCTCAACATGGCGTAAGCGGCGGACGGCGGGACCGTCATCGCTCACGTCGACTACGGCCGGCGCAACCTCTTGAGCGTCACCGAACTGCCGCCGCCCTTGGGCGCAGCCGTCTTTGAGGCACCTGAATCATCTGTGAAAGGACCGGCATGACCTCGGGCCACCTCCGCAACCCCGTGCTCCCGGGATTCCACCCGGACCCCAGCATCGTGCGCGTCGGCGCGGACTACTACATCGCCACCTCGACCTTCGAGTGGTACCCCGGCGTGCCCGTGCACCGCTCCGCGGATCTCGTCCACTGGGAACCGGCCGGCCACATCCTGGACCGCCCGGATCTGCTCGACCTGCGCGGAGTCCCCGACTCGGCCGGCGTGTGGGCGCCTTCACTGTCGTACCGCGACGGGCAGTTCTGGCTCGTCTACACGATCGTCCGCACCATCGGGCACCCCTACAAGGACGTCGACAACTACCTGATCACGGCCCCGTCGATCGAGGGCCCGTGGTCGGAGCCTGTGTTCCTGAACTCCTCCGGATTCGACCCGTCTTTCTTCCACGACGAGGACGGCCGCAGCTGGCTGCTGAACATCCAGTGGGACCCGCGCGACGGGCACCCGTCCTTCGCCGGGATCCTGCTCCAGGAGTACGACGCCGACAAGCGGGCCCTGATCGGGCAGCCCCGCACGATCCTCAAGCACGACGAGCTCATCGAGGGCCCCAACGTCTACTTCCGCGACGGCTGGTACTACCTGATGCTCGCCGAGGGGGGCACCGGCTGGAACCACGGCATCCTCATGGCCCGCTCCCGCGAGCTGACAGGACCGTACGAACTCGACCCGCTCGGATCGCTGTTGACCACCCGGGACACCCCGGACTGGCCGCTGCAGAAGGCCGGTCACGGCGAGCTGGTCGAGACGCCGGCGGGGGAGTGGTACCTCGTGCACCTGGCCTCCCGCCCCGTACAGACGCCCGAAGGGCCGCGCTGCATTCTCGGCCGTGAGACCTGCCTGCAACGCGTGACCTGGACGGACGACGGCTGGCTGCGGCTGGCCGACGGCGGACGGCGGCCGAGTCCGGAGGTTCTGGCACCCACGGGGGTGGAGCCGGGACAACCGGGCCCGGCCGCCGGGCCTCCCGCCCGTGACGACTTCGACTCGCCCTCCCTGGACGGGCATTGGAGTACGCTGCGGGCGCCCGCGACCTCCGAGTGGCTGACACTCGGCGAACGCCCAGGTCATCTGCGGCTGCGCGGCCGGCAGAGTCCGCACTCGCTCTTCGACCAGAGCCTTCTCGCGCGGCGCCTCACTTCGGTGCGGTGCGAGGTGACGACGGTCGTCGACTTCCGCCCATCCCACTTCAACCAGTGCGCGGGCCTCATCTGCTGGTACGACACGTCGACGCACTACTACCTGCGCCTCACCCACGCCGAGGGCAGGGGACGCGTCCTGGGCGTGGTCCTCAGCGACGACGGGGCGTACGGGGAACTCCAGGAGTCCGAACTCGACGTCGACGACTGGCCGTCGGTGTACCTGAGGGCCCGCTTCGACGGTACGGAACTACGCTTCTTCGTCTCGCCTGACGGGACCGACTGGCAGGCTGTGGGCCCGGTCCTCGACGCGAGCAAGCTCTCCGACGACTACGGGAACCGGTTGCGGTTCACCGGTGCGTTTGTCGGGATCTGCGCGCAGGATCTGGGCGGAACGCGCGCTCCGGCCGACTTCGACTGGTTCGAGGTGCGGGATCTGGACGGCGGGGACGGCGGGCAGGAGTAGGGGTTCCTCCGCCAGTAATGCCTGGCGAACGCCTCGGCGGTCAGCGACGAAGTTACGTCTCTGACCGCCGAGTTGCGTTACACGGGCTTGGTTACTTGAGTGCGCCCAGGGTGACCCCGGTCCGCCAATAGCGGCGCATCGCGACCATCATGATCGCCATCGGGATGATCGACAGCAGCGCACCGGTCAGGACGAGGCTGGTCACGTCGATGCCCGACTCCAGCCGCTTGCCGGACCAGTTGTACAGGCCGAGGTTGAGCGTCCAGTTCTCCTCGCCGCGCAACACGGTCAGCGGGAGGAAGAAGGCGTTCCATGTGTTGACGAAGGCGAGCAGGAACACCGTCGCGCCGCCCGTGGTCATCATCCGCAGCACGATGCTGAAGAAGATCCGCAGCTCGCCGGCGCCGTCGATCCGGGCCGCCTCAAGCAGCTCGAACGGGATCGTGGCCTCCGTGTAGACCTTGGCCAGGTACACGCTGAACGGGTTGATCAAGCAGGGGATCAGCATCGCCCAGGGGGTGTCGACCAGGCCGATCTCCGAGAACATCAGGTACAGCGGCAGGGTGAGCAGCGCGATCGGGATCAGGAAGGAACCCACCACGGCCGCGAACACCGCGCCCCGCCCGGGGAAGTCGAAGCGGGCAAGGCCGTAGCCCGTGAGGAGGGCGATGAGGGTGCCGCCGAGGGAGCCGACCCCCGCGTACAGGAACGAGTTGGCGGTCCAGCGCAGGAAGATGCCGTCCTCGTACGTGAAGACCTGCTGCAGGTTCTCCCACAGGTGGAAGCCGGAGAACCACAGACCGTTGCTCTGGTACAGCCCCACGCGGTCCTTGGTCGCGGCGATGATCAGCCAGTACACCGGGAACAGGCTGTAGACGCTGGCCAGGACCAGACCGACGAGGAGGAACCGCTGCCCACCCCGTGAACGGGCAGCCGGGTCGGGGCGGGTGCGCCGGCGGACGGCGCGCCCGTCGGATGGCACGGCCGAGGTTTCCGTGCCGTTTTCCTTACGGTTTTCTGTCAGCGCCATCAGTCCGCCTCCCTCGAGGTCAGCCGGTAGAAGAGGAAGGACGCGACGCCGAGGATCAGGGCGAGCAGCACCGACAGAGCCGCGGCGTAGTGGTAGTTGCCGGCGTTGAACGCCTGGTTGTAGATGATCATGATTGGGGTGAAGCTGTCGCTGACCGTCTGCGGGGTCACGTTCCGGAACAGCGCGGGCTCGTTGAAGATCTGCAGCATCTGGATGATCGACAGCAGAGCGGTCAGGACGAGCGCCCCGCGCACGAACGGGATCTTGATGCTCCGGGCGATCCGCAGCTCAGAGGCGCCGTCAAGACGCGCGGCCTCGAAGAGCTCACGGGGCACGCCCTGGAGCGCCGCGTAGATGATCACCATGTTGTAGCCGATGCCGTGCCAGGTCAGCAGGTTGCCGATGGCCGGCCACACCATCGAAGGCGCGAAGAAGTTCCAGTCGAACCCGAACAGCTCGCCGAGGGGAGTCAGCGGGCCCACCTCGGGGCTGTACAGGTTGACCCACACGATGGCCGCGACCACGCCGGGGATCATGTAAGGAACCAGCAGCAGGATCCGGAACCGGCCGGCCACCTTCGAGGTGACCGCGTCCAGGAGGAGCGCCAGCACCAGGCTGATCAGCAGCATGAACGGGATCTGGACGCAGGCGAACAGCACCACCCTGAGGATGGACGTCATGAACGCCGAGTCGGTCAGGCCCTGCTGGTAGTTCTCCAGCCCGACGAACTCCCTGGTCGCGCCGCCGAGACCGAGTCCGGACTGCTTCTGCAGATACAGCGACTGGTAGACCGCGTAGCCGATCGGAAGCAGATAGAGGAAGACGAAGCCGAGCTGGAAGGGCACCGTGAACGCGGCACCCTTCCAGCGCAGTGAGCGAATCATGAAGTGTGCCTCAGCCCTTGACGCTGATGCCGCGCTGCTTCAGGTCGTTGACCGTCCACTCCTGCATGTGCGCGAGCAGGTCGGTGACCTTCTGCTCCTTGCTGACGACCGCGGCCCACTCGTCCTGCATCTCCGTGAACATCGCGGTCCAGTTCGGGCCGAAGGTCCAGTCGTTGGTGACGGTGCCCAGGCTGTCCGTGACGATCTTCTTGGCCGGCTCGTAGTTCTTGCCGAGCAGCTTCTCGGAGATCGCCTCGGAGACGTACGCGTCGCTGTCGGCCAGCGCCGGCATCACACCGCTGCCGGTCTCCGGGCTCGCCATGGTCTTGACCGCACCGGCGTCGGTCGACATCCACAGTGCCGCCTCGGCGGCCTGCTCCTTGTTCTTGCACTGCTCGGACACCAGCGTCAGGTTGCCGCTCTGGTTGGTGCCGGCCGGAGTCTTGGGCGCCTCGCCCTTGAAGGTCGGCCAGGGGGAGAGCGCCCAGTCGCCGAAGGACTTGGTGAAGTTCTGCACCATGCCGGACATCTGCCAGGTGGAGATCTGCCGGGTCGCGGTGCCGCCGTTGTCGTAGTTGCGCTGCACGGCCGCGTAGTCGGCGAACGAGAGCTTGGAGTTCAGGTCGTTGTCGATGATCTGCTGGATCACGTCGGCGGCCTTCAGGGTGCCCTCGTCCTGGAAGTTCACCACCCAGGAGTCGCCCTCGACGGAGTACCAGTGCGCCCCGGCCTGCATGGCGAGCACCTCCAGGGTGCTCGGGTCCTCACCGGCGTAGTTGGTGATCTTGATCTTGTGCTTCTTCAGCTCCTTGCCCGCGGCGATGAAGTCGTCCCAGGTGGCCGGAGGCTCCAGGTCGTACTTCTCGAAGAGGTCGGTGCGGTAGATGGTGAAGGCGGGCGCCGAAGCGGTGGGGACGCCGTAGACCTTGCCCTGGACCTGGCCGGTGGCCCACGAGCCGGGGTTGAACTTGTCCTTGTCGGCCTCGACGTACTCGGTGATGTCGGCGAGCGCGCCCTGGGAGACCCAGCTCGTCACGTACTCGCCGGTGTTCTGCAAGAGGCAGGGAGCGTTACCGGCCTTGACGGCGTTGGTCAGCTGCTTCTGCATGGTCAGCTGGTCGGTGACCTTGGTGTACCTCAGCTGGACGTCCTTGTGGGAGGCGTTGAACGCCTTCACGACGGCCTCCTGGCCGTTGGCCCAGCCCCAGAAGTCGAGGGTTACCGGACCGGAGGACTTGGCGGGCTCGTCGTCTCCGGAGCTGCCGCAGGCAGCGAGCAGACCTGTCAGTGCGACACCCGCGACAGCGGCGCGAGCGAACCTTCTCCGGGGGTTGGTGAAGTTCATCGTACGGTCATCCTTCGAGGCGTAGACGATCGCGGAAGAGGGGTGGCTCGGTGGGGCGACGGCGAGCGGGGGAAGACGTCGGCTCGTGTCTCGGAAACCCTCTGGCGGAAGCTGTAGAAAACGGTTGCTGTGAAACGTAGGTCTCTCCCCCCGTTCACGCAAGAGTCCGACGGCAAATTGTTAAGTTCGGTTGACGGTGACGTTGCCTGCCGTCGTCGGCGTGAGTCACCCGCACACCGATAAGGACGTGCAGGTCAGCGGTGCGCAAGTGGATGCCTGTAGCGCTGTGGGGACGCTGCCCGGAGTCTTCGAGGTTCATCGAAGACGCTTACGTAACAGCCATCTTTCGAGCTGCTACGACTGTCGAGCTGGAGGCACCTCCCAGGCCCTTAAGGCACTGGGGGAGGCTGGACGGAGTGCCGTACGACGACATGTGTGCCCAGCACCACGTGGTCGCCGTCGCCGCCCTTGCGGCGGCCTGCGCCGTTCTCGCGCCGGTTGGCCACCGCGCGCAGCGCGACGCGGCCCATCTCCTCGTACGGCACGTGAACGGTGGTCAGTTGGGGGGTGAGCTGAGAGGCCAGCGGGATGTCGTCGTAGCCGACGATCGACACGTCCTCGGGCACCCTGAGCCCGCCCGCACGCAGGGCCTGCATGGCGCCCGCGGCGACCACGTCGGTTCCCGCGAGCACCGCCGTGAAGTCCAGCCCCAGCCGCAGGCTTTCCTCGACGGCGTCGTACCCGTGCTCGTAGTCATAGGGGCCGTGCAGCACCATCTTCGGATCGAAGGGCACGCCGTACGCGTCGAAGGCTCGCCGGGCGCCGTTCAACCGGCCCTGAGCGGTGGTGAGTTCGGCGTGGCCCGGCAGTACCAGGACACGGCGGTGACCGGCGGACAGGAGGTGGCTGGCCATGGCGTAGGCGCCGCCCTCGTTGTCGTAGTCCACCGTCGTCGCCGGTACGTCGCCCTCCAGCGGAGGCCTGCCCACCAGCACCAGGTGCGAGCCGGCCGCGTCCAGGGAACGGGCGAACCGGGCCATCCTCAGCTGGTACTCGTCGTAGTCGTAAGCGCCGCCGAGCAGGATCACCGCGGTGACGCCCTGCTGGCGCATCAGGTTGACCAGCGCGAGTTCGCGTTCCGGATCGTCGCCGGTCGTGCCGACCAGCGAGAGCCAGCCACGCAACGAGGCGGCGCCCTCGACTCCCTTGGCCACGTGGGTGAAGGCGGCACCGGTGATGTTGTTGATGAGGATGGCCACCGTCGGCGTGCCGCCGCCGGCGAGCGAGCGGGCGTGGGCATTGGTGACGTAGTCCAGGTCCTGAACCACCTTCATCACCCGGCGGCGCAACTCTTCCGACACCGGATAGTTGCCGGACAGGACGCGCGAGACGCTGGCGACCGAGACGCCCGCCCGTGCCGCCACATCCCGGATGGTGGCCCGTCCGGAGTCCCCCGACGCCGTGCGCTCGCTCACCGTTGCGGCTCCTTCACCGTAGCGACTGCCCACCGGACCGCCAGGGCCCCTGCCCCGGGCCGGTGCTGGAACCGTATCCCATTGTTTCTCCGAGGGGACGGCTGGTGCTCTGGGCCGGGCTCAGGCGACACGGGCCAGATCTGCATGCCGCACCTCGTGGGTCAGAGGCAGGCCCGCGGAAACGCGTTCCAGCTCATCGACGACGATGGCGCCGAGGCGTGCCAGCTCATTGCCGAGGGAGCCGGCGATGTGCGGCGTGAGGAAGACGTTGGGGAGCTTGTACAGCGGGGATCCGGCGGGCAGCGGTTCGGGTTCGGTGACGTCCAGTACCGCGCTCAGCCGGCCGCCGACCAGCTCGTCGGCCAGTGCGTCGGGGTCGACCAGGGCTCCGCGGGAGGTGTTGATCACCACTCCGCCGTCCTTGATGAGGGCGAGCTTGTCGCGGTCGAGCATGCGGTGGGTCTCGGGGATGTCGGGGGCGTGCAGGCTGACGATGTCGCTGCGTCTGAGCAGATCCTCGAGCGACAGGAGTTCGACGCCGAGTGAAGCGGCTTCGTCGGCGTCCACGTAGGGGTCGTACAGCGCGACGTCGAGGTCGAAGGGCAGCAGGAGCTCCAGCAGTCGGCGGCCCACGCGGGAGGCGCCGATGATCCCCACCCGGCGGCCGAGATTGCCCGTGTCCGCGGTCTCGGCGGTGGACGGGTAGGCGTGGGTCTCCCGGAAGCGCTCGCGGTACGCGAAGGCGTCCTTCCCGGCGAGCAGAATCATGGCGAGCGTGTACTCCGCGACCGGCAGCGCGTTGCCGGTCACCGCGCTGGAGACGGTGAGCCCGTCTTTCCACAGAGCCTCGCCGACCAGCGAGCGGACCGAGCCCGCGGCGTGCAGAACGGTGCGAAGGTTGGGTGCCGCGGCGAGCACGGCCTCATCGAGGTGGGGGCAGCCCCAGCCCGTGATGAGCACCTCGGTCCGGGCCAGCGTCGAGGCGGCGTCGGGGGCGGTGAAGTTTTGTACGACGAGCGTGGTGTCGATCTCGGCGACCTGCTGGAGCCGCGCCATGAGCGGCGAAGGAAAGAGCAGGGGAAGGTGCACCGGATCCATGGCGAACACGACCCTCGGCGGCTGGGCGCTGGACATGACTCTCCTGAGGTGCTGGGAAACGCTTTCTGAAAGCGTCTTCTACCGTATGTCTGACGCGAAGGGGCGGTCAATGCATACGGTGATCGCTGAGGTTGGTGTCTCTCGATGCTCTCGGGCTAATAGCCGAACGCTTCAGTAGGTGACGTAGCAGCTAGTACGGGGTAAGTGCCGGAGGGAAGGGTGCGGTTCGCTGGTAGCTGTCGATGGCGACCAGACCCTAAAACTCGTCGTAATCGGTTACCCGGAGTCGGGTGAGGGTGGCATCCGGTGGGGCCGCCGGGTCGGCGGGGGTTCGGCAGGTCCGCCCGGTTCATCGGGCGCCCGGTGGGCGTCCCGCCGCGACGCGCCTCAGTCTGCGTCTTCCGTCTGGCCCGCAGTGCCCGTATGGAGCGCAGCTCGCGGTCGGCCCGCGGCCCTCGACAGCCCGACAGATCCTGACCGATCCGCGGTCTCCGACCGACCGGGCGCTCCCGGGTGCCCCACAGCCCCCTCGCCGAGCCCCTCTCCCGCATCGCCCCTCACGCCGTCGCCCCCTTGGCCGCCACCCGGTTCAGAGCCGCCGCAAGGTCCGGCGTCTCGCTCAGGACCAGGGCCGCTCCGCCGAGTGCGCCGATTCGGGCGCCGAGGCCCGAGCCGGGTGGCACCTGTCGGCCCAACTCCGCCTGGACCACGTCCACTTCGCTGACCAGGGCAAGCGCGTAGCGGCGGATCGCCTTGCGCTTCGGGGCGAGCAGTAGCTCGCCGGCGCGGGACAACTCGCCGCCGACAACGATGAATTGGGGGTTGAGCAGGTTTCACGTTGGCCAGAACCTGGCCGACCACGGTGCCCACGTCGGCGAATACCCGCTCGCCCGCGCGGTCGCCGGCGACCGCGCGGGCGAGCATCTCGTCGAGGGTCATGGCGTCGCCGAAGACGGGCCGCAGCGCGGCGAGCACGGCGGGGATCCCGGCGCGCAGCACCAGGCAGCCGCGGTTGCCGCAGCGGCAGGCGGGACAACCGACCCCGTGTCGGGGTGCAGAGCCGTGCCGGCGCTCGCGACCTCCCGCGCGGAGAGGCCGCCGAGATGCACCCACACGCCGTCGAAGGTGTGGTTCATCCCGGCCACGACCGCCGCGCGCGGATTGACCGACAGCAGATCACCTGCCCGCCCGTCGAGATCGGCAATCGGTTTCCCCTCGGCCTTGGGGATCAGGCCTCGTCCCCAGCTCGTTGACGATGGTCGAGACCGTCGTACGGGACACGCCCGCCAATCGCGCCAGGGCAGCCCGGTGCAGGGGACCTTGATCGATCAGCAACGCCAGGATCTGCTCTTGGTTGGTTCGCCGCAGACTCCGGAGTGACCCTCCGGCCTTCTGGCTCATGTCGCCGAGGTTACCCAGTCTTTTCGAAAGTTCGTCAAGACTCTTGACGCAGTTTCCAGACAGGAAGAAGCTCTGCCCACCTGCTCATGCCAACCGGTTGTCGAAATCCGGTCGACTCCCGGTCCGCTCCCGTCGGCCTGCCCATCTCCCAGCAAGAAGGTGAGGCGTACATGCGCGCACACCCTGGTGCTCCCCCCAGCCGCCGCCGGTTCCTCGCCCTTTCGGCGGGCGGTGCCGCGGCCGGAGCGGCGGCCCTCAGCGGCTGTGCCCTGTCGACCGCGGGAGCCGCGCCCGGCGGCGGCGAGAGCATCACGATGATGGTCGAACTCGACGACGTCTCCCCGGAGCTGATCAAGCAGGCCCAGAAGGAACTCGGCATCAGGATCACCGTGGTGAAGAACGACATCACCCGGCTGATCGCGATGCTCACCAGCGGCAACCCGCCGGACCTGGTCCGCGGCCTCGGCGCCCTGGACGCGCCGTACTTCGCCGCCCGGAGTGTGGCCGAGGACCTGGACCCGTACTTCGCCAAGTCGACCATCCTCAGGACGGACGATCTGGATCCGGCCAACGACGTGTGGCGGTTCGACGGCACGACCCAGGGCAAGGGCCCCCGCTACGGCATGGCGAAGGACTTCTCCCAGGACGCGATGTTCTGGTACAACACCGCGCTCTTCGACAAGGCGGGTGTCGACTACCCCTCCGAGACCGAGCCGATCACATACGAGGAGTGGCTGGAGAACGCGAAGCGTCTGGTCCAGCGGAAGAACGGCCAGACCACCGTGTACGGCGGCAGCTACAACGGCGTCAATCTCACCGTCCTTCTGACGAACCTGACCGCCGCCGCCGGAGGCAGCCTCTTCTCCGAGGACTTCAGCCGGGTCGACTTCACCACCCCCGAGGCCCGCAAGGCCCTGACCTGGTATGTGGAGTACGCCAGGACCAGGGTCGGGCCGAGCCTCATCCAGCCCAACCCCGACACCTGGGATGGTCCCACCTTCGTCGCGAACCGCATGGCCATGTCCGGCAGCGGCTACTGGCTCGGCGGCATGATCAACGAAGATCCGAAGGTGGCGGCGGTGTCCCGCCTCGCCCCCGCTCCCGTCTTCGCGGGCGGCCCACGGCTCAGCTCCTGCCAGGCCGGCACCGGCCTGTGGATGCCCAAGAAGGCGCGGAACAAGGACGCCGCCTGGCGGGTCTTCGAGTGGTTCTTCGGTGAGGCCCCGGCCAAGGGGCGTGCGGAGGGCGGCTGGGGGATACCGACGCTCAAGTCGCTGCGCCCGCTGATGCCGCAGAAGGAGGACTACCACAAGCGGGTCTTCAAGGCGCAGGAGGCCGAGTTGGAGCACTTCTCGGTTACACCGTTCACGCCCTACGCCAAGTGGGACGCCTTCGAGGCCCTCATCAACCAGGTCCTTCCGGCCGCGATGAACGGCCAGATCTCCGTCGACACCCTCGCGGGACGCCTCAACTCGGCCCTCAACGAGCAGCTGAAGCGCGGTAAGGAGCAGGTGGGATGACAGTCGGCCAGATCCCCGAAGTGGCGGAGCGGCCCCGGGCCGTCTCACGTACCGGCGCCGAACGCTCGGGCGGCGCGCCCCGGACCTCCATGACCGCCCGCCGGCACCGGGCGTTCTACATGTTCACCTCGCCCTGGATCATCGGCTTCCTGCTGCTGACCATCGGCCCGATGGCGTACGCGCTGTGGCTGAGCTTCACCACGTTCGACGGCATCTCCCCCAACTGGCGCTACGTCGGCCTCGGTAACTATGAGGAGCTGCTCAACGACCCGGTGACCTGGGACGCCCTGGGGCGCGCCGGTCTGTTCGCCATCACCTCGGTACCGCTGTCGATCATCGCGGGAATGGGGCTCGCGGTCCTGGTCAACCGCCCGCTCAAGGCGCGCGGCCTGTGGCGCACGCTGCTGTACGTGCCGGCTGTGGTGCCGCCGGTGGGCGCGGGCCTCATCTTCAAGCAGCTCTTCAACCGGGACTCCGGCGCCACCAACGGCGTCCTCAACATCTTCGGCATCGACGCCATCGCCTGGCTCGACGACCCGTACGCCCGCTACGTGATTCTGATGACGGTGCTGTGGGCGGCCGGAAACATCATGATCATCTCGCTGGCCGGGCTCCAGGACGTGCCTCGCGAACTCCACGAGGCGGCCCGGATCGACGGCGCCAGCGCCTGGCGGACATTCCGCAGCATCACCGTGCCGCTGCTCTCGCCGGTCCTGCTCTTCCAGGCCGTGACCGGGATGATCGCCTCGGTGCAGACCATCATGCCGATGCTGCTCGCCGCCAACGCCACCCCGGCGGGGGTCACTGCGATCCCGCAGTCCAACTACATGTACATGATGCACGTGTTCGCGCAGTACTTCGCGCTCGGCCGCTACGGCTACGCCTCCGCGCTCCTGTGGGTGCTCTTCGTCCTGATCCTCATCGCGACCGGCCTGATCTTCAAGTTCACGTCCGGTGTGGTGTTCTACAACGTCGACCCGGAGGCGAAGAAGTGACCGCCACCACCGTGACCCCCAAGGCCCCCAGGACCTCCAAGGACGTCAAGACCCCCGATTCAGGGGGCCGGGTGCGGGTGCGCAAGTCCCGCCTCGTCCTCTACACGGTGCTCGTCGTGATCACCGGCCTGATGCTCGGCCCCTTCGGCTGGCTGGTCATCACCGGTCTGAAGACCACGCCCGAACTGGCGGCCTCCCCGGTGCACTGGCTGCCCGAGAAGGTCCAGTGGCACAACTTCGCCGATGCCTTCACCGCCATCGACTTCCTCGGGTACTCCCGCAACTCCCTCATCATCTCCCTGATCTACGCCACCCTGGTCACACTGAGTTCCGCATGGGTCGGCTTCGGCTTCGCCCGCCTGACCGCCCCCGGCAAGAAGATCCTCTTCGGTGTGCTGCTCGGCTCGATGATGCTGCCCCAGATGATCACGCTCTTCCCGACGTACCTGATCTTCGCGAAGGTCGGCATGGTCGACACGTACTGGCCGTGGGTGTTGTGGGGGCTGTCGGCCGCTCCGTATCTGGTGTTCCTCTTCCGGCAGTTCTTCGCCGGGATGCCGCGGGAGCTGGAGGAGGCCGCGATCGTCGACGGCGTCGGCTACGCCGGGATCTTCTGGCGGATCTTCCTGCCGCAGTCCTGGCCGGTCCTGTCCGCGAGCTTCGTCATCGCCTTCACCTGGACCTGGGGAGACTTCATCGCCCCCATGCTGCTCCTGTCCAGCGACCGCACCACGCTCTCCGTCGCCATCATGACCTCCTACGTGACGGACGGCGGACTGCCCGTCAACAACCTTCTGGCGGCGGGCTCCGTGATGTACGTCGTCCCCATCCTGCTGATCTTCCTCGTCGCCCAGCGCGGTTTCGTCGCCGGGATGTCCACCACCGGTCTCAAGTAGCCCTTCTTCCCTCCCGTTCACGCTTCCCCCTTCACGCTTCCGCGTTCTTGAAAGGCTGTTCGATGAACGACACCGAAGGCACCGGCCTGTCCCGGCGCACCCTCATCCAGGCCGCGGGCGCCACCGCCGCCGCGTACTCCCTGATCGGCGCGACGGCCGGCACCGCGAGAGCGGCCGACGACAGACCGGAGGCCGCGGACCGGCTGGTCATCCACCCCGTCCCGGGCGCGTTGCCGATCAACACCACCTATGTCGTCAAGGCCCGTACACCTGGCGGCCAGTGGAAGCCGGTGCCCGTCCTGCGGGCCACCACGAAGACCATCAACGAGAAGACCGGCAGCGGCACCATCCGTCCCACCTCGGTCGCCGGCCTCGACTTCACCGGCACCGTGGAAGTGCAGGTCACCTGGTCCAAGGGCACCATCCCCTCCGCGCGGATCCGCCCGCTGTCGTACGACATCCAGCATCAGGTCAGCGGCGACACCGTCACCTTCAGCCTCACCGAGCCGCGCAACCTCTCCATCGAGATCGACGGCGACATCTACGGCAACCTCCAGCTGCACGCCAACCCCATCGAGATGACGCGGCCCGAGCAGGACGACCCCGACGTCATCTACTTCGGCCCGGGCCTTCACGCCCCGTCGGGCGGCGTGGTGAAGGTGCCCAGCGGCAAGACGGTGTACCTGGCCGGCGGCGCGGTGCTCAAGGCCCGCGTGGAGTTCGTCAACGTGGAGAACGCCCGCCTGGTGGGCCGGGGCATCATCTGGGACTCGGACGCCGCCACCCTGGTGTCGTTCTCCAAGAACATCGAGATCGACGGCATCCTCGTCCTCAATCCGAAGACCGGCTACTCCTGCACGATCGGCCAGTCCAAGCAGGTCACCGTCCGCAACCTGCACTCCTACAGCAGCGGCCAGTGGGGCGACGGCATCGACGTGTTCAGCAGCGAGGACGTGCTGATCGAGGGCGTCTGGATGCGCAACAGCGACGACTGCATCGCCATCTACGCCCACCGCTGGGACTGGTACGGCGACTGCCGAAACGTCACAGTCCGCAACTCCACCCTCTGGGCCGACGTCGCGCACCCGATGAACATGGGCACCCATGGCAACCCGGAGAAGCCGGAGACCATCGAGAACATCGTCTTCAGCAACATCGACGTCCTCCAGCACCGCGAGCCGCAAGTCCTCTACCAAGGCTGCTTCGCCCTCAACCCCGGCGACAGCAACCTCATTCGCAACATCCGCATCCAGGACGTCCGGGTGGAGGACTTCACCTGGGGCCAGCTGGTCAACATGCGGGTCATGGCCAACCGGTACAACGCCGCGCACGGCCGCGGCATCGAGGACGTCTACGTCCGCAACCTCTCCTATGACGGCACGCACGCCAACATGGCGATCCTGACCGGTTATGACGCGGACCACCCGATCAAGAACATCACCTTCCAGAACCTGGAGATCAACGGCACGGTCGTCCACGACAAGATGCGCAAGCCCGGCTGGTACCTGACCACCGACATGGTGCCGGCGTTCGCCAACGAGCACGTGAAGAACCTCCGCTTCCTGGACGCGGCCACCGCGGCCTCCACGGCCACGCCCGAGATAACCAGCGCGGGGACGGCGACGGCCGTCAAGCGGCAGGTCTTCAACTATCTGATCACCGCCGGCGCGCTGCCGACCTCGTTCGGCGCCGAGGCACTGCCCCAGGGCCTGACGATCGACGAGAAGACCGGCCTCATCTCCGGCATCCCGCAGGTCCCCGGCACCTACACGGTCACCGTCAAGGCCACCAACACCGCCGGTACGGCGACCCAGTCCGTCACGCTCACCGTGCAGAACGCGTAAGCCAGGAGTCATCCGTGCAATCCCTCAGCCGACGAACGTTCCTCAGCGCCGCAGGGCTCGCAGGCGTGGCCGCGGGCGGACTGCTGTCCGCCGTCGCCTCGCCCGCCTGGGCCCAGGCCGCTGAGCAGGCATATGCCTTCGCTCACCCCGGGCTCCTCCACTCCCGCGCCGACCTCGACCGGATGCGGTCCGCCGTCGCGGACGGGGGCAACCCGATCGCCACCGGATTCGCGGCCCTGGCCGCCGACTTCCGTTCCCAGCACACCTACGGTGTCCGCAACACCGGGCAGATCCGCACCTGGGGCCGAGGCCCCACCGACAACACCAGCCAGGCCGTCACCGACGCGGCCGCCGCCTACCAGAACGCCCTGATGTGGGCGATCACCGGCGACGTGCGCCACGCCGACAAGGCCCGCGACATCCTCGATGTCTGGGCCGCCTCCCTCACCGGCATCACCGGCGCCGACGGCCAGCTCGGCGCCGGGATCCAGGGCTTCAAGTTCGTCAACGCCGCCGAGATCCTGCGGCACTCCGGCTACGACGGCTGGCCCGCGGAATCCATCAGCCGCTGCGAGCGCTCCTTCAACGACGTCTGGTACCCGGCCCTGTCCGGTTACTGCCTGTACGCCAACGGCAACTGGGACATCGCCGCGCTGCGCACCATCCTCGCCATCGCCGTCTTCTGCGACAACCAGGTGATGTTCGAGGACGCACTGCGGTTCGCGGCCGCCGGTGCCGGCAACGGTTCCGTGCTGCACCGCGTCGTCACCGCCGCCGGACAGGGCCAGGAATCCGGCCGCGACCAGGCGCACGAGCAGCTCGCCGTCGGCCTGCTCGCCGACGCGGCCGAGGTCGCCTGGCAGCAGGGCGTAGACCTGTACGGCTTCGCCGACGACCGGATCCTCGCCAACTTCGAGTACTTCGCCCGCTACAACCTCGGCGACGACTCGGTTCCGTTCACGCCCGACCTCGACCGCACCGGCAAGTACGTCAAGGCGGCCGTCTCCAACCGGCAGCGCGGGGTGTTCCGGCCCGTGTGGGAGATGGGGTACGCGCACTACGCCGGACGCCTCGGCAAGCCCGCCCCCTACACCGAGAAGGCCGTCTTCCGGGGCCCGGACGGCACGCGCGTGACCGAGGGTTACCAGGAGGACCACCCGGGCTGGGGCACCCTCACCTACGCCGGTACGAAGGCCGCCACGCCGGGCGCGCCGACGGCCCCCGCAGGCGTCACGGCGACGGGCGCGGACCGGGCGGTCGCCGTGTCCTGGCTGCCGTCCGCCTGGGCGAGCGACTACACCGTACGCCGGGCCACCAGCCCCGACGGGCCGTACGAGACCGTCGCCTCCGGCGTCGGAGAGCCGACGTACACCGACCGCGGCGTCCGCGCGGGCCGCACCTACTACTACACCGTCAGCTCCGCCAACTCCCGTGGCAAGAGCCGCGATTCGGCCTGGGCGTCGGCGACCGCCGGACTCCCCGAGCCCTGGTCGACCCGGGACATCGGGGACGTGAAGATCCCCGGCTCGGCCGTCTTCGACGGCGAGCGGTTCGTCCTGGAGGCGAGCGGCACCGCCGACACCTACCGTCTCGCGCACCTGCCGCTGCGCGGCGACGGCACCATCACCGCGCGCATCGTGTACCCACTCAGCTCGCAGTACTCCAAGATCGGCGTCACTCTGCGCAGCTCCGCCTCGGAGGCCGACGCCCCGCACGCCTCGATGCTCATCCAGGGGCTGCCGCTGCACACCTGGAGCGGCGTGTGGACCGTACGCCCGAAGGGCGGGGCACCGATCTCCGCCACCGGCAGCACCCCCGTGCCGCCCACCCAGCAGAAGGCCATCACCACCAGCGCGTCATTCCCGATCTCCAACCTCGGCACCCTGCCCGAGTCGGCGACCCCGCTCGAGGCCCCGT
Organism: Streptomyces sp. NPDC006365; assembly: GCF_042870755.1. Classification (NCBI taxonomy): domain Bacteria; kingdom Bacillati; phylum Actinomycetota; class Actinomycetes; order Kitasatosporales; family Streptomycetaceae; genus Streptomyces; species Streptomyces sp. NPDC006365. The sequence continues at coordinate 234,752 of NZ_JBIAHS010000001.1, forward strand.
ACGTCGAGGGCGCGGGCGACGGCTACCGGATGCGCATGCCGTACTGGGTGCGCGTCACCCGCAGGGGCCGCCGCTGCACCGGAGCCATCTCGCCGGACGGCATCCGCTGGACCGAAGTCGGGTCCACCGAGGTCGAGTTGGGCGGTACGGCGTACGCGGGACTCGTCCTCACCTCCTGTCTGGGCGTCGACGAGGAGTACGCCGAGACCGGCACCGGTGCCTTCGACAACGTCACCGTGACCTCCATGTCCGGTGAGGTCTGGTCCGTGCCGCGTCCCGCCCGCGCCGCCGACGACCTGCGGGCGACCGCGGGAGCCGACGCGGTGGAAGTGGCCTGGACCGACCCCGACCTCTCCGCCCGGTACAAGGTGCTGCGGGCGACCGACGCCGACGGCCCCTATGTGACCGTCGCGACCGACGTCGGCCCGGTCGGCTTCGGCACCCGCATCCGGTACGCGGACGCCACCGGGGAGCCCGGCACGACGTACCACTATGCCGTCGCCAAGACCAGCAGCGGCGGACGCGGGCCGCTGTCCGAGCACGCCACCGCGAAGATGCCGAGCCCCTCGGTGCCGGAACTCCCCTCCGCGACCACCGCGTTCGCGAACAAGGGCGTCGCCTTCCGTCATCTGCTGCGGGCCTCGCACGAGCCCGTACGGTTCACCGCGCTCGGCCTGCCCGACGGACTGCGCGTGGACAAGCGCACGGGCTGGATCTCCGGAACACCCACCGAGACCGGCGAGTTCACCGTCACCACGACCGCGGGCAACGCCGCAGGTGACGGAACCGGCTCGATCAAGCTCACGGTCGGCACGCCGCCGCCCGCCCCCTGGACGTACGGCGACCTCGGTGACGTGGTCCTCGACGACCGGGAGTTCGGGACATTCGGCGTGGTGGCTGTGCGAACCCCCGGCAGCACGGCGTATGAGGACGGGACCCTCGTCGTCCGCGGTGCCGGGACCGACCTGACCGTCAACAACCAAGGAATGACAGGGCAGTTCGTACGTCGCCCGATCACCGGCGACAGCGAGATCACCGCCCGGCTCGTCTCCCGCGAAGGTGCGAGCGGAGACCGGGTCGGGCTGCTGATGGCCAAGTCGCTGTCACCGTTCGACCAGGCGGCCGGAGCGATCGTCACGGGCGGGACCGCCGCCCAGCTGATGCTCCGTACGGCCGTGGCCGGACGGTCGGCGTTCACGGGCAGCGGCACGGTCACCGCCCCCTGTCTGCTGCGGCTGGAGCGTGCTGGGACCGCCTTCACCGCGGCCGTCTCCACCGATGACGGCGCCACCTGGACGACTCTCGCCACAGGCGAGATCCCCGGCTTCGGTGACGCCCCCTACTACGTGGGCCTCGTGGTCTGCTCCCGCAACCCCCTGGCCCGCAGCACCGCGCGATTCAGCGAGGTGAGCATCACCCCCATGTAGATCCCCTCACGGGATTGGAGACGCACCACATGAGCCGCACTTCCCCCCACCAGCACCTCGACCAGCCGGCGTTGAGCCGGCGCGGTCTGCTGAAGACCGCCGGCGGACTCACCGCCGCCCTCGCCGTCGGCGCCTCGGCCACCGCCCTCACGGGCTCGGCCGAGGCGGCGCCGGCCACCTTCACCCACCCCGGCATGCTGCACAACTGGGGTGACATCAACCGCGCCAAGGTCCGGGTCGCCGCGGGCGACGACCCGTGGCGCTCCGGCTGGCAGCGCCTGATCGACAACTCCCACTCACGGTCCACCTGGACGGCCAACCCGCAGGAAACCATCATCCGCGGCGGGGACGGCCAGAACTACGGAATCCTCTACAACGACATCGCCGCCGCCTACCAGAACGCGCTGCGCTGGCAGGTGGGCGGCACCCGTGACAACGCCGACTGCGCCGTGCGGATCCTCAACGCCTGGTCCTCCAGGCTCACCACCATCACCGGAAACGCCGACCGGTTCCTCGCCGCGGGAATCTACGGCTGGGAGTTCGCCAACGCGGCGGAACTCATGCGCGGATACGCCGGCTTCGACCTCGGCCGGTTCCAGAACATGATGCGCAACGTGTTCTACCCGCTCAACAACCAGTTCCTCACCCAGCACAACGGCGCCTGCATCACCAACTACTGGGCGAACTGGGACCTGTGCAACGTCGCGTCCGTCCTCGCCATCGGCATCCTGTGCGACGACGGAGCCAAGTACGACCAGGCCGTGAACTACTTCAAGAACGGCGCGGGCAACGGCGCCATCCGCAACGCCGTGCCGTTCCTGCACCCGGACAACCTCGCCCAGTGGCAGGAGTCCGGCCGCGACCAGGGCCACACCATCATGGGCATGGGCCAGATGGGCGCGATCTGCGAGATGGCCTGGAACCAGGGCGAGGACCTGTACGGCTGGGACGGCAACCGGTTCATGAGGGCCGCCCAGTACGTCGCCAAGTACAACCTCAACGAGACCGTGCCGTTCACCAAGTACACCTGGGGAACCGGCGTCAACTGCGACTACAGGGAGCACACGGTCATCTCCGACGTCGCGCGGGGCCAGCTCCGCCCGGTGTGGGCCATGCTCGACTCCCACTACCGGCGCCGCCGCAACCTGTCCGTCCCCTACCTGCAGCGCATCGCCCAGACGAACTACCCGGAAGGAGGTGGCGGTGACTACGGCACCAACAGCGGAGGTTTCGACCAGCTCGGCTTCGGCACCCTGATGTACGCCAAATAGCCGCCCACCAGCGCGCACGCCGGAATATCCGGAGGTGATGTGGTGCTGTCAACTGCCCGTCGCTAAAGCGACGGGCTTGCACAACGGGCATCACCGGGTGTGATGCGGCGTTTGCGTCCAGCCCCACCCCGAGGCGTCCGGGGTGGGGCAGGGGCCGTTGACTGGGCCCCGCGTCGCCACAACTCCCACGCGCGTGCGCGGATGTTGCGGGTGCCGTTCCGGTCCGCGTGATCAACGAATCCGCAGTTCCGGCACGCGAACCAGGCCTGGGAGACCCGGTTCGCCTTGTCGATGTGTCCGCATTCGGCGCAGGTGCGGGAGGTGTACGCCGGATCGACGTGCACCACCGGTACCCCGGCCTTGCGGGCCTCGTACGCGATGAACTGTCCCAGCTGGGCGAAGCCCCAGCTGTGCAGGGTGGCCCGTTGGGGCTTTTGAAGCCGTACCCGCTCGCGGATGCCCGTGAGGTCTTCCAGGGCGATCCCGCGACCGGTGCGTTCCGCCTCGGCCACCACATGTTTCGCGATCTTGTGGTTGATGTCCTTTGCCCGCCGCGCCTCCTTGCGGCGCCGCATCTTCAGCCGGCGTTTCGCGGAGTGAGCCGCATTCGAACACGGGAAACTCCCGCCTGCCCGGCTGGGCCCCCGCGACCGCGAACTCGCCCTGTGGGACGCCGAACCGGCCGGCGAGGTCACTCCTCGGGAATCCACACCCGCATTGCGCCCTCCTCCCGGTTTGCCCAGGCGTAGTACGGCACCGCTGTCAGCCGTACGTCGCTTCCGTCGCTCCGGCGGCGCCCGACGGCCGTGACGACGGCGACCCCGCCCAGCAGCTCCGGATCCTGAGCGACCGCCAGGTCGGAGCCGTACGGCAGTGTCACATCGTCGAGCCGGACCCCGGGCTGCTGATCGACACCCTCCAGACAGTGCACGAGCGGGCCCCGCTCCACGGCCACACAGCCGCGGACCGCGTCGACGCGCGGGTCGGGCCGGGTCAGCCGCGCCGTCAGGTCGAGGCCGAGGGTGAGCGTGTCGCCCGCGGACCAGCGGCGGCGCATCCTCAGCCAGCCGTCGCCCGCCTCGGCCGGAGCGCTCCCATCGAGTGCCGAGGCCTTGAACTCCGTGCACCAGGACGGGATACGCAGCGACAGCGACCAGTCACGGTCCGCCGGAGCCTCCTCGACGGTCACGGTGATCCGGCCGTCCCACGGATACGCGGTCTCCACCCGGACGACGCCCTCCCCGGCGGCGTACACCCCCGTCGCGTACTGGTGCAGCTGCAGACCCTCCGCGTCACCGCTCGCCACATAGTGGGGGAGCGAGGCGAGGAGCCGCATCACGTTCGGGGGGCAGCAGGCGCAGCGGAACCAAGGGGTGCGGCGGGCCGTCTGGTCGCCGCCGCGGTCGGCGTACTCCTCGCGGACCTGGAGCGGGTTGACGTACAGCCAGCTGTCGCCGTCGAGGCCGACGCCGGAGAGGAAGCCGTTGAAGAGGGTGCGTTCGACGAGGTCGGAGTACTTCGCCTCGCCCGTCAGCAGGGCCATCCGCCACGACCACTGGACGGACGAGATCGCCGCGCAGGTCTCGGCGTACGCCCGGTCCGGCGGCAGCTCGAACGGGTCGCCGAAGGCCTCGCCCTCGTGCCGGGAACCGACCCCGCCGGTGACATACGTCTTCGTCGCCACCATGGCGTCCCACATGCGCTCCAGCGCGGCCCGCAGCTCCGGATCGCCGGTCTCCGCCACCAGGTCGGTCGCCCCCGCGAGCAGATACAGCTGCCGCACGGCATGGCCCTCGACCGTGTCCGCCTCACGCACCGGAGTGTGGTCCTGCCAGTAGGCCTGGCCCATGTCGCGGTCGTGGCCGCGGTCGACGCCCGCGCTCAGCACGCCGTAGCCGCGCCGGTCGACGAAATAGGCGGCGAGGTCCAGCCAGCGGCGCTCGCCGGTCTCGCGGTACAGCTCGACCAGCGCCGTCTCGATCTCGGGGTGCCCGCACACCCCGTCGATCGCCTTCTCCTTGCCGAACGTGGCGTCGATATGGGCCGCGAACCGCTCGGCCACATCCAGGAGTTCACGCCGGCCTGTCGCCCGGTGGTGGGCCACCGCCGCCTGGAAGAGATGGCCCGCGCAGTACAACTCGTGGCCCCAGCCCAGCTCCTGCCAGCGCAGCTCGGGGTGGGCGACCTGGTAGTACGTCTGCAGATAGCCGTCCGCGTCCTGGGCCGCAGCCAGAAGGGTGGTCAACTCGCCTATGTGGGAGGCCAATTGACTGTTCTCCGGGCTGTCGGCAAGCTGCCAGGACGCCGCCTCCAGCCACTTGTGCACATCCGAGTCCTGGAACTGGAAGTCACCGGTGAAACCACCCTTGCCGTCGGCCGCCGCCCGCAGATTGGCGAGGTTGCCCGCCTCCTCCAGCTTCGCCGGGCCCTGCGGGATGCTCACCTCGGCGTTCGTGCGCCGTCTGGTCGCCCAGAAACCGCCGGTGATCCGGGCCGCGGTCGCCGGGCGCAATGCCGTGTGCGCGCCGACGGTGAGGCGGATCGGACCGGTGTTGTTCGTTGTCACGTCAACCCTCCAGCGTGAACTTGCGAGGAAACCCTGGCGCTTGCGTCCGGGACTAACTGCCCAGGCACCGCCGCCACCGAATCCCGCACCACCACATGCGTTCCCAGCAGGAGGTGCTCGTTCGGGGCGTCCGGGGTCCTGCCGAGAGCCGTACGGACGGCGAGGCGGCCGAGTTCCTCGTAGGGGACGTGGACCGTGGTCAGCGGCGGATGCAGGTCGCGGGCGAACGGGATGTCGTCGTAGCCGACGAGGGAGACGTCGTCCGGGACGGCCAGGCCCGCCTCGTGCAGGGCGGTGAGCGCGCCCGCCGCGACCATGTCGGTGGCGGCCATCACCGCCGTGAACTCCAGCCCCTGGGACAGCGCCTGGCGGATGCGGCGGTGGCCCGAGTCACGGGTGAAGTCGCCGACGAGGCGCAGTTGAGGGTCCGGTTCTTCGCCTCGGGCGCGGTGGGCGGCCAGATAGCCACGCTCGCGGCCCTGGGCCGTGGTGTTCTCCGGCTTGCCCCCGAGGAACAGGATGCGCCGGTGCCCCTGGGCGAGGAGGTGGGCGCACAGCGCGTACGCCCCGCTCTCGTTGTCGTACTCGATCACCGTCACCGGGGTGCCGGGGTCCAGCGGAGGCCTGCCGCACAGCACGAGCCGTGAGCCCGCCGAGGACAGGGAGTCGGCGATACGGGACATGCGCGCGCGGTACTCGGCGGTGTCCGCGGTGCCGCCGACCAGGATCACGGCGGCGGCACGCTGGGCCCGCATCGTCTCGATGAACTCCAGCTCGTGCTCGGTGTCGCCGTCCGTGCTGCACACCAGACACAGATGACCGAGCCGGGTCGCCTCGCGCTCCACACCGTGCGCCATGTGCGCGAACGACGGGCCGGTGATGTCGTCCAGCACGAAGGCGAGGGTCGGCGTGCCGACGCCCGCGATCGCCTTGGCCCGGGCGTCGGCGACGTAGTCCAGCTCACGGACCGCCCGCATCACGCGCGTACGCGTCGCCGTGCTCACCGGGTAATCACCGGCCAGGACGCGCGAGACCGTCGAGGCGGACACCCCCGCCCGGGCCGCCACGTCCCGGATCGTGCTCCGGTTCCCGACGTCCCCGTTGCTCTTTCTCGTCATCGCCCCGCCCCTTCGACCGCTCAGTGGCTCGGGAACTGCGGCAACACTTGTGGCAACCGGTTCCCGAACCGGAGGTTAGCGGTGGGGCAACCGGTTGTCACGCCTGTTGCCTGCCGCAGAGCCCGGAAACGCCCCCCACCACGCACATCTTCGCGGCGAACAGCGATTATCCGCACCCGAACGCGGTATTCGCAGGGAAGAGACGCGGTATTCGCAAGGAAGATCATCCACCTTGTACGCACCCCGCTCACCCGGGATCGCCCTCATGAACGCCACGATGCAATGAACGCCATGAACAGCACGAACGCCATGAACGTTCCCGACTTCTCCTACGAGAGTCGGCCGGTACGGGTCGTGTTCCGCCCCGGTGCCGCGACGACCGCGCCGGCCGACGAGGCCGGGCGGCTCGGTCTCAGGCGCCTGCTGGTGGTCTGCGGCAGGCAGGGCGCGGTCACCGCCCGTGCGGTCGCCGCCTCGCTGGGTTCCCTGTGCGCGGGGCTGCACTCCGAGGCCCGTATGCACGTCCCCGTCGAGGTCGCCGACCGGGCCGTCGAGGTGGCGCACGCGGCGGGCGCCGACGGCTGCGTCGCGGTCGGCGGCGGCAGCGCGATCGGCCTCGGCAAGGCGATCGCCCTGCGCACCGGCCTGCCGCTGATCGCCGTGCCCTCCACCTACGCCGGCTCCGAGATGACGTCCGTCTGGGGCCTGACCGAGCACGGCGTCAAGCGCACCGGACGCGACCCGGCCGTCCTGCCCCGCAGCGTCGTCTACGACCCCGAACTCACCTTGAGCCTGCCCCCGGCCCTCTCGGTGACCAGCGGCTTCAACGCCGTCGCCCACGCGGCCGAGGCGCTGTACGCCCCCGACACCTCGCCCCTCGTCGCGCTGATGGCCGAGGAGGGCGTCCGCGCCATGACGTCCGCGCTCCCACCGGTCGCGGCCGATCCGGAGGCCATCGGGCCTCGCAGCCGTGCCCTCTACGGGGCCTGGCTCTGCGGCTCCTGCCTGGGCGCGACCACCATGGGCCTGCACCACAAGCTGTGCCATGTTCTGGGCGGCACCTTCGGCCTGCCGCACGCCGAGACGCACACGGTCGTCCTCCCGTACGCCCTCGCCTACAACGCACCCGCCGTCCCCCAGGCGATCACCGCCCTCAACCGCGCCCTCGACACGGACAACGCCCCGCATGCCCTCTGGGACCTGGCGGGACGCCTCAGCGCGCCGCGCTCCCTCGCCCAACTCGGCCTGACCGACGACGACTTGACGGTGGCAGCCGGACAGACCGCCGCCGAGGCGTACCCCAATCCGCGCACCGTCACGATGGGCGGGGCTCTGGAGGTGCTGAGGGCGGCGTACGCGGGTCGGTCCCCGCGCGCCGCGGCTCTGGCGTAAACGGCTGCTACGGGCGTAATCGGGAGGGGTCCCGGGAGGTTTGCGTAACCATGGCCCCCTGGCGGTCGGTTGAGCACGTCGTGTGGACGTCGGCTGATCACACGCGCTGTGAGGGGAGCGGTACGTGGCAGGGGAGCAGGAACGGGTCATAGCCGGGCGCTACCGGTTGCGGCAACGGCTGGGTTCCGGCGGGATGGGCAGCGTCTGGCGCGCCGAGGACCAGGCGCTCAGGGCTCAGGTGGCGGTCAAGGAGATCGAGGTCCCGGTACTGCCGGACGAGGCCTCCGGCGACCGTGCGTCCCGCGGGCGCAAGGAGGCGCTGAAGGCGGCCCAGCTGCGCGAGCATCCGAATGTGATCACGGTGTACGACGTGGTCGAGCACGAGGGCCTGCCGTGGATCGTGATGGAGTACCTGCCGGGCACCATGGACCTGAGCGCCGCCGTACGGGAGCGCGGCTCACTGCCCCCCGACGAGGTGGCCCGGATCGGGGCGGCCCTCGACGGACTCTCCGCCGGGCACCGGCTCGGTATCATCCACCGGGATGTGAAGCCCTCCAACATCCTGCTCGCACATCTGCGTCGCGTACACCTCCTCGCCATGCTTGCGGTACTCGCCCAGCGGGCGACGACATGCCAGGCATCCGGGGCAGCGCAGATGGACGAGATCGAGCAGGAGCACGGGGACACCAACGTGGCGCCCCCGCGCCCGTCCGCGTCCGACGGCGCGCCACGCGGTCCCTGGACACGGGTCCTCGCCGAGCGGTACGGGCTGGTCAAGCCGGTCGGCACCGGTGGCATGGGACGCGTCTGGCTGGCGTACGACCTGCGACTGCGCCGGGAGGTCGCGGTGAAGGAGGTCGTCGTACGGGCGGAGGCCGTGCCGGGGGAGGAGAGTCCGGGGGTACGGACGGCCCGGGCGCTCGGCGAGGCGTGGAGTCTTGCCGCGCTGCGCGAGGCGCCGCATGTGGTGACGGTCCATGACGTCGTCGAGGAGGGCGGCTTCCCGTGGATCGTGATGGAGTTCGTCCGCGGTGCCACGACCCTGGAGGCGGTGGTCGAGGAGCGGCTGCGGGCGGGAGAGGGGCCGCTGCCGGTCGGCGAGACGGCGCGGATCGGCCTCGCCGTGCTCAAGGCGCTCGCCGCGGGGCATCACCTCGGTATCGTGCACCGGGATGTGAAACCGTCCAACATCCTTCTGGCACCGGACGGTTCGGGGCATCCGCACGCTCGCGTGGTCCTCTCCGACTACGGGATCGCCCACCGTATGGCGGGTGCCCAGTCCCACACCCGGCCGCAGCGAGTGATCGGCACGCCCGGCTATCTCGCCCCGGAGCAGCTGTACGGGGGTTCGGCCACACCGGCGTCCGACCTGTTCGCTCTCGGTACGACCCTGTACTTCGCCGTCGAGGGCAGAGAGCCGTTCGCCGAGGGGGCGGGCATTGGCTACCCGCCGGCTCCCGCGCCGCCGCGCTGTGCCGGACCGCTCGGCGAGGTGCTGACGCAGCTGCTGTCGGCCTCGCCCCTGCACCGCCCGGAACACGGCGCGGTGCTGCGCCGCCTGCGGGAGCTCACCGGGGAGACGGGCGGGACCCTTTCCTGACGCACTGCCATGTGGAGCGCGTCGTTACGCCTGATTGACACCCACAGGTTTCTGGGTGATCTGCGGTACGCGCACACCCTGGCGATTGCCGCGTTCGTTTACGTGGTCGGCCACGCAAGTGGTCGGCGCACCCCGAAGCGAGCCGAGGTGGCCACCTCCACCCCGCATATGCGGAGGCACCAGCTACTACATCAACAACCTGTTCCGCGGCCACAAGGCCACCCTCGACCGGCTCCGCGTGGACCGCTGGCTGGAGGAAGCCCTCAACCGCGGCCCCGATCCCATGCACCTTGCTGCCGTCTTCGGCATCAGCACCGCCAGCGCCATCCGATACGCGCAAGCAGCCCGCCAGATCCTCGAAGACGACACGACACCACCATGAGCAACGTCCAATTCGGCTGACGGGCGGCCGCCAGAAGGGCCGCCCGACATCCAGCCGCGGAAGTAGGTCTTTATCCCAGGAATGTCGCAGTGGTCGCCACGAACTGGTCGGCGTCGTCGAGCCAGGGGTAGTGGCCCGCTTCCGGCTGAACCGCGAGCGTGGCATCGGAGAACAGCGCCGCGAAGTCGGCCGTCGACTGCGGCGGGCTGTTCAAGTCGAACTCTCCGGCGAGCAGCAGCACGGGGGCCTCGCAGGCGGCGAGCGCCGCACGAGTGGTCTCCGGGTTGAAGGCGCCCTCGGCCGCGAAGAGAGTGACAGCTTCCTTGTTTTCCGGCTGGCTGGACGCGTGGTGGTTCTGTGCCGCGGCGTCCCAGCGGCCCCAGAAGAAGGGAGCGAGGGCTTCCCAGTCGCTTCCCGTGCCCTCCGTGATCGCCTCCAGAGCGGCGAACGCCGCCGGGAACCACGGCTCGTTTTCACGAAGCTGCGCGAGTTCGCGCCGCATCTCCGCACTGATCGCGATGCCAACAGCTCGGGGACTGGGACCGATCAGGGCGAGCTTGCTGACGTTCTGCGGGTACCGGGCCACGTATTGCGTCGCAACGTTCGTGCCGGCGGAGTGGCCGAGCAGGTCCATCCGAGGGAGCGCGAGGTGTTCACGCAGCGCCTCGACGTCGTTGACCAGGTGATCGCAGCGGTAGGAAGAGGTGTCTTCGGGAATCGCGGACCGGCCGGTGCCGCGAAGATCCAAAATGATCAGCTGACGGTGCGTGGACAGGCCGCCCAGGTCGCCGAGGTAGAGGGAGTCCGTGGGACCTCCCGGGAGGCAGACGACCGGGTCGTCGTCTCCGATCACATGGTAGGCGAGCTGGGTTCCGTCAGGTGCGGAGAAGGTAGGCATGACGCGGATCCTGCCAATCATAACCGGGTTATACAACCTAGTTATAGCGGCGGGGTCGCTCGGGTATATAACCGAGCTGTGGCAGGCGAAAAGGACACCCACCAGAGCCCCGAGACGCTGACCGAGGAACAGGCCGAGCGAATGCTCGCCGGCATGAACGAGGTCATCCGCGCGGGCGAGGAGATGCGAAAGCTACGCACCGAAATGATCAAGCTGTTCGCCGACTTCGGCTGGACCCAGGACAGGATCGCCCATCTCACCGACATGAGTCAGCCCGCCGTGTCCAAGCAGGTGACGAAGTACAAGATGGGCGACCCACTACCCCCGACGAAGCTCTCCCTCGGCCAGCTCGATGTGCCCTGGCTCGAAGGACGCCTCTGGGGCCTCGCTGAGGAAATCTCCGAGAACTACGACACCGCCCGCTGCACGCGCTACGTTCACGCCATCGCCAGAGGGAAGAAGCGCTTCACACCTGAGAACGTCGACGAGTTGCGGCGCCTCATCGAAGAGGACCTGATGCTGCACCAGGCAGAGATGCCCAGCAGCTACCGGAACGCATACGACGAGATCAGTCGCGGTCTCGACATCCCCGCGAAGGTCACCACCAAGGCATCAGCCTCTGTGCGGCGTGCCCTCGCTCACCAGATCCAGCGCGACCAGCTCAGGGGTGACTCCTGAGCGGTTGTCACTACAACCGGAGCTCCACATATTGCACCTACCCCACAACGCTAACCTGCCCAACGCAGCCACCCACCGGACCTGAGCGATCGACATCGGCTGGGACCGTCCGGTCAGCATGCGCGAGGCGGCCGACGTGATGGGCCGCCGGGCCGGAAAGAAGATCAAGGTGGTGGCCGTCCCCTCCGCCGTCGCCCGCGCCGCAGGAGCCGTCGCCGGCCGCTTCATGCCCCTGATCAAGGACCTGGCTGCGATGTTCCGCTGGTTCGAGACCGGCCGCTACGTCGCCGACCCCCGCCGCCAGGAGCAGCTGTTCGGCCCCGTCCCCACGGCCGAGGAGGCCCTCGCCCGGTTCACCGACGAGCTGCGCACGCACAGCAACGGTGACGGGCCCGCGTCCCATCCCTCGCCGCCCGGCGGCCTGACCAGGACGCCTCGGACTTCGAGGTGTGATCAAGTCCAAGCTCCGACTCCCTGAAGACCTGTACGCCGGACCCTGCCGTGCGCTTCCACCTCATCGGAGCCCCCGACCGCATCAGAGAATGTGTCACCGGCGACCCGGGGTTCACCCTGTACGCCGATCCGGAATCCGCCTGGTGCCAGTGGGTCAACGGCACTTGATCCCTGCCCCCCCGGGCTCGTGGGCGCGGCTGCCACTCACGTCCGGGCTGGATGACCGTCACTCACATACGGGCTGGATGACCGTCACTCACATACGGGCCCGATGAGCCGTGACTCACATACGGGCCGGCTGACCCGTGTCGGCCCCGTGGTGGCGCCCCATCGGAATGACCAGGGGTGTGCCACTGACCGGGTCCATGGTGATCTTGCAGTTCAGGTCGAATACGTCCGCCACGGTCTCGGCGGTGATGACCTCGGCCGGCGGGCCCTCGGCGACGATCCGGCCGGACTTCATGGCGACGACGTGGTCGGCGTAGCGGCAGGCCTGGTTGAGATCGTGCAGCACCATCACGACGGTGCGCATCTCGCGCCGGTTGAGGTCGGTGATGAGGTCCAGCACGTCGATCTGGTGGGCCAGGTCCAGATATGTCGTCGGCTCGTCGAGGAGCAGTACGGGCGTGCCCTGGGCGACCGCCATGGCGATCCAGGCGCGCTGGCGCTGCCCGCCGGAGAGCTCGTCGACGGGACGGTCCGCGAGGTCGGTCATGGCGGTGGCGGCCAGCGCCTGGTGCACGGCCTGCTCGTCGGCCTTGGACCACTGCCGCCACCAGGTCTGGTGCGGTGAACGGCCGCGGTTGACCAGGTCGATGACGGTCAGCCCCTCGGGTGCGACCGGGCTCTGCGGCAGGATGCCGAGGCGCTGGGCGAGTTCCCGCGACGGTATGGACTGCAGGGCCCGGCCATCCAGGTGGACGGCGCCCTCACGGGGGGCGAGCAGCCGGGCCAGGGCGCGCAGCAGCGTGGACTTGCCGCAGGCGTTGGCGCCGACGATCGCCGTGATCCGCCCGGGCGGTACGGCCAGGTCCAGGCCGTCCACGACCAGCCGGTTGTCGTAGGCCAGGCGCAGTCCGCTCGCCCGCAGGTCCGGGTCGGTTCCGGGCGAGGCGTCCGCCGACTTGGGTTCAACCGACATGGATCAACCTCCTGAACCCGCGCGGTTCACGCGGACGAGCAACCAGAGCAGGACCGGCGCGCCGAGCACGCCGGTGACGATTCCGACCGGCAGTTCCGTGCCGGGGACGAGCGTACGGGCGATGAGATCGCTGCCGAGGACCATCAGGGCCCCGGTCAGTGCCGAGGCGACAGGGGGCGGCCATGCGGTGCCGGCCAGCCGCTGGGCGATCTGCGGCGCGGCGAGCGCCACGAAGGCGACGGGGCCCGCGGACGCGGTGGCGAAGGCGATCAGACCGACCCCGGTGAGCAGGATGGACAGGCGCACGAACTGCACCCGGGTACCGAGGCCGGTGGCGACGTCGTCGCCGAGCTGGAGGGTGCGCAGCAGCCGACCGAGCAGCAGCGCCGCCGGCAGCAGCACGGCCAGCACGACGGCGAGCGGGGTGACCTGGTCCCACGTACGGCCGTTGAGGTTGCCGACCAGCCAGCCGAGGGCGGCCTGCGCCTCGAACCGTCCGCCCTTGGCCACCAGGTAGTCGGTGGCGCTGGTGCAGATCCAGGCCACGCCGATGCCGATCAGGATGATCCGGTAGCCGGTGGTGCCGCGCCGCCAGGCCAGGGCGTACACGATCAGGGCGGTGGCGAGTGCGCCGAGCAGTCCGAGGGCCTGGGTGCCGAGGCCGCCGTCCCAGCCCAGCACGATGCCCGCCACCACGGCGGTGCCCGCACCTTGGGTGAGGCCGATCATGTCGGGGCTGGCCAGCGGATTGCGGGTCATGGTCTGGAACAACGCACCGGAGACGGCGAACGCGATCCCGGCCAGCAGACCGACGAGGGAGCGCGGCAGCCGCAGCTCCTGGACGACGAGGACGGTGCCGGGGTCGCCGGTGCCGACAAGGGCGCGTACGACATCGGCGAAGGCGATCGGATAGTCGCCGAACGTCAGACCCCAGCAGAACAGCAGGAAGGTGGCCGTGGCGAGCACCGCGCTCAGCATCACGAGGCGGGGTCGGAAGATCCCGGAGACGGGCGGAACGGCCAGCCGGAAGGTGCGGTAGGAGCGGACGCGTTCAGGGGTGGGTGAAGTGCCGGAGTCCAAGGGGGACTTGGCGAGGGTGGACGGTGAGTCGGACATGGTCACACCTCCGACAGCTGGCGTCGGCGGACCATGGCGATGAAGAACGGGCCGCCGATGAAGGCGACGACGATGCCCGCCTGGACCTCGGTCGGCCGTGCGACGAGGCGGCCGACGATGTCCGCGGCGAGCAGCAGACTCGGCGCGAGGACGGCCGACAGCGGCAGCAGCCAGCGGTGGTCGGGGCCGATCCCCGCCAACTGGGCGAGGACCCGGGCGACATGGGGGACCACCAGGCCGATGAAGACGACCGGGCCGATGACCGCGACCGCGGCCCCGGTCAGCAGGGTGACCGCGGCGACGCCCTGCAGCCGGACCAGGCCGAGGCGCCGGCCGAGCGATGCCGCCACGTCCTCGCCGAGGGCGAGGCTGTTGAGGGCCGGCGCACAGGCCAGGGCGAGTGCGGCGCCTACGGCGAGGAACGGCAGGATCCGCAGTACTGTCGCACCGTCCTGGTCGGCCATCGAACCGGCGGTGAAGAAGCGGTAGCGGTCCAGCGCGTCCGGGTCGGTCAGGGCGATGGCGCTGGTGAGCGAGGTGAGCAGCGAGGTCACGGCGATACCGGCGAGCGCAAGTTTCACCGGCGTCTGTCCGGAACGGCCAAGCCCGCCGAGGAGGTAGACCACGACGCTTGCCGCGAGCGCGCCCGCGAAGGCGAACCAGACGTACCCGTAGAACGAGCCGAGCCCGAACACCCCGACCGCCAGCACGATGGCGAAGGAGGCGCCCGCGCTGACCCCCAGGATTCCGGGATCCGCGAGCGGATTGCGGGTCAGGGCCTGCATGAGGGCGCCGGCAAGGCCCAGAGCGGCGCCCGCCGCGAGGCCCAGCGTGGTGCGCGGCACCCGTGCCGACCAGACGATGTTGTCCACGAGCCGGCTCGGGGCGTCGCCGAACAGCGCCCGGATCACCTGGTCCGGCGGGACGCTGGCCGCGCCCAGCGCGAGCGACAGCAGACAGAGCACGACCAGAACAGCGCCGAGCAGCGCCACCAGCAGTACGGGGCGAACTCTCGCGCCCCGCTTCACCGTTCGGTCTCCACGGACCAGACTCCCTTAGGTTAGGCAGACCTTAATCCTAGTCGTGAGCTTGGGGTCCGTGGCGATTGGGTCTTTTGGTTAGGTAATCCTTACCTTAGTATGACCTGCGGTCCTCCGGCAGAGCCGGTTCCGCACACCCGGGAGGCACGGTCAGCTGTGTCCGGTTTTGTAGAGCGTGTGTCAGGCATCGACGACAACGAAGTTCAGGCGTTCTGGAGTCGACGGCTCGACCCGCTCCCTCAGGAGACAGCCCTGCCCGTCGACTTCCCGTATCCCCTGCGGCCCGGCGAGGAACAGCGGTCGGTGAGCCGACCGTTGGCCACCATGGCCGACGAGGTGACGCTGCTGTCCGCGTATGTCGCGGTGCTGCACCGCTACAGCGGCGCGCGGGACATCACTGTCGGGTACGACGGCCTGCCGGTCAGGGTCGCCCTGGACGGCGGCACGGAGTTCACGGAACTGGTGCGCCGGGTGGCCGAGGCGTGTGCCGAGGCCCGGGACCACCGGCTCGAACTGTCCACGCTCATCGCCCAGTTGCGGCCGGAGCCCACCCGCGGCGGCGGTCTGCTGTTCAACACGGCCTTCGGGGACACCGCATCGGCCGGCCCGCTGGACGTCACGCTTGAAGTCTCCGCCGGCGAAGTCGCGGGCGAAGTCTCCGCGGACGAAGTGCGCGTGACATACCGCCAGGATCTGTTCGAGGCCGGGACCGCCGAGCGCATCGCGGGCCACTACGCGACCTTGCTGGCCGACGCCCTGACCCGGCCGGGTACGCCCGTTGGCGAGCTGGAACTGCTCGCCGCCGAGGAGCGCCACCGCATCGTCGAGGAGTGGAACGACACCGAGCACGACGTTCCGTCACGCACCTGGCCGGAGTCGTTCGCCGAGCAGGTGCGCCTGCGCCCGGACGCCGTCGCCCTCGTCTTCGAGGACACCCGACTGACCTACGCCGAGGTCGACGAGCGCGCCAACCGGCTGGCCCACGCCCTCATCGCGCGCGGCGCCGGACCCGAACGGGTCGTCGCGCTCGCGGTACCCCGCTCGGCCGAGCTGATCATCGCCGAGGTCGCCGTGCTCAAGTCCGGCGCCGCCTACCTGCCGGTGGACACCGACTACCCGGCGGACCGCATCTCCTACATGCTCACCGACGCGGCCCCCGCCTGTCTGGTCACCACCACCGAGGCCGCGGCCGACATCCCGCCGAGCGACGGCATGGACCGGCTGATCCTCGACGAGCCCGACACCGTACGGGAGTTGGGGCAGCGCCCCGCGCACGATCCCACCCCCGAGGCGCTGTCCACCGGCAACGCCGCCTACGTCATCTACACCTCCGGCTCCACCGGCCGCCCCAAGGGCGTGGTGCTCTCGCACGCGGGCGTCGCCAAGCTGGTCGCCACACAGGCCGAACGGTTCGGCATCGGCCCGCACAGCAGGGTGCTCCAGTTCGCCTCGCCCAGTTTCGACGTGGCGTTCTGGGACCTGTGCCTCGGACTGCTCTCGGGCGGCCGGCTCGTCGTCGTACCGACCGAGCGCCGGGTGCCGGGCGCACCGCTCGCCGAGTACGCGCACGCCCATGGCATCACCTTCATGATCCTCCCGCCGGCCCTGCTCGCGGCCATGCCCGAGGACATCGAACTGCCGCCCGCCACCCTCCTTGCAGGCACCGAACGCGTCTCGCCCGAACTGGTCGGCCGTTATGCGCGCGGCCGGATGATGTTCAACGCGTACGGCCCGACCGAGGCGACGACCAACTCCACTCTCGGCCTCTGCGACCCCGACACCCCCGCCGGCACCATCGTGCCGATCGGTGTCCCCGACCCCGGGACCCGCGCCTACGTACTCGACGCCCGGCTGAAGCCCGTCCCGGCGGGCGTGGCGGGCGAGCTCTACCTCGGGGGCGCGGGCCTGGCCCGCGGCTACCTGGGGCGGCCGGACCTGACGGCCGAGCGGTTCGTCGCGGACCCGTTCGGGGCGCCCGGCGAGCGGTTGTACCGCACCGGCGACCTGGTGCGGTGGAAGGCGGACGGACGCCTTGAGTTCCTCGGCCGGGCCGACTCCCAGGTGAAGATCCGCGGCTTCCGCATCGAACCCGGCGAGATCGAGTCCGTACTGCGCGGCCACCCGGCCGTGGACCAGGCGGCGGTCGTGGTGCGTGAGGACCGGCCCGGCGACCGCAGACTGGCCGCCTATGTCGTGCCCTCCCTGGAGGCCGAGGCGGCGCGGGACGAGACCGGGCAGGTCCAGGAGTGGAAGGACCTGCACGAACTGCTCTACTCGGCGGCGGGATCCGAGGGCCGCCGGGACAACTCGGCAGGCTTCCGGGAGAACTTCGCGGGCTGGAACAGCATGTACGACGGACTGCCCATCCCCGTCGACGAGATGCGGGAGTGGCGTGACGCCACCGTCGCCCGTATCGAGGAACTGACGCCCCGCCGGGTCCTGGAGATCGGCGTCGGCAGCGGACTGATCCTCTCCCGGGTCGCGCCCGGATGCGAGGCGTACTGGGGCACCGACCTCTCCGAGGAGGCCGTACGCGCCCTGCGCACCCAGGTCGAGGCTGTGCCGGAACTGGCCGACCGGGTCCGCCTGAGCGCCCAGCCCGCCCACGACACCTCCCGGCTGCCGAAGGCCTACTTCGACACCGTCGTCATCAACTCCGTTGCCCAGTACTTCCCGAGCGCCGACTACCTCGCCGAGGTACTGGGTGCCGCTGCGGAACTGCTGGCGCCCGGCGGCAGGCTGTTCGTCGGTGACGTCCGCAATGCCCGACTGCTGCGCTGTCTGCGCGCGGCAGTCGAGACCCGCCGCGCCGACGACCCGGAGGACAAGCAGGCTCTGCGCACCGCGGTGGAGCGGTCGGTGGCCTGGGAGGGGGAGCTGCTGCTCGACCCCGACTTCTTCGCCGCGCTCGACGGCTTCGACGCCGACATCCGCGTCAAGCGCGGAGCCCATCACAACGAGCTGACCCGGTACCGCTACGACGTGGTGCTCACCAAGCGCGCCGCCGCCACTTCGGCACCGGCCGACAGCGAGGAGATCGCGTGGGCCGGCCTCGGTGGCCTGGACGACCTCGACGCCCGCCTGGGCGAACGGCCGTCCATGCTCCGGGTGGTGGGCGTGCCGAACGTCCGACTCGCCGAGGACCTGGCCGCGTTGTCCGCCCTGGACGGCAGCAGCCGCACCGCCGCACCGGCCGGCGCACCGGATCCGGAGGCGTTTCATGCGCTCGGTTCCCGGCACGGGCACCGGGTCGCCGTCACCTGGAACGGTTCCGCCGACGACGGCAGCCTCGATGTGCTGTTCGCCCTCGGTGACGCCCCGTACGACGGCCGCGTGTACTGCCCGTCCGGCACGGCCCCGCACGCCAACCGCCCCGCGCCCTTCCGTGACGTGAACGCCCTGATGAAGGGGCTGCGTTCGTACGCGGCGGACCGGCTCCCGGAGTACATGGTCCCGGCAGCCGTCGTCCCGCTCGACCGCCTTCCGGTCACCCCCAGCGGCAAGCTCGACTCGGCCGCGCTGCCCACCCCCGACTACGGCGCCCTCAGCTCCGGCCGCCCGCCGCGCGACGCCCGCGAGGAACTGCTGTGCGCGGCCTACGCCGAGGTCCTGGGCCTGCGCTCGGCCACCATCGACGACGACTTCTTCGCCCTCGGCGGCGACAGCATCACCGCCATCCAGCTCCTCGTCCACGCCCGCCGGGCCGGACTGCGCCTCAGCTCCCGCGACGTCTTCCGGCACCGTACGGTCGCGGCCCTCGCCGCAGCCGCCGACGTACGGACCGACGCGCAGGACACCGGGGAGGACGCGCCGCTCGTCCGGCTCACGGAAGCCGAACTCGCCGAGCTGCAAGGTGAACACCCGGTCGCTGTCCAGGAGTTGCTGCCGCTGAGCCCGCTCCAGGAGGGCTTCTACTTCCACTCCCTCGTCGACGGCGCCGACCGCGACGCGTACGTCGTCCAGCAGGCCCTCGAACTGTCCGGCCCGGTCGACGGCGAGACCCTGCGTCGGGCCGCCCAGCGCGTCCTGGAGCGGCACGCACCGCTGCGCGCCTGCTTCCGCCCGCTCGCCGACGGCCGTCCGGTGCAGATCGTCGCCGACCAACTCGAGCTGCCCTGGCGCGAGGTGGACCTGTCCGCGCAGAACGCGGAGGTCCGGCCGACGCTCGCCGACGCGGTCGCCGCCGACGAACGTGCCAGGCGCTTCGACCTCGCCCGCCCGCCGCTCGTGCGCTGCGCGCTCGTACGGCTCGACGAGAACCGCAGCCGACTGCTGCTGACGTTCCATCACATCGTCGCCGACGGCTGGTCCCTGCCGGTGCTGCACCGCGAGCTGATGGCCTGCTACGGGGACACGCCGGCCGAACTGCCCGAGGTCGCGCCGTACGACGGGTATCTACGCCGCCTGGCCACCGCCGACCGCGATGCCGCCCGCGAGGCCTGGCGCACCGCCCTCGCCGGTCTTGACGAGCCCACGCGGCTGGTCGAGGCGCCCGCCGACGGTACGCCGATCGAGCCCGCTCAGGTCCGCGTCGAGCTGTCCGAGCAGGTCACCGCCCGCCTTGCGGCCCGGGCCCGGGAACTCGGGGTGACTCTGGGCACGGTCGTGCAGAGCGCCTGGGGTCTGCTGATCGGGCGGCTGACCGCCCGGCAGGACGTGGTGTTCGGCACCACCGTCTCCGGCCGTGACGCCGAGGTCGAGGGCATCGAGTCCATGGTCGGCCTGTTCATCAACACCCTGCCCACGCGCTTTTGTTGGGAGCCCGCCGACACCCTCGCCGAGCTGCTCGGCCGGCTCCAGGACGAGCAGGCGCGGCTGCTGGACCACCAGCACCTCGGCCTCGCGGAGCTGCAGCGGGTCGCCGGGCTCGCGGGCAGCGGCGAGCTCTTCGACACCCTGGTCGTCTTCGAGAACTACCCGTCCGCGACCGGCCTCACCGACCCGTCCGGCACCGTCCACGTCACGGGCCATGAGTTCCACGACGCCGTGCACTACCCGCTCGCCCTGATCGTGAAGCCGGGCCGCCGACTCGACCTGCGCCTCAAGCACCACGCCCAGCGGCTCGACGCCGAGAGCGTGCACCGGATCGCGGACCGGCTCACCCGGATCCTGGACGCCCTCGCCGCCGACCCCGGGCAGCCGGCCGCCGGCCTGGAACTGCTCTCCGCGGAGGAACTGTCCCTCGCCCATCCGGCCGGCGACCGGCGGGACGTGCCTGAGACGACGCTCGCCGCCGCCTTCGATGCCCAGGCCGCCCGCACTCCGCGGGCCACGGCCGTGGTGTACGAGGACGAGACGCTCACGTATCGCGAACTGGACGCCCGCGCCGAGGAGTTGGCGGCACGGCTCAGAACCCGGGGCGCCCGTCCCGGCTCGGTCGTCGCGGTCGCCGTACCGCGCTCGGCGGAACTCATGGTCGCCCTGCTGGGCGTGCTCAAGTCCGGCGCCGCCTACCTCCCCGTCGACGTGGACTACCCGGCCGACCGTGTGACGCACATGCTCACCGACTCGGGAGCGGCGACGGTCGTCACCACGACGGCCACCGCACCGCGGCTGCCCGAAGTCGCCGGGCTCACACCCCTGTTGCTGGACACCCTGGACACCCCGGCCGACGACGAGGCGCACACCACCGCCCCCGATCCGGCCCGCCCCGACGACCCGGCCTACCTGATCTACACCTCCGGCTCGACCGGCCGCCCCAAGGGCGTCGTCGTCACCCACCGGGCCATCGTCAACCGCCTGGCCTGGATGCAGGGCGAGTACCGACTCGCCGCCGACGACCGTGTGTTGCAGAAGACCCCGGCCAGCTTCGACGTCAGTGTCTGGGAGTTCTTCTGGGCGCTGTGCGAGGGCGCCGCAGTCGTCCTCGCGCGCCCCGACGGACACCGCGACCCGGCGTACCTGGCCGGGCTGATCCGTGAGCAGGGCGTCACCACCCTGCACTTCGTGCCCTCGATGCTCGAAGCCTTCCTGCAGTCCGAGGAGATCACCGCCGATCCCGCCTGGGCGGCCTCACTGCGTCGTGTCTTCAGCAGTGGCGAGGCGCTGCCCGGCGCCGCCGCGCACCGCTGGCAGGCGCTCACCGGGGTACCGCTGCACAACCTGTACGGCCCCACCGAGGCCGCCGTCGACGTCACGTACCACCCGTACGACGGCACACCCGGCACCACCGTGCCCATCGGCCGTCCTGTGTGGAACACCGGCCTGCGCGTACTGGACTCCTGCCTGCGCCCGGTGCCCGAAGGCACCCCCGGCGAGCTGTACCTGACGGGCGTTCAGCTGGCGCGCGGCTATCACGCCCGCCCCGGCCTGACCGCCGAGCGGTTCGTGGCCGATCCGTACGGCGCGCCCGGCGAGCGCATGTACCGCACGGGTGACCTGGTGCGCCGCCGCGCCGACGGGAGCGTCGAGTACCTGGGGCGCACCGACCGTCAGGTCAAGATCCGCGGCAACCGCATCGAACTCGGCGAGATCGAGGCCGCGTTGACCCGCCATCCCGGCGTCGCCCAGGCCGCAGTCACCGTCGCGGGCAGCGCACTGATCGCGTACGTCGTCCCCTCCCGCGACGCCCGTCCGGAGCCCGCGGAACTTCAGGCCGCTCTCGCAGAGTCGCTGCCCGCGCCCATGGTGCCCGGCGCCTATGTCGTCCTCGACGCCCTGCCGTTGACCCCCAGCGGCAAGCTCGACCGGGCCGCACTGCCCGCGCCGCAGACGGTACGCGCCGAGGCGCGGGCCCCGCGCGACGAGCGCGAACGCGCCCTCACCGAGATCTTCGCGGCCGTGCTGAAGCTCGACGACGTCGGCATCGACGACGACTTCTTCATGCTCGGCGGCGACAGCATCACCTCGATCGGCGTCTCCAGCCGCGCCCGCAGTGCAGGCCTGGAGCTCAATCCGCGGGACGTCTTCGAGCACCGCACTCCCGCAGCGCTCGCCGCGGCGGCCGTCCCGGTGGCCTCGGCCCGCATGCTGACCTCCGCGTTCTCCCTCACCGCCGACGAGACAGAGCGCGTTCACCGGCTCAGCCCGTACCCCGTCGAGGACATCTGGCCGCTTGCCCCGCTCCAGGAAGGGCTGTTCTTCCACTCGACGTACGACGACAGTGCCCTGGACGTCTACACCGTCCACGAGTCGTTCGACTTCGCCACGCCCGTCGAGGCGGACCGGCTGCGCACCGCGGCCCGCGTCCTGCTGGAACGCCACCCGAGCCTGCGCGCCGGGTTCACCAGCGAAGGCCTGCGCCAGCCGGTGCAGTTCATCGTCCGCGAGCCGGAGATCCCGCTCCACGAGGTCGACCTGTCCGGGCTGCCCGTCCCCGAACAGGACGTACGACTGCGGGAGTTGATGGATGAGGAGCGCACCCGCCGCTTCGACCTGACCCGGCCCCTGCTGTTCCGGATGCTTCTCGTGCGGCTCGGTGAGGAGCGCGGCGACCGGCTGGTCGTCGGCCGGCATCTGCTGCTGTGGGACGGCTGGTCGGCGTGGCTGTTCCTGGACCAGCTCTTCGCCCTGTACGAGTCCGGCGGCGACGCGAGTGCCCTGCCCGCGCCCGGCTCGTACCGCGACTACCTCACCTGGCTGGAGGCCCAGGACACCGCGGTCGCCACCCTCGCGTGGCGTACGGCCCTCGCCGGTCTGGACGAGCCCACCCTGCTCGCCGCCGCCGACCAGGGCCTGGAGCCGGACATCCCGGAGAGCCTGGACGCCGCCCTCCCGGCGGACCTGGGCGAGCGGCTGCGCGACACGGCACGCCGGCACGGACTGACCCTCAACTCGGTGCTCACCGCTGCCTGGGGCCTGACGCTGGCGAGCGCGACCGGCCGCAATGACGTGGTCTTCGGCACCACCGTCGCGGGCCGGCCGAGCGAGGTGCCGGACATCGAGCACGTCATCGGCATGTTCCTCAACACCGTCCCCGCCCGGATCGCCTACGACCCCGCCGAGCCCGTGCTCGGACTGCTGCGGCGCGTCCAGGACGAACGCCTTGCCGTGATGCCGTACGAGTACCTGGGCCTGGGCGTCCTCCAGGCCGAGACCGGCCACCGCCGGCTGTTCGACACACTTTTCGTGCTGCGCAACAGCGACACGGAGGAACGACTCGCCGAGCTGGCGGACCGGCACGGCGCCCGAGCCGTCGCCAACGTCGACGCGACGCACTATCCCGTGAACCTGGTCGTCACACCGGGGCAGCGCATCCACGTCACCCTCACCCACCGGGCCGACGTCGTCGGTGGGCGGCAGGCGCAGGACCTGCTCGACCGCTTCACGCTGCTGCTGGAGCGGCTGGCTCATGACCTGGACGCCCCCGTGGGCGGCCTCGACCCGCTGCTTCCCGCCGAGCACGCCGAGTTGGAGCGCGAGCGGGCCGCGAGCCGTGTCCCCGACCCCGAGGACACCATCGCCGACCTCCTGGCCGCGCAGGCCGCCGCCACCCCTGAGGACACCGCGCTCGTCTTCGGCGACACGACCCTGTCGTACGCCGAACTCGACACCCGTATCAACCGCGTGGCCCGGCTGCTGCTCGCCCGCGGTGCCGCGCCCGAGAGGGTCGTCGCCCTCGGGCTGCCCCGCTCCCTGGACATGGTCGTCGCTCTGTTCGCCGTACTGCGCACCGGGGCCGCGTATCTGCCGCTGGAGCTGGACTACCCGGACGACCGGCTCGCCACGATGCTCGACGACGCCCGGCCGGCACTGATCCTGTCCACCGAAGCGGTCGCCGCACGACTGGAGGGTGCCGCCCCCGACAGCCCGCGCGTGCTGCTCGACGACCCGGCGGTGACGGCCGAACTGGCCGCGCTTCCCGGCGACCTGACACGCCAGGTGTTCAGCCTGGAGCACCCGGCGTACGTCATCTACACCTCCGGCTCCACCGGCCGCCCCAAGGGCGTCGTCACGCCGTACCGCGGCCTGACCAATATGCAGCTCAACCACCAGCGGGAGATCTTCGAACCGGCCATCGCCTCGGCGGGCGGCCGTCGGCTGCGCATCGCGCACACGGTGTCCTTCGCCTTCGACATGTCGTGGGAGGAACTGCTGTGGCTGGTCGAGGGGCATGAGGTGCACATCTGCGACGAGGAGCTGCGGCGCGACGCCGAAGCCCTGGTCGCGTACTGCGAAGCTCATCGCGTGGACGTCGTCAACGTCACCCCCACATACGCCCATCTCCTCATCGAGCAGGGCCTGTTGGAGGGCCACCGGCCACCGCTGGTGCTGCTCGGCGGCGAGGCCGTCTCGGAGACGGTGTGGAACCGGCTGCGCGACACCGAGGGCACATACGGCTACAACCTCTACGGGCCGACCGAGTACACCATCAACACCCTCGGCGGCGGCACCCTCGACAGCGCGACGCCCACCGTCGGGCGTCCGATCCGCGGGACGCGGGCCCACATCCTGGACGGTTGGCTGCGACCGGTTCCGGACGGCGTCCCCGGCGAGCTCTACATCGCCGGTATCGGTCTGGCCCGCGGCTACCTCGGCCGCCCCGGCCTGACCGCCGAGCGCTTCGTCGCCGACCCGTTCGGCGAACCCGGCGAGCGCATGTACCGCACCGGCGACCTGGTGCGCCGTCGCGCCGACGGCAACCTGGACTTCCTGGGCCGCACCGACGACCAGGTCAAGATCCGCGGCTACCGCGTGGAGCTGGGCGAGATCGAGACCGCGCTCGCCCAGCACCCCCGGGTGGCCCAGGCCGCCGTCCTCGTCCGCGACGACCGGCTCGTCGGCTACGTCGTCCCCGACCGTCCCACCGGCGGCGAACGGGACACCGCCGAGCGCGAACAGGTCGGCGAGTGGCAGGAGATCTACTCCGACGAGTACGAGGAGATCAGCACCGCCGTCTTCACCGAGGACTACGCCGGCTGGGACTCCTCGTACGACGGGCAGCCCATCCCCTTCGACCACATGCGGGAGTGGCGCGAGGCCACCGTCGAGCGCATCGGTTCGCTGCGGCCCCGGCGGATCCTGGAGATCGGCGTCGGCTCCGGCCTGCTGCTGTCCCGGCTCGCGCCGCAGGCCGAGGCCTACTGGGCCACCGACTTCGCCGCCCCCGTCATCCGCAAGATCGGCGAGGACCTGCGCCAGGACCCGGAACTCGCCGCCAAGGTCACTCTCCGCGCGCAGCCCGCCGACGACCTCGACGGGCTGCCCGGCGACGGCTACTTCGACACGATCGTCATCAACTCCGTCATCCAGTACTTCCCGAGCATCGACTACCTCACGTCGGTGATCCAGGGCGCCATGGAGCTGCTTGCCCCCGGCGGCGCGCTCTTCGTCGGCGACGTGCGCAACCTACGGCTCGCCCGCACCTTCCAGACGGAGATCCAGCTCGCGCGCGGCGTGACCGGTGACGCTCTGGGCAGGGCCGTCGAACGCGGACTGCGCCTGGAGAAGGAACTCCTCGTCGACCCCGACTACTTCACCACCCTCGGCTACGGAGTCGACCTCCGCACCAAGCGCGCCCGCCACCACAACGAGCTGAGCCGCTACCGCTATGACGCCGTTCTGTACGCGGGCGATCCCGCCCTGCGACTCGACGACGTCCCGGCCGTCGACTTCACCGAAGACCTCGACCTGACGGAGCTCGTCGCCACAGTCCCGCTGCGGCTCACCGGTATCCCCGACGCCCGTATCGGAGCCGACGGCGGAGTGGACCCGCAGACGCTCCACGACCTCGGTGCCGAACGCGGTCACCGCGTGCTGACCACCTGGTCCCGCGAAGTGGGCACGTACGACGCCGTGTTCCTGGCCGGTGACGGCGGTGACGGCGGTGACGGCGGCGGGGCCGGTGACGCTCCCGGGCTGACCGCCGGCCTGTATCTCCCCGGCGGTGGGACGGCCCCGTACGCCAACGAACCGACCGCCGCGCGCGACGCGAACAGCCTGGTCCGGCAGCTCCGTGACGACCTCAAGCAGCGGCTGCCCGACTACATGGTCCCGGCCGCCTTCGTCACCCTCGACCGGCTGCCCATGAACGACAACGGCAAGCTCGACGTGCGCGCCCTGCCCGAAGCCGAACCGGCCGTCGCGCTCGGCACCGGACGAGGACCGCGCACTCCCGAGGAGGAGGTGCTCTGCCGGCTCTTCGCGGAGGTCCTCGGCCTGCCCGAAGTCGGTGCCGAGGACGGCTTCTTCGACCTCGGCGGCCACTCCCTGCTCGCCACCCGGCTGATCAGCCGGGCCCGCACCGAGCTGGGCGCCGAACTGGCGATCCGCGACCTCTTCGAGGCCCCGACACCTGAGCTGCTCGCCGCCCGCGCCGACGGCGGACGACCGGCACGCCCGG
This sequence comes from Streptomyces sp. NPDC006365, assembly GCF_042870755.1. Taxonomy (NCBI): domain Bacteria; kingdom Bacillati; phylum Actinomycetota; class Actinomycetes; order Kitasatosporales; family Streptomycetaceae; genus Streptomyces; species Streptomyces sp. NPDC006365. The sequence continues at coordinate 261,115 of NZ_JBIAHS010000001.1, forward strand.
CCGTCGTGCCTGTCGTCGACCGGCCCGAACGCATCCCGCTGTCGGCCGCCCAGCGCCGCCTGTGGCTGGTGGAACGGATCACGGGCAGCGGCGTCGCGTACAACTTCCCGCTGGTCTTCCGGCTCCGCGGCGAACTCGACCTGGACGCGCTGCGGACCGCCCTGCGGGACGTGGCCGGCCGGCACGAGGCGCTGCGCACCGTGTTCCTCGAGGAGGACGGGGAGCCGTATCAGCGGATCGTCCCGGCGGCCGAGGGCGAGCCCTCGTTCACCGTCATGGACTGCGCCGAGGACGCCCTGCCCACCCTGATCGAGACGGCCCAGCGCCGCCCCTTCGATCTCAGCCGTGAACTCCCGCTGCGCTGCGAGGTGTTCCGGATCGCTCCTGCCGACCATGTCGTGGCCGTGGTGCTGCACCACATCACCACCGACGAGTGGTCCGACCGGCCGTTCCTCAACGACCTCACCACCGCTTACCAGGCTCGTCGCGAGGGCCGCGAGCCGGAGTGGGCGCCGCTCCCGGTGCAGTACGCCGACTACACGCTCTGGCAGGACACCTTGCTCGGCGGTCGGCTCGGGGAGGAGCAACTCGCCCACTGGACCGAGGCCTTGCGCGCCCTCCCGGACGAACTGACCCTGCCCCTCGACCGGCCCCGCCCGGCCGAGCCCACGGGCCGGGGCGGCAAGGTCCGCTTCGAACTGCCCACCGACACCGGCCGGGAACTGCGCGAGCTGTCCTCCGCCACGGGCACCAGCATGTTCATGCTGTTCCAGGCTGCCACCGCCGCCTTGCTGCACCGGCTCGGTGCCGGGGACGACATTCCGCTCGGCGCACCCATCGCGGGCCGTACGGATGACGCGCTCGACGATCTGGTCGGCTTCTTCGTCAACACGCTTGTGCTGCGTACCGATCTGTCCAGCGGCCCTCTGTCCAGCGGCCCTCTGTCCGGCGGTGATCTCACCTTCCGCCAACTCCTCGGGCGCGTGAGGGAGTCGGCGCTGGAGGCGTTCGAGCACCAGGATCTGCCCTTCGACCAGGTGGTCGAGGCGGTCAACCCGGCGCGCGTGGCGGGGCGCAACCCGCTCTTCCAGGTCATGCTCGGATACCACTACCGGCCCGACGGCGACCCGGACGTGCTCGGCATGCCGACCGAGTGGTTCGACATGGACACCGGCATGGCGAAGTTCGACCTCCACTTCACCTTCGTGGACGAGGCAGGCCGGGACCGTCTGGTGCTGCTCCTGGAATACGCGGCCGACCTGTGTGACGAGACGACCGCCGAGCGGCTGGCCGGGCGTCTGGTGCGGCTGCTGGAGCAGGTGGTGGCCGATCCGGACCAGCCCGTACGGGACTTGGAGGTCCTGGAGGAGTCCGAGCGGCAGTCCGTCCTCGGCCGGTGGAACGACACCGCGCACGATGTGGAGCCGACCACCCTGCCGGAGCTGTTCCGCGCCCAAGCGGCCCGCACACCCGACGCGCTCGCCCTCGTCCTCGGCGAACAGCGGCTCACCTATGCCGAGTTGGACTCGCGTGTCGAGTACACCGCGCGGGTGCTGGCCGGCATGGGCGTGGGCCCGGAGCGCACGGTGGCGGTCGCGCTGCCTCGATCGGTGGACCTCGTGGTGGCGCTGCTGGCGGTGCACCGCGCGGGTGGGGCGTACCTGCCGCTGGACGCCGACTACCCGGAGGAGCGGCTCGCCCTCATGGTGGAGGACGCCCGTCCGGTGTGCGTGATCCGGGACGCCCTGCCGGACGGACCGGCAGGTGAACTGCCACTGGGCTACGACCCGTTGAGCCCGGCGTATGTCATCTACACGTCCGGTTCGACCGGCCGTCCCAAGGGCGTGGTGGTGCCGCACCAGGGCATCGTCAACCGTCTGCTGTGGATGCAGGCAGCGTACGGACTCACCGGTGACGACCGGGTGCTGCAGAAGACGCCGTCCAGCTTCGACGTGTCCGTGTGGGAGTTCTTCTGGCCGCTGATCACCGGGGCGACGCTCGTCGTGGCTCGGCCGGAGGGCCACAAGGACCCGGCCTATCTCGCCGAGTTGATCCAGCAACAGCAGATCACGACGGTGCACTTCGTGCCGTCGATGCTCCAGCTGTTCCTTGAGGAACCCTCCGCGGCGCGGTGCACCGGCCTGCGCCGAGTGATGTGCAGCGGCGAGGCCCTGCCGGTACCGCTGGCGAACCGCTTCCACCAGGTGCTCTCCGCCGAGCTGCACAACCTCTACGGCCCGACCGAGGCGTCCGTCGACGTCACCGCGATCGAGGTGCGACCGGAAGCGGAGAGCGTGCCGATCGGCCGCCCGGTGTGGAACACCGGCGTGTACGTCCTGGACGCCGGACTCCGTCCGGTGCCTCCGGGCGTCCCCGGCGAGCTCTACCTGGCGGGCGTCCAGCTCGCCCGGGGCTACCTCGACCGTCCCGGCCTGACCGCCGAGCGGTTCGTCGCCGATCCGTACGGCGAACCCGGCGCCCGTATGTACCGCACGGGAGACCTGGCCCGTTGGACGGCCGACGGCACAGTCGAATACCTCGGCCGCACCGACGACCAGGTCAAGATCCGCGGCTTCCGCATCGAACTCGGCGAGGTCGAGGCCGTGCTCGCCCGGCACGAGGCCGTCGCCCACGCCGTCGTCATTCCACATGACCAGCGACTCGTCGCGTACATCGTCCCGGCCGCGGACCGGGCACCTGAATCGGCCGCTTTGCGTGCCCACACCGGGGCAGCCCTGCCCGAGCACATGGTCCCCGCGGCCTTCGTGGCCGTCGACGCCCTGCCGCTCACCCCCAACGGCAAGCTCGACCGCAAGGCTCTGCCCGCCCCCGACTTCACGGCGGAAACGGGCAGCGGCAGTGCTCCGCGCACCCCGCGCGAGGAGATCCTCTGCGGACTGTTCGCGGACGTGCTGGGCCTGGAACGGATCGGTGTCGACGACGACTTCTTCGCGCTCGGCGGCCACTCGCTCCTGGCCATGCGGCTGGTCAGCCGCGTACGGGCGGCTCTGGGCGGCGAGCTGGCGCTGCGCACGGTTTTCGAGGCCCCGACGGTGGCCCGGCTCGCGGAGCAAACGGCGGGTGCCGCCGACGAGCCCGCGCGCCCGGCCCTGACCGCTGCCCCGGAACGGCCGGAGCGGCTGCCCCTGTCCTTCGCCCAGCAGCGCCTGTGGGTGCTGTATCAGGTGGAGGGTCCCAGCCCCACGTACAACATCCCGATCGTCTGGCGGCTTTCCGGAGCGCTCGACACGGACGCGCTCCGGCTCGCCGTCGACGATCTGGTCGCCCGGCACGAGCCGCTGCGCACCGTCTTCCCGGAACAGGACGGCCGCGCCCACCAGTTGATCCTCGACCCCGAACGGGCCGGGGTCCAGGTGGAGGTCGTCCGCACCAGTGAGGAGGAGCTGGGCGGGCGGCTCGTCGAGGCCGCCGAGTACGGCTTCGAGCTGGACCGTGAACCGCCGCTGCGCGTCCGCCTGTTCCAGGTCGCCGACGACGAACACGTACTGCTGTTCCTGCTCCACCACATCGCGGGCGACGAGTGGTCCGACCTGCCGCTCACCCGGGACCTGACCGACGCGTACGCGGCACGGGCCGCGGGCCGTGCCCCGGACCGGGCACCCCTGCCCGTCCAGTACGCCGACTTCAGCCTGTGGCAGCGGGCGATGCTCGGCGACGAGAAGGACCCGGCCAGCCTGGCCGCGCGTCAACTCGACTTCTGGCAGCGGAACTTGGCGGGACTCCCGGAGGAGCTTGCGCTGCCCGTCGACCGGCCGCGTCCGCTGGAGGCAAGTTACCGCGGCGGGACCGTGCACATGCCGCTGGACCCGCAGCTTGCGGCTCAGCTGCGCGAACTGGCCCGGACGGGCAATGTGAGCATGTTCATGGTCGTCCAGGCCGCGGTGGCGGCGCTGCTGACCCGGCTCGGAGCCGGTACCGACATCCCGCTGGGCAGCCCGATCGCAGGTCGCACCGAGGAGGCGCTGGAGGACCTGGTCGGGTTCTTCCTCAACACGCTGGTACTGCGCACCGACACCGCGGGGGAGCCCACCTTCCGCGAACTCCTCGGCCGCGTACGGGAGACGGACCTCGCCGCCTTCGACCACCAGGACGTGCCGTTCGAACGGGTGGTGGACGCGCTCAGTCCCGCTCGCTCGCTCGCGCGGCACCCACTGTTCCAGGTCATGGTCGTGTACCTCGCCGCGGGTGGTGACGACGCCGGCTTCGCCGGGCTGCGCTCGCGGCGGGAGGAGATCGGCCAGACCACCGCCAAGTTCGACCTCTCCTTCGACTTCGTGGAGCGGGCCGACGGCGAAGGCGTCGACGGAGTCCTGGAGTACAGCACCGACCTGTTCGACCACGCCACCGCCGAGGCCGTCGCCGAACGGCTGATCCGCCTGCTGCGTGCGGTGGTGGCCGCCCCCGACACACCGATCACCCGGATCGACGTCCTCGGCGCCGCCGAACGCCGACGGATCCTCACCGAGTGGAACGACACGCCCGCACTCGCCCCGCCCACCACCGTCCCGGCTCTCTTCGAGCGGCAGGCCGAACTCTCCCCGGACGCCCCCGCCGTGGCCTCCGACGGCCTCCGGCTGACCTTCGCCCAACTGAACGCCAAGGCCAACCGGCTCGCCCGGCTGCTGCTCACGCACGGCGCCGGACCCGAGCGGATCGTCGCCCTGGCGCTGCCCCGTACCGCCCGCACCCTGCTCGCCATCCTGGCGGTGCAGAAGGCCGGTGCCGCGTATCTGCCGCTCGACCCGGACGCCCCGGCGGGCCGCACCCGCGACATGCTCGACGACGCCCGCCCGGTACTCGTCCTCACCACGAAGGACCTCGCCCCGCTGCTGCCCCCGGACGGCCCGCCGGCCATGCTCCTCGACGACCCGAGGACCGCGGAACTGCTCGCGGGCGAGAGCACCGCCGACCTTCTCGACACCGACCGCACCGAACCGCTGACGCCGCGCCACCCGGCCTATGTGATCTACACCTCCGGTTCCACCGGCCGCCCCAAGGGAGTTGTCGTCACCCACGAGACCGTGGGCAACCTCTTCCACAGCCACCGCGAGACGTTGTACGCATCGGCCAAGGCCGCCACAGGCCGGCGGCATCTACGAGCCGGACACGCCTGGGCGTTCTCCTTCGACGCCTCCTGGCAACCACAGTTGTGGCTGCTCGACGGGCACTGCGTGCATGTGGTCTCGGACGAGACCCGTCGCGACCCCGAACTGCTCGCGGCGGCCGTCGTCGAGCACGGCTTCGACTTCCTGGAGGTCACGCCGTCGTTCTTCGCGCAGATGGCTCAGACGGGACTGGTCCGCGAGGACGGCAGCTGCCCGCTCGCCGTCGTCGGCGTCGGCGGCGAGGCCGTACCGGCGGCGCAGTGGGAGCGGCTCGGGCGACTGCCCGGCACCGAGGCGTTCAACCTGTACGGGCCCACCGAGTCCACCGTCGACGCTCTCGTGGCGCGGGTCCGCGACAGCGACCGGCCTCTCGTCGGCCGACCCGTGGCGGGCACCCGGGCATACGTACTCGACGACCGGCTGCAACCCCTACCGCCCGGCGTCACGGGCGAGCTGTACCTGGCCGGTGGCGGTCTGGCCCGCGGCTATCTGGGCCGTCCCGCGCTGACCGCCGAGCGCTTCGTCGCCGACCCGTTCGGGCCGCCCGGCTCGCGGCTGTACCGGACCGGTGACCTGGCCCGGTGGACCGCCGACGGACAGATCGACTACCTGGGCCGTGCCGACGACCAGGTGAAGATCCGCGGCTTCCGGATCGAACCCGGCGAGATCGAGTCCGTGCTCTCCTCCCACTCCGACGTCGCCCAAGCAGTGGTGACAGTACGTCAGGAGGGGTCGCGGAAACTGCTGGTGGCGTACGTCGTTCCGGTCGCCGGACGGCTCCCCGACGCCGGACGGCTGCGTGGGCACGTCGGCGGGCAGTTGCCGGACTACATGGTCCCGGCCGCCGTCGTACTCCTGGACCGGCTGCCCGCACTGGCCAACGGCAAGCTGGACCGGGCCGCCCTGCCTGCCCCGGACTTCAGCGCCGTCTCCACCGGCCGGGCTCCCGGTACGGAACTGGAGAAGACCCTCTGCGGCGTCTTCGCCGACGTACTCGGACTGGACGAAGTGGGCGTCGACGACGACTTCTTCACCCTGGGCGGCGACAGCATCGTGGCCATGCAGCTCGTGAGCAGGGCTCGGGCGGCGGGGGTGCGGATCACCCCGCGCCTGGTGTTCCGTCACCGTACGGTCGCCGCTCTCGCCGAGGTCGCGACGGCTGCCGGACCCGAGGCCACCCGTGCCCGCCCCGCCGACGACGGAATCGGCACCGTGCCATTGACGCCGGTCATGCACTGGCTGCGCGAACTCGGCGGCTCCTTCAAGGGCTACCACCAGGCCGCCCTGGTCCGGACTCCCGCCGCCCTGGACCGGCCGAAGCTGGCCGCCGTGCTGCGGGCGATCGCGGATCGGCACGCCATGCTGCGCGGCAGGCTGGTCCGTACGGGAGGCACGGGCAGTACGGGAGGCACGGGCAGTACGGGAGCCGACGACTGGGCCATCGAGGTCCCGGGCCCTGACGCGGTGGACACCGAGGCATGGATCGAGCGAGTCGACGTCGCAGGGCTGGACGCCGAGGCGCTGCGGACGGTGGTCGCGGAACGCGCCCGTGCCGCCCGCGCGACGCTCGACCCGGATGCCGGCGCCATGGTGCGGGCCGTGTGGTTCGACGCGGGCGGTGAGCCGGGCAGACTGCTGCTGATGGCCCATCACCTCGTCACCGACGGCGTCTCCTGGCGCGTCCTGCTGCCCGACCTGGCCGCCGCCTGGCAGGACGTCGCAGCCGGGCGCCCGGCGGAACTCCCGCCCGTCGACACCTCCTTCCGCACCTGGTCCCGCAAGCTGGCCGAGCTGGCCCAGGACCCGGCCCGCGACGCGGAACTGCCCTTCTGGACCGGCGTGTTCGAAGGCGCCGCGCCCTTCCCGCTGAACCGGCCGCTCGACCCGGACCGCGACACCGTCGGCACGGTACGGGAACTGGCACTGCGCCTGCCCGCCGACCAGACGGGCCCGCTGCTCTCGGCCGTGCCCGCCGCCTTCGGCGCGAACGTCAACGACGTCCTGCTCACCGGTCTCGGCCTCGCCGTGGCCGACTGGCGGCGACGCCACGGGGACGGCTCGGCGGGTCCGGTCCTCGTCGACCTCGAAAGCCACGGCCGCGAGGAGGAGTTGGCGGGGGACGCCGATCTGTCGCGTACGGTCGGCTGGTTCACCAGCGTCTTCCCGGTCCGCCTGGACACCGGCCCCGCCGACCTGGACGACGCGCTCCAGGGCGGCCCGGCTGCGGACGAGGCGGTGGCCGCGGTACGACGGCATCTCGGCTCGCTGCCCGCGAACGGCGTCGGCTACGGCATGCTGCGCCACCTCAACCCCCGTACGGCACCGGTCCTCGCCGCCTTCGAAACACCGGCGATCGAGTTCAACTACCTCGGCCGGTTCGGCATCCCCGAGGAGACGGACTGGTCGTACGCCGCGGAGGAGGACGTCGCGGACATCGGCGCCGAACCGGAGATGCGCGAGGGCCACGCCCTCGGCATCAACGTCGTGACCGAGGACCGCGCCGACGGCCCCGTCCTGGCCGCCCACTGGTCCTGGCCCGAGGCCGTCCTGTCCGAGGAGGCGGTCCGCGACCTGGCCGAGACCTGGTTCCGCGCCCTGAAGGCCCTTGTCACCCGCATCCAGCACCGTCCCCAGCCCCTTGCCCGCTAGTCCCGCACCCAGGAGGATCACCGCATGAGCAGCGGCAACACCAACCCGTTCGAGAACCCCGACGGCGTCTATTCCGTGCTCGTCAACGACGAGGGCCAGCACAGCCTCTGGCCCGACTTCGTGGACGTCCCCGCGGGCTGGACCGTCGCCCACGGCCCTGGCCCCCGTCAGGAGTGCCTCGACTACATCGAGACCAACTGGACCGACATGCGACCCACGAGTCTGGTGGAGCGGATGGAGCGGATGGAGCGGACCGGCTGACCCGATGCTCAGCACCAGACTCACCAACGCGCACATCCTGACGATGGACCCGGACCACCCCGTCGCCCACGACCTCGGCATCTGGCAGGGCCGGATCGTGGGCCTGGACGAGGCGGTGACCGCGCTGCCCGCGCGCCGGGTGGTGGATCTCCAGGGCGCCACCGTGCTGCCCGGGTTCATCGACAGCCATGTGCACCTGGCGTGGACCGGCCTCAAGGCGGCCACCCCGAGCGTGACGCCGTGCACCTCGGCCGACGACGTGCTCGGGGTCGTCGCGGCCGCCGTGGCGGGCACGCCGCCCGGAGGCTGGACGCAGCTCGTGGGGTACGACCAGCGGGCACTGGGCCGCCATCTGACCGCCGCCGAGCTGGACAAGGTCAGCGAGGGGCGCAAGGTGTACCTGCTGCACGACTCCGGACACGGCTGTGTGGTCAACACCGCCGTCCTGGACCTGCTGCCCGCCCATGTACCGCACGAGGACGGCTTCCTCGCCGAGCAGGCCATGGGAGCCGCAAGGGCGCTGCGACTGCCGTACTCCCAGGAGGAGTTGGCGCGGGCGATCGGGCGCGCGGCCCGCGTCTGTCTGACCGAGGGCGTGACGGCCTGCGCCGAGGCGGGCATCGGCGGCGCCCTGTTCGGGCACAGTCCGGTCGAGCTGGGCGCCTACCAACTCGCCCGCGATCAGGGGAAGTTGCCGCTGAGGGTGCAGCTCATGGTGGCAGCGGACCGGCTGAACCCGGTCGCCGCACACGAGGACGACGGCATCCCGCGCGCCCTCGACCTCGGACTGCGCACCGGGTTCGGGGACGAATGGCTCTCCGTGGGCGCGCTGAAGATCTACACCGACGGCGGCATGATGGCCCGTACGGCCGCACTCAGCAGCCCGTACGAAGGCCTGGACCACGCCGGCCAGTTGCAGGACGAGCCCGAGGTGCTCGCGGACACGATCGTGGACGGCCATCTCGGCGGCTGGCAGCTCGCCGTCCACGCCATCGGCGACCGCGCGGCCGACGTCGCCCTTGACGCCCTGGAGCGGGCGCATCACCTCCGGCCGCGGCCGGGCGCACGGCACCGCATCGAACACGCGGGACTGATCCGGCCCGACCAGCTGACCCGCATGGCGCGGCTCGGCGTGAGCGCCGTGGTGCAGCCGAACTTCCTGCGCTACTTCGGCGACGACTACGCCTCGATCATGGGCGAGGAGCGGGCGCCGTGGATGTACCGGGGAAGGGGATTTCTCGAGCACGGCATCACACTGGTGGGCAGCTCCGACCGGCCTGTCGCGGACGGATCACCGCTGCGGGCCGTCCAGTTCATGGTCGAGCGGGCTTCGGAGTCGGGCCAGGTGATCGGCCCGGACGAGTCCGTCACCGTCGACGAGGCCCTGCGCGCTTACACCGTCGGCGGGGCCTTCGCCTGCCACTGGGACTCCGTCGCGGGCAGTCTCACCCCGGGCAAGCGCGCCGATCTGGTCGTGCTGGGAGACGACCCGAGGCGGGTCGACACCTCACGCATCGGCGACATCGAGGTGGTGACGACGTTCGTCGACGGTCAGGAGACCGACGAATAACCGACCACCTGGTCTCGCCCGGTGGAGCGCAGCAGCGGGCCTCGCCCCCGCGCCCCTGAAAGGAGGCCGCAGGCCTTCCTTTCAGGGGCGCGGGGAACTGCGCGACCAGCCACAACGGACCCGCAGTCGAACTCCGCTTCCATCCGAGCAGCCGGTGTCTCAGGACGCCGGCTGCTCCACCTTCGTGGCCGTGTCGCCGTCAACGGCCGCGGCCAACTGCGGCACCAGGCGGTCGAGCATGTACGGCAGGCTCAGGACCGTCACGAACGACACGGAGTTGCCGTAGTCGCTCGTCTCCGGGACGAAGACCTCACGATCCTGCTTCGCCACGTTCAAGTCGGCGTAGAGGGCGTTCTTGTCAAGCTTGGCCTCGTCCTTGGCCACATCGGAGACGATCCACACGAGGGCGTCCGTGTCCAGCAGATCGGTGCGCTCCTTGCTGATGTTGGCGCCGAACTCGTCGCCGATGACCTTGTCCAGATCGGTCGGCAGCTTGAAACCGAGATCCGTGAGCAGCCGGGAGCGCGGGTCCTGGCTGCCGAAGACGAACATGCCCTCGTACGGGGTGGCCATCACGGCGGTCTTCCCGGCGAAGTCCGGGTTGTCCCCGGCCGCCTTCTTGAAGTCGGCCTGGACGCCCTCGACGAGCTCCTTCGCCTGCGCCTCCTGGCCGAGCGCCTTGCCGATGATCTCGGTCTGCTCCTGCCACGGGACGCCGTAGTCGTTGTACGCCTTCGGCTGGGCCACCACCGGCGCGAACTTCGACAGGGTCTCGTACTGCTCCTTGGTCAGACCCCCGTAGACCGCGAGGATCAGGTCGGGCTTGAGCGCGGCGATCTTCTCCGTCTGCGGACCGGTGCCGGTGTCCTTCAGCACCGTGGGCGCCTTCGAACTGCCCAGCTTGTCGGCGGCCCACGGGCCGATGGCGCCCTTGTAGCCGCCGAGCCACTCGGTGGTGCCGACGGGCACCTTGCCCAGGGCGAGCACGGCGTCCTGGTCGGTCAGACCTACCGTGACGATCCGCTTGGGCTCCGCCTTGATGGAGGTGTTGCCGTACTTGTGCGGGATGGACACCGGGAAGGCGCTGTTCGCGGATTCCTTGTTCCCTGCGTTCTCTGCGGCTGCCTCGGAATCATCTCCCGAGCCGCAGGCCGTGGCGGTGGTGAAGAGCAGAAGCGCGGAGACGAGCGCCGTGGCGAGGCGTGTACCTCTGAGAGAGCCGAGCATCAATGGTCCTTCATGGTGGTTGTGTCGGGACGGTGCTGCTTCGTGGGGGGCTGATCGGCCGTGCTGCGCGTACCGGACCAGGCCTCCCACAGGGAGGCGTAGGTCCCGCCCGCCGCGCACAGCTCGTCATGGGTGCCGCTCTCCACGATCCGGCCGCCGTCCATGACGACGATCCGGTCCGCGGCCGCGGCCTGGGTGAGGCGGTGTGCGACGACCAGCGCCGTGCGGCCGTCCACCGCCCGGTCGGCCGCCCGCTCCAGCAGCCGGGCTCCGGTGCTGCCGGCCTCGGCGGTCGCCTCGTCGAGCACGGCCACCGGGGGATCGGCCAACACCAGCCGCGCCAGGGCGAGTTGCTGGACCTGGGCGGGCGTGAGGCGGTGTCCGCCCTCGCCCACGACCGTGTCCAGGCCCTCCGGCAGCGCTTCGACCCAGTCCAGGGCCTCCACGGTGGCCAGGGCCGTGCGCAGCTCTTCGCCGGTGGCTTCGGCCCGCGCCAGGCGCAGGTCCTCCGCGAGCGAACCGGCGAAGACATGCGTCTCCTGGGTGACCAGGGCCACCGGCAGACCCTCGCCGTCGCCGTACGCTCCGGCGCCGGTCAGATGCACCGAGCCGGACGTCGGGGCGTGTACGCCCGCGATGAGCTTGGCCAGGGTCGTCTTGCCCGCGCCGCTCGGGCCGACCAGGGCCACGCGTTCGCCGGCCCGGAGGGTCAGGTCCACCTCGTGCAGGACGGGGCGGCCGGGCTCGTACGCGTGGTCGATGCCGGTCACGGTGACAGTGCCGTCCGCCGTCGTGCCCGGCTCCCGCCGCTGGTGCGGTTTCGCCGTTTCCTCGGGCTCGGGGTCCGGCTGGTCGGCGACCCCGATCAGCCGGGCGAGTGCGGCGGTCGCCGACTGCGCGTCGTCGAGCAGCACCAGCGCGGCGTTGATCGGGGCGAACAGACTGTGGAAGTACAGGGCCGCGGCGGTGGCGGTGCCGATGGACACAGAGTCGGCGCGCACCAGCAGGAACCCGGTGACGAGGACCGCGGCGAGGCCGGTGTACTCGGCCACGTGCAGCCGGTTGTAGAACCGCAGCACCAGCTTCACTCCGCGCAGCGTCAGCTCGACCGCCGCGGACGACCGCCGGGTCACATGCGCCGTGTGCTGCTCCTCCAGCCGGAACGCCCGTACCGTACTCGCCCCGGCGATGGAGTCGAGGAGCTGCTGCTGCTGATCACCCGTCGCGATGCGCTGACGGGCGTAGAGCGGAACGGCGTGGCGCACGTACCAACGCGCGGTGTGCGCCTGGACGGGCACCGCGAGGAGTGCCGCGAGCAGGAAACGCCAGTCCAGCGCCGCCATCGCGCCCAGCGTCAGCACGATGGCCAGCAGGGAGCGGGCCAGTTCGGGCAGGGCGTTGCGCACCGCCTCCGCGACCACCGAGACGTCCCGGGTGACCCGGGCGGTGAGGTCTCCCGCACCCGCCTTCTCCACCTGTTCCAGCGGCAGCCGCAGCGCCTTCTCCACGAACCGCTCGCGCAGCTGCGCCAGCAGGGTCTCGCCGAGCCGGGAGACCAGCGTCAGGCCCAGCGCGGTGGTGCCGCCCTGGGCGAGGGCGACCAGCACCAGGAGGACGACCGGAGTCGTCACGTCCCCGGGCGGGCGCCCCTCGGCCACCACGTCCACGATGCGGCCCAGCAGCGGCTGGACGAGCAGGCCCACACCGGTGGCCGCGACCATCACCGCGAAGCTGCCGAGGGCCAGGCCGCGCCGCGGACGCACCAGTTCGCGGACGGCGGCACGGGTGCGGGCCCCGGTCGCCGTCGGCAACAGTTCCCGGGTGTCGTGCCCCTGCTCGTCCGTACTGGGGCCAGGGCCGGGGTCTGCGCCAGTCATCGCTTTCTTGTTCCCGTCGTTCCCGTTCGCCGAGGTGCCGCTCATGACAGCACCGCCGCGCGGTACGCCTCGTGACGGCGTACCAGATCGGTGTGCGGGGCCGTGTCGGCGATCCGGCCGTCGTCGAGCAGCACCACCCGGTCCGTGACCGCGAGCAGCGCCGGGCTGGTCGTCACGAGCACCGTGGTGCGGCCCTTGCGGATATCCCTCAGGCCGGCCGCGATCCGGGCCTCGGTCACCGCGTCGACCGCGGTGGTCGGATCGTGGACCACCAGCACGGGCCGGCCGGCCGCCAACGCGCGGGCGAGAGCGACCCGTTGACGCTGCCCGCCCGAGAGGGACCGGCCACGCTCACTGACCGCCGTGTCCTCGCCGTCCGGCAGGGTCTGCGCGACCTGGGCCACCCCCGCCGCGGCCATCGCCGCCTCCGGATCGGCGGATTCGGAACCGGCGACGACGGCGGCCGTGACGTTCTCGCGGACGGTGCCCTCGAAGAGGTCCGCGTCGTGCTCGGCCACCAGCAGGCTCGTACGCAACTCGGCGGGATCAAGGTCACGCAGGGGCACCCCGTCCAGTTCGACCGTTCCGGCTTCGGGGTCGGTCTGCCGGGACAGACAGCGCAGCAGGTCGGCGGCGTGCGCGGGGTCGGTCGCGACCACGCCGAGGAGTTCACCGGGTGCGATGTCCAGGTCCACCTCGCGCAGCCCGCCATGGCTCAGCCCGCTCAGCCGGACCGCGCCGCGCACCTGCTGCGGCAGGCTCCGGCCGCCGGACGTGACGGCTTGCGGCGTGGCCAGCACCTCCGCGATCCGGGCGGCCGAGGCCCGGCCCTGCGCGAACTCGGCGTTGACCCAGGCGAGCGTCTCCAGGGGCCCGAGCAGGAAGAGCGCGAGCCCGACCGCCGACACCAACTCGCCCAGACTGATGCTGCCTTGAGCGGCAAGCCGGCCACCGACCAGTGCCACGACGGCGATCAGACAGCCCGTCAGCGCCAGGACCATGCCGTTCTGGAAGGCCTGCGCGCGAGCGGCCCGCAAGGTCGCCTGCAGGGAGTCGCGGCTGGTGGTGCGGTAGCGGGCGATGGCCGTCGACTCGCCGCCGATGCCCTTCAGGATCCGCAGTCCGGCCACCAGGTCGGCGGCCACGGCCGAGGCGTGCGCCGCCCGCTCCTGCTCGGCCTCGCTGCGGCTCTCCAGCGGCTTGCTCAGCAGATGCCCCAGCCAGAGCAGGACAGGTGTGCCGAGCAGCACCACCAGACCGAGCAGCACCGACGTGCGCAGCAGGGCGACGGCACAGGTGAGCAGGCCCATCAGTGCCGAAATCCCGAACATCAGCGCCAGGTTGACGACGCCGACCCGCTTGGCGTCCTCGGTCGCGATATTGGCCAGCGCTCCGGGCAGCCGGCCCTCCTCCGCTCCGCCGCCGGGGTCCAGGACCCTGCGTACGAGGGTGATGCGCAGCGAGTGCTCGGCCTGCACGGAGGCCTTTTCACCGGACCAGGCGCCGATGCGGAAGCTCAACGCCAGTCCCACATAGACCACGGCGAGGATCGCCAGCCAGAGGAACAGGGCGCCGGTGTCGGAGTCCGTGACGGCCTGGTCGATCACGATGCCGATCAGAACCGGCACCAGTGCCTCGCCGATCTGATGCCCGGAGCCGAGGAGAGAGCCGAGCGCGACATTGCGTCGCTGACCCCTGACCGCGCCCCTCAGGACGTCCCGTCCCGACGGATATGAAGGACCCACCCGTACCCCTCCGGGATCGGACAAAGAGAAAAACCAAGGTGAGGCTACCCTAAGTCGAGATGCCTGCCCAGCCCGGGGCGCGCACGCGACCACCCCGGGCGCAGGGCGACGGCACGCGTGCGCGTGCCGTCGTCATGACGATGAACCGCCCTTTCAGGCCGAGGAATTGACGGATGGACGGGCTGGGGAACCGACCGGGGGATTGATGCCCGCCTCCGCGTCGCTCGCACGATGGGTGAGCAGGGAGTCGAGGATCTCGCCGGAGCGCACGGCCGTCGTGGACAGCAGGGTCGAGGTGAGGCCGTGCGTGTGCTCGGTCGCGCCCTGCAGATAGATGCCGGCGGTGACATCGGGCGCGGCCTCCACGCGATGGTCGCGGCCCACGCGTACGGCGTCGTCGTCGTCCCGCAGGCAGAGCTTCGCGGCCCTGCCCAGCAGTTGGTCGAGGTCCCGGGGCCGGTAGCCGGTCGCATGGACCAGCAGGTCGGCGGAGAGCACCTCCCGCTCACCGGTGGGGAGGAACTCGACGGTGACGTCCAGGCGGTCGTCCAGCGTGCGGACGTCCCGGATGCGGGAGACATTGCGCACGCGCAGCCGCTCGTGGCCCTGGACCTTCTCGCGGTACATGGTCGCGTACAGCGACTCGATCAAGTCCATGTCCACCACCGAGTAGTTGGTGCTGCGGTGGTAGTCGACCAGGGACTGCTTCACCTCCGGCTTGGCCTGGAAGTAGACGTCCACGGCCTCCGGGTCGAAGATCCGGTTGGCGAAGGGGCTGTCGTCGGCGGGTGTGTACCCGTACTTGGCGAAGACCGCGCAGACCTCCGCCTCGGGGAAGGAGCGGTGCAGGTAGTCGACCGCCTCTGCGGCGCTCTGACCGGCTCCGAGTACCAGGATACGGCCCACCGAAGTGCCGGAGTCGCTCAACTCGCTTACGCGCGGCACCAGTTGGCTGTTGTGCCAGATGCGGTCCGACAGCTCGGTGCCCGGCGGGAGATGGGGCTCCAGGCCGGCGGCCACCGAGATGTTACGGGCCCTGCGCACGACGGTGCGTTCGGGTGCGCCGGGGACGCGGCTGACCACGTCGAACCAGCGGACCTCGCCGTTCTCGGCCAGTACCGGCTCTACGGACACGACTTCGGCGCCGTAGTCGACCTGGTGAGCGATCCGGGCGGCGGCCCACTCGAAGTATTCGTGGAACTCGATCCGCAGCGGGAAGAGCGTCTTCGCGTTGAGGAAGTCCACGAGTCTGCCGCGCTCCCGCAGGAAGCACAGGAAGCTGAAATCGCTGGTCGGATTGCGCATCGTGACAAGGTCCTTGAGGAAGGACACCTGCATCGTGGCATCGTCGATGAGCATGCCACGGTGCCAGCCGAAGGACGGCTGGCGCTCCAGGAACCGGGCTCGAAGGCGCTGGTCGGGGGCGGCTCGGGAGTTGTGTTCCTCAACCGCGATGGCCAGCGCGAGATTTGACGGGCCAAAACCTACGCCGATCAGATCGTGGATGGCGTCCGGTTCGTCGTGCAGTGCGTTCACCGCAACTTTCCTTCCCTTAGGCGCCACTGATGTTAAATAAGGTTAGCCTTACCTTGCAATGGTGTGTCCTAGGAGAGGATCGAGTATGCGGGTCGTCATGTTCGGCTATCAGACCTGGGGGCACCGCACCCTCCAGGCTCTGCTGGAGTCCGATCACGAGGTGGTCATGGCCGTGACCCACCCCAAGAGCGACCACGTGTACGAGAAGATCTGGGACGACTCGGTGGCCGATCTCGCCGAGAAGCACGGCATCCCGGTACTGCTGCGCAACCGCCCCGACGACGCCGAACTCCTCACCGCGCTGCGCGAAGCGGAACCGGACCTGATCGTCGCCAACAACTGGCGGACCGTGCTGCCTTCCGAGGTCTTCGACCTCCCGCCCCACGGCACGCTCAACATCCACGACTCGCTGCTTCCGGCGTACGCGGGCTTCTCCCCGCTGATCTGGGCGCTGATCAACGGCGAGCGGGAAGTCGGCGTCACGGCGCACCGGATGAACGCCGAACTCGACGCGGGCGACATCCTGTTGCAGCGAGCCGTTCCTGTGGGCCCCACCGACACCGTCACCGATCTGTTCCACCGCACGGTCGACCTGATCACACCGGTCGTGACCGAGTCCCTGGACCTGATCGCCTCGGGCCGCGCGCGGTGGATCCCGCAGGACCGCAGCCGGGCGAGCTTCTTCCACAAGCGGTCGCTCGAGGACAGCCGGATCGACTGGACCTGGCCGGCCGAGGACCTGGAGCGCCTGGTGCGCGCCCAGTGCGACCCGTACCCCAACGCCTTCACCCACCACCGTGGTCAGCGCCTGCGCATCGTCGAGGCAGCGGTGTCGGAGGGCCGTTACGGCGGCACCCCCGGCCGTATCTTCATCCGCGAGGGCGACGGCGTGGTCATCGTCGCCGGCGCCGAGGCCCGGAACGGCCGGTTGCGCGGCCTCTGCGTGAAGCGGGTCCGTACCGAGGACGGTACGGAGCACGCGGCGAAGGACTACTTCCGCACGATGGGGGGCTATCTCACGGCCCGCCCGTGAAGTGAGTGGTCGACGGCCCAGGCGATCTTGCCGAAGTCCGTGCGGAACCGCGCCCCTGGGGAGGCCGCAGGCCCCTTCAGGGGCGCGGGGCTGTGCCGATCTGCGGCTCCGCCGCGATGGGGACCCCCTTGAGCGGGGGAGCGATCAGCCGCGACGGACCCGCAGCTTCGAAACGCCTCACCCAGCGGGGCGCGGTCGTGGCCCATGAGGCAGAGTCGTGAGCCGCAGGTTCTCGATCGGTCCAAAGAAGGGCTCTCATGGTGAATACGCTCGGCATCGCCGTCGTCGGCTTCGGCTGGATGGGACGCGTGCACACACAGGCCTACGCCCGCCTGCCGCACCACTTCCCGCAACTGCCCCTGCGGCCCGAACTGGTCACCGTCGCGGACGAGGTGCCCGGCCGCGCCGAGGAGGCGGCAGAGCGGTACGGCTTCGCGTCCGCGGCCCGCGACTGGCGTGAGGTGGCCGCCGATCCGCGGGTGCGAGCGGTGAGCATCACCGCCCCGAACTTCCTGCACCGCGAGATCGGCGTGGCGATGGCCGAGGCGGGCAAGCACATCTGGATCGAGAAGCCGGTGGGCCTGACCGCCGAAGACGCCAGGGCCGTCGCCGACGCCCTCGGCAAGGCGGACGTACAGGGCACGGTCGGCTTCAACTACCGCAACGCGCCCGCCGTCGAGGCCGCCCGCGAGCTGGTCGCCTCCGGCGAGATCGGCACGGTCACGCACGTACGCATCCGGCTGTTCAGCGACTACGCGGCGCACCCCGAGGGCGCCCTGACCTGGCGGTACGAGCGGGAGCGCGGGGGAAGCGGGGTCCTGGGCGACCTGGCCTCACACGGCGTCGACCTGGCCCGCTTCCTGCTCGGGGACATCGCCTCCCTCACCGCCGACACCGCCGTCTTCATCCCCGAGCGGGCCCGCCCCACCGGCGCCACCGCCGGTCACACCCGGGCCGCCGGCGGCGAACTCGGTCCGGTGGAGAACGAGGACTACGTCAACTGCCTCCTTCGTTTCGCCTCCGGTGCCCGCGGCGTCCTGGAGGCGTCCCGGGTCTCGGTCGGCGAGCAGAACAACTACGGATTCGAGATCCACGGCACCACCGGCGCGGTGTTCTGGGACTACCGCCGTATGGGAGAACTCGCCGTCAGCCGCGGCACCAGCTACCAGGACCAGCCCGTGAGCACCCTGTACGTCGGCCCCGGACACGGCGAGTACGCCGCCTTCCAGCCGGGCTCGGCCAACAGCATGGGCTACGACGACCTGAAGGTCATCGAGGCCCACCACTTCGTGCGTTCGATCGC
This sequence comes from Streptomyces sp. NPDC006365, assembly GCF_042870755.1. Taxonomy (NCBI): domain Bacteria; kingdom Bacillati; phylum Actinomycetota; class Actinomycetes; order Kitasatosporales; family Streptomycetaceae; genus Streptomyces; species Streptomyces sp. NPDC006365. The sequence continues at coordinate 279,442 of NZ_JBIAHS010000001.1, forward strand.
CGAAGGCGTTCCGCACGGGCCGACGCCGGCCGACGCCGTGGCGAGCGCGGTGGCGCTGGACGCCATGGCGCGCTCAGCCGAGCAGGGAACGTGGGTGGATCTGAGGTGAACGCGTCAGCCGCCGCCGTCGAGATCGGTGCGCCGGCGGAGCACCCGTAGCTCGTGCCCGAGGAGCTGCATCTCGTACAGCTTCCCGCGGGCGTTCTCGAACGGGCGGTGCAGGATCATCATCAGCTCACCGTCGAAGGTGTGGAACAGCATGCCGTGACCACTGTCGTTCCGGACGAGAGGGCGCTGCTGTTCCCACGGCCCTTCGATGTCACCGGACTTGGAGACGGCGTACGTCTGCACATAGCCGCCGCTGATGGTGCCGTCCTGGCCGGCCACGTTCTTTTCGTACGTCGACCACAGCATGAGCAGGGATCCGTCAGGGGTCTGGTACAGCTGCGGGCCGTCGGTGACGTAGGGCGCGAGCTGGTGCGGTACGCCGCCGGGGACCTGCTCGCTGATCCAGAACGCGTCCGACGCCTTGAACAGGAAGACCGGATCTCCGATCGCCCGGGTCAGGTCCGGAGCCAGCCGGACCGCTTCCATGGTTCCGTCGATGGTCTGCAGCCACTCGTGGGCGTACACCATCCAGGGCTGCCCGGCCGGGTCGACGTGGAGCGTGCCGTCGAGGGTCATCAGGTGCTCGGGCGGGGTGGGGCGCGCCGGGTCGATGACGGTGAAGGGCCCCAGCAGTGAGTCGGACACGGCGACGATGGTGCCGCGCATGTGGTTCGGGAGCTGGAACGGCGTGCCCCATCGGCCGGCGGGTGGTACCGGAAGCGGCTTGTCCTGGTTGTGCAGCGTGGTGAACAGGTAGTACCTGCCGCCCCATGCGTGCACCTCCGGCGCCCATCCGCCGTCGGTCGCCCACATTTCCCGCTGCTGCTCGGCGGCCCGGAAGACCACGACGGGACGCATCCAGTCCCGCAGGTCGCGACTGCGGTAGACCATCGTGCCGGTGCCGTCCACACCCGACACGGACGGGTCGTTGGACGTGTAGAGGTGGTACGTACGGGACTCGCTGTCGGCGACGATGAACGGATCGTGCAGCGGCATGTCGGGCAGCCGCATCAGGTCGGTCTCGTCGGTCTCGGCCACGGGCGAAGAATACGTTGACGCTCGTTTCCGGGCGGGGCGGCTATTCCCAGACCACGACGTTCCGCCGCACCGGTGCCTTCGCGGAGCCGGAGGCGAACAGTTCCGGTGAGTGGGCGCGGATGCGTTCGATGTCGCTGAAGACCGCCCGCAGATGGGCGCGCATGGCCGTGCGCGCGAGCGACACGTCACCGCCGACGACCGCGTCGAAGATCTCGTGATGCTGGGCGGCGAACACGGCGGGAGACACATTCTCGTGGAGGCCGAGGCGCCGGGCTTGGCGGCGACGGTCGCGAGGGGGCGAGTTCCGCGGGCAGGTCGTCGAGCGAGGCGAGTTCGACGGCTTCCCGCAGGAGCGATCGGCCCCGTCCTCGCGGCCACGCTCACGGCCGCACCGGGGGTGGCCCGTCGCCGCGATGCTCGTCGTCCACCTCTGATCTTGCGCAGTGCGCCCCGTTCACGGGGGCGCCCCTCCGCAGGATCCGGCGAAGAACGAACCCGACGAGAAGCAGCCGGGCGGAGACGCACTTGACGGAACTGTCCGGCTCGGAGAGCTGGGCCTTGAGCGGACAGGGGTTACCACGCCGGGTGGTCGGTGACGGGCTGCCATGTCATCGGGGCCAGTTGGGTGACCTTTGAGGACCTCGCTCGTTCTTATGGGCGTCGGGCGAACTGTCGAATGGGGCTGTCTTATGAATCAAGGCACCTTGGTCAAGCGACAGTTCGGGCATCGTGCCCGGCTTGCACTGTCGCCTGCCGAGGTGTCGCAGGCCGATGCCCAGGCGCATGCGGCCCGCACAATGTGGAATCTGCTGCACGCCTGGTGGCAGATGATGCCCAAAGACAAGCGGACCCTTGCGCACGCGGACGCCGCGATTCGCCAGGCCCGCCGGGACCTCGATTTCCTCGCCGTCCTGCCCGCGCAGGCCGCGCAGGCGGTGCTGAAGACGTACGTCCAGGCGTGGCGCAACTGCTGGGAGGGCCGGGCGGACGCCCCGAAGTTCAAGGCACGCTTCCGGTCGGTCATGTCGGTGGACGTCCTGCAGGGCCGGGATTTATGCATCAAGCGGGTGCATCGCCGCTGGGGCATGGTCAACCTGCCCAAGATCGGTCGGGTCCGATTCCGCTGGACCAAAGACCTGCCCGTAGACAAGCGCGCCGGCACCGAGAACCGGATCACCGGAGCGCGGCTCGTCAAGGACGCCCTTGGTTGGCACATTGCCTTCCGCGTGACGGCGCAGGAGGCCAAGCCCGAGGCTCACCAGGGCCCGGAGGTCGGGATCGACGTGGGCGTCACCGTGCCTCTCGCCCTCTCCGACGGGACGACGTACGAGCACGGCGAGTGGTTGACCGAGAAGGAACAGGCCAAGCTCCTGCGCCTGGAACAGCGCGCCGCCCAACGCAAACAACGTCGCAAGCCGGGCGAGCGCACCAGCCGTCGCCTGCACCGCATCTATGACCAGATCGCCCAGCTCCGAGCGAAAGCCAAGCGACGAGCCGCCGACTGGCAGCACCAGACGACCACCACCATCGCCCGCACCTACGGCACGGTTGCGGTCGAAGCACTCACCATCACGAACATGGTCAAGTCAGCTCGGGGAACCGTCGAAGAGCCCGGCAGGAACGTCGCACAGAAAGCCGGGCTGAACCGCTCCATCGCCGCCGAGGCATGGGGCCGCACGGTCACCATGCTGACGTACAAGACCGCCCGGCATGGCGGCACCCTGGTCAAGGTCCCCGCCCCCGGCACCTCCCGGCGCTGCTCGGCATGCGGATGCACCACCACCGGCAGCCGGGAGTCCCAAGCCGTGTTCGTCTGCAAGAACCCGGACTGCGGCTGGTCGGGCAACGCCGACCACAACGCGGCCCGGAACATCTTGCACCTGTACCGGATCGGTCTCGTAGCGATCCCGGCTGCCGGGAGGGCAGTCGTCAGGCGCGCTCGTCGCGTCAAGCCCGCCGCCGCAAGGTAGGCGGGAATCTCCTTCCTGAGCTTGCGCAGGGAGGAGAGCACTTCAATGGAAGTACGGGGCATCCGGCACCGCCTCGCTCAAGCACCCGATGGTCCTGGGCCACGAGGTCGCGGGCCGGATCGCCGCACTCGGCCCCGGCGTGTGAGGCCTCGTGGAGGGGCAGCCGGTCACCGTCCACCCGGCCGAGCCGGTCGGTGACGGCCGGCTGCCGGAGCGGATCGCGGGACGTACCAACCTCCACCCGCGCGTCCGCTATTTCGGCTCGGCGGCCTTCCACCCGCACACCGACGGCGGGTTCAGCGAGTACCGGGCCGTACGCGCCACGCAGATCCGACCCCTGCCGCACGGTGTCAGCACCGAACATGGCGCGCTGGCCGAGCCGTTGGCCGTCGCGCTGCACGCCGTGGGCCGGGTCCCCGAACTGCGCGGCCGCAGCGTCCTCGTCAACGGTGCCGGGCCGATCGGCTCCCTGGTCGTCGCCGCCGCCAAGCACCGCGGGGCGGGCACCGTCGTCGCCGCAGACCTGGCCGCGTCCTCGCTGGCCGTCGCGCGCGCCATGGGCGCCGACGAGACGCGTGAACTCTCGCGCGACGAAGGGTTGCCCGAGGACGTGGAGGTGGTCTTCGAGGCCTCCGGCGCACCGGCCGCGCTCGGCCCCGTGCTGAGGGCCACCGCTCGCGGCGGCACCCTCGTCCAGGTCGGGAACCTGCCGGGGACGGCCGCGCCCGCAGTCCTGGGCGACCTCGTCACCCGCGAGGTCACCTGGATCGGCTCGTACCGTTTCGTCGAGGAGATCGACGACGCGCTGGGCGCCCTGCGGGACGGCCTGGATGTGACACCGGTGATCAGCCACCGCTTCCCGCTGGACCAGGCCGCGCAGGCGCTGGCCGTCGCCGCAGACCCGACGAACGCCAGCAGCAAAGTGATGCTGCGCCTGGCCGACATGCCGCCCGGCGGCTGACCCCAACGGCACCTAACGCCAACCAGGATCGCGAGAGGTCGGCGGCAGGAGTGTCTCGATCTTCGCCCGTACCTCCCGCATCACGGCGACGATACGGTGCTGATGCCCTTCGGTGAGGCGGGACACCGGTACCGAGCAGCTGATGGCGTCGGTGGCCGGGGTGTCGTAGCGCAGCGCGAAGCCGAAGCCGGCGATGCCGGGGACGGTTTCCTCGCGGTCGATCGCGTAACCGCGTGCGCGTACCCCGGCGAGGTCGCTGAGGAGCGTCGCCCGGGTGGTGTGCGTGTTCTCCGTGCAGGCCGTCAACGGCTCGTCGGACAGGGGGAGTTCGGCGTCGGGGCGTTCCGCGAGCAGGGCCTTGCCCAGGGCTCCGGCATGGGCGGGGACGCGGCGGCCGACCCGGCTGATCGTGCGCAGGTATTCGTGGGACTCGCGGGTCGCGAGGTAGACGACGTCGGAGCCGTCGAGGCGGGCCAGGTGGATGGTCTCGCCGAGCGCGTCCGAGGCCTCGTCGAGGTAGGGGCGGACTGTGCGTACCCGCTTGTCACCGTCGAGATAACTGGTGCCGGTGAGCAGCGCGCGGATCCCGATGCCGTACAGCGAACCGGTCACATCCGTGCGGACCCAGCCGTGCTCGACGAGTGTCTGCAGCAGCGCGTACATGCTGCTGCGGGGCACGCCCAGCTCCTCGGAGAGCTCGCGCAGCCGCGCCGGCCGGTCGCCCCGTGCGGCGAGCAGTTCGAGCAACGCGACCGTACGGACCGCCGACTTGACCTCGGGTACGCCCCCAGCCTGTGACATGTGCCGATCGTAAGTCCGTCGGCAATCCGTGGGCCCCGGGCCATTGACCTGTTCGTGTTCATGAGCCTAGCCTCCATCCTCATACATGGACGTTGTCTTCATATGAAGACAGCTGGTCGACAGTCGCGGTGAAGACGGCGTCCGGGTTCAAAGGGGAACTGGTACATGCCACTTGTTGTCGTCGGGATCAGTGTTCTGGTCCTGCTCTTCCTGATGACGAAGCTGAAACTCAACGGCTTCGCCGCCCTCCTCCTCGTGGCCGTGGGCGTCGGACTCGTCCAGGGGATCCCGCTGGAGAAGATCCCTGAGGTCCTCTCGGAGGGCATCGGGGGGCAGATCGGCGACACGATGCTCACCATCGGGCTCGGCGCGATGGTCGGCCGGGTGATGGGGGACTCCGGCGCGGCCCAGCGCATAGCCGGCAAGCTCCTCGACATCTGCGGCCCGCGCTGGGTGCAGGTGGCCATGGTGCTGACGGCCATGCTCATCGGCGTCACGATGTTCTACGAGGTCGCGTTCGTGATCATCGTGCCGATCGCGTTCACCATCGTTCGCGTCACCGGGAAGAACCTGCTGTGGGTCGGGCTCCCGATGTCGATCGCCCTGTCCACCATGCACAGCTTCCTGCCGCCTCACCCCGGACCGACCGCGGTGGCCGCCTCCTTCGACGCCTCGGTCGGACTGACGCTGTTCTACGGCCTGTTCATCGCCCTCCCCGCCGGCGCGCTCATCGCCCTGCTGTGGCCGCGCCTGCCGTTCGTCCGGGCGATGAACCCCTCCATCCCCAAAGGACTGGTCAGCGAACGCGTCTTCGACGACGAGGAGATGCCGGGCATGGCCTGGTCGCTGTCGGTCGCCCTTCTGCCCGTCGTACTGATCGCCGGGGCGGCCGTGACCGACATGGCCACGTCCGCGTCCGGCCCCGTCCTGCACTTCATCGCCTTCATCGGCTCGGCACCGGTCGCCCTCCTGCTGACGCTGTGCATCGCCATCTGGGCCTTCGGCCCACGGATCGGCCGCAGCCTGGATGAAGTCGCCGCCTCGTGCAGGTCGGCGGCCCAGGCGATGGCGATGATCCTGCTCGTGATCGGCGCGGGCGGAGCCTTCAAGCAGGTCCTCGTCGACGGCGGGATCTCCGACTACATCAAGGACACGACCGACGGCTGGTCCATCTCGCCGATCGTCCTCGCCTGGCTCATCGCGGCCATCCTCCGCGTGGCTCTCGGCTCGGCGACCGTCGCCGTCGTCACGGCCTCGGGCGTGGTGCTGCCGCTGCTCGCGGGCAGCGGAGTCCACCCGGAGATCATGGTGCTCGCCGTGTCCTGCGGCTCGATCGCGTTCTCCCACGTGAACGACCCGGGCTTCTGGATGTTCAAGGAGTACTTCAACCTGTCCGTCATCGACGCGATCAAGGCCCGCACCACCTACACGACCGTGCTCGCGATCCTTGGCCTGGGCGGTGTACTGGCCGTCGAATGGGCCTTGGACGTCCTCAACCTGTGATGCATGGCCCGCAGAACACTTCCCGGACCGCCAACATGCTTAGGGACCAGTCATGAGCCAGCCCACCGTCACCAAGTTCTCCGTCCACCCGGTCGCCGGCCGGGACTCCATGGAGCTCAACCTCTCCGGCGCCCACGGTCCGTACTTCACCCGGAACGTCGTCGTCCTCGAGGACTCCGAGGGGCGCACGGGACTGGGGGAGGTACCCGGCGGCGAGAAGATCACGAAGACCCTGCGCGAGGCCGAATCCCTCGTCGTCGGCGCGCGCCTGGGCGACTACAAGCGCGTCCTGCGGGCCATCGGCGACAGATTCGCGGACCGCGACTCGGGCGGCAGAGGCGGCCAGACCTTCGACCTGCGCACCACCGTGCACGCGGTCACCGCCGTCGAGTCGGCACTTCTGGATCTCCTCGGGCAACACCTGGAGGTTCCCGTCGCCGCGCTCCTGGGTGACGGGAAGCAGCGCGATTCCGTAAGGGTCCTCGGTTACCTCTTCTACATCGGCGACCCCGACCGGACCGATCTGGAGTACGTACGCGAACCCGGATCGGCCGTGGACTGGTACCGGATCCGGCACGAGGAGGCCCTGACCCCCGAGGCGATCGTCCGTCAGGCCGAGGCGACCTACGACCTGTACGGCTTCCGCGACTTCAAGCTCAAGGGCGGCGTGCTGCCCGGGAGCGAGGAGGTCGAGGCGGTACGGGCGCTCAAGGAGCGCTTCCCCGAAGCCCGGATCACCCTCGACCCGAACGGCGCCTGGTCCCTGCGGGAGGCCGTCGAACTGTGCAAGCCCCTGGTCGGCACGCTCGCCTACGCCGAGGACCCGTGCGGAGCCGAAGGCGGCTACTCGGGGCGTGAGATCCTCGCGGAGTTCCGCCGGGCCACCGGGTTGCCCACGGCGACCAACATGATCGCGACGGACTGGCGTCAGCTGACCCACGCGCTGGCCCTCCAGTCGGTCTCCATCCCGCTCGCGGACCCGCACTTCTGGACGATGCAGGGTTCGGTACGCGTCGCCCAGCTCTGCGACGCGATGGGGCTGACCTGGGGCTGTCACTCCAACAACCACTTCGACATCTCCCTGGCGATGATGGCCCACTGCGGGGCCGCCGCCCCCGGCGAGTACAACGCTCTTGACACGCACTGGATCTGGCAGGAGGGCCTGGAACGGCTGACCACCGAACCCCCGCGTATCGCCGACGGCGAGGTCGCCGTCCCCGACACCCCCGGACTCGGCGTCCACCTCGACATGGACCGCCTCCTCGCGGCCCATGACCTCTACCGCGAGAAGAACCTGTCGTCCCGCGACGACGCTCTCGCGATGCGATACCTGGTCAAGGACTGGGCCTTCGACAGCAAGCGGCCTTGTCTCGTGCGCTGAACCCGTCCGGGACCGCAGGCGCCGCGCTCCTCGGGTGCCTTCCACGAGGTCGCCGAACTCCCCGGCGGTCGTCTGCTGCTCAGGGCAGCGCTCCGATGGGCGCAGCACGCCGGTGACGCCACGGCCCGTGTCACGCCGCTTTCCCCGCATGCACCAGGAGCGAAGGTCGCCCGGCTGACCGGCGTACGCTGTCCCGGCACCGACGCGGTGATCCCGGAGGCGGGCAGACTTATCGGTCCTGGTCCTGGTCCTGGTCGTGCCCGGGGCCGATGGGCGGGATGCGCACGGCGAGAAGGGCGAGGTCGTCGTGGCCGTCGCCGGGGTTGTGGTCGGCCAGAGTGCGGCAGAGCGCGTCGAGGGGCAGCCCGACGTGGGCGGCGGCGGTGGCGGCAAGCGTGTCCAGTCCGGCATCCAGAGGACGCTCGGGGTGTTCGACCAGGCCGTCGGTGAACAGCAGCACCGTGTCTCCGGGGGCCAGTGGATGAGTGTGGTCGGGGCGTGGCAGCCGGGTGTCGACGCCCAGCGGCACGCCGGGTTCGGCCAGCAGGTAGTGGGTGCGGCCGCCGGCGGTGACGACCAGGGGCGGCAGGTGGCCGGCCGTCGACCAGTACATGCGCCAGCCTTCGCGGCCGGACTCGATGCGGGCCAGGCAGGCGGTGGTGACGGGGGCCTCGGTGATGGAGTGCAGGGCGTGGTCGAGCCGGTCCAGGACCAGGCTCGGCGGGGTGAGCCGGTCGTACAGCAGGGCGCGGAGCATGTTGCGGGTCTGCGCCATGGCGGCCGCCGCCGTCAGGTCGTGGCCCAGCACGTCGCCGACGATCGCGGCGCACGCGCCGTCCGGGAGCAGCAGGGCGTCGTACCAGTCGCCGCCCAGGTGGTGGCCGGGGGCGGTCGCCGGCCGGTACACCGCGGCCGCGGTGAACGGGGTCAGGTCGGGCAGGGTGGGCAGGAGGAGGCGCTGGAACTGCTCGGCGGAGGAACGCACCTGCTGATACAGCCGGGCGTTCTCGATGGCGATGCCGGCAGCCCCGGCCAGCGCGACGAGGACCGCCGCGTCCTGGTCGTCGAAGGGTTTGCCGTCGCGTCGGTCGGACACGTAGAGGTTGCCGTAGATGCGCCCGTGCACGCCGATCGCCACCCCGAGCAGGCTTCGCATCGGCGGATGCCCCGCGGGGAAGCCGACCGCGTCCGGATGGTGCGGCACGTCTTCCACGCGCAGCGGTTCGTGCTGCTCGATCAGGTGCGCGAGCAGTCCGCGGCCGTGCGGAGGGTGGACTCCTGCCAGGTCCTGGCGTTCGGTGTCGCTCAGGCCGAGCGGGATGAAGTCCTGAAGGCCCACCCGGTCCTCGTTGAACACGCCGAGGGCGCCGTAGCGGGCGTTCACCAGCTGCATCGCGGCATTCACGATCTGCCGCAGCACCACCGGCAGCTCCAGCTCCCGGCTGACCGCCAGCACCGCATCCAGCAGCGCCTGCATGCGTCCCTGAGCTCGGGTGAGTCGTTCGACCTGCTCCACGATGCGATTCAGGTCCGCATCCCGTGCCGGGCCGGACCCCGTCGGCGGACGCCGGCGCTCAAGGCTCTCGTCGCCGCTCATCGGCGCCTCACCTCTTCCCGGCCACCCCCGGGGTCCTGCGACCGGATACGGCCACATCGCACACCTTAGAACACCGGCAGTCCTCCCGCCCCGCCGCGAGCGCCGACGGCAAGGAGTGGGCTCGGCCTCGCGCGTGACCACCGACCTGGTGCAGGAAGGAAACGTGCACCAGGTCGTGCAACCGATGTGCGACGGCTGTCGCCAGACGAGCTTGCCTCGCAGGTCAGAGCGGATTTCCGGGTACGAAGGAGCAGTCCTGGCGGGACAGTTCGTGCTCCGGTGGTGCGGCCCGGGACTGAGCAGGACCTTTGCTGAGCTGGGCACTTGCGGTGTCGGCCGTGGCGCGCTTCCCGTCAGTTCCCTCGATTTCCCCCGAGTTCCCGGGCAAGTGTGCACTGATTGTGCACTGGGCACGGTCCGGGCGGGCACGGGACGAGGCGGCCGGAGGATGTCGGCGGGCCTCGTCCTGCCCGTCGGTGTGGGTTTGAATCCGACGCTTGGGTGCGGCATCTGTGTGCTCTCGTGGTCGCGGGGGTCGCGGCCCACGCGTCGTACGTGCATCAGCGGGACTTCGCGCTGCAAGGCGGAGCCGATGCGGTGACTTCCGCGTTGTGGCCGCTGTCCGTGGACGGGCGCCTGCTCGGCAGGACGTGGCTGCCGCTGGGCACCGCCCACAAACAGGGCCGGATCGCCGGCGATAACGCGCTCGGCGGCAAGCGCTGGATCTGGTTGTGAAGGTCTTCGACCTCGTCGCCGCCCGCACGGGCCTGCGCGAACACGAGGCCCTGGCCGCCGACCGGGGCCGGACCCCGGCCACCACCGCCAGCCGCCCCGACGACCACAAGGCGTACAACCCCGGCGCCACCCCGATCTCCGTCCGCGTCACCGGAGACACCAACAGCGGGCTGCTGCTCGGCGCGCAGATGGTCGGCCGGCGCGGCGCCGAAGTCGCAAGCGCGTCGACACGTACGCAACCGCGCTCTTCCACGGCATGGCGGTCGACGGCATCAGCGAACTCGACCTCTCCTACACACCACCGCTCGGCTCCCCCTGGGACGCGGTCCAGATGGCGGTGCAGGCATGGATGAACGAACATCAACTCGACGTACAGCGCAGGATGCTGGACCCCTTCTGACTCAGGAGGCAGCGGCGGAGTCGCAGCTGTGCGCATCCACCGCGGGTGTGTGGCTGCTGTTGCACTCGCCCTGGCGGTCAAGGCTCTTCCGCCAGGCGCTCACCTGCAGCAAAGCCGTCCACGCCGAAGTCGCCGCCCTCATAGGCGACTTCCTCAACGCTCATGCGAGGTGGGGGCCGCGCGCTCCGCGACTGACCTGCCGTAAGGTCAGTCGACCGAAGGATCCAGGATCGCGCGCACCTTGTTCAAGCCGTCGTAGTTCACCGAGTACCAGGCCCAGGTCCCGCGGCGTTCACGGCTCAGAAGTCCTGCCTCGGTCATGACTTTGAGGTGATGACTGACGGTCGGCTGCCGGAAGCCCAGGCAGTCGGCCAGGTCGCACACGCATGCCTCGCCGGCTGGTGCGCGCTCGATGATGCGGAATATCTGCAGCCGCGTGGGGTCGGCGATGGCCTTGAGCATGACGGCGAGACGTTCGGCCTCATCGCGTTCGATGAGCAGGCACGCCAGGCTGGGGGAACAGGTCTCAGCCTTCGTCTCGTCCACTACCTCCGCGGCGCCCAATTCAGTGATAGCCATCTATGAACCATAAGCGGGGTGCAGACATGCGCCATGTGTTCGAAGACACACGAAAGAGCTTGTTCACCAAGCGTTCACTTAGGTTGACGTCTATCCAAAGAATAGATATCCGCCTATTCTTGATGGTCGGGAAGGCAGAGAGCGGCTGTGAATTCCCATTATGAGGAGTCACCCATGGATGAGCAGGCCCCTCTCGGCCGAGGCCATCGACCAACCGCCCCGCCCCTGCGGGACATCGGCCCTGTGCTCGAGCGCATCACGGTCCGGCTGGCCGCACGGCACAGCAGGTCCTTCTCGCGCGAGACGGTCGGGAACTACGTCGAGGAGTGCTCCTGGCTGCTGTCGGCAAAGGCCCGCGTGGGACTCCATCTCCCGCTCCTGATCGAACGGTTCGCGGACCAGCGGCTTGGCGCCTTGGCGCGCGGATTGGGACTGTCACCGAAACCCGTACCCGAGGTGCTGTTCGTGTGCACGGAGAATGCGGGCCGCTCGCAACTGGCCGCCGCACTGATGCGGCAGCGGGCGGGTGACGGCATCCGTGTGCTGACCGCGGGATCCGCGCCCGGCGCGGAGATCGCCCCGGTGGTGCTCCAACTGCTCGCCGAGCAAGGGCTGGACGCGGATGACGAGTTCCCCAAGCCGCTGACCGCCGAGGTGGTCACCGCCGCCGACGTCGTCGTCACGCTGGGCTGCGGCGACGCCTGCCCGGTCCGCCACGGGCGCCGCTATCTGGACTGGGACTTGCCTGACCTGAGCGGACTCGACATCGAGAGCGCGAGGGCGGTGCGGGATGCGCTGGCCGCGCAGGTCGACGTGCTGGCGCGGGAGCTGTTGCCAACCGGCGCTTACCGGGCGTGAGTTGCTGCAGGACCGCGCCGCCGGCTTGGGTGGCTGCTGATGTCGGGCGGTGCGGGGCGAAGATCTCCAAATACGTCTGGGACGTGATCCAGTTGGCCACCCAGGCGTGGACGCGCCTGCAGGGGCCGATGTTGACCGCGCGACGTGGGCTTCGAGCAAACCGGCCGACGGGTGGCACCGCCATGCAGCCCGTCGGCCGGAGTCTGTGAGCGCCCCTCGCAGGCAAGGGTCCGCGTCGGTGAGGCACAGGGAGATCAGCGTCCGGCCTCGGCCGGTGCCGGCGGTGATGATCTCCATCATGGTCTGAGCGTCGGTGGTGAAGGTCAGCCACCGCTCCAGGGACCTGTGGGCAGGTAACGCACGCGGACCTTCGCCGAGTACCACCGCTTGCGGTGCATGAGCGTGCCGATGGTGGGGATGGGGTGCCGCCCGTGGACGGCACCCCACCGGGGTAGCCTGTGGCCCGGGCCGGCAGGTCGATGTGCGAGTCCTCCTCCGGCTCCCCGGCCACCTCCCTGTGTCCTATCCCGTGGGCATCGGAGTGGTCGGCGGCTCGGCCGGCGCCCCCTCGGAGCACCAGGAACCGCACTCCAGGCGGTATCCCATGCCGCGGATGGCGTCTATGGTGCAGCAGCTCTTGCCGTCCTCCCGAAGCTTGTTGCGCACCCGGCGGATGTGCACGGTGAGGGTGTTGCTGTCCAGGGATTCGGTGCCCCACAGGGCGCGGGTGAGTTCGCTGCGGCTGACGACCCGGCTGGCGTTCTCCATCAGATAGCGCAGGAGCATGAATTCACGGACGGGCAACTGCACTGAGCGGCCCCGTACATGGACGTGAAAGCCCTCCGGATCAAGCTCGATGTCACCGACCACCAAAGGCCCGGCGGCGCTGTCTTCCTCCCGGCCTCCGGACAGCAGCAGGGGAACGATCTCTTTGGTCCGGTAGGGGCGGATCACGAAGGCGATGGCTCCGGCCGCCACCGCGGCCGTCGCCTCCTCGGCTCCCTCGGGCCCGGCGCCCACCAGCACCGGCACCGGGTGGAGCCGGGCGATCAGCTCGGTGACCCGGTCAGCGCTCACCACCGGCAGCGGGGCGCTGAGCAGCACCGCGCGGGGGTGGCAGGCACCGACCTGCAGCAGTGCCTCGGCGCCGTCGTGGCAGACCACGGTTCGTACGCCCGCTCCCTCGAAGCGGGCCAGGGTCTTGGCAGCCAGGTGCTTGTCGGGTTCGGCCAGCAGCAGATCAGGATCCTTGCCGTTGTCCGGACCGCTCATGCTGTTGCTCACGGCAGGCTGAACAGGCCGGTGTGATTCGGGTGTCACCCGGGTTTCTCCTTCACGTGTTGTGCGCAAAGGGACGTCACGCGGGACCTTCTCTCAGCCGAAGCGGCCGGAGATGTAGTCCTCGGTGCGCTGGTCGGAGGGGTTGGAGAAGATGCGCTCCGTCTCGTCGTACTCGACGAGCCGGCCGTGGCGTTCGCCCTTGTCGTCGACGTCCGCGGTGAAGAAGGCGGTGCGGTGCGAGACGCGCGCGGCCTGCTGCATGTTGTGGGTGACGACGATGATCGTGAACTCCTGGGAGAGGTGCTCCATCAGGTCCTCGATCTTGGCGGTGGCGATCGGGTCCAGGGCCGAACAGGGCTCGTCCATGAGGATCACCTCCGGCGAGACCGCGATCGTACGGGCGATGCACAGCCGCTGCTGCTGACCACCGGAGAGTGCCAGCGCAGAGGTCTTGAGCTTGTCCTTGACCTCGTCCCACAGCGCGGCGTGGGTGAGGGTCTCCTCGACCAGGTCGTCGAGGTTGCCCTTGAAGCCGCCCACCCGTGGCCCGTACGCGATGTTGTCGTAGATCGACTTGGGGAACGGATTGGGCTTCTGGAAGACCATGCCGATACGGCGGCGGACCTCGATGGGGTCGACGTCGCGGCCGTACAGGTCCTCGGTGTGGTAGTGGATCTTGCCCGCCACCCGGGCGGTGGGGATGAGGTCGTTCATGCGGTTGAAGCAGCGCAGCACGGTGGACTTGCCACAGCCAGAGGGGCCGATCATCGCGGTGATCTGGCGGTCCCCGATGAGCATGTTCACATCGCGTACGGCCTCGTGGTCGCCGTAGAAGACGGACAGGCTGCCGATCTCGAAGACGGGGCTGGCCAGGGACGGGGCCGCACGGTAGGCGACCCGCGGGGTCCTGGTGCCGCCGGCGGCATCGGCGGGCTGGGACATGGCGGCCTCCTGGTCGCGCTTGCGGAGTTTGTCGGTGGAGTCAGTGGTCATGGGTCACCAGCGGCGGGAGTAGCGGTTGCGGAGCCAGATCGCGAGGGAGTTCATCGCGAGCAGGATCACCAGGAGGACGACGATCGCGGCGGCGGCGAGGGCGGTGAACTCGGCGCGGGACTGGCTGATCCAGTTGAAGATCTGGATCGGCAGCACCGTGAACGGGCTCTCCACACCGGTCGGGTTGAAGGTGATGAACGTCAGCCCGCCGAGCAGCAGCAGCGGCGCCGCCTCACCGATCGCGCGGGACAGGGCGAGGATCGAGCCGGTCGCCATGCCGGGCACGGCCGCCGGGAGAACCTGGCGCCAGATCGTCTGCCACTGGGTGGCACCCAGCGCCAGCGATGCCTGGCGGATGGACCGCGGTACCGCGCGGATCGCCTCCCGCGAGGCGATGATCACGGTCGGCAGTACCAACAGCGACAGCGTCAAGGACGCCGTCAGAACGGTCTGGCCGAAGCCCAGCCCGCGGGAGATGATGCCGAGCCCGAGGATGCCGTACACGATCGACGGGACCGCCGCCAGATTCTGGATGTTGATCTCGATCAACCGGTTCCACCAGCGGTTCGGATCGGCGTACTCCTCCAGGTAGATCGCCGCCATGATGCCGGTGGGAAGGCAGTACAGCGCGGTGAAGGCAATCACCCAGACCGTGCCCATGATCGCCGACTGGGCACCGGCGTTCGACGGGTCGATGATGTCCGGGAAGTTCGACCAGATACGGGAGTCGAGCCGGGGCCATGCCTCCACGACGTTGTACGTGAGGAGCGCGGCAAGGAAAACCACGCCGACCGCAAGCGAGGCCCACAGGCTCAGCTGGAAGAACCGCTCCCGCCACGGGGTGCCCTTGCCCTTCAGGCGGGGCAGTTCGGTCTCGGGGACCTTGTCCATGACATCGGAGCTCATCACTCGTACACCTCCCGGTACTTGCGGACCAGGCGAATGCTGACCAGGTTCATCACCAGGGTCATCACGAACAGCAGCAGGCCCACCGCGAAGATCGTCTGGTAGCCGGTCGAGCCGGTGGGCAGGTCACCGATACCGGCGGCGGCGATGAACGCGGTCATCGTCTGCATGCCTTCCAGCGGGTCGAAGGACAGGTTGGGGCGGCCACCCGCCGCGACGGCGACGATCATCGTCTCGCCCAACGCTCGCGAGATGCCCAGCACCACGGCGGCGACGATGCCGGACAGCGCGGCCGGGAAGACCACCCGGGTGGAGACCTGCATACGCGAGGAGCCGAGGGCGAAGGCGCCGTCGCGCAGGGCGCGCGGTACGGCGTTCATGGAGTCCTCGGCGAGCGAGGCGATCGTCGGGATGATCATGATGCCCATGACGAAGCCCGCCGACAGGGCATTGAATACCTGCGGGCCGTCACCGGCCGGCCAGATGTCCTGGAGCAGCGGCGTGAGCGCCTTCAGCGCGAAGAAGCCGTAGACGACGGTGGGAATGCCCGCGAGCACCTCCAGCAGCGGCTTGAAGACCGCGCGGACGCGCGGGTTGGCGTACTCGCTCAGATACACGGCCGCGCCCAGGCCCAGCGGCACGGCCACCAGCAGCGCGATGAGGGTGACCATCAGCGTGCCGCCGACCAGCGGCAGGACACCGAAGGACGGTGGCTTGAACAGCGGCGCCCAGTTGGTGCCGGTGATGAAGTCGCCGAAGTTGACCTTGCCGAAGAACTCGGCGGCCGGCGGGATCAGGGCGATGACGATGCCGATGGTGGTCAGCACCGAGACCAGGGAGGCGGCCACCAGGAGCACCTTGATGGCCTTCTCGCCGTAACGCGGCTGGGACCGCTTCAGGAAGCCGGGGCTTCCCGAAGCGGCCCTGCGCCCGATACTCGGAGAACTCATCAGCCCTGCTGCGCCTTGAGAGCGTCGAGGGCCTTCTTCAGCTCGGCTTCCTGCTCGGAGTTGAGCGGCACGAACTGTGCCTTCTCGGCGATGTCGGCGTGGTTCTCGACGTAGAACTCGACGAACGCCTCGACCTCCGGCTTCTCCAGCGCGGAAGCCGCCGGGTAGATGAACAGCGGGCGGCCGAGCGGCTTGTAGGTGCCGTCCTGCACGGTCTCGACGCTCGGGGCGACGCAGCCGTCACCGCCGTCGATCTCCAGGGCCTTCAGCTTGTCCTTGTTCTCCTCGTAGTACGACAGGCCGAAGTAGCCCATGCCGCCCTTGGAGCCGGACACGCCCTGCACGGTGACGTTGTCGTCCTCACTGGGCGAGTAGTCGGTCCGGGAAGCGCCTTCCTCGCCGTTGATCTCGTCGGTGAAGTAGTCGAAGGTGCCCGAGTCGGTGCCCGCGCCGAAGAGTTCGAGCTTCTGGTTCGGGAACTTGGGGTCGACCTGGTTCCAGTTGTTGACCTTGGATCCGGGCTCCCAGATCTTCTTCAGCTGCTCGACGGTCAGGCAGTCGACGAAGTCGTTGTCCTTGCTCACCACGACGGACAGGCCGTCGTTGGCGACCGTGAACTCCTCGTACTTGATGCCCTTCTTCTCGCAGGCCGCCTTCTCCTCGTCCTTGATCGGACGGGAGGCGTCGGAGATGTCGGTCTCGCCCGCGCAGAACTTCTCGAAACCGCCACCCGTGCCGGACGTACCGACCGTGACCTTGACCCCGGAGTTCTCCGCCTGGAAGAGCTGGGCCGCCGCCGTGGACAGCGGAGCCACCGTGCTGGAGCCGTCGACCTTGATGTTTCCGGCCAGCTTGTCGCCACCGCCGTCACCCGAGCCCGCGTCGGCGCCGCCGCACGCGCTCGCGGCCAGCAGGACGGCAGCCGTCAGAGCCAGGGGAGCCTTGGCCCGGCGCAATGAAGGGGAAATGTTCACGACTCTCGATCCTCGCGTTTGCCGGGTGCTCCGGCGGTGGATCGGCGCGCTGTGCGCTCCGTTCGGACACTATTGATCGAAGTGCGGCTATATGAACGCATGGTGTACGAGGTGCACCTCGGGCATGAACGATAGCTGGTCATCTATATAGAAGGATCTTGTTCGATTATCACGGAAGGGTCTCTTGAGCTGCTGCTTCATCACTCGGCCCCAGGGCGCACGGGTGAACGGCGAGCCCTCGTCGCGGAAGTGGAATGCACCGGCGCACGGCGACCGGACCCGGCCCGAAAAGCAGTGTTCGATCGAAGTTCACCGTTCGGCCGCCTCCGGACGGGCGAAGACCCCATAACGTCCCGCATCGATGGCTGCCTATCAAGCGGGTGGCCGAAAATGACCGTCCCGATTGCGTGGAGGCAACCGTGCACCGCCAGTCCGACGACCGGACCGATCGCGCAGACCAACGCTCCGACCTCCCCGTCCTCCCGAGCCACAACACCGCCCGGTCGGCGCTCACGTGCCGCTACCGGTGCGGCGACGCCTGCTCCCACGAGGCGCCGAACCGCTCGCTGAACCCCTATTTCGGCGACATAGTGCAGCGGGCCCTGTCCCGCAGAGGTGTCCTCAAGACGGCCACCGTCGTGGCCCTCGCCACAGGCGCCGGTACGGCCACCGCGGCGGCCACCTCCTCGGCCCCCGTCTCCGGCACCGGCATGCGACCGCCGCGTGGCCTGGACTTCGAGCCGGTCGCCCCGAACACCGCGGACGCCGTGACGGTCCCCGACGGGTTCGCCCAGCAGGTCGTCATCCGCTGGGGCGACCCGATCCTCGCCGGAGCCCCCCGCTTCGACGCCCGCAAGCAAAGCGCCAAGGCCCAGGCCAAGCAGTTCGGATACAACGCCGACTACATGGCCCTGCTCGACGCGCCCCACCGTGGCCACCAACTGCTCGTGGTCAACCACGAGTACACCAGCGAACAGATCATGTTCTACGGGTACGACCCGGCCAACCCGACCCGCGAGCAGGTCGAGATCGCCTGGGCCGCGCACGGCCTGACGGTCCTGGTCGTACGCGGCGACGGTCACTCCGGGAAGCTGTGGCCGGTGACCGGTGACGCCCTCAACCGCCGCATCACCGCCACCACGCCGTTCCGCCTCACCGGCCCGGCCGCCGGCAGCGATCTGCTCAAGACGAGTGCCGACCCGACCGGCCGTACGGTGCTGGGCACGCTGAACAACTGCGGCGGCGGTACCACCCCTTGGGGGACCGTGCTGTCGGGCGAGGAGAACTTCAACCAGTACTTCGCGGGCGCCGCCGCGGTCACCGACCCGGCCGCCAAGACGCGCCTGGCCCGCTACGGCCTGCCCCAGGGGGCCAGTGAGCGCAAGTGGGAGCTGTACGACTCCCGGTTCGACATCGGCAAGGAGCCCAACGAGCCCAACCGGCACGGCTGGGTCGTCGAGATCGACCCGTACGACCCGACGTCAACTCCCCGCAAGCGCACCGCACTTGGCCGCTTCAAGCACGAGGCCGCCGAGCCCCGCCTGACCGCCGACGGCCGCGTCGCGCTCTACATGGGCGACGACGAACGCTTCGACTACCTCTACAAGTACGTCTCCAAGCACGCGTACAAGACGGGCGACAGCCGGGCCGCCCGCGAGCACAACCTCACGCTGCTCGACGAAGGCACCCTGTACGTCGCCAAGTTCACCGGCGACAGCCCGGCCACTGAGATCGACGGCACCGGAAAGCTCCCGGCCGACGCGGAGTTCGACGGCACGGGCGAGTGGATCCCGCTCGCGTCTGGCGACGTCTCGCATGTGCCGGGCCTGTCAGCTGCGGAGGTGTACGTCTTCACGCGGCTGGCCGCCGACAAGGTGGGCGCCACCAAGATGGACCGCCCTGAGGACGTCGAGCCCCACCCGTACACCGGCCGCGTCTACGTCGCTCTCACCAACAACAAGGACCGCGGCGCCACGGGGAAGGCCGGCCCCGACGAGGCCAACCCACGCACCGGCAACAAGCACGGCCACATCCTGGAGCTGGAGGAGCGCCGCTCCGACGCCGCCGCCAAGACTTTCCAGTGGAAGCTCATGTTGGTCTGCGGCGACCCCGAGGACCCCTCCACGTACTTCGCCGGCTTCGACAAGTCCCAGGTCAGCCCGATTTCCTGTCCGGACAACGTGGCCTTCGACGAGTACGGCAACCTGTGGATCGCCACCGACGGCGCGGCCCTCGGCTACCACGACGGGCTCTTCGCCGTGCCCGTCAAGGGCTCCCAGCGCGGGCACGTCAAGCAATTCCTGACCATGCCCAAGGGCGCCGAGTGCTGCGGCCCCATCATCATCGAGGACCGCATCCTGGTCGCTCCCCAGCACCCGGGCGAGACCGACGGCGCCACCGCCGAGCACCCGGGCTCGGCCTGGCCCGACGGACCGGGAAGCATCCCGCGTCCGTCGGTCGTGACCGTGTGGAGGGAGAAGCACCGGTAGACCTCGCCAACTTTTCCGCCTGCCCGGGCCGTTGCCGACCGCCCGGGCAGTGTCGTTTCCGCAACCGGTCTCTGCACCACGACGAGCACCGCGGTCACCAGGACATGGGGCAGTCGGATCAATGGCAGCAGCGCGCGGCCCACTCGGCCCGGCCGTGTAATCAGCCCAGGGACTGTCAGCCCGAAACCCGGGAGCTCGAACCCGCCGAGACGGTCAGACCGCTTCAGCGGTCGTCAGGAGCTTGCCCATCGCGGCAAGGACGGACGGCTCGACGCGGTAGTACACCCACGTGCCGCGCCGCTCGGAGGTGAGCAGCCCCGCCTCCTTGAGCTTCTTCAAGTGGTGGGAGACGGTCGGCTGGGAGACACCGACATCGGAGATGTCGCACACGCACGCCTCCCCGCCTTCGTACGAGGCCACGGCCGAGAACAGCCGCAGCCGCACCGGGTCGCCGAGCGCCTTGAACATCCGCGCGGCCGTCTCGGCCTCCTCCGCGGTGAACGGACGCTCGGTCAGAGGCGGGCAGCACGGCACCACAACCTGCTCGGCGTCAGGCTCCAGCAGCGGCAACACCCTGGCATTCGACATACGTCTATGTTGACACGCGTCGAACCAAGTCGGGGACCAGTGGGAGCGACATCACGTGCGCGACAGGTGGGCGGCCAGGCGCCGAGCGGCGCGGGCGGCGTCCCGGCCCACTCCGCGCAGGGAGTTGGAGGACAGGCTGCGCTGCCACTCCAGCCCGACGAACGCCAGTCCCGGCTGGACGGAGGACGCGCCATCGCGGTGGAGCGGATGGCCCGCATCGTCGAGGGCGCCGAGGTGTGTCAGGTAGGGCAGGTCGGGCCGGTATCCGGTGGCGAGCAGGATCGTGTCCGCTTCCTCCGCGCTCCCGTCGGCCCAGATCACCTTGTTGCCCTCTATGGCGGTGAACAGCTCCCGTCGGTCTGGTGCCCCGGCTGTGACTGCGGCGCGGTAGCGGCCGTCGTCGATGACCAGCTGCGTCGGCGGGGTCCGCAGAAAGCGGCCGAGGGGAGCGATGTCGAGCCCCGTCCGCTTCAGCCAGAAGTGCAGGTCGCGGCCGAGAATGCGCTGGCGTGCGAACTTCACCGGATGGCGGCTGGCGAGCGTCACCCGTGCAACGGTGGCGAGTTCGGCGGCGATCTGCACCGCGGAGTTCCCGGCACCCACCACGACCACCCGCTGACCGGCGAAACGCTCGGAGTGGCGGTAGTCGGCAGCGTGCAGCACCGTACCCGTGAACTGCTCCAGGTCCGGGAGCTCGGGTCGATGCGGGCGGCCGAACGTGCCGGATGCCGCAACCACGGCCCGCGTCGCGAGGCGGCCGCCGTCCTCCAGGTCCACGACGAAGGCCGGGCCGTCCCTCCGCACTGCGGCGACGCGGCTGTGGGTGCGGAGGTCGGCATCGAGGCGGGCGGCGTAGGAGGTCAGGTAGGCGATCACCTCGTCCCGGTGCGGGTAGCGGTCCGGGTCGTCGGAGGGGAACGGCATCCCCGGCAGTGAGCTGTACCGGGCGGGTGAGAACAGCGTGAGGCTGCGGTAGTAGCGCGGCCAGGACCCTGCGGTGTGTCCGGACGCCTCCAGGACCACCGGCTGAAGACCCTCCCGCAGCAGGGCATGCGCCGCTGCCAGCCCGGACTGGCCACCGCCGATCACCGCTACATCGATGTGCTCCATGAACAACAACCCCCGCCTGATTCGGTAAACGTCTATGTTGACGCTTATCGAATCAGATGCCATGCTGAACGCGCAATCCATCGACAGACGTCGAAATACGCAAGGAGTCGCCGTGAACGCGCCCGCCACCACCGAGCTGCCCGTCGTTGTGATCGGAGCCGGACCCACCGGACTGGCCGCCGCCGCCCACCTCGTCGACCGCGGCATCGAGCCCCTGGTTCTGGAGGCCGGGCCGACCGCCGGAGCGGCGGTGAGCGAGTGGGCGCACGTGCGGCTGTTCTCCACCTGGGGCGAGGTCACCGACCCGGCCGCGGAGAAGCTGCTCGCCCCCACCGGCTGGGCCAAGCCCGACGCCGCCACGTACCCCTCGGGCGGCGACTGGGCCGAGCAGTACCTGCAGCCCCTTGCCGACGTCCTGGGCGAGCGAGTCCGCTTCGGCGCCACCGTCACCGGCGTCTCCCGCGTGGGCCGTGACCGGATCGTCGACGCCGACCGGGAGGCCCAGCCCTTCGTCGTGCACCTGAGGAAGGCCGACGGCACCGAAGAGCGTCTCTTCGCCCGTGCGGTGATCGACGCCTCCGGCACCTGGACGACGCCGAGCCCGGTGGGCGGCAACGGCCTCCCGGCCCTGGGTGAGAAGGCCGCGACCGACCGCGTCACCTACCGCGTCCCCGACCTCAAGGACCCGGCCGTACGGGCCCGGTACGCCGGGAAGCGCACGGCGGTCATCGGCTCGGGCGCCTCCGCCTTCACTGCCCTCGCCTACCTGGCCGACCTCGCCAAGACCGACGACGGCACTGGTACCCGGGCGATGTGGATCCTGCGCCGCGGGATCTCCGGCTCCACTTTCGGCGGCGGCACCGCAGATGAACTGCCCGCCCGCGGAGCCCTCGGCCTTGCGGCGAAGGCAGCCGTCGACGACGGTTACGCCGATGCCGTGACCGGGTTCCGCACCGAGGCGATCGAGCGTGACGGTGACGGGCGCCTCGTGCTCATGGCCGAGGACGGCCGAAGGCTCGACTCGGTGGACGAAGTCATCGTGCTGACTGGCTTCCGCCCCGACCTGTCGTTCCTGTCCGAGGTACGCCTGGGCCTGGACGAGCGCCTCCAGGCGCCGGTCGAACTCGCGCCGCTGATCGACCCCAACCAGCACTCCTGCGGCACCGTCTACCCCCATGGCCACCGCGAGCTGTCCCACCCCGAGCAGGGCATCTACCTCGTCGGCATGAAGTCCTACGGCCGCGCTCCGACGTTCCTGGCCATGACCGGCTACGAGCAGGTCCGCTCCGTCGTTGCCGCCATCGCCGGCGACCTGGAGTCCGCGAACCGTGTTGAGCTCACCCTGCCCGAGACCGGGGTGTGCGGCGGTGCCGGTCTCTTCGACCAGCCCGAAGCCGATGCCGTCGCCGGAGGCTGCTGCGCCCCCGCGCCCGCTCTGGTTCAGATCGGCAGCGCCCCGGCGGCTGAGCCGGTGGCAGCCTCGGAGCAGGCGTCGGGCGGCGGTTGCTGCGGCTGATGCCCGACGTCACCACCCGCGGGGACGGGGCCGCGACCGCAGCAGGAGAGCGGTCGCGGCCCCGCGCCGCCCTGCCCGCCCTCTGCGCCACCCAGATCACCAGCTGGGGCATCGTCTACTACGCCTTCCCTGTCCTGAACCCGCAGATCACCGCCGATACGGGCTGGTCCACAGGCGCGACCACGGCGGCCTTCTCCGCGGCACTACTGGTCTCCGCACTGGCCGGGATCCGCGTGGGCCGCATGCTCGACCACCGCGGACCACGCACCGTCATGACAACCGGCTCGATCCTCGGCGTGCTCAGCCTCCTGATCGTGGCCGCGGCCCCGAACATCGCCGTCTTCTCGGCCGGATGGCTGCTCGCCGGACTTGCCATGGCGTCCACCTTCTACCAGCCCGCTTTCGCGGCCCTCACGCGCTGGTGGGCGCCCGACCACATCCGTGCCCTGACCATCGTGACGCTCGCGGGTGGTCTCGCCTCCACCGTGTTCGCGCCCGTGACCGCGGTGCTCGCCGGCCACATGTCCTGGCGCGCGACGTACGTGGTGCTCGCCGCGGTTCTGGCCGTGATCACGATCCCGGCGCACGCCCTTGCCCTGAACGCTCCCTGGCCTGACGCGCCTCCCTCACCTACGGCCGTCGAACAGGGCGCTGAACGGGCGGAGCGCACCCGTCCCTTCTGGATGCTGGCAGCGGCGCTGACCCTCTCGGCCTTCGCGATGTACGCCGTCGTCGTCGCTCTGGTTCCGTTGCTTCTCCAGCGCGGCTACTCCACCACTCAGGCAGCCTGGGCCCTCGGCCTCGGCGGTGCCGGGCAGACCCTGGGCCGCACCCTGTATGCCGCACTCGCCCGCCGCACCCGACCCACCGCGCGCACCACCACCCTGATCGCCCTCAGCGGTGCCACCACAGCCGCCCTCGCACTCGTCCCCGGCCCGTACGCCCTGCTGGCCGGCCTGTCGATCGCGGCCGGTACGGTCCGAGGCAATCTCACTCTTCTTCAGGCCACGGCGGTGACCGACCGTTGGGGCACCACCCACTACGGCCGGTTGTCCGGACTCCTCGCCGCTCCCGCCACCACGGCCTCCGCACTCGCACCGTTCGCCGGAGCCGCAATCGCCCTGCCCATGGGCGGATACCCCCGGATGTTCGGGATGCTGGCCGTCCTATCCCTCCTGGCGTCCCTCATCGCCCTCGGCACGACCGTACGGTCCGGTCGCTGCGGCGGGGCGTCTCGCTCAACTCACCGAGCCGCCAGGCCATTTCGACCGAGGTCGCCCTGATGTTGATCAATAGGTGCTCCCTCAATTCTCGCTCACTCAGATCGGCGAGCCGGGCGCCGCCCCACAACTGGGCGAGTTCCGGATCGGCCACTGCCTGCTGCAACAGATCAATGTGCTGCTTCAGACGTGTAGCAGTACGCATCTGACGTTCATGCGCCCTGCGTCGCAGCCCCTTTCTGAGGTGGACACCGATCAGCACCACCAAGGTCACCTGCAGCAGGATGAGAAAGGCAAGGGCCATCTGCGGCGGCGTCGGCATCGGCGATCGTGGCGAAGAGCTCGCCGAGCTCGGCCATGCGCCCGCTCCAACCACGGTGTGCGTCCGGGGCCAGGAGACGTTCTCGTTGGCGGTCGATGAGATCCGCGGCGGTGGCCGGGCCGTAGGAGCGCAGTCCGGCCGCGACTGCCACAAGGGCGCGCTGCCTTCTGTCGTGATCCGACAGGCCTGTTTCCTCGGCGAGGGACAGGGCACGGTCGCGTACGCCGGCGTGGGCCAGGGCCTGTGCGGCGGCGCCTTTCGCGTCGGCCACATCCCTGCCGGGAGCCCCGTCCCAGAAGTTGTTGGCACTTCCCAGCTTCCGGGTGCGGTCGGCGGCCTCGACCGCCAGGCGTCGCGCATCGTCGTGACCTGGTGCGCCGCGGAGATCGCCAGCCCGGCGCACGAAGCAAACATGCGCCGGGCTCAGCCGTTACCGGACAGGAGGACGGGAGGACGGGAGGACGGGAGGACGGGAGGCCAGGAGGCCAGGAGGACATCATGATCGCCGAACGCACCCGGCACACGACCGACGTCCTGCAAAGCGCCGCCGCGAGTGTGCACGCGATGTGTACGCAGATCTGTGGGGCGGGACTGCCGTGCAGGTCAGAGTGGTGTGACGGGCACGAACGAACTGTCCTGGCGGAACACGGCGGAGCCGTCCGTCGGATCCACCCGGAGCTGGAAGCCGTAGTGGCGCAGGTAGTAGCCCGGGTAGTTGTACGACTCGAAGCGGACGGAGCCGCTTGCCGTGCCCGTACGGGCGATGTACGTGGCGTCCCTGGCGAAGGTCGACGAGCCGTCGTTGGCGTCGAAGCGGGCCCGGAAGTCCCAGTGGCGCAGATAGTTCCCGGCCGCGTTCCGGAAGGAGTAGCCGCCGGCGTCGGCGAGACCCGGCACGACCGTGAACGTGGACGCCTGCTTCTCCGCGGCGCTGCTCGTGGAGCTGACCACGGGGAGGTTGAGCAGGGCGGACTGCTCCTGCCAGTAGCGGGTGGTGTAGTTGGCCGAGCGGAACGAGCGGGTGACGTTCGCCGGCACGTTCACCCCGCCGGAGACCGTCTCCTTGAGCACGGTGAAGTGACGTGCCGTGCCGGAGATCGACGGCAGCTTCTTCGGGGCGCTCCAGGTGGCGAAGGTGTCGTAGCTGTCGCTGTAGTAGTAACTGCCGTCGCCGTAGCCGTCGAAGAAGATCCGCCACGCGCCGTTGTCGAGCTGCACCAGCGCGGCGCCCTCGCGCGTACCGCCCCAGCCCGCCCAGTTGCCGGTCCTGCGAATGGTGTACGGGCCGGTCAGGGCGGTGGCGGTGGCGTACTCGATGTACTTCGTCGTCTCGTTCTTGGTGAACGCGTGGTAGGTGGAGCCGAGCTTCACGATGAATGTGTCGATGTGGTTGGCGCCGATGCCGGACAGGGCTACGGGTGAACTCCACGTGGTGAGCGCGGAGTTGGTGGCCCTCAGCAGGTACGGCGTGAAGATCCACTGGTCGTTGGCGGTCGAGCAGGACAGGATGATGTTCACGCTGCCGTCGCTGTCGACGAACCACTCGGGCGCCCAGGCGCGCGACAGATTCGCGATGGGGACGGTGTAGTCGTACAGGAACGTCCAGTTGACCCGGTCCGAGCTGCGGGCGAAGCCGATCGTGGTGCTGGTGTCCTGCCAGGTGTGCGTGGTGTACGTGACGTAGTAGTAGCCGTTGGAGTGCCGGAAGATACTGGCGTCACGGATCCGGTTGGCAGGCGGGGTGTACGCGGACGCCTTCACGAGCCGGAAGTCGGCGGCGTCGTCGGACTCGTACACATTGACCGTGGCATCGGTGCTGTTGAGGAACGGCACGATGGTGTAGCGGGTGGCGGAGCCGCGGGGCGGTGCCGCGGCCAGGGCCGAGCCCAGCGTTCCGGGCAGTGCGCCCAGGAGGACCGCCGAAGCGGGGAGGGCGGCCATCGCCCGCAGCACGCCACGGCGGGACGGCGAAAGGGAGTTCGGGGATCTGGTGCCGGTCGATACGGCGGCGGGTCTGTCCGGTGTGTTCATGTGCGGCTCTCCTCGGTGCTTTCTTGTGCGGGTACGGCCCGTCCCATGGGCCCTGCTTGTTGTTCGGGGCCCTGCGGAACGGGCCGTACGCGGCGGTCAGTTCACAGGCGCGCCCCGATGGCCGTGCCGTCGCGCGGGACCAGGAAGCCGGCGGCGGACGGAAGCGAGCCGTCGGTGTCGCGGGGCCCCGTGATCGCGGCCGGGTTTGTGCTCTGGACGGACGACTCGCCCCAACTGCCGCCCAGGTTCCAGGAGTTGCCGGTGGCGACGGTGCCCGAGCCGACGGCGACGGCCCGCCCGTCCACGACCGACAGGTTCTCCTTCAGCACGGCACCCGATCCCGCACCGTCGGCGTCGAAGCCCGTACCGGCGTTGCCGAAGGTGGAGTTGCGGCTCAGCGCGAGCGCTCCGGGGTTGCCGTTGTCGGTGATGCCGTGCTTGGCGTTCTTGAAGGAGACGCTGTTGCGCAGGGTGTGCGCGACCGACGGGTCGGGATCCCCGCCGCCCATCTTGAAGCCGTTGCCGTCGCCCGCGAAGTCGGGGAAGTTCCAGCGGTTGAAGCCGTTGCCGTACGCGATCGTGTCCTCGATGACGATCGGCGAGGTGAACTCCCAGGCGTCGAAGCCGTCGTCGACGTTGTTCCACAGCCGCGCACCCCGCACTGCGTTGCCGCTCCCGCTGCCTTCCTTGATGGCGAGCCCGTCCGCGCTCTCGCCGTTCTTGCGCGGATCGCGGTTGCCGTAACTGTCCAGGTTCAGGATCTGGTTGTTGCTGGAGGCACCTTGAAGCTGGAACCCCGACTCGTAGTTGTCGTGGGTGCGCAGGCCGGAGAAGACGTTGTTGTTGCAGCCGTCGCAGTAGATGCCGTACGGGCCGTTCACGATCTCCAGTCCCGAGATCCGCCAGTGGGACGCCTCCTGGTGGATGGCGCCACGCTCGGCACGCGGGATGCTGCCGCCAACGGGCGTGTGACTGGCGGGTAGTTGCTCCCCGTCGACGACGACGCGTTCACCCTGGTACGCCTCCAGGGTGATGGGCTGGGACGCCGTGCCCGAGGTGGTGATGGTGATGTTGTCGGTCATCCCGTACGTACCGCCGCGAACGGCGATGACGTCACCGGGCCGCGCCTTGTCCACGGCCTTCTGAATCGTCCGCAGCGGACGCGCGAGCGTTCCGGGAGCGGAGTCGTCGCCGTTCACGGCCACGACGATGGTGGGCGTGGCGGCGGCTGACGTCTCCTCGGCCGTCGCTGTCGCCGTCGTCGCCGGCACCGCGGCACCCAGCACGAGTAATCCGGCGAGCACACCGACTGTGCGCATAAGGCTTCCTCTTCCTGTCCGGACGGATGTCGCCTTTGAGTGGTCACCCGACCGCGGAACGTTGCCGTGCCGCGCGGTCGGGAACCATGAACAGCACCGGCCAACGGCCGACATTTCGAACGGAGTTCGGCAAGCCGGTCAGAACGTAAGGTGCAGGTGGGGCCGCGTCAAGGCTTCGTGAACGCTTGGCGACTTCTGTCGCTGGTGAGCCGCAGGCGCACGCACTCGCCGATCGTGACGTAAGCATTGACGTGTCCCCTCGCGCCTCTTACGTTCTGGTCGGCTGTCCGAACCTTGATCGATATATCGGACAGTGATCCCGACTGGAAGCTTGAGCAGAAGAGGCCCCCCATGGCGTCATCGCCCTCCCGAAGAGCCGTTCTCCGTGCCGCCGCCCTGGTCGCCGCGGCCCCGGTGGTATCCACGATCCCCGTCGGCCGCGCCGCCGCCGAAACCCGCGCCGCCGCGGCGGCGGTCGCCGTCGCGGCCGCACTGCCGGTGCCGTCCGCCTGGGCGGTGCGGCCGTTCGAGCTGGAGGACGTGAAGCTCGGGCAGGGCGTCTTCGCCACCAAGCGCCAGCTGATGCTCGACCACGGCCGCGGCTACGACGTGAACCGGCTGCTCCAGGTCTTCCGCGCCAACGCCGGGCTCTCCACGGGCGGTGCGGTCGCCCCCGGCGGCTGGGAGGGTCTGGACGGCGAGGCCAACGGCAACCTCCGCGGCCACTACACCGGCCACTTCATGACCATGCTGTCGCAGGCGTACGCGTCCACCGGCGACCAGGCGTACGCCGACAAGATCCGCACCATGATCGGCGCGCTCACCGACGTGCGCGCGGCACTGCGCAGCGACCCGCGCATGCTCGCCGTCACCGGGAAGTGGGGCGGCGCCCATGAGAACGTCCGGGGCTCGTACCAGTACGTCGATCTTCCGGCCGCCGTGCTCGGCGGTGCCGCGGCGATCACCCTGTCGGTCTGGGTGAAGCCCACCCACAACGCCAACTGGCAGCGTGTCTTCGACTTCGGCAACAACGCCACCCGGTACATGTACCTGGCCGGCCGCAACGCCAACGGAGTGCCGCGGTTCGCCATCACCACCAACGGGCCGGGTGGGGAGCAGGGGCTCAACGGCACCGCCGCACTGCCGCTGAACCAGTGGAGCCATCTGGCGGTGACCATCTCCGGCAGCACCGGCACCCTCTACGTCAACGGCACCGCCGTCGCCCAGAACACCTCGATGACGCTCAACCCGTCCGTCCTGGGCTCCCTGACGAACAACTGGCTGGGCCGCTCGAACTTCTCCGGCGACCCGGTGTTCGCGGGCGCCTTCGACGAGTTCAACGTCTGGTCACGGGCCCTGTCCGCGGCCGAGATCACCTCGCTGCAGACGAACGAGGCGAAGAACTCCGCCGCCGGACTCGGCAACCTCGCTTCGTACTACTTCGCCACCACCACAGGCGGCACCTTCGCGGACGCCTCGGGCCGCGGCCTGACCGCCACCCTGCGCCGCACCTGGGGCGGGCCGAGCCACCCCGGCTTCCTCGCCGCGTACCCGGAGACGCAGTTCATCGACCTGGAGTCGCGGACCACCGCGGACTACACCAAGGTCTGGGCGCCCTACTACACCGCGCACAAGATCCTCAAGGGCCTGCTGGACGCGCACCTCGCCACCGACGACGACCGGGCGCTCGACCTCGCGTCCGGCATGTGCGACTGGATGTACTCCCGGCTGTCCAAGCTGCCCGACTCCACACTCCAGCGCATGTGGGGCATCTTCTCCAGCGGAGAGTTCGGCGGCATCGTCGAGACGATCGTCGACCTGCACTCGATCACCGGCAAGGCCGAACACCTCGCGCTGGCCAAGCTGTTCGACCTCGACAAGCTCATCGACGCCTGCGCCGCGAACACCGACACCCTGGACGGCCTGCACGCCAACCAGCACATCCCGATCTTCACCGGGTACGTCCGGCTGTACGACGCGACCGGCGAGACCCGCTACCTCACCGCCGCCAAGAACTTCTGGGGCATGGTCATCCCGCACCGCATGTTCGGCATCGGCGGGACGAGCACGGCCGAGTTCTGGAAGGCCCGCGGCGTCATCGCGGGCACGATCAGCGACACCAGCGCCGAGTCCTGCTGCGCCTACAACCTGCTCAAGCTGAGCCGGACGCTGTTCTTCCACGACCAGGATCCGAAGTACATGGACTACTACGAGCGTGGCCTCTACAACCAGGTCCTCGGCTCCAAGCAGGACAAGGCCGACGCGGAGAAGCCGCTCGTCACGTACTTCATCGGCCTCACCCCCGGGCACGTACGCGACTACACGCCCAAGCAGGGCACGACCTGCTGCGAGGGCACCGGCATGGAGAGCGCCACCAAGTACCAGGACTCGGTGTACTTCACGAAGGCCGACAACTCCGCCCTGTACGTCAATCTGTACAGCCCCTCCACACTGACCTGGTCCGCGAAGGGCGTCACCGTCACGCAGGTGACGGACTACCCGAGGGAGCAGGGCTCCACGCTCACCATCAGTGGCGGCAGCGCCTCCTTCGAGATGAAGCTGCGCGTGCCGTCCTGGGCGACGGGCGGCTTCCGGGTGACCGTCAACGGCACCGCGGTGAGCGGAACTCCGAACCCCGGCAGCTACTTCACCATCTCCCGGAGCTGGCAGGGCGGCGACACCGTACGCGTCACCATCCCGTTCCGGCTGCGGGTGGAGAAGGCGCTGGACGACCCGTCCCTGCAGACCCTGTTCTACGGGCCGGTCAACCTGGTGGGCCGCAACTCCAGTACGAGCCACCTCCAGGTCGGGCTCTACAAGAACGCCGCACTCTCCGGCGACCTGCTGCCCTCACTGACGCCGGTGTCCGGCAGGCCCCTTCACTACACGCTGAACGGCACCGAGTTCGCCCCCTTCTACGAGGGCACCGAGGACCGGACACACGCCTACGTCCGCCGGTCCGAGCCCGGGGTTGTCTTCGGGAACACCGACTCCGGTGTCGCCAACCCGTCGAAGTCCGACGGGACGACGCTGCTCGACGAGGTCTGGGCGGGCGCACCGTTCGCCACCAAGGACGCTCTGGTGACGCGGGTGCGGTCGACGGTGGACTCGTGGGTGTCCGCGGGCCGGCTCACCCAGGCCAACGGTCAGCAGGTGGTCGCCACGGCGCAGAACGCCACTTACGTGCCCTGACGCAGGTCCGATCCCCAGGACCATGGGGTCTCTCGGGTCTCTCGGGTGGAGGCAACTGCCGGGGAGGTCACCGGCGCTGACACGGTGACCTCCCGCTTGCCTCCCGCTCCCCGGGCGTCTACGAGACGGTGGTGACGCCGTCCCACTGCGGCGGAATGGCCCCGGCGCCGTTCGGGCCGCCGTTCTGCAGCGCGATCGTCCGCGCGGGGGAGGGAATCCTGATGCCCTCGACCCGGTAGCGCGTGTGCAGCCGCTTGATGAACTCGTGCTTGATCCGGTACTGGTCGCTGAACTCGCCGACCCCCAGGATGACCGTGAAGCTGATCCGCGAATCCCCGAACGTGTGGAAGCGGATGGCGGGTTCGTGCTCGGGCATGGCGCCCTCGACCTCCGTCATCACCTCGATCACGACCTCGGAGGTCACCCGCTCCACATGGTCCAGGTCGCTGTCGTAGCCGACGCCGATTTGAACGGTGAGCGTCATCTCCTGTTCGGGACGGCTGTAGTTGGTCATGTTCGTGCTGGACAGCTGGGCGTTGGGGATGATCACGAGGTTGTTGGAGAGATTACGTACGACGGTGTTGCGCCAGTTGATGTCTACGACGTAGCCCTCCTCACCACTCGTCAGCCGGATGTAGTCACCGGGCTGGATCGTCTTAGAGGCGAGGATGTGGATGCCCGCGAAGAGGTTCGCGAGGGTGTCCTGGAGGGCGAGGGCGACCGCGAGACCGCCGACGCCGAGGGCGGTGAGCAGCGGCGCGATGGAGATGCCCAGGGTCTGCAGGACGATCAGGATGCCGATCGCCAGCACGACGACACGGGTGATGTTGACGAAGATCGTGGCCGATCCGGCGACGCCCTGCCGTGACTGGGTCACCGCCCGCACCAGGCCCGTGACGATGCGCGCCGCCGTGATGGTGGAGGCGAGGATGAGGAGAACCGTCAGGATCTGGTTGACGTTGTGATTGACCCGGCCCGTCAGGGGCAGGGCCGCCGCCGCCGCGGCCACACCGCCGGCCAGCGCCGCGAGGGGTACCAGCGCGCGCAACGAGTCGACGATGACGTCGTCCCCGCTCCATCTCGTACGGTCCGCGTGCTTGCCCAGCCAGCGCAGCAGCATCCGCAGCAGGACGCCCGCCGCAAGCCCGACGGCCACCCAGACGCCGGCGATGATCATGTCGTGCGCGGTGAGATCGCGGTTCACCAACTGCCTCCCGTCGTGCCGGGAAGGGCGCGTACGCCCGCTATGTGATGTCTCGTCACTTGGCCACCTGCTGCTCGATTCCGTGATGTGCGCTCCCGCCGGGACTCCTGTGCGAAGTCCGGCGGGCTCGCTCATCCTGCCGTATTCGCGCGCATGCCTCTCCCCTGGCCAGCTTCGTTTCCGGCCATCGTCGTAGGCGCGACGAGCGCGTGGACGCGCGGCGCGGCTGGGGCAAGTCTTGCGTGGAGTGATCAGCGACGACCCGGGGGTGGGGCTCACCCTCGTCATCGCAGGGCCCAAGTTGGCCTGGATGCGCCGCCGTTGGAGAGGGGGCTCAGATCATCTTCAGGCGCACCAGTGCGCCCAGCGTCAACGCCCCCGGCAGCAGCGGCAGCCACACCGTGATGATGCGGTAGGCGAGTACGACCGCCGTCGCCACCGCGGCCGGGCCGCCCGCCGCCACCAGCGCGACGATCAGCGCGGCGTCGACCGAGCCGATACCGCCCGGCGTGGGGATGAGTGCGACGGCGACCGTCGCCGCCAGATACGCGACCACGATGTGCAGCGGAGACACCGGCAGCCCCAACGCCAGCCCCACCGCGACCAGTCCGGCCGCCTGCAGGATGGGAAAGGAGAACGAACCGCCCCACAACGCGAGCGCGCGCGCCGGCCGTGCGTGCACGGAGCGCGCCTCGCCCAGTGCGGTCCGCAGGAAGGTCGACACGACGGTACGCAGCCGTCGTACGAGCAGCAGGACCGCCACCGCGACGCACACTGCCGCACCGGCGGCCGGCAGCAGTGGACCGACCACGGCGTCCGGAATGAGCTTGCCGAGTCGCAACGCGTCGGGGAAGGCGATCAGCAGGGCCAGCAACAGGCCGGTCCGGGCTATGGACTCCGCGAGCAGATAGAGCGCGAGCGCGGCCGAGGAGCGGGCCGGCGGAACACCGCACACCGCCATGAACCGGAGGTTGACGGCACTCGCGCCGAGCCCGGTCGGCAGCAGATGGTTGGCGGCGCCCGCCGCGAACTGCGTGGCGAGCAGCCGGCAGCTGG
Source organism: Streptomyces sp. NPDC006365 (assembly GCF_042870755.1). Lineage (NCBI taxonomy): Bacteria > Bacillati > Actinomycetota > Actinomycetes > Kitasatosporales > Streptomycetaceae > Streptomyces > Streptomyces sp. NPDC006365. Next base: position 312,524 of record NZ_JBIAHS010000001.1, read on the forward strand.
GCAGCCGCTCGACCAGGGCGCCCTGCCGGGTGACGGCCGCCGCGACCCAGGTGAGGCAGGTCGCCGCCCCCGCTGCCAGCAGCCAGGGCCACTTGGCTGTCGCCAGGTGGCCGAAGCCGTCCACGAGCACGGACCAGTGGCGCACCGCGATCACGGCCACGAGGGCGAGCGGAAGCAGGCACAGGATCTGGCGGACCGGGATGCGTCGGTGGAGGGCTCGGGCAAATCGTACGTCCGTCACACCGGGAAAGGTTTTCCGCGCCGCGCCAACGGGGGGTTGCGTGCACGGGGACAGCGGCTTACGCGCCGCGCACGTCCTTGGACCACACGTATCGATCAAACCCTTGACCTCAAGGTTGCTTGAGGTTCTAACGTCGTCCTCATGAGCATGGAAACCACAGCATGGATGCAGCTGCACAGCGTCATGAACGCCCAGCAGGAACGCCGCCCCTTCGCCCGCGCGACGCTGCGCCGCATCGCAGGCTTCGCCCGTCCGCACCGCCGCCGTATCGCGCAGTTCGTCCTGCTCAGCGTGGCGACCGCGCTGCTCGCGGTGGCGACGCCGGTCCTCGCCGGGCGCGTCGTGGACGCGATCGTGTCCGGCGGCGAGGAGAGCACGGTCGTACGCCTCGCCCTGCTCATCGCCCTGATCGCGTTCGCCGAGGCGGGGCTGGGCCTTGCGAGCCGCTGGCTCTCGTCGAGGCTCGGCGAGGGACTCATCCTCGATCTGCGGACGGCGGTCTTCGATCATGTGCAGCGCATGCCGGTCGCGTTCTTCACACGCACGCGTACGGGAGCGCTCGTCAGCCGTCTCAACAACGACGTGATCGGCGCCCAGCGGGCGTTCAGCAACACCCTGTCCGGAGTGGTCGGCAACCTCGTGACGCTGCTGCTCACCCTCGCCGTCATGCTCACCCTGTCCTGGCAGATCACCTTGCTCGCCCTGGTCCTGCTCCCGGTGTTCGTCGTCCCCGCCCGCCGCATGGGCCGCCGGATGGCGAAGCTCCAGCGCGAGGCCGCGGACCTGAACGCCGCGATGGGCACCCGCATGACCGAGCGCTTCTCGGCGCCCGGCGCCACGCTGGTCAAGCTCTTCGGGCGGCCGGACGACGAGTCGGAGGAGTTCGCGGCGCGGGCCCGGCGGGTGCGCGACATCGGGGTGCGTACGGCGATGGCGCAGACGGCGTTCATCACCGCGCTGACCCTCGTCTCCGCGCTCGCACTCGCCCTGGTGTACGGCCTGGGCGGCTGGTTCGCGCTGCGCGGCAGCCTGGAGCCGGGCGCCGTGGTGTCGCTTGCGCTGCTCCTCACCCGCCTGTACGCGCCGCTGACATCCTTGGCGGGAGCCCGAGTTGAGGTCATGAGCGCCCTCGTGAGCTTCGAGCGCGTTTTCGAGGTGCTCGACCTGAAGCCGCTGATCGAGGAGAAGCCGGGCGCCCGGAAGGTGCCCGTCGGTCCGGTCTCCGTGGAGTTCACCGACGTCCGTTTCGGCTACCCGTCCGCCGACAAGGTCTCCCTGGCCTCGCTGGAGGAGGTCGCCTCGTTGGACACCCGCGGCGGCGCCGAGGTCCTGCACGGCATCTCCTTCCGAGCCGAACCCGGACAGACCGTCGCCCTCGTCGGCTCCTCCGGCGCCGGAAAGTCGACCATCGCGCAACTGCTGCCCCGGCTGTACGACACCGACGAGGGCTCCGTACGCATCGGCGGCGTCGACGTACGCGAACTGAGCGCCGAGTCGATGCGGGCAGCCGTCGGCATGGTCACCCAGGACGGGCACCTCTTCCATGACTCGGTCCGTGCCAACCTGCTGCTCGCCCGGCCAGGCGCCGACGACGACGAACTGTGGGACGTCCTGCGCCGCGCCCGCCTCGACGACCTCGTACGCTCCCTGCCCGACGGCCTGGACACCGTGGTCGGCGAGCGCGGCTACCGGCTCTCCGGCGGCGAACGCCAGCGCATGACGATCGCCCGCCTGCTGCTGGCCCGCCAGCGGATCGTCATCCTCGACGAGGCCACCGCCCACCTGGACAACACCTCCGAAGCCGCCGTCCAGGAGGCGCTCACCGAAGCCCTGGAGGGCCGCACGGCGGTCGTCATCGCCCACCGGCTGTCGACGGTACGGGCCGCTGACGCGATCCTCGTGGTCGAGGCGGGCCGGATCGTGGAGCGGGGCACACACGAGGAGTTGCTCGCGGCGGGCGGGCGGTACGCGGAGCTGTACCGGACGCAGTTCCAGAAGGCCGCGCCGCTTGAGGCGGCGGCATGAGCATCGTCACCTTCCGGCAGTCGGCGCATTTCGACGACCTGCAGGCCCGGATCCTGGAACCGGAGGAGCGGCCCGTAGAGGTGCGCCTCGTCGGTGACCCGGAGCCGTTGATTACGAGCGTGGCTCGCGCCGCGTCGGGGTGGCATCGGCACGACATACGCGCAGCTTCGAGTCAGAGCAGGCGGAGCTCCCGTGCTCGCCGTACCGCCTCGCCCCGGCGGGAGACGACGAGCTTGCGGTAGATGCTCCGCAGATGCGTCTTGACCGTGTTGACCGACAGGCACATCGCCTCCGCGATCTCCTCGGTCGACATGACCTGTGCGCAGTGCTGGAGCACTTGTCGCTCGCGGTCGCTGAGCTGCTCCACGACCAAGGGGGCCGAGGGGCTTCCGTCCGCGGAGAGGCGGTCGGCGCGGAACCTACCGTTGACGGCTGCCAGTCGGGCCGTGAGCCATGCGTGCCGGTGGGCCGTCTCGGGCCGCAGCTCCAGGAGATGCCGCGCCCAGGGGCCCGCCTCGAGGAAGGGGCGGCGCAGTGTTTCGGGTCGGGCGGCGGTCAGCGCTTCGCCGAGCGCGCTCTGCGCCGTCTCGGTGTCCTTGGCCAGGAGCGCGGCGTGGGCCCGTATCAGGAGGATGTCGATCCGGTGCGCGATTCCCGCGTCCCGCTGATCCTCCGGTGGTGGGAGGAGACCGAGCGCCCGGTCCGGGTCTCCTGACGCGAGGTGAGCGCGGGCAAGGGCGATGACGTGCGCCGACGTGTCAGGGCCGGCTTCGTGCAGGGCGGTGATCGCCGTCGCGGGATCGCCCCGGGACAGCTGGATGGCCGAGTTCGTGAGGGCGATGCGCTGCGACGGCCACGGTGGCAGCGCCCGCGGACGAACCTCGGGTGCCGCGATGGCCGCGAGGGCGGCGCGCCAGCGGCCTTGCGCGAGGTTCGACCGGGAGCGCAGCACCAGCATCTCGGTACGCGTGACCGGGTCGTGCTCCGCGTCGGGACACCCGGAAGCGAGGTCGAGGTGATGGCGGGCGCCCCGGAGATCGCCGCGTTCGAGGGCGACGGCGGCCAGGGCGAGGTGGCCGATCCCGGACTGCCGGGCCGGTGGGACGGAACGGTTGCGGGCGGTCGCGAGGGCGAACCGGGCGTGTTCCTCGGCCTCATTGAGTTCACCGCGGAGTGATTCCAGCAGGGCCAGCTGTCCGAGACTGTGGTGCCGCACGACGTCGGTCGCACCGGTGCAGCCGTCCGCCGCCGCGGCGAACGCGGTGCGGGCGGCGCCGAGGTGTCCGGTCAGCAGCAGCCCGCGGGCCAGTCCGTACCGCCGTAGTGCCTCGATCTCCGGGTGCTGCGCACGCCGCGACGGGGGCACGTGCCCGGCGAGATCCAGGGTCCGGTCCGCCGCCTGGACGGCATCACACCCGCCCCCACTGTCGGCTCCGCTCGAGCGGGGGGACCCCCATTCGCGGTCTCGCGTGCCGGGTGAGCTGAGAAGCCGGAGCAGCGCGAGTGCCAGCTGTGTCTCTGGAGATGGCTGTGCTTGTTCGGTGCGCATGTGCTCCTCGGCCCGGTCCAGGTGCGCCCGGCAGCCCGCCAGGTCGTACTGAGCGGCGGCGCAGGCGCCCGCGACGAGCGCGGACGCGGTTCCGGGGAGATCACGGGGCATACCGGCGAAGCAGCTCTCCAGCCGGTGGGTCTCGGGGCCGGTGAGCAGACGCCCGATCTCCAGGTGATCGACCATCCGGGCGGTGGCCCACTCCCAGTCCTCCGTGGCTGCCGCCTGCTCCAGCGCCTCGGTGAGCCGGTCATGGCCGGCGAGCCAGGACGCGGCCCGGCGGCGCAGCCGGGGTTCGAGGCCGGGATGGTGGTGGCGCAGATGCGTGCGGAGGACCTCGGCGAACAGCGGCTGGAAACGGCACCACCGCGTGCCCGCGACGGACTCGACGAAGGCGCCTGCGCGGGTGAGCCCGGCCAGGATCCACTCCGCGTCCTCACGTCCCGTCAGCGTGTTCGCCAGGTCGGGGTGAACCCGGTCGAGAATGCTCGAGCGCATCAGCAGGTCCCGGGTGGCCTCGGGCTGCGTGTCGAGGACCTCGGTGAGAAGGTAGTCGGCGACCGCGCTCTGGGACGCCGCGAAGGAGCGGGCGAAGCCGTTCGGGTCGTCGGCCCGCTGCATCTCCAGGGCGCACAGCCTCAGCCCCGCTGCCCAGCCTCCGGTGCGAGCCGTGAGGACATCGACGCTTTCCTCGCAGGACTCCAGCCCATGTCCGCGCAGCAGCGCGGCGGCCTCGTGCCGGGTGAACGCCAGATGGGCGCTGCGGATCTCGCAGATCCGGCCCTGGGCACGGTAGCGGTGCAGCGGAAGCAAGGGGTCGACCCGGCTGATGACGACCAGGCGCAGACTCGGTCCCGCGTGGCTCAGCACGAAATCCAGGGCTGAGGCCACCTCGCGTACGGGAACCTGGTCGAGACCGTCGAGCACGAACACGACCGGCCGGTGCTGGTGGGCCAGTCCCGACGCCAGCCTCGCGAGCAGGGAGTACTCGACGAACTCGGCGGACCCGGGCCGATCCGGGCCCTCGGGCAGCTCGACCTGGTGATGGCGCAGCGCTTCGAGAACGTACGACCAGAACACCCCGGGCGCTCTGTCGTCATGCTCGGCAGTCAGCCACACCACCGGGCCCGGTGCCGTCCCCTCGGCCACCCACGAGGCCGCCAGCGTCGTCTTCCCCGCGCCCGCCGGGCCGGTGATCAGCGTCAGAGGGCCGGCCGTACCCGTGGTGAGCTGGTCCAGCAGCCGCTGCCGACGTACGAGTGTCCGTGGCACGGCCGGGATCGCGAACTTCGCCGCCAGCAGCGGGTCACCCGTCGGCCCCCGGAGCGCATCCGCGCCGCCGCGGCTGGAAGCCGGGACGTTCGCCGATGTACGGGTGTCGCGGGGTAGTCCACCGCTGTCCCACGCTGCTGAGGCTGTGCTGCGGGGCATGGCCACCACTCTCTGGGTGCGGCTTCCGACGTGACTGAGGCCTCAGTTCCATCTGACGGCCTCAAGCTCATGATCGCCACACGAGCCACACGAGAGTGGGCGGCCGACCCGCTCAGTGGGCCCTGGTCTCCGGCCGCACCACGCACAGTGCCCAGATGACGAAGGAGTACAGGGCGATCGCGATGATCGACCAGACCGGGTAGTAGGGCAGGGACAGGAAGTTCGCGATGATCAGGAATCCGGCGATCGCCACACCCGCGATGCGTGCCCAGAGCGCGGCCCTGAACAGGCTGGCACCGATGAGGACCCCCAGGAATCCGAGGATCAGGTGGAACCAGCCCCACCCGGTCAGGTCGAACCGGAAGACGTACCGCGGCGTCGTGACGAAGAGATCGTCGTCGGCGATGCCCATGATGCCCCGGAAGATGTCGAGGATCCCGGCGATGACCAGCATGACCGCCGCGAACACGACGAGTCCGGAGGCTGCAGCCATCGTTTCGGGGGTGCGGCGGTGCACTGTCTGCGTCATGGCATTTCCTCGATTCGTTGTACGCCTGTCTCAGGCGGGGATGGGAGCTTGTCTCGGGCGAGGATCAGGACGATGAAGATCGCGCAGGCGATGATGTCGATGAGCCAGCCGTGAGTGCTGACCCACTCCCGCACCGTCGGCGCGGCGGATTCGGCCCGCCGGTGGAACAAGAGCCGGGCTGAAAGAACGGGATCGCGGCCACCAGGACGGTCAGGGCGACGAAAGGAAACGCATGCGCGTATCCCGAGTTGCTCCGCTCCAGGTGCACGCCGACCGTCAGCATGATCAGGATGTCCGACGGCATCAGCAGGATGACGAGTGGTCCGACCTTGAACGCCCTCCGCGGGTCGGCCGCCATCAGCGTGCCGAGCCATTTCGGCGGCTCGGCGGTTGCCCGTCCGAACCAGTTCCTCGCCATCGACGCCGCGAGCAGGCCGACGCGTACGTACTGGATGATCTTGCCGTCCGAACCGTTGTCCTCCGTACTGCCCAGCTCGACGGGGCTTCCCAAGGCGGCGGCGAGGCCCCACGCGATGGCCACTCCGGCCGCCGTCGCGAGACCGCCGACATGATCTGCTGCCCGGCCATCATGGTGATGGCCGGCGGGAGGATCTGGAGACCGTCCACGGCTTCAGCGTGCGGTCACCGCGGTCGTGAGCAATCACCCGCGAGGGGTGATTGCTGTTTCAGCCGGGGCGTTCGGCTGCTGTGGAATCGGCCGCGTACCGGCGAACGCAGGGCCGAGCGGTCCGCCGTGTGCCCGTACGGCCCATCCCGCTGCCGTCGCCGCGGCCGGAGGCTGAGGATGAGAGCAGACCCGGCACAGGAGGTGCGCGCGATGTTTCCGCCCGTCGTCGCAGAGCCCGTCGTCGTAGGAGTCGACGGATCCGCAGAGAGCCTGGCCGCAGCCGAGTGGGCGGCTCGTGAGGCCGTGCGCCGCGAGCATCCCCTGCGGCTCGTTCACGCCTGGAACGGGCACCCGCCCGGGAGCGAGGGCGTAGCCGAGCGTGACCTGGACCGGAGTGGGCTTCGCCAGGCGGAGGAGAACATCCGCCGTTCCCACGCCGGCCTGACTCTGGACGACGAACGGGTCCAGGGACCGGCGACCGCCGCCTTGCTGAAGGCGGCAGAGGGCGCCGAACTGCTGGTGCTGGGCTCTCGCGGGCTGAGTGGGTTCACCGGATTCCTGCTGGGCTCGGTCGCCCTCGGCGTGGTGGCGCGGGCCACCCGCCCCGTCGTCCTCGTACGGGCCGGAGAGGAGGCCGAGGACGAGCACCTCCCGGCGGCCGACGGCAGCACCTCCACACAGACCGGCTACCGGGACGTTGTGCTGGGCCTGGACGTAGGGGACCCGTGCGAGGAGGTGATCGAGTTCGCGTTCCAGGCGGCGAGGCTCAGGGGTGCCCGGCTGCGGGCCGTTCACGCCTGGCAGGATCCCTCCGCCCTCAGCCTCGGACCGGGTGACATCGCCCTGTTGAACGGCCCGCAACGGGCGCAGGAGTGGCAGGGTGTCCTGTCCGCCGTGCTCCAGGTCTGGCGGGACAAGTACCCCGAGGTCGAGGTCGCCGAGACAGTGGTACGCGAGAAGCCCTCGACCGCGCTGCTCCGCGCCGCCTCCGGAGCAAGCCTTCTGGTCGTGGGCCACTGCCTGACCGAGCGTCCGGCCGGCCCGCGCACCGGCCCGGTCACCCATGCCGCCATCCACCACGTGAACTGCCCCGTGGCCGTCGTCCCCCATGCGTGAGGGACGAGGCGTCAGCGGTGTGCCGGACCGGTGTGGGTGGTCCCTGGCACCGCGGGTCGTCAGGCCAGAGTGACCTCGACCGGCAGTTTCTTGATGCCGTTGACGAAGTTCGAGCGGACGCGGGGGACGTCGCCGGCCAGGCGGATGTCCGCAAGGCGCGGGATCAGCTCCTCGAACATGATGCGGATCTCGGTGCGTGCGAGCAGGTTGCCCAGGCACAGGTGCGGGCTGCCCTTGCCGAAGGTGACGTGATCGTTGTTCCGCCGGGTGACGTCGAAGTCGTACGGGTTGCCGAAGACCTCCTCGTCGCGGTTGCCGGAGGCGAACCACATGACGACCTTGTCGCCCTCCTTGACCCGCTTGCCGCCGAGTTCGACGTCACGGGTCGCGGTGCGGCGGAAGTGGTAGACGGGGGAGGCCCAGCGCAGGAACTCCTCCACCGCGACGGGAATCAGGGAGGGGTCCTCCCGCAGGCGGGCCAGCTGCTCGGGGTGCTGGAGGAGGGCCAGCATCGAGTGCGTGATGGTGTGGCGGGTGGTCTCGTTGCCGGCGACGACCAGCAGCAGGAAGTAGTTGTCGAAGTCCTGTGGGGAGAGCGGGACGCCGTCGCGCGGGGTGGTGTTGACGAGCTTGGACACCAGGTCGGTGCCGTCGCCGCCGCGCCGGCGGCGGGCCAGTTCCCGTCCGTATTCGAAGACTTCGAGCGAGGCGGGGGAGCGGAAGGGCAGGTCGCGGTACTGCTCGCTCTCCTCGCTGTGGAGCAGCACATCGGCGTAGTCGGGGTCGGTGTTTCCGATGATGCGGTTTCCCCAGTCGATGAGCTGCTGGTTGTCCGTAGGAGGTACGTCGAGGAGGCGGGCCAGCACGTTGATGGGGAAGTCTGCCGAGATCTCCTTGACGAAGTCGAAGGTGCCCTTGGCCAGGGCGGCGTCCAGCGTGGTGGCGGTCAGGCCGCGCAGGAAGTCGGTATAGCTGTTGATGACGCTCGCCCCGAACTGACGCTGGATCAGGCTGCGCAGGGCACGGTGGCGCACGCCGTCCAGCTCCAGGATCGAGGCCCGCTTCTTGATCTGGTCCTCGTCGACCTCTTCGAGGTTGACGAACCTCGTGGAGGTGAAGGTCTCCGAGTCACGGTCGACGGCGGCGATGTCCGCGTGCCGGGTCACCGCCCAGAAACCGGAGTTGGGGGCCTCTTCCGGCTGCCAGTGCACCGGGTCCTCGTGGCGCAGGGTGTGGAACATGCGCCAGGGGGTGACCCCGTCGGTGAAGTGATCGAGGTCGGCGAGGTCGACGTCCGCGAGCGGCATCGGTTCGCGCACGGCGTCGGTCAGGGTCTCGGTCATCAAGGGGCTCCTCGGAGGGCGCGGACGGCGTCACAGGTGGTAGGCGTACTCGGTGAACTCCCAGTCGGTGACGTGCCGTTGGAAGCGTTCGACCTCGTTGCGCTTGTAGCTCAGGAATGAGGTGGTGAAGTCCTTGCCGAGCACCTCGGTCAGGGCGGTGTCCGCCTCCAGCGCGTCCAGGGACGCGGGCAGGTCCATCGGCAGCACGGCGGACCTGGCCGTGTCGTAGCCGTAGCCCTCCAGCGGCGCCGGGGGCTCTTCGCCCGCCTGGAGACCGAGCAACGCGGCGGCGAGGGTGCCGGCGATCAGCAGGTACGGATTGGCGCCGGCGTCGCCGAGCCGCAGCTCCACGCGGGCGCCGGAGCCCCGCTCGGGCGGGATGCGGACCATGGCGCTGCGATTGTCCAGCCCCCAGTCGATCAGCCAGGGAGCGAGGCTGTCGGGGCCGAAGCGTTTGTACGAGTTGACCGTCGGGTTGGCGAGTGCGGTGAGAGCGGGAGCGTGGGCGATGATGCCTGCGAGCGCGTGCCGGGCGACGGTGGACAGACCGTACGCGCCGGAGGGGTCGTCGAAGGCGTTGCGTCCGTCGGCGTCCCCGCAGGACAGGTGGAGGTGGAACCCGGAGCCACCGGTGTCGCCGAAGGGTTTGGCCATGAAGGTGGCCAACTTGCCTTCCTTGCGGGCGAGTTCCTTCACGGCCGCCTTGAACCGGAAGGCGCGGTCGGCGGCGTCCAGGGCCGCGGAGTGGCTGAGGTTGATCTCGTACTGGCCGCCGTCGAACTCGTGGTTGCCGGTGACGACGCCGAGGCCCGCGTCGCGCAGTTGTCGCAGGGTGCGCAGCAGGTGGTTGCCGGGGTCGGCGCGCAGTCCGGCGGTGTAGACGGCGCCGGTGGTCTCCGGGGCGCGGCGCCAGCCGGTGGGGGTGCCGGGGGCCGGCTCCAGCAGGAAGTACTCGAGCTCGGGGCCCACCACGGGGTGCAGCCCCTGCTCGGCACACCTGGCCAGGACCGCGCGCAGCAGGTCGCGCGGTGATTCGGCGGCGGGGGCGCCGGTCGACGGGTCGCTGACCTCGCCGAGGCAGACGGCGACGCCGGGCTCCCAGGGCAGGGCGGACAGGGTGGACAGATCGGCGCGTACGGTCACGTCCGGCAGGCCCGCGTCCAGGCCGCCCGAGACCGGGACGACATCGCCCTGCGGGCTGGTGTGGAACACGGCCCGGCAGAAGGCCAGGCCTTGCTCGCAGGCCGTCGGCAGGTGGTCGGTCAGGACGTCGCGGGCGCGGTCGGTGCCGATCAGGTCCGGATAGATCACCCGGACCACGTCGATGCCCTCGGCGGCGAGCCGCTCCTGGTACCGGCGGATGTCAGGGATGTCTTGGGCGCTCACCGGTGTCTCCTTGGGCGGATGGGCGGGGTGGCGTGAGGACGACGCGGGCCTGGGGCGGTGCGGGAAGGGCTCCGAGCCAGTCGTTTGACCCCGAACAGTATGGAGGGGTCCGTCGTTCCACAAGGGGGTGGTCGCAAGAATTTATCCACCTGGACAGGTATTGACCAGAACCCCTCCGCTTCCTATCTTGTTTGAAGCCAAACGAGTCAGGGGTGCGGCACTGTCGCACCCCTTTGGCAGAGGGGCCTGGCCGCAAGGCCGGGCCCCTTCCCACCGCCCCTCCCTGCCCTGCTCCGACGCCCTCACCCTCAGGAGGACCGCCATGAAGGTCGTCGTCGACATGAACAAGTGCCAGGACCACGGCCAGTGTGTCTTCGCGGCCCCCGACGTCTTCTCGATGGACGACGCAGGCCACCTGGCCTACGTCGCCCACCCGGACGACGCCCTGCGCGACGAGGTCGAGGAAGCCGCGGACGTGTGCCCGCTGCAGGCCGTCCGGATCGAGGACTGAGATCATGGCCCGACGCATAGTCGTAGTCGGCGCCTCGATGGGCGGCCTGCGCGCCGCCGAGCAACTACGTGCGGCGGGCTGGAAGGGCGCGATCACGGTCGTCGGGGACGAGCCCCACATGCCCTACAACCGGCCGCCGCTGTCGAAGGAAGTGCTGGCCGGGAAGGCGCCGTTCGAGTCCCTGGCCTTCACCCCGAAGGCCTCGGCGGCCGATGTGGAGTGGCGGCTCGGCACGAAGGTCGTCGCGGCCCGCTTCGCCGACCGGACCGTGGAACTCGACGACGGATCCCCCCTCTCGTACGACGGTCTCGTCGTCGCCACCGGCATGCGGCCCCGCCGGCTGCTCTGCCCCGGGCCGCTCGCCGGCCGCCACACGGTCCGTACGCTCGCCGACGCCCAGGGCCTGCGAGCCGAACTGACCCGGCCCGGCGCCCGTGTCGTCGTGGTCGGTGCCGGCTTCATCGGCTGTGAGGTCGCCGCCACCGCCGTAGCACTCGGCGTTCGCGAGGTGACCGTCGTCGATCCGCTGCCCCTGCCCATGGTGGGCCCGCTGGGCGAACTACTGGCCCGCGCGCTGCTGAAGCGGCACGAGGAGCGAGGGGTTCGCTTCGCCCTCGGCACGGGAGTCGCCGGGTTCGAGGCTGACGTGGGGGCACCTCCGGGGGCACCCCCGGGCGCAGCTGGGGGAGGCGGCTGGGGGAGTGTGACCGGTGTCGTCCTCGCCGACGGCTCCGTACTGCCCGCCGACGTGGTCGTGGAATCGGTCGGCTCGGTTGCCAACACCGAGTGGCTTCAGGACAACGGGCTCGACCTGTCCGACGGTGTGCTCACCGACGAGCACCTGCGGGCCGGCGGACATCCGGAGGTCGTCGCGGTCGGCGACGTCGCCCGCTTCCCCAACGCCCGCTACGACGGCGTACCGCGCCGTGTCGAGCACTGGTCGATCCCCACCGACACGGCCAAGCATGCCGCGAAGAAGCTGGCCGCCCATCTGGCTGGTGGAGACGGGGAGTTGGCGCCCTTCGCGCCGCTGCCCACCTTCTGGAGCGACCAGCACGACTTCCGGCTCCAGTCGTTCGGCGCGCCCGGTCTTGGCCTCGACGACGTGCGGGTGCTGGACGGCGAGCCGGACGGTGACGTCCTCGTCGGTTACCACGTCGACGGTCGACTCGTCGGCGTCGTCGCGCTCGGCGGCCAGGCGGCCGCGATGCGTGCCGCCAAGTATCGCGCCCACCTGCTCAAGCAACCCGCCCTCACCGCGTAAGGAGCTCCAAGTGGCCAGTCTCCGTGGTTACTTCCATCCCAAGACGGCGAGTGGTGCCTCGTCGCTCATTCCGTCGCCGCCGTGGCGTTACTCCGGTGATCTGTTGACCGTCGAGTACCGCACAGATCCCTCGCGGGTGCGTGAACTGCTGCCCGCGCCGCTGGAGTTGGCCGACGAGGACCCCGGTGCGGTAGCGCTGATCTGGGCCGACTGGCAGTCCTGCTCGGAGTCCGGGGACGAGCTGCTGGATCCGGTGCTCTCCCAGTACAAGGAGGCCTTCGCGGTCGTGCGCTGCAAGTTCCGGGGACAGACGTACTCGCGCTGCGTGTACATCTGGGTGGACAAGGACTTCGCTGTCGCCCGCGGGCTGCACCAGGGGTATCCGAAGAAGCTCGGGTCCATCCATCAGACGCGGCCTCATCCGTATGGGCCTGCTCCGCGGATCGAGACGGGTGCGCGGTTCGGGGCGACGTTGGCTGCGGCGGACCGGCGGTTGGCGCAGGTCGTGGTGACTCTGCGGGAGCCGTCGGAGACGAACGGGTTTGTCAACGGCCATCCCATGGCGCATCACCGGTGGCTGCCGTCCATTGAGAAGGGCAAGGGGCTCGCGCTGGACGAGCTGGTCGAGTCGGGGGCAGCGTCCTTCGAGGGCGGGCAGCCGTGGGCCGGGGATGCGGAGTTGGAGTTGTTCGAGGCGCCCACGGAGGAGCTGGCGCGGCTGGAGGTTCGGGAGCCGATCGCTGCGTACTACCGGCAGGTTGGGGTGGTTTGGGACGGCGGTCGACTGCTGGAGTCCGGTACGTCGGGAGCGTCTGCCGAGTGAGGTCGGTGGCCGGCTGCGGGTTGTTCGTGGCTGGTCGCTCCCCAACTCTCGGCTTCTCCCCCACTCTCGGCTCCGCTCGAGCCGGGGGGACCCCATGAGCGGGGGGACCCCCATCGCGGCGGAGCCGCAAGTCGATACAGCCCCGCGCCCCTGGGTGGGTATTCCTGATCCCTTGTTTGATTGGAGCCCTTTTCGCATGCCCGACAACATCACCGTCGCCGGAGTCACCGTCGACACCCGGCAATGGATCGGCGGCCGACGCGTCGCCTCCGCCGACACCTTCACCGACCTCTCTCCGATCGATGGAAGCGTCCTCGGGGAGATCAGCCGCGGCACCCCGGCGGAGGCCGACGCCGCCGTGGCCGCCGCCCAGGCGGCCTTCCCCGCCTGGGCCGCCACCCCCCGCTCCGAACGTGCCCGCGTCCTGCACGCCATCGCCGACGGCGTCGAGAAGCGGATCGAAGAGCTGGCCATCGTCGAGACCACCGACAACGGCGCCCTGCTCCGCTCCCACCGACAGGGCGTCATGCCGCGCGTCGCCCACAACTTCCGTTTCTTCGCGGACTGGCTGCTGAAGCTGGACCATGAGGACTTCGAGACCCGGGGCCACACGAACCACGTGAGCTGGGACCCGGCGGGCCCCTCGGTACTGATCACCCCGTGGAACGCGCCGCTGATGCTGGCCACTTGGAAGGTCGCCCCCGCGCTGGCGGCCGGCAACACCGTGATCCTCAAGCCGGCCGAGTGGTCCCCGCTGACCGCCTCGCTGCTCGCCGACATCGCCGCCCAGGCCGGGCTCCCGGCCGGTGTCCTCAACGTCGTCCAGGGTTACGGCGCCGAGATCGGCGACGCCCTCACCTCGCACCCGGACGTGCGCCGGATCAGCTTCACGGGGTCGGTGCCGACGGCGCGTCGTATCGCTGCGTCCGCCGCGCCGAACCTCACCCCGCTCAGTCTCGAACTCGGCGGCAAATCACCCCTGTTGGTGTTCGCCGACGCCGATCTGGACCTTGCCGTCGACCTCGCGGTCGAGCAGTACGACAACGCCGGGCAGGTCTGCCTCGCCGCGACCCGCATCCTCGTCGAAGAGTCGGTCGCCGAGGAGTTCACGCGCCGCTTCGTGGAGAAGGCGACGCGGTTGAAGCAGGGCGACCCTCGGGAGGAGGCCACCGGCATCGGGCCCAACATCCACCCCCGCCAGCTGGAGAAGATCGACGGCTTTGTGCAGCGGGCGCTCGATGGCGGGGCCCGCGCGGTCATCGGCGGCCACCGCAAGGACGGCCAGTACTACGCGCCGACGCTCCTCACGGATGTCGCCCAGGACTCGGAGATCGTCCAGGAGGAGGTCTTCGGACCGGTGCTGACCCTCCAGACCTTCGCCACGGAGGAAGAAGCCGTCCACCTCGCCAACGGCACCCACTTCGGGCTGGCCGCCACCCTCGCCACCGGCGACCAGGAGCGCGCCGAACGCGTCAGTGCCCAGCTGGTGGCGGGCACGGTCTGGGTCAACTGCTTCTTCGTACGCGACCTCCAGGCACCCTTCGGCGGGTCCCGCCTCTCCGGGGTCGGTCGTGAGGGCGGCACCTGGAGCTTCGACTTCTACTGCGACCTGAAGAACACCGTGACCGCCCCGAACGGATGGAACAACCATGGGTGAGATCGTCGGGGCGGGACTTCTCGCCCACGTGCCCACCATCGTGCTCCCGGAGTCCGACCGGCTGGAGCTGAACGAGGGCAGGGAGATCACCCTCGTCACCGGCCTCCAGCAGCTCCGCAGGGACGTCTTCGAGCGCGGTACCGCCAACGAGTACGACACCGTCGTCGTCCTCGACTCCCACTGGGCCACCACCGTCGAGTTCGTCATCACCGCCCAGCAGCGGCGCGCGGGCCTGTTCACGTCCGAGGAGCTGCCGCGCGGCATGTGCCGGATGCCGTACGACTTCCCCGGCGATCCCGAACTCGCCCGCAACGTCGAGAAGTTCGCCGACAAGCATGGCACCTGGATCACCGCGATCGACGACGACTACCTGCCGATCTACTACGCCACCATCAACCTGTGGAAGTTTCTCGGCGAGGGGCTTTCGGACAAGCGATGGGTGACCATCGGCGTCTGCCAGACCGGCGACATGGAGGACCACCTCCGCCTCGGCCGTGCGCTCGCGGACGGCATCGCCGCCACCCCCGGGCGGCGCGTCCTGCTCATCGCCTCGGGCGCGCTGTCGCACACCTTCTGGCCGCTGCGGGAGATCCGCGACCACGAGGCCAGCGATCCGGTGCACATCCGCACGCCGGAGGCCCGCGAGGCCGACTACGAACGCATCGCCTGGTTCAAGGAGGGCCGCCACGACAAGGTCCTCGACAGCATGGACGAGTTCTGGAAGTTCAAGCCGGAGGCGAAGTTCTTCCACTACCTGATGATGGCCGGCGCGCTCGGTGAGCAGGCGTGCGTCGCGAAGGCCCGGCAGTACGGCGAGTACGAGAACTCCGTCGGCACCGGCCAGGTCCACCTGTGGTTCGACCGCCCTGCCGACGGCTGGACCGGAAACGGCCTGCCCACCCCCGCCGCCCAGTTGTGACCAGGAGAATCGCCATGCCCGAATACCGCCGCATCCTGCTCGACGGCGCCGCCGTCCAGGTCACCGTCGACGGGGACGAACTCGTCGCCGGGGACGGCCGCCGTGTGAAGACCGACGACGCCCGGCATCTGCCCCCGGTCGTCCCCTCCAAGGTGATCGCCGTCCACCTCAACCACCGCAGCCGCGTCGACGAGTTCCAGATCCAACTCCCCGACACCCCCACCTACTTCCACAAGCCGACCTCCTCACTGAACTCCCACCAGGGCGCCGTCGTCCGCCCCGACGGCTGCAAGTGGCTCAACTACGAGGGCGAGGTCGCCATCGTGATCGGGAAGACGGCGCGCAACATCTCGCAGGCCGAGGCAGGTGAGTACATCGCGGGTTACACCGTCGCCAACGATTACGGCCTGCACGACTTCCGCGACACCGACGCCGGCTCCATGCTCCGGGTGAAGGGCTCCGACACCCTCTGCCCACTCGGCCCGGGGCTCGTCACCGACTGGGACTTCCACGGCAAGCGGCTGCGAACGTACGTCAACGGCGAGGTCGTCCAGGACGGTTCGACCGACGAGATGAAGTGGGACATGCACTACCTCGTCGCCGACATCGCCCGCACCATCACCCTCCACCCCGGTGACGTGCTGTTGTCCGGCACTCCCGCCAATTCCCGCCCCGTACAGCCGGGTGACGTGGTCGAGGTGGAGGTCGAGGGCCTGGGCCGCCTCACCAACCACGTCGTCACCGGCCCCACGCCCGTCCGTACCGACGTCGGCGCGCAGCCCACCGAGTCCGAGGAGGTGCTGTCCACGGCGCTCGGCGGCGACTGGGAGTTCCGTGGGATCCGTCCGCCCAAGCGGTGAACGGGCGGGCGGGTATGGTCAACGGCATGACCGAGTCCGCCGAGCAGCCCGAAGGTCGTGAGCCGCGCAGGCGCATGAACTACGGGGAGGGCCGCGAGGCCCTGCTCAACGCCGCTGTGCGGGTCGTGGCGCGGGGCGGGCTGCGCAAGCTCACCTACCGGGCCGTCGCGCAGGAGGCGGGGACCACGCACGGGCTGGTCGTCCACCACTTCGGCTCGCGAGACGCGCTGATCGAGGAGGCGCTCGCCCACGCGATCCGCACCTCGCTGAGCACCAGCGCGCTCGAACCCGGCACGGGCAAGGTCGCCGACTTCTCGGTCGGGCTCTCCGAGATGGTCACGGCGGATCCGGACATACAGGCGTTCCAGTACGAGCTGCTGCTGGAGTCACGGCGGCGGCCGGAGCTGCTGCCGCAGATCCGCGCGCTGTACGACGCCTACTTCGACGCCACCAAGCGCGAGCTGTCCCGGATCCTTCCCCACGACGCAGGCCACCCCTTGACCCGGTTGGTCTTCGCGGCCCTTGACGGGATCGTGCTGCACCAGCTCGTCTTCGGCGAGCCCGAGACCACCGACGCCGCCGTCGAGGAGCTGCGCCACCTGCTCCGGCTCCTCGAAGGCGAAGCCGAAGCTGAAGCCGAAGGCGACTCCGGCTCGGCAAACCGCTAGGCAAGGTCCAACGGGCCGTCCGACTGGGCATTCGGGCCTCGTTCGCGCTGCTCAGAAACGCGCTGACGACAACTCCGCGGAAATCCCGGAGCTCCCCCCTTGTCAAACGGATAGTTCCAGCCCACCATGGGGCAACTCGTTTGGCCTGAAACGACCCTTCTCCTTCTCTGGCAGGTGATCCGAGTGGACAGTCAGACAGCGGTCGGCAACCAGGCCGCGCCCGACACCTCCACCACAGGCAGGCTCAAGCCCAACTCCCTCGGCGTCCTGGGCATCCTCTTCTTCGTTCTGTCCGCCCAGGCGCCGCTCACCGGTGTCGCGGGCGCCGTTCCCCTCTCCGTCGCCCTCGGCAACGGACCCGGCGCCCCTGCCACCTATGTGGCGGCCGGGGTGATCACGCTGCTGTTCTCGGTCGGCTTCGTGGCCATGGGCCGGCACGTCGTGAACGCCGGCGCCTTCTACACGTACATCGGCAAGGGCCTCGGCCGGCACGTCGGCACCGGCAGTGCCGGCGTCGCACTCTTCGCCTACTTCGCGATACAGGCCGCCATGTACGGCCTCTACGGAGCTACCGTCAGCAGCCTGCTGGCACACCACACAGGGGTGGACGTGCCCTGGTGGGTGTGCGTCCTGGTCACCATGGCGATCGTCCAGGTCCTGGGAGCCTCGGGCATCGAGATGGGCGCCAAGGTACTGGCGGTCTTCGTCCTGGCGGAGTTCAGCATCCTCGGCGCCTTCGCCCTCGTCACCTTCGTCCAGGGTGGTGGGCCCGAGGGTCTCGCCTTCAGCGAGTCCTTCTCGCCGGTGGCGGCGCTCGACGGGGCCCCGGGTGTGGCGCTGATGTTCTCCGTCGCCTCGATGATCGGCTTCGAGGCCACCGCGATCTACGGTGAGGAGGCGCGCGAACCCCGCAGGACGGTGCCCCGGGCCACCTATCTGGCCGTCGCCCTCGTCACCGGCTTCTTCGCCTTCGCCTCCTGGATGCTGATCTCCGCCCACGGCCCCTCGAACGCGACCGCGGCCGCCGGCAAAGCGCTGGAGAGCGGCGACTCGACGGCCTTCGTCTTCGCTCCCATCGCCGACCAGTTCGGCACCTGGGTCAACGACGTCCTGCCCGTTCTGCTGGCCACCTCGCTCTTCGCGGGCATCCTCGCCTTCCACAACTCCGCCAACCGCTACCTGTTCTCCCTCGGCCGCGACGGGCTGCTGCCCCGCAGGCTGACGTCGGTCAACCGCCGCCACTCTCCCGGCGTGGCGGGCACCGTCCAGACGGCCATCGCCGTCCTGCTGGTGATCCCCTTCGCGCTGGCCGGCAAGGACCCGGTCCTGACCCTGTTCTCCTGGGGCAGCGGAGTAGCTGTCCTGGGGATCATGCTGCTGTACCTCCTGACCTCGGTCTCCGTGGTCGCCTTCTTCCGCCGGGAACGCCTGGACACCCGGCCCTGGAACACGCTGATCGCCCCGGCCCTGGGCGCACTCGGCATCGTCGGCGCGGTCTGGCTGATCGTCGAGAACTTCACCACGCTCATCGGCGGCGACTCGGCCACCGCCCTCTGGCTCGGACTCACTGTGCCGGCAGTGCTGGCCCTGGGCACCGTCGCGGCCACGATGAGGCGCGGGGCGGCCGACGGCGGTTGACGCACGCCCCCAGGGCGGAGCGTCAGTCCGCCTCACCCGCCATCCGGTCGAGGAAGTCGTCGACCAGGTGGCGGGTGTTCGCCCGGGCCGTCGGGGGCTCTTGTACGGGTTCCACCTGGGTCATATCGTTTGAGATCAAATGAAATTCCTGCCGTGATCTGGAGGCCACGCATGCCGGACATCACCCACGACGAGTGGCTTCGCCGCGCCAAGACCTTGGAGGTGTCCGGCGCCCACCACATCGACGGCGCCGACGAGGACGGCGGTGGAGCGGCCTTCGCGGTCGTCTCTCCCCGGGACGGTCAGGTGGTGACCGAGATCGCCGACGGGGGCACTGCCGAGGTGGACGCAGCCGTGGCCGCCGCGCGCCGGGCCTTCGACTCCGGCCCCTGGCCCCGTCTCGCGCCCGCCGACCGCGGTCGGACCCTGCTGCGCATCGCCGAACTGCTCGACGAGCAGCGCGAGAAGCTCGCGCTGACCATCAGCCTGGAGATGGGCAAGCCGATCACGGACGCGTACGACATCGAACTGCGCGCCGCCATCAACACCTTCCGCTGGTACGGGCAGCTGGCGGACAAACTCACCGGCGAGTCCCCCCACACCGCACCGGACGCCCTCGCACTGATCACCCGGGAACCGTCCGGTGTCGTGGGCGCGGTCGTGCCCTGGAACTTCCCGCTCACCCTGGCGAGTTGGAAGATCGCCCCGGCACTGGCCGCGGGCTGCACGGTCGTACTCAAGCCGTCCGAGAACTCGCCGCTGTCCGCGCTCCTCCTGGGCCGGCTCGCCACCGAGGCCGGGCTGCCGCCGGGTGTACTCAACATCGTCAATGGAAACGGCCCGGTCGTCGGCCGGGCCCTCGGTCTGCACCCGGACGTGGACGTCCTCGCCTTCACCGGCTCCACCGCCGTCGGTCGCCACTTCCTGCGCTACGCGGCCGACTCCAACCTCAAACGCGTCTGGCTGGAGCTGGGCGGCAAATCGCCCAACATCATCCTTCCCGACGCCCCTGACCTGGAGAAGGCCGCCGCCACCGCCGCCTGGGGCATCTTCTTCAACCAGGGCGAGATGTGCACCGCCCCCTCCCGGCTGCTGGTGCACTCCTCGATCGCCGAACGCGTCGTCGCGGCCGTCGTGGGGCGCGCCCGGGAACTGAGCGTCGGCGACCCCCTCGACCCGGCCACCGAGATGGGCGCCCTGGTCGGCGAGGCCCACCTGAGCCGCGTACGAGACCACATCGGCACCGGTCTGGACGAGGGCGCCCGGCTGCGGGCCGGCGGCGAGCGCGTTCTCACCGGCACGGGAGGCACGTACCTGGAACCGACCGTCTTCGACCGGGTGGAGCCCGGCATGCGGCTGGCCCGCGAGGAGATCTTCGGGCCCGTCCTGTCCGTGCTCGCCTTCGACGACCTGGACGAGGCGGTACGGCTCGCCAACGCCACCGAGTACGGCCTCGCCGCCGGCCTGTGGACCTCCGATCTGTCCACCGCCCACCGGGTCTCGCGGGCGCTGAAGGCCGGCACGGTCTGGGTCAACTGCTACGAGGAGGGCGACCTGACCGTCCCCTTCGGCGGCATGAAGCAGTCGGGCAACGGACGGGACAAGTCCGTCCACGCCATCGAGAAGTACACCGAACTCAAGACCACCTGGATCCAGTTGTGACTTCCAGCCCGGCCCGCCCCCTCATCGCGATCCCCGCCCGCTTCGCCGCCACCACATCCGCCCTGCGCCACGCCGCCGAGGTCAATGCCCGCGCCCTGATCGAGTCCGTATGGCGGGCCGGCGGTGAACCGGTGAGCCTGCACCCCGCCGACACCGATGTGCCGGCCCGCCTCGCCCGCTTCGACGGGGTCCTGCTCCCCGGCGGCGGCGACCTCGCCCCCCACCGGTACGGCGCCACCGACACGCACGACAGCGTCTACGACGTCGACGACCTCCAGGACACCTTCGACCTCCAAGTCGCCCGGCGGGCGCTGGAGTCGGGCCTGCCGCTGCTGGCGGTCTGCCGAGGCATGCAGGTCGTCAACGTCGCCCTGGGCGGCACGCTGGAACAGGACATGGGGGGGCCGCAGCGAGAGCACCGGCACCTCGTTCATCCGGTGGCGATCCGGCGCGGCACGCTGCTGGAACAGGCCACCGGAGCGGAGAAGGTCGAAGCCTCCTGCTACCACCACCAGCGAGTGGACCGACTCGGTGAGGGCCTGGAGATCACCGCACGGGCAGCCGACGGCACTCCGGAAGGCCTCGAACTCGCCGGAGCACGCGGATGGTTCACCGCCGTCCAGTGGCACCCCGAGGACACCGCGCACCAGGACGCCGCCCAGCACGATCTCTTCGCGGCGCTCGTGCGAGCGGCCCGCTGAAGCTCGCAGCGAGGGGCTCTCAGCCCTTCGGGCGTCGCCCGCTGCGGCGAGGAGCGGGCTCGGCCCCGTTCAGCAGCGACTGGCGGCGCTCCTCGCCGTTCTCCTCGACCTGCAGCACGACGCGCCGCAGGTCCTCGGCCAGATTCCGGCACTCCTCATCCGTCAACTGCCCGGTGACGAACGCCTCCTCCTCGTTGAACTGCGGGAACAGCCGCCGCATTAGCCGCTCGCCCTCGTCGGTGAGGCTGAGCAGGACCAGCCTGCCGTCCGAGGGGTGCCCCGCCCTGCTGAGCAGCCCGCGCGATTCCAGCGTGCGCGACACCCCGGTGAGCGTCCCCTTGGAGATGCCGGCCTCCTCGGCCACATGCCGGGTCTCCGACTCGCCCCACACCCACACGACCCACAGCACCACGAAAGCCGTCCAGGTCAGATCGGAGCCGCGCAGCACGGAGTTCTCCAGGTGCTGGCGCACCGCCGAGGCGGCCCGGTAGATGTTGGCCACGGCCGCCATCTGGTCCCGGCGGATCGGGATGCCGCCGAGTTTCGCCGCGGCGAGCTTCTCGGCTTCGGTGATGGATCGCTGGCCGGGCACGGGCGCTCCCTCGTTGTGCGTTGACCGTTCGGCCTCAAATTGTACGAAGGGAGTGTCCGAGGGCGATGTGCGCCCTCGGACACTCTTCCGATGTCACGACCGTGTGGCGCTCAGCGCTCGTGGACGACACGCCCGTCGAACACCGTCAAGTCCACCTGCGCGTCCGTGATTTCGTGGGGATCCAGTTCCAGCAGTGGACGGTCCGGTACGCACAGATCCGCGACCTTGCCGACTTCGACGGACCCCTTCCACTCCTCCGCGAAGTCCTGACGGGCCGCATTGACCGTGTACGCACGCAGGGCCTCGGCGAGGCCCACACACTGTTCCGGGCCGCTGCGCCGGCCGCTCGCCTTCGACTCCCGCAGCATCATCGCGGCCACTCCTTGCCGCCAGTCGGGCTCCGTGATCGGGGCGTCCGAGCTGGCGCAGACCGCGACGCCGGCCTCGACGGCGGACCGCACGGGCCATTGGTAGGCGGAGCGTTCGGCACCCACCACCTCGTCCATCAGGTCGGAGATGGTCCACTTGATGGCCGGGTTCATGTTGATGCCGTAACCGTGTGCGGCGAGTTTCGCCAGGCTGCCGGCGCCGATGAAGTCGCCGTGGATGACGTAGTGCCGGGCGTCGGGCCGTGGTGCCGCCTCGTCGGCCGCGACGAACGCGTCCACGACCGTGTCGATGGCCCGGTCTCCGGTGACATGTACGCCCAGCTGGAAGCCCGCCCCATGGGCGATCCGGATCATCTCGCGCAGCTCGTCGACCTGGAGCGCGGGAGTGTCGCCGTGCACGCACAGCGCGCCGTGGCCGCCGTCGGCGTACGGCTCGTTCATCCACGCCGTGCGGTTCGGCGGTACCCCGTCGGCGAAGATCTTGACGCCGATGGCGCGCAGGAGACGCGGGTCGGCCGACTCCGGGCGCCGCAGTTCGGCCAGGCCCTTGCGTACGTCGTCCGCGGAGCCGCCCATCGGCGCGGGCAGCAACAGGACGCTGACCCGGGCCTCGAGGCCGCCGGTGGCCGCGAGTTCGGCGTACGCCGTCCAGTTGTCGGTGCTCAGCCCGCCGAAGAGGGTCGTGGCGCCGCCGGGACCGAGGCCGGGCTCGGTGTAGCTGGTGATGCCGCGCGAGTGGAGTTCGGCGATCACGTTCCGGATGGCCTGGCGGCGCTGGGCGACGGTGGGGGAGGGGAGCGCGGCCTGGACGAGTCCCTGGGCGGCCTCGCGCAGGATGCCGGCGGGCTCGCCGTCCGGGTCGAGGTCGATGACACCGCCCGACGGGGGCACACTCGACGCGTCGATGCCGCACTGGCGCAGGGCCGCGCTGTTGACCCACACCATGTGCGAGGAGAAGTCGGTCAGGCAGACCGGGTTGTCCGGCGCCACGATGTCGAGATCCCGGCGGTGCGGAAAGCGACGGGGGTCGGCGAGACACTCCGCCAGGTAGCCGGGGTCCCAGCCGAGGCCGATGATCCACTCGCCGGGCCGGGAGGCTTGCACCTGACTCCGCACGGTGGCGGCGATGTCGGCGATCGACGTCACCGCCGGATGGCCGACGGCGATGGCGAAGGGCGGCTTGGTCATGCCGTACGCGGCCCCGTGCAGGTGGGAGTCGTTGATGCCGGGCAGTACGGTCCGGCCGCCCAGTTCGACGACGCGCGTGCCGGGTCCGGCCAGAGCGCGGATCTCGACGTCGGTGCCGACGGCAACGATGGTCCGGCCGCGCACGGCCACACCTTCGGCCACGGTGAAGCCGTCGTCGACGGTCAGGACCTGGCCGCCGGTCAGGATGAGGGTGGGGGCGCTGTCGCTCACGCGAAACCTCTCTGGGACGTGAAGGTCGTAGGACGGGTCACCGCGTCAGCCGCGGACCGAAGTAGGCGAGCGCCGCGCCCGCCACCAGGGCGATGCCCTGGGCCATCTGCTGCCAGAACGTCGGTACGTTCAGCAGCGTCAGCCCGTTCTGCAGACAGCCCAGGAAGAGTACGCCGAGCAGCACTCCGAAGACGGAGCCCGAGCCGCCGGTGAGCGCGACTCCGCCGAGCAGGACCGCGGTGAGCACGGTCAGCTCGAAGCCGGCCCCCGAGGTCCCGGCGACCACGCTGTCCAGTACGGACGCCTTGATCGCGCCGGCCAGGGCCGCCGCGACCGAGGTGACGACGAACAGTGCGAAGGGTGTACGGCGGATGCTGATGCCGGAGAGATAGGCGGCCTCCCGGTTGACGCCGATGGCGAAGACGTGCCGCCCGGCCGGGGTGAGGGCCAGGAACAGCGCACCGGCGACGAGCACCAGTACGGCGATGACGACCGGCGCGTCGATCCCGGCGATACGCGACCCGCCGAGCCAGGCGAACCCGGAGCCGAAGCTGCTCAGCGGCAGCGGGAAGAGCTGCTGCGCGAGTCCGCGCACCGCGGTCAGCATGCCCAGCGTCACGATGAACGAGGACAGTCCGAGATAGCAGCACAGGACGCCGTTCACGGCGCCCACCGCCGCACCCACGGCGAGTGCGCCGAGCACGGCGACGACCGGTGACTGGTGCTGCTGCCCGGCGAGCCAGCCGGCGACCAGCCCGCCCAGAGCGACAGTGGAGCCGACCGACAGATCGAGGTAACCGCTGATGACCAGCAGCGCCAGAGGCACGGCCACGAGGGTGAGGGTGGCCGCGTCGGTGGCGATGCCGCGCAGGTTGCCCCCGTCGAGGAAGCTCCCCGTCGTCAGCTGGAACACCAGCACCATCAGGACAAGGACGATGAGCAGCGGATGCCGCCGCACGGCGTCGAGTCCGCTGCCGGCCATGGCGCGCGGGCCCGGAACGAGGCGGCCGGCGGGGGAGGTGGTCGCGGTGGTCATGCCGCTCCTTTTGAGGTCGCGGGGGCGGGGTCGTGGACGGCCGACAGGAGCGCGGCCTCGGTGAGTTCGGAGCCGCCGAGCTCGCCGACGATCCGTCCGGCGGAGACGATCAGGCAGCGGTGGGCGAGTGCGACGACCTCCTCCGGATCGCTGGAGGCGAACAGCACGGCGGTGCCGCGCTGTACGGCGAGTGAGGAGACGACCTGGTAGATCTCCTGCCGGGCACCCACGTCGACGCCTTGGGTGGGCTCGTCGAGGAGCAGGACGTCGACGTTGTGCGCCTCGTTGATCCAGCGGCCGAGGACGAGCTTCTGCTGGTTCCCGCCGGAGAAGGCGGCCGCCGGCAGGCCCGGCCGTGCCGGGCGCAGCCCCACGGCGTCGCACAGCGCGCCGAAGATCCGCCGCTCGGCGCGCAGCGCCCGTACGCCGCGCCGGGCGAGCGGACGGATCGTCGGCAGCAACGCGTTGTCCTGCGCGCTCAGCACCGGGAACAGGCCCTGTCTGCGCCGGTCCGCCGGTACGAGGGCGATCCCGGCGGCCAGTGCGTCGGCAGGCCGGGCGGCTTCGACGGCGCGGTCTTTGACACGCACGGTCCCACCCGATGCGCGGCGCCTGCCGAAGAGCGTCTCCAGGACACGCGTACGTCCGGAACCTATGAGTCCGAACAGGCCGACGATCTCGCCCTCGGCCACGTCCACGTCCACGGGACCGAATCCGGGACCGCGCAGGCCGTCCACCGTCAGGCAGGGCGAGCGCGGCGCGCCGGAGTCGGCCGGGGCGCCCGCTGTCGCGCCCGGCGAGAGAGGAGGCGCCGGGCCGACGATCGCGTCGACCAATTCCTGTCGGCTTCGCCCCGACACCTCCGAGTGATGGGTCACGCGCCCGTCCCGCAGCACCGTCACGGCGTCCGCGAGCCGCTCCACCTCGGCCAGCAGATGGGTGACGTACACGATGGCCAGGCCTTGGGCGCGCAGGTCCTCCACCCGCTCGGCCAGGGCGTCGCTCTCGGCCCCGGAGAGGGCGGCGGTGGGCTCGTCCAGGACGAGGACCGAGGCGCTGCGGCTGAGCGCCTTGGCGATCTCCACCAACTGCCGTTGTCCCATGGGAAGTTCGCCTACACGGTCGCGAGGGGAGCAGTTCGCCGCCACCCGCTTGAGCAGTCCGGCCGCGACGTCCTCCTGAGCCCGGCGGTCGATCCGGCCGTACTTGGTCCATTCCTGGCCGAGGAAGATGTTCTCGGCCACCGTCAGGGAGTCGACGACGCTGAGCGTCTGGAAGATGATCGCCACTCCGGCGGCGATCGACTCACGCGGGCTCAGCCGTGTGTGGCTGCTGCCACCCACCTCGATCGTGCCCGCGTCCGGCGGGAAGGCCCCGCCGAGGCACTTGATCAGGGTGGACTTACCGGCGCCGTTGTGGCCGAGGAGGGCGTGCACCTGGCCCGCCGGGACGGTGAGGTCCACGCCGTCCAGTGCACGGACGCCACCGAAGGACTTGCTCAGTCCGCGGATACGGAGATTCGGTTCCGTCATGCCCGTCATGCCGGCCGCCTAGGAGTTCTGCGCGAGCAGGTCGTCGATCCGCGCGGTGTCGGCGTGCTGGACGAGCGTGATCGGCACCTGGGCGCTGGGGTTCTCCTTCCCGGCGGCGACAGCCAGCGGCACGTCGACGACGGCGTTCGCGATGTCCTTCGGTGCCAGCGCGGCGGAGGCCCGGTAGAACGTGCCCTGTTTGATGGCGAGCAGCGAAGGTGCGGCGCCGTCCTGCCCGCCGACGAAGGTCTTGGTGTCGGCCTTCGCCCGCCCTGTCTGCTGGAGGGCCTTGAAGCCGCCGTACGCGGCGGCGTCCGTGACCCCGAGGACGATGTTGAGGTCGGGGTGCTTGGCGAGGATGGCCCGGGTCTTCGAGAGCCCGGTGTCCGGGTCGATGGCCTGCTCCTTCGCGACCACGTCGACACCGGGCGCGTGCCGGGTGAAGGCGTCGATCATGCCCTTGGTGCGCTCACGGCCCAGCGGGATCGTGCTGTCGGTGAGGAACGCGATCTTGCCCTTGCCGCCGAGCCGTTCGTTGGCCCACTGCGCGGCGGCCTCCCCGAGCAGAGTGCCGCCCTCGAGGAAGCTGAACTGGATGTCCGCGCTCTGATGTTGCAGCGTTCCGCCGTATGTCACCCAGATCAGCCCGGTGTCCAGCGCTCGCTTGGCGGTGGCCTCGGTGGCCTCGAAGACCATCGGGAACGACACGATGGCCGGGACCTTCTGCGAGACCCAGGCACTCAGATTGGTGGCCTGAGTGTCGGCGCTGCTCGCGTCGCTCGTGGTCAGCAGGGTGATGCCGTGCTTCTTCGCGGCCTTGGTGGAAAGTTTCACGAGCGTCGAGTACAGGGGGAGCTGGGTGAACGGATAATCCAAGCCGATCTTGCCGAGGGACTTCGCCCCCGGCGACGAGCCGGCGGCCGCGGCGGTCGAGCCGGCGCCGTCGTCCGGCGCCGAACAGCCCGCGGTGGCCAGCGCGGTGGCCACCGTGATGCCGCCGGACCATGCGAGGAACTGCCGGCGTGAGGCCGTGGACACGGCCTGCGGGAATCTGGTCATGGCGGGCTCTCCCAGGTGAACGGGCCCGTCATGGCGGGCGTCCGGCTGTGCCGAACAGGAAAGCCCCGGAGCACGTGCCTGGCCATCCGTACAAATACCGACTCCCCGAGTGCCCGGGCGCCGACCGGGACGGGCTCGGTTGCAGAACGGCAAACGGCTTGTCCGGCGCCTTGGACCCGCATATCGTTAGGGCCCAAACAATCAGTTCGGACAATGTTCGTAGCGACAGGAGCCGTCGGGAGGCTCGCATGCTCGGCCACCAGCAGATCGCCGCCGCGACGCGCATCGGCATGCTCACGCGCGAGCGCGACACCGCCACGGCCTGCGCTCAGGCCATGCAGGAACTCGGCCGCGCCCTTCCGTTCGACGCCGCGTCCCTGCTCGGGATCGACCCTGTCTCCGGGGCGCACCTGCAGATCGCCGGTGTCGGCTACCCCGCCGCGGCATCGCAGGCCCTGGCCGCCGAGTTCGTCTCGACCCCGTGGTACGCCAACGTCGTACGGCAGGAGCTGCCGCGCTCCATTTCCGAGGACGCCGACGATCCCGGACCGCGCTTCCGGCATGGCTGGTTCTACGCAGAGCGGGTCCGCCCCGCCGGCTTTCGTGACGGGCTGACCGGGGCGCTGCGTCACCAAGGGCGCCTCGTCGGACTGATCCATCTCTCCGCGGAAGGCGCGGACGTCTACGACACCGAGGCGCGACAACTGCTCGCCTCGATCCTGCCCGCACTGGGCGCCCTCGCCGACCCCACCGCACACGCCGGTGGCTTCCACGAACTCCCGGCGGGGGCAGCGGCGAACCTCGTCACCTCCGCCGGCGTCATCGACCTGCCTGGCCGGGCGCCCGCCGGGGCACTGCACGACGAGCACTTCCGGCGGCTCATGGAGGCGTTCACCCTCTCGCGAGGGCTGCGGTTGCGGGCGCTGTGGCCGGTCGGATCCGGATGGTGCCGGGTGGTGCTCCAACGATGCACGGCGGGTCCGGCGGCACGCGAGGCGGTGCTGGTGTACGAGGAGCGCGCCGAGCTGCCGTACGGACTGAGCCCGCGCGAACTCGAAGTCCTCACGCGAGCCGCCCGGGGCCAGACCAACCAGGCCATCGCGCAGGCCCTGTTCCTGTCGCCACGCACGGTGCACAGCCACATCGAGCACCTGCTGCGCAAGACCGGCTGCTGCTCCCGCGCCGAGGCAACGGCGCTCGCCGTGCGTGACGGAGTGCTGCGGCCCGCGCCCGAGGACCTCGAGTACTTCGTGGAGAGGGAGCCCAGATGACCACCACACCCCGCATGCTGCTCGTCCTCAGCGAGAACTGGACCCTGACCGGCGGCCGCGCCGACCTGCCCAAGGCGGTCCGGTGGGCCCGCGAGGCCGAGGACGCGGGCTTTGACTCGGTGATGGTCAGCGAACACATCGTGCTCGGCCCCGACGCCGGTGCCGACGGGATCATGGGCAACCCGCGCGACTATGCCCTCCCGGGCAACCAGGACCCGCACACCCCCTGGCCCAACTCGCTGCTCCTGCTCGCCGCCATCGCCTCCGTAACCGAACGGCTGCGGCTGGCCGCCGCGGCCGTCCTCGCCCCACTGCGCCATCCGCTGCTCATGGCACGGGAGTTGGGCACCCTCGACCTGATCAGTGAAGGGCGACTGCTGGTGCAGCCCACGGTCAGCTGGAGCAGGGACGAGTACGACGCCCTGGGAGTCCCCTTCGGCAGGCGGGGGCGGCTGCTCGACGAGCACCTGGAAGTCTGGGCGAAGGCATGGGGGCCGTCCCCGATCTCGCACGACAGCGAGCACTACCCGTTCCGGGACGTCTACTTCGAGCCCAAGGCGTACCGACCGGAGGGCCCACGACTGTGGTTCGGCGGACAGCGCCTGCACGGGCCCGTGCTGCGAAGGCTCGTCCGGTACGGGCACGGCTTCCACCCGCTGGGCAGGCCCACGCCGCAGGACATGCAGCTGCTGAAGCAAGCCATGGCGGCGGCCGGCCGTGACGTCACCGACCTGGAAATGATCGGCGGCACCCAGGCCGTCTTCCCCGACGACCGCTCCGCGGCGGATCTTGGTGCGGCCCTGGCGTCGATCCCGGAACAGCTGGCACAGGGCTTCACGACCTTCTGCATCAAGCCGAACCAGTTCATTGACGACCCGGACGGGGTCGGGGCGTTCTGCCATGACGTGATGCGGCGGGTGGCAGCGCTGACCGCGTAGCGCGGGCCCTCGGCGACTTGCTGGTCGACGAGACCGACCGCCGGCTCGCCCACGCCCACCTGCAGTCGCACGCTCCGACTGCCGCTCCACGGGACTCCGGGTGTGCGCGGACAGGTGGGACCGCCGCTCGACGAGGTCGATGTGAAGGCCATGGCCGCCGTCGCCGACAAGTACGGATTCACCGTCGACTGACTCGCCCTGCGGTACAGCCCGTCATATGGGTCTCGTGATTCGGGGCTGATGGCCCTGACACCGGTACGGCATCGTGGATGACGATGGGCGGGCGATGACCGAGCCGGTCCTGCACCCGTGGCTCGGGCAGCCTCCCGCCCTCAGGCGCGGAAGACCGAGGCGCGGACGCGGGGTCCGAACGTGGTGTACCGGTCGTACCCGGTGCAGGCCGTGCGGCGCTCAGTCGCGGTAGGCGGCCGTTGCGATGTGGACGAAGGACCGGATCATCGGGTTCGCGTCGCCCTCGTTCCACGCCGCCACCACGGGGCTGTGTGCCATGTCGATCAGCGGTACCACGGTCAGCTCCCCGGGCAGGTCGTGCCCGAGCGGAGTCATCCCGACCGTGCCGTTCCAGAGCACTGCCTGCAGGCACTCCTGCACGGCGCGCACCACCGGACCCTCGCGAGGCTCGCCGCCGTTCCAGTACGACTGCCAGATCGGGTCGGTGCCGTCCGGGAACTGGAACCAGCGCCGGTCCGCCAGGTCAGCCAGCTTCAGGCGGTCGTGGCGGGCCAGCGGATCGTCGGCGCGCAGCACGACGCCCACCGGGTCGGCGCGTAGGTCGTGCACCGTCAGGCCGGTCTCGTCGAACGGGCTGCGGGTCAGAGCGACGTCGACCAGTCCGGCGCGCAGCCCGCAGGTCGGATCGGCCAGGTCGGTCTCGCGGATGCGGACCTCGACACCCGGGTGCTGCCGGCGGTACGCGGCGGCCAACCGGGCTGCGCCCGGGTCGGCGGTGTCGCCCAGGATGCCGACGGTGATGGTCGCGGCGCCGGCCGCCGCGGCCACGCGAACGCGTACCCGGTCGGCCTGGTCGAGCAGGATGCGCGCCTCCTCGAGCAGCGCCGCCCCAGCCGGGGTGAGTGTGACGCCTGCGGAGGAGCGGTGCAACAGAGCGGCACCGACGTCGGTCTCCAGCTGCTTGATCGCCCGGCTCAGCGGCGGCTGGCTCATGTGCATCCGGGCGGCGGCACGGCCGAAGTGGAGTTCCTCGGCGACGGCCACGAAATAGCGCAGCGTGCGTAGCTCCATGACCGGCGACGATACCCGTGCGGTATCGAGGCCACCCAACCGGTCTTGGACGGCCGCGGTGTCCGGGCGCTGGAATCGGAGCATGACAGACCAGCCGATGACCAGCGAACCGATGACCAACGGACCGATGACCAGCGATCCCACGGCCGACCCTGCCGTATCGGTGGTCGGTCCGGACGACGGTGAGATGATCCTCCTGGGCACCACGCGACTGCGCATCCTGGAAGACGGCAGCACCACCGGGCACCGTCTCGGGATCGGCGAAACCATCCTCGCTCCGCGCACAGACGGACCACCCCAGCACCGCCACTCCCAGCACGACGAGGGTTTCTACGTCATCTCCGGCACGGTGCGGTTCACGGTCGGACAGAAGACGCACGACGCGACCGCGGGCACGCTCGTGATGATCCCGCCCGGAGCCCCGCACACCTTCGCCAACCTGACCGGCCAACCGGCCGTCATGCTCAGCCTTTTCACCCCCGACCTGTATGTGCAGTACTTCCGAGACCTGCGGGACATGATCGCCGGCGGCCAGGAACTGACCGCACAGGCGACCATCCAGGCGATGAGTCGCTACGCCACCGAGCCCGCCGCCGACTTCGCCTGGAAGCCGGAAGGATGAAGCCGCCTGGCTGTCTGTCACCGGATCGGTGCAGCCGAGGGGACTGCTCCTGCTTCTCAAGTCCCGGGTCGCGTGCGCACACGCGTGTGCCTTCGCAGGTGCTCCCGTGATGACGCATGAATTTGATCACTTACAAACTGGTAGACGTGGATGGGAATCATGAAGGTCGCGTACTGGATCGTTGCCGGCATACTCGCGCTCTTCTACCTCTACGGGGGTGGAATAAAGGTGATCCAGACCCGTGAGCAGCTCCTGCCGATGATGGCCTGGGTGGACCGCACGCCGATGCCGGCCGTCAGGACGATCGGGGTGCTCGAAGTGCTCGGCGCGATCGGGCTCATCGTGCCCCCGTTGGCCGGCATTGCTCCCTGGCTGGCATTGGCTGCGGCTATCGGGTTCGTGCTCCTGCAGATCGGCGCGACCACAGTTCACCTGCGCCGCGAAGACCGCCGAATCGCCCTCAACATCGCGCTCCTTCTCGCAGCGGCCGTGGCCATCTGGCCGGCCACCACATGGCTGTGAGGCCGATGATCACCCGCAACGGCGCGCCGGACATCAAGGGCCTGGACAAGCGCCGCTGCGTCGTCGAGTGGAGTGGACCTTCGCCCCGCTCCGCCGGTTCATGCGGCTCGCTGTGCCGGGAAGGACCCGTTCAACCGCACGACGCCTTCGTCTCATTGGAGTGCAGCCTTAGCTGCCGGTGCTCCTCCAGAAGACCGCATCGTGATCGCGTCCCACGGAATCGGAGGGTGACCGTTCGACGGCATCAACTGCGGGTGTGCCGCCTGGAATTGGCACCCGGCGTCTCCTATGAATTGGGCTGCGTGCGAACGGCTCTGACGCGCTCATTCATGAGCCGTCGGAAAATCGCGGCCCGGCACTGCACGCCGAACTCCTCGGTTTCGCCGCGGCCAATCCGCTCGCCCTTCGTCTGGCCGCCGAAGTGGCCGCGCACAACACAGATGGCAACGTTGTCTGAACCCCTCGTTCTCATCGGATCGGGCCGGGGGTGTCCCACCCCCGGCGAAGCCACCACTGAGCGGGCTGCTGAGTCACCAGCGCACGGGCAGCATCCGTACGCCCCTGATCAGCATGCCGGGTATCACAGGGCAGCTCGGCCTCATCGACGCCCGCCCTCAGGTCGGGGCAGCGCTCCAGGAGCGCACGGATCGCGATTCGGCCCTCCAGGCGCGCCAGCGGCGCCCCCAGGCAGTGGTGGAGACCATGGCCGAATGCGATGTGGCCGCGGGTGTCCCGGCGGATGTCGAACCGGCCCGGGTCCTTGAAGCGCTGCGGGTCGCGGTCCGCGTCGGCCATGGCCTTCAGGACGGTGGAGCCGTGTGACCGGCCCTGCGGGCGGCCCTCTCCAAGGGGAGCAGCGGAAGCAGGTGGCC
Organism: Streptomyces sp. NPDC006365; assembly: GCF_042870755.1. Taxonomy (NCBI): domain Bacteria; kingdom Bacillati; phylum Actinomycetota; class Actinomycetes; order Kitasatosporales; family Streptomycetaceae; genus Streptomyces; species Streptomyces sp. NPDC006365. Next base: position 344,990 of record NZ_JBIAHS010000001.1, read on the forward strand.
GTAGGCCGGCGTACCGGAGAAAGGATGCGCATGGAACGACTTTCAGCGTAGGGAACGATGGGGTCGGCCGGAGCGCCGTCTCGGCGTCCCGGGCAGCGGCGCCCGTACGGATCACGGGCGCCGGTCGCCTGGCCGGCCCGGACCTCTTCGCCCCATCGTGCCGGTCGGGGCTGCTCATGGGAGGCGGCCTGAACCGCTCACAAGTGCTCACTTCCGCTGACACCGGCGCCGTCGTCGGCGCTCCTCCGGCGGCGCCGGTGCTTTCGGGAGGTGGACGGCGTAAAGGTGCTGTTCACGCGGCTGCCCTCCCCAAATCTGAACCACGCAGCGTCCTTCCTCCTCCCGGCCCCCTCCTTGAGGAGACGCACCACCGACGGCGTTCGAGGATGCCGAGTGCCCTGGTCCGGACGGTGGAAGCCGTCACACCTCTCACCCGTCCGGCGGAATGCGCGATTCGACATGGAGACGTCGGGTTCCGGGCCGTGGAGGCCGGTGGACTGGAGGGATTCACCCGTGCACGGCCGAGGGCTCGGCTTCGCCGACCTCCACGCGACGCACGGCCGGTGTCCTCCTGGAGGACACCGGCCGGCGAGCAGGGATTCGGAGTCGTGCGGTACCGGCCCGTCGGCGACTCACGGTCCCGAGCTGATGGGGCATCAGAAGAGTCGGCAACGGGTCAGTGTGAGTCCTGATACATCTCGCGACAGCTGACCGAACATGCGAATCGTTGTACTGTCCGAAGACCGCCCTTGACCTGCGTTGAGCAGGCAGGGAGCTGACAAACCGGGAGTTTCTCCATGCTTCGTACCATGTTCAAGTCCAAGATCCACCGTGCCACGGTGACCCAGGCCGACCTGCACTACGTCGGGTCCGTGACCATCGACGCCGATCTGCTCGACGCCGCCGATCTGCTGCCCGGCGAGCTGGTCCACATCGTCGACATCACCAACGGCGCCCGCCTGGAGACATACGCCATCGAGGGCGAGCGCGGCTCCGGCGTGATCGGCATCAACGGTGCGGCAGCCCACCTGGTGCACCCCGGCGACCTGGTGATCATCATCAGCTACGCCCAGGTCTCCGACGCCGAGGCCCGCGCCCTGCGCCCACGCGTCGTACACGTCGACGCCGACAACCGGATCGTCGCCCTTGGCGCGGACCCCTCTGAGCCGGTGCCGGGCTCGGACCAGGAGCGCAGCCCGCAGGCCGTGCCCGCGGTCACCGCCTGACCGTCCATCTGGGCCCCGTACGTCCCGCGACGGGGTGAGTGCGCGTACGGCGCACGGGTACGCGTGGAAACAAGTCCAGGGCCGAAGTTCCACATGGCTGGAGGACACGATGACCCACCCGAATCCCGATCCCACCCGCCCGGGCCCTCCTCCGGGTCCGGGCCCCGACCGCCCGGAACCCCTCCCGGACCCGGTCCCCAACCCCAAGCCCCACCCGGTACCAGACCCCAGCCCGTCCCCGGTACCAGACCCCAGCCCGTCCCCGGTCCCGGAGCCTCCCGGCCCCGAGCCGCTGCCGAAGCCGGGCCCACTGCAGCCGTAGACGGCAAACATCACGTGGCCCGGTGCGGACACTTCCGCACCGGGCCACGTGTCAGATCGGGTTCAGCAGGGGCGGGCGTCCCACAAGAGGCGCGGGGCTGTATCAAATTGCGGCTCCGCCGCGTGGGCGCGATCAACCACACACAACCCGCAGCCGCCCCTCCCAGCACCCCCGAGCTCTTAGCCGGCCACCTCGGACCGATCCCCACCCCACAGGGTGTGGAACGACCCCTCCCGGTCCACACGCCGATACGTGTGCGCCCCGAAGAAGTCCCGCTGCCCCTGAGTGAGCGCCGCAGGCAACCGCTCCGCACGCAACGCGTCGTAGTAAGACAGCGCCGCAGCAAAACCAGGCGTAGGAACGCCCTGCTGAACGGCCGCCCCCAGAACCGCCCGCCAGTCGTCCTGAGCCGCCCCGATCTCCTGAGCGAACCCTTCATCGGACAGCAGGCTCGGCAGATCGGGCCGGGCATCGTAAGCGGCCCGAATCCGATCGAGGAACGCCGCGCGAATGATGCACCCACCGCGCCAGAGCGAGGACACCGCACCCAGATCGATGTTCCAGTCGTACTCCGCGCTGCCCGCCGCGATCTTGTGGAAGCCCTGCGTGTACGACACGATCTTCGAGGCGTACAACGCCTGTTCCACCTGGTCGGCGAAGGCCGCCGCCTCCGACTCGCCGAGCGGCGTGGCCTTCGGCCCGGCGAGCCCGCGCGAGGCCTCCCGCAGCTCCGTGTGGCCCGACAGCGACCGGGCGAAGACCGCCTCCGCGATGCCCGAAACCGGCACACCGAGGTCCAGCGCGATCTGCACGGTCCAGCGCCCGGTGCCCTTCTGCTCGGCCTGGTCCTGGACGACGTCCACGAAGGGCTTGCCCGTGGCCGCGTCCACGTGGGACAGAACCTCGGCGGTGATCTCGATCAGATAGGAGTCAAGGCGTCCGGTGTTCCAGGTGCGGAAGATGTCCGCGATCTGCGAGGGGGAGTAGCCCGCCACATCACGCAGCAGCTGGTAGGCCTCGCCGATCAGCTGCATGTCCGCGTACTCGATGCCGTTGTGCACCATCTTCACGAAGTGACCGGCACCGTCCGGACCGACATGGGAGACGCAGGGCGAACCGTCGGCCGCCTTGGCCGAGATCTTCTCCAGCATCGGGCCCAGCGAGTCGTACGACTCCTTCGGGCCGCCCGGCATGATGCTCGGTCCGTTCAGAGCGCCTTCCTCGCCGCCGGAGACGCCCATGCCGACGAAGTGGATGCCCTGCGCGCGCAGGTCCCGCTCCCGGCGCCGGGTGTCCGCGAAGTGGGCGTTGCCCCCGTCGATGATCATGTCGCCGGGCTCCAGAAGCGGGGCGAACTCCTGGATCACCGCGTCGGTCGGGTCACCGGCCTTCACCATGATCACCAGTCGGCGCGGGCGCTCCAGGGCGGCCACGAACTCCTTGGCGGTCTCGGCCGCGATGAAGTTGCCCTCGCTGCCGAACTCCTCGACCAGCGCGTGCGTGCGCGACGCCGTCCGGTTGTGCAGGGCGACCGTGTACCCGTTGCGCGCGAAGTTACGGGCGAGATTGCGCCCCATGACCGCGAGACCCGTCACGCCGATCTGCGCTGAAGTGCTCATACGGTTGGCTCCTAAAAGGTCCTGAAAACGGTGGTGCTCGTCAGTATCGCCCCACTGACCATCCTGACTTGCCGACGATGTGTACGCATGGTGTGCCGTTCTGCCTCAGCCGACTCGCAACAAGGGTGCATTCTCAGTCACTTGGCGGGACAGAGCGGCTGATTGCCGCCTTGTCATGGCCTGTTCGCGGCGTTTACTTTTGCCCCCGCTGACGCATGTCGAGGGGGCTCACTCCATGGCCGTACGGGGCCGGCACCGCCGGTATCAGCCGAACAGGATCAACCGCGCTTCGCTGACGGTCACGGCGGGTGGCGCCGGAATGGCGATGCCCCTCATAGCCACCGGGGTTGCCGACGCGGCCGATGTGGACACCTGGAACAAGGTCGCCGCCTGCGAGTCCAGCAACAAGTGGGACATCAACACCGGCAACGGCTATTACGGCGGGCTGCAGTTCAGCCAGTCCACCTGGGAGGCCTTTGGCGGCACGGCCTACGCGGCACGCGCCGACCTCGCCACCAAGGACCAGCAGATCGCCATCGCCGAGAAGGTCCTCGATGGCCAGGGCCCCGGCGCCTGGCCGGTGTGCTCCGTGCGCGCGGGTCTCACCCGTGGCGGTGACACCCCTGACATCAACCCTTCGGGCACCGCGGACCGTAAACCCCAGCGCACCGTCCGCGACGTACAGCCTCAGACCACGCCCCAGTCCCAGGCCGGCACCGCCGAGATGTACACCGTCGTCCGCGGCGACACGCTGTCCGGCATTGCCGGCTCCCGTGAAGTCCAGGGCGGCTGGCGGCAGTTGTACGACACCAACCGCAAGACCATCGGCGCCGACCCGAACATGATCGTCCCCGGCCAGCGGCTGAGCCTGCGCACCAAGGCCCCGGACAAGCCCGCTTCCGGTACGCCGGTGTCCAACACGACCGCTCCCGAGAAGCCCGAGAAGAAGGAAGAGCGGGCCGAGAGCAAGCCCCGTGAGTCGGCGCGTACCGTCACCGCCCCGGTGGAGGCCGGCGCCGGAACGCCGTACCGCGCCACGGGTTCGTCCTGGTCGCAGGGCTATCACACGGGCGTCGACTTCCCGGTGCCCACCGGCACCTCCGTCAAGTCGGTCGCCGGGGGCGAGGTAGTGACCTCGGGCTGGGGCGGATCCTTCGGCTACCAGGTGGTCATCAAGCACGCCGACGGCCGCTACACCCAGTACGCCCATCTGTCGGCGATCTCCGTGAAGGACGGGCAGAAAGTGGTGAGCGGGCAGCGCATCGGCCGCTCCGGCTCCACGGGCAACAGTTCGGGCCCGCATCTGCACTTCGAGGTGCGGACGGGGCCCGAATTCGGCAGCGACATCGATCCGGTCGCTTATCTGCGCAAGGGTGGCGTCAGTCTCTGACAGCTTCAGACTCGTAGGCCTGATATCAGGTTTTGATGCGGGAGCCGGCCACCAGCGGCACCGGGAGCAGCGGGATATAGAGGCCGTTGTAGTACGGGCCTTGCTGCCGGGCCGGTTCGTCCGTGCCGTCCCGCGCACCGTCGCCCGGCGGCGGCCCACTGGACCCGGTGCGTGCCCGGCCGGCCGCCTCTCGCACGGCCACCGGCGTCGGCACGACGACCGCGGTCGGCGCGAGCGGCACCTCTTCCCGCACCGGCCCAGCTGCTTCCCGTACCGGGGCCGCCGCGGCGACCCGCCCTGCCACCTCGGGGGTCCGCTGCCCGGGCAGCAGGGCCACCCCGTCGGCCGGCGCCCCTGCCACGACGGCGGGTTCGGCCGGAACCGGCTCCGTACGCTCCGTGCTGCTGATCCGCTCCGACGTCAGGAGGATGAGGCCGCCCGCCGCGATGACTCCGCAGCCCAGCGCGAGGGCGGTGCCCGTCGAGCCGTAACGGAAGGTCTCGCCGAACATCGTGATGCCGACCGCGGCCGCCACCACAGGGTTCACCACCGTCAGTGTGGCCAGCGGCGCCGCGAGTCCCGCGCCCCGGTAGGAGGCCTGTGAGAGCAGCATGCCGGCCGTGGCCAGGACGCCGATCACCGCCAGGGTGGGCAGCTGGCCGAGTGCGAAGCCGCCCGTCCAGTCCACCGCGACCGTCTTCGTGAACACCGACGACATACCGAACGCGACACCGGAGGCGATTGCCAGCAGCACACTGCGCACCGCCGGGTGGCGGTGTGCCGCGCGGGCCGCCGTCATCAGCGCCACCACCGCGCCGCCGGTGGCCAGGGCCACCGCCAGCTGCTGGGAGTTGTCCAGGGACTGCGAATCGGCCGTGCCGACCAGCGAGAGCAGTCCGGCCAGGCCGACCGTCGCCATGATGGCGCCCCGCCAGGCTGTCGCACCGGCCTTACGGCGAACGAAGAGAGCCGCCATGGGAAGCGCGAACACAATGGTCAGTGCGCCGAGCGGCTGCACCAGACTCAGAGGGCCGAAGGCGAGGGCCACAACGTGCAGCAGACCACCGAGGCCGTTGAGACCCACCGCGGCCCACCAGGCGGGCCGGCGCATGGGAGCGTACGACTGGTCCGGCGTGGCCGCGGCGACCCGTTCCTGCACGATCGCGCCGCCGGCGTAGGCGACGGCGGACACGAGCGAAAGCAGCACAGACAGTGCGAGGGCGCTCATGGGTCCCTCCTCTGCGTCTGGCTGGCGCGCTCCGGCTGGCGGGGAGTCCGGCGCGGCGAACGGTCGGTTTTCATGGTGAATACGATGCCCTTCGAAGGCGCTCGCGTCGTCGTCCTTGAGCAGGCATTGGGTCCTACTGCCGATGGAGTACGACCTGCGCCCCGTCCTCCCCAGGTTGGGTGACACCGGCTACAACTCCCATGCTGGAACCGGTATGCCCGTTTGGTCTACTCGAATTCCGCGGAGCTCGGTCGTGGCCACATTCCGTGTCCGCGAGGTCGCACACCGGTTCGCTTCGCCCGCCCATCGCACCGTTCCGGCCCCCGCGGTCACTTGCGCTCTTCCCCCGCGGGCCTGTTCTGGGTGACCATGTGGGAACAAGCCGCTGAGACAGGGGGTAACCGGGTGCGAGTGGGCCTGTTGACCCGGGAATACCCGCCGGACGTGTACGGCGGCGCGGGCGTCCATGTCGAGTTCCTCGCCAGGGAGCTGCGGCCCCTCACGGACCTCGATGTGCACTGCTGGGGCGAGGGCGCCGCGGGCGGAGTCGTCCGCCACCGGCCCTGGCCCACGCTCGACGGCGCCAACGACGCGCTGCGCACCTTCTCCGTGGACCTCTCGATGACCGCCGCCCTCGAAGGCCGGGAGCTCGTCCACTCGCACACCTGGTACGCCAATCTCGCCGGCCACCTGGCGAAAATGCTGTATGGCATTCCACACGTGATGACCGCCCACTCCCTGGAGCCGCTGCGCCCCTGGAAGGCCGAGCAGCTCGGCGGCGGTTACGCCCTGTCGAGCTGGGCCGAACGCACCGCGATCGAGGCCGCCGACGCCGTGATCGCCGTCTCCGGAGCCATGCGCGAGGACATCCTCGGCTGCTACCCGGCCCTGGACCCGGCGAAGGTGCGCGTCGTGCACAACGGCATCGACACCTCCCTGTACCAGCCGGACCACGGCACGGACGTCCTCGAACGCGTGGGCCTCGATACCGGCCGCCCGTACGTCCTGTTCGTCGGCCGCATCACCCGCCAGAAGGGCGTGCCCCGACTGTTGCGTGCCGTCCGGGACATCGACCCGGCCGCACAGGTCGTCCTGTGCGCGGGCGCTCCCGACACGCCGGAGATCGACCGGGAGTTCCGCGATCTCTTCCAGGAACTCAGCCGCGTACGCCAGGGCGTGTTCTGGATCCCGCAGATGCTGCCGCGCCCGGACGTGATCCAACTCCTCACGCACGCCGCTGTGTTCGTGTGCCCCTCGGTGTACGAGCCGCTGGGCATCGTCAACCTGGAGGCGATGGCCTGCGGCACCGCCGTGGTCGCCTCGCGCGTCGGCGGGATCCCCGAGGTCGTCGAGGACGGCGAGACGGGTCTGCTCGTATCCGTCGACGAGAGCGCCGAGGAGCACGCGGCGCAGCTCGCGCGCGCCCTCGACGCACTGCTCGCCGACCCCGAGACAGCCCGGCGGATGGGCGAGGCGGGCAAGGAACGGGCGGTGCGGGAGTTCGGCTGGGACGCGGTGGCCCGGCGCACGGTCCAGCTGTATGAGGAACTCCGCAAAGAGGGGTAAGCCTCAAGCAGGTGAGGTACAAGAAAGTGGCACAACCGGGCGGTAGAGGGGCGGCACGGCATGCGACGCGGTGGACCTTCGGTGCTGGGAATCGTACTGGCGGGCGGTGAGGGCAAGCGTCTGATGCCCCTGACCGCCGACCGTGCGAAACCCGCGGTCACGTTTGGCGGAACGTATCGCCTCGTGGACTTCGTTCTTTCCAACCTTGTCAACGCTGACATCCTGCGCATCTGCGTACTCACGCAGTACAAGTCGCATTCGCTGGACCGGCACATCACCACGACCTGGCGGATGTCCAGCCTGCTGGGCAACTACGTCACGCCGGTCCCGGCCCAGCAGCGGCTCGGCCCGCGCTGGTACCTGGGCAGCGCCGACGCGATCCTGCAGTCGCTGAACCTCGTGTACGACGAACAGCCCGAGTACGTGGCGGTGTTCGGCGCCGACCATGTGTACCGCATGGATCCGCGGCAGATGCTCGCCCAGCACATCGAGAGCGGGGCCGGCGTGACCGTCGCCGGGATACGGGTGCCGCGGGGCGAGTCGTCGGCCTTCGGCGTCATCGCTCCGGGATCCGACGGGCAGACCGTGGACAGCTTCCTGGAGAAGCCGGCCGACCCGCCGGGTCTCCCGGACGATCCCGAGTCCGTCTTCGCCTCGATGGGCAACTACATCTTCACCACCAAAGCCCTCATCGAGGCCCTCCAGCGGGACTCCGAGGACGAGAACTCCGTACACGACATGGGCGGCTCGATCCTGCCGCAGCTCACTGAACGCGGCGAGGCCCAGCTGTACGACTTCAGCGCCAACCATGTGCCCGGTGAGACCGTGCGCGACCAGGGGTACTGGCGTGACGTCGGCACCCTCGACGCGTACTACGACGCCCATATGGATCTGATCGCCGAGCGGCCCGCCTTCAACCTCTACAACCGCCAGTGGCCCATCTACACCCACTCCGGTCAGCTGTCCCCGGCCCGCTTCAACGCCGGCGGCATCGCCAGCGAGTCGATCATCAGCGCCGGCTGCCTCATCCGCGGCCAGGTCAGCCGGTCGGTGCTCTCGCCGGGTGTGGTCGTCGACCCGGGCGCCGTAGTCCAGGGCTCCGTGCTGCACGACAACGTCCACATCGGGCGGGGCGCGGTGGTACGGGGCGCGGTGCTCGACAAGAACGTACAGGTACCGCCGGGAGCGACGATCGGCGTCAATCCGGAACGGGACCAGGAGCTCTACACGGTTTCCAAGGGCGGTGTGATCGCGCTGGGGAAGGGCCAGCAGGTGTCGTAAGAGGTGATCATCGAGACGGCCTCGGTGCGGAGTAGGCACCGGGGCCGTTTGTCATCTCCGTCATGTCCCTGGACTGCGGGCTGCCCGGTCGCGTGACGGCCATCCGGCTGATTCCTGCGACCGGCGCGCTGTGCGGAATCCGCCCGCTCACCTTCTCGGCGGGCGGGCGGGCCGCCCGGCTGTATCCGGCCCGCGGGCCGCTTCGACCACACTGAAACGACCTCATGAATCCCATAGGTCCCATCACTCACATGGGGGATGGGACTTAATCTGCTGTTAACTGTGCGTAGCTTGATCGTACTTGACCGTAATCGCTTGTCGGGGGTTGACTGCTTGTTCACCCGTCGTCGACGCGAGAGCAAGCCATTGACCTCCGACCTGCTTGCACCACTCGACCTGGCGTTCTGGAACATCGAGTCCGCCGAGCACCCCATGCATCTCGGCGCCCTCGGTGTCTTCGAGACCCATTCGCCCGCAGCGGGCGCCCACGCCGCCGACCTGCTCGCGGCCCGCGCCGCGGGCGTGCCCGGGCTGCGGATGCGGATCCGTGACGTGTGGCGGCCTCTGGCCTTCGGGCAGCCGCTGGCCTTCGGCGGCGCGGCCCGCGAGCCCGCCCCCGACTTCGACCCGCTCGACCATGTCCGGTTGCACGCGCCGACCGCGGACTTCCACGAATCGGCGGGCGAACTCATGCAGCGCCCGCTGGAGCGCGGCAGGCCGCCGTGGGAGGCGCATGTGCTGCCCGGCGTGGACGGCACGTCGTTCGCCGTGCTCTTCAAGTTCCACCACGCCCTCGCCGACGGACTGCGGGCGCTGACGCTCGCGGCGGCGGTCATGGACCCCATGGACCTGCCCGAGCCCCGCCCACGCCCCGAAGAGCCCGCACGCGGCCTCCTCCCGGACGTGCGCAAACTGCCGGGTCTCGTCCGCGGCACCCTCTCCGACGTGGGCCGGGCCCTCGACATCGGCGCCTCCGTCGCCCGCGCCACCTTGGGCGTACGCTCCTCGTCCGCCCTGGTGTCGGAGCCCACCGGCACCCGCCGTATCGCGGGCGTGAACCTGGACCTCGACGAGGTGCACAAGATCCGCAAGAGCGCGGGCGGCACCGTCAACGACGTACTGATCGCGATCGTCGCGGGCGCTCTGCGCCGCTGGCTGGACGAGCGCGGCGACGGCAGCGAGGGCGTCGAGCCCCGGGCCCTGATCCCCGTCTCCAAGCGCCGCCCGCGCACCGCGCACCCCCAGGGCAACCGGCTCTCCGGCTATCTGATCAAGCTGCCCGTCGACGATGCGGACCCGCTCGGTCGGCTCGACACGGTGCGTACGGCCATGAACCACAACAAGGACGCGGGCCCCAACCGGGGCGCGGGCGCCGTCGCCCTGCTCGCCGACCATGTGCTGCCGCTCGGGCACCGGCTCGGCGGACCCGTCGTCGGCCAGGCCGCCCGGCTGCTCTTCGACATCCTGGTCACCAGCGTGCCGCTGCCCAGCCTCGGTCTGAAGCTCGGCGGCTGCCCGCTCACCGAGGTCTATCCGCTCGCCCCGCTCGCCCGCGGCCAGTCCCTCGCGGTCGCGGTCTCCACCTACCGCGGGCGCGTCCACTACGGGCTCGTCGCCGATGCGGAGGCCGTGCCGGACCTGGACCGGCTGGCCAAGGCGGTGATCGCGGAGGTGGAGGAGCTGAACGTCGCCTGCGCGCCCTGACGGGAGCCGTGATCACGCCGGGTTTGGCGCCTTCGCCCCGCGCTCCGTAAAATTCCGCCTTCGAAAGCGAGCGCGGTTCGAGCGCGGCGCGGAACCCCGAGGAAGCAACGGCGATGACGGTGACACAGGACAGCCAGGCGACCCCCGCCGTGGACACGGCAGAGGGGGCGGAGGCCTCGTACGGTCCCGGCATCGACCCGGAGCGGCTGGCTGTCTGCCTCAGCGTGCTCGAGGAGCTGGACAAGCTGGAGGTCGACCACCCCGACGCCGTTGCCGTGCGTCGCGCCACCGCGGGCGTCTACCGCACGGTGAAGCAGCGCCGCCGCCAGGAACGCCGGGCCGCCAAGACCGCCCACGACAAGGCGGTCACGGAGGCGACGGCGACAGGTTCGGCCCAGCGCATCGACGACGAGACCGAGGGCGTCCTGCCCTCGTCGGCCATCGAGGCCGGGCAGATCGCGGGGATACTTCGGCGCCCGCGCTCCTGTTACATCTGCAAGTCCCGGTACGTCGAGGTCGACTACTTCTACCACCAGCTCTGCCAGGAGTGCGCCGCCGACAACCGGGCCCGCCGCGACGCCCGCGCGGATCTCACCGGCAAGCGCGCGCTGCTCACCGGCGGCCGCGCCAAGATCGGCATGTATATCGCGCTGCGCCTGCTGCGCGACGGTGCGCACACCACGATCACCACACGCTTCCCGAACGACGCGATCCGCCGCTTCAAGGCCATGCCCGACAGTGACGAGTGGATCGGGCGCCTGAAGATCGTCGGCATCGACCTGCGTGACCCCGCCCAGGTGGTCGCGCTCGCCGACTCGGTCGCCGCCGCGGGCCCGCTCGACATCCTGATCAACAACGCGGCCCAGACGGTACGCCGCTCCCCGGGGGCCTACAGCGAACTGCTCGCCGCCGAGTCCGCCCCGCTCCCCGCGGGCGAGCTGCCGCCCGCCGAGGTGATCGGCACCTTCGGCTCCGGTGCCGTGGCCGCACTGCCGGTGGCCGGTGGCGGCGAGCTGACCGCCCAGGACGTCACGGACCTCGCGCTGGTCTCCGGGTCAGCCTCCCTGGAGCGCATCGCGGCCGGCACGGCGATCGACGCCGGCGGTCTCGTGCCCGACCTGCACGACACCAACAGCTGGATCCAGTCCGTGGAGGAGGTCACTCCCGTCGAGCTGCTCGAGGTCCAGCTCTGCAACTCCACCGCGCCGTTCATCCTCATCAGCCGACTGCGCGCCACGATGGCGGCCTCGGGGGCGAACCGTACGTACATCGTGAACGTGTCCGCCATGGAGGGCGTCTTCAGCCGCGGCTACAAGGGCGCGGGGCACCCGCACACCAACATGGCCAAGGCCGCGCTCAACATGCTCACGCGCACCAGCGCCCAGGAGATGTTCGAGAAGGACCGCATCCTGATGACCGCCGTCGACACCGGCTGGATCACCGACGAGCGCCCCCACCCGGACAAGATGCGCCTCGCCGACGCGGGGTTCCACGCGCCCCTCGACCTGGTCGACGGGGCTGCGAGGGTGTACGACCCGATCGTGCGGGGCGAGCAGGGCGAGGACCTGTACGGGGTGTTCCTGAAGGACTACGCGCCCGGCAAGTGGTAGGGCCCGCCCGGGGTAATCCGGTGGCCCGTGCGGTGGCCGCTGTCCTACCGTGAGGGTGCCCGGTGCGCAGGCGACGCGTTCTTCGTGGTTCGACTCCGTGCAGGCCCTCCGCGGGCCTGTTGCCCTGTTGGGGGGCAATCGCGTAGCCGCCTTGATCTCGGGCACCCTGTGCACATCGTGTCGTGCTCAGCCGTGTGAGGACGCGCTGCTGTCGGTATCCCGCGGCGCCCGTGACCGCAGGCGCTCGTGGACGGCGTACGCCGTCGCCGTGTGTGCCGCCCGTACTCTCGTTCCGCCGTCCACCAGCAGGTCCGCCCCCGTGATCCACTCCGCCGCGTCCGAGGCCAGCCACAGGACTGCTCGCGCGATGTCCTGGGGCTCACCGATGCGGCCCAGCGGGAGTCCGGCGGCCACCTCGTCCTCACCCCGCTCCCACACGAACCGCGCCATCTCGGTCCGGACAAGACCGGGGGAGACCGAGTTGACGCGCACCTTCGGGGCCAGCTCGCCCGCGAGCTGCTGGGTGAGGTGCAGCAGGGCGGCTTTGCTGGTGCCGTACGCGCCCACGTTGGGGCCCACATGAGCGGCGCCCTCCGTGCAGACGTTGACCACAGCCCCGCCGTGCTGAGCCATCCAGGCCCGCCAGGCGCACTGCACCAGCCGTAGCGGCGCCTCGACGTTGACCGCGAACGCCTCGCGCCAGTGGTCCGGGTCGGCGTCCATGAGCGGGCCGTACGGCTCGTTCGTCGCCGCGTTGTTCACCACCAGGTCGATCCGCCCGAACTCGCGCAGAGTCAGCTCCGTCAGTTCGTGCAGATGAGCCGGTTCGGTGACCGAGCCCGCGAGCCCGACGACCCCGAGCTCGTCGGCGACCCGGCTCACCCCGCCCGGATCCCGCGCGGTCACGCACACCCGTGCGCCCGCTTGGACGAGGGCCTCCGCGACCGCTCGCCCGATCCCGCGCGAAGCACCGGTGACGATCGCGGCCCTGCCCGTGAGCCCGTACGGCGAAGTCATCCGCGTACGTTCTCATGACGGGCCGTCAGCTACCAGAGGTGCGTCAGCGGCGGACGGTGGCGCGCGCCGCGACCAGCTCCAGGACGGTGCGCCAGTCCTCCAGCACGCCGGCGTTCAGCCCGGCGACCTTGCCCGCCTCGTCCGCCTGCCGCAGGGACAGCACGTCGTCGTCGAACGGGCCGTCGTCCCACGGGGCGGCATGCAGGCGTACGAGACGGGCGACCCGCTCGCCGAGCAGGGACCGCACGGCGTCCGCCGCGTGGTCCGCGTGACGGGCCTCGTCACCGGGGTGCAACAGCTGCCCTATGCCGTGCACCAGGCCGGCCACCTGGAGTTCCTTGTCACTGGGATGACCGCGCCGCAACAGCGCGGCGGTCTGCAGTGCGTGATCGTGCAGATCGAGCGAGCCGCCGGCGGGGGGCCCTCCGCTTATGGGGGTCCCCCCGCCCGGGCGAAGTCGAGAGTGGGGGAGAGTCCGCGAGTGGGGGAGGTCCGGGGTGCCCCTGGCCCCCCGGCAGGCGTGCAGCAGATCCATCAGCTCATCGACACTGCGCAGCTCCATGCGCCAGTCCTCCCTGCCCGCGAGAAAGGCCGTTGTCCCGCGCCAGCAGATCATGGCCAGCTTTCAACCGAACCAACAGGATCTGAATAGCGAACCGAGTGCACCCCACGGCCGTCCCGAACGAGCGCGGTCTCACCGCGCGGACTCAGTGGCCCCGGTCCATCCACTCCTTCAGGTGCGGGGCTTCGGCACCGATCGTCGTGGAGTCGCCGTGGCCGGTACGGGCCTCCGTCTCGGGCGGCAGGGTCAGCAGCCGGTCGCGGATCGATTCGATGATGGTCGGGAAGTGGGAGAAGGAGCGTCCCGTCGCGCCGGGCCCGCCCTGGAAGAGCGTGTCGCCCGTGAAGACGGTGCTCAGCTGCGGGGCGTGCAGGCAGACGGCGCCCGGGGCGTGACCCGGCGTGTGCAGCACGGTCAGCTCCGTGCCGGCCACCGACAGCCGCTGCCCATCGGTCAGTTCACCGTCCGGCAACCGGTTCGGGTGGGTCTGCTTCCACAGCGGGAGGTCGTCGGGGTGGAGGAGGATCGGGGCGCCGGTGCGGGCGGCCAGGGCGGGGGCCGCGTCGATGTGGTCGTTGTGCGCGTGCGTGCAGACGACGGCCACGAGCCGGCGGTCGCCGATCGCCTCGGCGATGGCGTCGGCGTCATGGGCGGCGTCGATCACTATGGCCTCGGAGTCGTCGCCCACGATCCATACGTTGTTGTCGACGTCCCACGTACCGCCGTCCAGGCTGAACGTGCCGGAGGTGACCAGGTGCTCGATACGGGCGGCCATCACAGCACCACCACCGAACGCAGCACATCGCCCTGGTGCATCCGGTCGAAGGCCTGCTCCACCGCTCCCAGTTCGATGGTCTCGGTGACGAACGCCGCCAGGTCGAGGCGCCCCTGCTGGTGCAGGTCGACCAGCATCGGGAAGTCACGCGAGGGCAGACAGTCCCCGTACCAGGAGGACTTGAGCGCGCCGCCCCGGCCGAAGACGTCCAGCAGCGGCAGCTCCAGCTTCATGTCCGGTGTCGGGACGCCGACCAGGACCACCGTGCCTGCAAGATCGCGGGCGTAGAACGCCTGCTTGTACGTCTCCGGGCGGCCCACCGCCTCGATGACCACGTCCGCCCCGAATCCGCCGGTCAGTTCTCGGATGGCCTCGACCGGGTCGGTCTTCTTCGAGTTCACCGTGTGGGTGGCGCCCATCGTCCGGGCCGTGGCCAGCTTCTTGTCGTCGATGTCGACGGCGATGATGCGCGCCGCGCCGGCCAGACTGGCACCGGCGATCGCCGCGTCGCCCACGCCACCGCAGCCGATGACCGCCACCGAGTCGCCACGTGTCACCGAACCGGTGTTGATGGCCGCGCCGATCCCAGCCATCACCCCGCAGCCGAGCAGACCAGCGACCGCGGGGGACACGGACGGGTCCACCTTGGTGCACTGACCGGCCGCGACCAGGGTCTTCTCCGCGAACGCACCGATCCCAAGGGCGGGCGAGAGCTCCGTGCCGTCCTCCAGGGTCATCTTCTGCTTGGCGTTGTGCGTGTCGAAGCAGTACCAGGGCCGCCCGCGCAGACAGGCTCGGCAACGGCCGCACACCGCACGCCAGTTGAGGATCACGAAGTCGCCGGGCGCCACCTCGGTCACGCCCTCGCCGACCGACTCCACGATCCCGGCGGCCTCGTGGCCGAGAAGGAACGGATACTCGTCGCTGATGCCGCCCTGCTTGTAGTGCAGGTCCGTGTGGCAGACCCCGCAGGCCTGCACCTGGACCACGGCCTCGCCCGGACCCGGATCCGGAACCAGGATCGTGCGGACCTCAACCGGCTCGTTCTTGCCGGGGGCGATGACACCCCGTACCTGCTGGGCGGCCATGTCGGGCTCCTTCGCGTGAAAGTGGCGCGTTTGATCATGTTGGCACAGAGCAGGACGGCTGGCTCCGTGCCTGTGGACAACCCATGGAGAACCAAGGGAGGCTGGTGTGCTTGAAGTCCGTTTTGTCGCAGAACGACTCGAAACAGTTACCTTTTGTTTTCAGCCCCATCGAGCGGACCCCCGCTCATCTGTGTACCCTGTACCGGAACGGACAGCATAATTGGGTCCCACCCACACCCACGGTCCGTCCCGGGACAAGCCGGTCACCACGGCCTGCTCTCACTTGAGTTACCGGCGCCACCGCGTCCGTACTGCCTGTAATCCAGACCCGAGCGGGCGTCATGTGACCGGTAGCAGACCGGCCTGCATGCCCTGAGGGTGATCCGACACATAAGGAGTGCGCGGTGACACCGGAGACGAAGAACAGCGATCGGCGCCCCAAGGAACGCATGGAGCGCGAAGGCAGCGGGCCCGAGGACATGCTCGGCAGTCTCGAAGTGTGGTCCAGGTCTGCCCCGATCCGCCTGGCGGGTTACGAGGACGACCTCGCGGAACCGCACATCCTGCCCAGCGTGGACTGAAGCGTTCCCCGAGGGATCAGCGCGATCGCTGACGGCATGGGCGTGCCAGACTCACGCCCATGCTGATCAGAGAAGCCGCGGCCGACGACTGGCCGCGGATTTGGCCTTTCTGGCACCGCATCGTCGCCGCCGCCGAGACCTACGCCTGGGACCCGGCCACCTCCGAAGAGGACGCCCGCGCCCTGTGGATGGCACCGGGCAAGCGCGTGTACGTCGCCGAGGACGCCACCGGAGCGGTCGTCGGCTCGGCCTATGTCACGCCCAACTACGGCGGGCCCGCGGCCCGTATCGCCAACGCCGGCTTCATGGTCGACCCGGACCACGCGGGCCGCGGCATCGGCCGCGGCCTCGCCGAACACGTCCTGACCACGGCGAAGGCCGAGGGATACCGGGGCATGGTGTTCAACGCCGTCGTGGAGACTAACCCCGCTGTTCACCTGTGGACGTCCCTCGGCTTCACGATCCTGGGCACCGTTCCGGAGGCGTTCGAGCATCCGCGCCATGGGCTGGTAGGGCTGCACATCATGTACCGGGCGCTGTGACGCTCCGCTGGCTGCGGCTTTTTGGCTGCGGGTCTGTGGGTGGCTGGTCGCGCCCGGCGGAGCCGCTGATGTCCGAGCCCCGCGCCCCTTGGGCGGGTGGTGGGTGCGGGGCCGTGGGCCTGTGCGTCAGCCCGTTGCAGGGTGGGCATACGGCGCTCCGGCTTCCGCAGGGCGCAGGTGACCTGAGACAGAACCTGCGCGACGGGCATACGAGAGGCATCGGCCCACGCCCCCTCCCGGCGGCGGGAGGGCGCGAGAAGTTGGGGGTGCGGTCTATTGATCAGCCGCGGTTCCGGGCGAGGAATGCCCCGACCGTCGCTGTGAAGTGATCCGGATCGTCCAGCCACGGGAAGTGGCCGCCGCCCGGCTGCACGGCCACCTCCGCATGGCGGAACAGCCGTGCGATGGCGGTGGCGACGCGAGGGCGCGGGCCGCTGTCCAGCTCACCGGCCATGAGCAGGACCGGTGCGCGCAACGCGGCGATGGCGGCGCGTGTGGTCGCGGGCTCGAAGGCGCCGGGCGAGGCGTAGATTTCCCCGGCCTTGTCGTTGCTCTGCGCCACGTCCAGCGCGGCGTGTGCCTGCGCCGCCTCGTCCCAACGGCCGTAGAAGTACGGCGCGATGGCGTCCCAGTCGGCGTCGGTCGCGGTGCCGGCCAAGAACGCCTCGAAGGAAACGCGGGTGGCGGCGAACCACGGCTCGGCCGAGCGCAGGGCGGCAGCCTCCCGACGGTGCTCCTCGGTGAAGTCGACGCCGAGGGCGCGGGCCCGGGCGGTGATCAGCGTGAGGCTCCGTACGCGTTCGGGGTTCTCGGCAGCGTAGAGCAGGGCGAGGTCTCCGGCCGCCGAGTGCGCGAGTACGTCGATGTGCTCCAGGCCGAGGTGGCGGCGCAGGGCCTCGGCATCGGGTCCCTGCCGATCGCAGCGGTACGTGGCCGGGTCGGCCGGGATCGCGGAGTCACCCGTGCCCCGGAGGTCGAGCAGGACCAGTTGCCGATGCCTGGAAAGACCGCCGAGATCGCCCAGGTAGGCGGAGGCCCGCATGGGGCCGCCGGGCAGACAGAGCAGCGGTTCGCCCTCGCCCACGACGTGATAGGCGAGTTCGGTTCCGTCGTCGGCGGCGAAGGCGGGCATGGCGTCATCCTGATCCGCGGGAGACGACCCCAGCAAGGGATTTACGACCCCTGCTGCGCCCTTCTATGCCAGCGGCGCCGTACGCCGCCACGGCCGTATCTCCTCCAACTGCCCGGCCAGCTCAAGGAGTTCGGCCTCTGAACCGGGCCGCCCCACCAGCTGTACAGCGCACGGGGCACCCGACGGCAGGGTCCCGAACGGCACGGCCATCGCCGGCCAGCCCGTCAGGTTCCACGGCGGAGTCAGCGGCGAGTAGTTCGTGTTGGCCAGCAGATTGCGCAGCCAGCCGCGCTTGTGCCAGTCCGCGGCGGCGGGCCCCCGCCGGGCGAGAGCCGGAGTGAGCAGGACGTCGTGTTCCGCGAAGAACGGCTCCATACGTCTGCGCAACTGATCCCTGCGCGCACCACCGCGAACCGAGCCCACGAAGCGGCGCCCCACAGCCGCGTGCACACGTGTCCGTCGTGTGAGCCGTCGCGGGTCGAGGCCCTCCGCGTCCACCGCCGTCCCCGCCGTCCAGTGCGCGAGCGAGGTCGTGCCCAGCCACAGGGGGTACGGCGGGTCGGCCCGCCGCACCCGATGACCCGCTTCGGCCAGCAGCTGAGCCGCCTGACGGGCCGCGGTCGCGTAGGGGCGGCTGATCGTGACGCCGACCAGTGGGCTGCGTACGGAGACGGCGACCGTGTGCGTGACGGGCTCGGCCGCACGTACGACATCGGTGCCGGCCAGCACCGAGAACATCAGCCGGGCATCCTCGACCGTGGTCGCCAGCGGACCGTTCTCCGACATGCCGAACCAGTCGCCGTTGCCGATGCCCGCCGGGACCGTGCCGAAGCCCGGCTTGAGGCCTATCAGCCCGCAGTTGGCGGCCGGTATCCGCAGCGAGCCCATCCCGTCGTTGCCCAGAGCGATCGGCACCATCCCGGCGGCGACCGCGGCCGCGCTGCCGCCGGACGAGCCGCCCGCCGTGCGGGTGGTGTCCCACGGGTTGCGTGCGGTGCCGTGCACGCCCTCCGTGGTGCCGAAGACGCAGAGTTCCGGCACGTTCGTCAGACCCACGACGACCGCGCCCGCCGCACGCAGCCGGGCCACCGTGACATGGTCGTGGTCGGCCGGGGTATCGGAAGTCGCGGCGGAACCGAGGCGGGTGGACTCGCCGCGTACGGACAGGTTGTCCTTGATCGCCACCGGCACGCCTGCCAGGGGGAGTCCGGCCAGATCGGCGCGGGCCGCCACCTCGTCGGCCTCGGCGAGTGCCGCCGCCGCGCGCAGCTGACGGAAGGCGCCCACACGGGCGTCGAGCAGTTCGATCCGCGCGAGGTGCTCGGCCACCACCTCACGGGGCGTGACCCGCTTCTCACGTACGGCTGAGGCGATCTCGGTGGCGGTCCGGCCGGCCCAGGTGGTCACGAAGGCTCCTTCTGTACGGGGTTCGCGTGAACTTACTCACTGGTATGGGGAGCACTGTGCCCGGATCGGGGCGTGACGTCGAGAGGCTGTCGGGTCTGGATCGCCCAAGACCGTCGAGGAGTTGACCTGCGTCTACTTCCGTTCGGCGGCCCGCGAGTCGGTGCTGCCGGGAGGTGAAGAGGTCTTCATGGAGACCCTCGGCGGCGGTACCTGGCAGTGGGCCGCGGATTACGGGTGCGCACGGGGCTGTGCGTATCGTGCGGTTTCGCGCTGTCTCGCCAACAGGCCTAAACCCGTGTGATGCAAATCACACGGCGGGCGAAAAAATTTACCCGGTGCAATGATCGCTCCACCGGATTCGTCCGTACCTTCTGGCGTCAGCGCCAGTCACGCCAGGAGGATCTATGCGCATATCACGTAACGTAGCGGGAACTGTCTTCGTGGTCGGCGGCATGACGATGACGATCGCTGCACTCGCCTACCCGGCGATGCTGGGCATCGAGAACACGTCCACGAACACGGAGCGTGTCATCGCCAACACCCGTTATGGGCCGATAACGGAGGCAGACCGCGACTTCGTGGTGAAGGTGCGCGCGGCAGGCTTGTGGGAGTACCCCCTTGGCGAGCTGGCCATGGAGCGTGGTACGACCGAGGCGATGAAGGAGGCGGGCAAGCACCTGGTCGTCGGGCACGGCGGTCTCGATGTGATGTGCCGTCAGATCGCCCCGGAGCTGGGCATCACGCTGCCCAACCAGGCGTCTCCGCAGCAGCAGCAGTTCGTGGCAACCGTGGACGGGAGCTCGGGCAAGCAGTTCGACTCCACCGCGGTCAGCATCATGCGGGTGACGCACGGTCAGATCTTCCCGGTCATCGCCAAAATCCGGGCTTCCACTCAGAACACCCTGATTCGTCAGCTCGCCGACCTGGCCAATGCCACGGTCCTCGACCACATGACGATTCTCGAGAAGACCGAGCTGGTGAACTTCGAGCAGAACAACTTCCAGCAGACCGCCCCGCCGAAGCTCCCCAAGGACGACACCACCCCGCCCCCGCCGCAGCCGGGGTCGCCGGTCCTGGTCCTCAAGCCGCGTCCGGACCTGAACATCAAGACGCCCGGCCCGCCGACCCCCGGGCCCTCGGTCAACTCGACGTCCAACCCGGCGTTGGGTGGGTGACGCCGACTGCGCGCCCTCGGTCCGTACGAGGGCGGGCGCACACTGGGCGGCATATCGACGACACAGGGTTCAGGCTCCGCGTCCCAGCTCGTCGTCCGCCCAGCCCAGCGGATGGCACTCGGGATCGTCCGCCGGAACGGGAGGTTCCCCGCCGGCCTCGTTGAAGGCGGTGAGTGCCTCGATGAGGTCCACCCGCTGCTCGGGGTCGAGTCGTTTGACGATCTCGGCGAGGTCGGCGCGGCGCCGGGCCGTGACCTCCCGCACCGTGCGCCGGCCCTCGCCGGTCAGTCGCAGCAGGGTCACCCGGCGATCGGCGGGACTGGTCTGCCGGTCGGCGAGACCGGCCGCGATCAGCCGGTCCACCATACGCATGGCCGTCGACGGCGCCACATGAAGCAGGTCGGCCAGGGAGACCAGTTTGGTGGCACCCTTCGTCGACAGCGCCACCAGCATCCGGAACTGCGGGAGGGTCACGCGTTCCTCGACCGCGGACAGTGAGCGGGCGGACACCGCGACCAGCAGCCTCGACGCGGTCAGTACCGCGCGGGTCACCTCGTCGACGTCGTCCACACCCATCACGGGTGCCTCACGCTCCGCCATGGGTCCTTTCTACCGTGCCGATCCACTTGAGTCCTCAAGGAGGCGAATCGATTTTCGTCTCCCTTGACCTTGAGAGCCGCCGCGGCGCCACCGCCTTACGCATAACGGGCCCCATGTGCCGCGCCCCCGCTACTGACTGAGCTGGGTCCGCAGCCACTCCTCCACCTCGCCCACATGCGCGGCGGCAGCCGCCCGGGCCGCCTCCGGATCATGAGCGACCAGCGCGCGATGAATCGCCGCATGCTCGCGGCGGGTGCGCGCGAAGGCGCCCTCCTCCTGATAGCCCCGCCAGACCCGGGCGCGGAACGTACGCGAGGACAGGCCTTCCAGGATCGCCGCCATCGTGTCGTTGCGCGCCGCCGCAACGATCGCGCGGTGGAACGCCAGGTCGTGGGAGAGGATCTCCTCCGGATCGTCCGTCGCGTGCATGGCGGCCAAGTGCTTCTCGACTTCGGCGAGTTCACCGGGAGTGATCCGAGCGGCGGCCAGCGCCGTCGCCGTCGACTCCAGGATCCGCCGCACCTCCAGCAGCTCCACCAGTTGGGGTCCCCGGGAGAGATCGGCGACCACACCGAAGGTCTCCAGCAGGTCACCGGCTTCCAACTGCGTGACGTAGATACCGGACCCGTGCCGGGCCTCCAGCACCCCCAGGACGGTCAGCGCGCGGATCGCCTCACGCATCGAGCTGCGCGAGATGCCCAGCTGGACCGCCAGTTCGCGCTCGGTCGGCAGCCGCGCACCCGGCTCCAGCCGCCCCTCGGCGATCATCGCCTTGATCTGCTCGATGGCGCGCTGCGTCACGGTGCCCTTCTGCGGTGCGGGCTCCGTCTGCCTGGGCAGGATCTCGTCCACGCCACTCCTCCTGTTACCGGGTGTGCCGCAGTCTAATCAGGCCAGTGGTCCGACCACTACGCTCAAAATGGCGGAAGTTTGCTGTCTGAGGGTGTTGTCAGAGGGAAGTGGTCTGATAAATATGCGGGCACTTGCTCGATCTCGCTCGATGAGGAGCCGACGGATGAGGCGACAGACAGCCGGTACGAGACTGCGGAAGAGGCGGATCCCCCTGCGAACGGCGGCTGCGGCAGCCTGCGCCACCTTCGTGCTCGCGGCATGCGGCAGCACCGAGGACAGCGTCGCCTCCGGTGGCGAGGGCGGCGGCGAAGGCAAGGTCGGGGTGATCCTGCCTCTGCTGACCTCGCCGTTCTGGCAGTCGTACAACGACTACGTGCCGAAGATGGCGAAGTCCGAGGGGGTCGACGCGCTCAAGACCGTCAACTCCAACAGCGACGCCTCGCAGCAGATCACCGACATCAACAACCAGCTCAACCAGGGGGTGAAGGGCCTCGTCGTGGCCCCCCTGGACAGCGCCGCGATCTCCGCCGGACTCGACCAGGCCGAGCGCAAGGGCGTGCCCGTGGTCGCCGTCGACGTGGCGCCCGAGAAGGGCAAGGTCGCGATGGTCGTCCGCGCCAACAACGTCGCGTACGGCGAGAAGGCCTGCGAGTACCTCGGCCAGCAGATCCCCTCCGGCAAGGTCGTGCAGATCATGGGCGACCTCGCCTCGGTCAACGGCCGCGACCGCTCGGAGGCGTTCCGCGCCTGCGTCAAGAAGAGCTACCCGAAGCTGAAGGTCCTGGAGATCCCCGCCAAGTGGGAGTCCGACACCGCGGCCTCCAAGCTGGACACACTCCTCAATGCGAACCCGGACATCAAGGGCATATACATGCAGGCGGGCGGCGTCTACCTCGCGCCGACGCTGCAGACCCTCAAGTCCAAGGGGATGCTGAAGAAGGCCGGCGAGAAAGGCCACATCTCGATCGTCTCCAACGACGGCATCCCGCAGGAGTACGACGCCATCCGCAAGGGTGAGATCGACGCCACCGTCTCGCAGCCCGCCGACCTGTACGCCAAGTACGGCATGTACTACATCAAGCAGGCGATGCAGGGGAAGACGTTCAAGCCGGGTCCGACCGACCACGACTCCACGATCGTCAAGCTGCCGAGCGGCATCCTCGAGGACCAGCTGCCCGCACCGCTGGTCACGAAGGAGAACGTCGACGACCCGAAGCTGTGGGGGAACACGGTCGGATGAGCACCCCACTCGTGGAGGCGCGTGGGATCACCAAGCGGTACGGTCCCACCGTCGCCCTCCAAGACGGTCAGCTCACCGTCCTCCCCGGCGAGTCCCACGCCCTCGTGGGCCGCAACGGCGCGGGCAAGTCCACGCTCGTCACGATCCTCACCGGACTCCAGGCCGCCGACGAGGGCACGGTCCGCTTCGACGGCGAGCCCGCGCCACCGCTCGCCGACCGGGACGCCTGGCGCCGCAAGGTGGCCTGTGTCTACCAGAAGCCCACGGTGGTCCCGGAGCTGTCGGTCGCCGAGAACCTCTTCATCAACCGGCAGCCGACCGGGCGCGGTGGGTTCATCAGCTGGCGCCGGCTGAAGGACCAGGCGGCGGAGGTCCTGCAGACCTGGGACGTGCACGTCGACCCTGAGGCGCGTACCGCCGATCTCAAGGTCGAGGATCGTCAAATGGTCGAGATCGCCCGGGCGTTGAGCTTCGGAGCCCGGTTCATCGTCCTCGACGAGCCCACCGCACAGCTCGACAACCGGGAGATCGAGCGTCTCTTCACGCGTATGCGCGCGCTCCAGGAATCCGGCGTCACGTTCCTGTTCATCTCGCATCACCTCCAGGAGGTGTACGAGGTATGCCAGACCGTCACGGTGCTGCGTGACGCGCGCTGGATCACCACGGCGCCCGTCGCCCAACTGCCGCGCGGCGCGCTGGTGGAGGCGATGGCGGGGGAGGCGGTCGCCGAACAGCAGGCAGCTGCCGCGGACGCGGTGCTGGAACACGCGGACGCCGTGCTGGAGGACAACGGTGCCGACGCGCCGGTCGTGCTGGAGGCGAAGGGCCTGACCTCCGACACGTACGAGAACGTCGACCTTACTGTCCGCCGCGGCGAGGTCGTCGGCCTCGCCGGTTCCAGCGCCAGCGGGAAGATCACGCTCGCCGAGTCCTTCGCCGGACTGCACACCCCCACCTCGGGAACTGCCCTTCTGGAGGGCACGCCGCTGCCGTTCGGCGATGTTCAGGGAGCCCTCAAGGCCGGCGTCGGCTGCGTCCCCCGCGACCGGCACGGCCAGGGGCTCGTCTTCGGGATGACCATCGGCGACAACGCCACCATGAGCATCCTGGACCGGCTGGGGAAATACGGGTTCGTGGGCACCGCCCGCAAGCGTGGCTTCGCCACCGAACTGATCCACCGGCTGGACATCCACGCCGAGGGCCCCGACCAGCCCGTCTCCGACCTCTCCGGAGGCAACGCCCAGAAGGTCGTCATGGCCCGCGCCCTCGCCTCCGACCCACGGCTTCTCGTCCTCATCAACCCCACCGCGGGCGTCGACGTGAAGTCCAAGGAGTCCCTGCTCGCCCGCATGGACTCGGCCCGCGACGACGGGACCGCCGTCCTCGTCGTCTCCGACGAACTCGACGATCTGCGCCGCT
This sequence comes from Streptomyces sp. NPDC006365, assembly GCF_042870755.1. Taxonomy (NCBI): domain Bacteria; kingdom Bacillati; phylum Actinomycetota; class Actinomycetes; order Kitasatosporales; family Streptomycetaceae; genus Streptomyces; species Streptomyces sp. NPDC006365. The sequence goes on from NZ_JBIAHS010000001.1 coordinate 369,326, forward strand.
GCGACCGCGTCCTCGTCCTCTTCCACGGCCGCGTCGTGGCCGAGCACCCCGCGGGCTGGCGCGACCACGAGCTCATCGCATCCATAGAAGGAGTGGACCATGGCTGACACGAAGGCCCCGTCGGCCTCGCCCGCCACCTCCAAGCAGCCGGTGAAGAGCAGCGCCAACGCCAAGTCCGTACTCCTGCGAAGGGCCCGCGAACTCGCCCTAGTACCGGCGCTGTTGCTGCTCCTGGTCCTCGGTGCGTTCGTCAACGACTCGTTCCTCACCGAGCGCAACCTGATCTCGATCCTCGGGGCCTCCGCGGCGCTCGCCATGGTCGTGCTCGCCGAGTCGCTGGTCCTGATCACCGGCAAGTTCGACCTGTCCCTGGAGTCGGTCGTCGGTATCGCGCCCGCCGTCGGCGCGCTGCTGGTGCTGCCCGCCGCGGCCTCCGGCTGGGGTACCGACCTCCCTGTGGGGCTCGCCCTGCTCGCGATCCTCGGCGTGGGTGCGGTCATCGGCGGCTTCAACGGCATCCTCGTGGTGAAGTTCAAGCTCAACGCGTTCATCGTGACGCTCGCGATGCTGATCGTCCTGCGCGGTCTGCTGGTCGGCGCGACCAAGGGCAAGACGCTGTTCGGCATGCCCGACGCCTTCTACACGCTGGCCACCACCACCTTCCTGTCGGTGCCCATCTCGGTGTGGCTGGCGGCGGCGGCGTTCGGTGCCGCGGGCCTCATGCTCAGGTACCACCGGTGGGGACGCGCCCTGTACGCGATCGGCGGCAACGCGGACGCGGCGCGCGCGGCCGGTATCCGGGTCGATCGCGTGATGCTCGCCGTGTTCGTCATCGCCGGGACACTCGCCGCGGTCGGCGGGCTGTTGCAGACCGGCTATGTCGGCGCGATCAACGCCAACCAGGGCCAGAACATGATCTTCACGGTGTTCGCTGCCGCGGTCATCGGCGGGATCAGCCTCGATGGCGGCAAGGGCACGATGTTTGGCGCCCTCACGGGCGTCCTCCTTCTTGGCGTTGTCCAGAACCTGCTCACCCTTGCGCAGGTTCCGTCCTTCTGGATCCAGGCCATTTACGGAGGAATCATCCTGGTGGCCCTCATGATTGCCCGTGTGACGACCGGCCGTGCGCAGGATTGAGCGTGCCGCTGGGAAGCACGTTCAAAGCTGTGGGTTCGTCGTGGCTGGTCGCTCCCCCCACTCTCGGCTCCTCCCCCACTCTCGGCTTCGCTCGAGCGGGGGGACCCCCATGAGCGGGGGGACCCCATCCCGGCGGAGCTGCACATTGATACAGCCCCGCGCCCCTGAGAGGCCTGGGCCTCCTCAGGGGCGCGGTACCGCACCGGACTTCGGCAAGTCCGCTTCCCCTGTCCCTGACCGAAAGGCACTTCTGTGTCCTCACCTGCCGCCCCCCGTATCACCGCGGTCGACACCTTCGACATCCGCTTCCCGACCTCGCGCGAGCTCGACGGCTCGGACGCGATGAATCCGGATCCCGACTACTCGGCCGCGTACGTCGTGCTGCGCACCGACGCCGAGGACGGGCCGGAGGGGCACGGATTCACCTTCACCATCGGGCGGGGCAACGAGGTCCAGGTCGCCGCGATCGACGCCCTGCGCCCGCATGTCCTCGGGCGGTCGCTGGACGAACTGTGCGCGGACCCGGGGTCATTGGCCCGGGACCTGACCGGGGACAGCCAACTGCGTTGGCTCGGACCCGAGAAGGGGGTGATGCACATGGCGATCGGGGCCGTCCTGAACGCCGTGTGGGACCTCGCCGCCAAGCGCGCCCAGAAGCCGCTGTGGCAGCTGCTCGCGGACGCCGGCCCGGAGTTCCTCGTCTCCCAGGTCGACTTCCGCTACATCGCGGACGTCCTCACCCCTGAGGACGCGCTCCAGCTGCTCAGACGCGGCAGGGAGGGGGCCGCGGAGCGCACCGAACTGCTGAAGGAGCGCGGTTTTCCCGGCTACACCACCTCGCCCGGCTGGCTGGGCTACTCCGACGAGAAGCTCACCCGCCTTGCCCGCCAGGCCGTGGCCGACGGCTTCACCCAGATCAAGCTCAAGGTCGGCGCGGACCTCGCCGACGACGTACGCCGCTGCCGCGTGGCCCGCTCCGTCATCGGCCCCGGTATCCGTATGGCCATCGACGCCAACCAGCGCTGGAACGTCGACGAGGCCATCGAGTGGACCCAGGCGCTCGCCGAGTTCGACCCGTACTGGATCGAGGAGCCCACCAGCCCCGACGACGTCCTCGGGCACGCGAGGATCCGTAAGGCCGTCGCACCGGTCAAGGTCGCCACCGGCGAGCACGTCCAGAACCGGATCGTCTTCAAGCAGATGCTCCAGGCCGGGAGCATCGACGTCCTGCAGATCGACGCGGCCCGCGTCGGCGGCGTCAACGAGAACCTCGCGATCCTGCTTCTCGCGGCCAAGTTCGGCGTGCCCGTCTGCCCGCACGCGGGCGGCGTCGGCCTGTGCGAACTCGTCCAGCACCTCTCGATGTTCGACTACGTGGCCCTCTCCGGTACCACTGATGACCGGGTCATCGAGTACGTCGACCATCTGCACGACCACTTCCTCGACCCGGTGGTGATCAGGGAAGGTCACTACATGGCACCCACCGCGCCGGGCTTCTCGGCCACCATGCGACCCGAGACTCTCGCCGAGTTCACGTTCCCCGGCGGCACGTTCTGGGCCGCCGACCTCGCCCAGCAGGCATCCACCGATCAGCGGCTCACCGGCCAGAAGGGGGCAGCGGCATGACCGACACCCATGACTTTGCGGGGCTCAAAGCGCTGGTGACTGGCGGCGCGTCCGGCATCGGCCGGGCCACCGCGGAACTCCTGGCCGCCCGCGGCGCCCAGGTCGCCGTCCTCGACCTGGACCCGTCGAGCGTCGACAAGCCCCTGCTCGGATACCAGGCGGACGTCAGCGACGACACCTCCGTACGCCAGGCCGTCGCCGCCGCCGTCGCGGACCTCGGCGGACTCGACGTGCTGGTCAACAACGCGGGCATCGGCGCCCAGGGCACCGTCGAGGACAACGACGACGCCGAGTGGCACCGGGTCCTGGACGTCAACGTCCTCGGCATGGTGCGTACGGCCCGCGCGGCCCTGCCCCACCTGCGCGAGTCCGCGCACGCGGCCATCGTGAACACCTGCTCCATCGCGGCCACCGCGGGCCTCCCGCAACGCGCCCTGTACTCCGCGTCCAAGGGCGCCGTCCTGTCGCTGACCCTCGCCATGGCCGCCGACCACGTCCGTGAGGGCATCCGCGTCAACTGCGTGAACCCCGGCACCGCGGACACCCCATGGGTCGGCCGCCTCCTGGACGCCGCGGCGGATCCCGCCGCCGAACGGGCCGCCCTGGAAGCCCGCCAGCCCACCGGCCGGCTCGTCTCGGCACCCGAAGTCGCGGGCGCCGTCGCCTACTTGGCGAGCCCGCTGTCCGGCGCGACCACCGGCACGGCGCTCGCGGTCGACGGCGGCATGCAGGGGCTGCGGCTGCGCCCCGCGCGGCAGTGATGGGCACGCCGGTGCGGTCCCGGGCCCTGGGGCGGTCCGGAGTCGAGGTCACCGAGCTGGCCTTCGGCGCCGCGGGCATCGCGGGCCTGTTCACGCCGGTGAGCGACGAGCAGGCGTTCGCCGCACTCGACACCGCTTGGGATGCGGGGATCCGCTACTTCGACACGGCCCCCCACTACGGGATCGGCCTGTCCGAGCGGCGCGTCGGCGCCAAGCTGCGCGGGCGGTCCGGGTACACGGTTTCCACCAAGGTGGGCCGACGCCTGGAGCCGGCCGACGAGGTCACCGGCGACGACCTCGCGGGCGGCTTCGCCGTGCCCGCCACCCACCGGCGCGTCTGGGACTTCAGCGCCGACGGCGTACGCCGGGGCCTGGAGGAGAGCCTGGAGCGGCTCGGCCTCGACCGCGTCGACGTCGTCTACCTCCACGACCCGGACGACCACGCCACCGACGCCTTCGGCCAGGCCTATCCCGCCCTGGAACAGCTGCGTTCCGAGGGCGTCGTCGGTGCGATCGGCGCCGGTATGAACCAGGCCGAGATGCTCACCCGCTTCGTCCGCGACACCGACGTCGACGTGGTGCTGTGCGCGGGCCGCTACACACTCCTCGACCAGCGGGCCCTGACCGAACTGCTGCCGTCCGCGGCGGAACGCGGCACGTCCGTCGTCATCGGCGGTGCCTTCAACTCCGGCCTCCTGGCGGACCCGAAGCCGGGAGCCACGTACAACTACGCCTCCGCACCACAGGAGTTGTTGGACCAGGCGCTGCGTATCAAGGCGATCGCCGAACGCCACGGAACCACCCTGCGTGCCGCCGCCCTCGCCTTCCCGCTCGCGCACCCCGCCGTCGCGAGCGTCCTCGTCGGCACCCGCTCGGCGGACGAAGTCCGCGACTCCGTACGGCAGTTCACCACGGACGTACCGGCGGAGTTCTGGCAGGAGCTGCGGGAGGCCAAGCTGCTGCCCGAGGAGGCACCAGTCCCCGTACGTATCCCCGACGCAGGAGAGGAGCCCGCGTGAGAATCGCCCTGCACACCAAGGTCCGCGCCGACCGCATCGCCGAGTACGAGGCAGCGCACCGCGAGGTCCCCGAGGAGCTCACGGACGCGATCCGCGCCGGCGGTGCCACCTCCTGGACGATCTGGCGCAGTGGCACCGATCTGTTCCATGTCCTGGAGTGCGAGGACTACGGGCGGCTCCTCGCCGAGCTGGAGAAACTGCCGGTCAACATCGCCTGGCAGGCACGAATGGCCCAGCTCCTGGACGTGGTGCACGACTACTCGTCCGAGGGCGCGGAGGCGGGCCTGCCGGTCGTCTGGGAGCTGCCGTGACGGGATGTGCGATCGTCGATGCGCATCACCACGTATGGGACCTCTCCGTGCGCGACCAGGACTGGATCACCGGCCCCGGACTCCAGTCGCTCCGGCGGAACTTCACCCTCGCGGACCTCGAACCCGAGACGCGGGCCGCCGGAGTCGACCGCACCGTCCTCGTGCAGACGATCACCGTGCCCGAGGAGACCCCGGAGTTCCTGGCCCTCGCGGAGGACACCGAGCTGATCGGGGGAGTCGTCGGCTGGACCGACCTGACCCGGCCGGACGTCGCCGACGAGCTGGCTCGGCTGGCGGAACTCCGGGGTGGCGCGTACCTGCGGGGCATCCGCCACCAGGTGCAGGGCGAGCCCGATCCCGAGTGGCTGCTGCGCCCGGACGTACGCCGAGGACTCACCGCCGTCGCCGCGGCGGGCCTCGTCCACGACCTGGTCGTCCTGCCGCACCAGCTCACCGCCTGTGTGAAGGCCGCCGAGAGCCACCCCGAACTCACCTTCGTCCTCGACCACTTGGGGAAACCGCCCATCGCCACGGGCGAACTCGAACCCTGGGCCTCCCACGTCCGCGTCCTCGCATCGCTGCCCAACACCGTCTGCAAGCTGTCCGGCCTGGTGACGGAGGCGGACCCGCAGAGCTGGACGGTGAGCGATCTGGCACCCTACGCGGACACGGTGCTGGAGGCCTTCGGCCCGTCCCGGCTGATGTTCGGCTCGGACTGGCCGGTGTGCACACTGGCTGCCACGTACGCCCAAGTGCTGGACGCCGCCGAGGAGTTGACGACCGGGCTGAGCGGCAGCGAGCGCACCGAGGTCTTCTCGGGCACCGCGAGCCGCGTCTACGTCCTCTGAACGGCGACCTCAAGCCGTGTGGGCGGCAGGAAGTCGCGTACGTACGTCCGCTGCCAGCACGCGCCCGTCTCGCGCAGCTCGCGCCAGGTCGTGTAGCGGTACCGGTACAGGCTCGCGCGTACGTACCTGGGCGGCTGGTCCGCCGGGAACGGGGAGCGGCGCAGCAGCCGCAGGGTGTCCCGGTCGTTCTCCAGCAGCCGCTCCACCAGGGAGCCGAACCAGGAACCGGCGTACGCGGGGGAGAGCCCCACGAACCACATCAGCCAGTCGAGCCGCAGATGGTACGGGGCGAACTGGCGCGGCCAGCGCCGGGGATCACCCGGCTTGCCCTTGAACTCGTACTCCCGCCAGTCGGAGTCCGCGCGCGGCAGCTCGTCCAGGGTGCCTTCGAGTACGACCTCGTACCGCAGCCGGCTGACGCTGCCGAACGCCCCGTAGGTGTTGACCAGGCGGAGCGGGTCGAAGGAGCGGTTCATGACCTGGCGGCGCGAGACCAGATTGCGGGCCGGACGGTAGCTGAGGGCGACCAGCCCCGCGGCGACGGCCAGGACCACGATCTCGTACCAGAGCGGAGCGTCCGAGGGGCCGCGCGTCACTCCGTAGTCCACGGCCGACAGCGCGACCACGATCGTGATCCAGTTCAGCCAGGCGAAATTGCCCGACAGGACAAGCCACAGCTGGGTGACGATCATCAGGGACGCGGCGGCCGTAGCGATGGGCTGCGGGGCGAAGAGGAGGACGGGGACGACGAGCTGGGTGAAGTGGTTGGCCGCCACCTCAGCCCGGTGAAAGGGCTTCGGGAGATGGTGGAAGAACCAGCTCAGCGGGCCGGGCATCGGCTGTGTCTCGTGGTGGTAGTCGAGGCAGGTCAGCTTCCGCCAGCAGGCGTCGCCGCGCATCTTGATCAGACCGGCCCCGAACTCGACGCGGAAGAGGATCCAGAGCAGCAGGAGGAACACCACGAGCGGCGGGGCGACCTCGTCGTTGCCCAGGAAGACGGCGAGGAAGCCGACCTCCAGGAGCAGGGACTCCCAGCCGAAGGAGTACCAGGTCTGCCCGACGTTCACGATCGACAGATACATCACCCAGGGGACGAGCCAGAGCAGCATGCCGCCCCAGAGCGGCAGTTGACCGTCCAGGCCCGCGATGAGGGCGACCGAGACCGCGCAGCCGGTCCACGCCCAGGCCGCGAAGAAACGGTCGGAGTAGTGGAGGTGGAACACGCTCGGTGCCCGCCGGAACGGCACCTGCGCGACGAAACGGGGCACGGGCAGCATGCCGCGCTCGCCGATCAGCGCGCGGAACTGCAGCGCCGCGCTCAGGAAAGCGAAGAGATACACGACGGCCAGGGCCCGCTGGAAGACCAGCCGGCTCATCCAGTACTCGGCGGCGGTGAACCACTCCACGTCGCCAGCTCCCTTCTCTCCCATTGTGACGCTGCGTGACGCCTCCGTTGGGGGGTGCCCAGGACCGGCGTGGGCAACTCGATCCGCTCACAATTCGGCCGTGACGAGAAGTCGAAGATTTGGCCAAACCCTGGCAAGGTAAGCCCCATGGTTGATCGGGGAGCGAGCGCCCTGTCACTCCCGGACGACTGGCCCGCCCACCCGGACCCGATCCTGGCGCTCAACCGCATGGGCAGCTTCGACTGGGACCTGGACACCGGCATCATGCAGATGGATCCCCAGGCCCACGAGATCTTCGACATGTCTCCCGACGAGTACGACGGTCGCGTCGAGACGCTGGCCCCGCGAGTGCCCCCGACCGAGGCCCACCGCCTGGACACCCACGTCTCCCAGGCCATCAAGGACGGCAGCGAGAACTACGGGGCGTACTTCCGCATACGCCGCCGCGACGGCACCCTCCGCTGGACCCACACCCAGGGCTACATCCGGCGCGACGAGGCGGGCCGGCCGCGTCGCGTCATCGGCATCATCCGCGACGCCACCCAGGAGCTGATCGAGAGCGAGGCCCAGCGCGAACAGGCGGCGCTCGACGAGTTCCGCCGCCGGCAGACGAACGTCGTGCAGATCGCCACCGCCGCGCTCGCGCACGCCCGCACCGTCCAGGACGTCATCGACGTCCTCACCGACACCCATGGACTGACCCACCTCGGTGCGACGAGCCTGGTCATGGGCCTGGTGGAGGCCGGCCGGATCCGCCTCGTCGCGGAGGGGCCCACCGGCAGCTTCGTACCCGGCACCCGGGTCACGCGCATAGACGAGCAGTACCCGATGAGCGAGGTCGTCCGCACCCTCACCCCGCGCTTCATCGAGTCACCGGAGGACTTCGCCCAGTCGTACCCCCTGCTGTGGCCGCACATAACCGACCTGCACATCACCTCGGCCGCCTATCTGCCGCTGATCGCGCAGGCCCGCCCCATCGGCGCGCTCGGCCTGCTCTACCACGACAAGCGGGGCTTCACGGCGGAGGAGCGCAACGTCCTCGTCGCCCTGGGCAGCAGCATCGGGCAGAGCCTCCAGCGGGCCATGCTCTACGAGCAGGAGAAGGACCTCGCCCAGGGGCTCCAGCAGGCCATGCTGCCGCGTTCCATACCCAGCGTCCCCGGCGCCGACATCGCCGTCCGCTACCGCTCGGCCTCGCTGGGCAGGGACATCGGCGGCGATTGGTACGACATCATCCCGCTGCCCGGCGGCCGGGTCGGTGCCGTCATCGGCGACGTCCAGGGTCACGACACCCACGCGGCAGCCGTGATGGGCCAGCTGCGCATCGTGCTGCGCGCCTACGCCGCCGAGGGCCACACACCCGCCACCGTCATGGCCCGCGCCTCGGTCTTCCTGGACGAACTCGACACCGAACGCTTCGCGACCTGCACCTACGCGGAGGCCGACCTGTCCACCGGAGTGGTCCAGATCGTACGGGCCGGCCATATCGACCCACTGGTGCGCGACCCGGACGGCAGCTGCCACCGGCTGTCCGTCGAAGGGGGACTGCCACTCGGTCTGTCCGCCGAGTTCGGGCGGCTGCACTACCAGGTCGACACCTTCGAACTCGACCCGGGCCAGACTCTGCTGCTGTACACCGACGGGCTCGTCGAACAGCCGGGAGTGGACCTCGACGAGGGGATGAAGACGCTCCAGGCACTCGTTCACACGGGCCCCGACGACGTACGCGACCTCGCCGACCGGCTCATCGACGTGGCCGAGGAACGCGGCGGCGACGACGATGTCGCACTGCTTCTGCTGCGCCGCCTCGGCCACGTCGCGCAGCAGTCCGGCGGACGGCTCCAGCAGCACATCGGGCCGGGCGATCCGGAGGCGCTCACCGGTGCCCGGCACATGATCCGCGCCGCGGTGGCGGCCTGGGACGCGGAGGACCGTGCCGACGAGGTCGAACTGGTCGCCGACGAGATGATCACCAACGCCCTGATACACACCGAGGGTTCCGCGATCGTCACCCTGAGGGTCCTCTCCGGCTCCGACCGCCGCCTGCGCGTCGAGGTCGAGGACGCCTCCAGCGCCCTGCCGCGCCGCCGCGAGGCGGGGGAGTCCGGGGTCTCGGGGCGCGGACTGCTGCTGGTGGACCGCCTCGCGGATGTGTGGGGCGTGGAGGCGCGCGGCGGCGGCAAGTGCGTGTGGTGCGAGTTCATCGTTCCGGAAGGAAGCTGACAACTGCCGCGCATGGCGTCGTCGCCACCGGGTGGCACTCTGGACGTATGCCGGAACTTCCCGAGGTCGAGGCGCTCAAGGACTTCCTGACCGAGCACCTCGTCGGCCATGAGATCGTGCGGGTGCTGCCCGTCGCGATCAGCGTCCTGAAGACGTACGATCCGCCGCTCGCCGCCCTCGAAGGCCGTGAGGTCACGGCCGTGCACCGGCACGGCAAGTTTCTGGACCTGTCGACGGGCGACGGCCCGCACTTCGTGACGCATCTGGCCCGTGCGGGGTGGCTCCAGTGGAAGGACCGTCTGCCCGACGGCCCGCCCCGGCCGGGGAAGGGCCCGCTCGCGATGCGGGTCGCCCTGGAGACGGGCGAAGGCTTCGACCTCACCGAGGCCGGCACGCAGAAGCGGCTGGCCGTGTACGTCGTCCGGGATGCCGGCGAGGTCCCGGGCGTCGCCCGGCTCGGCCCGGATCCGCTGGCCGACGACTTCGACGAGAGACGCTTCGCCAAGCTGCTCGAGGGGGAGCGCCGCCAGCTCAAGGGCGCGCTGCGCGACCAGAGCCTGATCGCGGGCATCGGGAACGCCTACAGTGACGAGATCCTGCACGCCGCCCGGATGTCCCCCTTCAAACTCGCCGCCTCATTGACCACCGAGGAGACCCACCGCCTGTACGAGGCGCTGCGCACCACCCTCACCGAGGCCGTCGAGCGCTCACGCGGGGTGGCCGCCGGACGGCTGAAGGCGGAGAAGAAGAGCGGTCTGCGGGTGCACGCCCGCACCGGGGAGCCCTGCCCGGTGTGCGGCGACACGATCCGCGAGGTCTCCTTCAGCGACTCGTCCCTGCAGTACTGCCCGACCTGCCAGACGGGCGGCAAGCCCCTCGCGGACCGCAGGTTGTCGAAGTTCCTGAAGTAGGCGTCCTGAAGCAGTCCCGCGGATCAGGAGTGGCCCGGGGGATCAGGGAGCCTTGAGCTTCACGAGCGTCTTGTTGCCCGTGCGCACTTCGTACCGCGTGATCTCGTCGGTGTTCATCGACGCGGAGGCCTGCATGGGGCCGGGTGTGCCGCCGCCCGCCTGCCAGTTCATCAGCGTCTCCTCCGAGCCGTCGTTGCCGATGGCGACGAGCTCGCAGGGCTGAGGCTCAGAGATGCCCTTGACCATGAAATCGACGTCGCTGCCCCAGGCCCGGTCATGGGTGGTGACCTCGGCCCACACACCGGTACCCGGGTCGGTCGCGGCGACCCGCTGTCCGTCCGCGTCGGATCCGCCGGCGAGCACCGCGACCGCGGGCCCGCCCACCGCGATCACCACCGCGGCGGCGACGGCGAACAGCCAGCGCGTACGTCCTTTCCTGCGTGATCTGGCCACGTCCTCGAGCAGCCGGTCGAGCAGCGCCGGGCCGGGCCTGGTCATGGGATTCACGGTGCGCGGAGTCGCCTCGGCGTACGCCCGCAGGGACCGTGTCGTGGGGGCGAGTTCGCGTATCTGCATCGCGCACTGAGGGCACTCCACGAGGTGGTCCTCGAAGCGGAATGCATCCGCAGCGTCCAGCACGCCGAGCGCATAGGCGCCGACGTCGCGATGGCGTTCCAGGGACCTCATACCTCATCCTCGTGGCGATGGTGAGAGCTAGGAGTAGCTACTTGCCCACCGGTACGCACGAGAACGCCGAATCACTCAAGCCCCGCAGGAAACCAACCAGGAGATTCGGAGCCGGAGTGCCCGCGGATTGGTCGGGAACCAAAAAAAGTCGCGGATCGGAAAAGTTCGGAGAACGGAAAGATCACGGATCAGAAGAGATGGATCGCGAGGTGCCCCAACGGCAGCCCCAGCCGCCAGGCCGGCGTCCACACCTTCGGGCCGTCGTCCTCGCCGGGCACCGGGCCTCCGCCCGGCACCGCGTCCAGGTCCGGCGCGAGAAGCTCCGTCTCCTCCAGCCAGCGCCAGGCCGCCGTCGCCAGCTCCAGGTCCGGCGTGGGGCCTCCCGATTCGACCGCCTCGGCCGCCTGCGCCGCAAGCCGCTCACACACCCAGTCCTGCCACGGCTGGTCGTACGCCGTCAGCGAAAGCCAGGTCTCCAGCTGCGAGACGACGCGGATGCCGGAGAGCTCACCGCTCGTGTCCGACAGGAAGATGGTCAGCGCCAGCGCGTCGCGCCCGGCGCGGAACTCGAATGACGTCGGCGGCATCAGGTCCCCGGTACGCAACAGCTCGTCAGCGATGTACTCGGCGTACAACCACGCCATGGGAACGACGAGTTCACCGCCGCCGGTGCCGTCCGTGCTCTCGTGGCCTCTGTGCAGCATCCTTTCCTGCCTTCCTCCGGTGCGTGCGCGTCGCCCGACCCCGGGCCCCATTCCGGAACACGGATGAGGACAGCCGATTACTCAACAGAGGGTCTCGGCAAGGCGCTTTACGGAGGTTTGACTCGACCATTGGTTTCACCGCAGGTCGGCCGCATATCCCGGAAGTACCCGGCGCAGGGCGCGCAGCGCGTAGTACGCGCGGGACTTCACGGTACCGGGCGGGATCCCCAGCTCCGCGGCGGCTTCTGCAACACTCGCACCGCGGAAGTACACCTGCACCAGAACTTCCCGGTGCTCGGGAGTGAGTGTCTTCACAGCCTCGCGCACATCGAGGGTGGCGGCTGACCTTTCCGCGTGATCGGCGCAGACCCGCGCGCTCTCCAGTACGGCGTCCCCGACCTCGGCGGGCCGCGCCTGACGGGCCCTGCGTGCGTCGATGGCGAGCCGTCGCCCCACGGTCAGCAGCCAGGGCCGTACGGAGTCGAAGTCGTCGGCCCGCAGCGCCTCGGGGTGCTGCCAGGCGCGTACCAGTGTTTCCTGCACCAGATCCTCGGCGCGCTGCCGGTCTCCGTCCGAGAGCCTCAGCAGCAGGGCGAAGAGCGGTGCGCCGTGCTCCCGCTGCAACTCGGCCAGCTCGTGCTCGGCGGTCGTCCTGCTCGTGATGGTGGTGGCGGCCGTCATGGCCGTATGTCAGCGCAGGTCGCTCCGTCGGGACAGGTCACGGACGCGGATCGTCGGCGGACGGTCGAAGCTGTCGACGAACGGTGCGATGAACGGTCGATCGGGGGTGGCCGGTCGACGGCACCCCAGCCCTCCGGCTGGCTGGAACGGCTCGCGCACCAGGTGGTCCGGAAGAGACCGAGTGGGGCCGTTTCAGCTACCTGGCCGGAATGGCTACTTGACCCCTTTGTCGTCTCTGGGTGGATTCGTAATCGTTAGTAATTAAATACGACCGCACGGGAGCCGGCTTGAAGACCACACGCAGGCGACACATGACACTGGCCCTGGCGGTCCTGCTCCTCACGGCAGCTGTCGGCTGCCAGGAGCAGGAGCAGGAGCAGGAGCAGGAGCAGGAGCAGGCGCGGGAGCAGGTGCGGCCCGCGCGGTCCGGGGATCCCGCGCCGCACGCCGCGAACGCCCGTTTCACGCTCGTCGCCTCCGGCGACGTCCTGCCGCACAGCTCGGTCATCCGCCAGGCGAACGCGGACGCGGGCGGCAGCGGCTACGACTTCCGTCCCATGCTCGCGGGCATGCAACCCGTTGTGGCCCGGGCCGATCTGGCAATCTGCCACATGGAGACGGTGTACGGCGCGAACGGCGACTATTCCGGCTACCCCCTTTTCAAGTCGCCGCCCGAGGTGGCCGCGGGCCTGGCCGCCACCGGCTACGACGCCTGTTCGACCGCCTCGAACCACACCCTCGACGCCGGCGCCGCGGGCATCCACCGCACGCTCGACGCACTCGACCGGGCGGGCGTACGGCACGCCGGATCCGCCCGCACCGCCGCCGAGGCGAGCACGCCCACCCTCCTGCGGGCGGGCCCCGCGAAGGTCGCCCACCTCGCGTACACGTACGGCACGAACGGCATCCCGCTGCCCGAGGCCAGGCCCTGGGCGGTGAACCTGATCGACCGCGACAGAATCCTCGCGGACGCCCGCGCCGCCCGGAAGGCGGGCGCCGACGTCGTGGTCCTCTCCGTGCACTGGGGCACCGAATGGCAGGACGCGCCCGACGCACAGCAGCTGAGGCTGAGCAGGCAGCTCACCGAAGCCCGCACGGACGGCCGCCCCGCCATCGATCTGATCCTCGGCACCCACGCCCATGTCCCGCAGGCGTACGAGAAGGTCAACGGCACCTGGGTCGTCTACGGCATGGGCGACCAGATCGCCGGATCGATGGTCAACCACAGCGGCGCCCACGACCCCCGCGGCAACGAGAGCACCATCGGCCGCTTCACCTTCGCCCCGCCCGCCGAACCCGGCGGACGGTGGAAGGTCGAGAAGGCCGAGTTCGTACCGCAGTGGTTCGACGTCGGCTCCCATCGTGTCGTGAACCTGAACGAGGCGCCGGACCAGAGCGCCGTGCGCGACCGGATCCGCCAGGTCGTCCTCAGCCGGGGCGCGGCCGAGGACGGGCTCGTCATGGGGAAGTAGTCCCCGCGTCATGGGGAGGTGGGCCCAGTCGTCTCCGAATTCGCCGCCGCTTCCGCCTTGGCCAGCTCCGAGCGCCGGGTACGAGTACGCGAAGGAGAAGACGAGGCCCACCAGGAACCACACGGCGAACCGCGCCCACGTCTGCCACTGCAGGAACGTGATCAGCCAGATCGAGAAGACGATGCCGACCGCGGGCACGAACGGCATCCACGGCGTACGGAAGGTGCGCGGCAGGTCGGGCCGCTTGTAGCGCAGCACGATCACCGCGACGCACACGACGACGAACGCCAACAGGATTCCGATATTGGTCAGTTCGGCCGCCTCGCCGATCGGCAGGAACCCGGCGATGACGGCCGAGGCGACGCCCGCGATCCAGGTCACCCGTGTCGGCACATGCCGCGTCGGATGCGTCTTCGCGAACCACTTGGGCAGCAGCCCGTCGCGGGACATCGAGAACCAGACACGGGTGACACCCAGCATGAACGTGAACATCACGGTGAGAATGCCGATGATCGCGCCGACCGCGATGACGTTCGCGAGCCCGCCCAGGCCCACCGACTGGAACGCCGTCGAGAAGCCGCTCTCCTTGTCGATGTCCGGGTAGTCCTGCATACCCGTCAGGACAAGACAGGCGAGCACGTACAGCACCATCGAGATGGCGAGGGAGTAGATGATCGCCTTCGGCATATGGCGCTGAGCGTCCTTCGACTCCTCGGCGACCGTCGACATGGCGTCGTACCCGAAGGCCGCGAAGAAGACGGCCGCCGCGCCCGTGAACGCCCCGCCGACCCCGTACGGGAAGAACGGGTTGTAGTTCGCCGTGTCGATGTGGAAGACGCCGACGCCGATCACCAGGAGCACCACCGCGACCTTCAGGACGACGACGACCATCTCGAACCGGGCCGCGTTCTTGATGCCCAGGTTCAGCAGATACGCGATGAGCAGGCACAGCACCGCCGCGAACAGGTCGACTTTGTGCCCGTCGCCAGCCGATGAACCAGCCGCGAACTCGCCGAGCACCGCATAGCCGTACGTGTAGGCCGAGCCCGCCTTCGGGATGAGGCCCGCGAACTCGGCGTACGACAGCGCCGCCGCGGCACTCGCGACGCCCGCGATGAGGAACGACACGAGGACCGCGGGCGGATCATGATGAACCGGTCGCAGCTGGGGCGGAAGAGCTGGCCGCGGGTTACGGCACAACCGTCACAGGCCATCGCCCGGCCTTCACGAGGCGGACGGCCACCGAGCCGATGAAGCGATGCCCCGACTGCTCGGACGCTCCCACCACGACGGCGTCCGCCTTGAGTTGGTCCGCCGCGGCCACGAGACCGCTGTATGCGTCGCCGCGAAAAGTGTGGAACTCCCAGCGGACCTGGAATATGTCCTTGACCTGCTCGGTCGCCTCGTGCATGTCCCGGACGAGCCCCCGGGCGATCTCGTCGGTCGTATCGGCGACCGGAGCCCCGGCCGCGGTGCCCGCCGCCAGCACCGGCTGGACGTACACGACGGCGAGCAGCGCCCGCTGCCGCCGGGCCAGACCGGCGGCGTAGGCCACGGCGCGCAATGAGGAGTCGGAGCCATCCACGCCGGCCACGATGACCTTCGGCCCGTCCGTGCCGCGCTCGAACTCCTGTGAGTGCCCTGGTGAGTGCTGTTCCGTCACGGCGCCGAGGTTATCGGAGTGCCCAGGTCCCGCCCCGCTCGGGGAACCGGGCCGAGTGCGCGTGCTGACTGTGTGTGAGAGGCGCTAACGTTTGCGCTCGTGTGCCGTTGCAGAGGTGGTTCCAACGGGTGTTTTTGTGCGGCCGTACAGGTGTCGGTGTGCGGTTCAGGGCGCCGACCGGGCGACTGATTAGTCATGAATAAGGATCAAATGCTTTCCCGGCGCAAGGCGTTGCTCGTCGGTGGCGCCGCCGTCCTGGGGGCTGCGGGAGCGGCCGGTACGGTACGCCTTCTCGCCGCCGGTCCGGCCCCGCCGCCGGGCGAGCCTCCCGCGAATCCCGCCGCGGGCGCCCCGCAGGCCGGCGCCCTGCGGCCCTCTGCCTATCGGCTCCAGCCCATCGCCGGATACGGCCCCCTGCGCAGCGCACCGGGGCGCACCCTCGTACGGCGCGAACCCTTCCTGCGTATCGCCGGGCGGGGCCCCACCATGGTGCTGACCTTCGACGACGGCCCTGACCCCCGCTACACCCCCCAAGTCCTGCGCACCCTCAAGGACCACGACGTCCGCGCGATGTTCTTCGTGTGCGGCTCGATGGTCGTCGAGCACAAGGACATGCTCCGGAAGATGGCAGACGAGGGACACATCGTCGGCAATCACACCTGGTCCCACCCGCTGCTGACCGGGCTGGGCCGGTCCGCGATCCGCTCCGAGATGGAACGCACCAGCGAGATCATCGAGAAGACGTACGGGGAACGGCCCGGCTGGTTCCGCGCACCGTACGGGGCCTGGAACCGGGCGGTCTTCGAGTTCGGCGCCGAACTCGGCATGGAGCCGCTCGCCTGGACCGTCGACACCCTCGACTGGAAGGAACCCGGTGCGCGCACCATCGAGCGCCGGGTCATGAAGGGCGCGGCCCCGGGCGTCGTGGTCCTCGCGCACGACGCGGGCGGCGACCGTTCGCAGAGCATCCGGGCGCTGCGCGACTATCTGCCGCGACTGCTGGACTCGGGCTATCACCTCACCGTGCCCCGTCGGCAGTTCACGTAGACCGGCTCACGTGGACCGATGAGAATCCGCGGATTCAGACGAGAATCCGCGGATGCGACAGGAGAGCCGACGGAATTCCACGGGCTTTCACCCGCTCCGTCGGAAACGCTCAGTGAGCCTCTACCAGGCGGGCGAACACGACGACGTTCCCGTCGTAGCCGTTCTGCTGGGAGAAACCGCCTCCACAGGTGATGACGCGCAATTCGGGAGTTCCGGTGTCTCCGTAGACGCGGTCGCCGGGGAAGTTGTTCTTGTCGAACACCTCGATGCCGTAGATCTCGAACACGGCGAGTTTCCCGTCCTTGCGTGTGACCTCCACGCGATGTCCCTGTTTCAGGGCCCCGAGACCGTAGAAGACGGCGGGTCCCTGCTCGTTGTCCACATGGCCGACCATGACGGCCGTGCCCTTTTCGCCGGGGGAGACCGCGCCGGTGAACCAGCCCGCGAGATTCGGGTCCTCGGGAGGGGGCGCGTCCACCCAGCCCTCCACGTCGAGCCCTACCGGCATGACCGGGGCGTCGACCTGGATGGCAGGGATGCTGATGCGGTCGACCACGGAGAATGGCAGGGGAGCCGGCCCGTTCGAGCGGGTGATTCCGGGGGGACGGCTCTTTGCGGCCGCCGCCGTCGCGGGCTGCGGCGGGCCCACGTCGAATTCTCCCGAGCCATTTCGAATGAGCGCGAGACCGGTCAGCAGAACAAGTGCCAGCACGCCCCAGGGAGCGCGCTTCCTCTGCCGCTCCTCCTCTTCGGCCAGCTCGGACGCAGACATTCGCAAACCCCTCTCGACGCGGCCGTCGCCGCGTCACTCGCGCATACGAGAACGCTAAGTCCAAGATTCCCGGCAGGCGACGGGAGACGCGCGAACGGGTGGCCGCGTCGAAGCCGGTGCGCCATCCGAGTCTGAGCGGTCCGGAAATTTCTGACGGTCCGTGACCTGCGGCAATATCCGATTGTGGTCCTTATCCGCGGCGTTCCTCTCACCAGGACGGACCATTCTCGAAATGCGGCCCTCCGCAAGCCATCTGAGGGTTCGTCTGGGAGGCGTTTTCTCGCCGATTCGACCCGGGGACGGTTCCCGGGGCGCCTTCCGCGGAGGATCACATGCGTACCACTCGTGCCCTGGCGGTCTCTGCGACAGCCCTCGCCACCCTCGGGCTCGCCGCCCCCACGGCCGCGGCCCGGGACGGCTTCAGCTCCAGCCCGAGCAACATCGTCGCCACGCCCAGCGTCATCGCCCGGGGCGGGCAGCTGACGGTCACCGTCGACGGCTGCCCGCGGGGCGGCACCATGACGTCGCCCGCGTTCCCGCGGACGCCTCTTGAGCCGATCAAGAATCACCACGACAGGGGGCACGACGACATGTCCAGGGGGAGCGAGACGGCCAGGGGGGTCGCGACCATCAACCAGACGGCCGCCCCGGGCACCTACGACATCACCGTCAACTGCGTCGGCACGGGCACCCTCACCAAGCCTCAGGCCTTCACCGTCATCGGCGGCGTCCGCGGTGGTCTCGGCGGCAGCAGCTCCAGTGGTGCCACGCCGACCGACATGGCGATCGGCGGCGGCCTGCTGGGCCTCGCGCTCGTCGGCGGAGCGGTGTTCTGGATGCGCCGCCGCTCCGAGAACAAGGCCTGAGATAACAAGGCCCGACGCAGTACACACCTTCCAGCTCTTCGCCCCGGACCGCTCGGTCCGGGGCGAAGAGCTGGAAGGTGAACGGCAGTTGTGCTCGGGTCAGTTGTCCTCGCCGGCGGTGCGGCGGTGTGACCAGTGGTACGCCGCGCCCACCGAGCCCATGACGAGTGCGAGCCCCAGTCCGATGTCGCCCGGGTCGAAACCGGCGATGGTGCCGCCGGCACCGGCCTTGACGCCCTTCTGGGCGTGCATGTTGGACTGGCCATGGCCCGACTGCCGTCCGGCCTCGATGGTCAGATCCTTGTTGCCGTACTCCTTCTCGCACTGGAAGGTCACCTGCACGGTGCCGGGCTCGGCTTTCCAGCCGACGGTGGCCGTGGCCGAGTGCTGGCCCTTGGGGATCACCACAGGATCGAAGGCACTCGAGAACACCTTGACCTCGGTCGCGCAGCCCCAGACGTTCAGCGTGACGTCGTCGCCCGCGGCGACGGTCGTAGGTGAGACATCGAAACCGAACGAGTTGCTCCCGCGTTCGCCGCCCGTCGCGGCGACGGCCGCCGGTGCGGCCAGGGCCAGGGCGCCGGCGCCCAGCAGTGCGGCCGAAGCGACACATATCGCGCGCATGGTGAATCCTCCGGGTCCCGAGGAGCAGCCGCGGACCTTTTCCGCTTGCGCCGTACATGCACCTCGATGGTCGAAACGCTAAAAAGGTCCGCCCGCATGCGCGATCGCAGTGGCCCGAATGGGGCACCGGCCGCCGCCGCGACGGCGACAGAACGGCGAGAACAAGCCATTCCGGCGATGGCTGGCTACGCGCGAGTCACATACGGCGCAAGCTGCGCAGCCATCACTCAAAGAATCTTGTGAGCCGGTTGAACGCTCTCCCTGTTCTCACCCGTACCTAGGGCCATACGCGGCGCAGTGGTGCGCCGCAACATCTGAGTGATTAGCGGGGAGTTACCCAAATGAAGACCTCCTGGCGGAGCGCCTCCCTCGTAGCGGCCGCTGCGGCCCTGGCGCTGACGACTGCGTGCGGCTCGGACACCCCCCAGTCCACGGGAAGCCAGAACGTGGGGGCGGCGCCCGCCGCCAACGGGGTTGGCAATGACTACGGGGCGGGTACGAGCACGCCCACTCCCGGTGCGGGACAGGCCGGCGCCGGTGCGCAGGCGCAGACCGCCGGCAAGCTCGCCATATCGAAGAACAAGGCTCTCGGCGAAATGGTCACGGACGGCGCCGGTATGACGCTCTACCGCTTCGACAAGGACACCGCCTCACCGCCGAAGTCGAACTGTGACGGCGACTGCGCCACGGCATGGCCCCCGGTCCCGGCCTCGGGGGCCACCGCTCCGGCGGGCATGGACAAGACGCTGCTCGGTGAGGTCACCCGTGCCGATGGCACGAAGCAACTGACCATCGACGGCTGGCCGATGTACCGGTACGCGAAGGACACCAAGGCCGGTGACACCAAGGGCCAGGGTGTGCAGGGTACTTGGTACGCGTCGGCGCCCAACGGCAAGAAGGCGGCGGCGGACGCCGCGGAGGCCGGAGCCGGTGATGACGCCGGGGCGGAGGCCGCCGGTCTGCCCGGCCTTTCGACCCGACAGGACCCCAAGCTGGGTGAGGTCGTCGTCGACAAGAACGGTATGACGGTCTACCGCTTCGAGAAGGACGTCCAGTGGCCGATGAAGTCGAACTGTGTCGGTGAGTGCCTCGAGAAGTGGCCGGTAGTCGAGCCGGTCGACGCCGCCGACACCAAGGGCATCGACACCGAGGTCGACGGCCGGCGCGGCTACGTCATCAACAAGCGTGCGGACGGACTCAAGCAGCAGAGCATCGACTGCTGGCCGATGTACACCTTCGCGGGCGACAAGAAGCCCGGCGACACCAACGGCCAGGGCGTGGGCGGCACTTGGTACGCCATGGCCCCCGATGGCAGCGCGATCAAGAAGTAGACGTCACCGCACACCACAGACCACGCAGCACACAATCCACAGCAGGCAGGACAACGAAGGGAGGAGTCACCAGGAACAGACGACTGACACGCCGCAAGGAACCGAGCAACCGCTCAACCCCCGGTCCACCCCCTCCGCACCGCACGGAGGGGGTTGGCCGTTTTTCACCGCTCTCAGGGCTTCGGAGCGATTTCGTACGACTGCAATTCCGCATGTGCCCCGGGCAGTGACCGGGAACGGATGGTCAATTTCCGTTTCCACTCGCCCCGTTGGCAGGCGATCAGTAGCCTCAGCTCGAACACCGGATCGCCTACGCCTTGGAGAGATAGATGGAGCGTCCCGCCTGGGCCCCACGTGGCATCGATATCTCGGTGCCGAGCGTGAGCCGCATCTACGACTACTACCTGGGCGGATCGCACAACTTCGACGTCGACCGGGAAGCGGCCCGCAAGGCGATGGAGTTCATGCCGGGCCTTCCGAAGATCATGAAGGCAAACCGCGCTTTCCTGCGCCGGGCCGTCCGTTTCGCGGCGGACGAAGGCATCACCCAGTTCCTGGACATCGGCTCAGGCATCCCCACCTTCGGCAATGTCCACGAGGTCGCCCAGAGCGCCAGCCCCGGAGCGCGCGTCCTGTACGTCGACAACGACCCGGTCGCCGTCGCCCACAGCGAGGCCGTCCTGGAGGGCAACGAGGACACGGACGTCGTAGCCGCCGATCTGCGCAAGCCCCAGGAGATCCTGACCAGTTCTCAGTTTCAGCGCCTGATCGACCAGAATCGGCCAGTAGCGCTCCTCCTCGTTGCCATACTTCACTTCGTGGAGGACGAGGACGGCCCGTACGAGGCGGTGGCACAGCTGCGCGACGCGCTTGCGCCGGGCAGCCTGCTCGTCGTCACGCACGCCTCCTATGAGGGCATCCCGCTTCCCCCAGAGCGGGCCGAAGGTGCGGTCGACGTCTACAAGAACATTCGCAATCCGCTGATCATGCGCTCGCGCGACGAGATCGCGCGGTTCTTCGAGGGGTACGACATGATGGAACCCGGACTGGTGCCGATGCCGGAATGGCGGCCCGACACGGCACTCGAGGACGAGGATCCGTATTCCTATTCCGGGTTCGCCGGCGTGGGGCGCACGGCGTGACCGCGGAGCCGGACGGGCCGGAAGACAGACTCCGCAGATTCGCGACGATCTGGAGCCGGGCGGTCTTCCCGCACACGGCGACATCGCTGACCCGCCCCGAGCTGGAGCGGGAACTGCTGCCGCTCGCCCGGCGGTTGAGTGAGGCGCTGCGGGCCAGGACGTTCGACGCGGCCGAGGGCAGGGGGGTCGGCGCCGCGCTGATCGACGCCCACTGCACAGAGCCGGAGGCGCTCAGCCGCGCACTCGACTGCGTGGACGCCTATCTGGTGCTCTACTGCGGCGGGGACGGATCACACGAGGACCTGCGCAGCCGTTCGGCGCGGTTGCAGCATGCCATGGCCGCCGGGTTCGCCGAGGCACTGCGGGAGCGGACGCTGGCCGAACAGGAAGCCATCGCGCGAGCGGCCCTTCAGGCTCAGGGCGTGGTCGCTCAGGCGCTGCACGCGACCGAGGCGCGACTCCGCGCGGTGTTCGAGGGCGCGGCCATAGGAATCGGCATCGCGGACCTCGACGGCAACATCCTGCAGGTGAACAAGGCCCTGTTGCGGATGTTCGGCGGCACCGAGGAATCGATGCGCGGCCGTAACGTGGTCGACTGGACGCACCCCGACGATGCTCCTCAAGTCTGGCACCTGTACGAGGAGTTGGTGCGCGGTGAGCGTGAGCACTACCACGTGGAGAAGGCCTTCTACCGACCTGACGGAACGGTTCTGTGGACCAATCTGACGGTCTCCCTGCTGCGTGACGCCGACGGCCGGCCCCAGTACCAGCTCGCCCTCATGGAGGACACCACCGAACGCCGGCTGCTCAATCTGCGGCTGCGGTACGAGGCGACCCATGACGCCCTCACCGGACTGCCCAACCGCACCCTGTTCTTCGAGCGGCTCGAAAAGGCGCTCTCCGCGGGTGAGGGCATGCGCTTCGGGCTCTGCTATCTCGACATCGACGGCTTCAAGACCATCAACGACAGCCTCGGGCACGCCGCCGGTGACCGGCTGCTCGTCGAGGTCGCCGACCGGCTGCAGTCCTGCGCGACCGCGCCCGGAGAGATGGTCGCCCGGCTCGGCGGCGACGAGTTCGTGGCGCTGACCACCGGGCCCGACACCGAGACAGAGGTCGACGCGCTCGCCGACCGCATCATGAACGCCCTCGTCACCCCGGTCCGTATCGACGGCCGGGAACTGACCGTCCGCGGCAGTATCGGCATCGTCGAGGGCCCGGCCGGCGAACGCGGCCCTGCGGAGGTGCTGCGCAGCGCCGACATCACGATGTACCGCGCCAAGTCGGCGGGCGGCAATCGCTACGAGCTCGCGGACCCCGAGGCCGACGCCCGCGCCATCACCCGCCACGGACTGACCACGGCACTGCCCGCGGCCCTGGACCGCGGCGAGTTCTTCATCGAGTACCAGCCGCTCGTGCACCTGGGCGACGACAGCGTACGAGGCGCCGAGGCCCTCGTCCGCTGGCTGCACCCCCAGCACGGCGTGCTCGGCCCCGACCGGTTCATCCCGCTCGCCGAGCACACCGGCCTCATCGTCCCGCTCGGCCGCTGGGTGCTGGAGCAGTCGGTCCGCCAGGCCCGCGACTGGCAGGAACGTCACGGTGAACAGGCGGGCCCGTTCCGTATCAACGTGAACCTCTCGCCCTGCCAGCTGACCCACCCCGGCCTGGTCGCGGACACGGTCGACATCCTGGAGCGCGCCGGCCTCGAACCGGCCTCCCTCTGCCTGGAGGTCACCGAGTCCGCCCTGATCGGCGCCGACGACGACCTCCTCAAGCCACTGCGCCGTCTGGCCGAGATGGGCGTGGACATCGCCCTCGACGACTTCGGCACCGGCTACTCCAACCTCGCCAACCTGCGCCGCCTCCCGGTCAGCATCCTCAAACTGGACCGCTCCTTCACCCAGAGCATGCAGCAGTTCCCGGCGGACCCGGTCGACCTGAAGATCGTCGACGGAATCGTCTCCCTGGCCCACAGCCTCGACCTCAAGGTCACGGTGGAGGGCGTGGAAACAGGCGCCCAGGCGGAACAACTGAAGGTCCTGGGCTGCGACACGGCACAGGGCTGGTACTACGCCCGCCCCGGCCCACCGGACAGACTCCACGAGCTGGCGTTGGTGGACGCGACGGGCTGACGCATACAGCGGAGCGTAGGTCGCCGTTGGGGCGGCCTCCTGGGCACCACGGCGGACGGCCCCTTCCGCGGCTTCGGCGACTGCAGCGCCCCGGCGGGGGCGCGTGGCTGTGTCAGTTTGCGGCTCCGCCGCGATGGGGTCCCCCTGCTCATCGGGGTCCCCCCGCTCGAGCGGAGCCGAGAGTGGGGGAGAAGCCGAGAGTGGAGGGGCGACCAGCCACGACGGACCCGCAGTCCCCAACGTCGCTTCCAGTAATACGGCGCTCCCGGAGACAGCACCTTCAGCGAAGGGGTTACCGCTCGAGCAGCATCCGCTGAAATTCCCGAGCCGCCCGCGGCGGAGCCACATCGCTCCGGTGTGCCAGCGCGATCCTCCGATGCAACCCCGGCTGCGCCAACGGAGTCACCCGCAACCCCCGCCCCGCCCGAACAGCCACCATCCGCGGCACCACAGCCACCCCGAGTCCCGCGGCCACAAACCCCAGCACCGCATCCATCTCCCCACCCTCCACCGCAAAGTCCGGCTCGAACCCAGCGGAGCGACACGCGGCGACGGTCAGTTCCCGCAGGTCGTACCCGTGCCGGAACATGACCAGCCGCTCACCCTCCAGGTCCGGAATCCGGACCGTACGACCCCGGCCCGGTGCGGGTGCGTCCGGGGACGACACCACCACCAGGTCCTCCCGCAGCACCTCGACCGTGGTCAGCGCGGGTGATGGCGAAGGCAGAGGCAGCACCACGAGGGCGAGATCGAGCGCCCCGCGAGCGAGCTCCCGTACGAGATCATGCGAGCCTCCCTCTTCGATCAACAGCCGGATGCCCGGATACCGGTCGTGGAAGGCGCGCAGCACGTCGGGCAGCAGCCCCGTGCACACGCTCGGAGTCGCACCGAGACGAATCCGCCCGCTGCGCAGCTGTACCAGTTCCCCCACCTCGTGCCGAGCCGTCTCCGCGTCGGCCAGGATGCGGCGGGCCAGCGGCAGCAGTGCCTCGCCCGCGTCCGTGAGTGTGATGTTGCCGCGTGCGCGCAGGAACAGATCCGCCCCCAACTCCCGTTCCAGCGCCTTGATCTGCTGCGAGAGGGACGGCTGCGCGACATGGACGAGGTCCGCGGCCCGGGTGAAGTGCCGAGTCTCGGCGACCGCCACAAAGTACTGGAGCTGTTGGAACTGCATCCCACCAACATAGGTTCTGACTATTGAAACCAGCCATTCCATGTCTTGGACCGATCGGGACCTCCGGCCCTAGCGTGCGTGTCATGGCGCTGCTAACGCGGACGGACCGAAAACCGTCCATGACCCGCACGATGTGGGACTCCTCCGTCGGCAAGAAGACGGTCATGGCCGTGAGCGGTCTGATCATGCTGGCGTACCTGGTCGTCCATATGCTGGGCAACCTGAAGATCTTCTTCGGATCCGACGAGTTCAATGAGTACGCGCACGCCCTGCGCACCCTCGGCGAGCCCTTCCTGCACTACGAATGGGCGCTGTGGATCATCCGCGTCGTCCTGGTCGCAGCCGTCGTCGCGCACGCCGTCTCCGCGTACCAGCTGAGCCGCCGCGACATCAAGGCGCGGCCCACCAAGTACGTGCACAAGAAGCCGCGTGCCAGTTACGCGACACGGACGATGCGCTGGGGCGGGATCATCCTCGGGCTGTTCATCGTCTGGCACATCCTCGACCTGACGACCGGCACCGTGCACCCAGGCGGCTTCGAGGCCGGACACCCGTACCAGAACGTGATCGACACCTTCTCCACCTGGTACGGCAACGTCGTCTATCTCGTCGCGGTGCTCGCTCTCGGCCTGCACATCCGGCACGGCTTCTGGAGCGCGGCGCAGACCCTCGGGGTCGGCAGCCGCTCCCGCGACCGTGCCTTCAAGACCATCGCCAACGTGCTCGCTCTGGTACTGACGGTGGGCTTCGTCTCCGTGCCCGTGGGCGTGATGACCGGAGTGGTGAGCTGACATGACCGCTGAGTACGCCGACTACACGACCGGGGAGCCGGTCGTCGACGCCAAGGCCCCCGATGGGCCGGTGAACGAGCGCTGGGACACCCGCCGTTTCGAGGCCAAGCTGGTCAACCCCGCCAACCGCCGCAAGCACACGGTGATCGTCGTCGGCACCGGCCTCGCCGGCGGCTCCGCAGGGGCCACGCTGGCCGAACAGGGCTACCACGTCGTGCAGTTCTGCTACCAGGACTCACCGCGCCGCGCCCACTCGATCGCCGCGCAGGGCGGCATCAACGCCGCGAAGAACTACCGCAACGACGGCGACTCCATCCACCGGCTGTTCTACGACACCGTCAAGGGCGGCGACTTCAGGGCCCGCGAGTCCAACGTCCACCGCCTGGCGCAGATCTCGGTGGAGATCATCGACCAGTGCGTGGCCCAGGGCGTGCCCTTCGCCCGCGAGTACGGCGGCCTCCTCGACACCCGGTCCTTCGGCGGCGTACAGGTCTCGCGGACCTTCTACGCCCGCGGGCAGACGGGCCAGCAGCTGCTGCTCGGCGCGTACCAGGCGCTCTCCCGGCAGATCGCCGCCGGAAACATCGAGATGCATCCGCGCACCGAGATGCTGGACCTGATCGTGGTCGACGGCCGGGCGCGCGGGATCGTGGCCCGCGATCTGATCACGGGCCGTATCGACACGTACTTCGCGGACGCCGTCGTCCTGGCGAGCGGCGGCTACGGCAACGTCTTCTACCTGTCGACGAACGCCATGAACTCCAACGCCACCGCCATCTGGCGGGCGCACCGGCGCGGCGCGTACTTCGCCAACCCGTGCTTCACACAGATCCACCCGACGTGCATCCCGCGCACCGGCGAACACCAGTCGAAGCTCACGCTGATGAGCGAGTCGCTGCGCAACGACGGCCGGATCTGGGTGCCGAAGGCGAAGGGCGACCAGCGGGCCGCGAACGAGATCCCCGAGGACGAGCGCGACTACTACCTGGAGCGCATCTACCCGTCCTTCGGCAACCTCGTGCCCCGTGACATCGCCTCCCGGGCGGCCAAGAACGTCTGCGACGAGGGCAGGGGAGTGGGCCCCGGCGGCCAGGGCGTCTACCTGGACTTCGCGGACGCCATCAGGCGCATGGGCCGCAAGGCCGTCGAGGCCAAGTACGGCAACCTCTTCGACATGTACCAGCGGATCACCGACGAGGATCCGTACGAGGTGCCGATGCGGATCTATCCCGCCGTCCACTACACGATGGGCGGACTGTGGGTCGACTACGACCTCCAGACCACCATCCCCGGCCTGTTCGCGATCGGTGAGGCCAACTTCTCGGACCATGGGGCGAACCGGCTCGGCGCCTCGGCGCTGATGCAGGGGCTGGCCGACGGCTACTTCGTACTGCCGTCGACGATCAACGACTACCTCGCCCGCAATCCGCACCACGAGAAGGTCTCGGCCGAACACCCCGCCGTCCAGGAGGTGCTGGCCGAGACCGAGGACCGGCTGAGCCTGCTCCTCGCCGTCGACGGAGACCGCACCCCCGACTCCTTCCACCGGGAACTCGGCGAACTGATGTGGGAGTTCTGCGGAATGGCGCGTACGGAGACGGGGCTGCGCAAGGCGCTGGAGCGTATCCCGCAGATCCGCGAGGAGTTCTGGCGGCGCATCAAGGTCCCCGGCACCGGCGAGGAGTTCAACCAGTCGCTGGAGAAGGCGAACCGCGTCGTCGACTACCTCGAACTCGCCGAGCTGATGTGCCTCGACGCACTGCACCGCGGCGAGTCCTGCGGCGGCCACTTCCGCGAGGAGTCCCAGACCCCGGACGGTGAGGCGGAGCGCAAGGACGAGGAGTTCTCGTACGCGGCGGCCTGGGAGTTCACCGCCACCGGCGATGCGCCGGTTCTCCACAAGGAAGACCTCGTCTTCGAGTACGTCCACCCCACTCAGCGGAGCTACGCATGAAGCTCACCCTGCGCGTCTGGCGGCAGCGGAACGCCGACGCCGACGGAGCGATGTCCACGTACGAAGTGGACGACATCTCGCCCGACATGTCCTTCCTGGAGATGCTCGACACTCTCAACGAGGAGCTCATCCTGGGTGGCGAGGACCCCGTCGCCTTCGACCACGACTGCCGTGAGGGCATCTGCGGCGCCTGCTCGCTCGTCATCAACGGCGACGCGCACGGTCCGGAGCGTACGACCACCTGTCAGCTGCACATGCGGTCCTTCAAGGACGGCGACACCATCGACATCGAGCCGTGGCGGGCCTCGGCGTTCCCGGTGGTCAAGGACCTCGTGGTCGACCGGAGCGCCTTCGACCGGATCATCCAGGCCGGCGGCTACATCACCGCGCCGACCGGCGCCGCGCCCGAGGCCCACGCCACGCCCGTACCGAAGCCGGACGCGGACTTCGCGTTCGAGCACGCCGAGTGCATCGGCTGCGGGGCCTGCGTGGCGGCCTGCCCGAACGGGGCCGCGATGCTGTTCACCTCGGCCAAGGTGAACCACCTGAACGTGTTGCCGCAGGGGGCGCCCGAGCGCGAGACCCGTGTGCTCGACATGGTGGCGCAGATGGACGAGGAGGGCTTCGGCGGCTGCACCCTCACCGGCGAATGCGCCACCGCCTGCCCGAAGGGCATCCCGCTGGTCTCCATCACCGGCATGAACAAGGAGTGGCTGCGCGCGACCCGCAAGTCGGGAAGGCGTCAGCCGTAGGTCGTTCGCCGTCAAGGTGCGGACGGGCGGGGCCGGGAGTGGTGCTCTCCGGCCCCGCCAAGCTTTGTCAGGCCGCCGCACCCGGGCATTCAACAAGCCCACATCCCACCTCTCTGCGTAGGTTACGCGCCGGTCAGCCGGCGTCGGGAGAACAGGAGCGAGCACGCCGTACCCAACCGGCCCGCTCACCTTCCGCTCCGCTCACCTCCCGCCGCACACCGGCCAACGTCCCCAGGAGAGAGCCAGCCATGACCGGCGTAACCACGCTCGCCAGCCCGTCCCAAGCGACCGCACCCACCCGCTACACCGTCACCCTGGCCCGCGACGAGGCGGATGTGCGGGCCGCGCAGCGGCTGCGTCACGACGTCTTCGCGGGAGAGATGGGAGCCCTGCTGACCACCCCGCAGCCGGGCCTCGACATCGACGCCTTCGACGCCTACTGCGACCACCTGCTCGTCCGCGACACGGTGAACGGGCAGGTCGTAGGCACCTACCGGCTGCTGCCGCCGGAGCGCGCCGCGGTCGCCGGAAGGCTCTACTCGGAGAGTGAGTTCGACCTCGGGCCGCTCGCCGGGATCCGCTCAGGGCTCGTCGAGGTCGGCCGCTCCTGCGTCCACCCCGACCACCGGGACGGCGCCGTCATCAGTCTCATCTGGGCCGGTATCGCGCGCTACATGGTCGAAGGCGGCCACGAATGGCTCGCGGGCTGCTGCTCCATCCCGCTGGCCGACGGCGGCACGCTCGCCGCGGGCACCTGGGATCGCGTACAGGAGAAGTACCTGGCGCCCGATGAGTACCGCGTACGCCCGCTGCTGCCCTGGAACTCCGAGGGCATCCAGCACCCGGCCCGCACCGAACTCCCCGCGCTCCTGCGCGGCTACCTCCGCCTCGGTGCCTGGGTCTGCGCGGAACCCGCCCACGACCCCGACTTCGGCGTGGCCGACCTGTACGTGCTGCTGCCGATGCACCGTGTCAACTCCCGCTACCTGCGGCACTTCCTGTCGCTCGTCCCCGCCTGA
Organism: Streptomyces sp. NPDC006365; assembly: GCF_042870755.1. Lineage (NCBI taxonomy): Bacteria > Bacillati > Actinomycetota > Actinomycetes > Kitasatosporales > Streptomycetaceae > Streptomyces > Streptomyces sp. NPDC006365. The sequence goes on from NZ_JBIAHS010000001.1 coordinate 398,382, forward strand.
TGAACGCCTCGCGGGTGAATGTGACGAGTGCGCTGCGCCTCACGGTGCTGGTCCGCCCGCGGCGCGGCGCGGCGGCGCTCGCGAGCCCCGGTGCGGGCACGGCCGCGCTCCCGGGCCGTCGGCCGGTGCCCCGAGCACGCCGTGCCGGGACGCAGGTCGGGGACCGCCCCGGTGTGACGCCTCCGGGGACCGCTCTGGCCAGCGCCTGGCTGCCCAGCGCCCCGTGCACCCCGGGGGCCTGCGTGCAGTCCATGGGGTCCCTGGCCGCCGTACCGCGGGCCGTGCTGCGGCTGACCGTGGTGGTGGCCGTGCTCCTCGTCGGCATCGTGCTGATCCCGGTCGTCGGACGGCTCGCGGGTGTGCGGCGTGACCGTGCCATCCGGCTCTGGTGCCGGACGATCGTGCGCGCGGTGGGCGTACGCGTACAGACCACCGGAGCCGCCCCGCCCACCGGCGGGCTGCTGCTGGTGGCCAACCACATCTCCTGGCTGGACATACCGCTGCTCGCGGCCGTCCGTCCCGGACGGATGCTCGCCAAGGCCGAGATCCGGCAGTGGCCCGTCGCGGGCGCGCTGACCGCGAGCAGCGGGGCGCTGTTCATCGAGCGGGACCGGCTGCGCGCGCTGCCGACGACGGTCGCGCGGATCGCGGACACCCTGCGCGACGGCGCCGCAGTCGTGGTCTTCCCCGAAGGCAGCACCTGGTGCGGCCGGGCCCAGGGGCAGTTCCGCAGGGCCGTCTTCCAGGCCGCACTGGACGCCGCCGTACCCGTCCAGCCGGTACGCCTGCACTACCGGCTCGACGGGGGAGCGGCGACCACGGCACCCGCGTTCGTCGGGAGCGACTCGCTGCTCGCCTCGGTGTGGCGGGTCGTTTCGGCGCGCGGCCTCGTGGCCGAGGTACGCGTACAGCCGGTGCTCGTGCCGGGCAGCGCACCCGACCGCCGGACCCTGGCCCGCGCCGCCGAGACGGCCGCCACCCACCGGACGTGCGCGAACTCGGAAGGGGCCCACAGGCCGGCGTCCTAGGCCGGGCCCGCGCCGTCCAGTCCCGCGATCCGGGCCAGCCTCTCGTACGAGTCAAGGAGGGCGCCGCGGTCGTACGTACTGGTCGTGACCAGGACCTCGTCCGCGTCGGTCTCCTTGAGCACCGTCTCCAGTTCGTGGGCGACCTGCTCCTTGGTGCCGGCGATATGACCCCTGAGCCCGGACTCGTAGAAACCGCGCTCCTTGTCGCTCATCCTCAGCGTCTCCACGCGCTCGGCGGGCGGCAGCGGCGGAAAGGTGCCGCGGGTGCGGGAGTGCGCCATCGACCAGGCCTCCGGGAGCAGCAGCCGGCGGGCCTCCTCGGGGCTGTCCGCTACCGCGATCGTGCCGGAGATGACGACGTACGGCTCGCTCGCCCAGGCGGAGGGCCGGAACGTCGCGCGGTAGTGATCGATGCCGCGCCGCATCTTCTCGCGGCCGCGGAGGTCGCCGATGACCATCGGCAGGCCCGCCCGGGCAGCGATCGTGGCGCCCTCGCCCATGGCCAGCACGAACGGCGGCACGGTCAGACCCTCGGCCGGACGCGCGTGCACCCCCGTCGGAGAGGTGCCGCGGAACCAGCCCAGCAACTCGTCGAGCTGCCCCGCGAAATCGTCGGCGACGTCCTTGTCCCGGCCCAGCGCCTTGCGTACGCCGTCGGTGAAGCCCACGGAGCGGCCCAGACCCATGTCGATACGTCCCGGGAAGAGGGACTCAAGGACGCCGAACTGCTCGGCCACGACAAGGGGTTGATGGTTCGGCAGCATCACCCCGCCCGTGCCGACCCGGATCGTGCGCGTCGCGGCGGCGACCGCGGCGGCCAGCACGGTGGGCGCGGAACCGGCGACTCCGGGAACGCCGTGGTGTTCCGAGACCCATATGCGGTGGTAGCCGAGCCGCTCGAGCTCCTGCGCCAGCCGCACGGTGTCACGCAGGGCCTCGGGACCGTCGTGCCCCTCCCGGGTGCGCGAGCGGTCGAGGACGGAGAAACGGGTCGCTGCTGTCACTGGGCTCACATGAACTTCAACGCCCCCGTCGCGCCAGGATTCCCGGCGCGGGCGTGCGGACGTCCGCGTAAGCCGCGTACCTGTCCCCGCGAGCCTGAGCAGAATGGGAAGTCCCGTTGAGTACGCCCTCCCATGGGGCCATGCTGAGAGCATGGCCGCGGGGCGTGCCCGTGGTGGGCGAGAGACGTGTTCATGGACCCAGACGTGTTCGGCTCGGGGTGGGAAGCGACCGCCGTGGTGGACGAAGGCGGGAGGATCCTCGCCTGGAGCGAGGGCGCCCGGCGGCTGCTCGGCCACGACTCCGCGGACGCCGTGGGCCGTGACGCCCGGGAACTGCTGGCCGCCGAGCTTCCGTACGCGGTCCGCGGCGCCTGTGCCTCCCGTATACCGTGGAGCGGTGGCGCCGTGGTCCGCACCCGCGAGGGGCGGCGCCTCGAATTGCTGGCCCATCTCCGGCCGCTGACCGGCGCCAACGACGACCCGTTGTGGATCGTCGCGGCCACCGCGGCGGACGAACCCGCCCCCGAGACCCTGAACCGCTGGGCGATCGAGCAGCTGCCCATCGCGGTGGTCGTGTGCGACGACGACGTCAGAGTCGTACGTGCGAATGACGCCTTCACCGCCATGTCGGGAGCGACGGAGGACCGGCTTCGGGGCCTCGGCCTAGCGGAGCGGATCACCGGCGAGATCGTCGACGGCGCCGAGGAGATCCCCCGTCTGGCCGAACAGGCCATGCGAACCGGAGACGTCGTCCGCCACCAGGCCTATCTGCGGACCCCGGGAACGAGGCGTGAGCGCTCCTGGTCCTCCCTGCTGTTCCCGCTCAAGGACCCGCAGGGCCGCGTCCGGGGCGTCGCCTCCGCCGTGTACGACACGACCGAGCAGTACTGGGCGCGGCGGCGGATGTCCGTGGTGAACGCGGCGAGCCTCAGCGTCGGAACCACGCTCGACGTAACCCGCACCGCCCAGGAACTCGCCGAGATCGGCACCGAGGGGTTCGCCGACTTCGTCATCGTCGATCTGCTCGACGACCTCTTCCAGAACGTCGAGGCGGACCTCGCGCCGAGCGCGGGCCAGCCGGTCTTCCGCCGGTGCGCCCAGGCGTCCGTACTGCCGGGCTGCCCGGAGGCCACCGTCGAGATCGGCCAGCGGCACGTCTACGCCGCCGACTCACCGCAGACCTCAGCCCTCGCCGTCGGCCGTCCCGCCCAGTACCGGCTCGACAGCGCGAGCTTCCCCGCGTGGCTGACCGCGGATCCGGACCGTGCGCGCAGCGTCCGCGCCCACGGGATCCATGCTCTGCTGGTCGTTCCGTTGCAGGCCCGGGGCGTGACGCTCGGGCTGGCCCAGTTCCATCGTCACCGCATCACCGAGCCCTTCGACGACGAGGATCTGCTGCTGGCGCGGGAGATCGCGACCAGGGCCGCGCTGAGCATCGACAACGCCCGCCGCTACAGCCGTGAGCGTGCCACCGCGGTGACCCTCCAGCGCAGTCTGTTGCAGCGCGCCACGCCGGAGCAGTCCGCGGTGGATGTGACCACCCGCTATCTGCCGGCCGGTGGGCGGGCCGGGGTGGGCGGCGACTGGTTCGACGTGATCCCCCTGTCCGGTGCCCGGGTGGCGCTCGTGGTGGGCGACGTGGTCGGTCACGGGCTGCGGGCCTCGGCCACGATGGCGCAGTTGCGGACCGCGGTGCGTACGCTGGCCGACGTCGACCTGGCGCCGGACGAGTTGCTCACGCAGCTCGACGACGTGGTGATCCGGCTGGCCCGGGAGGAGCCCGATACCCCCGGCGCCGTAGCCGAGGCCCGGCCGGTCACGGAGTTGAGCGCCACGTGTCTGTACGCGGTGTACGACCCGGTGTCCCGGATCTGCTCGCTCGCCAGCGCGGGCCATGTGCTGCCCGCCGTGGTGACGCCCGACGGCACGGTCGCCTTTCCGGATCTGCCGGTCGGCCCGCCGCTCGGCCTCGGTGGACTGCCCTTCGAAATCTCGGAGTTCGAGCTTCCGGAAGGCAGCCTGCTCGCCCTCTACACCGACGGCCTGATCGAGGCGAGGGTCCGGGACGTCGACACCGGCATGGCTCTCATGGGCCGGGTGCTCGGGCAACCAGTCCGGTCCCTGGAGAAGTTGTGCGACGACCTGCTGGACGAACTGCTGCCCGGCCGCCCCATGGACGACGTCGCCCTCCTCCTGGCCAGGACCCGGGTCCTCGACGCCGCCCGGGTGGCGACCTGGGACCTGCCGAACAACCCTCAGATCGTCGCCGAGGCCCGCAAGTACGCGACGGCTCAGCTCGCCGCGTGGGGGCTGGAAGAGGCGCTGTTCACGACGGAACTGGTGGTCAGCGAACTCGTCACCAACGCCATCCGTTACGGCGGCGACCCGATACGGCTCCGCCTGATCCGCGACGCGGTCCTGATCTGCGAGGTCTTCGACGGCAGCAACACGGCACCCCATCTGCGCCGCGCCCGCGCCTACGACGAAGGCGGCCGGGGCCTCCTCCTTGTCGCTCAGCTCACCGAGAGCTGGGGCACGCGTCAGACTCCGACCGGCAAGATCATCTGGGCAGAGCTCAGTGTGGCTCCTGAGCTTTGAGGGGACTTCCAGGGGTTCCTCTTCCCAAGCCCGCCCCTTCCCGAAGCGGGGGGGGGCTGCGCCCAGGACCCCCGCCAGGGGTGGGCGTGACAGTCGTGTCGCGGCTGCGCCGCGGGGCGCGACCAGCCACAACGGACCCGCACCCGAAAACCGCACAACCAGCGGAGCCCTATCGTGGTCGACGTGACAGACAACGACCACAAACCACTCGCCGTGTTCGACCTCGACAACACGCTCGCCGACACCGCACACCGGCAGCGGTTTCTGGAGCGCAGGCCGCGCGACTGGGACGCCTTCTTTGCGGCGGCGCCGCACGATCCGCCGCTGACCGAGGGCGTGGCGCTGGCGCTGGAGCACGCCGAGGAGTGCGAGGTCGTCTACCTCACGGGGAGGCCGGAGCGGTGCCGCGAGGACACGGTGGAGTGGCTGGCAGCGCAGGGGCTGCCCGAGGGCCGCATCTGGATGCGCCGCGACAACGACCGCAGGCCCGCCCGGCGCACCAAGCTGGAGATCCTCCGCGGGCTTGCCCGGAATCGCGAGGTCCGGGTGCTTGTGGACGACGACGAACTGGTGTGCGGGGACGCCGAGCGGGCCGGCTTCACGGTCGTACGGGCGCGGTGGGCCGGCCAGTCCGCTGTGCTGCAGGTGGCTCAGGAGCGGGAGGGACGCACCTGAGTCGGTCCGGCTGCCGACTTCCCCTTCTACTCCTCGTCCTCCAGCCGGAACCCCACCTTCAGACCGACCTGGTAGTGCTCGATCTGGCCGTTCTCGATCTGGCCGCGGACCTCCGTGACCTCGAACCAGTCCAGGTGGCGCAGGGTTCGCGAGGCCCGGGCGATGCCGTTGCGGATTGCCTGGTCGACCCCCTCGGTCGAGCTGCCGACGATCTCGGTGACCCGGTATGTGTGATCAGTCATGCGGGTGCTCCTCTCCGCGGGTGGCGGGTGTGCCACGCGTCATTTCCACGGTGCCGTACGAGGCAGCGGCACGCGACCCGTCACCGGGCCATGCTCAGCGACAGTGCGAACCGTCCCTCCCGGTCCGTCCACCAGTGCGTCATCTCCAGCCTGCTGGCCACCATTTCACCCAGTACGCCCTCCTCGCGGAACTTCACCGACACCTCGGTCCGCAGCTCCTCACCTGCCGCGAAGTCGACGGCGAGGTCGAGCGCGGGGATCTTCACCGTCAGCGGCGCACCTGCGCGCAGCCGCATCTCGATCCACTCCCGCTCGGCGTCAACTGACCCGACGTCACCAGGCACGGTTTCTTACATCATGCGGGGGCGGCCGTATCCGGCGTCGGTGGATGTCTCAGAACGTCGCCCGGATGACTCCTACGGTGCGCTCCAGGTGCGGCTCGGAGCGGTCGGCGCGGTGGGCGACGGCCAGTTCCACGCGCGCGTTGGCTCCGACCAGCGGTAGGTAGGCGACGCCGTCGAGCGCCAATGCGGTCACGGGCTCGGGCACGACTGCGACGCCGAGGCCGCCGGCCACCAGCGTGACCAGCGTCGAGGTCTCGCCGACCTCGTGGCGGATGTGCGGCTCGACGCCGACGTCGCGCAGGAGGCCCAGCACCACGTCGTACATCACCGACCGGCGATCGGCGGAGTGCACGATCATGTCGGCACCGGCCAGGTCCGCTGCCCGCAACCGTTTGCGGCGGGCGAGGGGGTGGTCGACCGGTACGGCGACGACGAGCCGGTCACGGCGCAGCGTGTGCACGGTGAGGGAGAGGTCGGCCGCCGGAGGGCGCAGCAGCGCGACGTCGATCGCGCCGGAGCGCAGTGCCTCGACCTGGTCGGGCGCGAGCATCTCCCCGCGGAAGGAGAAGTCGACGCCGGGAAGCTCCTCCGTAAGCCGCCGCGACAGTGCGGGCAGGAGGCTGTACGTCGCCGAGCCCACGCACCCGATCGCGAGGTGGCCCACCGCGCCGGCGGCGACAAGCCGTGCGTGGTGGGCTGCCTCGTCGACGTCGGCGAGGAGCGCGCGCGCCCGTTCGAGGTAGGCCCGGCCAGCCTCGGTGAGGTCGACGCGACGTGTGGTGCGGTGGAGCAGTTCGACGCCGAGTTCGGCTTCGAGCTGGCGGATCTGCGTGGAGAGCGGTGGCTGGGCCATGTGGAGCCGCTCGGCGGCGCGACCGAAGTGGCGCTCCTCGGCCACCGCCACGAAGTACCGCAGGTGGCGCAGATCCATATGTCGTCCATATCAATCAGCTGGGATATGCGTACTTCAGAATATCGTGGCCCGGGATTAGCGTCGCTGCCATGAGTGCTTTCGTCTACGCCGCGACGCGGACTCCGTTCGGCCGCTTCAACGGCGCGCTGGCCGGAGTCCGCCCCGATGACCTCGCCGCCGCCGCGATCACCTCGACGCTCGCCCGGGTGCCGGGCCTCGACCCGGCCGCGATCGACGACGTGGTGTGGGGCAACGCCAACGGCGCCGGTGAGGAGAACCGCAACGTCGGCCGCATGGCGGCGCTGCTCGCCGGGCTTCCGGTGAGCGTGCCCGGCACCACCGTCAACCGGCTGTGCGGCTCGAGCCTCGATGCGGCGATGACGGCCAGCCGAACGATCGAGTCCGGCGACGCAGAGGTGGTGTTGACCGGCGGCGTGGAGTCCATGACGCGTGCGCCGTGGGTGCTGCCCAAGTCGGCGAAACCGTTCCCGGCCGGCGATGTCACCGCGGTCTCGACCACGCTCGGCTGGCGGCTGGTCAACCCGCGGATGCCGAAGGAGTGGACGGTCAGCCTCGGCGAGGCCAACGAGCAACTCCAGGAGCGCTTCGGGATCTCCCGCGAGCGGCAGGACGAGTTCGCCGCCCGCTCACACCAACTCGCCCACGAGGCGTGGGAGTCGGGCTTCTACGACGACCTGGTGGTACCGGTCGAAGGTGTCGACCTGACCCGCGACGAGGGCATCCGAGCCGGATCCACACCGGAGGTGCTGGCCGGGCTCAAGCCGGTCTTCCGTACCCCGCAGCAGGGCGGCACCATCACCGCGGGCAACGCCAGCCCTCTCAACGACGGTGCCTCCGCGGTGCTGTTGGGCAGCGAGAACGCCGCGGCCGTGATCGGGGCCGAACCGATCGCCCGTATCGCCGGCCGCGGCGTGATGGCGCTGGAGCCACAGGCCTTCGGCTACGCCCCCGTCGAGGCAGCGAACCGTGCGCTGGCCCGGGCCGGGATCGGCTGGGACCAGGTGGGTGCGGTCGAGCTCAACGAGGCCTTCGCCGTGCAGTCGCTCGCCTGCCTCGACGGGTGGAAGGTCGACCCCGGCATCGTCAACCAGAAGGGCGGCGCCATCGCGATCGGGCATCCGCTGGGCGCCTCGGGCGGCCGCATCCTCGCCACGCTGGCCAAGGTGCTGCGCGAGACGAGGCAGCGCTACGGCGTCGCCGCGATCTGCATCGGGGTCGGTCAGGGGCTGGCTGTCGTACTCGAGAACTGCGATGTCACGGAGACGGCCCAGTGAGCCGGGCGGAGATCGTCGAGAGCGCCGATGCGGCGGTCGTCGGCATTGATGACGGGTCCACCGTCCTCGTCGGCGGCTTCGGCCTGGCAGGGATGCCGTTCGATCTGATCGACGCGCTCATCCGGCAGGGTGCGAAGGACCTCACGATCGTGTCCAACAACGCCGGCAACGGCGATGTGGGGCTGGCCGCGCTCCTGGCCGCCAGCCGGGTGCGCAAGGTGCTCTGCTCCTTTCCGCGCCAGGCCGACTCCTGGGTCTTCGACGGCCTCTACCGCGAGGGGAAGATCGAACTCGAGGTGGTGCCGCAGGGCAATCTCGCCGAGCGGATGCGCGCGGCAGGTGCCGGTATCGGCGCGTTCTACTGCCCGACCGCGGTCGGCACGCCGCTGGCCGAGGGCAAGGAGGTGCGGGAGATCGACGGCCGGAAGTATCTGCTGGAGTACCCCATCAGGGGCGACTACGCGCTGATCGGCGCCCACGTCGCGGACGCGATGGGCAACCTCGTCTATCGCAAGACGGCCCGCAACTTCGGACCGGTCATGGCCACGGCCGCGACGACGACCATCGTCCAGGTCGACGAGGTCGTCGAGCCCGGAACGCTCGACCCCGAGGCCGTCGTCACCCCGTCCATCTACGTCGACCGGGTCGTGCAGGTGGCGGCCCGCCACTACACCGTGCAGGGGGCCCGATGACCACCACGTCAACCACCACGTCGAGCGGCCAGGCGTACGCCGGGGCGCCGAGGAGCGCCGAACACCGGCTCTCGATGGATGAACTGGCCGCCGTCATCGCACGCGACATTCCGGCCGGCGCCTTCGTCAATCTCGGTATCGGGCAGCCCACCAAGATCGCCGATCACCTGCCGGCCGACTCCGGGGTCGTGCTGCACACCGAGAACGGCATGCTCAACATGGGCCCGAAGGCCGAGGGCGACGCGGTCGACCCCGACCTGACCAACGCCGGCAAGGTCCCGGTGACCGAGCTGCCGGGGGCGGCGTACTTCCACCACGCCGACTCCTTCGCGATGATGCGCGGCGGACACCTCGATGTCTGCGTCCTCGGGGCCTACCAGGTCGCACTCAACGGCGACCTCGCCAACTGGACCACCGGCAAGCCCGACGACATCCCTGCCGTGGGCGGCGCCATGGACCTCGCCATCGGCGCCAAGGACGTCTACGTGATGATGACGCTCTTCACCCGCTCCGGTGAGCCGAAGCTCGTGCCGCAGTGCACCTACCCGCTCACCGGCGTCGGCTGTGTCAGCCGCGTCTACACGGACTGCGGGGTCTTCGACGTCGGTCCCGACGGCGTACGGATCCGGGAGACGTATGGCGTCAGCGCCCATGAGCTCGCGGAGCGACTCGGCATCACGCTGTCTTAGAGGTCCTGACACAAGCGTTGCACGTGCCGGTAGGTGATCAGGCAGGTGGCGAGGCCGAGGAATGCCTCGTGGACGTCCTCCCGTCGGTAGTGGCCGCCGGCCGGGCAGCCCCGGACGACTGGGGCAAAGGGGCTGCGGCGCATGTCCGAGACTTACGGCAGGCCCGGCCACGGAGAGACGGAGGAAGCCTCCGGCGGCAGCGGCGCTGTGGCCACGCCAGGCGCGGGCGGTGGTCCAGGACCTTGCGGTCCAGGTGCCAGCCGAAGAGGTTGGGGGCATCCACTGCGCCCGGATGGGCTTGGTCGGCGTCATTGAAGTAGCGCACGATTTGGAGCACTGCTCCGCCGCCGGTGCGGGCCAGATGCCGGGTGAGGTCGCAGATGTGGTCCGTGCGGGGCTGGAGCCTGTCGAGAATGCGGGTGATCTGCTCGTCGACGCGCAGACCCGGCTCCCGGCAGACAACCATCCACGAGTGGTCCACCGGAACCACCGTCGGTTCGGTGAACCGGCTGCCGCGAACAGCCACCTGGTCTGGAGTGATGTCCAGCTGGGAGGTGATGTCGTCTGCCGACGTGTGCTGGCTGAACAGCGCGAAGTAGGCGTACCGGCGAAGTGGCATCCCGTGGAGGATAGCCGCGCGGGAAGCGGGCCGACCGTGATTATGCGTGCCAGCAGTCAGGCAGCCGGGGTGACCGGAGGTGTGACCTCGTAGCACCGTCGGTCACGGATCAGGGCCCAGAGGACGTTGACGCGTCGGCAGGCGAGGGCGAGCACGGCCTGGACGTGTTTCTTGCCTTCGGCGCGTTTGCGGTCGTAGAACTTCCGCGAGTTCGGGTCGCTTCGCCGCCATTATCTACGTGTTGGCCAGCGGCTGTGCCCGGCGTCAGAGGGCGGTACGTGACTTGATGTCTGTGTTGCCCTGTCGGTTGGGGTAGGCAGGCTGCTCGGGGTCCGCCGGGCGGCTATGGCCGCGGCTGGGCGAACAATCCCTGCTCGGTCTCGACCAGGATGCCGCGCTCGGTCAGCCGCTTGAGTTTCAGGGGGTGTTGTTGATGTTGTTGGGCGCGATCTCCATGTTCATCGCCTCGCAGACCTGCCGTGCCCGCGGCGGGGCGTCGGCCGCGGCGAACTGACGGATATCGGCGAAGGACTCCCTCACGGAAGGCGGACCTGGTTGACGGGCCGCCGCCCGAAAACTGTCATAGGCGTCAGCTGTGGCCGAAGGCCGCCGCGGTGGCACGCACGAGAGCGGTGCGCTCGACGAGGTCACCGAACGCAGGCTGCTGACCAGGAACCTGAAGGACTGTCAACGCCCTGACGGACCCGACGGTCCTCGCGCCGGTGATCGCCGGTGTGACCGCGGGGCTCACAGGGGCGGGCGCAGTGTCGCCGGTCGGGCGCCTGTCCATGGGTGAGTGGGGCTGGTGCATGGACAGGCGTGACCGTGGGCCTCAGGCCGCTTCGAGGAAGGGGTAGTCGGTGTAGCCCTCGGCGTCCGGCCCGTAGAACAGTTCCGGCCGCGGCTCGTTCTCCGGGTGGCCACCCTGCCAGCGCTCGACCAGGTCGGGGTTGGCGATGAGGGCCCGGCCCACGACCACGGCGTCGGCGTGGCCGGCCTCGATCTGCTGGAGTGCCTGCTCGCGGGTGGTCTGCCCCCCGCCGAGGGGGCCGTTGTTGACGATCAGCTTGCCGTTGAAGCGCCGTCGCAGCTCCTGTACGAGGTCGCCGCCCGGCTCGGTGTGCAGTACGGAGAGGTAGGCCAGGCCCAGCGGGCGCAGTTGGTCGAGCAGGGTGCCGTAGGTGGCCAGGACGTCGTCCCGGTCGGTCTCGAAGACGTCCCCGAAGTCGACCTCCGGTGAGATCCGCAGCCCGACCCGCTCGGCACCGACGGCCTGGGCGATGGCCGTGACGACCTCGACGATGAAGCGGGCGCGGTTGTGCGGCGAGCCGCCGTATCCGTCGGTGCGCTGGTTGGCCGCCGGGGAGAGGAACTGGTGGAGCAGGTAGCCGTTGGCGCCGTGGATTTCCACGCCGTCCGCTCCCGCCTCGATGGCCCGGCGGGCCGCGGTGACGAAGTCCTTAAGGGCTGCCCGGATCTCTGCGGTGGTCATCGCTTCGGGTACGGGGTAGGGCTGCTCGCCCTTCTCGGTGAACGTCTCGCCGCTGCGGGCGATCGCGCTGGGGGCGAGGATGCGGCGGCCGCCGTTGATGTCGGGGTGGGTTTGGCGGCCGGCGTGCATGAGCTGCAGGACGATGCGGCCGCCCTCGGCGTGCACCGCCTCGAACACTCGCTGCCAGCCGGCCGCCTGCTCGTCGGTGGCGATGCCCGGCTCACCGACATACCCCTGCGACGCGTGGTCGGGGTAGGTGCCCTCGGTGACGATCATTCCGACGCTCGCCCGCTGCCGGTAGTACTCGACCACCAGATCCCCGGGAATGCCGGAGGAACCGGCCCGGACCCGGGTCATCGGTGCCATGACGATGCGGTTGGCGAGCTCGATCTTCCCAAGAGAGACGGGGGAGAAAAGCGAAGGAACGGGCGAAAGTTCTGAAGTGTCGACAGTCATGGGGTTTTCTCTTTCTGTAATACAGAGGAAACGGGATGAAGGTTTGCGCCGCAGGGGGTCCGCGCTGTCCCGGCGGAGGCGCGGATGCGGTCTTCGGACAGGCGCGGGCCCGCTGACGATGACGCGGTTCCAGGACCGCGACCGGGGTGTGGGTGGTGTTGGCGGCGAACGCGGTGAGAGCCGCATGCCGTCGGCGTCGGTGTCGATGCCGGTCAAACGCAACCGCCCACCGCAGTACGGGCGTTCGCTCCTTGCACACGAACAGCAGCCGGCCAGGTGAACGATGTCATGGGTGCCGCCGCCGGAGTCGGTACGGATCGGTGTCTGCACCTCGCGCCGCGACCGGCTCCCTCGACGCGCCCCCGCGAAGAGGACCGATACACGGCTTCACCTGGAATGCGCTTTGGGCGGTGGCGGGAACAGCGATCTCAGCGATCCTCATTCTCACCGGCCTGAGGCACTTCCTGCGGTGCCGATCACCAGTCGGGCAGCCTGCTTCACGAAAGCGCGAGGCTAGCTGAGCGGGACGTCCGCGACAGCCTTGAGGTGGCTGAACGTCTCCAGGGAATACCGGCCGTGGTACCGGCCCATGCCGCTTTCGCCGACGCCACCGAAAGGCAGGCCGGTCATGAGCAGTTGCATCACCGGCTGACCCCAGGCGACGCCGCCGGAGGACGTCTCGTTCACCAGGCGCGACTTGGTGGCCTCGGACTCGGTGAAGGCGTAGAGGGCCAGGGGCTTGTCGCGCTCGTTGATGAAGGCGATGGCGGCATCGAGGTCTTCGACTTCCACGACGGCGAGAATCGGACCGAAGATCTCCTCCTGCATGACCGGCGATGCGGGGTCGACATCGGTGAGCACCGTCGGTGCGATGAACAGGTCGTCACGGTCGTGCTGGCCTCCCACCGCCGCCCGGCCGGAGTCCAGCAGACGGGTGAGCCGGTCGAAGTGCCGCTCGTTGATGATCCGGCCGAAGCCGGCCGCGGTCTGCGGGCTGGAGCCGAACTGGGTTTCGACCGCCGTGCGCAGGGCGGGAACCAGTGCGGCGGCGGTGGCAGGATCGGCCAGAACGTAGTCCGGGGCTATGCACTGCTGCCCCGCGTTGCCGAACTTGGCGCCGACCAGCCGCTTCGCGGTCTCGTCCACGTCGGCGTCGGGCGCCACGAAGACCGGCGACTTGCCCCCGAGTTCGAGCGTGACGGGGGTGAGGTTCTTGGCGGCTGCGGCCATGACGATCCGGCCGACCGTGCCATTGCCGGTGTAGAAGATCTGGTCGAACCGCTGCGCCAGGAGGGCCGTGGTCGCCTCGGCGCCCCCCTCGACCACGGTGAGCACGTCAGGGTCGAAGTACTCACGCAGCAGGCGTGAAGCCACCGCCGAGGTGTGCACCGAGATCTCGCTCGGCTTGGCCACCACGGTGTTCCCGGCGGCCAGGGCGCCGATGATGGGGTCGATGAGCAGGTGCAGCGGGAAGTTCCACGGGGCGATCACCAGGACGACCCCGAGCGGGTCATAGGCGGTGTAGGCCGTGGTCGTGGGACCGAAGTGGGCGGGAACCTCCACCGGGCGAGGCTGAAGCCAGCTCTCCAGATTCGCCAGCGTCTCGTCGATGTCGGCGACGGTGAAGTCGATCTCCTGCGTCTTCGCCTCGGCGGCGTTCTTCCTCAGATCCGCCCAGAGCGCTTCGATCAGCTCCTGCTCGTTCTCGACCAGCAGCGCCCGCAGCCGCCGCAGCTGCTCCACGCGCCAGTCCAGTCCGCGAGTGACGCCGGTGTTGAACGTCGCACGAAGGCGGCCGACCACCTCCGCGGCCGATTCGCTCCGGTGCGTCCTCGACTCGGTCCCCTGTGTTGCGGTCATGGGGTGTACTCCGTTCTTGATGCAAGCCACGCCCCGGCTGCCTTCCAGCCGGGCACGGTCTCCAGCGTGCTGGACGATCCGGTATTCACCCAGGTCACGGCCTTGTGTACATCCGCTGTGCCTACCACTGGCTTGGGCAGGCTGGTGTGTGTCCGACCGTGGATACTCGGAGGCATGGACGAATACCCCGAACCGGTGCACGAGCCCGCCGACGGCGCTCTGGACCCGCGTGCCGAGCTCAGTGAGTTCCTGCGCACCCGGCGGGCCCGGCTGAAGCCGGAGGACGTGGGTCTGCCGGACTTCGGGCGGCACCGGCGGGTGCCGGGGCTGCGCCGCGAGGAGCTGGCGCAGCTGGCCGGGGTGTCGGTGGGGTACTACACGCGTCTGGAGCAGGGCAACGGGCAGCACGTGTCGGCGGAGGTCCTCGACGCCATCGCCCGCGCGCTCAGGCTGAGCGACGCCGAGCACGCCCACCTCACCCACCTGGCGAAGCCGAAACAGCACAAGAAGAAGCCGGCCAGCCGCACCCAGCGGGTGCGGGGCCCCCTGCGGACGCTGCTGGACACCATGGAAGGCGGCCCGGCGATCCTCGTGGGGCGGCGCGGGGACATCCTCGCCTGGAACCGGATGGCCGCGGCGGTCTTCGGCGACTGGGCCGAGCTGCCGGCGCACGAGCGGAACTGGGCGCGGCTGGTGTTCCTCAGGCCCGAGTACCGCGACTTGTTCGTGGACTGGGAGCACAAAGCGAACGACGTCGTCTCTCAGCTGCGCATGGACGCCGGCTCCCATCCCAACGACCCCCGGCTGTCCGCGCTCGTGGGCGAACTCTCCGTGAAGAGCGAGGAGTTCCGGCGGCTGTGGGCCGCCCACGACGTCAAGGAGAGGTGCCACGGCATCCAGCGCCTGCACCACCCGCTCGTCGGCGAACTCGATCTGCGCCTCGAATCGTTCCACCTGGCCGACGACCACGAACAGACGCTGGCGACGTACCACGCCGTACCGGGTTCCCCGTCCGCGGAGGCACTACGACTGCTGGCCAGCTGGGGCACCGACGCGACAAGGACGGGAACCGGGACGCCGCCGGCACGCACGGCTTGATGAACTTCCCTTGATCATCGGTAGTTGGCTGCGCGCCACGCCCAGCGTCCCCTCGCACGCCAGACGCCCCCGGGGGCGGTGCCGGATTCAGGACGGCGCGGGCGTGCTGCGGGTAGGCAGTGGAAGAACGGCGGCGCCGCTGCGCAGGGCATCGTTTTCGAGGGCCGGCTGGCGGATGGCCTCCTCGTACAGGTTCCGGCGGGGTGACTTCTCCCCGCACGTCTGCCGCGTCGACATCAGGTCCCGGGCTAACCAGCTGGCTACAGCTTCGGCCAGCTGCCCAACGCGAGGTTCGCTACTTGCAGCAGCTCAGGGCGGGAACTACCACTCGCGGCCTGGACGGCGATCCCATTGGCGACTGTTCTCAGGTAGAGCGCAAGAAGATGAGGATCTGTGGAAGGCGGAAGGTCACCGGCGTCCACCGCCTGTTGAAACCGGCGCGTCAAGTGGGCTATCCCATCCTCACGCCATGCGATGAGTGCGTCTCGGACCGGGCGGCTCTCATCCCCGGTGGCCAACGCACCCAGCACGCCAAGACAGCCCGCGGGCAACCCCGGCACGGTCGCCGCCTCGACCGTCCCTTGGAGCACGGCAGTAGCCACTGCTGCACTTGTGGGCTCGGCCAGTGCTCGGGCGAAGTAGGAGGTCAGGCCCTCGGTGTACCGCTCCAGCGCCTTGTAGAAGAGGTCTTCTTTGTTGCCGAACGCCCGGTACAGGCTGGGGCGGCTGATCCCCATCGCTTCGGTGAGGTCGTCAAGGCTGGCGCCCTCGAAACCCTTTGACCAAAACACCAGGACGGCACGATCGAGCGCCTCGTCGATGTCGAATGCGCGAGGCCTGCCAGGAGGGACCGGTGTCGTCGAGCACATTTCTTCATCCTACCCTTCGATACCGATCGGTACGGATGTGCTAAAGTGTTTCGTACCAATCGGTACGCTATACAGAGAGGCGACATCATGTCACAGACCGTACTCATCACTGGCGGAACCTCAGGCATCGGCTTGAGCCTCGCGCAGTCCTTCGTGGACCTCGGGGCATCTGTCGTCGTTTGCGGGCGTTCGCAGGCTGCGCTTGACCGATTCGCGCAGGCCCACCCGCAGGCGCTGGCCGTGCGGGCCGATGTGACGGACGCAGCTGATCGGGCAGCGTTGTTGCAAGCAGTCGCTGATCGCTTCGGGCGTCTGGACGTGTTGGTCAACAACGCCGGTACGTTCGAGGAACGAGACTATGCAGCCGGCAAGAACCCCAACACGACTCTCGATGCCGAGGTGGCGTTGAACCTCACCGCCCCCATCCACTTGACGGGGGAAGTGCTCGAGCGATGGCCAGAGCCCGACGCGATCGTATTCATCACCTCGGGGTTCGCTCTGGTCTCGCCCACTCGCGCGCCTACCCACGGCGCGGTGAAGGCCGGCCTGCACGGCTTTGCGGACGGCTTGCGCCGTCAACTCGCGCCGCAGGGCACCCATGTCCTCGAGGTCCTCCCACCGTCCACGGACACGCCCATGAACGCCGAAGCCACGGGGAAGAAACTGACTCCCGCACAGGTGGCGGCGGTCACGATGAAAGCTCTTCGCCGGGGGCGGAACATGGCGTTCCCCGGTCAGACGAAAGTCATGCCCGCCATGCTGCGCATCGCGCCGGGCACACTACGACGCGTCGTCGCCGGGCTCTGAACCCCAGAGAAGACCTTCCCCCGGCAACACCTCACCGAGTGGGCCGAGTGGGCTCCCGTCTCCCGCGAAGCCGAAGGCAAGCAGCCGTTTCGGCCTAGGGCCAATGCCGTGACTCTGTTGGTGATCTTGCCGGTGTCAGTCGGGGGCGGTGCAGAGAGCGCGGAAGTGGCTTGGTGCCCGCCGGGGGCGGGTCGGTTCGGCGATCCAGTCGGCGATGCGGGTGACGTTGCAGACCGGTGCGGTCAGGACGTGCCCGATGTGTGCTTTCGGCAGGCCTCGGTAGCGGGTTCGGTGCAGGCCGCAGGCGCGGACCTTCTGGGAGGGGGTGGCTTCGATCCTGGCGCGGACCGCGTACCGGCGTCATTGCTGATCAACATATTTGAACAAGCAAGCAAAACAGGCATGTTGAAGGAGCACCATGTATGACGTTGTAGTGGTGGGCGGGCGTCTGGCGGGCGCCGCCACGGCAGCTCATCTCAGCAAACAAGGACGAAGTGTCCTCGCGCTGAAGCGTCCCAGGATGAGCGGCCTGCCGGAGTCGCGTGGTTGCGGCTCCGGCAGACCGCCCGGTGTGTCAGACAGAGGTCACGCTGTCGCTGTCGCTGTCGCTGTCGCGGAAGTGCACCGGCTTGTTCAGCGAGCGGTGGCGAGAATGAGTGCAAAGCCGGCGTTGGTGTCTGCCCAGAGCTGATTCGTACGGAGACCCGCTTCAGTCATTTCTTCCTGGAGTCCGCCCTGGGTGAACTTAGCGCTCCGCTCGGTAACCCATTCCTCTCCGCGCGCGAATTGCGCTGCCAGGTCAAGGCCTCGAATCTTGACGAGCTGTTCGACTCGGCTGCGCAGCCTCATTTCGATGTGACTTTCCGTGCCGTTCCACACCGATACGTGGTCGAAGGCGTCCGGGTCAAAGTCGGCGTTCAGCTCGCGGTTCAGGACGTACAGCAGGTTCTTGTTGAACTCTGCCGTGACGCCTTGAGCGTCATCGTAGGCGGCAGTCATTTCCTGCTCGGTCTTGACCAGGTCGGCGCCGATCAGAAGGAAGTCCTCGGGACGCATGATGTCTCGGAGCCCGCGGAGGAACGGGCCACGGGCGGGTCGCCGGAAATTCCCCAGCGTGCTGCCGAGGAAGGCGATGAGGCGTGGGCCGTTCTGGTGCAGAGTCGGCAGGACGAGGGGAGTCGTGAAGTCGGCGCGGAGGGCGTGCAGGCGGATCCCCGGGTAGTCCTGGACGAGTTGGGCGCTGGCTTGATGGAGCGCGTCCGCACTGACGTCGACGGGGACGTAGTTCAGGTCGGTCGGCCCCAGCGCCTCGATGATCAGCTTTGATTTCGTCGAACTCCCGGACCCGAGCTCGACCATGCTGCGGGCCCCGGTCCGCGCGGCCACGTCCCGGGCGTGGAGCTGGAGCAACCCCAGTTCCGCCCTCCACAAGGGGTACTCCGGGAGCTGGGTGATCTCCTCGAAGAGTTCGCTGCCCCGGGCGTCGTAGAACCACGTGGGTGCCGTGGACTTGGGGGTGCTGGTCAGCCCGGCGCGGATATCGGCGCGCAGCGCCTTGGCGTAGTGCTCGGCGTCGAGGGTGTCGGTGTAGCCGTAGGCGCGGGTGCCCGTCATGATTGCCTCATTTCAGTCGACGTCCTGCCGCTGGGTACCTGGAGGGGACTGCGGGAACCAGAAGTCAGGCCCGGTTCTCCCCCTGGATCGGACGTCCTGCTCGGGGTCGGGTCTGAACCTGGGCCCTCCGCGTCACCGACTGGAGTCGACTGGCATTTCCGAAAGGGACA
Source organism: Streptomyces sp. NPDC006365 (assembly GCF_042870755.1). Classification (NCBI taxonomy): domain Bacteria; kingdom Bacillati; phylum Actinomycetota; class Actinomycetes; order Kitasatosporales; family Streptomycetaceae; genus Streptomyces; species Streptomyces sp. NPDC006365. The sequence continues at coordinate 416,847 of NZ_JBIAHS010000001.1, forward strand.
CAGTGGGGGACTGCGACACGACAAGAGCGAAGACCTCTGGCCGCCATTGAGGCAACACGACCTGCGCGGGGCACGGCCGGTGCCGCTACGGGCAGTTCGGTGATCTTCTCGAACAGCTCGCTGCCGTGGACGTCGTAGAACCACTTCGGCGGGAGCGTCTTGGGCATGCGGATCAGGCCGTGCGGGACGTCGGCGCGCAGCGCGGCCGCGGTGGCGTCCTCGGGCAGGGTGCGGGTGGCCGGGAACGGGCTCACGTACTGGGCTCCTTGTGCGATGGGGGTCCCCCCGCTCGAGCGGAGCCGAGAGTGGGGGAGGATGCCAGGCGTTCTGCCATGGGTTCGTCGACGTCCTTGAGTGGCGTGAGCAGGACGTCCGTGCGGCTTGCGGCCAGCAGGGTGCGGTCGGGCACTTCCTGCCAGTGCGGATCGTCGTCGTACGGCTCGGAGGCCACGACGGTGCGTCGGCCGGGTTCGGTGAGATACCAGAGGGTGTCGCCCCAGGCGGTCGCGACGATCGTCTCGCCGTTGGTGAGCAGGAGGTTGAGTCGCGAGCCGGGGGCGGCGGCCGCGATGTCCAGGACCGTTCCGGCGAGCGCCTGTCCCTCCTCGTCGCCGGCGCGCAGCCGGTTCAGGATCAGGGCCCAGACGAGGGCCGAGTCGCAGCGCGCCTCCAGTGACAGCAGTTCGGCGGGCGGAAGGGTCTGTGTGAGCGGTGCCAGGGAGCGCGGCCAGCCGCTGATCGCGCCGTTGTGGCTGAACAGCCACGAGCCCGCGGTGTACGGGGCTGCCGCGGCCTCCCCGTCGGCGCCGGCCACGGTCGCGTCGCGCACGGCGGCGAGCAGCGCGCGCGAGTGCACCACCCGCGCCAGGTCGGCGAAGGACTGGTCGCCCCAGATGGGGCCCGTACGCCGGTACCGTGCGGGTACGGGATCCCCTTCGGCGTACCAACCGACCCCGAAACCATCCGCGTTGACGGTCCCGTGCCGCTGCCGGCGCGGCGCCCACGACTGGTGGAACAGGCTGTGCGCCGGTTCCACGAGGAGCCGGCCGAGCGGCTCCTCGGGTCCCAGGTAGGCGAGGTGACGGCACATCAGGCGGTCTCCGCGGCAGCGTCGCGTGCCGTACGGAATCCGGAGAAGATCTGCCGCCGGATCGGATAGTCCCAGTTGCGGAACGTCCCCCGGCAGGCCACCGCGTCCACGGCGAACGAGCCGCCGCGCAGCACCTTGTGCTCCGGACCGAAGAACACCTCCGAGTACTCCTTGTACGGGAAGGCCGTGAACCCCGGGTACGGCAGGAAGTCGCTCGCCGTCCACTCCCAGACGTCGCCTATCAACTGCCGTACGCCCAGCGGTGATTCACCGGCCGGATAGCTCCCGGCGGGGGCGGGCCGCAGATGGCGCTGACCGAGGTTGGCGTGCTCGGGCGTGGGGTCGGCGTCGCCCCACGGGTACCGCGTGGAGCGGTCGGCCGCCGGGTCGTGGCGGGCCGCCTTCTCCCACTCGGTCTCGGTGGGCAGCCGCCGCCCGGCCCAGCGTGCGTAGGCGTCCGCCTCGTACCAACTGACGTGCAGCACCGGCTCGTCGGGTGGGACGAGCTCGGTGACGCCGAAGCGCCGCCGCAGCCACTGACCGCCCTCGCGGCGCCAGAACAGCGGCGCCTCGATGGAGTGCGAGCGGATGTGGGTCCAGCCGTCGGGGGCCCACCAGCGTGGGTCGCCGTAGCCGCCGTCCGCGATGAACGCCTGGTACGCGGCGTTCGTCACCGGCGTGGTGTCGATGAAGAACGGCGGGACGAGACGCTGGTGCGCGGGCCGCTCGTTGTCCAGCGCCCATGGTTCGGCCGAGGTGCCCATCGTGAACGGGCCGCCGGGCACCAGGACCTCGGCCGGTCCGGTGAACGGGGGCGCGGGCGCGGGATCCGGCGCCGTCAGGGCCGCGGGGCCCTTGCGCAGCTGATGAGTGATCAGCATCGTCTCGTCGTGCTGCTGTTCGTGCTGGGCGATCATGCCGAAGGCGAAGCCCGCCTCGGTGAGCGGCGTACCGCGGAAGCGCGTGCCCTCCAGGACGTCGAGCGCCCGGCCGCGCACCTCGGCGGCATAGCGGCGTGCCTCGTCCGGCGGCAGCAGCGGCAGGGAGGGCCGTTCGGCGCGCGGGTGCTCGAACGCGTCGTACAGTCCGTCGATCTCGGGGCGCATCGCGTCACGCCCCGCGACCTCCCGCAGCAGCCACATCTCCTCCTGGTTGCCGATGTGCGCGAGGTCCCAGACCAGCGGGGACATCAACGGCGAATGCTGCGCGGTGAGATCGGGATCCTCCACGCACGAGGTCAGCAGCGCGGTGCGGTCGCGGGCCGTGGTCAGCGCCGCCAGCGCGCGCTCCCTGAGCGTTTCCGGGTCGGTGAGGTCGGGGGCGGTCATGTGCGGATGTCCTTCCCGTGGAGCGGGTGTTGCGTGCCGTGGGCGCGGTCGATCAGGCCGGTGGTGTCCAGGTCGATGGCCTCGACTTCGGTGGCGCCCAGGCCGACGGCGTCGAGCAGGTCGTCGGCGGGGCAGCGGCCCCGGGCCACATAGCGGTCGGTGAACTGAGCGACGGCGTCCTGGACTTCGTCCGTGGCCCCGAGCCTGGGCAGGGCCTCGGCCGCCGCCGCGAAACAGGTGACCGCCGCCTCGCGCAGCTCGGGATCGGCGAGGCCCGACCGGGCGGCCGCGATCCACAGCGGATTTCGCGGAGCGGTGAGCGAATCTGCCCGCTCGGCAAGGGGTTTGACGGTCCGGTAGGCGACCTCTGCGGCCTCCGCGTCGTCGAACAGCGCCGCCGTCACGGCGAGCGGCACGATCCATCCGTCGTCGCCCGGCTGCGCGTCGATCATGCGGAGTTCCAGATGGCCACGCGGACGGACCGGCGGGAACAGGGTCGTCAGGTGGTAGTCGAGATCCTCCCGGTCCGGCGGCGTGCCCGACCTGGTCCACGCCCGGAAAGTCATGCCCTCGGGTACGTCCCAGGCGTCGCTGCCCCGTGCCCGGACGCACATCACCGGCGCGTCGAGCACGTGCCGTGCCCAGGCCGCCCGTGGATCGTCGTCCAGGGGCGGGGCACCCGAGCGCCCCGGGTCCATCGCGGTCCACAGAGACTGCCGGGTCGAGCGCCAGCCGGTGTGCCGCCCCCGGGCCAGCGGCGAGTGGGCGAAGGCGGCCACCAGGACCGCGCCCAACTGGTGCGCAAGCCACCAGCGCCGTCCGTGCCCAAGCGGCCCCGGCTCCTCGTACCCGGCGTCCAGGCACACCTGGACGGAGGCCGAGTTGCACATCATGGCGCGGCCTTCGGGGCCCGTACGGTCGAGGTATCTCTCCATGGCGTCATAGCGCGGCTCATGGAGGAAGCGGGTAGGTGGGTGCCAGGGTTCCTGGCCTATTCCGGTGAGGCCGAGACCCGCCTCGCGCAGTACCGCGCGTACAGCGTCGAGGTCGGTGGAGACGGACCCGATGCACTCCATCAGGGAGGCGGCGGCGGGGGAGCTGAGCTCCAGCTGGCCGCCGGGTTCGACGGTGAGCGTCGACCGCAGGGGCAGGGTCCGCAGTGTGGCGTACGCCGCTTCGAGTCGTTCCGGTCTTACGGGGAGCCGCGGGAAGCGCAGCTCGCGGATGAACCATTCCACTTCGACACCGAGGAAACGGGGTGGTCCGGTCTTGAAGCAGATGCCCCTGACCAGGGCCTCCACCTCGGCCTCGGTGACAGCGGAGCGGCTCTCCGTACAGTCACTTTCCGAATCGGACATGTAGGGATCCTCCTGAGATTCCACCATGCCGCCGGCCCGGTGTCGGATGGGCCGGCCCGGCAATCACCTGTCCACCCAAGACGCTTGCGCCGCTTCGCACAAGGGTGCGTATGGACGCTCTTGGGGCCGGGTAACTCTGTTGCGGCGCAGTACAAGGATCGCTCACGATGCGTTCATGAGCACGACGGGAGAGATGTCGCGTGGCGCGTTCATGGCGCGTACAGGGGTGGCGCCATGGGTGCGCGCCTGCGCGGTGGGCGCGGTTGTACGGGCCAGGGCACGTGGAAGTTGCGCAGGGGATTTCGCCCACGCCGCCCCCACCCGTCCCGTCCAGGGCCGGCCCCGAACCCCACAAGGGGCGGAGCCCCTGGACCCCGCTGGGCTGCGCCCCAGACCCCCCGTCGGAGTGAACGGCCTCGTCCTCAAGCGCCGGACGGGCTGATTGATGCCGGTCTCGGCCGCAAAGGACAGCCCAGCAGTTCAGCCCAGTCCTGAGCAAGCTCAGCGCCAGCCGTAGCGCTCCCTCAGCCGGTGCACCACGGAGTTGAACCGCATCCGGTCCAGCGCGCACGCCTCCCGCCGCATCCCCGCCTCGTGGAGCCGCAGCACCCGGTCCACGGAAACCCACGAGTCGCGCCCCGAGCGGTCCCACGGCCCGCTGCCGATCGGGACCCACTCGCGGTCGCCGTCGTGCCGCTTGCTCGACAGTTGCACGGCGAGGAACGTACCGGCGGCCTCGCGGGCGACCACGAGCACCGGTCGGTCCTTGCCCCGGCCGTCGTTCTCCTCGAAGGGCACCCACGTCCACACGATCTCGCCGGGATCGGGGTCGCCGTCGTGCGCGGGTGAGTACTCGGTGCGGACCCGGCCCACCTCGCGGGCCTCCGCCTCGGTGGTCGCCGACGGGCCGTGGCGGCCGGGGACGTCGGAAGCTTGGGCGGCGTCATCGGTGAAGGCAGTCACGCGAGTCACGGTAGAGCCCCCACGTCCCCGCCCGCCGAGCGGGGCGCCTACGAAGCGGCGGGCGGCCTGAACTCCCGTAGAGCGCCGTGGGCCTCAACCGTCGGCCACCGCTCGTGCCAGCGCAGCTCCGCCTCCAGCTGCGCGGCCAGCGACACGAGGAGCGGTTCGCTGTTCGCCGGGCCGAGGAGCTGCGCACCCACGGGCAGAGCGTCGTCGACGAAGCCTGCGGGGACGTTCACACCGGGCCAGCCCAACACGTTCCACGGCCAGGCGTACGGGCAGGCGGCGATCATGGCACGGTCGGTGCCCAGGCCGTTCAGCTGCGCGAGGGCACCGATCCGCGGCGGGGGAGCGGCCGTCGTCGGCGCGAGCACCACGTCGTACGTCTTGAAGAGTCCGCCGATCCGCCGGTGCAGCATCGCCTCGGCACGCCGCGCCATCCGCAGCGGAGCCCCGCCGAGCAGCCGTCCCACGCGGGCCGCCTCGCGCGTGCGCCGGTCGAGCAGATGGGGGTGGGGCGCCTCGCGCACCCGCTCGGCGATCCCCGCGGTGGCACGCGGCACGAACGTCAACCCGATCTGCCCGTACGGCGGATCGGCCTCCTCGACCTCGTGCCCGAGCGCGGCCAGCCCCTCCGCGAGGGCGACGATCCGCGCCCGTACGTCGGGCTGCAGCCGTGCGGGCAACGCCGTGAACGGCGGCTTCAGCGAGAGGGCGATCCGCAGCCGGCCCGGCTCCCGGACCACCGCGTCCGACACGCGCAGCGTGGGCGGCCGGTGCAGATCACGTGCGTGGGAGCCGCTCGCCGCGTCCAGGAGCAGCGCGGCGTCCTCGACGGTGCGGGCGAGCGTCCCGTTCACCGTGATCCCATGGAAGGACTCCGCGCGCGGCCAGGTCGAGATCCGGCCGCGCTGCGGCTTGATCCCGATCAGATGCGTCCACGAGGCCGGGATCCGTACCGAACCCGCGCCGTCCGAGCCCAGCGCGGCCGGCACCAGGCCCGCCGCGACCGCCGCCGCCGAACCGCCGGACGAGCCGCCCGGCGTGTGCCCGGTGTGCCACGGGTTGCGGGTCTCCCCGAAGGCGGGCCCCTCGGTGAACGGCCACTGCCCGAACTCGCAGGTGTTCGTCTTGCCCACGACGATCGCCCCGGCCGCCCGCAACCGCCGTACCGCCTCACCGTCCTCGGCCACCGGCTGAAAATCCCCGCGGCAGCCGAACGCCGTCGGCTCGCCCGCCACGTCCATGTCGTCCTTCACGGCCACCGGCACCCCGAGCAATGGCCGCCGCACCCCCGCCGCCAGCTCCTTGTCCGCCGCCTCGGCCTCGCCGAGCGCCGCCTCGGCCCGCACCAGCCGGAACGCGTTCAACGTGCCCTGCGTCGCCTCGATCCTGGCGAGCGCCTCCTCGACGAGCACCCGCGAGGAGACCTCGCCGTCGGCCAGGGCGCGCGCGCACTCAGCCAGTCCTGGGGCACGGTCGGCAGCCATTCGAGACACCTCCGGAAGCACAACGAATACCGAACGGTAACCTCCGGGCGCGCGATCCGGTACAGGGTGCGCAACTTCCCTCGTACACCAGGGGATCCGTCGGCGCCCCCGCACCCCCGGAGCCAACCGAGACCCACGACAGGCGCCACGGAGGGCTTCTGCAAAGATGCGTTACGTCATGGTGCAGATACCGGAACAGCCAGCCCCGTCCCTGCCCGCGCAGCGCTCCGTGCCGACGAGCGCCGACGTTGCCCGCGTGGCGGGTGTCTCGCGCGCGACCGTCTCCTACGTCCTGAACAACACGGGCGCCGTACGGATCAGCGAGCCCACACGGCGCCGCGTCCACCAGGCCGCCAGGGATCTTGGATACGTCCCGCACGCCGCCGCCCGCAGCCTGCGCGCTGGGCACAGCCGCATGGTGCTGATGCCCGCGCCGACCGTGCCGGCGGGCCCGCTCTACAGCCAGTTCTTCAACGAACTCCAGTGGGCGCTCAGCCGCCTCGACTACACCGTCGTGCAGTACGGCAGCGTCGGCCTCCAGGGCGACGAGGCGGCCCGCGCCTGGGCGGAGCTGCGACCGGTCGCCGTCCTGGTGCCCGGCAGCGGACTCGGCCCGCAGGGCGTGGCCGTCCTCAAGCGCTCCGGTGCGCGCGCCGTCGTCACGCTCGGACCCGAGCGCGTCGAGGGCGCCCACGCGCTGCTCATGGACCACAGCATCGTCGGCCGCTGCGCCGGCGGGCACCTGCTGGCCCAGGGCCGCCGCCGCGTCGGCGTGGTGATGCCCGAGGACCCCGAACTGGAACTCTTCTCCAAGCCCCGGCTCGAAGGCGTACGCCAGGCGCTGCACGGGCAGGACGCCACGGTCACCGAGGTGCCGCTGGCGTACGAGGAGGAGGCCGCGGCCCAACTCGCCAAGGGCTGGGGTTCCTTGGGCCTGGACGCGGTGTTCGCGTACAACGACGAGTACGCCATGCTGCTGATGCGCGCCCTGAAGGACGAGGGCGTCCGCGTCCCGGACGACACGGCCGTCATCGGCGCCGACGACCTGATGCTCGGCCGGCTGCTGCGCCCGCGCCTGAGCACCGTCCACATCGAGCTTCCTTCCGGGCAGGAGCTCGCCGAACTGGTCGACCGCGCGGTGCGTGCCGCGGGCGCCGTGCCCGAAACGCACGAGGTACTGGGAGCGACCGTCGTGCACCGTGCGTCTACCTGACAACTCGCGTACGTGGGAGGCATGTTCATGCGAACCACGATCGGCATCATCGGCGGCGGCCCCGCCGGACTGCTGCTCGCCAGGCTGCTGCACCGGGCAGGTCTTGACTGTGTCGTGCTGGAGAGCAGAACACGCGCGTACGTCGAGCAGCGTCTGGCGGTACCCCCGGCCGAAGACTGGGGGAGTGCCGGAATGCTGGAACAAGGCACGGTGGACGCGCTGCGCGAGTGCGGAGCCGCCGACCGGCTGGAGGTCGACGGCCTGGTCCACAACGGTATCGAGCTGCGCTTCGACCGCGAGCGGCACCACATCGACTTCCCGGTCCTCACCGGCGGCCGTACCGTCACGATCTACGCCCGGGCGGAGATCGTGAAGGACCTGATCGCGCTCCAACTCGCCGACGGGCCACAGCTGTTGTTCGAGGCGGAGGCGCTCGCGATCGAGCGGCCGGAGAGCGACACACCCGTCGTACGCTTCGTACACCAGGGCCGGGAACAGAGCCTCACCTGCGACTGGGTGGTCGGCTGCGACGGCTTCCACGGCATCGCGCGCGACACGTTCCCGGCCACCGTGAGCCGCACGTACGAGCACGACTACCCGTACTCCTGGCTCGGTGTCCTGGCCGATGTGCGGCCGTCCTGCGAGGAGCTGATCTACGCGCGCGGCGACGGGGGCTTCGCGCTGCACAGCATGGGCCCGCCCGTCTCCCACCACCACCCCTCCAAGGAAGTCGCTTCGCTCCCTTCTGGATCGCCCGTCTCCCACCACCACCCCTCCAAGGAAGTCGCTTCGCTCCCTTCTGGATCGCCCGTCTCACGCCTCTACCTGCAGGTCCCCAACGGCACGTCCCCGGACGACTGGCCGGACGACCGCATCTGGGACGAGCTGTCGGCACGCTTCGCCATCGACGCCGACTGGCACCTGGAGCGCGGGCCGATCACCTCCAAGTCCGTTACCCCGATGAGGAGCTACGTCCAGGAGCCGATGCGCCACGGACGGCTGCTGCTGGCCGGGGACGCCGCGCACATCGTGCCGCCGACCGGCGCCAAGGGGCTCAACCTCGCGGTGTCCGACGTACGCCTCCTCGCCCGCGGCCTGATCGAGCTGCACCGGACAGGGTCGGGTCAACTCCTCGACCGCTACTCGGACTTGTGCCTGGACCGGGTCTGGCAGGCGATGCGTTTCTCGTACGACATGACCCGGATGCTGCACGCCGATCCGGACGGGGACGCCTTTGAACACCGGCTGCAACTCGCCCGGTTGCGCCGGATCACGGCGTCCCGCCCAGCGGCCGTGGAGCTGGCCGCGAACTACACGGGGCTGCCGCTGCCTCTGTGACCGGCTCGGTCACTGCTCCGGCTGGGCCTGCTGCTCCTCGATGGACTTGCGGACCTCTTCCATGTCCAGCTTCCGGGCCTGTCCGATGACGTCCGTCAGCGCGGCCTCGGGCAGCGCTCCGGGCTGGGCGAAGATCGCGACCTGGTCGCGGACGATCATCAGGGTCGGAATCGACTGGATGTTGAAGGCCTGGGCCAGCTCCGGCTGCGCCTCGGTGTCCACCTTGCCGAAGACCAGGTCGGGGTTGGCCTCCGCGGCCTTCTCGTAGACGGGCGCGAACTGCCGGCAGGGCCCGCACCAGGACGCCCAGAAGTCGATCAGGACGAATTCGTTGTCCGTGACCATCTGGTCGAAGTTGTCCTTGGTGAGCTCCACGGTGCTGCTCATGGCGTTGATTCCCACTTCCTGGTTTCGGGGCGTGGCCGCTGTGCACAACGGTGCCCGTCGGTGGCGTATTCCGCGCGCGTACCCGTGTGGCCACGGCGCACACCACCCACCAGACTGAGCCCATGACGGAAACGGAAACCATCGCGTACGACGTCGTGGTGCTCGGGGCCGGTCCCGTGGGGGAGAACGTCGCCGACCGCACGCGCGCGGCCGGCCTCTCCACGGCGGTCGTGGAGAGCGAGCTGGTCGGCGGCGAATGCTCGTACTGGGCCTGCATGCCCAGCAAGGCCCTGCTGCGCCCGGTCATCGCCCGGGCCGACGCACGCAGGGTGCCCGGCCTGCGGCAGTCCGTGCAGGGGCCCCTCGACGCCGCCGCGGTCCTCGCGCACCGGGACTATTTCACCTCGAACTGGAAGGACGACGGCCAGATCGCGTGGCTGGACAGCATCGGCGCCGACTTCTACCGCGGACACGGGCGGCTCGCCGGGCCGCGCCGGGTCGCGGTCGCCGGACCGGGGGGCGAGCAGCATGTGCTCACCGCCCGGCACGCCGTGGCCGTCTGCACGGGCAGCCGTGCCGTTGTGCCCGAGCTGCCGGGAATCGCCGAGATCAAGCCGTGGACGAGCCGCGAGGCCACCAGTGCGCAGGCGGTGCCGGGCTCTCTCGTGGTCGTCGGCGGCGGTGTCGTCGGCGTCGAGATGGCCACCGCCTGGCAGGCCCTCGGCGCCCGCGTCACGGTCCTCGTCCGCGGCAAGGGCCTGCTGCCCCGCATGGAGCCCTTCGCCGGGGAACTCGTCGCCGAAGCGCTGACGGAGTCGGGCGCGGACGTGCGGACCGGCACATCGGTGGAGTCGGTGACGCGGAACGGCTCGGCGGTCGTGGTCATGACGGACAAGGGCGACCGCATCGAGGCCGACGAGATCCTCTTCGCCACAGGCCGCGCTCCGCGAACCGACGACGTCGGCCTGGACACGGTCGGTCTGGAGCCCGGCTCCTGGCTCACCGTCGACGACAGCTGCCGGGTGACGGGCAGCGAGTGGCTCTATGGGGTGGGGGACGTCAACCGCCGTGCGCTGTTGACCCACCAGGGCAAGTACCAGGCCCGTATAGCGGGCGCCGCGATCGCCGCACGCGCCGCCGGCGTCCCCCTCCTGGAGTCCAACTCCTGGGGCGCCCACGCGGCAACCGCCGACCACGCCGCCGTTCCCCAGGTGGTCTTCACCGACCCGGAGGCCGCCGCGGTCGGCCTCTCCCTCGCCGAGGCCGAACAAGCCGGCCACCGAGTCCGCGCGGTCGACATCGACCTCGCCTCGGTAGCGGGCGCCGGCCTCTACGCCGACGGCTACCGCGGCCGGGCCCGCATGATCGTCGACCTCGACACCGAAACCCTCCGTGGCGTCACTTTCGTCGGCCCCGGCGTGGGCGAACTCCTCCACTCCGCGACGATCGCGGTGGCCGGAGAGGTACCGGTGGACCGGCTCTGGCACGCGGTGCCGGCTTACCCGACGGTGAGCGAGGTGTGGCTGCGGCTGCTGGAGGCGTATCGGGACGCGTAGTCGCGGCAGGGGGTGCCGCCGGTTCCGTTGACCGGCGGCACCCGCCTGTGTGACCCACGCCACGCGCAAGCCCGGGAACTCATCACCCCCGTCGGCCGACTTCTGGACCGCCGCGACCGAACACGGCCGCACGGCCCGCCCCGCACGACCGGAGAAGCCCGCCGATGACCACCGCTCCCTCGACCGAGACGGATGACTCCCCGGACCCGGATTCCCCGGACTCACCGGAATCCGTCACGCCCGCACCGGGGCGCAGCATCTGGTCGCCCCTGCGCCCCCTGGTGCTGCGGCTGCACTTCTACGCTGGAGTGCTCGTCGCCCCGTTCCTGCTCGTCGCCGCCACGACCGGGCTGCTGTACGCGGCCTCGTTCCAGGCCGAGAAGATCGTGTACGCGCAGGAGATGACCGTCCCCGTGGGCGAGAGCAAGCTGCCGATCTCCGAGCAGGTGGCCGCCGCGCGCGAGGAGCACCCACGGGGCACGGTCGCCGCCGTACGCCCCTCACCGGAGGCGGACGCGAGCACCAGGGTGCTGCTGTCCGGGGTCCCGGGCGTCGACGCGGAGCACAAGCTCGCCGTGTTCGTCGACCCGTACACCGGGGAGGTGCGCGGCGCGCTCGAGCAGTACGGATCCACCGGCGCGCTGCCGCTACGCACCTGGATCGACGAGTTCCACCGCGATCTGCACCTCGGCGAGACCGGCCGGCTCTACAGCGAACTGGCGGCCAGCTGGCTGTGGGTGATCGCGGGCGGCGGCCTCGTGCTGTGGTTCAGCCGCCGTCGTAAGCAGCGGAAGGTGCGCGGCACCAGCGGTCGCCGCCGCACACTGGGACTGCACGGCACCGTCGGCGTCTGGGCGGCGGCCGGGTTCTTCTTCCTGTCGGCCACGGGCCTGACCTGGTCGGCGTACGCCGGATCCCACATCGACGCCTTGCGTACCTCCCTCAACCAGGCCACGCCCACGGTGTCGGCGTCGTCGGGCGGTGAGCACGCCGAGCACGGGTCCGCCTCCGCCGAGTCGGGTGCCGACCACGGCGTCGGCCTCGACAAGGTCCTCGCGGCCGGACGCGCCGAGGGCCTGGGGGACCCGGTGGAGATCGTGCCGCCGGCCGACGCCTCGGCGGGTTCGACGGCGTATGTCGTACAGCAGGTCCAGCGCAGCTGGCCCACCAAGCAGGACGCGGTCGCCGTGAACCCGACGAACGGCCAGGTCATGGACGTGGTGCGGTTCGCCGACTACCCGGTCCTCGCGAAGCTGAGCCGCTGGGGCATCGACGCGCACACCGGCGTCCTGTTCGGCATCGTCAACCAGATCGCACTGATGGGCCTCGCGCTCTCCCTGATCCTGCTGATCCTTTGGGGCTACCGCATGTGGTGGCAACGCGGCCGCGCCTCCGCCTTCGGCCGCCCGATCCCACGCGGCGCCTGGCAACAGGTCCCGCCGTACGTCCTCGTCCCCCTGATGGCGACCGTCGCCGTGATCGGCTACTTCGTACCCCTCCTCGGCATCCCCCTGGCGGCCTTCATCGCCGTGGACGTGGTCCTGGGCGAGATCGCGTACCGGCGGGGAAAGCGGACGTACGCCCGGTAGTTGCGGTCGTGTGGCGAAGGGTCCGACAGCCGCCGATCGTACGCGCACGACTCCCGCTGTCTGAGGGGCAGTTGTTGCTGCAACGTTGATGAAGACCTGTTCGCGAAGGGGTGTTCGCGAAGGGATGTTCGCGAACAAGTCTTCCGGAAGGATTCTTCGCGTTCTACGCTGCGCGCCATGGCAGACGACGGCACGACCGACATCACCCTCGACACGGCCGCATTGCGCGTACTGGCGCACCCCACGCGGCTCGCGTTGCTGAACCGGCTGCGACAGCAGGGACCGGCCACCGTGCGGCAGTTGGCCGCGCACTTCGAGCTGGACTCCGGTGCGGCCAGCTACCATCTGCGGCGACTCGCGGCAGGCGGGCTCATCGAGGAGGACACGGAGCGGGGGACGAAGCGGGACCGCTGGTGGCGAGCGCTGCACCGGATCTCGCTGCACGATCCGGCCACGTCACCGGACGCCGCCAGTCGGGCGTACGCACAGGCCGTGGCCCTGGCCGACGGGGAGACGCTGCGCAGGGTGGCCGCCGAGGTTGTGCCGGTGCTGCCCGACGAATGGTTCGGGGTCAGCGGATTCATGAGCTACATGCTGCGTCTGGAACCCGGTCAACTCGACGCGATTAAGGGTGAGTTGTCGCGGGTGGTCGAGAGCTACCGGGAGCGCGAACCCGCAGACGGGGCTGAACGAGTGGCCGTACACCTTCAGTTGTTCCCGCTGCTCGCCGACGAGGCATGACTGCGCGGTCCCCCTATCGCGACCCGAACATCCTGCGCTGGCTGGGCGCCTACACCACGTCTGTCACCGGTGACGTCGGCTACCACCTGATCCTGGCCTGGGCCGCCACCCGCACCGCCGGTCCCGCACAGGTCGGCGCCGTTCTCGCCGTCGGGGCGATACCCCGCGCCGTCCTCATGCTCGGCGGCGGCGTACTCGCCGACCGCTTCGGCCCACGCCGCGTTCTCCTTGCCAGCGACGTCGTACGGTGCGCGGTCGTACTGGGCGCCGCTGCACTGACCGGGATCGACGGCCCTCGATTGTGGCCGCTGTACGTTGTGGCCCTGCTCTTCGGCGTCGTCGACGCGGTCTTCTTGCCGGCGGTGGGCGCCTTGCCACCAAGGCTCACGGAGCAAGACCAGCTGGCCCGGGTACAGGGGATGCGGGTGCTGGCGGTGCGGTTCAGCAACGCGGTCGGGCCACTGATCGCGTCCTTCCTGCTGGCGGCTCAGGGGGCAGCGGGCGCGTTCGCTGCAGTGGGGGTGCTGTTCGGGGTGTCGGTGGGGCTGCTGTGGGCGGTGCGGGTGGGGCCGGTGGAGGCAGTGGGGCGGGCGGGGGCCGAATGCGCGCCGCGCGGGCGTCTGTTGGGCGAACTGCGGGACGGTCTTCGGCACCTGCGTGGGCATCGGCGGCTGCGTCGTCTCGTCTGGGTCATCGGCCTTGGCGAGATGTGCTTCAGCGGGCCGCTCTTCGCCGGGCTCGTGCTGCTTGCCGACGAGCGGGGCTGGGGCACCGCCGCGCTCGGCTGGATTCTGACCGCGTTCAGTGTCGGCGGAGCTGTGAGTGCGCTGACGATGGCGGTCGCGCGCCACGTGCCCAGCGCTGGGGCCGTGCTGGCGGGATCGTTGCTCGTGACCGCCGCAGTGGTCGCGGCGCTGGGCCGGACCGGCCCGCCCGGAACCGCCATCGCGCTGGGCGGGCTGCTCGGCGTCGTCAGCGGCGTCGCGATGGTGCTCGGCAATGCCCTACTGCAAAAAGAGGCCGAGCCCCGATACTTGGGGCGCGTCACCTCGGTGACGACCCTCTGCACTTTGGGGCTCAGCCCTCTTCTCTATCCGCTTACCGGCCTCGTCGCCGCGGCCTGGGGCACGGCGACCTTCTTCGCGGGGTGTGGCGTGATCTGCGTACTGGCGGCTGCGACCGCGCTCACGCCGCCCCTGCGCGGCGCGCGCCTTTGAGGACACTCACAGCGACTCGAAATCCCCCGCGAGAGCCGATGCGAGGCGCATGTGGGGCTGCGCCTCCTCGTGACGGCCCTGTCGTTGGAGTGTGCGGCCGAGCATCAGTCGGGCGTAGTGCTCTACCGGGTCCCGTTCGACGAGTATCCTCAACTGGGCCTCGGCGCGGCGGAGTTGGGCCGAGTGGTAGTACGCGCGGGCCAGCAGGAGACGCGGTCCGACCTGCTCCGGCACCTCCTCGACCAGTCCGTCCAGAATCCGCGCCGCCGCGGCGTAGTCCTTGGCGTCGAAGAATGTCCGGGCGCGCTCCCAGCGCTCCGCGGCCGTCCCGTGGTCGTAGTACGTCGTGTTCACTTCGACCTCCTTCGGTGGCCACAACGGCACAGTTTTGTTGAAAATTCCATGTCCCTGCCGGGCGTCTACGCGCGAGCCAACTCGGCGTTCGCCCGCTCGGTGATGAGTGTCAGCACGCGGCCAGCCGTCGCCAGGTCCTCGGCCGGGACGCCGGCGTAGATGCGGGCGGCAACCTCGCCGGTCGCGGTGGCGATGCGTTCGTATCGTTCCTGGCCGGCCTCCGTGAGTCGCAGTCGGGGCTTCTCCGCCGGCGCCTCTTCGACCAGGTTCGCGGTCGTCAACTCGTCGATGGTGTCCTGCACGATCGACTCCGCGATTTTCAGCGAGCCGGTCACGCCCTCCACCAGCCGGTCGCGCTCGACCCAGTCGCCGCCGACCGCGACGAGCCGTAGTGTCACCAGCTGGTTGAAGGTGTTGCCGGTGCGGGCCAGTATCCGCTCCAGGGCGGCGCGGCTCGCGTAGTGGGCCAGGCCTATGACCCGGCCGTCGACTGTCGGTGTTGTGGTCGTCATGGCTGCTCCGTCATGTTCTCGGTCGGTGGATCAAGAGGTACGTCGAGCAGGATGGTCAACTCGTGTTTGAACGCCTTGGTTCGTTGACTGTCGAGCCCCCCGAGAGGTGCGACCAACTGCTCCAGGAGTCCCTGGACGACCTTGATCGCGCGGCGGGTGACCTCCGCTCCTTGTTCGGTGAGTGACAGTCGCACCGCGCGAGGATCGGTGGGGTCCCGGGTGCGGTCGACGAGCCCGGCGGCTTCCAGGGACCGGGCCAGCTTCGACACGTACAGCGGTTCCAGTCCGGTGTGGTCGGCGAGTTGCCGCTGGCTGGGGCGGAGTCCGGCCCGGTGCATGCCGTGCAACGACGCCACCAGCGAGTACTGCGCGTGGGTGAGGCCCAAGGGTGCGACCGTCCGGTCTACGGCCACTCGCCACTTCATCGACAGGCGCCAGACCAGGAAACCGGGCGTCGCGCCCTCGGGTGTCGTACTCATGACAGATACAGTACATGGCTACTATGTCCATGGCTAGTATCTTCGAGGCCCTGTACGACCTGACGGAGAGACCCCCGCGGGTCTAGGTTGAGGGCCATGAGCAATCTTGATCGCGAGGCAGTTCCCGCCCTCTGCGGTGGCCGGGGTTTCGTGGTGGCCGAGCCGGTGCGTGAGCTCCTCAGTCCGCGCAAGGTCAAGCTCGGCGAATCCAGTGAAGTTCGGCGGCTGCTGCCCAATCTGGGGAGACGGATGGTCGGCGCCTGGTGCTTCGTCGATCACTACGGGCCGGATGACATCGCGGACGAGCCCGGTATGCAGGTGCCGCCGCATCCGCACATGGGGCTGCAGACCGTCAGCTGGCTGCATGAGGGCGAGGTGCTGCACCGTGACTCCACCGGCAGCCTTCAGACGATCCGCCCGCGCGAGCTGGGCCTGATGACGTCCGGGCGGGCCATCAGTCACTCCGAGGAGAGCCCGCGCTCGCACGCCCGCTTTCTGCACGGCGCGCAGCTGTGGGTGGCTCTGCCCGACACCCACCGCCACACCGACCCGCTCTTCGAGCACCATGCCGAGCTGCCCGTCGTCACCGCCCCCGGCCTCAGAGCCACGCTGATCCTCGGCTCGGTCGACGGCGCCGCCTCGCCCGGCACGACCTACACCCCGATCGTAGGCGCCGATCTCGCGCTCGACCACGGCAGTGACGTACGCCTGCCGCTGGAGCCGGACTTCGAGTACGCCGTCCTGTCCATGTCCGGCGAGGCCCACGTGGACGGCGTACCACTGCTGCCCGGTTCCATGCTCTACCTCGGCTGCGGCCGCTCCGAACTGCCCCTGCGCGCCGAGTCGGACGCGGGACTGATGCTCCTCGGCGGCGAGCCCTTCGAGGAGGAGCTGATCATGTGGTGGAACTTCATCGGGCGCACGCAGGCCGAGATCGAGGCGGCCCGGAGGGACTGGGCACAGGGCTCCCGCTTCGGTGAGGTCAAGGGCTACGACGGGGCGCCGCTGCGTGCTCCGGAACTGCCGCCGGTGCCGCTGAAACCGCGGGGTCGGGTGCGCTGACCTGGGTTGATGTGTTCTGGGTGCATCACCGGCAGAGACTTTCTCCGTCCCCCTCGGCAGACCCGGCCGAGGGGGACGGACACGTCTGGGCACGGTTGACCCCGGGGCGCTTCGCGAAGCGGACCGGGGTGGTCGTCCATGCCTTTCGCGCCGTGACAGGGCTGTCTCCCGAGTGCTGCGTTTGTCATGGGTGACCGATGACAGGCGTGACTGTACGAGGCCGCATGCCCGCTGGAGTCTGTTGTCGACCCAGCAGAGGAGACACATGGAGAAGCGATACGAGGTCTTCTGTCTCGCCGATGACCACTTCTACGAGACACCGAACCAGCTCTTCGGTGCCGTCGACGGCACACCGCAGCTCTACGAGCCCGCCAACCGGCCCGCGCCAGACGGCTGGCGCCGGCACCGGTCCGGTGACTGGCTGCACCTGTCGCCGGCCAACGGACGAACTCCCGCACAGGGCTGGAAGATCCACGTATCGGCCTGCCTGGGCAACGCGGAGAAGGTGGCCGGTGTCGTGTGGGACTACTGCGTCTCCCACACGATTCCGTTCAAGTTCGTGCCCGGACCGAACCACCTCTTCCTGAGGAACTCGAAGTATGCCGGGCGAGGTGCCAGCGGGAAGTTCGCCACCCTCTATCCGGTCGATGAGGACCAACTCCACCGTGCGCTCGAGGAGTTGGGCGAGTTACTGGACGGCGAGCCGGGACCGTACATCCTCACCGATCTGCGCTGGCGACAAGGACCCCTGTATGTGAGGTACGGGGGCTTCGTCCAGCGGTTCTGCCCGGACGCCGGGGGGACACTCGTGCCGGCTGTCGAGGACGGCAGCGGCCGGTTGGTGCCGGACCGCCGGGATCCGGTGTTCCACGTCCCGGAGTGGGTGGTCCTGCCCGACTTCCTTGAGCCGGAGCTGGCCGCCCGCAACGCCACGACCACCGGCGGCCTGCCCTACCGGATCGAGCAGGCCCTGCACTTCTCCAACGGGGGCGGGGTCTACGCCGGCCACGACCTGCGGACCGGTGAGAAGGTCGTGCTCAAGGAGGCCCGGCCGCACGCCGGTCTGGCGGCGGACGGCGCGGACGCCGTCACCCGGCTGGAGCGCGAACGGGCGGTTCTGGAGCGCCTTTCCGGGTCGGGTGTGGCGCCGGAGGTGCGGGACTGGTTCGTGCTGGATGACCATCGCTTCCTGGTGATGGAGTACTTGGAGGGGAGCACCCTCAACACGTATTTCGGCCGACGCCATCCGCTGCTCGTCGCCGATCCCGATCCCGGCGTGCTCGCCGACTACACCGCCTGGGCGCTGCGCGTGCAGCGGTCCGTCGAGCGTGCCCTCGCCTCCGTGCACGACCGCGAGATCGTCTTCAACGACCTGCACTTGTTCAACATCCTCATCGGCCCCGACGAGGAATCCGTACGCCTGATCGACTTCGAGGCCGCTGCGCACATCGACGAGGACCGCCGTCAGGTCGTCGCCCACCCTGGTTTCCTCGCGCCGGCCGACCGCCATGGCTTCGCCATCGACCGCTATGCCCTGGCGTGCCTGCGCCTCGCGCTCTTCCTCCCACTGACGACGCTGCTCGGCGTCGACCGCGGGAAAGCCGCCCACCTCGCCGACGCGGCTGCCGCGGAGTTCCCCGTGCCGCGCGCCTTCCTCGCCGACGCCGTTCGCGAGATCACCGGGGCGCCGCAGTCGCACCGGGGCGGAACACCGCAGGGCCGCCGTCGACGGGCCGAACGCTATCTGCCGGTCGGCCCGGGCGACTGGCCGCGCAGCCGGGACTCGATGTACTGCGCGCTCATCGCGAGTGCCACACCCGAACGAGACGACCGCCTGTTCCCCGGGGACATCGAGCAGTTCAAGGACGGTGGCGGCACCAGCCTGGCGCACGGGGCGGCAGGCGTCCTGTACGCCCTCGCCGAGACCGGCTGCCCACGCCACGAGCCGGCCGAGGAGTGGCTGCTGCGGCACACCTCGGCGCCCGGATCCGGCACTCCCCTCGGCCTGTTCGACGGGCTGCTCGGCACCGCCTGGGTCCTGGCGCGCCTCGGCCACACCGGACCCGCACTGGAATTGACCGAGAGGGTGCTGGGCGAGAGATGGCAGCGCCTGGGGCCCGACCTGTACGGAGGACTGGCCGGGGTCGCGCTCGCCTTGGACGAGCTGTCGCGCACCACGGGCGAGAGGATCCTGCGCGACCGCGCTCTCGAAGCGGTCCAGTTGCTCGCGGACCGATCTGAGCACCTCCCCACCGGTCCGGACCCGCTGCAGGCTCCGCCCGGCGGCACGCACGGAGCAAACCGCGGCGAGCGGGCCTCCAGGGCGGGCAAGGCCGGCCTGCTGTACGGATCCAGTGGTTCCGCACTGTGCTTTCTGCGTCTGCACGAGCGCACCGGGGCACCTGCCCTGCTCGAGCTGGCCGCCCGCCACCTCCGTGCCGACCTGGCGTACTGCGCGATGGACCGCTCGGGCGCGCTGGCCGTGGACGAAGGCCGCCGCTCCATGCCGTATCTCGGCCAGGGCAGCGTGGGCATCGCCATGGTGCTCGACGACTACCTCGCCCGCCACGACGACGAGGACCTCGCGCGTGCCCGCACGGCGGTCCTTCCCGCCGCCACGTCACGCTTCTACGCCCAGTCGGGGCTCTTCGGCGGGCGCGCGGGCATGCTGCTGCACCTCGCCCGCACCGCCACCCCCGAGGTCGCTCCCCGTCATCTGGCCGACCAGGTCGCCCGCCTGTCCTGGCACGCCGTGCCCTACCGCGGGCAGCTGGCCTTCGCCGGCGACCAGGTGATGCGCCTGTCGATGGACCTCGCCACGGGAACGGCGGGCTGCCTGCTGGCGATCGGCGCCGCGCTCGACGAGCGGCCGGCCGCGTTCCCCTTCCTCCCGCCGCTCCGGCGGCCCCAGAGCCGGTCCCCGCAGCTGGGGGCCGAAACGGAAGATCCACTCGCATGCGCTGAGTCCGTACGGACACCACCTGCGCACGTCACCGACGGAGACTCCGCGGAGCGACGCCTTGGCGGGATGCGTACGGAGGCAGCACCGAACCGAAAGGATGCACCATGACACTGCTCGACCTGCAGACACTCGAAACTCCCGAACCGCCGGAGTCGCCGGAGTCTCCGGAGAACGCCGCGTCGACGGTGAGCAGCGCGAGCCTGCTGCTGTGCTCCGCGAGCACCTCCTCCACCACCCTGTGCCTGTGACAGCTCTGCCCCGGCGCATCCCCGCCCCTGTGAGCGCCGGGCGTCGGTGACAGACCGAGGGCGTGCCCCCGGACGGTAGCCGTCGTCCGGGGGCACGTCTGGTGACCGTCGGGCCCCGCGCCCCCTCCCGGGAAGGTCGAAGCGATGCGCCTGGGCGCCCCCCGCAGCCCCGAGCCCGGTCCCTCAACCCACCGCTTCCTGCGCGAGGTTGTCCGGCACAGTGCCGGCCGCTGCACGGCGCTGTGCCTGATCAGCGTGGCCACCGCGACTGCGGAGCTGGTCATGCCCTTTCTGCTCGGCCACGCCGTCGACGCGCTGCTGACGGACCGGCAGGCACCGTGGGCCGGGCGCTGGACTGTGCTGGCGGCGGCCCTGACGGGCACGCTCATCGCCGCCCAGGCGGGCGAGGCCCTGCTCACCGGAACGACCGCTGCCCGTACGGCGGCCTGGACGCGAGGGCGGCTGCTGCGTCACATACTGGCGGTCGGGCCGCGCGCCCAGGACCGCTTCGCCCCGGGAGACCTGGCCTCCCGGGTGGTCGGCAACGCCGCACACACCGGTGCGGCTCCGGCAGCCGTCGCCGGGCTGCTGGCCGCCGGGATCACACCGCTGGGCGCGCTGCTCGTCCTCACGCTCCTCGATCCGTGGCTGGGAGCGGCGTTCATCCTCGGCATACCCCTCCTCGTGCTGTTGCTGCGGGCCTTCGTGCGCGACACCTCCGACAGCGTCTCGCGTTACCAGCGGGTCCAGGGTGAGATGGCCGGCCGTCTGCTGGAGACGCTGCGCGGGGCACGCACGGTGGCCGCAGCGGGCACCACCCGGCGTGAGAGGTCCCGCATCCTGCGCACGCTGCCCGAACTGGGCCGGCACGGACACCGAACCTGGCGAGTCCTGGGCCGTTCGACGGCTCGGGCCGCGGCGATCCTTCCGCTGCTGCAACTCCTCGTCCTGGCCGTCGGCGGCCTGCTTCTGACCGCTCACCGCCTGACGGTCGGCGAACTGCTCGCGGCCTCACGCTACGCCGCACTCGCCACCGGCATCGGCATGCTGGTTTCCCGGGTCAACGACGTCGTACGCAGCCGTGCGGCCGCCCACCGGGTCGCCGAGGTCCTCACCGAGCCCGCCACCGCCCACGGCACACGGCGGCTCCCGGCAGGGGCCGGAGCGCTGGAGTTCCGTGGTGTCGCCGCGGTGCGTGGCGACCGCACGGTGCTCCGCGCCGTCGACGTGTCGGTTCCGGCCGGTTCCTCGCTGGCCGTGGTCGGGCGTTCCGGGACGGGCAAGTCGGTGTTCGCCGCGCTCGCGGGACGGCTCGCCGATCCCGACGAGGGCGTCGTGCTTCTCGACGGGGTGCCCTTGCCGGAGCTGTGCCGCGACGAGCTGCGCCGCGCTGTCGGCTACGCCTTCGCACGACCAGCCCTCTTCGGTGGCACGGTCGGCGGTGCCATCGCCGTCGGCCCCACCACCGTTCCGCGACAGACGGTCGTCTCGGCGGCCCGCCAGGCGTGTGCCGATGACTTCGTACGCCTCCTGCCGGACGGCTACGAGACCGCCTGCCGGGCCACAGCCCTGTCCGGCGGTGAGGTGCAACGTCTGGGCCTGGCCCGGGCATTCGCGCACAGTGGCCGACTGCTCGTGCTGGACGACGCCACCTCCAGCCTCGACACGGTCACCGAGCGCCGCATCGGCGCCGCGCTGTGGCACGGGCTCGATGGCCGCACCCGTGTCGTCGTCGCCCACCGCGCGTCCACGGCGGCCCGCGCCGACCTGGTGGCCTGGCTCGACTGCGGGCGGGTGCGGGCGGTCGCCCCGCACTCCGCGCTGTGGTGCCTGCCGGAGTACCGGGCCGTCTTCGAACCGCCGTGCACCGAGGACGATCGGCCGGCTCCTGCCCCTTTGCTCGATCAAGGGCAAGGAGGGCCGGGTGGCTGACGCGGCCCGTGGCGTCGCGCCCGAGGAGACCGAGTGCCGTCTGCGGAACGCCGCCCTCGCATTTCTGCGCCGCCACAAGGCGGCAGTCGCCGCCCTGGCCGGGTGGTCCGTCCTCGAAGCCGGCCAGGCCTTCCTGCTGGGCATCGCCCTGGCCCGGGCGCTGGACGACGGTTTCCTCAGGGCCCGGACGGACCTTGGCCTGGCATGGCTCGCGGCGGCCGCCGTGTCGGTGATCGCCGCGGCCTTCGGTACCAAAGGTGCCTATTGGGCGCTGGCCGGTCTGGTCGAACCGCTGCGGGACGCGCTGGTGCGCCGAGTGGTCTTCGCTGCCCTGGAGGGGGCTGTGGCCGGGCCGCACCGGACCGATGCGACCGCGGTCTCACGGCTCACTCAGCAGGTGGAGCTGGCCCGGGACACTTTTGCCGGAGTGACGATGGCCGCCCGTTCGTTCGTCTTCACCGCAGCCGGTGCCTTGGCGGGGCTGTTCGCGCTGGATCCGCTCCTGCTTGCGGTGGTGATGCCCCCGTTGGTCGCCGGGCTGGGACTGTTCGTGGCGACCCTCGGCCCGCTGGCCCGGCGGCAGGAGGCTTACTTGGCGGTTGACGAGGACCTTGCGCG
The DNA here is from genome assembly GCF_042870755.1 of Streptomyces sp. NPDC006365. NCBI lineage: Bacteria > Bacillati > Actinomycetota > Actinomycetes > Kitasatosporales > Streptomycetaceae > Streptomyces > Streptomyces sp. NPDC006365. Next base: position 439,284 of record NZ_JBIAHS010000001.1, read on the forward strand.
GCAGTGCGGTGACCTCGCCTGTGGTCTGCGGGACGTCACCGCGACCGGTGCGGAGGACGTGATGGGCGAGGAGACTGAGGCTCTGATCGCGGCCGAGTTCCGGGCCTCGCGGTCGCTGGCGCGCTGGGAGGTGTCCCGTGTCCTCGCGATCGCTCTCGCGGGGCGGCTGCCGGTCATCCTGCTGCTGGGTGCCGCTCCGTGGTTGCTGCGCCACGGTGTGACGGCGGGCGCCCTGGCAGGCGCGCTCGTGTACGTCACGCAATCGCTACTGCCTGCGCTGCACAACCTGACACAGGGTCTGGGCACGGCCGGTACGCGGCTGGGGGCCGTCCTACGGCGGCTGTGGGCCGACCCGGAGAGTGCGCCGCCAGGCAGCCGCGCGGATCAGAATGCGGACACCGGCGGCGCCGCAGGGGACGCCGACGCGGCCCGCCTGACGGCTCCGGACGACACGGGGCCGCAGGCAGGGCGGGCCTGCCGCCCGGCCGGACGGCAGGCCCGCGTACGGGTGGCTCAACCGGCACCGTACGGGCCGCCCCCGGCCTCCAGGCCTCCCGCGGTCGAGCTGGACCGCGTCACCTTCGCCCACGGCGACCACACCCGGCCCGTCGTCCGCGATCTGCACCTGACGGTGCCGGAGGGCGAGCATCTGGCCGTCGTCGGACCCAGCGGTATCGGCAAGTCGACCCTCGTCGGCCTCATCGCCGGCCTGCTGAGCCCCCACAGCGGACAGGTGCGAATCGCCGGTGTGCCGGTCAGTGGCCGAGCCGCGGAAGAGCTGGCCGCCCTGCGCGTACTCATCCCTCAGGAGGCGTACGTGTTCTCAGGCTCCCTCCGTGACAACCTGCTGTACTTGTGCCCGGAACCGCCGCCCCACGGCACAGTGCGGGCCGCTGTCGCGTGTCTCGGACTCGACGCTCTGGCCGGCAGGCTCGGCGGACTCGACTCGTCCGTCGATCCCTCGGCCCTCTCCACGGGCGAGGCCCAGCTGATCGCACTGGCCAGGGCCTACCTTTCGCCCGCACCACTGGCCCTGCTGGACGAGGCCACCTGCCACTTGGATCCGGCAGCCGAGGCCCGTGCGGAGCTGGCCTTCGCGCGCAGACCGGGCACGCTGGTGATCATCGCCCATCGGATCACCTCCGCCCAACGGGCCGGCCGGATCCTGGTCATGGACGGCGCACACGTCCAGTGGGGGACCCACGACGAGTTGATGACCCGCTCGCCCCTGTACCGCGACATGGCCGGCCACTGGGACGCAACGGCGTTCGCGGCCGAGGGTGTTCATCGGTGAAAGGAAACGTCCGCGGGGGAGCTTCCCGACGTCCCGGACGGTCTCAGACCCAGCCCGCCTTCTGGGAGATACGGATGGCATCGACGCGGTTGCGGGCTCCCGTCTTGCGGGTGATGGCCGACAGATAGTTGCGCACGGTTCCGTGCGTCAGGTGCAGGTCACCCGCTATCTCCGCAACGGAGGCTCCTTGCGAGGCCAGGGACAGAACACTCAACTCCCGCTCGGTCAGCGGGACTCGTGCCGCCTGCAGAAAGTCCCATCCCAGTGTGGTGTCCACGAACTGCTCGCCCTGCGCCACGTGCCTGATGGCCCCCAGAAGCGCCTCGCACGGCTCGCCCTTGCTGACGTATCCCATCGCCCGCGCCTGCGAAACGCGATACAGCAGCCCCGGTCTACTGGGTGGCGCCAGTACCAGCAGCCCGCATTTCCGCTCAGCCGCGTGCTCAGCCAGCAGCGCCAACTCAGACATGGGCGCCGCCGGTTCCGGGGCGTCCACGTCCAGCACACACACGCGCGGCTGCCAGGAAATTAACCCGGTCACCGCGTCCGACCAAGACGCCGTGTTCACCTCCAGGTCACGCTCCCGGCATAACAGGATGGCCAGCGCCTGCCGTAACAGACAGGTCTCATGCACAACAAGAACCTTGATCACTGCAGCCCCCAAAGTCTGATGAGCCACTTCCGGTTACCCGCCCTCCTTATCGACTATCCCGTCCAGGGGACCTCGTTCCCGCCATCGCGCCATCCAGGGGTCTTGCACGTATTTCCGGTGAACCGTGACGCAGTCGGCGGTGGGAAACCGAACTGCCGCCGGTGCCGCCGGTGCCGCCGAAGCCGCGGGGAAGGGTGCGCTGAACCATCGAGGAACCGGCAGACGCGTCAAGCCCGCCCATGTGCTTCCTGCGAGCGTCGTGACAGTGAGTCGAGTACCACCGCGGCGAAGAGCACCCCGCCCGTGATCATGAACTGGACGGCAGCGGGGGTGTCCGTGATGGCCATGCCCGAGGCGATCGACTGGATGACCAGCATGCCGAGCACCGCTGACCAGGTCGTACCCCGTCCTCCGAACAGGCTGGTGCCACCGATGACGGCTGCGGCGATGGCATTGAGCAGCAGGATGCTTGAGCCTGAACCCTGGCTCACCGAAGTGATGCGCGAGGCCAGGAACAGGCCGCCGACCGCGGCCATGGTGCCCGAAACCGCGAGCACCGCGGTCCGCACCCGAGCCACACTGAGGCTGGCGCGACGGGCCGCCTCGACACCGCCGCCGAGCGCGTAGACCTGCCGCCCGTAGTGCGTGCGGCGGAGAATGACGTCGAGGACGGCCACCACCACGAGGAAGATCAGGAGGGCGAGCGGCAGCCCCTGGAACCGGTTGAGCAGATAAGCGGAGGCGAACGCGATCACCGCGAAGCCTCCCGTGCGCACCGCTGTTTCCTTCAGCGAGCGGTGCGGCATGTCGGCGGCCTTGCGGCGCCGCCTGTCCAGGTAGGACACGAGGAAGACGAGGCCCACGCCGAGCGCGGCCAGTCCGTAGGCGGCAGCGTCGTTGGTGAAGTAATGGCTGGTCAGCTTGGCGACGAGCCCGTTCTCGTCGAGGTTGACGGTGCCGCTGGTCCCGAGGATGTAGAGCATGAGGCCGTTCCAGGTGAGCAGCCCGGCGAGTGTGACGACGAACGCCGGCACCCGGGTCCTGGCGAAGGAGAAGCCCTGGACGGTTCCTGCCACGGTGCCCGCGAGGACTCCTACGATGAGGGCCAGCCATTCCGGCACGCCGTTGTTCACGTTCAGAACGGCGAAGACGGCCGCCGCGAGGCCGCTGATCGAGCCGACTGACAGATCGAGCTCACCGAGCAGCAGCACGAAGACGAGGCCGACCGCGATCAGACCCGTGCCCACGATGTCCACGCTGAGATTGGACAGGTTCCGGGGTGAGAGGAAGTTCTCGTTGAGGGACTGGAAGGTGATCCAGACCGCGGCGAGGACGAGGACGATGGGGAGCGAGCCCACTTCACCGGCGCTCAGCCTGTGCCGGAAGACGTCGACCCGGCTCTCCACTGCCCGGGCGATGGCCCGTCCCCGGTGTGGAGGACGGGCCTCGGGGGTGGGTGTGGCGGGTTCGGCCCGCGTGTCTTTGTCCGCCATGTTGCGCATCCCTTTCACCACCCCGCATCCCGGGAGGCCGTCCGGCGCGGCACGCTTTCCGTCGCGCCGGTGATGGAAGAAAGGATTTGTTCCTGAGGCGCGGTGTTCACGTCGAAGAAGCCGTTGTTGCGACCGAGCCGAAGCACGGCGGCCCGGTCCGCGAGAGCTTTGACATCGCCCAGGTTGTGGCTGATGAGCAGCACTCCCTTGCCACGGTCACGCAGCTCGTCGACGAGGTCCAGGACCTCGTTGGCCTGGTCGATTCCCAGAGCCGCGGTCGGTTCGTCAAGGAGGAGGACCCGCGGGTCGCCGAGGAGCGAGCGGGCGATGGCGACCGTCTGCCGCTGGTCGCCGGACAGCGAGACGACGGGGGCGCGCAGATCGGGCACCCCTCTGGTCAGGCGTTCCAACAGGTGTCTGGTGCGGCGCTCCATCTCCATCTCGTCGAGGAACCCGAACCTGCGGATCTCCCGCCCGAGGAAAAGATTGCCCACGACGTCGAGATTCCCGCACAGCGCGAGGTCCTGGTAGACGGTGGCGATGCCGAGGTCCCGGGCGTCGTGCGGCCGCCTGATCTGGACCGTCCCGCCCTCCCACTCGATGGTGCCCCTGTCCGCGGGGGTGACGCCGGAGATCACTTTGACCAGGGTGGATTTGCCGGCCCCGGTGTCCCCGAGAAGAGCGACCACCTGGCCGGCGTGAATCTCCAGCTCGATTTCCGTGAGGACCTCGACGACGCCGAAGCGCTTGCACACGCCGTGAAGCGCCAGCAAGGGCGGAGCCGGCACGCGAACCATCTCCTTCCCGGGGCCCGGACCTCGTTGGACGGGTCTGTCAGATCAGCCCCGCCCTCTTGCAGGCGGCCTCGAGTTGGGGCGTGCAGATCTGCTGGATCGTGTACACGCCGTCCTTCACCAAGGTGTCCTTGATGTCGTCGACGGTCACGGAGACGGGGGTGAGCAGGACGGCCGGGACGGCGTTCCCAGTGCTGCTCTCCACCGTGCCCGTGGCGACGCCGTCGAGGCTTTCGCCGCGGGCCGCGGCCACGGCCATGGCGGCGCCGGCGGAAGCCTGGGGTCCGAAGGGCTTGTAGACGGTCATGTACTGATCGCCGGCGACCATGCGCCGCACAGCTCCGAGTTCGGCGTCCTGCCCGGTGACGGGGGGCAGCGGGTTGACTTGGTTCGCTTTGAGGGCGGACATGCTGCCGGCGGCGAGGCCGTCGTTGGCCGCGTAGACCCCGTCGATGTTGTCGGCGCCGAGCGCGGAGATGGCGCGGGACATGTTCATGTTCGCGGTCTCCGTCCTCCACTGGAGTGTCTCGTAGGCCTTGCCGATCTTCACCTTCCCCTCGAGCACGCGCAGTGCGCCCTTCCTGAACGCTGCCGCGTTGGGGTCGCTGGGATCGCCGTTCATCATGACGATCTGGCCGCCGGGCACCCTGTCGCCCATGGCCTTCAGCAGTGCCTCGCCCTGCAGCCTGCCGACCTTCTCGCCGTCGAAGGAGACATAGCCGGAGACCGGGCCCTCGGCGAGGCGGTCGTAGGCGATGACCGGGATATCTGCCTCATCCGCCTTCCTGACCGCGGCGCCGAGCGATCTGGCGTCCACGGAGACCAGCACGATGGCATCGACCCCCTTGGTGATCATCGATTCCATCTGTTGCCGCTGGACGGCCACGGCGTTCTCGGCATTGCCATGCTCGACCGTGCAGTCGCCGCACAGCTCTTTGACCTTCTTCTCGAACAACGGCCTGTCCTGTGCCTCCCAACGGTCCGTTGTGGCGGACGGCAGCAGCAGACCGATCGTCGGCGTGTTCCCCCCGTCGGAGTCGTCGCCGGCACCCGCGCCGCACGCCGCGAGAACAACAGCCGTCGAGACGGCGGTCATGGCGATGGCCGCGTCCCGTATGCGGGCCTTCATGTGAGAGACCTCCCTTGTCCTGCACCGTGCGTGGTGAGGGGGCGCTCACGGAGTACGCGCGACCGGCCTTCAACGGGTACGCGTGGGGAGACGGCGCGCGTGCGTCGCGGTGTCGGGGATGCGTGTGCGGGGGGAGCGGAAGTGACAGACGATGACGACCACGTCGTCAGTGTGACACCGGCTGTGGTGATCCGCGATCGCAGCGGCGGCGACCATCGATGTCCGGCGCAAGTACTAATCAAGTAGATCTGTCCGTTTAGTCACCGTGTGCGATTCTGGTAGTGGGTGCCCCGATCCTGTCGGTACCTGCGGCATGGACGGGAGGTAGGTTGCGGAGATGCCTCATGACGGCCATGCCCGGGCCGGCGTCACGGAGCTGCGGGCATCCGAGGCCGGCGCCGCAGACACCGGTTCTCCGCCTCCGGTGCCAGAGGCCGCCGTGAGCGACCGGGCCCTGGCGTTCGCAGGAGCGGCGCTGGCAGCGGTCTATGTGCCCGGTACCGGGCACGAAGAGCTTCGGTTGGTGGAAGCGGCCGGATACGCCACTCCCCAGTGCGGGCTGCCGGAGCGGCTGCCCCTGTCCGGCGGCTCACCCGCGGCGCACGCCTTCCGCACCGACCGGCCTCTGTGGCTGAACCCCGCGGCACTCGCCTCCTACCCCGAGGGTGGGCCGACGCCACCGCGAGCGGAGACGTCGCTGGGTGCGCTTCCACTGAGGGTGGGGGGCAGGCGACTGGGCTGTCTTGTCGTCGTGGGGCATCCCGCGGACGGCTTCGAGGCCGAGCAACGGAGCTTCCTGGAGCGGTACGCCGACGCGATCGCCGGCCTGCTCCAGGCCGGGAGCGGCCGCCCCACGCCGTCGTCGCTCCTGAGTCCGGCCCTGCGGAGTCTGCGTGTCGGCACTTTCGTCCTGGTGCCGGACACCGGCCTGATCGAGGCGGACGAGACTCTGCTCGAGCTGGTCGGGATCGCGCCGGACGACTTCGACGGCAAGGCCGACACCCTGATCGCGCACACCCTCCCGGAGGACGTGCACGCGCTGATGTCGGTCCTGGAGCCGTCCGGCCAGGCATGGGGCCGGCGGGAGCTGGAGTTCCGTGTCCGACGCCCCACCGGTGGAATGCGCTGGTTGAGCCTGATCTGCAGGGTGGCGGCGACCACCGATGACCGGCCGGGGCAGGTGCTGGGCCTGGTGATGGCGACCTCGGTCCTGCGCCGAAGCGCCGACGACGTTTCCAGGATCCAGTGGCTGACCGCCGCACTCGACGATGCCGCGACGGTCGGTGACGTCGGCCGGGTGGTGGTCACCGCGCTGCGTGAGCCGCTGGGCGCCGACCGGGTGGCGCTCGCCGAGCTGCAGGACGACCGGCTCATGGTCAGCGTGCTCGACCCGCCGCAGCCCGATGCCTGGCCGGAGACATGGCGATCCGAGTGGCGCTCGGAGTGGCCCGACGCACCGGTCAACGCCCTGCCCACCCTTCAGATGGCGCTGCGGGACGGACGCATGGATCTGTGGCCCGCGGGCACGGCCCTCGAACCCGGACTGGCAGGCATCGGCACCGGAGGTCTGGCCGTCCTGCCCCTCCCTGCCAAGGGCCGGGTCGCCGGCGTGTGCCTGGTCGGCTGGGACCGGCCCCACGAGTTCGTCCCCGAGGAGCGGTCCCTGCTGACCGCCACCGCGGCGCTGGTCGGGCAGGCCCTCAATCGTGCGCACGCGTACGACGCCGAGCAGGAACTCGCGACGATGCTGCAGCGCAGTCTGCTGCCCCGGCGCCTCCCCGAGCTGCCCGGGGGGAAGGCCGTCGCCCGCTATCTGCCCGCCAGACGAGGGCTGCAGGTAGGCGGCGACTGGTACGACGTCATCGCCCTCTCCGGAGATCGTGTGGCGTTGGTCATCGGGGATGTCCAAGGGCACAGTGCCGGAGCCGCGACGATCATGGGCCAGATGCGTACCGCGGTCAGGGCCTACGCGGTGGAGGGCCACCCGCCCGATGTGGTCCTCTCACACGCCAACCGCCTCCTCGTCGGTATGGAGACCGACCTGTTCGCCACCTGCTGCTATGCCGAACTGGACATAGAGGAGGGCAACATCCTTTTCGTCCGGGCCGGGCACCTCTCACCGCTGGTACGCCATCCCGACGGCTCTACCGAGGAAGTCCAGGTCGAGGGCGGCCCTCCACTGGGCATTCTCGCGGAGGCGGAGTTCCCCATGACCGCAGTCGCACTGGCCCCAGGTGCGGTGCTCGCCCTGGTCACCGACGGCCTGGTCGAGGCCTCCGACCTGCCTCTGGACGAGGGCATGCTCCGCACACGTACCGCGCTCGCCGCGGCCGATCCGGCGGATCCGGGGCGGATGGCCGACGAACTGCTCGGCGACGTCGGCCGTCGTGAGGACGACGTGGCGCTGTTGCTGCTGCGCTACGACGGCATGGAGACCCGGCCCACACGGGCCGGCTGGGCGGTGTGGCGGCTGCCCGACGCCGTCATGCACGCCCGCCGTTTCACGGCGCGCACTCTGCGTCGGTGGAAGGTGCAGGAAGTGGCCGACGCGGTGCTGCTGGTCGTGTCCGAGCTGGTCACCAATGCTCTGGTGCACACTCAGGGTGAGGTCCGCGTCGACCTCATGCTCCGCGGTGACCGGGTGCGAGTCAGTGTGAACGACGCCTCGCCGCGTGCGCCCGCCAAGCCGGTGATCGTGGACTGGGAGGCTACCGGCGGCCGAGGCCTGGTTCTGGTCGAAGCAGTGTCGGAGTCCTTCGGCACGGTGCCGGTGGCCGGTGGCAAGCAGGTGTGGAGCGAGATCGCTGTGCCGCCGCGCGAGCCGGCTCCCGCGGACTCGGGGCCCGGAACGGAATGAGGGGGTCTGGTGTGAGAACCCGTACGACTCACAGGTCCCGCAAGGCCCGTATGTCCCGTAAGCGGCGCATCGTCGCGGTGCTCGTAGCGGGATTCACGGCGATGTCCCTGGCCGCCTGTGGCGGGGACGGCGAGGCGGGCACCGACAGCTTCACCGTCGGCCTGCTGCTGCCGAACCGAACGACCCCACGCTGGGAGAAATGGGACAGGCCGCTGATCGAGCAGCAGCTGAAGGAGCGTTGTCCCTCCTGCACCGTGGAGTACGCCAACGCCGACAACGACGTGGCGAATCAGCGGCAGCAGATGGTTTCCATGATCACCAAGGGGGTCAGGGTCCTGATCCTCGACCCCGCCGACACCAGGGCGCTCCGCTCCTCGATCCAGGAGGCACGCGAGGCGGGAGTCCCGGTCGTCGCCTACGACCGGCTCGCCGAAGGCCCGATCTCGGGCTTTGTCAGCTTCAACGGCGCGCAGGTCGGCAGGCTCCAGGGCGAGGCGCTGCTGGAGGCCATGGCCGACAAGGGGAACGGCGGGAACATCGTCATGATGAACGGCGATCCGTCCAGCGCCAACGCGGCGTGGTTCCGCAGGGGCGCGCTGTCGGTTCTCACCGGCGAGGTGAAGATCAGCAGGTCGTACGACACTCGGGGCTGGAGGTCGGAGAACGCCCACGCCAACATGTCCGCCGCCATCACGGCCCTTGGCCCGGACCGGATCGGCGGCGTCCTGGCGGCCAACGACGACATAGCCGCAGGAGTCATCTCCGCTCTCAAGAGCGCCCGCGTCAAAGAGCTGCCCCCCGTCACCGGACAGGACGCCGATCTCGACGCCGTGCAGCGCATCGTCAAGGGCGAGCAGTACATGACGGTGTACAAACCCTTCGAGACTCAAGCCGCCGCTGTCGCCGCCATGGCCGTCGCCCTGGGGCGCGGCGAGGATGGCCGCGACGTCGCCACGACGACTTTTGACAGCCCCACCACCAAGAACATCCCGTCCGTCCTGCTCACTCCGACGGCGGTGACGGTCGGCAACATCGAGCAGACACTCGTCAATGACGGCGTGTACACCATCGACCAGATCTGCGTCCGGGAACTCCGGCCCGCTTGCGACAGGGCCGGACTTACCGGCTGACCTCTGATCTTGCGCAGCTTTGGACGATCGCCGTCCAGTCGGTGTTCTACGGGCCGGTTCTGCTGGAGCGGGACCGGGTCGTCGCCGCCGCGTCGGCCCCGGACCTGCGGCGCCGGGGACCGAGTTGAACCCGATGTCCGTGCGAAGCTGCGGCTACGGCTTGCGCGCCACCCCGCCGAAGCTGTCGACCTCCTGAGGTTCCGCCGGTTCCCGCGGCGAGTCCGGCTCATCCACGGGGCGCCACTGGGCGACGGAGACCAGGCCGGGATCGAGGAGTTCGAGGCCTCCGAAGAAGCGGGCGAGCTGGTCGGGGCTGCGGTTGGTGCGCGGGTTGTCGCTCGCCTGGTTCCACTGCTCGACCATGGCGCGCATCGCCTTGGGATGGAACACCTCGGTGCTGTCGCAGAACACGAGGTGGCTGCCGGACGGCAGGGCGTCCAGCAGGCGCTCGACGATGCCGTACGCACTGTCGTCGGGTACGTGAGCCGCGATGCCCAGCAGCATCAAAGCCACCGGCTGCTCGAAGTCCAGCGTCCGGGCGGCGCCTTCCAATATGGCCGCCGGGTCGCGCAGGTCCGCGTCGATGTAGTCGGTGGCGCCCTCGGGCGTGCTGGTCAGCAGTGCCGTGGCGTGGGCCAGCACGATGGGGTCGTGGTCCACGTACACGATCCGCGCCTCGGGGGTGATCCGCTGGGCGACCTCATGGGTGTTGTCGAACGTGGGCAGTCCCGTGCCGACGTCGAGGAACTGGCGGATGCCGACCTCACCGGCCAGATACGTGACGGTCCGCTTGAGGAACGCCCGCTGGGCCCGGGCGATCTGGACGATCTCCGGGTTCACCTCGCGGATCTGGTCACCGACCTCGCGGTCGATCTCGTAGCAGTCCTTGCCCCCGAGCCAGTAGTTCCAGATCCGCGCGGAGTGCGGCACGCTGCTGTTGATCAACGGAACGTCATGAGGCATGGGGCATCTCCGAGTTGGCCTGAAGGTACCGCCCAAGATTAAGCCGGTGAGCGGCGTACGTCATCGGTTGCGTGATCTTCCCGAGAACGTACGGTCGACAGTGGGAGTTCCGTATCCCAGCGACTGCCATCGCCGGCTCAGCGACGCCGCCGCAAGGTGAAGGCCGCGCCTCCCGTGATCAGCACGCCCGCCGCGCCGCCCGCGACGAGAGGCAGGGCGGTACTCGCACGGTCATCGAGTACGGAGTCCTCGGAGGACACCGCTTCACCGCGCTCGCTCGTGACACCCGCCGGGGACTCGGCGGTCGTGCTGCTGACGATCGTCGACGACTTCGCCGGGGCGGCGGCGCCGTCCTGCGCCCCTTGCGCTGCGGCGGGCCAGGCGGCCCACACCGTGAGCAGCAGCGGAGCCGCCCCGACGAGGGCGGCGATGCGGCGGTGTGCGGTCATCCGTCGGGTCCTCCTTGGCACGGCAAACGGGTCGGCCCGCTGTGCCATGGCTGTCAGCCCCGGCTGCCGGCCGCCCCGTTGTCTCCGTGAAGTACGAGGCCCGCGCGCGATCCGTTCAACTCCCGCCGACAGCACGATCGGTCACCAGTACCACCTCGAGGGTGCGCGGACCGTGCACCCCCTCGACCCGGTCGAGCTCGATGTCACTGGTCGCCGAAGGGCCGGAGATCCAGGTCAGCGGGCGTGTCGGGTCGAGACGCGGGAGCGCCTGCGGCACCGAGGAGACGACCTGGTCCGGTACGCGTACGACACAGATGTGGTGATCCGGGACAAGCGTGATGCGGCGGCGGCCCTGATCCGGGCCGCCGTCCAGCACGATCGTGCCGGTCTCGGCGATGGCGACCGCACATGCCGTGATCACGCTGTCGACCTGGTCGAGTTCGTACGGTGTGTTCTCGGAACGGTCGGGAACGCGCGTGACATCGGTCGCCGCCAGCCACTCCGCATCCAGGCCCGGCGGCACGGCCACCGACGTCGAGCCCCGCCCGGCGAGCAGCCCGCTGATCAGCGCCGCAAGGCCGTCGGCCTCGCAGCGGTGCACGATCGCCCGGTAGTCCGCCAGGTTCTCGGCCAGCAGATCCACCGTCTGCTCGACACTCCGGTCTCCGTGCTCGGGCAGGTAGCCCCGGTCAACGGCCCGCTCGTACGGCCTGTCGTCCTGTCCCACGTCCGCCAGCGCGCGGCGCACGCGGCCGAGGATCACATCCCTGGTACTCACTTGGCGTCCTTCCTGTCGTGCCTTCCGCCGCGCGTACGCTGCCACCAGTCGCGGAACGGTTCCGACGGCACCGTCGGCAGATCGCGGGTCGCGCTCCACGCACTGCCGGGGCCCGGCAGCGTACGGGGATGGAAGCGGCGGCTCCGCGACGCCAGCCGCTGGCCGGTGCGCAGGGCGCCGGGGTGGCTGAACGCCCAGCGTGCCGCGCGCATCGCGGCCCGTTCGGCGGCGTGTCCCTTCGCGGGCTTGAGGACGACCTTGTTGCCGTCCCGGGTCACCGCACCCCCCTCGACGACCCGCTCCCGCAGATGCACGAGCACTTCGGGGATGTCGATCGCCACCGGGCACACCTCGTAGCAGGCGCCGCACAACGAGGAGGCGTACGGCAGGGAGGCGTCGATCTCGCTTGCGGTGCCCCTCAGTTGAGGGCTGAGGATGGCGCCGATCGGGCCCGGGTACACCGAGCCGTACGCGTGGCCGCCCGCCCGCTCGTACACCGGGCAGACATTCAGACACGCCGAGCAGCGGATGCAGCGCAGGGCCTGGCGGCCGACCTCGTCGGCCAAGGTGTCGGTGCGGCCGTTGTCGAGCAGGACCAGGTGGAAGGTCTGAGGGCCGTCCGCGGTCTGGTCGTCCGTCGTGCCCGTCCACATCGAGGTGTACGGGTTCATGCGCTCGGCCGTCGAGGAGCGGGGGAGTGTCTGGAGGAAGACCTCCAGGTCCTGCCAGGTCGGCACGATCTTCTCGATGCCGACGACCGAGATCAGCGTCTCGGGGAGGGTCAGACACATACGGCCGTTGCCCTCGGACTCGACGACCACCATGGTGCCGGTCTCGGCGACCATGAAGTTGGCGCCCGAGATGCCGACCTTGGCGCGCAGGAACTTCTCGCGCAGGTGCAGACGGGCGGCCTCGGCGAGTTCGGCGGGGGTGTCCGTGAGCCCTTCGGGGGCCGGGCGGCCCCACTCGCTCATCTCGCGTGCGAAGATCTCGCGGATCTCGCCGCGGTTGCGGTGGATCGCCGGGACGAGGATGTGGGACGGCCGGTCCTTGCCCAACTGCACGATGAGCTCGGCCAGATCGGTCTCGTACGCGTGGATGCCCTCGGCCTCCAGCGCCTCGTTGAGGCCGATCTCCTGGGTGGCCATGGATTTGACCTTCACGACCTCGGTCTCGCCGGTCATCTTCACCAGGTCGGCGACGATGCGGTTGGCCTCGTCCGCGTCCGCCGCCCAGTGCACGATGCCGCCCGCCGCCGTGACCGACTCCTCCAACTGCACGAGATACCGGTCGAGATGACGGAGCGTGTGGTCCTTGATCTGTTTGCCCGCCTCGCGCAGCGCCGCCCAGTCGGACACCTCCGCCACCGCCTTGGCACGCTTGGCGCGGATCGTGTGCGTGGCATGCCGGAGGTTGCCACGCAGGGTCTGGTTGTAGACGGCTTCGTGCGCGGCCTCGGGGAAGGCCGGCATACCGACGAAGGTGCCGCTCATGTCAGGAGCTCCTCTTCCGTGCTCGCCAGGATCTCCGCGATGTGCACCGACCGCATCTCCGTTCTGAGGCGGGTCATCGTGCCGCCGATGTGCATCAGACAGGAGTTGTCCGCGGCACACAGCGCGTCCGCGCCCGTCGACGCGGCGTTACGGACCTTGTCGGCGCCCATCGCCGACGAGACATCGGAGTTCTTCACGGCGAACGTGCCGCCGAAGCCGCAGCATTCGTCGGCGCCGGGAAGCTCCCTCAGCTCCAGGCCCTTGACCGCCTGGAGGAGCCGGCGCGGACGGTCGCCGAGGCCCAGGCTGCGCAGACCGTGACAGGTCGGGTGATAGGTGACGGTGTGCGGGTAGTACGCGCCGACGTCGGTCACACCCAGGACGTCCACGAGGAACTCCGTGAGCTCGTATGTCTTGGGCACGACCGGTGCGAGCGTGCGCGCGAGGGTGTCGCCGCGACCTTCCGCGCGGGCCCGCTCGCCCATGCGCGGATACAGCTCCCGGACCATGGCGCCACAGGAGCCGGAGGGCGTCACGATCGCCTCGTACTCCCCGAAGACATCGGAGAAGTGCCGGGCCAGTGGCTCGGCCTCATGGCGATAGCCGGTGTTGTAGTGAGCCTGCCCGCAACAGGTCTGGCCCATGGGGAAGTCGACGTCCACGCCCAGCCTGGTCAGCAGTTTCACCACGGCACGGCCGGTTTCCGGATACAGCGTGTCGTTGACACAGGTCAGGAACAGGGCGACACGCATCGCGGCTCCTTGAGGTCGATCATCGGATGGATGCAGGTTACGACGCGGAGGCGCCGGCGGGGAGGGGGCCCGATCCACCGGGCCCCGTTCGGCTGTTCCGGCTCACCGGGCGGTGAGCCGGGCCTCCGCCGCACGCCACGCCGCCGTGTCACCCCGCGGTTCGTACCGCTCCAACGGCTGCGTACGAGCGAGGAGCTGCCGCATCGCCGTGCGGTCGCCGACCAAACCGTCCGCCCGCGCCTGGACGAGGACGTTGCCCAGGGCGGCGGCCTCCGCCGGGCCCGCCACGACCGGGAGGCCGCAGGCGTCCGCCGTCAGCTGGCACAGGAGGGCGTTGCGGGTGCCGCCGCCGACGATGTGGACGGTGTCGACGGGGTGGTCGGCGAGGGCCTGGGCCTCGGTGACCGCCCGGCGGTGGGCGAGGGCGAGCGAGTCGAGGATGCAGCGCGTGATCTCGGCGGGGGATTCGGGCACGGGCTGGCCCGAGTCCCGGCACGCGTCGGCGATCCGTGCGGGCATGCGGCCGGGGGCCAGGAACGCCGCGTCCCCGGCGTCCACGACGGACCTGAGCGGCGGGACGTCGGCCGCCGCGCGCAGCAACTCGGTCAACTCCGGGTCTCCCCAGGCCCGTAGACACTCCTGGAGCAGCCACAGCCCCATGATGTTCCGGAGATAACGGACCGTGCCGTCAAGGCCCAGTTCATTGGTGAAGTTGGCCGCCCGGCCGGCCTCGGTCAGCACGGGCGCGTCCAGCTCCAGGCCCGCGAGCGACCAGGTGCCGGTGCAGATGTACGCGAAGCGCTCTCCGCCGGTGGCCGGGACGGCGGCCACCGCGGACGCCGTGTCGTGCGAACCGACCGTGGTCACCGGGACCGGGCCGGTCATCCCGGTCTCCTCCAGGACCTCGGGGCGCAGCAGGCCCGCCGGATCTCCGGGCCGCCGCAGCGGTGCGAAGAGTCCGAGGTCGATGCCCAGGCGCGAGGCGACGTCGTGGGCCCACTCGCGGGTGCGCGGGTCGATCAGCTGGGTCGTCGAGGCGTTGGTGAGCTCCGTGCCCGCCTCGCCCGTGAGCCAGTACGTCAGCAGGTCCGGGATGAGCAACAGCCGCTTGGCGTGCGCCAGTTGAGCCGACTCACGAGCCGCCGCCAACTGGTACAGCGTGTTGAAGGGCGCGTACTGGAGGCCCGTACGCGCATACAGCTCGACCGCCGGAACCGTTGCCCACACCTTCTCCGCGACACCCTCGGTGCGCGTGTCGCGATAGTGCACCGGGTTGCCGAGCAGCGCGCCGTCCGCGTCCAGCAACCCGTAGTCCACGGCCCAGCTGTCGATGCCGACCGAGTCGACCTGCCCTGCCGTACGCAGCCCGTCGAGGACACCGGCGTACAGCGCGAGGATGTCCCACCGCAGCCCCTCGGGGGTGCGCACCGGCCGGTTCGGGAAGCGGTGCGCCTCGGTGAGGCCGAGTGAGTCCGGCCCGACGCGGCCGACCATGACGCGCCCGCTGGACGCGCCGAGGTCGACCGCCGCGTACGCCTTCACTTGAGCCGAGATCGGAGCCGTCATCGCAGGAAGGCGGCGGCGACGCCGGCGTCGACGGGGATGTGCAGGCCTGTGGTGTGGGTCAAGTCCCCACCGGTCAGGGCGAATACGGCGCCCGCCACATGCTCCGGCAGAACCTCGCGCTTGAGGATGGTCCGCTGGGCGTAGAACTCGCCGAGCTTCTCCTCCTCGATCCCGTAGGTGGCGGCGCGCTGTGCGCCCCAGCCGCCCGCGAAGATGCCCGAGCCGCGCACCACACCGTCCGGGTTGACGCCGTTGACGCGGATCCCGTGCTCGCCCAACTCGGCTGCCAGCAGCCGG
Organism: Streptomyces sp. NPDC006365; assembly: GCF_042870755.1. NCBI lineage: Bacteria > Bacillati > Actinomycetota > Actinomycetes > Kitasatosporales > Streptomycetaceae > Streptomyces > Streptomyces sp. NPDC006365. The sequence continues at coordinate 454,931 of NZ_JBIAHS010000001.1, forward strand.
ACCTGATGCGCCTGGTCGGCCTTGGTCGCCGAGTACGCGATGTTGTTGGGGCCCGCGAAGACGGCGTTCTTGGAGGCGATGTAGACGATGTCGCCGCCCAGGCCCTGCTGGGTCATCACCCGGGCCGCCTCGCGCGAGACGAGGAACGAACCGCGGGCCATGATGTCGTGCTGGAGATCCCAGTCCTTCGCCGTCGTCTCGAGCAGAGGCTTGGAGATGGAGATACCGGCGTTGTTGACCACGAGGTCGACCCCGCCGAAGGCGAGCACCGCCGCCTTGAAGGCCTGGGCGATCTGCTCCTCGGATGTCACGTCGACCGTGACGGACACGGCCTTGTCAGGGCCGCCCAGCTCCTCGGCGACCTGCGCGGCCCCCCCGGCGTTCAGGTCCGCGACCACGACACACGCGCCCTCGGCCGCGAGCCGCCGCGCGATCGCCTTGCCGATTCCGCTGCCCGCACCCGTCACCAGCGCGACCCGCGTCGCGAGCGGCTTGGGCTTCGGCATCCGCTGGAGCTTGGCCTCCTCAAGGGCCCAGTACTCGATACGGAACTTCTCCGACTCCTCGATCGGCGCGTACGTGGAGACCGCCTCGGCCCCGCGCATCACGTTGATCGCGTTGACGTAGAACTCGCCGGCCACCCGCGCGGTCTGCTTGTCCTTGCCGAAGCTGAACATGCCGACACCGGGCACGAGCACGATCGCCGGGTCGGCGCCGCGCATCGCGGGGGAGTCGGGCTGGGCATGGCGCTCGTAGTACGCGGCGTACTCCTCGCGGTACTCGGCGTGCAGCTCCTTGAGACGGGCGATCGACTCGTCGACGGAAGCGGTGGGCGGCAGGTCGAGAACGAGCGGCCTGACCTTCGTCCGCAGGAAGTGGTCGGGGCAGGAGGTGCCGAGGGCCGCGAGACGCGGGTGCTCGGCACTCGCGAGGAAGTCGAGGACCACCTCGGAGTCGGTGAAGTGCCCGACCTGCGGACGGTCCTGCGAGGCGATGCCACGGATGACCGGCGCCAGCGCGGCCGCACGCTCCTTCCGCTCGACGGAGCCGAGAGCCGCGTACCCCTCGATCACCGGCCCGAACGGCTCATCCTTCCCGCGCTCGGCCAGGAACGCCTCGGCGGTGCGGATGATGTGCAGCGAGTTCCGCTCGCACTCCTCGGAGGTCGCGCCCCACGCCGTGACCCCATGCCCACCGAGGACGCACCCGATGGCCTGAGGATTGGCTTCCTTGACAGCCGCGATGTCCAGCCCGAGCTGGAACCCGGGCCGCCGCCACGGCACCCACACCACCGTGTCCCCGAAGCACTCGGCGGTCAGCTTCTCCCCGTCGGCCGCACACGCGAGCGCGATACCGGAGTCCGGATGGAGATGATCGACGTGGGCCGCGTCCACAAGCCCGTGCATGGCGGTGTCGATGGAGGGAGCCGCACCGCCCTTCCCATGCAGGCAGTAGTCGAACGCGGCCACCATCTCGTCCTCGCGCTCAACGCCCGGGTATACATCGGTAAGCGCCCGCAGCCGGTCGAGCCGGAGAACGGCCAGCCCCGACTCCTTCAGGGTGCCAAGATCGCCACCAGATCCCTTGACCCACATGAGCTCGACGTCGCCGCCGGTCACGGGGTCGGTGTCGGTGCCCTTGGCGGAGGCGTTGCCGCCGGCGTAGTTGGTGTTACGGGGATCGGCGCCGAGCCGGTGAGAACGGGCGAGGAGGGCATCGGCTTCGGGGTGGGGTGCCATGGGTTTGATCAGTCCTTCGTGATGTGTGTACGGGGCCTTGTGGACATGGGGTGCCTGGGGCGCCCCTTCAGGGGCGCGGGTCGGTATCAATTTGCGGCTCCGCCGCGAAGCCGAGAGTGGGGGAGCGACCAGCCACAGACGGCCCGCAGCCTGCGATGATCCTTACTCGGCAGACGCGATCCGGCCCGGTCACGCCCCCCAGCCGGCTTGCTGGCCCCCGACCCGCTCCTCAGCGATCTTCTGCGCCCAGCCGGAGCTGCGATACGCCCCCATGGGATCGGGGTCCAACCCCATCTCCTCGCGCAGCTCGCGCAACAACGGCCGCACGTCAGTGTTGTACGCATCCATGAGCACGGCGTTCGCCTCGAGAACGTCACCCGACCGCTGCGCGGAGACCAGAGAGTCGCGGTCCACCAGGAGCGCCTTCGCCGTAGCCTCCTGCACATTCATCACCGACCGAATGATCGCCGGAATCTTCGCCTCGATGTTGTGACACTGATCGAGCATGAAAGCGACGTCGGGCGTGAACCCACCTCCCCGAATCACCTCGTACATGATCCGGAACAGCTGGAACGGATCCGCCGCTCCCACCATCAGGTCATCGTCGGCATAGAAGCGCGAGTTGAAGTCGAACCCCCCGAGCTTCCCCTCGCGCAGCAGCGTCGCGACGATGAACTCGATGTTGGTGCCGGGCGCATGGTGCCCGGTGTCCACCACGACCTGCGCCTTCGGCCCGAGCTTGAGGCAGTGCGCATACGCCGTGCCCCAGTCCGGAACGTCCGTCGTGTAGAAGGCGGGCTCGAAGAACTTGTACTCAAGAAGCATCCGCTGGTCGTCACCGAGCCGCTCGTACACGGCCGTCAGCGCCTCCGCGAGCCGGTCCTGGCGCTCGCGAATGTCGTCCTGGCCGGGATAGTTCGTGCCGTCCGCGAACCACAGCTTCAGGTCCTTGGACCCTGTGGCGTCCATGATGTCGACGCACTCGAGCAGATGATCAAGGGCCTTGCGCCGCACCGCCGCGTCGGCGTGACAGACGCTGCCGAGCTTGTAGTCGTCGTCCTGGAAGGTGTTGGAGTTGATGGTGCCGAGCTTCACGCCGCGGTCCTGCGCGTACTTGGCCAGCTCTGCGTATCCGTCGACCTTGTCCCAGGGGATGTGCAGCGCCACGGTCGGAGCGACGCCCGTATAAGCGTGTACCTGTGCCGCGTCGTCCAGCTTCTCGAAGGGATTGCGCGGCACTCCCGCCTGCGCGAACACCTTGAAGCGGGTCCCCGAATTCCCGTACGCCCATGACGGCGTCTCTACGGCCTGGGTCTTGAGGGCGGCCTTCACCGCGGCGAGCTCGGTCACTTCGGAACTCCTGTGACTTCGGGTCTGGAAGACGTCTTCTGAAGGGTGTCTGTCTGAAACGATTCAGAACGCGAAGCTATGAGCCGCCCGAAGGGCTGTCAAGCCCTCCTGCACGGACTTCGTTCCGTGACTCGGTTGTGACCTCTGGCTATCGAAATTTTCGCCCGCGACCCATTGACGTGACCTGCGTGACCTGTCTAACGTCCCGGCAATCCAGTTGAAACCTTTCACGACGTCGTGAGGCCCCCGCCCCGCGTCGCTGAGGAGCCCCTCATGACCCACCCGTCCGACACGGGTCCGGCCCCCGTGCTGGCGCTGAAGGACATCTCGAAGTCCTTCGGCGCCGTACGCGCCCTGCGGGACGTGTCCCTGGAGCTGTTCCCCGGCGAGGTGCACGCCCTCGCCGGAGAGAACGGCGCGGGCAAGTCGACCCTCATCAAGGCGCTCGCCGGGGTGCACCGACCGGACGCCGGCCAGGTGCTGCTGGACGGTGAGCCCACCGTCTTCCACGGTCCGGCCGACGCCCGGGACGCGGGCATCGCCGTGATCTACCAGGAGCCCACGCTCTTCCCCGATCTGTCGATCGCCGAGAACATCTTCATGGGCCGCCAGCCCCGCCGCGCCCTCGGACGTATCGACCACAAGGCGACGCACACCGCGACGCTGGCCCTGATGCAGCGCCTCGGTGTCGAACTCGACCCCGACCGTCCGGCGCGCGGACTGTCCATCGCCGACCAGCAGATCGTCGAGATCGCCAAGGCGCTCTCCTTCGACGCCCGCGTCCTGATCATGGACGAGCCGACCGCCGCCCTCACCGGCAGCGAGGTGGCCCGTCTCTTCGGAGTCGTCCGCACCCTGCGCGAGCAGGGCGCCGCGGTGCTGTTCATCTCGCACCGCCTGGAGGAGATCTTCCAGATCTGCCGGCGGGTCACGACCTTGCGCGACGGTGCGCTGATCTCGAGCGAGCCGCTGGACGGCATGACCGAGGACGATCTTGTACGCCGCATGGTCGGCCGCGATCTCGAAGAGCTGTACCCCAAGCAGGAGGTGCGGGCCGGTGAGGTGGCACTGAGCGTGCGCCGGCTGACCCGCGAGGGCGTCTTCACCGACATCTCTTTCGACGTCCGCCGCGGCGAGATCGTCGGACTCGCCGGGCTCGTCGGAGCCGGTCGTACGGAGGTGGCGCGAGCCGTCTTCGGCGTCGACCGGTGGGACGCCGGCGAGGTCGAGATCGACGGGAAGGCGCTGACCAACGGCGCGCCGTCCACCGCCATGGCCGCCGGGCTCGCCCTCGTCCCCGAGGACCGGCGGGCCCAGGGCCTCGTGATGGACATGTCGATCGAGCGCAACATCGGCCTGACCGGGCTGCGTACGACCGTGAAGGCGGGCCTCATGGACCGCGGCGCCGAGCGCAGCCGGTCCCTCGACTGGGCGGTCAAGCTCCAGGTCAAGTACGCCCGCATCGCCGACACCGTCAACACGCTGTCCGGCGGCAACCAGCAGAAGGTCGTCCTCGCCAAGTGGCTCGCCACCGGCCCGAAGGTGCTGATAGTCGACGAGCCGACGCGCGGCATCGACGTCGGTACGAAGGCCGAAGTCCACCGGCTGCTCAGCGAGTTGGCCGCCGACGGGGTCGCCGTCCTGATGATCTCCTCCGACCTGCCCGAGATCCTCGGCATGGCCGACCGTGTGCTCGTGATGCACGAGGGCCGGATCACCGCCGAGATCCCCCGAACCGAAGCCACCGAGGAAACCGTGATGGCCGCAGCAACGGGGAGGGCCGCCGCATGACGGTGACCGCACCCCCCGCGCCCCCTGCCGAAGTGGAGAAGTCGAGCGGTACGCGACTTGTCGACCGGGTCTTCAAGATGCGCGAACTCGCCATCCTGGTCGTCTTCCTGGTGATGATCGCCGTCACCCAGGCGGGCAACAGCGAGTTCCTGTCGGAGCAGGGCATCAAGGACCTGCTGCTGAACGCGACCATCCTGATGCTGGTCGCCACCGGCCAGTCGCTGGTCGTGATCACCCGGAACGTCGACCTGTCGGTCGGCTCGACCCTCGGTATCAGCGCCTTCGCCGCCGGTACGTACCTCCAGGGCGGCGGCAACTCCGTCGTGGCGATCGTCCTCGCGGTCCTGCTCGGAGTCGGCATCGGGCTGCTGAACGGACTGCTCGTCAGCCTCGGCCAGGTGCCCGCCCTCGTCGTCACCCTCGGTACGCTCTACATCATCCGCGGCATCGACTCGATCTGGGTAGGTTCACGGCAGATCACGGCGGCCGATCTCCCCGACGGATTCGCGGACTTCGGCTCCGGCGGAATCTGGGCGGTGCCCTATCTCGCCCTGATCGCGCTGGCCGTGCTGATCGCCACCGCCTACTACCTCAAGCACTTCGGCAGCGGACGCGAGCTGTACGCGCTCGGTTCCAACCCCGAGGCCGCCCGGCTCGCCGGCATCCAGGTACGCAAGCGGATCCTGGTCGCGTACACCTTCTGCGGAGCGCTCACGGGTCTCGCCGGCGCGCTGTACCTGGCCCGGTTCGGCAACGTCGACTCGGGCACCGGCACCGGCTACGAACTCACCGTCGTCAGCGCCGTGGTGGTCGGTGGCGTCGTCTTCACCGGCGGCTCCGGCAGCGTCTACGGCGCCGCGCTCGGCGCCCTGCTGCTGACCTCCATCAACAGCGTGCTGCCCGCCCTCGGCGTCAGCTCGGTATGGGTGCTCGCCATCAACGGCATCCTGCTCATCCTCGCCATCGCGGTCGACCGCATCGTCGCCCTGCGCGTGGCGTCCGCCCTGAAGAAGAGGAACGCCCGCCATGGCTGACTCGCTGCTCGGGCGCGCCGTCCGCCGGTCCGCCTCTTTGAGGTGGGATGGGGTCGTCGGCGCCCTCCTCATCGTCGTACTGCTGCTGTCCTTCACCACCGTCGACGGCTTCGGCAACGCCCTCAACCTGTCGTTCCTGATCGGCAACACCCTGCCGATCGCGCTGATCGCCCTGCCGATGACGCTGCTCGTGGTGGCCGGCGAGATCGACCTCTCGGTCGCCTCCACGGCCGGCCTGTCCGGTGCCGTGATGGGCGCGCTGTGGAACCAGGGCATGACCATCGAGACGATCATCCCGATCTGCCTGCTGCTCGGCGTGGTCTGCGGGCTGATCAACGGCCTGCTGGTGACCCGGCTCGGGCTGCCCTCCCTCGCCGTCACCATCGGTACCCTCGCCGCCTACCGGGGCATCGCACAGATCGTGCTCGGCTCTGACGCGGTGACCGACTTCCCCGCCCAGTACCTGGACTTCGCGTCCGGACGCATCGGGGACACCTTCATCCCGTACGCCTTCTTCCCCTTCCTCGTACTGCTCGCGATCGCCGTGGTCGCGCTGCACGCCACCCCGTTCGGGCGCTCGCTCTTCGCGATCGGCGCGAGCGAGGAGGCCGCACGGTTCGCCGGGATCCGGGTGAAGCGGCAGAAGCTGATCCTGTTCACCCTGACCGGCCTGATGGCCTCACTCACCGGCATCTTCTGGGCGCTGCACTACGCCAGCGCCCGCTTCGACAACGCCACGGGTCTCGAACTCTCCGTCGTGGCCGCCGTGTTGCTCGGCGGCATCGACTTCGACGGAGGCAAGGGCACGCTCGGCGGCGCGATCGCGGGAGTCTTCCTGCTCGGCGCGCTGCAGAACGTGATGAGCATCCAGGACGTCTCCGCCCAGTCGCAGATCGTCGTCACCGGCGTACTGCTCGTCGCCTCCGTGCTCGGCCCCAGGGTCGCACGGCAGATCTCCATCGCGAGGGCGGGCCGAAGAGCGGCCTCAGCGCCTGTTTCCAAGGCCCCCACCCCGACCTCGTAAAACCCTTCTCCGCGCAACCGCTCCGCTGAAAGGGCCGTTCGAAGGCTGCGGGCCATCCGTGGCTGGTCGCTCCCCCACTCTCGGCTCCGCTCGAGCGGGGGGACCCCATCGCGGCAGAGCCGCAAATCGACAGCAGCCCCGCGCCCCTACGGGGCGCACCCATTCAAGTCCGCCAAAAAAGGAACCCGCCATGCGCAAGTCATCTCTCCGCCGCAGCGCCGTCGCGCTCGCCGCGGTCACCTCGCTCGCTCTCGCCGCCACCGCCTGCGGCGGTGGCACCACCAAGGAAGACGTCAGCAAGGAGGGCGGCGCCGCCGCCACCGCCGGCAAGGCCGACCCGAACGCCGAACTCAAGAAGGGCCTGACCGTCGGCTTCCTGCCCAAGCAGGTCAACAACCCGTACTTCACCACCGCCGACAAGGGCGGCGAGGCGGCCCTCAAGGAGCTGGGCTCCAAGTACAAGGAGGTCGGCCCGTCCAGCGCCACCGACACCGCCGGCCAGGTGAGTTACGTGAACACGCTCACCCAGCAGCAGGTCGACGCGATGGCCGTGTCCGCGCAGGACCCGGGTGCCCTGTGCACCGCGCTCAAGCAGGCCATGAGCAACGACATCAAGGTCGTCACCTACGACTCCGACACCAAGCCCGACTGCCGCAATGCCTTCGTCTCGCAGGCCAGCGCCGAGGACCTGGGCCGTACCGAGGTGCAGCTGCTCGCCGAACAGATCGGCTACAAGGGCGAGATCGCGGTCCTGTCCGCCGCGCAGACGGCGACGAACCAGAACGTCTGGATCGACTTCATGGAGGACGAGCTCAAGGATCCCAAGTACAAGGACATGAAGCTCGTCAAGGTCGCCTACGGTGACGACGACGCCCAGAAGTCCTTCCAGCAGACCCAGGGCCTGCTCCAGGAGTACCCGAACCTGAAGGGGATCATCTCCCCGACCACGGTCGGCATCAAGGCTGCCGCCCAGTACCTGTCCGGCTCCAAGTACAAGGGCAAGGTCAAGCTGACCGGCCTCGGCACCCCGAACGACATGCGCAAGTACGTCAAGAACGGCACCGTCGAGGCGTTCGAGCTGTGGAACCCGGCGGAGCTCGGCGAGCTGGCCGCGCGTACGTCCGTGGCGCTGGCCTCGGGTCAGATCACCGGCAAGGAGGGCGAGAAGTTCACCGCCGGTGACATGGGCGAGTACACCATCGGCAAGGACGGCGTGATCAACCTCGGCAAGCCGACCGTGTTCGACGCGAAGAACATCGACGACTTCAACTTCTAGGCCCCGGAGGGTCCTTGATGCAGCGCGTGTGCTTTCTGCTGAAGGTCCGCGAGGACCGGATCGCCGAGTACCGCGAGCGGCACGCCGCCGTGTGGCCGGAGATGCTCGAAGCTCTCTCGGCCACCGGCTGGCACAACTACTCGCTCTTCCTGCGCGAGGACGGCCTGCTCGTCGGCTATCTGGAGACCGAGGACTTCGAGGCCGCCGTGGCCGGCATGGAGGCCACCGAGGTCAACGCCCGCTGGCAGGCGGAGATGGCGCCGTTCTTCGAGTCACTGGACGGCGCCCGCCCCGACGAGGCGATGAAACCGCTCACCGAGGTGTTCCACCTCGCGTGACAGAACCGCTCGACACAACTCACCCGACTGAAGTGCTCGATCTCGCCCGACAAAGGAGTCCCCCGAGATGAGAAGACGTACGCTGCTGGCCGGCACCATCCTCACTGCCGTGGCCGGCCCGGTCGCCGGCGCCGGCGCCGCACGGGCCGCCGACCCCGGCCCCTCGGTCACCCGCATCGGCAGCAGCCGCCTGGACGCGCAGGCCCTCTTCTTCGTGTCGTACGACGGTCTGGTCAACAACAACTCGTTCCAGAAGAACGGCCTGTTCACGTACAAGGGCTACCAGTACGCCGCCTGGTACACCGCCGACCGCAACGCCGTCGTCGGCCGCCGGGCCCTCGGCTCGAGCACCTGGTCCACCGTCAAGGTCGGCCACACCCTGCGCTACAACGACTCCCACAACGTGATCTCCATGGGCGTCTCGAAGACCGACGGCCGGCTGCACCTCAACATGGACTCGCACAGCGACGGCTTCACCTACGTCAAGTCGGTGGCCGGGCTCCTCGACAACCCCGCCGGGCTGAGCTGGACCGCGAGCCGCTTCGGCGCGCCGCAGTCCACCCTCGACGGGCTGGCGCTCACCTCGCAGTTCACATACCCGCAGTTCATCTCCACCCCCGAGGGCAGGCTCCAGCTCAGCTACCGCGTGGCGGTCTCCGGCAACGGCCGCAACGCGCTCGCCGAGTACGACGGCACCAGGTGGACCAACCTCGGTGAGTGGACCAGCTCCACCGGCACCTACAGCAGCGAGCACGGCTCCAGCACGGCCCGCAACATGTACCTGCACGGCATCGACTACGACCGGAACGGGCGCCTGCACTCCCTGTTCACCTGGCGTGAGCAGAACAACGCCGTGATGTGCAACGGCGGCGGCATCACCAACCATGACACCGGCTACGTCTACTCCGACGACCGTGGCCGCACCTGGCGCAACAACGCGGGCACCGTCGTCGGTACCACCGGCGGCTCCGACAGGGTTTCCGTCAACGACGCGGGTCTCGTCGTGGACCCGCTCAACCCCGACCACTCGCTGATGAACCAGGAGAGCCAGTGGACCGACTCCGCCGGCCGACCGCACGCCATCATCAGCTATGTCCCCGGCCGCTTCGGCCAGTGCACCACGAACTACGTCGCCGACCGCACGGCCAACGGCCGTGCCTTCCTCGTCCGCAAGAGCTCCGCCGGCACCTGGCAGAAGACGGAGATACCGGTGCCGCTGAACTCCAGCCAGCGCACCAAGCTGGTCATGGACAAGTACAACAACGCTTACGCGATCTTCCCGTTCGGCCGGATCGCCGGAGCCTCGGTGGCCTCCGGACACACCGACTGGAGGATCCTGTTCGACGGCGCCGGGCTGAACGCCTTCGGCGAGGTCGTGATCGACGAGATGCGCATCGTGCAGGACGGGGTCCTGTCGGTCATGTACCAGGAGAAGTCCAGCGGTACGACGCCCTCGGCTCTCCATGTCGTCGACTTCCGGCTGCCCGCGTGAGTGCTGCTCGTGGCGGTGGGCGCGCCGGTAATGTGAGGGTCTGCCTGCCGCCCCCCGTCACCTTGGAGGTCCCTGCCTGATGGCTCATTCGGTGGGTATCAAGGACGTCGCCCGTGTCGCCGGGGTGTCGGTGGGCACCGTGTCGAACGTGATCAACCGGCCGGACACGGTCGCCTCCGAGACCCGTGCCCGCGTGCTGTCCGCGATAGACCGGCTCGGCTATGTCCGCAGCGAGTCGGCGCGGCAGCTGCGGGCCGGACGCAGCCGGATCATGGGCCTGCTCGTCCTGGACATGGGCAACCCGTTCTTCGTGGACGTGGCACGCGGCGCCGAGCGCGCCGCCCGTGACGCCGGCCTCGGCGTGATGGTCTGCAACAGCGCGCAGAGCCCGGGCGAGGAGGCCGAGTACCTGTCGCTGTTCGCCGAACAGCGGGTACGAGGCGTGCTGTTGACGCCCGCCGACGCGACCGGGCGGAACATCGAGGCGTTCCGCCGTCACGGCATCCCGTTCGTGCTCGTCGACCGGGTCGCCGAGGGCGCCACCGAGTGCTCGGTCTCGGTCGACGACGTGGCGGGCGGCGAGCTGGCCGTACGGCATCTGATCGACGCCGGGCACCGCTCTATCGCGTATGTGAGCGGGCCGCCCGGACTGAACCAGGTCAGGGACCGGCGCACGGGCGCGCTGAACGCGCTGGCCGAGGCGGGGCTCGGCGCCGACCGCCTTCGTGAGCTGCCGACCGAGCGGCTCGACGTGGCCGCGGGCCGCGACGCCGGCGCCCGGCTCCTCGGCCTCGCCGAGCGCCCGACCGCCGTCTTCTGCGCCAACGACCTGCTCGCGCTCGGTGTCCTGCAGGCCATGTTCGCGGCCGGTGTCTCCGTCCCCGACGACCTCGCGATCGTCGGCTACGACGACATCGAGTTCGCGGCCGCCGCCGCCGTCCCCCTCACCTCCGTACGGCAGCCCGCCGTGACCATGGGGGCGCTCGCCGCGGAGCTCCTCCTGGAGGAGACCGAATCCGAGACGGCACCGGTCCCGCACGAGCACCGAAGGGTCGTACTCCAGCCGGAACTCGTCGTACGCCGCTCCAGCCTGCCCCCGCGCTGACGACCATGTGCTGAACTGGCCCCGGAAGCGTCCGTACGTCCTCGGGAGCCCGTAGTGAGCGTCAGTTACCGTCAGCCCGGCGTCGTCCTCACCGACCGCCGCTTCACGGTGCCCCTCGACCACGAGGACCCGGACGGGGAGACGATCGAGCTGTACGCCCGTGAAGTCGTCGCCACCGGCAAAGCTGAGGGTGACCTGCCCTGGATGGTCTACCTGCAAGGCGGCCCCGGCTTCGGTGCCAACCGCTTCATCGGCCGGCAGGCCTGGCTCGGCCGCGCCCTCCAGGAGTACCGGGTGCTGCTGCTCGACCAGCGCGGCACCGGCAACTCCACGCCCGCCAACCGCCAGACGCTCCCGCTGCGCGGCGGCCCGCGTGAACAGGCCGACTACCTCGCACACTTCCGCGCCGACTCCATCGTCCGCGACTGCGAGGCCATCCGCCCCACGGTCACCGGCGGCGAGCCGTGGACGGTTCTCGGCCAGAGCTTCGGCGGTTTCTGCACGGTGACCTATCTGTCGTACGCACCCGAAGGCCTGCGCGCCGCCTTGATCACCGGCGGCCTGCCCTCCCTGGACGCGGGCGCGGACGACATCTACCGGGCCGCGTACCCGCGCATCGAGCGCAAGGTCGCCGCGCACTACGCCCGTTACCCGCAGGACGTCGAGCGGGCCCGGCGCATCGCCGAGCACCTGCTGGCGCACGACGTCGTCCTGCCGAACGGTTACCGGCTCAGCGTCCAGGCCTTCCAGTCCCTCGGCATCGTCCTCGGCAAGAGCGACGGAAGCCACCGCCTCCACTACCTCCTGGAGGACGCCTTCGTCCGCACCCCTCAGGGCCTGGGCCTCTCCGACGCCTTCCAGGAGGAGGTACAGGGGTTGCTGTCGTTCGCGGGCCACCCGCTGTACGCGCTGGTCCACGAGGCCTGTTACGGGCAGGACGCCGGGCCCACCGACTGGGCCGCGGAGCGGGTGCGTGCCGAGTTCCCGCAGTTCGACGCGGCCAAGACGCTCGCGGGCGACGCCCCGCTGCTGTTCACGGGCGAGTCCGTGCACCCGTGGACCTTCGACTGCGACCCGGCGCTGCGCCCGCTGCGCGAGACCGCGAAGGACCTGGCCGAAGACAGGGGCTGGTTGCCGCTGTACGACCCCGACCGCCTTGCCGCCAACGAGGTCCCCGTCGCCGCGGCCGTCTACCACGACGACATGTACGTCGACACCGAGCACTCGCTGGCGACGGCGCGGAGCATCCGGGGGCTGCGTGCGTGGGTGACGAACGAGTTCGAGCACGACGGGGTACGGGCGGGCGGTTCGCGCGTACTGGACCGGCTGATCGCCATGTCGCGGGACGAGGTCTGAACGACGGTCGCGGGCCCGGTTATTGCTCGGCGCGTAAGACCCGGCCCCACTAATCTGCGAACCATGACGGAGCCGAGCATGACGGAATCGACTGACGGCCAGCTCAAGCCCATGCCCGACGACTGGCAGCGCGCCGTTGCCGTGGTGGCCCACCCGGACGACCTCGAGTACGGCTGCTCGGCGGCGATCGCCGCGTGGACGGACGCGGGCCGGGAGGTCGCGTATGTGCTGGCGACCCGTGGTGAGGCGGGCATCGACACGCTGGACCCTTCCGAGTGCGGGCCGCTGCGGGAGCGGGAGCAGCGGGCCAGTGCGGCCGTCGTCGGGGTGAGCGAGGTGGAGTTCCTCGACCACAGGGACGGGGTCGTGGAGTACGGGACCGCGCTTCGGCGGGACATCGCGGCAGCGATCCGCAAGTACCGGCCCGAACTGGTCATCACCCTCAACCACCGCGACACCTGGGGCGGGGTCGGCTGGAACACCCCGGACCATGTCGCCGTGGGACGGGCCACGCTCGACGCCGCCGCCGACGCGGGGAACCGGTGGATCTTCCCCGAACTGGCCGACCAGGGCCTCGAACCCTGGAACGGGGTCCGCTGGGTCGCCGTCGCCGGTTCGGCGAGCCCCACGCACGCCGTGGACGCGACGCCGGGTCTTGAGCGGGCGGTACGGTCTCTGCTCGAACACCGCACGTACATCGAGGTGTTGACGGACGAGGACCCTGAGACGTACGTACGTGGCGTCCTGAGCGGCTACGCGGAGTCGACGGGCGAGCGCTTCGGCGGGAAACCGGCCGTGGCCTTCGAGCTCTTCGGCCGGTGAGTGTCCAGCCGGCGGTCGGTCAGCCGGTGGATCAGGCGGCCACGGTCAGGGTGCCGAGGGCGCGGAGCGGGTGGACGACGCTGCCGTCCGGGAGGAGTTCGCCGGTGTCGTCGAAGACGATGGTGCCGTTGCACAGCCGGTACCAGCCCTGCTCGGGATGCGCGGACACGATCACGGCGGCGTGGTGGTCGGGGCTCTCGGCGGTCGGGCACGGGGGCTGGTGGGTGCACATGACGCTCTCCTCGGTTTGTGTGGCGCGTACCTATGGGCTCGTATCTCTGTAGTAGCGGAGCTTGTTTTCTTCTGTATGTGGAGACCCCCACACGGCCGGAAATTCATCGGTGAGGATTCGTTCGGGGGAGGGGAGTTGGATGGTCGAGAGGGGGAGTTGGCTGGGCCGGACCGGGCCCACGTAGGCTGACCGGCATGCAGGACCAGCCCGTCAACCTCCACGCCCTCCACGATCTGCGCGCGGACTGCACCCGTTGCTTCGGCCTTTGCTGTGTCGCGCTGCCCTTCTCGGCCTCGGCGGACTTCGCGGTCGACAAGGAGGCGGGGAAGCCCTGCTCCCACCTCGGCACCGACTCCCGTTGCGGCATCCACACCGAGCTGCGGCAGCGCGGCTTCACCGGCTGCACGGTCTACGACTGCTTCGGCGCCGGACAGCAGGTCTCCCAGGTCACCTTCGGCGGGGAGGACTGGCGGACGGGGACGCGGGAGCACGCCCGGCGGATGTTCGACGTCTTCCCAGTCGTACGGCAACTCCATGAACTGCTCTGGTACCTGACGGAGGCGCTGGCCCTGCCCGCTGCCCGCCCGGTCCACGCCGACCTCCGCCGACTGCTCCGCGAGACCGAGCGGCTCACGCGCCGAACCCCGCAGGAACTGGGCGAGTTGGACGTGGGCGCGCACCGGCAGAAGGTCAATGTGCTCCTGCTGCGGACGAGCGAGCTGGTGCGCTCGGGCACCCGTGGCCGCAAGAAGGACCGCCGGGGCGCGGACCTCATGGGCGCCCGCCTCAAGGGGGCCGACCTCAGGGGTGCCAACCTGCGCGGCGCCTACCTCATAGCCGCCGACCTGACCGGCGCCGATCTGCGGGGCGCGGACCTCATCGGCGCGGATCTCCGCGACGCCGACCTCACGGACGCGGACCTGACCGACGCCTTCTTCCTCACCCAGCCCCAGCTCAACTCGGCCCGGGGCAGCGGGAGTACGAAGTTGCCGAGGGCGGTCACCCGCCCAGTGCACTGGACCGCGCAGCTCTGAGGGTGAAGGGCCCTCTGCTGAGGGCGACAGACCCCCTTCCTGTGAAAAGGGCCTGACGTGGTTGGCGTCAGCCTCGATCTTCGGTAGGTTAGGCAAGGCTTACCTAAGGGAGGTTTGGGATGGGTGACCGTCACACCTGGACCGCCGTGCCGGCAACGGCACAGCGGGCCCGCTCCGTGCTCGCCACGGCCTGGTCCTGCGCGGTGACCGCCGAGGGCGGCCGCGAGGAGTTCATCGGCGTCCACACCGTCGCCGAGGACGGTCGCGTGCTGCTGCATCTGCCGGACGACAGCATGCTCACCACGGCCGCGATCTGGGGGTCCCCCCGCTCGAGCGGAGCCGAGAGTGGGGGAGCGCCACGCGGAGAGCCGTCCGCCGTTCTCGAGTTCGCCGACGTGTCCCCCGTCCCCGTACGCAACCGCATCCGCGCCCGGCTCTGGATGGCCGGCTGGTTCGCGCCCGAGGAGGGACACCTGACGTTCAGCCCGACCCGCATCGTGCTGCGCGACTCCGGCGGGGCGGTCGTGGTCGACCGCGACGAGTACGCCCGCGCCGAACCCGACCCGCTGGCCACAGCCGAGGCCCGGCTGCTGACCCACCTCGCCGACACCCACCCGGACGCCGTCGAGCGGCTCACCCGCCTCGTGGAGCCCGACAGCCTGCACGGCGCGGTACGCGTCCAGCCGCTCGCCGTCGACCGGCACGCGCTGACCCTGCGCATCGAGCGCTCCCGCGGCCACGGCGACGTACGACTGCCCTTCCACCGGCCCGCCGACGACCTCGGCCAGCTGACGGAACGCATGCACATCCTCCTGGCCCAGGCCAGTGCCGGAACCTGCCCCCGCGCCCTACAGCGGCAGCGCACAGACGGCGACGGGTGACGCGAACGGCTCGCCCGCGGGCCGCAGTTCGCCGGACTCCCCGTCGACGTGGAAGACGCTGACCGTGCTCGACTTCTGGTTCGCGGCGAACAGCAGGTTCCCGTCCGGCGAGAAGGCGATGTGACGCGGAAAGTCGCCGCGCACCGGCACGGTGTCCAGCAGGCGCAGCCGGGCCCCTTCAGCCTCGACGGCGTACCGGGACAGGCTGTTGTGGCCACGGTTGGCGAGATACGCGTACGAGCCCTTCGGCGTCACGAGCAGCTGCGCCGGGTAACTCGTGCCCCCGACCGTGCCCGTGGACTGCGGATCACCCGGCGTCAGCCGCCCCGTCGCCGGGTCGTAGGCGCACACCGTGACCGTGTTGTCGAGCTCGTTCGCCAGATAGGCGAAGCGGCCCCCGGGGTGGAAGGTGAGATGGCGTGGACCCGCGCCGGGGTGCGTGTGGCCTTGGGAGACCGGGCGGAGTGTGCCCGCGGATTCGTCCAGGCGGTATGTGTAGACCGTGTCCGTGCCCAGATCGACCGCGAGCACATGGCCGCCGTCCGGGCTGGTGATGAACTGGTGCGCGTGCGGCCCCTCCTGGCCGGGACCCGGCGGCGGGCTGGAGTGCGTCACCAGATCCGTCCGCCCGCCGAGCGCGCCCGAGGT
This sequence comes from Streptomyces sp. NPDC006365, assembly GCF_042870755.1. Lineage (NCBI taxonomy): Bacteria > Bacillati > Actinomycetota > Actinomycetes > Kitasatosporales > Streptomycetaceae > Streptomyces > Streptomyces sp. NPDC006365. The sequence goes on from NZ_JBIAHS010000001.1 coordinate 471,053, forward strand.
CTCGATGGGGTGCACCGCCACGCTGCCGGACCCGTAGTTGGCGCTCAGCAGCCAGCGCCCGCCGGGGTGCACGGACAGATGAGTGGGAGCGGCACCTCCCGTAGTGCGCGTGCCAAGTACCCTGTGCCGCCCGCTCGTTGACAGCCGGACCGCCGTCACGCCGCCGTCCTCGCGCTCGTTGACGGCGTAGAGCGTACGGCCGTCCGGGTGCGTCGCGAGATAGGACGGGTCGCCGATGCCGGTGAGGGTTCCCGTGCCGGTGATGCGGCCTGTCGTGATGTCGTACGTCGCGAGTCCGATGCCGGTGCCGCCGCCCTCGGCCGAGGTGTACGTGCCGAGGAACAAGGGGCGGGGGCCGGTGGGGCGGGGCTTCGCGGAGGGCGAGGGGGACGTGGCGCGCGCGGGGGTGGAGGTGGTGCCGGCCTGAGGGCGGTCCTGCGTGTCCTGGGTGCCGCATCCGGCCGGGGCGGTCACCGCGGCTGCCGCGAGCGCCCCGACGAATCGGCGCCTGCCGAGCGCGCCTCGCGCCGGTTCCGCACCCTTGCTCATGCCCGCACCTCCGGTCTCGGTTGCCACGGCCGTGACAGCCACCTTGGCCGCTCGCGGCGGTGCGGGGCAAATGCGGCTCCGAGTGGCGGGTCAGGCAGCTCGGTCCGAGGCGGTACGAGGCTTGCGGCGGAGCCCCCGCAGACGGCGGCGCAGGCGGGTCAGGCTGGGCATGCGTTCGCTCTGCTCGCGCGTGCAGCGGTCCAGTTCCTCCAGGAGCCGATCGGAGCGGCGCTCCATGTCGAGCTCGTCGAGGATCCGGGTGACCTCGGTGAGCACCGCGCCGTGCAGTTGCCACTGGCGCGCGTCCCGCTGGACCTCGTCGAGCATGAGCTGGGCCAGTTTGTCGCGGGTGGCGGTCGCCGAGGCGAGTTCGGTGGCGAGCCGGGCCTCCGCGGACTCCGCGCTGCGGCTGACATCGGTGGTCACCAGGACGGCGAAGCTGACCACGGCGTCACCGACCTCGGCCAGCAGTTGCTCCACCGTCGCGCCGGTCTCGCGCTCGAACAGCGGCTCGGGCTCACGCAGCCTGGCGAGGTCGGTGAGGCTGCGGGCGAGTACCCGAAGGACGACCGTGCAGATCTCCAGCGTGTCGAGGCCGGTCCGCAGGACGACCCGGTGCAGCAGCCCTTCGCGTACCCGGGGATTGAGCTTCAGGCTGTCCTCGGCCTGCTTGAGGGCCGCGTCCACCTCGACGATGTCGTGGTCGAGGCGGCGGGCCTCGTACAGGCGTTCCGCCGCGTACGCCACGGGGGTGCGCCCGCCGGCCTCCTCGCCGACCAGCAGCATCAACTGCCGCATACGGCGGGCCAGATCCTCGATGGACTCTCCGGCCGCGCCCACCCACACGGGGGGAGAGAAGAGCAGATTGCAGCCGAGCCCGACCACGGCGCCGATGACCGTTTCCAGCACCCGCGCCCAGGCCGTGTCACCGACTCTGGTGACACCGAGGACCAGCATCGCGCTGATCGCCACCTCGGGGACGAACTCGCTGACCCGCACCAGGTGGCCGACGGCCAGCGAGGCGAGGATCAGCAGGCCGAGGCTCCACCAGGTGAGTCCGACGATCGCACTGAACGCGATGGCGAGGAGAACGCCTGCCACCACGGAGTTCACTCGGCGTACGCCCGTGGTGAGCGTGGAGTAGAGGGTCACCTGGACGACGAGGAGTGCGGTCAGCGGAGCGGTGAGCGGTGCCACCTCCGGGCTGAACTGAAGCGCGACCACGTAGGCGACCGTCGCGGCCGCGGCCGACCGCACCGTCTGGACGAAGACGGGCTCCTGGCGCCACTTCACGACCCGGACCGCGGCGGCGGCCCATGCCTCACGTACATCCCGCATCTCTGGCAACTTCCCGTTCCGTAGCCCCACCGAACGTCTCCGACGGCGCGGTTGACCCGGAACGACGGCGGGGACACGCAGGCCGAGCGGCCAGTCTGACACGGGGCCGTTCGGTGGGCCGGGCCAGCCCTTCTAGGCGTACAACTTGTCCAGGAAGGCGGAGAGATTGCCGGTCGCCCGGGAGATCTGCTCCTCCACCGTGAGGCTCTCCTCGATGCGGAGTACGGACTCCGGGACCTTTTTCCCGCGTACGTACAACGAGCAGGCCAGGTCGGCGCACATGTACACGCCGACGGAGTTGCCCTCGCGTCCTGCCGCGCCCGCCTTGCGCGCCGTCATCAGCGAGACGCCGTTGCCCGGGTGGGTCGTCATGCACAGGGAGCACATGCTGCGGTGCAGGAAGCCGCGCCGCGAGGACGGGAAGCGCAGGGTGACGCCCACGAGTCGCTCCTCGCGCTCGGTGACGAGATAGCTGCGATCCGGTGCCCCCGGATCTCGCCAGCCGAGGAAGTCGAGGTCGCTCCACGGGCGTTCGGCGAGGTCACGCGGTATGGCCAGGCGTTTGGCCTCTCCCTTCGAGCAGTTGATGAACGAGTTGCGTATGTCCTGCTCGGTGAGTGGTCTCATCGTGCGGGTCCTTGTGGGGAGTCGGGGCTGTGGGCAATCCGGTCGGACCGATGTCGAACCTAGGGAGCCTAGGTTTCAGCCTACGTTACATAGCCATATTGCCTAGAGCTAATGAATTTCAGGGACCGTACGCTGTACCGAAGCCGTACGTCGGATCATGAACGGGGAGGGGCACGATGTCGCAGGAGCGGGCCCGGCAAGTGCTTGAGGCGGTCGGGGTGCCGGGGGAACGGCTTGTCCGGTGCCGGTCGTTGGACGGGGGGACGTACAACGCAGTCGAGGAGCTTCTGCTCGACGACGGCAGTCGTTACGTGCTGAAGGTTCCGCCTCCGCCTACCGACCCCGGTATGAGTCATGAGCGTGAACTGCTTGCCTCCGAAGCGGAGTTCTACCGGGCCGCCGCGACAGTCGACGTGACCGCACCGCGTGTGGTGGGCGTCTGTCTCGACGGCGCCGCGTCCACCGGGCGTTATCTGCTGATGACGGCGTGCCCGGGCCAGCCGTGGGATGACTCCGTCACAGACGGCGAACAGACCCTTCTCCGTGAGGAGTTGGGTCGCCAGGTGGCCCGGCTCCACCGGGTGACCGGGCCCGGCTACGGATACCCGTCCGGTGCCCTCGGGCCCTTGGCCGACGACTGGCGTACGGCCTTCACCACGATGTACGACGCCGTCCTGGACGACGCCCGCCGCTATCGTGCGTGGCTGCCGCGACCGGTGGACGAGATCGCCCGGACGGCCAAGGCCGCGTACGACGCGCTCGACGAGGTCTCGGAGCCGCGCCTCGTGCACTTCGACCTGTGGCGGGGGAACATTCTGGTCGAGCGTCCGGAAGGCGGTGCGGCACCCGTGATCGGCGGGCTGATCGACGGCGAGCGCATGTTCTGGGGAGACCCACTGGCGGACTTCGTCTCGCTGGCGCTGCTCGGCGACATCGAGCAGGACGAGGCGTTCCTGACGGGCTATCAAAAGGCGGGCGGCCACGCCGTGTTCGCCTCGACCGCCCGTCGACGCCTCGCCCTCTACCGCAGCTACCTCTACCTGATCATGCTCATCGAGACCGTCCCCCGGGCCTCGGGCAACGAGCGCGGGTCCTGGGTCCGCGAGACCGTCTCTCCAGAACTGACCGCTGCCCTGGACGCGCTCGCCTCCTGAGCCTCCGGCCGGGGCGCGGAACGGAAAGAGACCCCGACCGGACGGGGGAATCACGGTCGGGGCCTCACACCTCATTTAACGGGAAACTACTGACCGAGGTTCCCAGGTACGTGCAGGTCAACCGTGATATGTGTCACGAGCGAGGCGCCGGGCTCGGCCGCTCCGTCTCGGCCCAGATGTTCTCGGCCTGGAGCAGCAGGGTGCCCAGGACGGCGGCGCGGGGCGCGCCCAGACCGGCGTGGTCCCGCAGGCTCGTCTGCAGCGCTTCGTGCAGTTCCCGCATGCTCGCCTGCGCCCGGCGGTCCGTTCCGTACGCATCGGAACCGTCCCGGCGTCCGCCCGGCTCCAGAAACCTCCGGCCCTCGCGGTGGCAGGCCTCCCCGAGCAGGGCGAGCAGCCGGGCGTAACGGTGAAGGGCCGCTCCGTCCGGTGGGCCGGCGGTCCGTCCGCCGTCGACGGAGACCGCCAGGGCCCGGATCAGCGCCGCCACATGCCCGGTGATCCTGCTCCACCGCTCGTCCTCGTCCGCCGCCGGAACATCCAGCGGCGCCCGGTGGAACGCCCTCAGCCAGTCCCTCGTGAGCCGCAGGCTCTCCTGACTCCAGCCCCTGGCCGCCCGCAGACCGTCGAGCCTGCGCGCCAGACGGGCGGAGGCGTGCGACCAGTGCGCGGCGGTCGACGCGTCCCAGTCGCCCTGCCGCAGGTCCTCGGCGATATCGGTCAGTACGTCGCCCGTCTCCTGCGCGAGAGCTGCCAGGTTCTCGCGTACGTCGCGCAGGTGGACCGGCGGCAGGACCAGGGCGTTGACGGCGACCCCGATGACCGCCCCGAGGGCGGCCTGAGCGAGCCGATGGCTGATCGCGGAGGTCGTCACGGTGTCCGAGACGAGGGTGAACAGGGCGGTGGTCGTGGCGTAGATGCCCTGGTCGCCGAAGCGGGGCCAGTTGGCGAGCAGCATCAGCACCGGGACGGACAGCGCGAGCGCGGCCAGGGTGTTGCCCGTGAGGACCTGTGCCGTCGAAGCCAGCAGAGTGCCGACGCAGATGGCCGCGAACTGCTGGGCCGCCTGCCGCAGCGAGCTGTAGACCGTGGCCTGCACCAGGACCACCGCCACCCAGGGCGCCATCAGCGCCATCGGGTCGCCGAGCCATTCGTCCGCCACGGTCCACGAGAGCAGCGCCGCCGCAGCGGCCTTGAGCGACTGCACGACGAGGTCTCGTTCCCTGCCCGGCTCGCGCGCCGCCCGCCGTGCGGCCTCGGCCACGATCCGCATCTCGTTCCGCACCCGGTACTTGGCCTCAGTCACATGGATCATCCGGCCCGAGTAACCGGAGAAGCGGAACGCGCACGCATCCCGGCCCTCGGCTACGAGGTCACGCCACCCGGCACTTCCCGATGCCGCGCCCACGCCAGCAGCTCGTCCGCCGACCAGGTGGTGACCACGCGCTCGGCGGGCACCCCGCACTCCTCGGCCCGCGCGCACCCGTACCCCTGCCAGTCCAGCTGGCCGGGTGCGTGCGCGTCCGTGTCCACGGAGAACAGCACTTCCGCGTCGACCGCCCGGCGCAGCAGCCGACGCGGAGGGTCGAGCCGTTCGGGACGGCAGTTGATCTCGAGAGCCGTCCCCGATTCGGCGCAGGCCGCGAAGACCGCGTCCGCGTCGAACTCCGACTCCGGCCGCCCACGCCCGCTGACGAGCCGGCCGGTGCAGTGCCCGAGCACGTCGGAGTGCGGATCGCGTACGGCGGTGACCATACGGCGGGTCATCGCCGCCGCGTTCATCCGCAGCTTCGAGTGCACCGAGACCACCACGACGTCCAGCCGGTCCAGCAATTCCGGTTCCTGGTCCAGCGAACCGTCCTCGAGGATGTCGCACTCGATGCCGGTCAGCAGCCGGAACGGTGCCCAGCGCGCGTTGACTTCCGCCACCACGCCGAGCTGCTCCCGCAGTCGCTGCGGGGACAGCCCGCGCGCGATCGTGAGGGTGGGCGAGTGGTCGGTGAGCACCGCCCACTCGTGCCCGAGTCCGGCTGCCGCCCGCCCCATCTCCTCGATCGGACTCCCTCCGTCCGACCAGTCCGAATGCATATGGCAGTCACCTCGCAGCAACGCCCGCAACGGCTCACCGCCCTGCGCCCGCGGATCCGGATCCTCCTGCTCCAGCCGTTCCAGATACCCCGGCACCTGACCCGCCAGCGCCTCCCGCACCACCTGCGCGGTCTTCGGCCCGACGCCCTTCAGCGACTCCAGCGATCCGGTGGCCGCCCTCCGGACCACTTCCTCGGCGGGCAGCGCCGCGACCGCGTTCGACGCCGTGCGGAACGCCCGTACGCGATAGGTGGGGGCCTGGGACCGTTCCAGCAGGAACGCGATCCGGTCCAGGGCCTCGGCCGGGTCCATGTCACCAGCGTCGCGCCACTCGCTCGGCTCCGCACAGCGGCCGCCGGAGCTCTGCTGTGCCACCATGAAGTGCGACCCTCGTTCGGCCGCGGGCCCTCTCGGCGCAGCCGAGTGCCACGACTGACATCGCCGCCACGGCAGGCTTACCGGCGGCACGTGTGTGGAACCGGTGGGATCATGACTGAAAGCGCAAGCCCTTACATTTCGCACCCGCGGATCATGGTGCTGGGCGTCCAGCCCGGGGATCCTCCCTTCCGCATCGTGGAAATCGACGGCGCCGTCATCGGCGAGGCCAAGTCCTTCACCGACGTCCTGGTCGCCGCCGCGGCGTACGGCATCCCTGTGCACGACGCCGACGACCCGGAGGTCGTCCGCTGGGTGGGTGGCGACAAACACACGTGGACGCGCCGCTGAGCGCTCCGCTGGAAGGCAGTTCGAAGCCGCGGGTCCGCCGTGGCTGGTCGTGCAGTTCCCCGCGCCCCTAAGAGGCCTGCGGCCTCCCTAGGAGCGCGATACCGGATCGGATTCGGTAGATCCGCCTAGCGTCTGGTGCGGCCCACGACACAGGTCGGGCGAGGGAACCGCGAGGGGCCGGCGGGGAGTCTGTCTCTGCGAACACTGATCATCGGTACGAGGAGACAGTGAACGTGGATTTCTTAGCAGTACGCCCCAGCCGTCGCGCGGTGCTCTCCGTCGGCGCCGGTACGGCCCTCGCCGCCGCCGTGTCCGCGAGCGGGTCGGCTCACGCGGCCTCGTCGGGCGCGGCGGGTGACGACATTACGCAAGCGCTGGACCAGCTCGAGCGGGAGCATTCCGCCCGGCTCGGGGTGTTCGGGTGCAACACCGTGACCGGCCGGAGCGTGCTGTACCGCGCGGACGAATCCTTTCCGATGTGCTCGGTGTTCAAGACGCTCGCTGCCGCCGCCGTCCTCAGGGACCTCGACCGGCACGGCGAGTTCCTCGCCCTGCGCATCAGGTACACCGAGCAGGACGTCGAGGACGCGGGGGGCGCCCCGGTCACCGGTACGGAGGAGAACCTCGCGAACGGCATGACCGTCGCCGAGCTGTGCGAGGCCGCCATCGCCTACAGCGACAACGCCGCCGCGAACCTCCTGCTCCGCGAACTCGGCGGCCCCACGGCCATCACCCGCTTCTGCCGCTCGATCGAGGACAGGACGACCCGGCTCGACCGCTGGGAGCCCGAGCTCAACTCGGCCGAACCCTGGCGCGTGACGGACACCTCGAGCCCGGCCGCCATCGGGCGCACCTACGCGAAGCTCGCCCTCGGCGACGCCCTCACGCCCCGGGACCGGCGGCAGCTGACCGCATGGCTGCTCGCCAACACCACCAGCACCAACCGCTTCCGCGCAGGTCTGCCCCAGGACTGGCCGCTCGGCGACAAGACGGGCACCGGCAAGTACGGCACCACCAACGACGTGGGCATCGCCTGGACACCGGACGGGACCCCGGTTGTGCTCGCCGTCCTGTCCACGAAGCCCGACGCCGACCCCGACACCCCGATGGACGAACCACTCGTCGCCGAGGCCGCCGCCCTCCTCGCGAAGGCGCTGGTCTAGCCGTCGCGAGGCGGGCGAACCAACACGATTCAGGCCGGGTCCTTGGGCTTACGTGGGTGCACGGCCCGGCCCATTCGCCTGCCGAGGAGCAGGTAACCGACCATCGCCCCGGTGATGTTGAGCAGTACGTCGTCGATGTCGAAGGCGCGCCCGGTGACCAGCGCCCCCTGCACCAGCTCGACGAGCAGCATCACCGCCGCGGTCAGCGCGATCACCCGCAGGATTCCCCGCGCCCGGGGGAGTACCACGGGCAGCAGGATCCCGAAGGGTACGCCGAGGACGAGGTTGCCGCCTATCTGCTTGGCCGCGTCGCGGAGTTCGGGCTGGTCCAGGTAGGCCCGCAGGGAGCGGCCCGGGTGCAGATTGCTGTGCGTCAGCGCCTCGGAGGCGGGCGAGGGCTGGAGCGTGATCCGTGCCAGCGCGGCGGCGAACGCCACCATGGCGGCGACGGCGACCACCAGCACCAGCAGGCGTACGGGCAGTGGCAGGGGACGTCGGCCGCTCGGTGCGGGCGTCGGCTTGCGGCCCGACTTCGCCGTACGGGACCGGGACTTCGCGGTGCTCGGGGGAGCTTTTGAGGCGCTTGAGCGGGACTTCGGGGCGCTTGAGCCTGACTTAGGGGTGCTCGAACGTGACTTCGGGGCACTGGCCATGCAACCCTCCAGCGTTCAAGTGACGCTTCAATAAAGACAGTTACCCCCGAATCGGTCGACGATGCCGACCGGACGGTCCGGAGCCGGCCACCGCGGGTCGGCACCGCACTGGGCAAGGCGCTCACCGAGGAGGAGGCCGGGCCCGCGCTGACCCTGCTGTACGTGGCCGTGTCCACGGTGACCGCGGGCGCAGTGCTGCGGGTCGCCGCGCGCGTGTTCCTCGGGCTCGGTCCGAAACCCGAGGAACACGCCTCGTACGAGACGACCGGCGCCGGCGAGCCGCCCGAGACCCGGCGGCGGCTCAGGCGCGTACCGGACACCATGACGACCGTCCCCGCGGTGCTGCTCGCCGCCTCGCTCACTGCCGGCGTGGCGCCGGGCTTCGCCACCGTCGTCGACCACGCCGCAACCGAAGCGGGCGCCGGGGCAGCGTTCGCCTCGCCCCACTGGACCCCGGCCGGAGCGCTTCTGGGCCTGACCTCGACCCTGCTGGCCGTGGGCCTCGCCGGGCTCGCCGTCACCCGGCGGACCTGGCTGCCGGGCGAGGCCTGGGCCGGACCGCTGCGCCGCCTGCAGTCCGGGCACATCGGGGACTACGTGGCCTGGCTGCTCGCGGTTGCGGCGCTGCTGGGCGGCCTGGCCCTGCCCGGCATCCATACCGGTTGAGGACGGCATGGATCACCGTTCGGAGACGGCGGGCTCACGCCCCGTAGGTCACGTTCACCTCCTTGAAGCCCAGGGAGCTCAGCAGTCCCTTGAGCATGCTGGTGGTGTTCTCCTCGGCGCGGGCGGTGAGCCGGCTGTCCTTCGCCGCGTCACCGATGTGCCGGGCGGCGAGCCGCTGGACGGCGCGTTCGTCGTTCGGGTTGTCCGAGAAGATGTCGCCGAGCCGGTCGAGGAGACCGCGCTGCTTGGACACGGCGTACGAATGGTCGGGGTCGAGGGCGGGCTTGCCCAGCGCGGCGTGGGGGAGTTTGAGCGTGGCGGACGTGCGGTCCTCGTTGACCGTCACGTCGTTCTCGCCGACCTTTCCGAGGTCCACATAGGCGTCCACGGTGCCGGCGCCCACGTACAGGGTGCGGGTGCCGCGGAGCGCGTCGGGCAGGAAACGGGCGTCCTTCTCCAGATCCACCACCACCTGGAAGTTGCCGGAGGCGGCGTCGTAACGGCTGATGTCCTGGATCGACTTGAGGAGCGTGGGCCCCGACCGGTCGTGGGTGTCCTCGCGGAACACATCGCCCAGGCCGGGCAGCAGACTCAGCCGCAGTCCGGCGAAGAGCACCACCAGTACCAGGAGTACCGCGCTCAGGAGCTTTGCCCATCCGGGCATGCGCTTCAGGGACGTCGTCATGTCGAACGACCTCCTTCCCGCTTGTTGAATACCCATCAAGTCCGTTGTCGGACCGCTTCCTTGGCCGAATGCGACCGAGACGGGCGCATTGAAGGCTCACTAGCGTTGACAGGTGTCCCACCGGCGCGCCAGGAGACCCGGATGACCTCACACAGCACCTCCCGGCCCCTCGTCCCCATGCATCGCATGCCCCTCCCGGAGGCCGGGCCGCCCCGTCGTGGCACGCTCGCCACCGGCACACCCGTCTGGCTCGTCAGCAGGCATGCCGACGTACGCCAGGTGCTCATGGACCCGCGTTTCAATCGCAGTTCGCTCTACGGCGACGATCCGCCACGTCTGCTCGTCGTGCCGAACCTGCTCGACAGTCCGAACGGGCTGCTCAACCAGGACGGTCCTGGCCATCAGCGGCTGCGCCGGACCGTGCAGCGGGCGTTCACCCCGCGGGCGATCGCGCGCTGGCGGCCCTGGGTGGCCCGTACGGTCACCACGTTGCTCGACCGGTTCGCCGAGCGGCCCCAACCCGCCGACATCATCGAGGGGTTCACCCGGCCGCTGCCGGTGTCGGTGATCTGCCGCCTCATGGGCCTCGAACACCTGGACAGCGAGCGCATACGCCACTGGGCCGACCATGCCCTGTCAGGCGGCGCGCACACCGCGGAGGAAGTCGAGCGCGCGCTGATGGAGTTCGGCGCGTTCTCCGCGCAGCTCGTCGCCGAGCGGCGGGCCGCGCCGGGGGAGGACCTGGTCAGCGAGCTGGTGGCGGCCGGGGATGCGGCCCCCGGTGTCGATGACCTGCAACTGACGTCCCTGGTCTGCGGATTGGTCGTCGCCGGACACGAGACGACCATGACCGCCCTCGGCAACGCGGTCGTCTACCTCCTCACCGACGGCCGCGCCGACTGGCCGGGCCTCGCGAAGGACGAGGAGGCGGCGGCCACCGCGGCCGAACAGCTCCTTCGCACCGTTCCGCTCTCCGAGGGACGCGTTCTGCCCGGACTGATCCGGCGGGCCGTCGAGGACGCGGAGATCGGCGGAGTGACGATCCCGGCCGGCAGCGTGGTCGCCCTCCGGACGAATGTCGCCAACCGCGACCCCCAGGTCTACCCGCCGGGCATGCCGGACCTCTCCGCCCCGCTCCCGGCTCCCAGCGTGGCCTTCGGCGCGGGCCCTCACCACTGCCTCGGCGCATGGCTCGCCCGCCTCGAACTCGAACTCGCCCTGCTCCACCTTGCCACCCGCTTCCCCCGGCTGAGCGCCGCGTTCACCCCGGAAACGATCACCTGGCGAGAGGGCCAGATGACCCGCAGCCCGCTGCGACTGCCGGTGAGCTGGTGACCGGGGGCCTGGTGTGATGCCCGCAGCCGCCGCTCGGTGCGGCTCGCCCTACCCGCGTACTCTGAAAACAGGACCGCACAACACTGAGAGAACACGGCGACAGGACCAAGCCAAGCGCGCTCGGCGTCACCCAGGTGATCAGGAGGGCCTGCAGTGTCCAAGGCGAAGTTCGAGCGGACCAAACCGCATGTGAACATTGGGACCATTGGTCATATCGACCACGGTAAGACGACCCTTACGGCAGCCGTGACGAAGGTGCTGCACGACAGGTTCCCCGACCTGAACCCGTACACGCCGTTCGAGCAGATCGACAAGGCGCCCGAGGAACGTCAGCGCGGCATCACGATCTCGATCGCGCATGTCGAGTACCAGACGGAGAACCGGCACTACGCGCACGTCGACTGCCCCGGTCACGCGGACTACATCAAGAACATGATCACGGGCGCGGCGCAGATGGACGGGGCGATCCTCGTCGTCGCCGCCACGGACGGCCCGATGCCGCAGACCAAGGAGCATGTCCTGCTCGCGCGTCAGGTCGGCGTGCCGTACATCGTCGTCGCCCTGAACAAGGCCGACATGGTGGACGACGAGGAGATCCTCGAACTCGTCGAACTGGAGGTGCGCGAGCTGCTCACCGACTACGAGTTCCCGGGCGACGACGTCCCGGTCGTCCGCGTCTCCGCGCTCAAGGCCCTCGAAGGCGACGAGCGGTGGGGCCAGTCGGTCCTCGAACTCCTCAGGGCCGTCGACGAGTTCGTGCCCGAGCCGGTACGTGATGTCGACCAGCCGTTCCTGATGCCGATCGAGGACGTCTTCACCATCACGGGCCGCGGTACGGTCGTCACCGGCCGTATCGAGCGCGGCGTCCTCAGGGTCAACGAAACCGTCGACATCATCGGCATCAAGCCGGAGAAGACCACCACCACGGTCACGGGCATCGAGATGTTCCGCAAGCTCCTCGACGAGGGACGGGCCGGGGAGAACTGCGGTCTGCTGCTGCGCGGTGTGAAGCGCGAGGACGTGGAGCGCGGCCAGGTCATCATCAAGCCGGGCTCGGTGACTCCGCACACCGAGTTCGAGGCGCGGTCGTACATCCTGTCCAAGGACGAGGGAGGAAGGCACACGCCGTTCTTCAACAACTACCGTCCGCAGTTCTACTTCCGTACGACGGATGTGACCGGTGTGGTGACCCTGCCACAGGGAACCGAGATGGTCATGCCCGGCGACAACACCACCATGAACGTCGAGCTGATCCAGCCTGTCGCCATGGAGGAGGGGCTGAAGTTCGCCATCCGTGAGGGCGGTAGGACCGTCGGCGCCGGTCAGGTGACCAAGATCGTGAAGTAGCCCCGGGGCGACCTCCGGGGCAGGTCAGTGGCAGGTCATACGGAGCCGGAGGTGGCCTCGGGCTGCTCCAGTGCCTCTTCCAGGGTCGACAGCGCGGGCAGGTGCTCCGCGAGCCCGGTCACCTGGAGGATGCGCAGGGTGAGCGGGTGGGTACAGACCAGCCGCAGCCGCCCGCCGCGGTCGAGAACCCGGAGCCGGGCCCGGTGGAGTAAGCGCAGTCCCGAGCAGTCGAAGAACTCGATGTGCCGCAGATCGAGCACGACCTGCGCTCCTGGGCGCCCCGTCGCCGCGTCCAGGAACGGGACGGTCTCCAGCGCCGCGATGATGTCGATCTCGCCGTGGAACTCCAGCACGGTGTACCCGCGGTCCCGGTGGACGTGCAGATGCGGGGTGAGGGTCTCGGTTCCGTTGCGCACGCGGACATCACCTCACCGTTCCCCGCCCTTGAGTACCCGAGCACCCTGAGCACTCTGGAATTCGACCCCGATAGCGTGAATTCCAGCATGTTCGATTGACATATGTCTTGGATTTGCGGGGTTCGATGGCCAACGGTTACGGGCCCACTTCCGTACGACCGTGCCGCTACGACAGCGCGTGCCAGGCCTTCGACAGTGCCAGCCGGAACTGGTCGGTCTGGTGCGCGGTGAGATTGCGGACCATGCGCTCCTCGAGTTCTCTCACGGGTTCGGCGTGCCGTGCGAGCAGATCGCGGCCAGACTCGGTGAGAAGGATGAGGAGTTCCCGGCGGTTGCGGGGGTTGCGCTCGCGGCGCACCAGGCCGCGGTTCTCCAGGGCCCGGACCACATCGGCCACGGACTGCGCGGTGACGAACGAGTCGCGCGCGAGCTGGGCCGCGGAGAGACCGTCGTGCCGCTCCAGGACGGTGAGCGAGGTGTACTGCAACGCCGTGATCCCCGCAGGTCGCAGCAGCTCGTCCAGATGGGAGCGCACCACGAGTTCCACCTGCTTGATCATGTACAGGAGTGACGGAGGTGCCTTGGTGGATGCCTTGGTGCCGACCATGGGGTCAGCGTAAGGCATTGACAGGAAACCTGTCTGTAATGAGACTGCGGACCAACAGGAATCCTGTTGATTGAAATCTTGGCGAACAAGGCTGGGGAGTGGCCATGACCACCTTCGAGAGTGAGCCCGGGCAGCTGTTCATCGGCGGACAGTGGCGGGAGGCGTCCGGCGGGGCGCGTACGGATGTGATCGACCCGTCGACGGGCCAGGTGGTCACGACGGTCGCGGAGGCCGATGCCTCCGACGTCGACGCGGCCGTACGGGCCGCACGCGACGCCTTCGAGAACAGCGGCTGGGCCACGCTGAGCGGCCGTGAGCGAGGTCGTGTGCTGCACCGGGTCGCCGAGCTGATCCGGGAGAACGCGGACGAGATCGCGAACCTGGAGAGCCTCGACGTCGGCAAGCCGATCTCGCTGTGCCACGCCGTCGATGTGACGAACGCGGCCAACGACTACGAGTACTACGCCTCCCTCGCCTGGACCCTGGACGGCGCGACCCGGGACACCCCGCTCAACGCCCACGCCTACACCCGGCGCGGACCGCTCGGGGTGGTCGCCGCGATCACACCCTTCAACTTCCCGCTGATCCTTGCCGGTTCGAAGATCGCCCCGGCGCTCGCGGCCGGCAACACGGTGGTGCACAAGCCCGCCGACGAGACCCCGCTCAGCGCCCTCTACATGGCCGGCCTGCTGAAGAAGGCCGGCGTCCCGGACGGCGTCTACAACGTCGTCACCGGCAGCGGCCCGGTCGCCGGTGAGGCGCTGCTGCGCAACCCCGGCATCGACAAGGTGGCCTTCACCGGTTCCACCGCCGTCGGCCGGCACGCGGCGAGCGTCGCCGGTGAGGCCCTCAAGCCGGTCACGATGGAGCTCGGCGGCAACGCGGCCCACATCGTCTTCGAGGACGCCGACATCGAGAAGGCCATCGGCGCCGTCATCAAGGGCTTCGTCTTCAACACGGGTCAGTTCTGCATGGGCGGTCCGCGCCTGCTGGTCGCCCGCCCGCTGTACGACACCGTGGTCGGCATCCTCGCCGACGCCGTGCCCGGCGTCCCGGTCGGCGACCCCCGCCAGCCCGAGACCGTCGTCGGACCGATGGCGGGGGAGAAGCACCTGAAGAAGGTGGAGGAGTACGTCGAACTGGCCCGCAAGGAGGGCGCCCGCATCGTCTGCGGCGGTGAGCGCCTCGACCTGAACGGTGGCTTCTACTACAAGCCCACGGTCATCGCCGACCTCGCAAACGACTCCCGTGTCGTCCAGGAGGAGATCTTCGGCCCGGTCCTCACCGTGCAGCCCTTCGACTCCGAGGACGAGGCCGTCGCGATGGCCAACTCCACGCCGTACGGGCTGGCTTCGGGCCTCCAGACCAGCAACCTCGCTCGCGCGCACCGGGTCGCCGACCGCCTCGAGGCCGGCATCGTCTGGGTCAACGAGTGGGCGATGCTCGACCCCAACGTCCCCTTCGGCGGGGTCAAGGCCTCCGGCTTCGGCCGGGAGTACGGGCCCGAGGCGCTTGCCGCGTACACCAAGGTCAAGTCCGTCGTCATCTCGCTCGACTGAGCGCTCCCGCATCTCGTCACCATTGTTAAGGAGTTGAGTATGTCCACCACTCGTGCAGCCGTGGTCGAGTCCGGGGGAGCGCCGTTCACGCTGTCCACCATCGAACTGGACGAACCGCGCCCGAACGAGGCGCTCGTCCGGATGGTCGCCGCCGGTCTGTGCCACACCGACCTCGGTGTGGCCGGTGGCGGTCTGCCCTTCCCGCTGCCCGGAGTTCTCGGGCACGAGGGCGCGGGTGTCGTCGAGGCCGTCGGCTCGGACGTCACCGGCATCGAGCCCGGCGACCACGTACTGATGTCCTTCACGTCCTGCGGCGGCTGCAAGAACTGCCGTGACGGACACCCGGCCTACTGCGCCACCTGGCTTCCGCTGAACCTGCTCGGCGGGCGCCGGCCCGACGGCACCAGCACCATCAGCCGCGACGGCGAGCCCCTCGGCGGCCACTTCTTCGGCCAGTCCTCGTTCGCCGAGCGGGCGTTGGTGGACCAGCGCAGCCTCGTCAAGGTCGACCGGGACGTACCGCTGGAGACCATCGCACCGCTGGGCTGCGGCGTGCAGACCGGCGTCGGCGCCGTATGGAACGTCCTGGCGCCCCGGACCGGTGACACGCTGGTGATCCTCGGGGCCGGCGCGGTCGGTCTGTCCGCGGTGATGGCCGCCGCCATGACACCCGCGACCACGGTGATCGCCGTCGACCTGGTGGCCGAACGGCTGGAGCTGGCCCGCGAGTTGGGCGCCACGCACACTGTGAACGCCGGTGACGGGGACATCCTGGAGGCGATTCAGGTGATCACGGACGGCGCCGGGGCGGACGGTGTGGTGGAGACCACCGGCAGCGTCGCCGTCCTGCGCAAGGGCGTGGACGCGCTCGCCGCGCGTGGCACGGCGGTCATCGTCGGCGCCCCGCCGTTCGGTTCGGAGGTCGCCCTGGACGTCAACGGAATGCTCGGCGGCAAGCGCGTGGTGGGCCTCACGCTCGGCGACCACGAGACCCAGACCGCGATACCCGCGCTGGTCAAGCTGGTCCGCGAGGGCCGCCTGCCGTTGGAGCGGCTGATCAGCAAGTACGCCTTCGAGGACATCGGGCAGGCCGTACAGGACATGGGCGCCGGCAAGGCGATCAAGCCGGTGGTGACCTTCGCCTGACGTCGGCATCCGGCTTCGCAAGGGGGCGCCCCAAGCACTGGCGCGATGGGGTGCCCCTTCCGCCGTGCCGGCGCCGGCGGTGAACGGCGCGGACCCTACTGGCTGAGGTTCAGGGTGACGAGCAGGCGCCATACCCGGTGTGCGATCTCCTCCGGGGTGGCCTCGATGAGTCCATGCAGCCAGTCGGCGAGGACTCCGGCGAACGTCGCGGCCACGGCGGAGGCGATGAGCGGTGCCTCCGGCGCACCCACGAGTTCGCGCTCGGCCTGACTGCGGGCACGCAGATCCTGATGCAGTACGCGGCCCAGCGGGCCCCCGCCGCCCGGGCTCAACAGGGCGCGGTAGAGGGGAGCATGCGGGGGCAGGCCCTCGAAGAACGCCAGCAACGCGGGCGGCGCGGTCCTCGGGTCGGGCCGGCCGCGCCAGGCGTGCAGGGCCTCCACAGCATCGCGTACGACATCGGCGCAGGCGTCGACCGCGAGTGCCTCCAGGTCGGCGTAGTGCAGATAGAACGTGGCCCGCCCGACTCCGGCCCCACGCACCAGCGCCGCGACGCTGACCTCCGACAGCGGGCGCCGCGCGCACTCGTCGAGGAGCGTGCGGCGCAGCTTGGCCCGGGTGCGTTCGGCCCGGGGGTCGGAGGCGGGGGTCACCGGGCGACGAGGACGGCGATCAGGGCGAGGGTGCCGGGCAGCGCCTGGGCGAACAGGATGCGGCGGTTCGCGGTCACGGCTCCATAGACACCCGCGACGATCACGCACACCAGGAAGAACACCTGCGCGCGGAACCCCGTCGGATCCCCGGCGACCAGTCCCCACACGAGGCCCGCGGCCAGAAACCCGTTGTAGAGCCCCTGGTTGGCGGCCATCGCCGCGGTGGCCCGCGCCATCTCCGGCTCAAACCCGTGCAGTCCCCGCCCCGGCTTCCGCTCCCACAGGAACATCTCCAGAACCAGGATGTAGGCGTGCAGGGCAGCCACGAGCCCGACCAACACGTTTGCGAGCGCTTGCATGACGGGGGCTCCTCTGAGGGGTGGGTGCTGCCCTGGATTTTCTGGACAGGTGTCCATCATACATGGACAGTTGCCCAGGAAACCCCGCCCGGTCGGTTCCTCGCGATGTGGTCACCTTGGGGGTGTCCCTGTGAGCGTCCCGGCGACCGGGAGAGTTCCGCTGCGCACCGGCTCCCGGCGTGGACGTACCCACCGTTGCCGTGCCCGCCGATGCCGCCCCCGGCGCCGCAGCGTCGTCAGCGTGACGAACGCGCCCGCCAGCACACAGCACGCCGCGAGCCGCAGCCCGAGGTCGTAGCCCTCCAGGAACGCGTTGCGCGGATCCGTGCCCGACCGCAGTTCGGAGCGCTCGCGTCGGGTGAGGACGACGCCGACCAGTACCACCCCGAACACCCCGGAGACTTCGCGCGCCGCGCTCACCAGACCGGTCGCCATCCCCGTCCGTGCGTCCGGGACCTGGGCGAGACAGCGGACCGTCAGCGGAGTGGTGAGCGCCGATCCGGCGCCGATCATCAGCAGGCCCGGCTGGAGATCCCAGTAGTCGGTGTGTGCGCCTGTCCCCGAGACGTACAGCAGACCGGCCGCCACCACGCCGAGCCCCGTCGCGATCGACACATGGGCGCCCAGTACGCGAGCCGCCCGCTCGGCCAGCGGAGTGCAGAGCAGCAGCGCACCGGCCAGCGGCAGGAAGGCCAGCCCTGCCCTGGTCGGGGAGAAGCCGAGCACCTGCTGGAGGTAGAGGGCCGTGAAGAAGAAGACGCCGTTCACGCCGATGCCCCACAGCACCTGCGCGATCACCCCGCCCGTGAGGAACCGGTCGCGTAGCAGCCCGAGTTCGAGGAGCGGCCGGCCGGTCCGGGTCTCCGCGAGGAGGAACGCACAGGCGGCGACGGCTGAAACACCCAGGCACAGCGGTACGGGCGCGGTGCCGAACCCGTGCTCTGTGCCCCGCACCAGCCCGTACGTCAGCAGATAGAGCGCGAGGACGGAGAACAGCACACCCGGCAGATCGAGCCCGCCGCGCCGGGACTCGGCCCCTGGCGGCCCTTTCGCCTTGGCGGGCACGGCGGGCATCAGCAGCAGAGCGATGATCCCGAAAGGTATGTTCAGCGCGAACACCCAGCCCCAGCTCCACTGTTGGGTGACGAAGCCGCCGACCACGGGCCCCAGCGCCAGCGCCACGGCAAGCGCCGCCGTCCACAGGCCGACAGCCATCGACTGCCGCCGCGCGGGCAGATCGGCGGCGACCACGGCCAGCGACGCCGGGATCACCAGCGCGGCCCCGACCCCCTGCACCGTACGGGCCGCGATCAGCGTGCCACCGCTGTCCGCGACGGCCGCAGCCGCTGACGCCGCCGTGAAGACCACGACCCCCACCGCCAGCACGGACCGGCGCCCGAACAGATCGGTCAGCCGCCCACCGGGCAGCAACAGCGCGCCGAAACTGAGTACGTAACTGCTGGCCACCCACTCCAAGTCCGTGACGGTCAGACCGAGTTCGCGCTGCACGGTCGGCAGGGCCACGTTGATGACCGTGTTGTCGAGCGTCGTGATGAACCCGGTCAGCGTGAGAAGGGCAAACAACGCGAACAGCCGTGTACGTCCCAAGAGTCGCTCCTTCCGCCGGCCGGCGCAGCCGTCGCCCGGATTGTCGGCGGCGCGGCCTCGCACTGGCTCTGGCCCACGGCATGGAATCGGCGGCCCGCTTTGTCAGCGAACTGACAGAACGCGGCAGACGAACTGTCAGTACGTCCCCTAACCCCTCAGCCCGAGGAGGCGGAACCTGGTGCACCGCCTCAACGTGCACCGCCTCAACTGCATGACCCCCCTCACAGTTGGAGTCGCCATGTCGCCCGCCCAGCCAACTGTCGAAGCCACCCTCATGACGGACCACCTGCGGCACTGGGCCAGGCACCGGCCGCAGCAACGCGCCTTCAGTCACGTCGACTTCCCCGGCAGCGCCCCCACGGGACGGCACCGCACCCTCGGCTGGCGCGCCCTCGACGCCCGCGCCAGAGCCGTCGCCGACCACCTCGCCACGATCGCGTCCCCCGGCGAACGGGCCGCACTCGTCCTGCCGCAAGGGCTCGACTACGCGGCCGGATTCCTCGGCTGCCTGTACGCCCGTGTCATCGCCGTGCCCCTTTTCGGCCCCGGGCTGCCGGGCCACGAAGGAAGACTCGCGGGCGTCCTCGCCGACTGCGAACCCGCGTGCCTGCTCACCGACTCCGCCACGGCACCCTCAGTACGCGCCTTCGTACGGGACCGCGAACTGCCGGACCTGCCAGTCGTCCCTCTCGACCAACTGCACGCCCCCGGCACGGGATTCGAGGCCACGGACGACCCGCAAGCGCGGCCCGAGCCCGACGACATCGCGTACCTCCAGTACACCTCCGGCTCCACCCGCAGCCCCGCCGGCGTGATGATCAGCCATGCCAATGTCGTCGCCAACGCCCGTCAGGCCATCGACGCGTTCGTCGCCGACCCGCGGACCACCACGACGGTCGGCTGGCTGCCGCTCTTCCACGACATGGGCCTGGTCCTCAGCATCGCCGCCCCCGTGGTCGGCGGCTTCCCATCCGTCCTCATGGACCCCGCCGACTTCCTCCAGGACCCCTCCCGCTGGCTGCGCCTCCTCGGCTCGTACGAGGGGACCGTCAGCGCCGCCCCGAACTTCGCCTACGACTACTGCGTGGCACGTACGGATCCGGCGCTGGCCGACGAGCTGGACCTGGACCGCGTACGGGTGCTCATCAACGGCAGTGAGCCGGTGCGCGCGGAGACGGTGGACCGCTTCCGCACCAGGTTCGCGGCCGCCGGACTCGACCCCGCGGCGCACTGCCCGGCGTACGGACTGGCGGAGGCCACGGTCTTCGTGACCGCGGACGCTCTGGACGCGGCGCCCTCGGCCATGGACTGCGACGCCGACGCCCTCGAGGAGGGACGCGTCGAGGAGGCGCCGGATGCGGCGACGGCCGTCGTGCTCGTCTCCTGCGGGACGCCCGTCGGGCAGGAGGTGCGGATCGTCAGCGCGGACGGTGCCGTACTCCCGGAAGGGCGGGTCGGCGAGATCCAGGTGCGCGGGCCGAACGTCGGGCTCGGCTACTGGAAGCGCGCCGAACTCTCCGCCGAGACCTTCGGCTTCGGCGCGACGGGCGACTGGCTGCGCACCGGCGATCTCGGCGCCCTGCATCAGGGGCGGCTCCTCGTCACCGGGCGGCACAAGGACGTGATCATCGTGGACGGGCGCAACCACTACCCCCAGGACATCGAGCAGACCGTACAGACGGCCGTCTCCCTGGTCCGTCGCGACCGGCTCGCCGCGTTCGGCGTCACCCGGCCGGACGGCACGGGCGAGGAACTCGTCGTGATCGCGGAACACCGCCGTGACACCGAACCGACGGCCGAGGACGCCCGCGCGGCCGAACGCACCGCACGCGCCACCGTCTCCACCCGCCACGGCCTGCGCCTTGGCACCCTGCTCCTCGTCCCACCCGGCTCCGTGCCCCGCACCAGCAGCGGCAAGGTCTCCCGGACGGCGACCCGGAGCCGGTTCCTCGAAGAAGGATTCGGCACCCGATGACCGCGTCCCGTACGGCGATCCGCGCCCTGGTGACAGAACGGCTCAACACCTGGTACGGCCTCGCCCCCTCCGACCTCCCCGACGACCTGCCCCTCGCCGAGACCGGCCTCACCTCCCGCGACGCGGTAGCGCTGACAGCCGCCCTGAGCGAACTCTCCGGCCGCCGCCTCCCGAACACGTTCCTGTGGGACGCCCCGACGATCGACGCGGTGGTGACGCGACTGACGGAGGACGCGGATCCGGTGGGCCGGGCCGAGGCGCCGGCCCCCGACGGAGCTCCGGCCGCGCCTCCGCCGACGCCGGGGGGCCCGCCGTCAGGCGACGCGCTGCTCGCGGCTGCCAGCGGCTGGGCGCCGGACGGGGCGGCAGCGGACGGCCGCACGCCGGGCGTACCGACCAAAGGCCACGGGCCCGGCACGGCGGCTCACACCGCGCGCGTCGCCGACGGCGCCGCAGCTCCGGCAACCAGTGCACCGCTCGCGGCAGCGGACGGCCGGATGGCGGGCGTAGCGGCCGACGGTCATGGGGCAGACGCGACGCCTGCCGGCAGTCCAATGCCGAGCGGGGAGGCCGAGGGCCGCGCGCCAGGTGCCCCAACCGCCCGCCCCACGCCCGGTGCCGGCGCCCACGCCCTGCGTGTCGCGGACGGCCGCGGAGCCCCGACCCCCGTCGCCGTCATCGGCCTCGGCTGCCGGCTCCCCGGCGGGGTCCGCTCGCCGCAGGCGTACTGGCGGCTTCTCGCCGAGGGGCGGGATGCCGTGGGCACGGTTCCGTACGGGCGGTGGGAAGCCTTCGTGCGGCACCCGGCGCGGTTGCCGGGCGACGTGAGTCCGCACGGGGCCTTTCTCGGTGGCATCGACGAGATCGCCGGGTTCGACGCAGAGTTCTTCGGGATCGCCGGGCACGAGGCCGTCGCCATGGACCCCCAGCACCGCATGCTCCTCGAAGTCGCCCGCGAGGCCCTCGATCACGCGGCCCTGCCCGTGCCCGCGCTCGCCGGCAGCCGCACCGGCGTCTTCGTCGGCATCAGCGGCAACGAATACGCCCACCTCACCACCGCCGACCCCGGCGCCGTGGACGCCTGGACCGCCACCGGCGCCTCCCTGAGCATCGCCGCGGGCCGCCTGTCGTACGCCCTCGACCTGCGCGGGCCCAGCATGTCCGTCGACACCGCGTGCTCGTCATCACTGGTCGCGGTGCATCACGCGGTACGGAGCCTGGTGAGCGGCGAGAGCGACACGGCGCTCGCCGCCGGGGCGAACCTGCTGCTGAGCCCCGCCGTCACCCTCGGCCTCCAGCGCGCGGGCGCCCTCGCCCCGGACGGCCGGTGCAAGGCGTTCGACGCGGAGGCCGACGGCATCGTACGCGGCGAGGGCTGCGGCGTGGTCGTACTGAAACGTCTCGCCGACGCCGAACGCGACGGCGACCGTGTCCTGGCGGTCATCCACGCGACAGCCGTCAACTCCGACGGCCGCTCCAACGGGCTGACCGCCCCGAACGCCGAAGCCCAACGCGCCCTCCTCGCCGAGGCGCACCCCGACCCCACGACCGTCGACTACGTCGAGGCGCACGGCACCGGCACCGCCCTCGGCGACCCCATCGAGGCGAGCGCTCTCGGCGCCGTACTCGGCCGGGGCCGCCCCGCGGACCAGCCCCTGCTGATCGGCTCCGCCAAGACGAACCTCGGGCACCTGGAAGCCGCGGCGGGCATCGCGGGCCTGATCAAAACCGTACTGGCGCTGCACCACGGCGAGATCCCCGGCCAGCTCCACTTCACCCGCCAGGGCCCGCACGCCGACCTCGACGCACTCGGCCTGCGCGTGGTCACCACCCCGGAACCCTGGCCCCGCTACTCGGGCACGGCGACCGCAGGCGTCTCCGCCTTCGGCTTCGGCGGCACGAACGCCCATGTCGTCCTCGCCGACCACAGACCGGCCCGTCGGGCGAGCAGTGTGCCGGAGCGTCCCCGGCTCCTGCTGCTCGACGGGCCCACCAAGGAAAGGGTGCGGTCGTACGCGGCTGAGCTCGCGGCCTGGCTGAACACCCCCGGCAGCCGACGCGTACGCGACGCCGACCTCGCCCGCACCCTGGCCGGCCGCATCGGCCGCGGCCGGCACCGCGCGGCCCTCGTCACCCGCGACCGCGCGGAGACGGTCACCGCGCTCACTCGCCTCGCCACCGGCGCCCCCTCTCCGCACCTGATCACGGCGGAGGGGACACCGGGCGGCCCCGGCCCGGTCTGGGTCTTCTCCGGCTACGGCTCCCAGTGGCCCGGCATGGGCGGCCAACTCCTCGTCACGGAAGGAAAGTTCGCCGCAACTGTCGACCGCCTGGAACCACTGCTGCGCGAACACGCAGGCGTCTCCCTGCGCGCCGGGCTCCGCGCAGACGCCGACCTGTCGACCCCCGCCACCGTCATGCCCGTGCTGTACGGCATCCAGGTCGCCCTCGCCGAACTGTGGCGCTCGTACGGCCTCGAACCCGCCGCCGTCATCGGCCACTCCCTGGGCGAGATCGCCGCGGCGGTCGTCTCCGGAGCCCTCGACGAGGCCACCGGTGCCCGCATCGTCGCCGTACGCTCCCGGCTGCTGGACGGGCTCACCGGCGGAGCCATGGCCGTCGTGGACCTTCCGGCCACTGAAATCCCCGTACTGGCCAGGGAGTTGCGCACACTTGATGTCGCCGTACACGCCTCGCCGGTGCAGTGTGTGGTCACCGGATCGGCCGAGGACGTCACCGCCCTGGTCGCCCGGGTGAACGGCGACGGCGGCTTCGCCCGTGCGCTGGGCGTGTCCGGAGCCGGTCACTCGCCCGAAGTGGAGCCGCTACTGGGGGAGTTCACCCGTGAGCTGGGCGAGATCCGGCAATCCGCAGAAGCCCTCCACTGCCGCCGCTATTCCACCGTGCTCGACGACCCCCGCGAGGTCGCGCCCGCCGACACGGCGTACTGGGCGGCCAATCTGCGCAACCCCGTCCGCTTCACCCAGGCCGTACGCGCGGCGGCCGAGGACGGACACCGCGTTTTCGTCGAAGTCGCCCCGCACGCGACGCAGTTGCACCCCCTGACGGAAACCCTGCGCGCGGCAGGTGCCGAGGATTCCCTGGTCGTCCCCACCCTGCGCCGCGACACCGACGACGCGCTCACCTTCCGCACCTCGCTCGCCACCCTCCTCGTGCACGGCGTACGGACAGCCCGGCCGCGTGAACGCCTGCACCCCGAGGGGCGCATCGTGGACGTACCGGCGCCGCGCTGGCGGCACCGCAGGTTCTGGGTGGGGGAGGAGACGGCGGCGGGCCCGGCCGAGCCCCAGGCCGGGTCCACCGACCGCGCCATGAGTCCCGTCGAACGGCTGCGGCTGTGCGTGGCCGGAGTGATGGGGTACAGCCCAGAACACATCGATCCCGACACGCCGTTGACCGACCTCGGCCTGGACTCGCTCACGGCCGTGCGCATCCGTGCCGTCGTGCAGCGGGAGTTCGATGTCGAGGTCGAGCCCGGCGTGCTGCTGAAACAGGGGACTCTGCGGAGGGTCGCCCAACTGCTCGTGGGCGACGTGGACTTGCGGCACCCGGCTTTCCCCGTACGAGCGCGACCCGTCGCCTCCGATCACCTCCGTGCCTTTCCTGCCACCGGCCCGCACACCCCCCTCTTCCTGGCCCACGCCGCCGGCGGATCCGCTGACGTCTACGACCGGTTGGCCGCACGCCTCGACGGCGACCGCCCGGTCCACGGCTTCGACCGGCTGCCGGACCCCGACGATGTGCCGGGCCGGGCCGCCGAGTTCGCCAGGCGCATACGCGAGGTCCGCCCCAACGGACCCTGGGCTGTGGGCGGTTGGTCGTACGGCGGTGTCCTCGCCCAGGAGGCGGCCCGGCTCCTGTCCCCGCACGGCACCGTCACCTCCCTCGTCCTGATCGACTCGGTACTGCCGCTGCCGAGCCAGCTCACCGCCACCGAGCGGGCCGTGCGCCACTTCCAGGACTTCGCCGCGTACGTGGAACGCACCTACGGCACCCGCCTCGACCTGCCGTACGACGAACTCGCCGGGCTCGACGATTCGGACCGGATCGACCTCGTCCTCAAGGTGCTGGGCGACATCGTCGAGCTGCCGGATTCCGTACTGGAGCACCAGCGCACCTCGTACCTGGACCTCCGCAGCGGCGAACGCCACACGCCCGGGCCCCACACCGGCCGCACCCTCCTCTACCGCGCGAGTGAGCCCGCCCCGCACACGGTCCGCGACCCCCGCTACGAACGCGACGACCAGGCGCTCGGCTGGGACGCCCACTGCACCGACCTCACCGTCGTCCCGCTGCCCGGCCACCACCTGTCACTGCTCGACCCACCGGTCGTCGACGTACTCGCCGGACTGCTGACACGCGATCTGCGGGACTTCTGAAGGACTCCTGAAGGGACTTCACCCATGCCGCGTCCGATACCGCGTTCACAGCGCCGCTGCGCCCTCGCCATCGCGCTCACAACCACTCTGCTCGGCACGGGAGTTGTGCTCGCCCCGCAGTCGTCCGCGGCGCCCACGGCGGCGACCGTGGCAGACGCGGACGGCGCCGCCATCGTGGGAGAGAACTGGCTGGACGCCCGCACCGTCGACCTCACGATCGACTCCCCGGCCGTCGGCGCCGCCCTGCCCGTACGCGTGATCCTGCCGACGCGTTACGCCGCGCAGCCGGACCGCACCTGGCCCGTCCTCTACCTCCTCCAGGGCGCCCACGACGACTACACGTCCTGGACCCGGGAGACGGACGTCGCCGACTTCCTGGCGGACAAGGACGTCCTCACCGTGATGCCCGCCTCGGGCCCCACCGGCATCCCCACCGACTGGTGGAACAACGGCAGCGCCGACGCGCCGGACTACGAGACGTTCCAAGTCGACGAACTGATGGGGCTGCTGGCGCAGAGGTTCAGAGCCGGCACCAAGCGTGCCGTGGCCGGTGTCTCCACCGGCGGCTATGGAGCCTTCGCCTTCGCCGCGCGGCACCCCGGCACCTTCGGGGCGGCAGCCTCGTACAGCGGGATCCTCGACACCACCGCCTTCGGCATGCCCACCGTCCTCAACGCGATTGTCGCTCGCGAACAGCTGCCGCCCCTGACCCTGTGGGGCAGCCCGTTGTTCCAGCGCGACAACTGGACCCGGCACAACCCCTACGCACAGG
This sequence comes from Streptomyces sp. NPDC006365, assembly GCF_042870755.1. Classification (NCBI taxonomy): domain Bacteria; kingdom Bacillati; phylum Actinomycetota; class Actinomycetes; order Kitasatosporales; family Streptomycetaceae; genus Streptomyces; species Streptomyces sp. NPDC006365. The sequence goes on from NZ_JBIAHS010000001.1 coordinate 496,879, forward strand.
CGCGTCACCTCAAGGGCACCAAGCTGTACGTCTCCCAGGGCAGCGGACTGCCCAGCGATGACTTCGGCAACCTCGAAGGTGCGGTGCTCGAAGGCGTCCTCTGGTCCCAGGCGCGCCGATTCGCAAGGCAGTTGGAGGCTCTGAACATCCCGGCCCAGACGCACTTCTACAACGGGGGAGTGCACAACTGGCCGAACTGGCGGCAGGAGTTCAAGGCCTCGTGGCCGACGCTCGCAGCGGGCCTCGGCCTGCGCTGACCTCTCAAGGCCCCACCAAGGAGGAAACATGGACGCGCTGGCCCAGGCCGTGGTGGCGGGAGCCGCCCGTGCCGAACTGGAGCAGCTGCCCGTACCTGGTCACTACACGGCCGCTCATCTGCGGGCGGAGGACGTGGACAGCTTCACGGGATTCACCGAAGCCGACGACAAGGACGTCCGCAAGTCCATCCACATCGGCTCCGTACCGATGCCCGAACTCGCCCCGAACGAGGTGCTGGTGGCCGTCATGGCGAGCGGCATCAACTACAACACCGTCTGGTCGGCGATGTTCGAACCCATCCCGACCTTCACCTTCCTGAAGCACTTCGGCCGCCAGGACCGATGGGCGGCCCGGCACGACCAGCCGTTCCATGTGATCGGCTCGGACGCGTCCGGGGTCGTCGTGCGCACCGGATCGGGCGTGCGCCGCTGGCAGGTCGGCGACCGGGTCGTGGTGAGCCCGGTGTACGTGGACGAGGAGGATCCGGCGACCCACGCCGACGGCATGCTGGGTTCGGGCATGCTGGCGTGGGGCTTCGAGACCAACTACGGGGGCCTTGCCCACTACTGCGTGGCCCGGACCAGCCAACTCCTGCCGAAACCGGCCCACTTGAGCTGGGAAGAGGCGGCCTCGAATCCGCTGTGCGCGGGCACGGCGTACCGCATGCTGGTCAGCGACCGGGGCGCCCGGATGACGCAGGGCGATGTGGTGCTGATCTGGGGAGCGGCCGGCGGGCTCGGGGCGTACGCCGTCCAACTCGTCCGTAACGGAGGCGGTATCGCCGTCGGCGTCGTCAGCAGCGAGCGGAAGGCGGAGTACGCCCGCCGGCTGGGCTGTCATGTGGTGATCAACCGCGAGGAGATCGGGCTCACCAGCAGCGAGGCACCGGCCGATCCAACCGTGGTCGGCAAGCGGCTCGGGAAACTGATCCGGGCCGCGACGGGCGAGGACCCGCATATCGTCTTCGAGCACGTCGGCCGGGCCACCTTCGGTGTCTCCGTCTTCGTCGTACGGCGTGGTGGCGCGGTCGTGACCTGCGGATCCAGTACGGGCTATCAGCACGAGTTCGACAACCGCTACCTGTGGATGCGCCTCAAGCGCGTCATCGGCAGCCACGGCTCCAACCTGCAGGAACAGGCCGCCGTCGGCCGCCTCCTGGACCTCGGCCACCTCACCCCGGCGCTCACCGTGACCTACCCCCTCACCGCGACGGCGGAGGCCGCCCGTCTGGTCCAGAGCAACGACCATCTGGGCAAGGTCGGCGTCCTCTCCCTGGCGCCCGCTCCCGGCCTCGGAGTGAGTGACTCCGAGCGCCGGGAGCTCCTCAGGGCGGGGGCGTGAGCAGTCAGACGGGCTGCTCCGCGTTGCCCTGCGTTCTCTTCGGCACCCTCAGTTGCGGCGTCATCGAGAGTTTGTCCGGCTTGACCGTGACGATGGCCTGCGGGCGTGGGGGAGGCGATGTCAGGGTCAGGCGCCAGCGCTGGACGATGGTGGCCAGGACGATGAGGAGTTCGGTCCAGGCGAACTCCTCGCCGATACACTTGCGGCGGCCGTCGCCGAAGGCGAGGAACGAGGTGCGGCTGATGCTCTTGGCGCGCTCCGGCTCCCAGCGGTCCGGGTCGAAGGCCGTGGGGTCCGCGTAGACGGCGGGGTCGTGCTGGTGGACGTACGGGCTGTAGACGACGTCCGCACCCTCGGGGATCGGGTGTCCGTCGAGGACGACCTGGCGCGTGGTCGTGCGTGTGACGAGCCAGGCGGGGCCGTACATGCGCATGGCTTCCTTGAGGACGCTGCGCATGTACGGCAGTGAGCCCAGGTCCTCCTGACGCAGCGGCCGGTCGCCGCACACGGCGTCGAGCTCGTCGTGCAGCCGCCGCTCGATCTCCGCGTTCCGGCTGATCTCGTACAGGGTCCACGCGAGTGTCGTCCCCGTGGTCTCGATGGCCCCGGTGAGGAGCGTGATCGCCTCGTCCTGGAGCTGCTGGCGTGAGAGGGGGCCCGTCTCGGGGTCGTCGGCGGTGAGGAGGGTGGAGAAGAGGCCGCCTTCGGGCGAGTTGCCTGTTGAGCTGCCTGTCGGGCTGTCCGTCGAGCCGCCCGCGTGCGCGGGACAGCCCGCGGGTGGCCCGGCCGACGTGTCCGGCTCCGCGGCCAGTTGGGCGCGGTGATGGTCGATGGCCTGGTCGATGAGCGCCCGCAGGCGCGCGACCCGCCGCTCGTGCGCGCGGTTCGCGGGCAGCGGCAGCTTCGTCACCCAGCCCGGCAGGATGGTCTGCCGGATCGTGCCGCGCATGATCGCCGGCATGAGGCTCTGGAACTCCCCCTCGACGTGCCCCGGCAGTCCCGAACCGAAGAGCGCCACGAGGAAGGTCGACAGCGTCAGATCGTTCATGTCTTCGTACGTGTCCCGCGCGACCCCCTCCGCCCACCTCTCGGTCGTGGCCCGTACGTGCCTGATCATGACGTCGCCCCGGGTGGCGATGTGTGCCTTGTTGAACATGGGCTGCATCAGCCGCCGGTGCTTCAGGTGCAGGTCGCCGTCGGCGATCGTGGCGAGCCCGTCGCCGAAGAACACCCGCAGCGCATCGATGATCTTGCCGCCCTTGGCGAACGCGTCGACCTCCGTCACCAGCACCCGGCGGGTGACGGCCGGATCGGTGACCACATAGGCAGCGGTAGGTCCTATCAGGATCTTGACGACGCTGCCCTGACTACGCAGCGAGTCCATGAACTCCAGGGGACGTCTGGCCAGTTGGTGTCCGTGCCCGATCAAGGGCAGGCGACCGGGTGCGGTGGGAGCCGCCGCGGAAGTACCTGACATGCCGCTCATCGGTACATCTCCTCAAGGTCAACCAGGGGGGGGCTTGGGGCGATCATGAAATGCATGCCCATGTGTCCCATGGCGTATCCGCGGCTCGTGTCACACCGCCGAGAGGGGTCGGAGTGGCGAGTAAAGGGATTTGTCGACTCGAACGTCCCAGGTCAAAGCGTGGTGAAAGCCTTATGGATGTGGGTCGGGAGGTTGATCCCCAGGAGATCAGACCCGATAAGGTTCCTTGTGGCGCGGCGAGTTGGCGCGGCAGCACTCCGTTGTCGCTCGCTGTCCACGCATGCCCGTTGCGCGGTTGACCGCCGCTCGACGAGTGCGTCCCCGAGCTTCTCCCGCCCCTTGTTCGACCATGTTGCTTCGAAGGATGCAGATGGAACTTGCCACTCCGCCACCGGCGGCGCGGGCTCCGGTCTCCTGGTACGGCTGGTGGCTGCTGCCCCTCGCCCTGGGCACCGGGACCGTGGTCGCCGCCGTCGCGGGATCCGATCAGACCCGAATACCCGCGATCGTCGCCGGGGCGCTGGCGACGACGGCAAGTGCCTTCTGCGTACGTTTACTTGTTCGCTCCCAGCGCCAACTGCGCAGTAGCGCAGGTGAGTTCCGGAACGCGCAGGCCGAGCACTCCCAGCAGTGGCAGCAGCATGTGGCCGGCCTGGAGCGGAAGTACGCCGCCGAGCGCTCGGCCCACGACGCGCAGCTGGCCGAGCAGGCCCAGGTGTACGAGGCGCGGACCGCCGAGCAGGCCCAGGCCTGGCAGGTGCAGTTGGACCGACAGCAGGCCGCCGTGGCTCTGCTCGCGGACACCCAGCTGCCGGACGCGCTGAAGCGGCTGCGCAGCGGTGAGGCCATCGACGACGTCCTGCCCACCGTCAACCAGTGCGCGGAGGTCAGCCCCGACCTGCGGGCCGAGTTGCGCAAGGTGCTCAGGACCGCGCTGATCGGCGTGGAGGAGGAGTTCAACCGCTCCACCTCGGCCGAACAGGCCGTCATCAGCATCGGCAGCCGTATCCACGTGCTCACCAGCAAGCTGCGCGGACGTCTGCACGAGATGCAGGGCGAGCACGGCAGGCTGCCCGCCGTGGCCCAGGGACTGATGGAACTCGACCAGGAGATCGGCCCCGCCGACTGTCTGGCCGCGAGCATCGGCGTGCTCGGCGGCTCGGACCGGCCCGGCCGGCAGTGGCAGGAACCGCAACGGCTGCTCAGCGTGGTCCGCGGCGGCATCGGCCGGATCAAGGACTTCGACCGTGTCCAGGTCCGGCATCTGCCCGAACTCGGCGTCGACGGCGGCCTCGTGGACCACCTCACGCTGGTCTTCGCCCACCTCCTCGACAACGCGGCGCGCTATTCGCCGCCCACCGAGCCCGTGGTCGTCTCCGGCAAGGAGGTGCCCAACGGCGTCGGCATCGAGATCCAGGACTCGGGCAAGGGACTGAACGAGGAGAAGAAGCGGGAGGCGCTCCAGGCGCTCGAGGGCGAAGCCGCCGGCCCCGGTCTCGGCGGTGTGTCCGAGGACGCCCATCTCGGCCTCCGCGTGGTGGGGGCCCTGGCCCGCCGCTACGGCATCAGGGTCACGTTCGCGGACTCGCCCTGGCTCGGCACCTCGGTCGTACTGGTGGTACCCCACAAGTACTTCAGCCCGTTGCCTGCCGTCACGGCTCCGGCTCCGGCCGCCCAGGTCGCCGCCCCGGCCGCGACGAGCACCGAGGCGGCTGTGCCCGAGTCCGCTCCGGACTCCGCCGAAGAAGCCGGGGACACCACACCCGGCGGTCTGCCCCGGCGCCGCAAGCGAGCGGAGTCCGCCCGGCTGAAGCCGGTCGAGCGCGACGAAGACGAGTCGGCGATGTCCGAGGACACGGCCTCGCACGCCGTGCCGCCGGACGCGTCCTTCACCGGCCTGGCCGCTTTCGCCACCGCCGGGCGCGAGCCGACCGCCGGAGACGAGCCGACCGCCGGAGACGAGCCGACCGCCGGACGCGAGTCCACCGCGGGACGCGAGTCCACCGCGGGACGCGAGTCCACCGCGGGACGCGAGTCCACCGAGCACCGCACTGAAGAGAGCGACTAGTCCACATGACGCAACAGGGAACCGACGTGAGCTGGGCGCTGCGCGATCTGGTCGAGAGCATCAAGGAGATCCGCTTCGCCCTGGTGGCCTCCAGCGACGGAAAGGCCATCACCTCCTACGGCGCCGACGACCCCGACGACGTGGACCGTTTCGCCGCCGTGGTCGCGGGACTGCAGGCGCTGGCCCAGCCGGTGGCGGGGCAGTTCCCCCAGTACGCCGGGCAGCTGCGCCTGGCGATGATCGAGGTCGACGGCGGCCATCTCTTCGTGGTGCGGGCCGGCGTGGAGACGTACCTCGGAGTTCTCGCCAGGGAAGGCCTCGACCAGGGCCTGCTCGGGCATCAGATGAGGGATCTCGCCCGCAGGATGGGTGAACTCCTCGGCACCACTCCGCGCCTGGAGGAGCACTCTGGATGAGTGGTCCCAGCCGACCCCTGAACCCGTCCGGTCTGGAGCGCTACTACGTCCTCACAGGCGGCCGCAGCGGACCGGGCGGTTCGGCGTCGAGTCTCGACGTGGCGACCCTCATCATTTCCCGTGCCGCCACCGTCCCCGGTATGCAGCACGAGCACGAGGAGATCCTCCGGCGCTGCCGCGATCCGCTGTCGGTCGCCGAACTCGGCGCCCACCTCGGATTGCCGTTCAACATTCTCGCGGTGCTCCTGGCCGATCTGCTGGACGCAGGCCGTATCGAAGCCCGTGATCCCATCCCGGCGTCCGGCGCCGGTCGCGGGCCCGACCTCGCGCTCCTTGAGGAGGTACTCAGTGGACTTGAAAGGCTTTGACCATCCCGGCCGGCAGGTGGCCGGGGGCACCCTGCCGGCCGGCGCCCGCTCGGTGAAGGTGATGATCGCGGGCGGATTCGGCACCGGAAAGACCACCATGGTCCGCTCGGTCAGCGACATCAAGCCGCTCACCACCGAGGAGACGCTGACCCAGGCCAGCGCCGATGTCGACAACCTGATCGGGGTGGCGGACAAGCAGGAGACCACCGTCAGCCTCGACTTCGGCAAGATCGGCATCAACGAGCAGCTGGTGCTGTACCTGTTCGGGACGCCTGGGCAGGAGCGGTTCTGGTTCCTGTGGAACGGCCTGTTCAAGGGCGCGCTCGGCGCCGTCGTCCTGGTCGACACCCGTCGGCTGGCCTCCAGCTTCCGGGCCATCGAGGAGATGGAGCGGCAGGACGTCCCCTTCGTCATCGCCCTCAACGTCTTCCCCGACTCCAAGGACCACCCGGTGGAGGAGATCCGGGACGCCCTGGACATCTCCCCGCACACTCCGATCGTGGCCTGCGACGCCCGCGACCGGGAATCAAGTCGTGACGTACTCATCGCCCTGATACGTCATCTCAAGGAACGCTCTGCCGTCGCTCTGGAGACTCGATGACCGATCAGCCCTCGAACGGTCCGGACGCCCCGCGCGGCTGTCCTGTCGCGCACGGCGGGGGAGAGGAATCCACCCGCCTCTACGGGCCCGAGGCGGCGAGCGACCCGCACGGCATCTACGCCAGGCTGCGCAAGGAACACGGGCCGGTCGCGCCGGTACTCCTCGAAGGCGACATCCCCGCCTGGCTGGTGCTCGGCTACCGGGAGAACCGACGGGTGCTCGACAACCCCCGTCAGTTCAGCCGCGACGCGCGGATCTGGCGCGACTGGAAGGAGGGCCGCGTCGAGAGCTCCTCACCGCTGATCCCGATGCTGGGCTGGCGCCCGGACTGCGTGTCCCAGGACGGCGAACCGCACCGCAGGCTGCGCGGCGCCGTCACCGACAATCTGCAGGCCGTGGCGAGCCGCGGGATACGTCGCCATGTCACGCACTTCGCGAACAAGCAGATCGACGCCTTCGCGGGCGCGGGCAGCGCCGACCTCGTGTCCGAGTACGCCGAGTACCTGCCGATGCTCGTACTCACCAGGATCTACGGACTCGCGGAGGGAGAGGGGCGGCAGCTGGCCGAATCCTCCGCGCAGGTGCTCAAGGGCGGTGAGGACGCCGTTCTGCACAACGACCGCATCATGCAGATCCTCGGCGAACTCTCAGAACGCAAGCGAGTGGAGCCCGGCTCCGACTTCACCACCGGGCTCATGGAACACCACGCCGACCTCGACGACGACGAGATCCTCAGCCACCTGCGGCTGGTGCTGATCGCCGCGCACACCACCACCAGCAATCTGCTGGCCCGGGTGCTGCAACTGATCCTCACCGACACCACCCGGCTCGCCGGGCTGATCAGCGGGCAGCTGAACATCTCCGCGGTCGTCGAGGAGGTGATGTGGAACACCCCGCCGCTGGCCGTCCTGCCGGGCCGGTTCGCCGCCGCCGATCTCGAACTCGGCGGACACCGGCTCCAGGAGGGCGACCTGCTGGTGCTCGGACTGACCGCGGGCAACGTCGACCCGGAGGTCCGGCCCGATGTCGGTATCTCCGTGCACGGCAACCAATCGCATCTCGCCTTCAGCGGCGGCCCGCACGAGTGCCCGGGGCAGAACATCGGCCAGGCCATCATCGAAACGGCCGTCGACGTCCTGCTGCACCGCCTGCCGGGTCTGCGCCTCGCGGTCGCGCCGGAAGAGCTCACCTCGACGGCCTCCACCTGGCAGGCGCGACTGGACCGCCTGCCGGTCGAGTTCGCCGTATAGGAGCGCGTTCGGCCGGCCACCTGTGGGGTGGCCGGCCGAACGGTTCCCGCGTCAGACCGTGAGCAAGTCGTCCACCGACCCCTTGCCCGCCAATTCCGCGGCAGCCGCCGCGGTTTCCTTGTCCGCGGTGTAGCGGCCCGAGGTCAGCGCCCACTCGTAATTGCCGTTGATCCAGTGCTGGATGGCCTCGACGCCCATGCGCACCTGACTTCGCTCTTCCTCGTCCAGGCCGAGTTCGTCGCACATGTTCGGTACCTGGGCCTCCAGTTCGAGGTACCGGTCGAGACAGTCCGTGGTCATCCGGAACGCCTCGTCGGCCGCCTCCTGCCAGGTGTACCGACGCTCCCGGTGCAGGACGGCTATGAGGTTGTGTCCGTCTCCTCTGCGCTTCTCGCGCTCGAAGGAGTGGATGTCGTTCATGAAGCCGATGGTGTCCGCGGCCAGATCCCGCATCCGGATCATCAGCGGATGGGCCTGCACCTGTGCCGGAACCTCGAAGCCGCGGCTGCGCTCACCGGCGTCGATGCTGTGGTGAATGCCGACCGTCCGGCGGCGGAACTCGGCGTACTCGTCAAGACCGAGTGTGCCTTCCAGGCCGCGGGCCGCCAGGTCCACCTCCTCGGTGTGCGCCACGAGGAACCGGCCCCAGGAGGCCGCGAACCGCGTACGCCATGTCAGCGACATGCCCTCGGAAAGGTGCGCCCAGACCTCCGCCCAGGCCACCGTGATCGGGCAGTCCACCCGGGGCGTGCTCCCCGCGGGACGCAGCGGCGTGACGATGAGCTCGCGCGCGACGTCCGCTATGCGGTCGGCGCGGTCCGGCCTGGCGGCGTCGAACTGGTCGTCGAAGAGGAAGGCCAGCGAGAACCAGTTCATGAGGACGACCATGTCCTCGGCCGAGGCGTGCGGATACGTTCGGGCAGCGGCCTGGGGCAGATCCCAGGACCGGTACTCCTCGAAACCTTCCTTGCTGCGGACCAGACGACGGTCCCAGACCCAGCGCAGATGACGCGCCCGGGCGTACTCGACATGCTCGCTGATGGGGGTGGTGAAGGGGAGGTCGAATTTGACGTCCTGCGGCATTCGCATCCTCTCTTGAAGACGATTCACAGGGCCCCCCACCCTGCGAGCGAGCGATCGGAACCGATCCCCGCCGACTCGAACTGCGCTTCCCGAGGCGAAAGTTGACTCGAATTCGCTACGAGGCTGCCCTGATCGTAAATGATCTATGCCGTGACCTCCGTGACTTCTTCGTGACCTTCGTTACTCTTCCGGCGACCTTGGCGAAATGCCTACGTCGGGCGGCCCGTTGGTCCTGGACGACTGAAACCGGGGTGCGGGGTACCCGTGGACGACGGGGCGGCGGCTGGGAACGCCGCCGCGTTCGGTCCCCGTATGGAGGAGACATGGCACTCGTAGTGGCAGGCGTCGTGGTGCTGGACTGTGCCGAGCCCGAGAAACTCGCCCTGTTCTACAAGGAGTTGCTGGAGGCCGAGCAGACGGACGCGACCGCGAACCGAGTGGAGATCAAGGGCGCCGACGGGACCCGGATGGCGTTCCGCCGGGACATGACGGCCACTCCGCCGAGCTGGCCGCGCCCCGAGAACTCCCTGCAAGTCCACCTGGACTTCCATGTGGAGGACCTCGACGAGGCGGAACGTAGGGTCGTGTCACTCGGCGGACGCCCGCTGGACACCAAGGAGGCGTCCGGCCCCTTCGAGGAGCGGGGATACGCCGATCCGGCCGGCCACTCCTTCACACTGCGCCGCACCCGCGCCACGACACCCAAGTCGGGCTGAACGCAGCCGAGTCAGGCGGAGCGCAGGGCCGCCAGGGCGCGGTCCGCATGTGCGCTCATCCTGAACTCGCTGCGCACCACCTCGAGTACCTTCCGGTCCTCGGAGATGACGAAGGTGACCCGCTTCGTGGGCGCCATCGAGAAACCGCGCTTCACACCGAACCGCTCCCGGATCGCGCCGTCGGAGTCCGACAACAGCGGAAACCCGAGCGTGTGCTTCCCCGCGAACTCCTGCTGCCGGTCCACCGGATCGCCGCTGATCCCCACCGGCCGCGCCCCGGCGGCGGCGAACTCCGCGGCCAGATCGCGGAAGTGGCACGCCTCGGCGGTGCAGCCCGGCGTGAGTGCAGCCGGGTAGAAGAAGAGGACGACGGGACCCTCGGCCAGGAGCTCGGAGAGCTTCCGGGACGTGCCGGTCTCGTCGGGCAGCGCGAAGTCCTCGACGGTGTCGCCCACTTCTGGCTTGCTGGTCACAGCTCGCACTCCTGCCTTCCGGCCGCCGTTCCGGAAGGCAACCTTACGCGATGGCAGGGGAGTTCAGTCGCGCCCTCGCTCGTCCCCGGACGGCCACACTCCGGTCGTGCGCTCGACGAACGCCGCACCCGTACGGTCCACGGCACTGCGGACGACGGCGAAGATGGCCCCCTGGACGGCCGCGGCCAGCAGGATCTCCCCCCAACTGCGGTCCTTGTCCAGTGCGTCGGGCGCGTCGTCCTCGTGCCGGATCGCCTTCCACGTCCTCTGGAAAGCCAGGCTGGCGATGGTTCCGCTGGTCCAGCCGAGCAGGAAGCCGAGGGGCTTGTAGGCGAGGGGCAGCTTCATCTTCTTCTGCTTCTTCGGCATCGCTGACTCCTTATGTCCTTATGCCTTTGTCTATTTGTCGTTGGCGAAGTTCCTGTACGCGCGGGTCAGGGCCGCCCCGCTGCCGGGACCTGCTCGCCCTCGGGCACCGGCCCCGGCGGCGTCCCGTCGCCGAAGGGGCGGCCACCGAGCTCCTCACGGCGGTGCGGCACCAGCCAACCGGACAGATCGGGGCCCAGTGGCACGATGCGGGTCGGGTTGATGCCCGTGTGGACCTGGTAGTAGTGGCGCTTGATGTGGTCGAAGTCGACGGTGTCGCCGAAGCCGGGCGTCTGGTAGAGATCGCGGACGTACGCCCACAGCACCTCATCCTCCGTCAACTTCCAGCGGTTGCACTTGAAGTGGCCGTGGTAGACGGCGTCGAACCGGACCAGCGTGGTGAACAGCCGGATGTCCGCCTCCGTGATCGTGTCGCCGACCAGATAGCGCCGGTCGGCGAGCCGCGCAGACAACAGCTCCAGTCGCCGGAAGAGCCGCTCACAGGCCGTCTCGTACTCCTCCTGGCCGGTGGCGAAGCCCGCCCGGTACACCCCGTTGTTGACGTCCTCGTACACCCCCTGCATGACCTCGTCGATCTCGTCGCGCAGCCGGGCCGGACAGAGGTCCGGCGCTCCGTCCCGGTGCAGGGCCGTCCACTCGGTGGCCAGGTCCAGGGTGATCTGCTGGAAGTCGTTGGTGACCAGGCGGCCACTGGGTACGTCCACGATCGCGGGGACGCTGACGCCGCCGGGGTAGTCAGGACTCCCTGGCTCCCGCGCGTCGTACGCCTCGCTGAGGAAGCGGATGCCGAGTACGGGGTCGCGGTCGTCCGGGTCCAGCGTGAAGCGCCAGCTGCGGTCGTCCTGGATGGGGTCCGCGATGGCCAGCGACAGGGCCTCCTCCAGCCCCAGCAGTCGCCGGGAGATCACCGCGCGGCTCGCCCAGGGGCAGGCGCGGCTGACGACCAGCCGGTAGCGTCCGGCCTCGACCGGCCAGCCGTCCCGGGCGTCCGCCGTGATGCGGTCCGTGAAGTGGCTCTTGGACCGCTTGAACGACTTCCTGCCGTACTCAGTGTTGCCGTCTGTGTCGCTCATGTCTCCTGTCTCCTGACCTTGCCTGTCCTACTTGCCCTGCCTGTCCTGCCTGTCCTGCTTTGGGGATGCCCGTACCGGCCCTGGTGACAGGAGTTCCCCGATTTCGCCGCTCACCTCGTGTGAGGGCGCGCGACTGGGGCAATCGGCCCAAGTGAGCCGTAAGCCCTTGACCATGTCGGACCGCAGGACCCGTGTCACCGTGCTGGTGGCGCTGGCCGCGAACGTCGTGATCGCCGCGGCCAAGACGGTGGGCGGCCTGATCGCGGGCTCGCCCGCGCTGCTCTCCGAGGCGGCGCACTCCGTGGCCGACAGCATGAACGAGGTGTTCCTCCTCGCTGCCCTGCGCCGCAGCAGGCGTCCCGCCGACAGCCGCCATCCCTTCGGCTACGGCAAGGAACGCTTCTTCTGGTCGCTTCTGGCAGCCGTCGGCATCTTCGTGATGGGCGGCTGCTTCTCCTTCTTCCAGGCCTTCGAGGCGTTGCGCGGAGGAGCGGCGGAGTCGTACGACGGCTACGTGGCGGGGCTCGTCGTCCTCGGGGTCGCCCTCGTCTCCGAGGGGATCTCCCTGTTGCGGGCCTTGCACCAGGTGCGCATCCAGGGCGGTGTCGCCGGGGCCCGTGATCCGGCGCTGCGGACGGTCGTCGCCGAGGACGGCACCGCCGTGCTCGGCGTCACCCTCGCGATCGCCGGGATGGCGCTCCACATGGCCACCGGCCAGGTCGTCTGGGAGGCGCTGGCCTCGTGCGCCATCGGGGCGCTGCTCGTGTACGTGGCGTACCGCCTGGGCCGCGACGCCCGCGACCAGCTGATCGGCCGGGCCGTGGACCCCGAGCAGAGCCGCCGTATCCGTTCCCTGCTTCAGGCGCAGCCGGAGATCGACTCAGTGGAGTCCCTGCTGACGATGAAGCTGGGTCTGGACTCGACCCTGGTGGCCGCCCGGATCGACCTGGCCCCCGGTCTGGACAGCGAAGAGGTCGAACTGGTCGCCGAACGCATCAAGCGCACCGTGTCCTACGCGATCCCGGAAGCCGACCAGATCTTCCTCGACATCACGGACGCGCTGACCGCGAAACGAACCGCCCGCCGCCAACCACACGGAAGCTGACCCGCGGGGTCGCCTCCCGCCCAGACAGGGGGCGACCCCGCCGCGACGGGGGAGCGCGGCGGGGCCTGAGACTCGTCTGCCCGGCGTACGCCGCTTCATGCCTACCGGATTCGGAGGAATCGGCCGGGCCTGCCGAGCACCGTTGCTACGGGTTCAGTGGTCGTCGACCGGTTCCAGGACGAAGACCGGGATCTCGCGGTCGGTCTTCTTCTGGTAGTCGGCGTAGGGCGGATATGCCGCGACGGCCCGTTCCCACCACAGCGCCTTTTCCTCGCCGGTCACCTCGCGGGCCGTCATGTCCTGGCGGACCGTGCCGTCCTGGAGTTCCACTTTGGGGTCGGCCTTGACGTTGTAGTACCAGACCGGGTGCTTGGGGGCACCGCCCAGGGAGGCGACGGCGGCGTACGTGCCCTCGTGCTCCACGCGCATGAGGGGCGTCTTGCGGATCTTGCCACTCTTGGCGCCCCGGGTGATCAGCAGGATCACGGGCCGTGTCGTGCCCTGCAGCGTCATTCCCTCGGTCCCGCCGGAGCTCTCGATCAACTCCACCTGCTTACGGACCCAGCCGGTGGGGCTGGGCTCGTACTCGCCCTCAAGAGGCATGTCATCGTTCCCATCGTCGTATGCGTGGTGAATCAACACAGTGGCGTATTCACCAACTACCCCACAGCACCCGGCGAACGAACGGTCTAGAACGGATAGTGCGCGTGCTGCGTCGCCAGTGTCACCCAGCGGGTGTTGCTGAACGCCTCGATGCCCCAGCGCCCGCCGAACCGGCCGTATCCGCTGGCTTTGAAGCCGCCGAAGGGAGCGTTCGGCTCATCGGCTACGGACTGGTCGTTGACGTGCACGATGCCGGTACGGATCCGGCGGGCGACCTTCAGCCCGTGGGTGCCGTTCTCGGTGATGATGCCGCACGTCAGCCCGTGCTCGGTGGCGTTGGCGAAGTCGACCGCCTCGTCGTCCGTGACGAACGTGCTGATCACGGCGACCGGGCCGAAGGCCTCGCCGTGGTACAGCTCGGCGTTCTGCGGCAGGTCGGTGAGCACGGTCGCCGGGTGTACGGCACCCTCGGGAGCGGTACCGCCGGTCAGTACGGTGGCACCCTTGGCGACGGCGTCCTCGACCAGCGCCGCGACGCGGCGGGCGGCGTCCGGGGTGACCAGCGGGCCGACCACCGTGTGATCGTTGGCCGGGTCGCCGGCCGCGAGGGACTCGGTCTTCGCGACGAACTTGGCTGTGAACTCCTCGGCGAGGCTCTCGTGGACGAGGAGCCGGTCGGCCGACATGCAGATCTGGCCGGCGTTCATGAACACGGAGAACACGGCGGCGTCGACCGCGTAGTCGACGTCGGCGTCCGCCAGCACGATCACGGAGTTCTTGCCGCCGAGCTCGAGGAGCGCGGGCTTGAGGTGCTGGGCAGCGTGGACGCCGATGATGCGGCCGACTCCCGTGGAACCGGTGAAGTTGACGGACCGCACCCGTGTGTCGGCGATCAACGCCTCGGCAACAGCGGCGGCGTCCTCGGGGGCGTTGGTGATCACATTGAGCACGCCGTCGGGCAGGCCCGCGTCCCGCAGGATGTCCGCGACGAAGAGACCGCAGGCCAGCGGCGCGTCCTCGCTCGGCTTCAGCACCACGGTGTTGCCCGCGGCGAGCGGCGCCGCGACGGCACGCACGCCAAGGATGACCGGCGCGTTCCACGGCGAGAACGCCGCCACGACACCGACGGGCTCCCGGACCGCCAGGCCGAGCGCGCCCTCCGTCTGGGCGCTCAGCACCTCGCCGCGCGGGGCGGTCACCGCGGCGGCGGCCTCGCGGAACATGTTCGCGGCGAGGCCGACGTTGAACATGGCCCAGGGCCGGGTCCCGCCCACCTCGCCCGCCATCGTCCGCACGGCGTCCTCGACGCGCGACTCCAGCAGGTCGGCCGCGTCGAGAAGGATCTTGCGCCGGACCACGGGGCTCGTCGCGGCCCAGTCGGCGAACGCCGCATCCGCGGCGTCCACGGCCCGCGTCACATCCTCGACTCCGGCCGCGGCGACCGTGGCGTACACCTCGGAGCTGTACGGATTCACGTCCTCAGTGGTGCGGCCGGAGGCGGCGGGCACGTCCTTGCCGCCGATCAGCAGGTCACGATGCAGGGTCATGCGCGGCTCTTCCTGTCGTGCGAGGCAAGACGACCATGCCACGCCTGGGGCTCAGCCGCTTGTCCGCCTGGTGAACATTACTTCGTTGAATGTTGGATTGAGTCTGCAACGTGACGCGGTCTCCGTCAATCAGTGATGGTGATCAGACGTTGATCAGCCGAGCGCCGGATCCCCGGTCCGTTGAGTACGGTTTGCAACGTGACCGAACAGGCCCGGAAACCCTTCCTCTACGTCATCGTCTGCGCTGCCCAAGTCGCCGAGAACGTAGGCGACTTGATCAGCCTGGCGCAGGAGCAGGGCTGGGACGTCGGAGTCATCGCGACGCCGCCCGCAATGGGCTTCTTCGACACCGCGGCGGTCGAGGAGCAGACCGGCCGGATCATCCGGTCCGCCTGGCGGTCGCCGGGCGACCCGCGCCCGTTTCCGGACCCGGACGCCGTTGTCGTGGCACCCGCGACGTTCAACACCATCAACAAATGGGCCGCCGGGATCGCCGACACCCTCGCCCTCGGCACCCTCTGCGAGGCGTACGGCCTCGGCGTGCCGATCGCGGTACTGCCCGGCGTGGGTGAGGCGCTGACCGCCCACCCCGCGTACCAGGAGAGCATCACGCGGCTGCGCGGGATGGGCGTGCGGTTCAGCGAGCCGGGCGACGGGTTCAGCTGGGAGCAGGGCCTGGAGCTGCTGACTCACTCGCGGACGTAACCTGCGTCGCCCGGCGTCGATACCTGCACATCCCGGCGCACGATGCTCAGCCGGTCACCGAAGCCCGAACGTGCCTTCTCCAGGCCGCTGTCGGTGTACTCGATCACCACGACCCGGTCGTCGAAGGCCTCCGCGTACGCACCGCACTCGTCGTACGCGCCGCACTCCTCCGCCACCGCGAAGTCCAGTCCCGTACGGGACCTGAAGCCGGCCAGCTCCACGGCGTTCTTCTGGGCGACGGCCAGCCCACGGGCGTGCGCGTGCGCCGAGAGCAGCTTGACGAAGGACATGGCGTCGTCGGCGGTCAGCAGGCCGCGGGAACGGGTGTAGCTGTCGTAGTTGTCCGGCTCGACGGCGTCGTACCCCTTCGCCGCGCAGTCGTCGACCCACTGGTTGATCCGGGCGGCGATACGCTCCCGTTTCGCCGGCGTGCTGATGTCGAGCAGCGCCTCGTCCCAGTCGCCGTCCATCACGACCTTGCCGGCCTTGTCGCGCAGCAGCAGGTCGGCGGGCCAGTCGCCCCGTGCGTCCGGCTGGGCCTGGAAGGCGTTGACGTAACAGATGTTGTAGAGGCCCGGAGCGGGGTCCGCCGAGCGGTCGCGGGCGACGACACGGACGCGGGCCGGCGGGGGATAGGCGCCACCGATCTGGTAGTCGAAGCCGGCGTTCCGGGGCGGCAGTTGAACATTCCTGGGCTTCGGCGGTGCGGCGCTGCCGTCCGTGTGCTCACCGCTCTTGCCGGACCCGGACGTACAGGCGGCCAGCGCCACGAGGGCGGCAAGGGCAACGGCAACGCGCTTGACGGGCATGCCTGTTCGGTCCATGGGGAGTCCTGCGCTCCTAAGCGGAGTCGGCGAAGTTCGGTGCAGTTCCCCGCGCCCCTCCAGGGGCGCGGGGCTGTGTCAATGTGCGGCTCCGCCACGATGGGGGTCCCCCGGCTCATGGGGGTCCCCCCGCTCGAACGGAGCCGAGAGCGGGGGAGAAGCCGAGAGTGAGGGAGCGACCGGCCACGACGGACCCGCTGCTTCGAACCGTATTTCCAGCGGAGCGCTTGGGCACGCGAGGATCAAAGCGGGGGGCGACGGGCACGTCAAGTTGGCACAGCAGCGGCCCGCCACAGACCCGGTTACCGTTTCGGGAGGTCGCCGCCCGTTGTTCCCGTACGGATGCAAGGAGAGCCGTGAGCACCCCGGACAAGCCGCTTGTGATCCTGCGCGCCGCCCCGCACCCGATCGACCGTATCTTCACGCCGGACGCGCTGACCCGGTTGCACGACCGCTTCACCGTCATCGAACCGGACTCCGAAGCGGCCCTCGAGCAGGCCCTGCCCGACGCCTTCGCCGTCGTCGGGCAGCCCAAGCTGCCGGCCGAACGGCTCGCCCGGGCAGGGAAGTTGAAGGCCGTGCTCAACGTCGAGGGCAACTTCTATCCGCATGTCGACTACGACTCCTGTTTCGAGCGTGGCATCCGCCTCCTCAACTGCGGCCCCGCGTACGCCCAGGCCGTCGCCGAATACGCACTCGGTCTCGCCCTCGACCTGGCGCGCGGCATCAGCCGCGAGGACCGGGCCTTCCGCGCCGGACGGGAGCGGTATGTGTCCGAGGGCAACGCCGATGCCGTACTGCTGCGGGGCTCCGACATCGGTCTGATCGGCTTCGGCCAACTCGGCCGTGCCCTCCACCCGCTGCTGGCGGCATTCCGCCCCACGCTCCGGGTGTACGACCCCTGGCTACCGCCCGCCGTCCTGCGCGAGCAAGGCCTCCTGCCCGCCACGCTGGACGAGACCCTGACCCGCAGCCGGTTCGTGTTCGTGCTGGCCACCGTCACCGACGAGAGCCGCCATCTGCTCGGCGAGCGCGAACTGGACCTGCTCCCGGAAGGTGCCCGGCTCGTGCTCATCAGCCGGGCGCCCGTCGTCGACTTCCCGGCGCTGCTCGCGCGGGTCGCCGAAGGCCGTCTGCTGGCGGGCATCGACGTCTGGCCCGAGGAGCCCGTCGCCGCCGACGACCCCGCTCGCGCCTTGGAAGGACTCGTGCTCTCGGCTCACCGTGCGGGCGGTATCCCGGAGGCGTTCTGGACCATCGGCGACATGGTGGTCGACGATCTGACCCTGATCGCGCGTGGCCTGCCGCCCGCCCGTATGCAGGTCGCCGCGCGCGAACTCGTCGGCCGCTACCGCAACCGTCCCGTCAGCTGAAGGACCCCGCATGAAGATCCCCTGCCAAGGCCTCCTCTTCGACAACGACGGCGTCCTGGTCGACTCCGACGCGGGTGTCGACCAGGCATGGAGCCGGTGGGCCCGGGAGCGCGAGCTGCCGGCCGAGGAGGTCACCGCGATGGTGCACGGGCGGCGCTCCGCCGACACCGTCGCGCTGCTCGTCGACGATCCGGCCGAGCGGCCCGCGGCGCTCGCCGAGATCGACCGCCTGGAGATCGAGGCCGCCGCCCTCACGACCGCGCTGCCTGGGGCGCTCGACCTCCTCACGTCTCTGCCACAAGGGAGTTGGGCCGTCGTGACCTCCGGCGTCACTGCCCTCGCCCGTGCCCGCCTCGCCGCCGCGGGTCTGCCGCTGCCGCCCGTACTCATCACCGCGGACGACGTCACCCACGGCAAACCGGCCCCGGACGGCTACCGCGCGGCGGCCGAGAAGCTCGGCGTCGATCCCGCGGGTGCCGTCGTCTTCGAGGACAGCGTCGCGGGTGCGAGGGCGGGAGTGGCGGCGGGGGCGTACGTCATCGGCGTCGGCCCGCGGGGCCTTGTCACCGACGCCCCCGTCGTCGTACCCGATCTTCGGGGGGTGACCTGGCAGAACGGCGTCCTGGACCTCACCGAGTCTCGCCTACTGCGGTCCTGACGCCCACTGGGGCGGGGCAGGGCTTCTTTCCCCAGTCCCGCCCCTTCCCGAAACTGGGGCTGCGCCCCAGGCCCCCGCCAGGGGGTGGGGGTGACAGGTCGTGTCGCGGCTGCGGGTGCGCCGTGGCTTGTCGCGCCCCGCGGCGGAGCCGCAAATGTCACAGCCCCGCGCCCCTAAAAAAGCAAAAGCCTGCGACTCCCGGCGCCCAGGGAAATCCCGCACCCCCGACTACCCGCACTCTCCCACCGGCGGGAGGGGACGTGGGCCGGTGCGTCGTATGCCCGTCGCGTAGGTTCTGTCTCGGGTCACCTGGCCTCTGTATCAGCAAAGGGCCGTATGCCCACCCTGCGACGGGCTGACGGACCGGCCCACGGCCCCGACCCCCAACGAACCCAGGGGCGCGGGGCTGCGACATCAGCGGCTCCGCCGCGGGGCGCGGCCGGCCGCAACGAACCCGCAGATCAGAAACCGCCCTCCCAGCGGAGCGCCTAGTGGGGGCCGGCCGGTGCGAACTCCGTCCCGCACGGCCCCGCGCCCTCGCTCTCCCGCAGCGGCACGGGATCCCCGCTCATCGTCAGCGTGCGGTAGTGGCTGCCGATGCAGTCGGCCGACCGCCCCACGTAGTGGGCGATGAACGACCGGCGGAACCGGTCGGCGGAGCGATTCGGCTGCGAACCGTGGACCAGCGTGCCGTTGAAGAACAGAACGTCGCCCGGCGACATGTCGACCGGCACGGCGGCGAGCCCGGCCGGCGGCGGTACGTACTCCCGCGCGAACGACAGCCCCTCGTCCGCCTCCTCCGGGCAGAACAGGTCCATCTTGTGCGTGCCGGGAACGACCTCCAGGCCGCCGTTCTCCCGGTCGATCACATCGCAGGCGATCCACGCGGCCACACAGGTGCCCGGCTCGACACGGAGATAGAAGTTGTCCTGGTGCAGGGCCTGGCCCCGGGCGCCCGGCGGCTTGAAGTAGAACATGCTCTGGGCGGCCAGCACCTCCTCGTCGAAGAGGTTCTCCAGGACGCCGCGCAGCCGCGGTTCGAGGAGGAAACGCAGAGCCAGGTCGTTGATGCGGTGCGGATGCATCACGCGGGGGTAGCGGTGCAGCGGATCGGCGGGTCCCAGCGTCTCCGACACGCGCGGCTCGAAGTGACCGGGCACCGGACCGGCGGCACGCAGGGCCATGAACTCCGCGTTCAGCTCGGCGATCTCGTCCCGGCCGAACAGCCCGCGCAGCACTGTGAAGCCGTCCTCCTCGAACTGGCGGTGGCCCGCCTGGGGCAGGATGGGCTCATGGAAGGCGCCGATGTCCGTGACTGTCATGCGTTCACCTTTCCGGCGGGGGCTCCGTCCAGTCCACGCTAGGCGGCCGCGTCGTACGGGAGGATGCCCGTGAACGCTGAGGGATTGCCCGAGCCTGCTGCCCCCGCCCCGCCACCAGGCCTCGTCACCGTCGGCCGCTTCGACGAGCGGCCCGGCTACAGCGTCAACCGCCCGCGTGGCGCGGACAGTTGGCTGTTCACCTGGACCACGGGCGGGATCGGACGGCTGAGCCAGGGCGCCGTCGAAACGCGGGCGGGCGCGGGTGACCTGGTGGTGCTCGGACCGGACGTTCCCCACCGGTACGCGGTCGCGCCGGGCGCGCGGCACTGGGCATTCTGGTGGGCGCACTGCCAGGCCAGGCCGTCGTGGGCGGGCTGGCTGCGGCCGTACGCACACGGGGACCGGCTGTACGCCGTGACGCCGGTCCCGGTAGGTGTGCACGAACGAGTGGAGTCGGCGTTCCGGCGGATGCTGGCCGACGCGCGGTGGACGGGTCAGGGCGCACCGCCCGGCCGGATCGCCGCTCCGCGCGGTATCGCGGAGGCCGGTCAGGTCGCTGTCGCCCATGGAGCCGCGGCCCGCGAGCTGACCCTCAGCTCCCTGGAGTCGATCGTGCTGCTCACGGCCGCCACCGCGCGCACGGAGCCGCAGCGCTCCGGCATCGACGCACGGATCCGCCGGGCCGAGGCGCTGATCGCGGCGGACCCGGGCGCGCCGCATACCGTGGAGTCGCTGGCCGCGGGCGTGTCGCTGTCGCCCTCCCGGTTCGCGCACCTCTTCAGCCAGCAGCTGGGCCAGTCCCCGATGCGGGCCCTGCTCGCCGCGCGGCTGCTGCACGCCGCCCGGCTCCTGGAAGCCACCGATTTGCCGGTGGAACGGGTGGCGGTGGCTTCCGGTTTCACCAGCCCGTACCACTTCAACCGTGTCTTCCGGCAACGTTACGGGGCGCCTCCCGGTGCGTATCGGGCGAGACTCCGAGCCCCGTAGGAGATCCGACGTCTGATCCGATGTCTGCCCTTCCCGGACGGCAAATCGCCACATACGACAGGTAACTTCGAGAAATGAATTTCGAATCAGCGTGCGACGAACTCTCGTTGACCATTTGAGTGCTCCAACTACACGGGTAGAAGCGGGCATTGAGATGTTTGGCTTGTACCGGGACGGTGCGCTGTGCGAGGGTGCGTTTGGTGGCGTGCGGCAATTCCATACCGGATGGTATGTACTGATTTCGGTAAATTCTTTGGAGGAAAGTGCACGTGAACGGCGCGACGGACGAGCAACTGCTGGCGCGGCACTGGGCAGCAGTCCACTCGTACGCGCGACTGTGCACCAGTAGTACGCAGTACGCAGGAATGCTCACCACCGCCGCATTCACACGATTGTTCGGGGAATCCGGGCGGCGGACGGGAGAGACCGTGGCGTGGCTGCCGCGGTTGCTCGTCACCGTGCGCGCTGTCGCGGCTGAATGGGACGCGGACCACCGGCGCTCACAGCTCCACCCCGATCTCCACTCCGGCCCCGAGGACGGGGACCGCGCCTCGGTACGGCTTCTTCCGCCGGAGAACCGGCGCCTTGTGTCCCGCGCATTTCAGGAGCTGCCGGAGCCCGCCCGCTGCATTCTGTGGCACGTGGAAGTCGAGGCGGAGGACCTCGCGATACCGGCCGAACTGCTCGGCCTGACCGCCGCCGACGCTCCCGCGCAGCTGGAGAAGGCGCGTGAGCTGTTACGCGCGGGCACCCTCGAGGCACACAGCGCACTCGCCCCCCGGGAGGAGTGCCGCCGCTACAACCGACTGCTGGAAGCCTCGGTCCGGCGCAGCAACACCAAGACCTGCCGCGATCTGCTGCGGCACATGAACAAGTGCGGGTACTGCCGGTACGCGTCCGACCAGTTGGACCAGTCCGGCGGCCGGCTGCCGGTGCTGCTGGCCGAGGCGGTGCTCGGCTGGGGGGCGCGGCCCTATCTCGACTCCCGTCCCGGCCGCCGTGCCCGGTTCGAGGAAGCGCAGGCGGGCCCCGTCGTGGCATCGGCACCCACAGGCCCGGTCATGGCGAAGCCACCCACGGGCCCGATCGTGGAGGAGGCGCCGCCCGGCCCGGTCGTGGCCGTGACCTCGGGCGAATCCTGGAACACCACCACGGCGGACGTCGCCCACCACCACGAGGCAGGCGCCCCCACATATCCCGACGACCTCTCCGCGCACCTCGATTTTCCTCCCACGGAGCCGCCCTACCCCCCGGAGCCGACAAGGCGCTCGCGCGGCAGGAGAACCCTCGCCCTGGCCGTACTCGCCGTCAGCGCATGCATCACCGTGCCGCTCGTCCTGTGGGCCGGCGACAGGGACGACACACAGCCCCCCTCCGACGCGGGAACCGGGACGGCGTCCAGAACACCCGGTTCCAGGGCGCCCGATGCCGGGCCCTCCAGAGCCGACTCGGGTGGTGCGGACGGTGCGGACGACTCGCCGTCCGGCACCACGCGCGGCCGGCTGCGCAATGCCGGAAGCGGTCTGTGCGTCGGCGTCGTCGGCGACAAGGCGGTCAAGGACGCGGAGGCCGTGCTCACCACCTGCACCTCCTCCGCCCGCCAGCAGTGGTCGTACGAGAACGACGGCCTGCTCCGCAGCCTCGACAGCCCTGAGCTGTGCCTCGACTCCCGCCTCGCCTCCTCGGTCCGGCTGGGCCCATGCGAGGGCGAGTCCCAGCGGAACACCAAGAACGTGCGGTACGACTTCACCCGCGAGGACGAGCTGCTGCCGCTCGCGCGCGAGGAGCTGGCCCTGACACCCGCCGCTGAAGAGGGCGAGACGGCCCTCGTCCTCAAGACCCGGCAGGACGGCGCATCCCAGCGCTGGCAGTTCGAGACCTCGGTGACCTCGCTCCAGATGGAGTGGATCAACGCGTACACGGACGGCGATTCGCCCGAGCCGACGCACAGCGCCCGGCCCGACCCCGGCCGCACACCATGATCCGTACGGTCAGTCCTCGTCCATGGTCAGCTCCGCCCAGATCGTCTTCCCCTCGGGCGTGTGCCGGCTGCCCCACCGCTGGGTGAGCTGGGCGACCAGGAGCAGTCCGCGACCGCCCTCGTCGAAGATCTTGGCGCGCCGCAGATGCGGGGCCGTGTGGCTGGCGTCCGACACCTCGCAGATCAGCGTGCCGGCATCGTGGATGAGGCGCAGCCGGATGGGGCGCTCGCCGTACCGGATGGCGTTGGTGACGAGTTCGCTCACCACGAGCTCCGTCGTGAACACCGCCTCGTCCAGGTCCCAGGTGTCCAGCTGCTGGACGACCTGCTTGCGGATCGGAGCGACGAGGGCGGGGTCGGCCGGGATGTCCCAGGTCGCGACCCGGGAAGCCGGAAGTCCGCGCGTGCGGGCGAGAAGCAGGGCCACGTCGTCGGCGACGCCCCTCGGCGGGAGCAGCGACTGGAGGACATGGTGGCAGGTGTCGTCCAGGGAGCTCGACGGGCGGGCCAGCGCCTGGCACAGCATCCGGTGACTGACGTCGATGTCCCGCTCGCGGCTCTCGATCAGACCGTCGGTGTAGAGGGCGAGCACTGTCCCTTCGGCGAGCGTGAGCTCGATGGACTCGAACGGCAGCCCGCCGAGGCCGAGCGGGGGCCCCGGCGGTATGTGGATCTCCCGCGGCGGGCCGTCCGGCGGCAGCATCACCGGCGGCGGGTGCCCTGCCCGCGCGAGGGTGCAGCGGCGGCTGACCGGGTCGTACACCGCGTACAGGCAGGTGGCGCCCACCTCGCCCGTCGTGCCGTCGCTGCCGGCCTCGGTGGACAGCCTGAGGACTAGGTCGTCGAGGTGGGTCAGCAGCTCGTCCGGAGCCAGGTCGATGTCGGCGAGGGTGCGGACGGCGGTCCGTAGCCGCCCCATCGTGGCCGAGGCCTGGATACCGTGGCCGACGACGTCCCCGACGACCATGGCGGCCCGCATGCCCGACAGCGGGATCACGTCGAACCAGTCGCCGCCGACCCCGGCCCGGGCCGCGGGCAGATAGCGGGAGGCCGCTTCCAGGGCGGCCGTGCGCGGCAGCGTCCGGGGCAGCAGGCTGCGCTGCAGGGCGAGCGCGGTCGCGCGTTCGCGGGAATAGCGGCGGGCGTTGTCGATGCAGACGGCCGCCCTGGCTGTGACCTCCTCGGCCAGCAGGACGTCGTCGGGCGTGAAGGACTCGGGCCGCCGGAACCGGGTGAAGACCACGACGCCGAGGGGAGCGCCGCGGGCCTGCATCGGGACCGACATCGTCGAGTGGATGCCGTACTCCTTGGCGTGCTCGAAGCGCGGCCGGTCCCAGGCGAGCCATTCCGACAGCGTGGACGCGAGGTCCGAGGCCACGATGGGCCGGCCCGCCAGCAGGGAGTCGGCCTGCGGCGAGGACGCCGGGTAGACATCGACCTGGCCCGGCTTGACCACCGCCTCCGGGTTGCCCGGGTTCACCGACCGGTGCGCGGCACGGCGCAGGCTGACGGGGGCGGACAACCGTCCGGGATCGCCGCCCTGGTCCTCCGGATCCATCAGGTCGACGCTGACGAAGTCGGCGAGCGCGGGCACGCACACGTCGGCCAGCTCCTGGGCCGTGCGTCTGACGTCGAGGGTGGAGCCGATGCGGATACTCGCCTCGTTGACGAGTTGGAGACGTTCACGGGCCAGGTACTGCTCGGTGAAGTCGTGGGCGGTCAGACAGACGCCGCACACCCTGCTCTCGGAGTCCATGAGCGGCGCGATCCGCGCCAGCCAGGCGTGCGGCTCACGGACGTCGCCCACCCGCATGTACGTCTGCACATCCTCGGGCTGCCCGGACAGCAGCACCCGGATCAGATGCCGCTCCAGGTCCTCGCTCTGCGGCTTGCCGCCGATCTCGGGGAGCCGGAGCCCGCGGATCCGTTCCTCCGGGAGGCCGATCGTGTCGGCCATCGCCTCGTTGATCCTGCGCAGCCGCAGCCGCTCGTCGTAGATCGCCGTGGCACAGGGGGACTGTTCCAGGACAGCGTTCGTCAGGGGATCGCCGTCGGGCAGCGGGTCCGTGCCGTCGAGGGGCGTCACGAGGAGCCATTCGCTGCGGTCGCCGCGCTCGGGCAGTCGCCGGTGCGCGAGCAGCCATACGTCCCGGAGGCTCCCGTCGCGATGGCGAAGCGCGAGCTCTCCGCTCCAGCGGTTGCTCGTCAGCTCGGGGCGCGCCGCCTCGGCCCCCGGGGCCAGCAGATCCGCGGCGGGCCGGCCGAGGACATCGGCCGGGGCATGGCCGAGCAGGCGACGGGCGCCCTCGTTCCACTCGACGATGATTCCGTCCCCGTCGAGGACGGCCCGTGCCGTGGCGGTCTCGTCGAAGGGGTAGTCCGGACCGTCGGGCGGTGTGTCGTCGTGGCTCCTCATCGTCGCCACACTCCATTACGGACACTGGCAGTGATCAGATGCGTCACTTGGGTCCCAGCCTAGTCCGTGCCCGCGGTCCGCACACCGCCTCAGACACCCCGGCACCGACCGTCGCCCCTGGGCCCGTCCGTCACCGGGAGGGTTTCCGGCCGATGTGACGTGACGGACAGAAGAGGCCTGCCGGAGTCTTGACGGTCCAGAGTGTCAGACCGTCAAAATCTGTTTGATCGCGAGCAGTTGTGAGTCTTTCTGAGCCCTTGACGAAGGGAAAGACACGCCATGACGGTGACGCGCAGGGGCGCTGGGGCACGGATGTGACCACGTCCGAGATCGAGAAGGGGCGCGCACTCTTACGGGTGGAGACGGGAGTCGTCAACGAGTCGGGTGCCGCGAGACTCCGCTCCGGTATGAAGGCGGGACGCCTCAGGTCCGGACCCGCTCGCAGGTCTGCGGAGCGCCACCCTCACCTCACGCACCACGCCCGCGAGTACGAAGGTCCTCACCCCGGCGCCGGAGTTCGAGCCCGACCCGGGTCCGGACGTCCCGAACCACCCTGGGGCGGACGCCAGTTACTCGGGCCGACCGGACACCCTGCCCTTTGCGATGCTCGACGGCGCCCCGGCGACTGGCTGGTCCAACGCCTTCCACAAGGAGGCCACCGCCCTGTTGCCCGCCTTCAACGGCACCCGCGAGGAGGACTGGGTCCGCGTCGACTGGGGACGTACCGACACCCTGGACCGTATCGAGGTCTCCTTCACCGCCGACGCCACGCACACCCTGCCCGCCACGGTCGAGGTGGCGTACTGGGAGGGCCGCCGCTACGGGAGCCGAGAAGATCGACTGGGCCACCGAGTCCGACGCGCCGACGGCGATCACCTTCGGTGCGATACGCGGCAGCCGGGTCCGGCTCACCATGACGAGCCGCCACCCGGGCGAGGCCCGGGGCGCCCCAGTGGATCAGCCGTCTGGAGGCCCCGCCTCGCTGACCGCGCGGGCTTCCCGGGGCTCCTCGGCCACCTTGACCACCTCGGCCTCCTCCTCTGGATGAGCCTCGCGGTACTCCTCGGCCGTCGGCTTCGCCACCTGCGATCCGCCGCCGTACAGACCACGGGACAGGAGAGCCCGCAGCCGCCCCTTCGAGCCGTTGGGGTTCGGCACGCCGTTCGCGTCGTGTGCCGGGCCCGTCTCGAGGGGCCGGGGCTGCTCGTGCTGGGTCAGCGTGTGCAGTTCGGCGGGGGAGAGCGGCTGGTGCACCTCGACGAACTCGCCGTGCGGCAGGCGCTTGACGACGCCGGTCTCGCGACCGTGCAACACCAGGTCGCGGTCCCGGCGTTGCAGCCCGAGACAGATGCGCCGGGTGGCGATGAAGACCAGGACGGGGACGACGAACAGCGCGATGCGGGCCGCCCAGGTGACCGTGTTGATCGACAGATGGAAACGGGTGGCCACGATGTCGTTGCCGCCGGCCGCGAGCAGGATCAGGTAGACGCTGATCCAGGCCGTGCCGATGGAGGTACGGACCGGTCGGTTGCGCGGGCGGTCCAGCAGATGGTGCTCGCGTTTGTCGCCGGTGATCCAGGACTCCAGGAACGGATAGGCACCGATGAAGACGAGGAGGAGGGGGAAGACGACGATCGGGATCAGCACGCCCAGGACCAGCGTATGGCCCGCCATATTGATCTCCCAGCCCGGCATGATGCGCACCAGACCCTCCGCGAAGCCCAGATACCAGTCCGGCTGGGCTCCAGTGGACACCTGGTCGGCGCGGTAAGGCCC
Source organism: Streptomyces sp. NPDC006365 (assembly GCF_042870755.1). NCBI lineage: Bacteria > Bacillati > Actinomycetota > Actinomycetes > Kitasatosporales > Streptomycetaceae > Streptomyces > Streptomyces sp. NPDC006365. Next base: position 523,696 of record NZ_JBIAHS010000001.1, read on the forward strand.
GTACGCCCAGACGGGGTTGATCGTCGCGATGGCCGCGATCAGCGCGATCACCCCGAACACCAGGAAGAAGAACCCGCCTGCCTTCGCCATGTACACCGGCATGAACGGGGCGCCCACGACGTTCCGTTCGGTCTTCCCGGGCCCCGGGAACTGGGTGTGCTTGTGGTAGAAGACCAGGATCAGATGGGCCACCACCAGGGCCGCCATGATGCCGGGGACCACCAGGATGTGCAGGGAGTAGAGGCGGGCGACGATGTCGTCTCCGGGGAACTCGCCGCCGAACAGGAAGAACGACAGATACGTCCCGATGACCGGCACGGACAGGATCGCGCCGTCCAGGAACCGCAGCCCGGTGCCGGACAGCAGATCGTCCGGCAGCGAGTAGCCGAAGAGCCCCTCGAACAGGCCGAGGAACAACAGCGTCCAGCCGAACAGCCAGTTGATCTCACGGGGTTTGCGGAACGAGCCCGTGAAGAAGTGCCGCATCATGTGCATCAGCATCCCGGCGACAAAGATCAGCGCGGCCCAGTGATGGATCTGCCGGATCAGCAGTCCGCCCCGTACGTCGAAGCTGATGTCCAGCGTCGAGGCGTACGCCTCCGACATCCGCACACCCTTCAGCGGGACGTAACTGCCGTGGTACGTCACCTCGTTCATGGACGGATGGAAGAACAGCGTCAGATAGACGCCCGTGAGGATCAGTACGACGAAGCTCCACAGACAGATCTCCCCGAGCAGGAACGACCAGTGGTCCGGGAACACCTTGCGCAAATACTTCCTGCCGAGGCTGTGGATGCCCAGACGGCCGTCGACCCAGTCGGCCACACGCTGCCCCGAGGACGCCTCCTCGGCCGCGGACCGGCGCGAGGGTGCCTTCTCGTACGTGGTCATACGTCATCGTCCTTGCGTACGTGCGTGAGCTTGTCGGGGTTGAAGACGATGTAGACGCCGCTGACCCGGTCGCCCTCCGGCGTGAGGTCCATGACCATCACGGCGAACGGGGACGTGCCGTCGAAGAACACCACGGAGTCGTCACCGTTGACGCGCCGGTATGTGATGTCCAGCCGCGCCCCGCCCCGCCCTGCCTGCGCCGTGAGGAGCCGCACGGCCTTGTCCCTGCCCCGCACCGGCCTGAGCGCCGCGCGCCTCTTGCCGCCGCCGTCCGACCACACCGTGACGTCCGGCGCGAGGATCTCCATCAGCGCACCGATGTCACCGCCGAGCGCGGCCTGCACGAACCGCTCGGTCGCCTCCCTGCGCACCCGCGGATGCGCCTCGTACAGCGGGCGCCGGGCGTGCACATGCTGCCGGGCGCGGTGCGCGAGCTGGCGCACGGCGGCGGGACTGCGGTCGAGGACGTCCGCGATCTCGGTGTGGGCGTAGCCGAACACCTCGCCCAGGACGAACACCGCCCGCTCCAGCGGGGACAGTGACTCCAGTACCACCAGCATCGCCATCGACACGGACTCGGCGCGCAGGGCGGGGTCGGCGGCGTCCGGGGGCGGCTCGTCCGTGGCCTGGGTGAGGAGCGGCTCGGGCAGCCAAGGGCCGACGTACGTCTCGCGTCGCCGGCTGATCACGGCCCGCCGCTTCAGCGCGTGGTTCACCGCGATGCGGACGAGATACGCGCGCGGATTGCCGATCTCCTTGTGCGGTGACCGGCTGCGGCTGCCGGACCAGGACAGCCAGGTCTCCTGCAGTACGTCCTCGGTGTCGGCGACACTGCCGAGCATGTTGTAGACGATCGCAAACAGCAGCTCGCGATGGTCCATGAACAGACGGGTCGCCGTGTTCAGGGCCTCATCGGGCCGCGAGTGTGTTGCCGGATCCGCTGCCGGACTTCTGGACATGCCTGTGCCTCCCGTAGCGCGCCTCACTACTTCGAGGGCCACAGGGGCCCGGAGTGTGACATCCGGCGGGGGTGAGTGACGTACGTCTCAGCTCGTACGAGCCGGGGAGTGTATTCGCCCGCACCTGCTCGGTACCGCCCTGAGCAGCACTTGACCTGGGGCTATTTACGAGTAAGTACCTGCGCGGTACCGTGAGGGCATGCCAGCTCTCAACGTGGAGTTCAGCGAGCGCGAGCTCGAGGATCTGCGGCAGATCGCCAAGGAGCGCGGTACGTCGATGAAGGCCCTGGTACGTGAGGCGGCGGCGGCCGACATTGTGCGGCACCGCGCGTTGCAGGAGGGTGCTGACGTATTCCGCCGGTTCTTCGCGGCGCACGCCGATGAGTTCGCCGCTGCTTTTCCCGACGACGAACCACCCGGCACAGGCGAGGGGCGGGCCGCCTGAGTCATGGCCGCCCCAGTCATTCATATCGACGTGCCGTGGCTGCTCCAGCGCCACGAAGAGGTCCTGCCCGACCAGCCCACGGTGAACGACTTCTCCGCGCTCGTGGCTGCCGTGGCCCGGCACCGCGTGGACCCGCCGCGGCTCGGCGTGGACTCGGACCCGGCCTGGCGCGCCGCCGCGCTGCTGCACACCCTGGCCATGCTCAAGCCGCTGCCGTCAGCCAACGCCCGCTTCGCCTGCGCGACGGCGGTCTCGTACATGTTCGTCAGCGGCGTCGGCATCGACCCGCCCTACGGTGCCCTCGTCGACCTCGCGCGCGACCTGATGTCCGGCAAGGCGGACGTCTTCGGCGCGGCCGACCGGCTGCGCTCCTGGCAGATCTGAAGTTGCACTTGATTTTCAAAAGCCCTTACGGCGGGGCGACTTGGCCGGAGCGAACTTGACTTTCCTTCAGAGGTCGGATGTTGCGCAAGTCGCCCGAGTGGCTTGTTGGCCGTGAGGGATTTGTGCAAGGGTGAACTTCCTCGTACATGGCTAATGGCCGGGTCTGATTCGATGCTCGAGTTTTAGTTCTGCCGGTTTTGCTCAAAAGGCGGTCGGCCGACGACTCGACCGGGCCACCCGCCGGCCGCTTTCCATGCACCAAGCCAGAAAGGTATGCACCAACAGGAGCACCTTTTCGGCGGCCAGAACTTCTGTGTGCCATCTTGTGCCTTGGAAGGACCCCGCTCAGTGCACACCCCCCACCCGCCTCGTCCCACATATCCCCCGCGCCCCGGCCTCGCCGTTCCCGCTCCCGGGGGTGCCGCCGCTCCCGGGGAGTCGGACGAGAGCCTCGCCGCTCTCCTGCGGGCGCAGCCGGAGGGCGAACTCGCCCAGTCCGTCGCGCTGCTGATGGCGCGGCACTGGCAGCCGGCGTACGACTACGCGGTCATCTGCCTGGCCACCTCGGCGAGCGTCGCCTCCATGGTCACCGCGGCCGCCTTTCAACAGGCCCTCGACCGCCTCAAACGAGCCGAGTCCGCCGCCGCGCTGCGCCCCCACCTGCTGGTGACCGTGCGGGACACGGTCCGGGCCTGGTCCGCCGCGGACCGCATATCCGGCGTTCTGCCGGAACTCCGGAAACCCGCCGGAGGCCGTGGTATGCGCGCCACGAAGTCGATGACGCCGGAAAATCGCAAGCTCGCCGAACGTTCTTTCCAGGCTCTCCCGGGACTGGCCCAGTGCATCCTCTGGCACACCGAGGTCGAGGCAGAGCACATATCCGTACCTGCTGGTCTGTTGGGTATGGATCCCGACACCGCGTCGGCCGCTCTGGACCAGGCACGGGAGCAATTCCGCCAGGGCTGCGTACGCGCCCACCGCGAACTCGCGCCGAACAAGGATTGCCGCTACTACAACCGTCTCCTGGACGTCCCGATTCGGCGCGGCGGCACCCTGCTCCCCGATGTCCAGCAGCATCTGTTGGAGTGCCGCTTCTGCCGTTACGCGGCCGAGCAGCTCAGCCATTTCGAGGGCTCTCAGGGCAGTCTCGGTGTGCTGCTCGCCGAATCGGTGCTCGGCTGGGGCGCCCGCCGCTATCTCGACTCCCGCCCGGGACGGGGCCAGTCCGGAACGCGGCCGAGCCGTTCCGGCAGCAGACGGCAGGGCGGCGGCCGTCATCGCGGGCGCGTGCTGCCCCAGTTCCCCGGCGGGGGCCGAAGGGCCGCTCAGGGCCAGGGGAACTCAAAGGCCCTGCTCACCGGGGCGGGTGTGCTCTCCGGGGCGCTGCTTGCGACCGTACTGATCACCACCCTGTGGCCGCAGGACGACGGCGGTGACCCTTCCGCCTCCGGCACTCCCGGCCCCGGACAGAGCGCCACTCCCGGTCCCCAGGCGCCGCCCGCCGGGTCGACGTCCCCGCCGCCCGCAGTGCCCACGCCTCCCGTGCAGACCCGGCTGCGCAATGTCGCCGCGGACCTCTGCCTGGACATCAAGGGGGGCAAGGCGCAGTCCGGTGCCTCGCTCAAGCTGGCGGCGTGCTCCTCCGCTGGGACCCAGCAGTGGTCCTACGAGGAGGACGGACTGCTGCGCAGCGTCGCGAACCCCGACCTGTGCGTGGACTCCCACGTGGATGCCGGCGTGGTCGTCCTCGGCAGCTGCGCCTCCGCGGGCTCCAAGCGGGGCGACGACGTCCGCTACGACCTCACGGTCCAGGGGGAGTTGCTGCCGCGCTGGCAGGAAGACCTCGCGGTCGCCCCTGCCGCCAAGGACCCGGACTCGGACGTGGTCGTCAAGATCCGCGACAGGACGGACGAACAACGCTGGCGCACGGACGGCAGCACGTCCTCGGCGAGCCCGGAGTCCTTGTCGGTGGCGGAACCGGTGAGCGACTTGGACTGAGGGCTCCGCCTGGCCGGGCGCCTCAGCTCGCCCGGCCGACTCGGGTCAGTTCTCGGTCTGTTCGTCGCGTGGTGTGTCCTCGGGCTCGGCTTCGCCGTCCTCGGTGCTCTCGGCGTCCGGTCCCTGTGCCCGGACTCGCTGGACGTGTTCCAGGGAGTCCCTCAGTTCTGTGAGCCAGTCGTCCGCGTGGCGTTCGACGAGCCGTACGCACCAGGCGAGTGCGTCGCTGCGGCTGCGGGCGACACCGGCGGCGATCAGGGTGTCCAGAACCTGCCGCTGGGGCTGCCGCAGCCGGGTCATGACGGGGGCGGCGACATGGGTGAACAGGGCGCGCTCGCCCCCGCACTCCACGCCCCACGAGACCTTCTTGCGGAAGCGGTGCTCGGCCTCGCGGGCCACCGCGACCCGGTCGTCGCGGGTGCGCTCCCTGAACTCCTGGACACGGGACTCGACGGCCGCCTCCTTCTCGGCGTCCGAGGTGCCCTCGGCGAGCCGGGGCTCGCCTATGCGGCCGATGACGGTGATCTCCTCGCGGTCGACCGTCACCTCGCTGAGGCTCTCGAAGAGATCGTCGGGCAGCCGTCCGACGAACCACCCGCGCAGTTTCTCGTGCTGCTCCGTTGTAATCATGTAATGAGCCTTACTCTGCTGCTCAGTGAAGGCAAGGGTTCCGCTTCTGCTGGAAGCGGAATGTTTCCGGCCTATTGCTGAGCGGTGCGAATCCGGCCAGAGTGCGCCTTCCGTGCCATGGCCTCCGCTCAGTTGCGGGCTCGGCGTGCTCAAGTTCCGTCACTTCACGCCACTGATTCAATACACAACGTTACTGAAACGAGTGGGGTGGACGTGTGTTTCCGCCGCGGACTCGGCAGACTCGCGCTCGCCGGTCCGGCACACAGGAACCGGCACCCGAATGTTCCGGAACGCAAACGATCCGGAACGCCACCCAAGCGGAAGGATGCACACAATGCCGAACACCGCGCGCTGGGCAGCGACCCTCACCCTGACGGCCACCGCCGTCACCGCTGTCTGCGGATCCCTCGCCGGAGCCGCCCACGCCGCCCCCGAGCCCGCCCCGTCCACCCTCTACGCCCCCTCGGCCCTCGTGCTCACCGTGGGCCGAGGTGAGAGCGCGGCCACTGCCGCCCCGGATCGCGCGGTCACTTTGACCTGTGCGCCCGCCGCCTCGGGCACGCACCCGGACGCTGCCCGCGCCTGCGTCCAACTGCGCGCGTCCGGCGGGAACTTCGACACCCTGGCCGGTAGAGGCGAGGGCATGTGCACCCGCGAGTACCGACCCGTGGTCGTCACGGTCGACGGCGTCTGGCAGGGCCGCCGCGTCTCCTACGAGCGCACCTTCGCGAACGAGTGCGTGAAGAACAGCTCTCAGGGGAGAGCCGTCTTCGCGTTCTGAGAGACCGGGATCGCGTGCCGCCCGCGAACCTCGACCGGGGCCCGTAGCTGGGGAGTGCGGCCCTGTCGCGGAAGTCACGCGATCTCACCCGGGGGTCGGCAGGGACGGAGTGGGGCCGTCCTGCCGGCCCCCGGCATTCATGGCGCCCACGACCTAAAACGTTTTCAGGGATCAACGCAGGTCGGGGCGCAAGCCGCCCCAAGTCCCAACAGTCAGCTGTGTCAGAAGTGTTGACCCCGTGTTGGAAACGTTTTAATTTTCTCCGCACCCGACAGCCAGAGGTGAGGAGGCTCCGTGGCCGCGGTGTTGCGGGAGCGCACGGGCAAGGAAGCGGTGAGCCCTTCTCGCCGTCGTCCGCCTGAAGCGCCTACGAAGCGAAAAGGTTTCCACGCCCGCAGAAGCCGGACCTTGTTCCTGCTGATGCTGCCCGGGCTCGTGTACTTCCTTGTGTTCCACTACGGCGCGCTGGTGGGCAACGTCATCGCGTTCAAGGACTACGTGCCGTTCGACGGCATCTGGGGCAGTCCCTGGGTCGGCCTGGAGAACTTCCAGCGGATGTTCCAGGACACAGCGTTCTGGGACGCGGTCCTCAATACCCTCTGGATCGCGGTCCTGCAGATCGTCTTCTACTTCCCCGTCCCGCTCGCGCTCGCCCTGCTCCTGCACACCCTCACCTGGAGCACCGTCCGGCGGTTCGTGCAGTCGGTGGCGTATCTGCCGCACTTCATCTCATGGGTGATCGTCGTCGCCCTGTTCCAGCAAGTCCTCGGCGACACCGGCCTGGTGAACAGCTACCTCGGCGACGCCGGACTGAGCACCGTCGACATCATCGGCAACCCGGACGCCTTCAAACCGCTCACCGTCGCGCAGGTGATCTGGAAGGACGCCGGCTGGGGCACGATCATCTTCCTCGCCGCGCTCTCCCAGGTCGACGAGCAGCAGTACGAGGCCGCCGCCATCGACGGCGCCGGACCCTGGCGGCGCTTCTGGCACGTCACACTGCCCGCGATCCGCCCGGTGATCGTCCTGCTGCTCATCATGCGGCTCGGCGACATCCTCTCCGTCGGCTTCGAGCAGATGCTGCTGCAGCGCGACGCGGTCGGCCCCGAAGCGGCCGAGATCATCGACACCTTCGTCTATTACCAGGGCATCGTCGGCGGCGACTACGGATTCGCCGCGGCAGCAGGCCTGTTCAAGGGCGTCATCGGTGCCCTGTTCGTCTACGCGGCCAACAAGGTCGCCCATCGCCTCGGCGAACAGGGGGTCTACAAGTGAGCGCCCACGTCCGGCCCGGCTGGATGGAGAAGCCGAAGCCGCTCACCCAGGCCGCCAAGGCGGTGGCCCTCGCAGCCGTCGTCCTGCTGGTCTGCGTGCCCTTCCTGGTCATCGTGTCGACCTCGCTGGCCTCGCAGCGCGAGGTGGTCGAGGGCGGCGGCTGGGTGCTGTGGCCGCAGGAGCCGACTTTCAAGGCGTACCAGGACATCCTCGACGGCGGCATCGTCACCCACGCCCTCGGCGTGAGCGCGGGAGTGACCGTCGTCGGCACCCTGCTCAGCCTCGCCTGCACGGTGACCCTCGCCTACGCACTGTCCCGCCCCGGCGTCTTCGGCGGCAAACCCGTGCTGCTGCTGGTGCTGTTCACCTTCCTCTTCCCGCCGGGCATGATCCCCGGCTTCCTGGTCGTCAAGGAGCTCGGCCTGCTCGACTCGTACTCCTCGCTGGTCCTGCCGGTGCTGGTGAACGTCTTCAACCTGGTCGTCCTGCGCGGCTTCTTCCAGGGCATCCCCGAGGAGTTGTACGAGGCCGCACGCCTCGACGGGGCGGGGGACTGGCGCGTGCTGTGGTCGGTCGTGCTTCCGCTGTCGAAGGCGGCACTCGCGGTCGTCGGCCTGTTCTACGCGGTGGCGTACTGGAACTCCTGGTTCTACGCCTCCCTCTACCTGGAGAGCGACCACTGGCCGCTCCAACAGGTGCTGCGTACCTACGTGGTGGCCGGTACGGACCTCACCGACACCGCCACGAGCGAAGGCACCGTCAACGCCCCGCAGACCGTGCAGATGGCGGTCCTGGTGATCGCCACCGTGCCGATCCTGCTCGTCTACCCCTTCCTGCAGAAGTACTTCACCAAGGGCGTACTCACCGGCGCGATCAAGAGTTGAGCGCCTTGCTGGTGCGGCGCTCCGGCTGCGGTATTTCGGCTGCGGGCCGGCCGTGGCTGGTCGTGCCCGCGCGGCGGAGCCGCATATTGACACAGACCCGCGCCCCTTGCGGGGCGCTCTGCACTGCACCTCACTTCACCCGGTCCACCTGGCCGTCCATCAAGAGCCGGCCGTCCAGAGCCAGTCATCAAGAGCCAGTCATCAAGAGCTGGGAGAACACGCATGTCCGGTACCCCGCTGTCCCGCCGTGCCCTGATGCGCACCGCCGCCGTGGGCAGTCTCGCGCTCGCCGCTCCGGCCACCCTGACCGCCTGCTCCACGGAGTCCGGCGACGACGGGGTCTCCAACGCGGGCAAGAAGCTGGCGCCCTGGCCCACGTACAAGGCCTTCGCAGGGCCCAAGCCAGACCTCGCGCCGACCGCGGAGGGAGTCCAGCCCGGCTACACCTCCTATCCGTCCGACCTGGCGAAGTCGGTATCCCGCACCCCCGGGGACGGCTCCACGGTCAAGGTGATGACCATCAGCTTCGGCGTGCCGCCGAAGGGGCGGGGGGAGAACCGGTTCTGGCGGGCCGTGGAGAAGGCTCTCGGCGTGAAGATCGAGTACACGATCATCTCGCAGCCCGACTACCAGAAGAAGATGGCCACGGTGATGGCCGGCGACCCGGGTGAACTCCCTGACATCATCAACATCTTCTCCGGGTTCGTGCTGCCGCGCGAGGCCCAGTTCGTGCAGCGTCGCGCCGAGGACCTCACACCGTTCCTCTCCGGCGACGCGGTCGCGGACTACCCGAACCTGGCGAACATCCCCACCCACGCCTGGCGCGACATGGGCCGCATCGGTGGGCGCATCTACGGCATCCCCCTGGAACGTCCGCTGCCCGGCTCCACGCTCTGGCTCAACCAGGAGTCCTTCGGGGCCGCCGGGATGAGGGAAGGCTGGACGGACCAGGACTTCGCGGCGGTCGCCAAGAAGGGCACGGGCGGGAAGAAGTACGCCCTCGGGGCGGCGGAAGGGTCCGTGTTCGGCGACGGTTTCCACTCCGCGGCGCACGGCGTCCACGCACGGGGCTGGTCGGTGAAGAAAGACGGTACATTCGTCCCGTCCGCGGCCGACGAGCGCTACAAGCAGATGCTCGACTTCCAGCTCCGGCTGCGCAAGGCGGGCTCCTACCACCCTGACGCGACCTCGAGCGCACAGCCCGAGATGATCGACCTCTACTACAACGGGACCGTCGGCTCCATACAGGACGGTTTCGGCGGATACCTCCCCAAATTCCTTGAGAAGGGCCGGGAGTTCACACCGGCGCCGGCCTTTCCGTACAGCGTGGGCGGGGCGCCGGGGGGCATAGTCGGGGCACGCCGCTCGTTCGGCTACACCATCCTCAAGAAGGCGAAGAAGGAGCGTATCCAGCTGCTGCTGCGCGTACTCGACTATCTCGCGGCGCCGTTCGGCAGCAAGGAGTGGGAACTCGTCCACTACGGCCTGGAGGGCACCCACTTCACCCGGGCCAAGGACGGCTCGCCCGAGCCCAACGACCTCGGCCAGGTCGAGAACAACACCAACCTGCCGCTGAAGTACCTCGCCGAAGGGCCGCAGGCGCTGTTCGTACCCGGCATGCCCGACGCGGTGAAGGCCCTGCACGCCTGGCAGGCGAAGACCGTCCCGCACGCCATCCGCAATGCCTCGTACGGACTCCAGTCCCGGACACACACCTCCCAGGGCACCACCCTCGAAACACTCCTCAAGGACACCGCCACCGGGATCATCGCCGGACGCAAGCCGCTGTCCGAGTGGGACGCGGCGGTCAAGACATGGCGTCAGCGAGGTGGCGACAGAATGGCCGAGGAATTCGCCGAGGACTATGCCGCCAATACATGAGGCGGCAGGGACCGACCGGTCGCGGGCGAAGTGAAACAGAGGAACGGGGAACGACATGGCGGCAAAGGGGCGGGTCACGATCCGGGAGGTGGCCGAGCGGGCGGGCGTGTCCGTGGCCACGGTCTCGCGGGTGCTCAGCGGCAACTACCCGGTCCCGTCGGCCACCCGCACCAGGGTGATGCGCGCGGCACAGGCGCTCGACTATGTCGCCAACGCACACGCCCGCGCCCTGGTCGGCGGCGGTCGCAAGATGGTCGCTGTCGTGCTGCGCCAGGTGACCAGCCCCTTCTACGCGCAGGTCGCCGAGGGAGTCGAGGCGGAGGCGGCCGAGCGCGGCTGGCTCTGCCTGGTCGGCGCCACAGCGGGGGATCCACAGCGGGAGATGGACTTCGTGCAGCTCATGCGCGAGGAGGGCGCCCGGCTGGTGATCCTGGTCGGCGGGGTCGTCGAGGACGACGCCTACCGGGAGCGGGTGGCGCACTACGCGCACGCCCTCGACTCGTCCGGAGCGCGGCTCGTGCTGTGCGGGCGGCCCGCGCCCGACCCCGACATCCCCGCGCTGGTCGTCGAGTTCGACAATGAGGCCGGAGCCCGTGCCATCACCGGCCATCTGCTGTCCGCGGGCCACCGTCGCATCGCCTTCCTGGGCGGGCTGCCCGGCAACACGGCCCTCGACGCGCGCGTCGCCGGATACCGCGCCGCGCTCGCCGAGCACGGACTGCCGCCCGGGGCCGCGCATGTCGTCGACTGCGGTCTCGGGCGGGCGGCGGGCCATCGTGCGATGACCGAACTCCTCAAGAGCACAGGGGACACAGGGGAGTTCACCGCCGTGTTCGCCGGAGACGACATGGTCGCCGCCGGCGCCCTGCGGGCCATCGCCGACGCCGGGCTGCGGGTGCCCGACGACATCTCCGTCGTCGGCTACAACGACATCCCGCTCGCCGAGGACTTCAGCCCACCGCTCACCACCGTGCGCACCCCCGCCGAGGAACTCGGCCGGGCCGCCGTGCGCATCGCCCTGCGCGACCCCGAGCACGCCGCGGGCGCCCACCATCTGCTCGGCACCCACATCGTCGTACGCGACAGCGTCTCGCCGCCCCCGCCGGGGCGCGCCCCCAAGTAACGGAGGATCCGCCCCCGTATGACCGCGCCGCATGTGTCGCTTCCCGACCCGACGCACCTTCCCCACCTTCCACAACTGCCCTCGTTCGACCCCGCCGGCTCGCCTGTCACCGGCTGGACCCGCGCGCACTGGGAAACGATCGCCGACCGCCTTCTGGACGGTCTGCTGCCGTACGCGTCAAGGGAGTTGGCGCACTACCGGCTGCCCGGCCGGGTCAGCCACTCCGGAGACTGGTCGGACGGCCTTGAGGGATACGCGCGCTCATTCCTGCTCGCCGCCTTCCGGATCGCCGGCTCCGGCGGACAGGTCTCCGAAGCCCTGATCGAGCGGTACGCGGCCGGGCTCGCCGCGGGCACCGACCCGGACGGCGCCGACCGCTGGCCGCCCATCACCGACCGGGCGCAGCCGATGGTCGAGGCCGCCTCCATCGCGATCGCCCTGCACGAGAGCCGCCCCTGGATCTGGGACAAGCTCGACGACCCGGTACGCCGGCGCGTGGCCGACTGGCTCGGCGGCTTCGTCGGAGCCCGGGCGAACGACTCCAACTGGCGGCTCTTCCAAGTCATCACGGAGGAGTTCCTCGCCTCCGTGGGCGCCCCGCACAGCCGGGCCGACATCGACGGAGGGCTCGCGCGCCTGGAGGACTGGTACCGGGGCGGCGGCTGGTACACCGACGGGGACGGCCGCAAATTCGACTACTACAACGCCTGGGCCCTGCACCTGTATCCGGTCCTGTGGGCCCGGATGGCCGGACCGCGTGCGGACCCGGCCCTGGTCAGCGCCCACCGCTCCCGCCTGCGTGAATTCCTCGGCGTGTACCAGTACTTCTTCGGCTCCGACGGCGCGCCCGTCCACCAGGGCCGGTCGCTGACGTACCGCTTCGCGACGGTCGCCCCGCTGTGGGCCGGAGCGCTCGCCGACGCCACCCCGCTGCCGCCGGGCCGCACCCGGCGCCTCGCCTCCGGGGCGCTGAAGCACTTCGCTGAGCGTCAAGTGCCCGACGAGCGGGGGCTGTTGAGCCTGGGCTGGTACCGGCCCTTTCTCCCGGTCACCCAACGGTACTCCGGGCCCGCGTCGCCGTACTGGGCGAGCAAGGCGTTTCTCGGGCTGCTGCTGCCCGCCGACCATCCCGTGTGGACGGCGCCCGAGGAGCCCGGCCCGGTGGACACCGCCGACGCGACGCTGGCGCTGCCCGCCCCCGGCTGGCTGCTGCACTCGACGGCGGCCGACGGCATCGTACGGCTGGTCAACCACGGCAGCGACCGCCTGCCCCCGCCTCCGGCCGAGGCCGACGACAGCCCGCACTACGCGAAGCTCGCGTACGCGAGCGTGGCGGCCCCCGACACTCCGCCGGACGATCCCACTCTCGGCCCCGACAACCACATCGCGCTCCTCACGGCCGACGGCACGGCGGCCTCCCGGCGGGGCCGGATCCATCCCCTCGGCGCGAGCGGACGGCACGCGGCGTCCTGGCACCGCGCCGTCCTCCCGGACACCGACGAGGGGCATCGCATCGAGACGACCAGCGTGGCGCACGGTCCCTGGGAGATACGGGTCCATCGCGTCGAAGGGCCGCGCGGAGCGGTCGTACGCGAAGGGGGGTGGGCCGTGGCCGACGACAGCGGGCCGCTGGAGGAGGCCACGGGGGACGGCTGGGCGCTGGCGCGACGGCCGGGGGACGGGCTGACGAGCGCGATCGTCGCGCTGCGTGGCTGGGGGGCGTCCGAAGGCGCGGTTGCTCGGGCCCGGGGCGCCAACGCCTATGGCGAGTACTCGGCCACCCCTTGTCTCCGGCTGCCCGCCCACCCGGGCGGCACCCACCTCCTCGTCACCCTCATCGTCCTCAGTGCTGACCCCGAACTGCCCTGTGATCCAGAGGAGTTGAGCGCACGGGCGGGCACCCAGGTCACTCCTGAGGGCGGGGTCCTGGTCCGCTTTCCGGACGGCACTCAGGAGGAAGTTCCGCAAGCGGCGGGAAGCGGCTGAGGAGTCCCGAGACGCGCAACAGCCGGTGGATGCGGGGTTGATCGGAGACGAGTCGAAGGCTGCCGCCGCGCTCCTTCGCGCGGCGCTCGGCCCGGCACAGCGCCCGCAGGCCCGAGCAGTCGAGGAAGTCGACGAACCGCAGGTCCACCAGGACCTGCGGCACGGGACGGGAGGTGGCGGCGTCCAAGTGCTCGGTCAGGTCGTCGGTCGCAGCCATGTCGATCTCGCCGCGCACCACGACCACGGTGAACGGACCGCTCACCCGGCTGTGGGCATACGCATTCACCGCGGGTAGACCGGAGTAGTGCACCGCACTGCCCTCGGGCAGTGCGGCGGCTCGGTCATCGGCTTCCGGCGGCATGTCGGCTCCACCTCGTGCAGGGGAGGGCGCACTTGATCCAGGCAGCTACCCCGGTGGGCCAGGAGCCATCCCCGCCACGCCGACCGTAAGATCCAATCTCACTCGAACTGATGAATCTCGGGCGTGACCATTGACTTTGAGGGTCAGGTTACAGGCCAGCCGCGGATCGCGCCCCCAGCGGAACGCCAGGATCTTAATGCATATGATGTGCAGGTGCGTGACTACTGCATAAGAACGGCAACCTCCGACGACCTGGACGGCGCGCGGTCCGTCATGCTCGACACCGTCTACCGCGACCTCGGCACCGGGTACGTACCGCGGTGGCATCGCGACATCGTCGACCTCGCGCACGCCTATGTCGCACCCGCCCGGCACACCCTGCTCGTCGCGGTCGACGAGCAGGACGGCACGGTCGTCGCGACCGGCGCGCTCGACTCCCGCGGACCGGCCCATCCGCCCAACCCGCGGCATCTGGCCGAGCGTTACCCCTCGGGAGAGACCGCCCAGCTGCGCCGCGTGTACGTACGTCCCGAGCACCGACGGCGCGGCCTGGCCCGGCAGTTGGTGGACGAGCTGCTGAACTTCGCGGCGAAGGACGGCAGCTACCGCGCCGTCTATCTGCACACGGACCCGTCGGTGCCGGGCGCCGAGGCGTTCTGGCGCTCGCGCGGCAAGGTGCTGCTCGACGAGCGCGCGGAACCCGGCGGCGGCAAGAGCGTCATGCACTTCGAGGTCCCGCTGCTCTGACGGACCCGCCCTTCGCACCCACCGGCATCCTCCCCCAGGAAGCTCCACGAAGCCCCACCAAGAAAGAGACCATGCGCTCTCCGTCTCGCCGTCGGTTCCTCGCCGGCCTGCTGCTCACTCCTCTGCTCACCGGCTGCTTCGCTTCCGGGGGCGGGGAAGCCTCCGACACCTCGCACGGCTCCCGGCTGCGGGTCGCGCTCGCCTTCCCGCCCGCCGAGAACTACTCCCCGTACGGCGCCGACGCCACCCTCCTCAGCCGCCTCGGCGTCACCGAGGGGCTGACCCGCCTCGACGCCAACGGCACGGCGGTCCCCGCGCTCGCCGATTCGTGGAGCCGTGAGAACGACCGGAGTTGGCTGTTCACCCTCCGCGAGGCCACCTTCCAGGACGGCACCGAGGTCACCCCGAAGGCCGTCGCCGCCTCCCTCGCCCACGCCACCCGGGCGAAGCCCGTGACCCCCGCGCTGTCCGGGGTCGAGCTGACCGCCGAGGCCGCGGACAGCGGACGGGTACGAGTGACCACCGCCGACCCGGATCCCGTACTGCCACTGCGTCTGTCGAGCCCTGCGCTGGCCGTGCTGTCGGCCAAGGCGTACGCGAAGAAGGACGCCGTAAGTCCGGTCGGCACCGCCACCGGGCCCTTCCAGCTCACCAAGGTCACCGGCACCACCGCGGCCACCCTGAACCGCTTCGACGACTACTGGGGCGGCCGGGCGCAGGCCTCCGGTATCGACGCGAGGTTCATCGCCGACGGCACGGCCCGTACGAACGCGCTGCGCACCGGCGAGACTGACATCGCCGAGGCCGTCCCGGTCTCGCAGGCCGCCTCGCTGGACAAGGCGACCCGCCGCGACACGGCCACCACACGCACCACGAGCCTGCTGCTCAACACGGAGTCCGGCCCCTTCAAGGACCCGAAGGTCCGGGCC
Organism: Streptomyces sp. NPDC006365; assembly: GCF_042870755.1. NCBI lineage: Bacteria > Bacillati > Actinomycetota > Actinomycetes > Kitasatosporales > Streptomycetaceae > Streptomyces > Streptomyces sp. NPDC006365. Next base: position 538,970 of record NZ_JBIAHS010000001.1, read on the forward strand.
GCGGCCCGCGAGGCGATCGACACATCCGCCTTCGCCAAGGGCGTGTACGAGGGGTACGCCGATCCCGGCGCCGGAATCTACGGGCCCGCCCTGACCTGGGCGGCCGAAAAGCGGGTGAAGCCCTCCGGCCGGGCCGGCGCGGGGGACGCGGACGGGACTTCGGTCACTGTGGCGACGTACGACAACCGGCCCGAACTGCCCGAGGCCGCCCAGGTGCTCAAGCAGCAACTCGAACGGGCCGGATTCAAGGTCGAGTTGGAGGTGCGCGAGTACGCACGCCTCGAAAGCGACGCCCTGGCCGGAAAGTTCGACGCGGTCGTCTCCGCGCGCAACACCATGCTCGACACCGGCGACCCCGTCTCCATCCTCGCCGGCGACTACACCTGCGACGGCGGTTACAACCTGGCCCTGCTGTGCGACAAGACGGTCGACAAGGCCGTCGCCACGGCGGAGTCGATCACGGACACCGCCGAGCGGCAGGACGCGTCGATGGCCGCGGAGGCGGCCGTCCTCGGCACGGACGCGATGGTGCCGCTCGTCCATCAGCGGATCATCACCGGTGTGCGCGCCGAGGTGAGCGGTGTGCAGCTCGACCCGTACGAGCGTGCTCTCGTCGGGGTCGGGACGCGGCGCTGACGGGCGGGGGACGTGACTGTCGTACGGGGGCTCGTGCCGCTGTGGCGTGCCGTACTCGTCGGTGCGCTGCTGTGCGGGGTCGGGCTTCTGCCGTGGCTGTCGCGCACCGATCCGGCGCTCACCGTGCTCAAGGCGCGGTCCGCGGAACGCGACCCCACGCCCGAGGCGCTGGAGGCGGTTCGCTCTCAACTCGGCCTGGATGCGGGCCCGTTGCCGCTGCTCGGGAGCTGGCTCGGCGCGTTGCTGCGCGGTGACGCGGGCCGGTCGTGGATCTCCGGAGCGGAGGTCACGCCGGCGGTCCTGCAGGCGCTCGGGGTCTCACTGCTGCTGATGGCCGGGGCGCTGGCCGTCGCGGTGGTGACGGCGGGCGCGGTGTGCGCCCGGACGCTGAGGCTCGGCGCGCGGCGAGAACTCGCCGGGCGTCCGTCCGGAGGTACCGGCTCGGCGTTCCTGTCCACGCTGCCCGACTTCCTGACCGCGTCCGTGCTGGCCGCCGTCGTCGGCGTACAACTCGGCTGGCTGCCCGCGCTCGGCTGGTACGGGCCCCAGTGGATGGTGCTGCCCGCGCTGTCGCTGGGCCTGCCCGCGGGCGCGCTGCTCGGGCGGCTGCTCGACGACATGCTGCCCGGCGCCTTCGCCGAACCCTGGGCGCTGGCGGCCGCCGCCCGCGGTGTCCACGGCCGCAGCGTGGCCCGGCAGGCACTGCGCCGTTGTGTGCCCGGACTGCTGCCGAACGTCGGCCTGTTCGTCGTCGGCCTGACCGGCGGCGCGGTCGCCGTGGAGCAGATCTTCGACATCCCCGGGCTCGGACGGCTGAGCCTGCAGGCCGCGGTGGCACAGGACCTGCCCGTACTCCAGGCCGGAACCCTCGCTCTCGTCCTGCTCGCGGCAGCAGCCGGAGGCCTCGCCCGGCTCGCGGCACGGCTGCTCGTCGGACCGGCCCTGCGCGACGGCGCGCTCTCCTCGCTGCACCGCCCGACGCCGCCGCGTCCCACGACACTTCCCCTCCTCTACGGCGCGCTGCTGCTCGCCGTCATCGCGCTCGGTCTGACTCGGGACCCGCTGGAGCTGGACACCACGGCACGGCTCCAATCGCCGTCCTGGGCCCACCCCTTCGGCACGGACGCGCTCGGCCGCGATGTGCTGGCCCGGGTGGGGCACGGTGCGCTGGACACGCTGGCCCTGGCCATCGCGGTGAGCGCGGCGGCGCTGGTGCTGGGGGTCGTACTCGGGCTGCTGCCGCGCTTCTCCGGACCGCTGCTCGACACGGTCAACGCCGTACCGCCGGTCCTCGCGGGACTCCTGGTCGCCTCGGTCGCGGGGAGCGGGCGCTGGACCCCGGCCCTCGCCGTGACCGCCGTCGCCTGGTCGCCGCTCGCCGCCCACACCTCGGCACTGCTCCAACAGGAGCGCGCCACCACCCACTTGACCGCGACCCGCGGGCTCGGCGCGGGCCCGTCCTACCTCCTTCGCCACGAACTCCTCCCCGCCGTCCTGCCCCCGGTCGTACGCCACGCACTCCTGCGCCTGCCGGGCGTGGCCCTCGCCCTCGCGGCCCTCGGCTTCCTCGGTCTGGGAGCCCAACCACCGTCTCCTGAATGGGGGTTGCTCCTCGCCGAGAACCAGCCGTACGTCGAACGCGCCCCGTGGGCCGTCCTGGCCCCGGCCGCCGTGCTCGCCCTGCTGGGCGCGGTGGCGGTGACGGCCGGGGGAGGGGTGCGGTGGCCCGGCCGACCGCGACGCCGACGCCGACGTTTCGCGAAGCCCGTCGCCACGCAGCCGCCGACCACCCTCGCCGTCCCCCGATCCGCGCCCGCCGCACAGCAGCACGCCACGACCGCTCCGAAGGAGTCCCGATGACCCGGCAGCCGACCGAACAGGCCAAGGCGGCGGACCGGCAGACCGCTGCCGCCGCCGGTGCTTCGCGCCTACGCACCTGGAGCCGGCTGAACCCGTTGCTGCGCCTGCTGATTCTCACTCAACTCGCCTTCAACGTCGGCTTCTACGCCGTTCTGCCCTTCCTCGCCGAACACCTGGGCACCGCTATCGGCATGGCGGGCTGGATGGTCGGACTCGTCCTGGGCCTGAGGACCTTCAGCCAGCAGGGCCTGTTCGTGGTGGGCGGCGCGCTGGCCGACCGCTACGGCGTACGACCCGTGGTGCTCGCCGGCTGTGCCCTGCGCATCGCCGGGTTCGCCTGGCTCGGGTACGCGGACCGGACCTGGGCGGTCATCGGGGCCGTCCTGCTGATCGGTTTCGCCGCCGCGTTGTTCTCCCCGGCCGTCGAGTCGGAGGTCGCCCGCCAGGCCGTGGTGTGGGAGGAGGCGGGCGGTGGCCCTCGTACGAGCGTGCTCGCGCTGTTCACCGTGGCCGGGCAGGCCGGGGCGTTCGTCGGACCGTTCCTCGGTGCGCTGCTGCTCGCGGTGGACTTCCGGGTGGCGTGCCTCGCGGGAGCGGGCGTCTTCGTCCTCGTCCTGGCCGGGCATCTCCGGCTGCTGCCCCAGCACATCCCGGGGCGGCAACGGGTCGCGGTCAAGGGCGGAGCCCGCGTACTGGTGGGCAACCGCCGCTTCCTGGCGCTGTGTTGTGCGTACGGCGCCTACTTGCTGGCGTACAACCAGCTGTATCTGATCCTCCCCGACGAGGTGGAGCGGGCGGCGGGCTCGCAGGCGCCGCTGGCGTGGCTGTTCGCGCTGTCCTCGCTGCTCGTCGTGACCGCCCAACTGCCCCTCACCCGCTGGGCCGGGGACCGGCTCGACCTGCGCCGGTCCATGGCCGCGGGGCTGTTGCTGATCGCCGCCGGGTTCGCGGTGGTGGCCGCGGCGCGGCCCGCCGGGTGGACGGGCAACGCCGGGCTGCTGCCCGCGGCGGGCTTCGTCGTGCTGCTCACGCTCGGCCAGATGCTCGTCGCGCCCGCCGCCCGCGCCTGGGTGCCGGATCTCGCCGAGGACGGGCGCCTCGGCCTCTACATGGGTGCCCTGTCCTCCGTGTCCGGACTGATCGTCCTGATCGGCAGCGCGGGCACCGGCTCACTGCTCGACGTGGGCCTGCCACCCGCCGTGCCCTGGCTGGTCCTCGCCGCGATCCCCGTGGCGTCCGTCGCCCTGCTGCCTCGTCGCCCGCAGCCGGCGCGCCGGGGCCGCACCCTGGGACACCAGCCGGGCACCGCCCGACGGTAACGCTCGCACTCGGCACCGAGGCGGGCCAGCAGTTCGGGCTCCTCGTACCACTTGGCGAACGACCATATGGCTCGCAAGGCGGGAACGAGGAGCGAACCGCCCACAGCCGCCACAGACCTGCGCATACGGCCACGATGGGCGCCGTACGGTGGAATGTGAACAGGTCAGCGGCGGCCAGGCGTCAGTAGCCGACCTGGAACGTCGCGTCCGCCCGTTCCGTCGCCGTCGAGACCGGGTCGATCCGCAGCGCGAACCCGCTGTGCCTGATGTAGCGGGTCGGGAGGTTGTACGAACGGAAGGACGCCCAGGAGGAGTCCGCGAGCCCGGCCGTTCGTACGAAGGTGGCGTCCGCGGCGAACGACGACGTGCCGTCGTTCGCGTCCAGGCGCAGGTTGTAGCTGTAGTGCCGTAGGTAGCGGGTGGGGTAGTTGACGGACTGGAAGGAGATGCCGGAGGAGTCGGCCAGGCCGGGCACCAGCTTCCACTGGGAGTCCGGGAACGGGTCGAAGGGGTACTCGTCGATCCGGCCGGCGAAGCCGCTGTGCCGGACGTAACGGGCCGGGTAGTTGTATGACTTGAGCCGGTTCCAGGTGGGCGCGCCCCACTTCGCGAGCAGGTTGGTGTACTCGGTCGAGGTGATCGGGTGGATGCCGCAGTGCTTGGAGTTGAGCGGCTGGGTGTAGAGCTTCTGGTCGAGTGCCGTCCAGGTGCCGGACGCGAGGTCGGTGGACTGCCAGACGTAGAAGACGCCGTTGGGTGAGTAGGTGTCGCCCCACAGGTACCAGGCGTTGGACGTCAGCGACTTCACGACCGTCGGCGCCTCGGTGCCGCCGTGCGCGACCGGGGTGCTGAACGGGGTGAAGCTGCCGGGGCTCAGGGAGGTCGACCGCGCTCCGACGAGCTTCTGGTCCCTCTTGTAGTACAGGTAGTTGACGCCGTTCACACCGATGGTGAGGTTGCCGTCGATGATGTCGTAGCCGGGGTCGAAGAAGACCTGGGGGTTCGTCGTCGTCCGGAAGTCGGTCGTGTAGCTGACCATGATGACGTTGTGGCCGCTGCTGTTCACCGACGAGTAGAGGATCCCGTACTGGCCGCGCGAGGCGTCCCAGTAGGCTTCCGGCGCCCAGCTGTGGGTGTTGGTCATGTCGTGCAGCTTCAGCAGCCGGTAGCCGGTGAAGGTCCGCAGGTCGGTCGAGTCCCAGATGTGGATGTTGACGCTGTTGCGGGTCCAGTCGGTGCCGCTCAGGTCTGTCGCCAGCACGACGAAGGTGCCGTCCTGCTTGCGCATCACGAAGGGGTCGCGCAGTCCGCCGGCACCGGCGGTCGGGGTGACCACGGGGGCGTTCTGGTTGAGCGGCGTCCAGCGCAGGCCGTCGGTGCTGACGGCCAGGTGCAGGCCGTAGTCGGCCTCCAGCATGGTGTTGGACTCGGTGAAGTAGACCATGGCGTACGCCGAGTCGGCGGCGTGGGCGGTCCCGGCGCCGAGGGTCAGCGCGCCGGTCGCGGCCAGGGGAACGGTCGCCGCCATACCGAGGAACAGACGGCGGGAGGGGCCGGAGGAGAGGGGTCCGTTGGTCACGTCAGGCTCCACTTCTGATTGTTCTGGCCGTTACAGGCCCACAGCACGAGCTTGGTGCCGTTGGCCGTGGCCGCGCCGTACGCGTCGAGGCAGAGCCCGGCATTGACGTTCGTGATGGTGCCGTCGCTGTTGACGTTCCACTGCTGGTTGGTCTGGCCGTTGCAGTCCCAGATGACGACCCGGGTGCCGTTGGTGGTGCCGCGGTTGTAGGCGTCGAGGCACTTGTTGCCGTACACCACCAGTTGTTTGCGGGAAGTGTTATACGTCCACGCCTGGTTCTGGCCGCCGTTGCAGTCCCACAGCTGGGCGTCGGTGCCGTTGACGATGGTGTTGCCGTTGATGTCCGCGCAACGGCCGGAGCCCGTACCGGTGATGAGCGTGCCGTTCGCGCCCGGCAGCGGTCGTACGACGATGCCTTCGAGGGTGGGGGCGCCGGAGAAGGCGATCGTGTTGGTGGAGCCCTTGGAGAGACCGACCTGGACAGAGATGTTGCCCGGGGTCGAGCCGGTCGGCGGGAAGGAGACCTTGGTGGGGGTCTGGCTGCCGTTGACCGTGAGGGTGCCGACGCGGGCGGCGGACGTGGTGTTGGTGTAGGAGACGTCGACGGTCTTCAGGCCGGTGCTCCCGGCGACCACGCCGGAGAAGTCCGACGTGCCGTTGTACGTGCTGCTCGACTGCTCGGTGCCACCGGTGACCGTGAGCATCACGGAGCCGCCCGCCGGGACGCTGGTGGTGTAACTGGTGCCGGGCGTACCCACGTTCTGCCGCGCCCAGAGGTCCCTGACCGTCGCGGCGGCGTTCGTCAGACCGAGGTCGGACCAGCGGACGGTCATGTTCTGCGTGGTCGATGTGCGGTTGAGGAGGACGACGGCACGGTTGCCGGTGCCGGACAGGACCTTGCCGTACACCTGGAGGCCGGAGGTGTCCTCGGCGACCTTGACGCCCTGAAGGCCGCGTGTGTCCTGGTCGACGGCGATGACCTCGGGGTTCTTGAGGGTGTTGGCCGTCTCGGTGGTCATGGTGGTGAGGTCGAGGCCGGTGAGGAGCGGGGCGCCGGAGATCGCCCACAGGTTCATGTGGCTGCGGTTCTGGGCTGCGGTGAGGCCCGTCATCCCGACGACCATCATGTCGGGGTCGTTGTAGTAGCCGGTGTGCTGGGCCGTGGGGTGGATGTTGCGGTCGAAGGCTGTCAGGACCGAGCTGTACGACGGTGTGTTGCCGTGGAAGAAGATGTCCGTGTTCGTCCGCCACATCGGGCCCATGCCGGGCGCCCAGTTCCAGGGATTCTCGTAGCCCCAGTTGCACAGGGAGAGGGCGAGCGGGCGGCCGGTCGTCGCGGTCGCCTCGGCCACAGCGTCGCTGATCGCCTGGTAAGTCGTCTTCGGGTCGAGGCCCTCGGCGTCACCGCCGCACCAGTCGACCTTGACGAAGTCGAAGCCCCACTGGGAGAAGGCCAGCATGTCCTGCTCGTAGTGGCCCTCGCTGCCACTGCCGGGCGCGGCGGGGCGGCCGGTGGGGAAGTAGTAGCCGCAGCCGTCCTTGCCGGCGTCGGTGTAGATGCCCGCCTTCAGGCCCTTGCTGTGGATGTAGTCGGCGATGGCCTTCATGCCGCCGGGCCACTCGGCCTCGTCGATGGTGATGTTGCCCGCGCTGTCGCGGGTGCCCTGCCACCAGCCCTCGTCGATGTTGATGTAGTCGTAGCCGGCCTCGGGCAGTCCCGCCGCCACGAAGGCGTCGACCTGCTGCTTGATGACGTTGTAGTCCACCTTCGCGGCGAAGGCGTTCCAGGAGGCCCAGCCCATGGGGGCTTCCGGGACAGCTATTTGACGGTTCGTCACTGCGGCGGGCTTGGCGTCGAGTTCAGTCACGGGTGCGGGGCTCTGGCCCGGCTGGGCGAAGAGCAGGGCAACCGTCGCGACGGTCGCCAGGGAGAGTTTTCTCAGGGCGGCGGATCTGAACCGAGAGGGGAACATGCGGCTCCTTTCCGGAGGGAGGGGGCGAGCCTCCGGGAGGTGTGGTCGGTATGTCGAACGTAGGTCGGTAATCCGAACGTTCGAGCGCGCTGAACGTAGAGTCGCGTGAGGGGGATGTCAACGGATGTGACACACGCTGTTTCGATCTACTTCGGAGCCCTTGTATGCCTTGACGGGCATATAACTGTCGGGGCATATTGAATACATGTCCGACGCCTCCCCGTGGACCGCACTCGCCGACCCGCACCGGCGGGCCATCGTCGGCCTGCTGCTGGAGCGGCCACGGCCCGTAGGGGAGATCGTCGAAGCGTGCGGACTGAGCCAGCCGAGCACGTCCAAGCACCTGAAGGTGCTGCGCGACGCGGGCCTGGTGCGCGTACGGCAGGACGCGCAGCGGCGGGTGTACGCACTCGAACCGGCGCCCATCGCCGAGCTCGACGCCTGGCTCGCCCCTTATCGGAAGCTGTGGGACGAAAGCCTCGACGCGCTGGGCCGACGCCTCGATGAACCGCCGGACGACGCCGAGGACTCCTCACCGAAGGACTGAGCCACCATGTCCGCCGAACTCACCGGCACCTACCTCACCCTGGACGACGGCCGCCCGGCCGTCCGATTCACCCGCGTCTACGACCACCCCATCGACCGCGTCTGGCAGTTCGTGACCGACGCGGACGAGCTGGCTCACTGGTTCCCGTCCCGCGCCGAGATCGAGCTGCGGGCCGGCGGTACGGTCAGGTTCAGCGGTGACCCGAACCTGGAGGACTCGACGGGCCGGGTACTTGCCGTCGACGCACCCCGGCACCTCTCCTTCAGCTGGGGCGACGACGAATTGCACTTCGACCTCGAGGAGTTGGATGAGAAGCGCACACGCTTCACGCTCACCAACGTGCTGGTGGAGGAGAACACGGCTGCCCGCAACGGCGCCGGCTGGGAGGTCTGCCTCATGGCCCTCGACGCATGGGCCCGCGGCGAACGGTTCGAGGGGCCGCACGCCGGTGACACCCCGCAGTGGCACGAGTTCTACCGCGGCTACGTCGGTGCCGGAGTCCCGTCGGGCGCTCCGGTACCCGGCATGGACGACGCGAGCTGACCCTGTCGGCTACCGCCGGTACACGAGTGCGCGTCACTCAGGCCCGGCCAGCGGCGCAGCCGCGGGCGTCCCGGTAGTGCTGGGCCACGCGATCTCGGACTCGGCCCGGACGACCTTGCCGCCGGCCTTGGCCGCCCACGCAGACAGCCGGGCCAACTGCCGTTCCAGATCACCCTTCTGGTCGTGCGAGGAGACGCGGGCATACAGACCCAGCCCGTCCACCGCTTCCGCAGCGGCGTGGGTCTCGATGTTCACCAGGATCGTGCGCGGCCCGACCCGCTGAGCCGGTACCGGCAACGTTCCCTCACGAAACCAGCGATACGCGGTCTGCGGATGCACGCCCTGCGTCTTCGCCCATTCCGTCAAATTCACGCTCTGACAACGACACTCACCCATACATGGCTACGCTCACTTACCCGATCTTGCGGACCAGCGGGTGAAGATCCTTCGACGCCACCTCGGTCGATCAGGCCTCCCGGCTTTCCGCCTTGAGGTGCGTGGCGAAGAAGCCGTCGATGCGTCGCCAGGCATCGACGGCGGACTCCGGGTGCGGCCTGATTCCGGCGACACGCATCAGCGGACGCAGCGCGCGTGGCCCGACCTCGGCGTCGTTCAGGAAGGAGTGCCCGGCTTCCGGATACTCCTTGACGTCGTGGACGACGCCGAGCCGGTCGAGCGATGCCTCCAGACCGGAGGCCGCGCCCTTCAGTGTCCGGTCGCGGGCTCCGTAACTCGCGACGACGGGGCAGGAACCGGTGAGCGCCCGTTCGAGATGCTTCGGCAGGCGGCCGTAGTTGACGGAGGCGGCGTCGAAGTCGCCACCGCTCACGGCGAGGAGGGCGAAGGAACCGCCCATGCAGAAGCCGATGACGCCGATCCGCCCGGTGCAGTCGAGATCCCGGGCGAGGTGGGTACGGGCCGCCTCGATGTCATGGAAGGCTCGGCCGCGTCCGGACAGGGCGGCCCGGAAGGTCGGCACCAGGCAGCGTACGGCCCCTCCGTCGGTGAACAGGTCGGGCATGAGGACGAGGTACCCGGCACTCGCCAGCCGCTCTGCCTGGCGGTGCATCACGTCATTGACGCCCAGCGCCTCATGGATCACGACGACGCCGGGCCAGGGGCCCGGCCCGGTGGGTCGGGTGAGATGGCCTCTGAGGTGACGGGAGCCGCCGAGGGCGGCGCTGAACTCGGTGAGATCGACGGTGGTGGTCGTGGCGGGCACGCTGTCCTCCAGGGGAGGGTGGGGGCGGGACGGCTTACGGCGCGATGAAGGGCTGGACCCGCTTGCGGTAGTCCTTGGGCCGCACTTCGTTGTAGTACTTGTCCTTGTCCTCACCCTCCGAGGTGAAGATATACACCGGGCACTCGTCGGACTGGGCCTCACCGGTGTGCTTGTACAGCTCGTCGCCCGTGCGCGCCTCGACGACGCTCAGCCGGTACGAGGTGTTGTACGTGCGTATCTTCAGCGGCTTGCCGTCATCGGTCTCCATGTCGCACACCTTGCCGGTCGGGGTCGCCTTGGTGCGCTCGAGGCAGACGACCAGCTCGGCGTCGGCCGGCTTGTCCGAGTAGCCGAGGAACCAGCCCCTGGGAAAGTCTCCGGCGGGCGGCTCGAACTGCGACCAGCTGTCGCCGGGGTTGTTCATGAGCATCGCCGGGTGCACGGTCTTCTTCGTGCGGTCGTATGCGGGCATCCCCGAGTAGCCGAGCCCGTCCGTGCACACCCGCTCCAGGTCCAGGACGGACTCCGGCACCTCCGGCCCGTCCGCTGCCGCACCCTGCGACGGCGACGTGCCGGCACCCCCTTCCGAGCTTCCGGTGAGCGACGAGCATCCGCACAGGACCACACCCAGAAGCCCGGCGGTGACCAGAACCGAAGACCTTGAAGGCATTGGGAACCCCCCATCGAAGAAAGAACAGCAGCAGGGCATGTCCCCCGGACATGCCCTGTCCCCCCTACCTGCTGGAGAAGAGCGTGCCGTGCGCCTTGGCCGCGGACATGGGGGAAGGGCCCCCATCTAGTTGTGCGGCCCCTGTGACGCGTGGGTACTAGGCTGTATGAACTCGAAGGAGTATTCGAGGGGGCGGCCGGGGCATCCCGGAAGAGGGCACAGGGGGCCTGAGTGTCGTCGTTGTCGTCACCGACGCTGGTCGGCAGAGGACCGGAACTGGACCTTCTGACCGAGGCAGGCCGGTCGGCGGGCGAAGGGCGGGGCTCGTCGGTGTTCGTGCTGGGCGAGCCGGGCATCGGCAAGTCGCGCCTCGTCGAGGACGCAGCAGCCACAGCCGTACGCACCGGGTTACGGGTGTTGCGCGGGCGGGCCGCGTCCGCCGGGCGCGCGGTGCCACTGCGCCCGCTGGCGGAGGCCGTGTTCTCCGGACTGCGCGGTGAAGGGGCGCCCGCGGACGGGGACTTGGGCCCCTACGAGCCGCTGCTGTCGCGGCTGTGCGGACTGGCGCCGCAGGACGGTGCGCCGCTGGTGGGCTACGCGGAGGCGGTGCTGCGGCTCCTGGGGGTTCTCGGACGCACCCGTGGCTGCGTTCTGGTGCTGGAGGACCTGCACGACGCGGACGCTGACACACTGACCATCGTCGACTACCTCACGGACAACCTTCCCGGCCAGCGGGCCGTCCTGCTGGCCACCCTGCGCGGTGGGCCCGGGCCCGCCCTCGACCTCGCCGAAGCCGCGGCGTCCCGCCGTGCGGCCCGCACACTGCGCCTGGCCCGCCTCGGGCCCGCCCATACGGCGGAACTGGCCGCCCGCTGTCTGGGCCACGACGACGCCGACAAGGTACCGGCGGCCGTACTGGACCGCCTGCACGCCGTCTCCGACGGCGTCCCCTTCGTAGTGGAGGAACTGCTGCGAGCCATGGTCGACAGCGGCGACCTCGTTCAGCGGCAGGGCGCCGGCTGGACGGTGACCGGCGCGCTGAACGCCGGAGTACCCGCGACGGTCGCCGCCGCCGTCCTCCAGCGCGTGGACCACCTGGAACCGCCCGGAGTCGCGCTCCTGGAAGCGGCGGCTGTCCTGGGCAGGCGCTTCCCCGTGGACATCGCCGCCCGTGTCGCCGGGCTCGACCGGACGACGGCACTCCGCCAGCTGAGGCACGCGGCACGCGCCCACCTGGTTGCCGACGGCACCACCCACGGCCCCACCGTGGAGGAGCCCGGCTGGCACGTTTTCCGCCACGCCCTGACCGCCGATGCCATCGCCCACAGGCTGCTGCCCGCGGAGCGGGCGGCGCTCTGTCTCGCCGCCGCCGACGCCATCGAGTCCGCCCACGCGAGCCACGCGACCGAGTCCGCCGACGCGGCGGAGCAGGGGACGGGAGGCGCAGGCCGGCCCGGGGAGACTCACGGTCTGATCGGCGGTGACTCGGGCGACGACCTGTATCGCCTGGCCGCGGAGCTGTGCGTCGCCGGCGGGCAGCGGCCACGGGCGGCCGTACTGCTCACCCGGGCCGGCCGGCAGGCGGTCCAGCGGGGCGCCCTGCTGACCGCGGTGGAACTCCTCGACCGGGGGCTGGAGTTGACCGCCGACGCCACGGACGCCCCGCCCGAGTCCGTGGCCCGGCTGCTGGAGGAACTGCTGAGGACACTCGTCCTCACGGGCGACGTCCAGCGGGTCCCGGAGCTCGGCGACCGGCTGGACCGCATTCTGACCGCGTGGGGCGCGCCGCCCGCCCGGCGTGCCGCGGGTTTCCTGACGCAGGCCGGGGCCGCGGCCACCGTCCAGCGCTGGGAGGAGGGACTGACCGCCGTCCGGCGGGCGCGGGAGCTGCTCGGCGCAGAGCCCGACCCGGCGTCCCGCGCGGCCCTGGACGCGGTCGCCGCGCACCTGGTGCTCAACTCGCAGCGCCCGGACCGGCTGGAGAGCGCCAGGGCCCTGGCCGAAGGGGCCGTGGCGACCGCCGAGGCGGTCGGTCTGCCGGAAGTGAGCTGCAAGGCGCTGAACATGCTGGGGTACTGCCTGAGGCCCCGGGACCTGGCCGAGGCGGAAACGGTGTTCGAGCGCCTGGTGGCCACGGCCGAGACCCACGGGCTGCCGGTCTGGCGGATACGCGGCCTGCTGGAACTCGGCGCCCTCGACCGGGTCCGCTTCACCGGGACCGAGCGGCTGCTGGCCGCGCGGAAGGCGGCCGACGAGACCGGCGCGGTGCTGATGACGGCCTGGGCCGACATGCATCTGACGCTCGCCCATGTGCTGCGCGACGACCTGGGCGCGGCCGCGGATTCCGCCCGGCGGCTCCGGGCGACGGCTCGCAGACTGCGGCTGCACGAAGTGGAGCTGCTCGGTGCCGGAGTGGACGCCATCATCGCCGCCGTCCGTGGGGAGCGGGAGAAGCTCCAGGCCGCGCTGCACGTCCTCGAGAGCGCACTGGCCGGAGGGAGCGCCGGAGCGGTCTGGGGCTACGCCGACACCTCCGTATGGGGCTGGGCCCGGGGCGTCTGCTCCCTGCTGAGGGAGGAACACGACCGGGCGATGGCCGAGTTCACCGAGGCTGACCAGGTCATGCGTGCACTGCCCAGCACCCGGGGGGTCACCGGTTTCCTGGGTCCGTACCTGCTGCTGCGTACCGCACGGGGCGCGGCCGGCTGGGCGGAGCTGGACGGAGCCGTCGCGAGCCGGCTCACCGAGGCCCACTGGGACCGGCCCTTCGTCGGCTGGTCCCGGGCCGTGCTGCTGGGCCGCGAAGGCCGGGCCGCCGAGGCCGCCAAGGCGGCTGAGGAGGCCCTGGCCGGGACAGACGCCATACCCCTGGCCCGCCACTTGTGTCTGCGCCTGGGCGCTCAGGCGGCGTTCACCGACAACTGGGGGAGGCCCGTCGAGTGGCTGCGCGCCGCCGAGCACTTCTTCCACGACCGGGGCACGACACGGGTGTCGGCAGCCTGCCGCGCCCTGCTGCGGGAAGCGGGCTCTCCCGTTGCCCGCCGCCGACAGGGCCACGACACGATTCCGCAGGAGCTGCGGCGGACGGGGGTGACCGCCCGGGAGTTCGAGGTGCTGCGCCTGCTCGGCCGGGGGCTCGGCAATCAGGAGATCGCCGAGCAGCTCTTCCTCTCGCCACGCACCGTCGAAAAGCACCTGGCGAGTCTTCGCGACCGCACCGGTCGGAACAGCAGGGCCGCCCTGCGCGCCCTGGCTCGCCATTACGCGCACGGGCAGTGACTCCGGGGCGCGCCGGCGCCCGACCGCCCCGGAGGAACGTGCCCCAGTGCCCGAGCCCGCAGCGCTCGTACGGGACTTCGGCGTCGCTCAGGCCATCTGTCGTCGTACCAGCTCGTGCAGCCGCCCGCTCGTATCGGCGAGCAGTTGTGCGGGCGGGCCCTGCTGCACCACGCGCCCCTCGGACATGACGAGGACGCGGTCCGCGTCCAGCACGGTCGACAGCCGGTGCGCGATCACGACACGTGTGGCGTTGAGCGCGTGGGTGCTCTCGATGACCCGGCGCTGCGTCTCGTTGTCGAGGGCGCTGGTGGCCTCGTCGAAGAAGAGGATGCGCGGCCGGCGGATCAGTGCCTGGGCGATCATCAGCCGTTGGCGCTGGCCGCCTGAGATCGCGCCGCTGCCGGAGACGATGGTGTGCAGGCCCATCGGCATGCGCTTGATGTCCTCGGCGAGTCCGGCCATCTCGGCGGCGGCCATGGCCTCTTCGGGTGTGTACGGCTCGGTGCCGCAGATGCAGTCCAGGATCGAGCCGGTGAACGGCTGCGCGTGCTGGAGTACGACACCGCACTGACGGCGTACGGCCGACTGGTCGAGTGCGGCCAGGTCCTGACCGTCGTACAGGACGCTGCCCGAGACCGGTTTGTCGAAGCCGATGAGCAGGCGCAGGAGGGTGGACTTGCCGCAGCCGCTGGGACCGACGATCGCCACGAACTCGCCCGGCCGGATCGCGAAGGACACGTCGTCGAGAACGAGCGGGCCGTCGTCGGTGTACCGGAAGGACAGCTTCTTGGCCTCGATGGCGCCGGACAGCGCGGCGGGGCGGGTGCTCGCCACACGGACCTCGGGCGTCGCGTCGAGGACCGGCTTGATCTCCTCGAACATCGGCAGCGCGGCGACCGCCGAGACGAACGCACCGGTCAGCTGGGTCACCGAGGTCAGCAGCATGGTCATCGAGGTGGTGAAGGTCAGAAAGGCGCCGGCCGACATCGACCCGCGTGCCGGTCCCGCCAGCAGCATGAAGATGATCAGCGAGCTGAGCGGCAGATACACCGCGCCCAGCACCGTGTTGAGGTTCTTGATCCGCCCGACCCGCTGCTGCAGCTCACGGCTGCGGGCGAACTCGCCCGCCCAGGCCGCGTACGCGTAGTTCTCGGCCGCCGCGACCCGCAGCTTGGGCAGGCCCCGCAGCGTCTGGAACGCCTGGTTGTTGAGCTTGTTGCTCAGCACGACAAGGCGGCGCTGCCAGCGCACCTGCCACAGTCCGAGCCCGAGGAACACCGCGGCGATCACGACGAGCATGCCGATCGCGGCCAGCGCCATCGGGACGCTGTACACGAGCAGCAGGACGAGGTTCATCAGGCCGACCGTGCCCGCCTGGACGACGACCGGGCCGATGCCCGCCATCATGCGGCGCATCGAGCTGATGCCCATGGCGGCGCTGGCCAGTTCGCCGGTCGAGCGCGCGGTGAAGAACTTCGTGGGCAGCCTGAGCAGCCGGTCCCACACGGCGGGTTGGAGCGTGGCCTCGATACGTCCCTCCACCCGCAGGATCGTGAGGTTCTGCATCAGCATGAACGCCGCCGACACCACACTGGCGATCATGATGGCCAGACAGAACTGCACGATCAGGTTCTCCTGGGCCTTCGGCACATAGACCCCGAGCACCTGCCCGGTCGCGATCGGCACCAGCGCGCCCAGCGCCACCGTGACAAGTCCGCTGAGCGCGAGATTGCGCAGATCGCCGCCGGTGCCGCGGAGGCTGAACCGCAGCAGACCGAGCGGGCCCAACCGGCGTTCGGGCAGCGGCCGGTAGAACATGACGGCGCGCGGCTCGAACTCCGCCACATTGGCCTTCTCGACCGGTGTCTCACGACCGCTCGGGTGCACGGCCACATAGCCGCCGCGCCGCCACAGCAGCGCGACCGGGGCGCCGGACGCGGCCCGGTGGCCGACCAGCGGACCGATGTTGTCGCGCCACCAGCGCCCGTCCAGGCGTACGGCCCGGGTGCGGACGCGGGAGGCGAGCGCGATCCGCTCGACGGGGTCGAGGCGGTCGCTCTCCGTGCCGCTCTGCGCGGGGTCCGCGAGCGCGAGCCCGGCAGCGCGGGCGACGAGCTTGCAGGCGGCGTAGGTGGCGTCGGCGTCCGCCGCGGGCCCGGTCGATCCCGAGCGCTTGGAGATGGAGGCGATCAGGGTGCGGTCGGCCCGGGCACGGACCTCCTCACCGGCCTTGATGCCCTCGGCCGTACGGTCCTCATGGGTGCGTTCCAGCTGCTCGATCCAGCGGTCGAGGGTGGCGAGCAGCCGGTACTGCTGGTCGACCATGGCCTGCCACATCGCCGGGTCCACCAGCAGATCGGCCGCGGCCTCGGCGCCGTACACGGACCCGTACTGCACACTGCCAGGCGGCACCTGCATCCACAGGATGTCGTCGTCGGTCAGGGCCGCGCCCCGCTCGGTCGCGAGGGGCGCCTCGAAGAGGATGGCCAGGCCCCGGCCGACACCCAGGGAGAGGGCGTACTCCAGGGGGCTGGTGGCCGGGGGTACGAACACGGGGTTGCCGTAGGGGTCGTACGTCCATGTCTCGGTCTGCGGCGGCTGGTACAGCTCGCGCATTTCGATACGGCGCAGTACGCACTCGCGCAGGGGCCTGCCGACCAGGCCGTGCTGCGGTCCCGCGACCGGGCCGAGCAGCAGTGTGCCCGCTTCGAGGCGGCCGAGGTGGTGCCAGTGGCCCTGCTGGACCGCGTCGACCGCGAAGAGGTCCATGGCGCCGGAGGCGACGAGCCACAGCACGTGCGGCCCTTCGAGGTCCAGGCGGGTGAGGCCGGAGCCGTCGACCGGGGTGCCCATGCCGCCGAGCGCGGCGAGCACGTAGTCGCCGTCGGCGACCGGCTGTTGGTGCTGGTCGGGTACGGAGGTCATCTCAGCGCTCCCTGACCAGTTCGGCGTACGGGCCGCCGGCCGCCACCAGGGCGTCGTGACGCCCGCGCTCCACGATCGTGCCGTGCTGGAGGACCACGATCTCGTCGCTGTCGCGCACGGTGCTGAGCCGGTGTGCGATCACCACGCAGGCGCAGCCGCGCTTGCGCAGGTTGTCCATCACGATCTGCTCGGTCTCCGCGTCCAGGGCGCTCGTCACCTCGTCGAGGACGAGGATGCTGGGCCTGCGCACCAGCGCCCGTGCGATCTCCAGGCGTTGGCGCTGGCCGCCGGAGAAGTTGCGGCCGTCCTGCTCGACCTTGCTGTGGATGCCACCGGGGCGGCGCATGACGACGTCGTACACCGCCGCGTCCTGGAGCGCCGCGACCACGGCGTCGTCCGGGACCGAGGGGTCCCACAGTGCGATGTTGT
Organism: Streptomyces sp. NPDC006365; assembly: GCF_042870755.1. NCBI lineage: Bacteria > Bacillati > Actinomycetota > Actinomycetes > Kitasatosporales > Streptomycetaceae > Streptomyces > Streptomyces sp. NPDC006365. The sequence continues at coordinate 555,952 of NZ_JBIAHS010000001.1, forward strand.
CGCGGACCGTGCCCTCGAAGAGGAAGACGTCCTGGTCGACGAAGGACACGGAGGCGGCGAGCGCGCCACGGGGGATGTCCTCCAGCCGCTGTCCGTCGATCCGGATGACGCCCTCCCAGGGAGCGTAGAGACCTGAAATCAGCCTGGACACGGTCGACTTGCCGCTGCCGGAACCGCCGACGAGCGCCACCTGCTGCCCCGGCCCGACCGTCAGTGAGAAGCCGGACAGCAGCGGCTTGTCGAGCGGGCTGTAGCCGAACGTGATGTTCTCCAGCTCCACATGGCCGTGCAGCCGCCGGGTGCTGTCGCCGGCGCCCGGGCGTGAGTAGAGGGGGTCCGCCGCGAAGTTCTCGACGTCCTTCAGGCGTGCGACGTCGGCGGCGAAGTCCTGGATGCGGCCCGCGACGCCGTTGAGGCGGGTGATCGGCGCGGTGAAGCGGGTCACCAGCGCCTGGAACGCCACGAGCAGACCGACGGATATGTGGCCCTCCACGGCCCGCATTCCGCCGATCCACAGGATCAGTGCGCTGTTGAGCGTCGCCAGCGTCGGCGCGACCACACCCAGCCAGGCGCTCGGCACACCGAGCCGCTGCTGCTCTTCGAGCGTGGTGGCGTGCTGCCCGGCCCATTTGCGGAAGTAGCCGTCCTCACCGCCGGTCGCCTTCATCGTCTCGATCAACTGCAGCCCGGTGTACGCCGTGTTGGTGAGCCGTGCGCTGTCCGCGCGCAGCTTGGCGGTACGCGTCGCCCGCAGCCGGATCACCACCCGCATCGCCACCAGGTTGAGCAGCGCGACCCCGATGCCCACGGCTGTGAGCTGCGGGTCGTAGGTGTAGAGCAGGACCGCGTACAGCACCACCACGACCGCGTCCACGCCCGCCGCCGCGAGATCCCGGGCCAGCGTCTCGGCCACCGCGTCGTTCGACTGGAGCCGCTGCACCAGGTCGGCCGGACTGCGCTGGGCGAAGAACGTGACGGGCAGCCGCAGCAGATGCCGCAGGAACTTCGCGCTGCTCAGCGTCGAGGAGATGATGCGCCCGCGCAGCAGGTTCGCCTGCTGCAGCCAGGTCAGCACGACCGTGAGCAGCACGGTCGCGCCCATCGAGGCGAACAGCACGGTGAGCAGCGAGGTCTGCCCGCCGATCAGGAACATGTCGATGTACGTACGGCTGAGCGCGGGGACCGCGGCCCCGACTGCCACCAGCAGCAGACTCGCCAGCACTGCGGCGGGCATGGTGCCCGAAGTCCCGCGCAGCCGGGCCGGCATGGCGCCCAGGACACCCGGTTTGCGGCCGCCCTTCTCGAAGTCAGGACCCGGCTCCATGACCAGGACGACACCGGTGAAGCTGGTGTCGAAGTCCTCCATGGGGATGAAACGGCGGCCCTTGCCGGGGTCGTTGATGTGCACCCCGCGCCGGCCGAAGCGGCGCCCCATGCCGTCGTAGACGACGTAGTGGTTGAACTCCCAGAACAGGATCGCCGGGGCGCGCACCTCGGCGAGCGCCGCCGTGTCCATCTGCATGCCCTTGGCGGTGAGGCCGTAGCTGCGCGCCGCCTTCAGCAGGTTGCTGGCCCGCGAGCCGTCCCGCGAGACACCGCAGGCGATGCGCAGTTCTTCGAGCGGGATGTGCCGCCCGTGGTGGCCGAGCACCATGGCGAGGGAGGCGGCGCCGCACTCCACGGCCTCCATCTGGAGGACCGTGGGCGTGCGGACGGTCTTGCGGCGGCCCTTGGGGACGGTGCGCTTCGGCGGCGCGGCGCGGCGTCGTCCCCGTACGGGCGGTGGGAGTTCGGACCGATCGGTGCCGGTGCCGGTTTCCTGGGGGGCGGTCACGGCAGCAGCCAATCGATCGGGCGCTCGTCGGCCATCCGGATCGAGCCGGAGGCCATGGTCATGGAGTCGAGCCGGAACGGCGGGCCCTCCGTGGACGACCACTTGTAGCCGGACTTCGTGCCGGACGAACGGTCGAGGCGGACGAGTACGGCCACCGGCCGGCCGTCCTTGGTGAACTGCTCGGCCAGTTGGCTGTCGCCGAGGAAGGCGGTGATCTGCTGCGGCGTCTGGGCGTTCCGGTCGACCTTCTTCACCTGGCCGCGCAGTACGCCGTACTCCTGTGTCGGCACGGACTGGACGGTGAGGTCCACGGCCGCGTCGTCGGGAATGGTGGCGGCGTTCTCGGCGGGCACGTACACCGTCGCGAACAGCGGGTCTTTGGCGCCTGCGACCTTCTCGACGGAGGCGACGTTCGCGCCGGTCTGGATGATGGCGCCCATCGTGGCGGCGAGCGCGTTGACCCGGCCCGCGGCGACGGCGCGCACGACCGTCTCGCCCTTCGCCGTACGTACCTTGAGTACGGGGGCGTCGGCGCCGATCCGCTCGCCCTGCTTGGCGAGGACCGCGGTGACCTGGCCGGAGACCGGGCTCTGCAGAACGTAACTGCCTTGCCCGTGCGTGAGGATGGCGGGCGCGGTCACCGTGGAGGCGACGGACCCCGTGACGGCCCAGACGGAGGCGGCGGCCATCACGACGACCGTCACGGACAGCACGAGCCAGCCCTGCGGGCGGGCGAAGCGCACCGGAAGGTCGAGCTCCTCCGGTGACTGGAGCTTGGCGAGGGCCTGTTGGCGGAACTGCACGGGGACTTTCCCTCACCTGCGGACGACAGGACGTACGGGATCAATGAACGGCTGCCGCATTGCCGACTGGTTCACGGCATCCGGAAGCCCCGGAACCGGCGCACGGTTCCGGGACTCACGGCACGCTGATGCGATCAGAGACCGGCGACCAGGCTGGTGACCGGGGCCGTGTTGAGGCCGGTCGCACCCTCGACGGTGCCGACGGCGGTGTCAACGATGCCCGAGACCGGGGCAACGGAGTCCAGCGCGCCGGTGACGGTGCCCAGGGCGTTGACGGACAGGCCGCCGGAGACGGTGTCGAGGTCGGCGTCCGAGATCTCGACGGTCTCGACCTGGGGGGTGGAGTTCATGTGGGAACTTCCCTTCCTATTGATATTCACAAGGGGGGAGCGGCCCCCTCTGGGGGACAGATGGTCGGCCGCGTCCGCAAGGCCCGGGCACCCGTTGCCGGGAACCGTGGGGTGACCCTGCGGTGCGATGGATCAAAGCACGCTGCCGCGCCGCGCTTCCAATCAACGGCCCATGTGATCAGGGCATTTGCGGCCGACAGAAGCCCAACCGTGCACACCTGCGCACGGCTCGGTGGCGACTTCTTCACACGATCCCCGGTGTGATCGCTCCGATGCCCTTGCGGACGTACTGGCGAAACAGACACTCCCGAACCAATGAGGCGGCAGCCGCCGGTCCGCTGTGCAGATTCACCACCCGCCGTGACCCGGCTGCGTAATCGGTGTGCAGATTTCCTGAAGCCGGGATTCCGGTCTCTGACGCGAACGCGCTGTTACTTCGCGGTGGCGGAGGGCGAGTGAACGAGGAAGTTCGCCAAGGGAGTTGAACACCCCACGCGCCGCATCCGTACCAGTCGGCATCCAGGCGCCGCCATCAGCTGCCTAGCGGCAGCGCGGACCCCGTCCCCACAGGAGGTCAGGAACTTGAGTCACAAGCGAACACCAAAGCGCAAGGCCGTCATAGCAGCGGGCAGCGTGGCGGCGCTCGGAGCGGCGGCACTGATCCTGCCCAACGCGATGGCGTCCCAGGACGAGGGAACGGACAGCACCGCCGCCCCCAAGACGGTGAAGGCCGCGGAGGCCCAGGACCTCGCCTCACAACTGGCCTCGCAGCTCGGTGAAGCGTTCGCCGGCTCGTGGTACGACGGCGACAAGCAGCAGCTCATCATCAACGTCGTCGGCGACAACAACAACGTCATCGTGGGCGAGCAGGCCGGCGCGGTTGTACAGCAGGTCGACAACAGCCTGGCCGAACTCGCGGCCGCCGAGCAGACCTTGAAGACCAAGGCCGCTGTCCCCGGCACCGCCTGGGCCATGGATCCCAAGACCAACAAGATCCAGGTCACCGCCGACAGCACGGTCACGGGCTCGAACTGGGACCAGGTGGAGTCGACGGTCAAGTCGCTCGGCTCGGACATGGCGTCCGTCAAGAGGTCCGCCGGTGAGTTCAAGACGTTCGCCGCGGGCGGCGACGCCATCTTCGGTGGCGGTTCGCGTTGCTCGCTCGGCTTCAACGTCACCAACTCGGAGGGTGACCCCGCCTTCCTGACAGCGGGTCACTGTGGTGTCGCGGCCGCCGAGTGGTCGGAGGAGGAGGGTGGCGCGCCGATCGGCACGACGGACGCCGCCACCGCCACGTTCCCCGGTGAGGGCGACTTCGCGCTCGTCGACTACGACGACCCGGCCACCGAGGCGCCCAGCACGGTGAACCTCGGCGGCGAGCAGGTCGACATCGCGCAGGCCGCAGAGGCCGAGGTCGGTATGCCGGTCACCCGGATGGGCAGCACCACCGGCCAGGACTCCGGCACGGTCACCGCCCTCAACGCCACCGTGAACTACGCGGAGGGCACGGTCACCGGTCTGATCCAGACCGACGTCTGCGCCGAGCCCGGTGACAGCGGCGGCTCGCTGTTCAACGAGAACAGCGCGATCGGCCTGACCTCCGGCGGCAGCGGCGACTGCACCGTCGGCGGCGAGACCTTCTTCCAGCCGGTCACCACCGCCCTGGAGGCGGTCGGCGCGACGATCGGCGACGGCGGAGCCGGCGGCGGTGCCGGTGAAGAGGCTGGTGCCGGTGGCGCGGGCGCTGGTGAAGAGGCCGGTGCCGGTGAGGAAGCGGGCGCTGGTGAAGAGGCCGGCGCTGGTGAAGAGGCCGGCGCTGGTGAGGAAGCGGGCGCTGGTGAGGAAGCGGGCGCTGGTGAGGAAGCGGGCGCTGGTGAAGAAGCCGGTGCCGACGAAGAAGCCGGTGTGATCGCGGGCCTGACCGGCTGACGCTTCGTAGATTTCGGCCGTACGCGCAGAACGGCCATGGTGGGGTGGTCCGGCTCTCCGGCGGGAGGGCCGGGCCACCCCGCGTGTATGTGAGGGTGGCGTGCGGCCGTCAGCCGTCGCGCGCGCGGAGCAGCAGCAGCGCCACGTCGTCGACCCGCTCCCGCTCCGTCCCGCTGTGCCGTACCAGCGCGTCGGCCAGCTCCTCCAGCGGATGGTCGCCGATCTCGGTGAGCCGCCCCGCGAGACGGGCCAGCGCCTCCTCGATATCGGCACCGGGGGACTCGATCAACCCGTCGGTGTAGAGGGCGAGTACGGACCCGGGGGCGAGCGACACCTGAGTCGTCGGATACGTGGCCGCCTCGTCGATCCCGAGCAGCGGCCCGCCGGCCAGATCGAGCACCCGCACCTGCCCGTCGGGCCTTCTCAGCAGGGGCGGCGGATGCCCGGCCCGGGCCATCACGGCCTGGCCGTGCGCGGGGTCCAGACGCAGATACACACAGCTCGCGAAGAGCTCGCTGCCCAGGTCCATCAGCAGCCGGTTGGTGCTGCTCATGACCTCCTCGGGCGGCTGGCCGACGGTCGTGTACGCGCGTACGGCGGTCCGGATCTGTCCCATCAGCCCGGCTGCCGTGACGTTGTGGCCCTGCACGTCCCCGATCACCGCCACGGCCCCGCCGGGCGTCGGCGCCAGGTCGTAGAAGTCACCGCCGATCTCCATGCCACGGGTGGCGGGCAGATACCGGGCGGCCGCCTCGATACCGGGCAGCGACGGCAGCGAGGGCGGCAGCAGGGCCGCCTGCAGACCGTGCGCCAGCTGGTGCTTCACGTCGTACAGCCGTGCCCGCTCCAGCGCCTGCGCGATCAGCCCGCTCATGCTGGTCAGCACGGCACGCTCGTCGGCGGGGAAGTGATGCGGCTCGGCGTACGCGAGGACACAGGTGCCCACCGGACGGCCCGACGCGATCAGCGGCAGATACGCCCAAGCCGCCATGCCGTCCTGTGTCGCGTACTGCTCCGGATAGAGCCGCTCCATCTGCCGGCGGGACTCGAAGAACGCGGGCACCCCACTGGACAGCGCGTGCACCCCGGGCGACTGCGCGGTGAGCGACATCCCGTCGAACCGCTCCACGGCGTGCGGGTCCGGGTAGCCACGGTGGCCGAGCACGTGCAGTCGGCCGCCCTGGGAGCCGAGGAGAACCAGCGCCTGGCTGCCGATGGCGGGCGCGATCTCGTCCGCGACCAGCTGCACCACGTCCTGCACACCCACCGCCTTGGTGAGCGCGCCGGACAGGTTCAGGACGTGCGACATGGTGACGAGACGCGAGCCGCCGTCCGCAGGCCGCTGCCCGGTGCGGCCGGTCCCCTCCGCCGACCGTGCCCGGGAGATCCTGAGGCTCAGCCCGTTCGTACTCGGATACAGCCGGAACGACAGCCAGTCCGTCGGCGGTCGCAGCGCCACGAACGACGTCACCTGCTGGCCCAGCAGAGCGGCACGGTAGCGGTCCTCGAAGAGCGGGTCGTTCAGCCACGGCACGCACGCCCACAGATGCGAACCCAGCAGCGCGCTGACCGGCAGGCCGAGCAGCTCGCCCGCCGCCGCGTTGGCGAAGCTGATCCGGCCGTGCAGATCGAGCGCGCACAGCCCGTACGGCAGCCGCGCCACCATCCGCACGGCCTCCACCGCGCCGAGCGTCCCCGCCACGGTCGCCGCCGACGCCGGGGCGAGCAGGTCCGGTTCGGGGCGCACCGGGTGGCCCTCCTCGGCGGCCCGCTCAAGGCGCAGCGCGAGCCGGCCGCAGGCCGCGGTCAGATGGTCCCGCTCCCGGTCGGACAGTTCCGCCGGGCGCGTGCCCGGCCAGGTCACGAAGATCGCCCCGTACACGGCACGCTCGGTCGCCACCGGCACCGCGGCCAGCGCGAACGGATAGGGCAGGACCACGGCGATCCGCGGATAGTCGCGGGCCATGTCCTCCTCGCCGCCGACCCAGACGAGCCGCCGGTCGCGCACCGCCTTGGCCACCGGGACCGGCGCGCTCAGCCCCACCCGCTCCCAGGGCGCCGCGAAGGCCCGCGGCAGACCGGCCATCACGGCCATCTCCAGGACCTGCTCACCCGGCGCCAGCAGATAGACCGCGCCGGAGTGCGCGCCGACATCGTCCATGATCGCGGCCAGCGTCAGCGAGAGCAGCGGCCGGCCGACCGGCGCCGCACGGCGCTCCGACTGCCGCCCGGACGTCTGGTCGGACGTTTGATCGGACACGCCGACCACCTCCTCCCACGGCAGACATGAAGCAGCCCAGGGTCAAGGCTCCCTCTTGTACGGGGTTCCCGCACAGGGAGCACCTACAGTGACCGCCGGTCACGTACCGTCGTAGGGGCTGCGCATGCGACCCGGACGCGCTGTAATTGCGGACGTGGTCAGTGACGGCGCTGCGGGACGCAGAACACGAACGCTGCGTGCCGAACTTGCCCTCAAGACCCTTCACGCGGAGCCCGGTTCGTTTGAGCGGCTACGCAGCGTCATCGAGCTGGTCCTGGTCTTCAGCGGCGCGGTCGTCGCCGCCGTGTACGCGCCCAGGGACGACCGGCTCACCCTGCTCGAGTCGGCGGGCGTACCGCGGTCCTTGTACGGGGTGCGCGACAGCTATCCGCTGACCGGCGGCTCGCCCGCGGCGGAGTCGTACCGCCTGGGACAGCCGCTGTGGTTCGGCCCCGAGGAATTCGCCGTCAGCCCCGACACCCGGCGGACGTCCGTGGGGGACTTCTCGCTGGCCGCCCTGCCGCTGCCGCCCGGCCCGCATGGCGGCGGCTGTCTGATCGCCGTGACCGACAGCCCCGGCGGCTTCGACACCGAGGACCGGCACTGTCTCGGGCTTCTCGCCGAGGCCATGGTCTGCCCGGAGCCAGCCCGGCCCGCGCCCGAGGACGCCGTGACGGCCGAGGACCTGCTGCCCCACACCTCGTTCAGCCTGGCCATGGACACCGGGCGCGTCGAGGTCGACGACGAGACGCTGGAGCTGTTCGGCATCGGGCGCGAGGATTTCGACGGCAAGGTCGAGACGCTGCTGGGCATGACCGTGCCGGAGGACCTGCCCTCGCTGATGTCCGTGGTCGAGGCTGACCACATGTCCATCGGCGACCGTGAGCTGGAGTTCCGTATCCGCCGGCCCACCGGGGAGCAGAAGTGGCTCAGGCTGCGCGGACGGCTGCTGTCTCCGGGGGACGGGCAACCGGACCGGCTCGTGGGCACCGTCGCGGACGCCTCGAAACTGCGGTCCCGCGTCAACGAGGTGGGCCGCGTCCAGCGCCTCGCCGCCGACCTCGCCACCGCGGGCACCGTCCGCGACGTCAGCCAGGCCGTCGTCACCGCCCTGCGCCAGCCCCTGCTGGCCGACCGGATCGCGCTGGCCGAACTGGAGGGCGACCGGCTCGTCGTCACCGTCCTGGACCCGCCCGAACCGGAGGCATGGCCCGAGCTGTGGCGCAGCGAATGGCGCTCGGAGTGGCCCGACGCGCCCGTACGCACCATGCCGACCCTGGCCGCCGCCCTGCGCGAGGGCCGCGCCGCGATCTGGCCCGCCGGGACACCGCTGGAACCCGCGCTCGCCGACGTCGGTCCCGGCGGCCTCGCCGTCCTGCCGCTGCCGGCCGGCGGACGCATGGCAGGAGCCTGCCTGATCGGCTGGGACACCCCGCACGACTTCGGCCCCGACGAGCGCGCCCTGCTCACCGCCTCCGCCGGGCTCGCGGGCCAGGCCCTGATGCGCGCCCACGCCTTCGACGCCGAACACGAACTCGTCGGCACGCTTCAGCGCACGCTGCTCCCGCGCCGGCTGCCCACCCTGCCCGGCGCGGTCGCCGTCGCCCGCTATCTGCCCACCACCGCGGGTCTGGAGGTGGGCGGCGACTGGTACGACGTGATCCCGCTGCCCGACAACCATGTCGGGCTCGTCATCGGCGACGTCCAGGGACACAACGCCGGAGCCGCGACCCTCATGGGTCAGATGCGCACCGCCCTGCGCGCCTACGCCGTCGAAGGCCACCCCCCGGACGTGGTGGTCTCGCACGCCAACCGGCTGCTCATGGACATGGAGACCGATCTCTTCGCCACCTGCGCCTACGTCGACGTCGACCTGGAGGAGGGCACGGCCTGGTGCGTACGGGCCGGACATCTGCCCCCGGTCCTGCGCCACCCGGACGGCACCACCGAGATCGTGATCACAGAGGGCGGACCCCCGCTCGGTGTCGTCACCCAGGCCGAATTCCCGATGACCGAGATACCGCTACGGCCCGGCGCGCTGGTGGCACTGACCACGGACGGTCTCGTCGAGTCCGCCGAACTCGACCTCGAGGACGGCCTGCGCCGTATGTCCGACCAGATGGCGGCCTCCGACCCCGCCCACCTCGGTCTCGTCGCCGACGCCCTGCTCACCTACGCCAACCGCTCCGACGACGTCGCCCTGCTTCTCATGCGCTACGACGGCATGGCGCTGCGCCCCGAGCGCGAGAGCTGGACCGTGTGGCGCGTACCCCAGGCCGTCGGCCACGCCCGCCGCTTCACCAAGCGCACCCTGCGCGCCTGGGGCGTCACCCAGCAGACCGATGCCATCCTCCTGGTCGTCTCCGAACTGGTCACCAACGCCCTCGTCCACACCGACGGCCAGGTCCGCCTCGACCTCACCTTCATCAACAACCGCTTCCGCGTAGCGGTGGCCGACATCTCACCCCGCACACCCATCAAGCCCACCAGCATCGGCTGGGAGGCCACCGGCGGCCGGGGCATCCTCCTGGTCGAGGCCCTGTCGGCAGCGTGGGGAACGGTCCCGGTCAGCGGCGGCAAGCAGGTCTGGTGCGAGATCGCCCTGAGCTGAGCGGTACGCCGCCGTGATCCGCCCTAGGCTTTCAGGCGTGTTCCGCCTCCTGCTGATGTCCGACACCCACCTCCCCAGGCGCGCCAAGGAGCTCCCGGCACCGCTCCTCGCCGAACTCCCGCGCGCCGACGTCGTGATCCACGCAGGCGACTGGGTGGACGTGGCCACCCTCGACCTCTTGGAAAGCCGGTCGCGGCGGCTGATCGGCGTGTACGGCAACAACGACGGCCCCGAGCTCAGGGCGCGCCTGCCCGAAGTGGCCCGTGCCGAACTGGACGGCCTGCGCCTCGGCGTCGTCCACGAGACCGGCGCCGCTGCGGGCCGCGAACGCCGTTGCGCCGCCCGCTTCCCCGACCTCGACGTCCTTGTCTTCGGCCACAGCCACATCCCCTGGGACACCACGGCACCCACCGGCCTGCGCCTGCTCAACCCCGGCTCACCCACCGACCGCCGCCGCCAGCCGCACTGCACGTACATGACCGCGTTCGTGGACGGCGGCCGGCTGACCGACGTGACGCTGCACCGGCTGCCGCCCCGTCATCGCGAGGTCTTGAGCGCCGACTCCCGCGACGGCGCCTGAGCCGCCCCAGAAAGGCGAGTACCACCGCGACGGCCGCCGCCGCGGCCACGGCGCGTTTGGCGAGCGAAGGACCGGCCGTCCGTACGAGGCCGATCGGCTCGGCGGGCGTGGCTCGGCCTCGGGCGTGGTGGCTGGGAAGGCCCGCAGCAACTCGCCGAGCCGGGTGCCGCCGCGCCAGTCCGGTACGCCGGGGCGCGCCGCGCAGCGCGAACACGGCCGGCAGGCGCCGCAGTTGGTCCCGCTCAACGGTGCTCAGCCCGGCGAAGTCGCGGTGCCGCGGCACCTCCGCCGAGCTTGCGAGAACGGCGCCGGGCACGGCGTCCGGCTCGCCTTCACCCTTGGCAGGTGTACGGGGAGAGGCGGCGTCCCGTACGACCATCCGCAGCCGTGGCGGGGGAGCCGCGGACAAGATCCTGCCATCCGCCCCCGCGCCCTCGAAGTACGCGGCGGGCCTTGTTGAGCGTTAATCCGTTGCCGCCGCTCGCGGTCGCCTGCTGCACTACGGGGGACAAGCCGTCAGGAAGATCCGTCAGGAAGATCAAGGAGCAGCGATGCGAGCAGCGTTCATGTCCACCCAGGAAGGAATCCCCCTCACTCCAAAGGACATGACGCCAGGTGCACTCGCTGAACTTGGGAATTCTCGCGCACGTAGACGCCGGTAAGACGAGCCTGACCGAGCGGCTCCTGCACACCGTCGGGGTCATCGACGAGATCGGCAGCGTCGACGACGGCAGTACACAGACGGACACACTCGCGCTGGAGCGGCAGCGCGGCATCACGATCAAATCCGCCGTCGTCTCCTTCGCGATCGACGACGTGACGGTCAACCTGATCGACACCCCCGGCCACCCCGACTTCATCGCCGAGGTCGAACGGGTACTGAGTGTGCTCGACGGCGCGGTCCTGGTGATCTCGGCCGTGGAAGGCGTACAGGCGCAGACCCGCGTCCTCATGCGGACGCTGCAACGGCTGCGCATTCCGACGCTGATCTTCGTGAACAAGATCGACCGCGCCGGAGCGCGTTACACGGAGCTGTTGGAGAGCATCTCCACGCGGCTCACCCCGGCGATCGTCCCGATGGGAGAGGTCCGCGAACTGGGCGGCAGGGACGCCCACTTCACCTCGCACGACGGCTTCCCGCCACGCCTGCTCGAACTGCTCGCCGAGCACGACGACGCACTGCTGGCCGCGTACGTCGACGAAGAGGCGACCGTCTCGCAGGACCGGCTGCGCACCGAACTCGCCGCGCAGACCGGGCAGTCACTGGTGCACCCGGTGTTCTTCGGCTCGGCCGTCACGGGCGCGGGCGTCGATGAACTCATCGACGGGATCCGGGAGTTGCTGCCCTCCACCGAGCGGGACGCGGACGGTCCGGTTTCGGGCACCGTCTTCAAGGTCGAGCGCGGACCGGCGGGAGAGAAGATCGCGTACGTGCGGATGTTCTCGGGCACGCTGCGCACCCGCGACCGCGTCACCTTCGGCGACGGCGAGGACGGGAAGGTCACCGGCATCACCGTCTTCGACCGGGGCTCGGACCCGCGGGGCGATCAAGTGCCCGCAGGGCGGATCGGCAGGCTCTGGGGGCTGACCGGCATCCGTATCGGAGACACCCTCGGCGTACCGCGGAAAGGGCCGGACGAGCACTACTTCTCACCACCGACCCTGGAAACCGTCGTCGTGCCCCGCGACAGGACTGACAAGGGTGCTCTGCACCTCGCGCTCACCCAACTCGCCGAGCAGGACCCGCTGATCAACCTGCGGCAGGACGAGATCCGGCAGGAGATCTCGGTGTCCCTGTACGGAGAGGTCCAGAAGGAGGTCATCCAGGCCACGCTGGCCGAGGAGTTCGGCCTCGACGTCGGCTTCCGCGAGACGACGCCCCTGTGCATCGAGCGGCTGGTCGGCACCGGTGCGGCCGTCGAGTTCAACGGCAAGGAACCGAACCCGTTTCTCGCGACCGTCGGACTGCGCGTCGATCCGGCGCCGGTCGGCTCCGGCGTGGTCTTCCGGCTGGAGGTCGAGCTGGGGTCGATGCCGTACGCCTTCTTCAAGGCCGTCGAGGACACCGTGCGGGAGACGCTCGGCCAGGGACCGCACGGCTGGCAGGTCACCGACTGCACGGTCACCATGACGCACTCCGGCTATTCACCGCGGCAGAGCCATGCGCACCAGGGCTTCGACAAGAGCATGTCGAGCACGGGTGCTGACTTCCGCGGACTGACGCCGCTGGTGCTGATGGACGCGCTGCGGCAGGCGGGCAGCCTGGTGCACGAGCCGATGCACGCCTTCCGGCTTCAGGCCCCGGCGGACACGCTGGGCGCGGTGCTGCCCGTCCTGGCGAAGCTGCGCGCCGTACCGCAGACGACTCAGGCGCGGGGCACGGCGTCCGTGCTCGAGGGCCGGATCCCGGCGGCCCGGGTGCACCAACTGGAGCAGCGGCTCCCGGCGTTGACCCGAGGCGAGGGTGAGCTGGAGACCGCCTTCGACCACTACGCACCGGTCGCCCGAGGCGCGCTCCCCGAGCGGGAGCGGACCGATCACAACCCTCTGGACCGGAAGGAGTACCTACTCAACGTGACGCGACGTGTCGGCGGGTGAAGGCGAACTCCCCTTGAGAGGAAGGGGACTTACTCCAGAGTAAATTGGGTACTTACTCTGGAGTCAGGGGTGTTGACGGGGCCGCTGAAGCATTGCGAATGTAATGAACATGTCAAAGATGACGGATATGTTCCGATTGCGTATGCCTGTGCTCGGTGTGTTCCTGCTGCTCACCGGCCTGCTGACCACGGCGGGCGCCCAGCGCGCCACCGCTCTCCCCGACGACCTCTGGTTCGACGGACCCGCCGCGGCCACCCTCACGGTCAAGAACGGCCGCTTCACCGACGGCCTCGGCCGCGAGGTGGTGCTCCGCGGCTACAACGTCTCCGGTGAGACGAAACTGGCGGAGAACAACGGCCTGCCCTTCGCCTCGGTCGCCGATGCCAAGAAGTCCGCGACCGCGCTCCGGGCACTGGGCGGCGGCAACTCCGTCCGCTTCCTGCTCTCCTGGGCGTACGCCGAACCCGAACGCGGCAAGGTGAGCGCCGAGTATCTCGCCGCCGCCACCGGCCAGATGCGTGCCTTCCTCGACGCCGGGATCCGTGTGTACCCGGACTTCCACCAGGACCTCTACTCGCGCCACCTCTTCGACCCGGACAGCTGGTACACCGGCGACGGAGCCCCGAAGTGGGCCGTCGACGCCGGGAACTACCCGGACGAGTACTGCGGGATCTGTCCCTTCTGGGGCCAGAACATCACCCAGAACAAGGCTGTGACACAGGCGACCTACGACTTCTGGCACAACAAGTACGGGCTCCAGGAGGCATTCCTCACGACCGCCCAGAAGACCATGGCGTACGTCGAACAGAACCTGACCGCCGCCCAGTTCGCGGGCGTCATCGGCTTCGACCCGTACAACGAGCCGCATGCGGGCACCTACGACTCCGGGCAGAGCAGCCGCGCCTGGGAGAAGGACGTGCTGTGGCCGTTCTATGAGAAGTTCCGCGCCCGGATGGACGCGGCCGGCTGGCAGGACAAGCCCGCCTTCGTGGAGCCGAACCTCTTCTGGAACGCCAACCTCGACTTCCAGAAGCAGGAGGGTGGCCTCCTCGACGCGGGCAAGATCGGCCCGGACTACGTCTTCAACACCCACTTCTACGACCAGAAGGCGATCTCGGGCATCTTCATGCCGGGCAAGGCGGGCGACGGTCAGTACAGCACCGACTTCGGGGTGGTGCGTGACCGTGCCGCCGCGGCCGGCACGGCGGGGATCATCAGCGAGTTCGGTCATCCGCTGGCGGGGCTCGTCTCCGACAAGGCCCCGACCGTCCTCAAGGGGATGTACCAGGCCCTCGACTCCCGTCTGCCGGGCGCCAGTTGGTGGTCCAAGCCCGCAGAGTCCGGGCCGGTGCTCTCCGGTTCGCAGTGGCAGTGGGACATCTACAACGGCCGCCACAAGGAGCTGATGAACGGCAACCCCGACAAGGTGCTCACCCACGGCGACGCCTGGAACGACGAGGACCTGTCCGCCGTACGCCTCGACGATTCCGGCAAGGCCGTACTGCGCCAGGACGCCCGGCTCCTCGACCGCGTCTATCCGAGCGCCACCGCGGGCAGCACCGTCGCGTTCACGTACGAGGACCGCTCCCGCGACGGCTCCACGACCCTGACCTGGAACCCGGTGCCGGACTCGCTCCCGCGTGTGAAGGAACTCGTGGGCTCGGGCCAGTACGCCCTCCATGTGTGGCGCTCCGACGGCAGCTCGGCCCCCACCGAACTGCACCTGCCCGCGTCCTTCCCGACGTCCTCCACCTCGGTGGTCTCGGACCTCGGCACGACGGCGGCCCCGCCCTCGTACACGAAGACCACCCCGATCGCGGTCGCGAACGAGCCGGGCGGGACGGGCAGCCGTCGACTGCTCCTGACCGCACCCGGCTCGGGCACGCACTACGCCCTGGTCACCAATGGCGCGACGGCTCCGTCCGCGGAGCTGCTGAGCGCCGCGCGGACGGAGCTGGCCAACTGGGCTGCTGCGAAAGCGGGTTGAGCGAAGGTCAGCCGGCGGACGGGCCCGTCCAGTCCGCCGGGACCTTGGCCAGGCGTACGCGCTGAGGGTGGTCGCCGACCTCCACCGACGCCGTCTTCTTCCCCGTGGCGAAGTCGATGGCGGTGACCCGGTCGGAGCCGCTCTCGGAGATGACGCAGGACTTGCCGTCACCGCTGACGGTGGCCCAGTAGGGCTTCGAGGCGGTGACGAGCGGGCCCTCCTGGAGGGAGGAGCGGTCGACGACGGTCGCGTAGTCGTCCATCGTCCCGGCGATGCACAGCTTGTCGCCGGCGGGGCTCATCGACATGCCGTGGTGGCGCGAGTCGTTGACCCAGGTCGTACGGTCCTCACTGGTCGCCGGGTTCTTCGGGAGGGTCTTCACCCGGGTGATCTTGTCGCTCGCGACGTCGTACTCGACGAAGCCGTTGAAGAAGGACACCTGGAAGTAGAGCTTCGACTCGTCCGGGGTAAAGGCGACGGGACGTACGGCGTCGGACAGGTCCTTGCGGCCGAAGGCGTCGAGCCGCTCACGCATGTCGATGACCTTGACCTGATCGTATGTGTTCGCGTCGACGACGGTGATCTTGCGGTCGCCCTTTGTCCAGTCCAGCCACGGGGCGTCGGTTGCGGTGTTCACGTCCCCGATCGACATGTTCCACAAGTACCTGCCGTCCTCGGAGAAGACGTTCTCGTGCGGCTTGTCACCGGTCTTGAACGAACCGAGCTGCTTGCCGGTGGCGATGTCCAGGACGTGCACGGTGTTGGAGATCGAGGCCGATACGGCGACCCGCTTGCCGTCGGGGGAGACCGCCATGTGGTCGGAACGGTAACCGGACACGGGGAAGCGCCAGTTGATCTTCCCGGTGGCGAGGTCGATCGACACGACATCGGCGAAGCTGGGCCGGGAGACCACCATGGCCGAGCCGTCCGGCGTGGAGTACATGTCGTCGACGTACTGGTCGTGGCCCTCACCGACGCCGTTGCGGATGGCCGTGAAGTAGATCCACTTGATCGGGTCCGCGTTGATCTCCGCGATCCGCTCCTCCTTGTCCGGGATGACATTGATCCGGCCGATCTTCGCGAGGTCGCCGCCGGGCTTGATGACGTCGGCGGTGCCGTCCCAGTTGTTGCCGACGAACATCACCTCGCGCAGATCCGCGGCGGCGTTCTTGCTGCCTTTGGAGGCGTCCTGAGTCTCGGCCGTGGCCGCCGCCGACCCGGCGACGGTCAAGGCGAGGGCGGCTGCGAGGGAGCCGACGTGCCGGGCTTTGAAGGCAGTCATGACTTCTCCTGAATGTTGGGCGCATGACAAGGTGTGCGAGAGGGGGAGTCTGAATACGCGGGCGTTCAGAGTTACTTACTGGAAAGTAAGGAGTCGATGCCGCTCTGCACAAGACGTCGAAGACGACAAAATTGGTCACCTATGTGACATGTGAGATCGGGGAGGCCCCAGTGACGGGCAGGCTCAAAGCGCCGACCGGCCGTTATGGCGGCAAGTCCGCCCAGGAGCGGCAGGCCGAGCGGCGACGACGCTTTCTGGACGCCGCGCTCCAGCTCTTCGGCGACAGCCCCGGCTACCGCGCCACGACCGTCGCCGCCCTGAGCGAGGCCGCCGGGTTGTCGACCCGTCAGTTCTACGAGGAGTTCCGCAACTTGGAGGACGTACTCGCCGCCCTCCACCTCCAGGTCAACGACTGGGCCGAGGAAGCCGCCCTGGCCGGGCTCGCCGAGGCGGACGGCCGGCCGATCGAGGAGCGCGTCACCGCGGCCTTCCGTGCCTATGCCGCCGATGTCACCGGCGATCCGCGGCGCCTGCGTATCGCCTTCGTCGAGATCATCGGCGTCAGTCCCCGTCTCGAACGGCAGCGGCTGACCCGCCGCTCCCGCTGGATCGACTTCATCTGCGCCGAGGCCGACACCGCCGCCGAACGCGGCGAGGCGGCGTCCCGCGACTACCGGGTCGCCGCCGCCGCCTTCATCGGCAGCGTCAACGGACTGCTGCACGACTGGAGTTCGGGCTGGGTCGACGCGACGCTCGACGAGGTCGTCGACGAACTCGTGCAGATGCTTCTGGGAGTGCTGCAGCCGGTGGGATGGAGAGGGCCCGGGTCGGACGAGAAGTGACCCGGGCCCTCGGTGGGGCGCTTGCTAGCCCTCGTCGTCCCATTCCTGGAGCAGGGTCTGGTCGACGATCTTCCCGTTGCGCAGCTCCACCATCGAGCTGGCGAGGACCTTGACGCCGTCGGGGTACTGGCACGATTCCGTGTACGCGAGGTGGTCGCCCTGGACGATGCACTGTTCGACCTTGTGGGTCATGTCGCGGCTGTAGACGTCGTTGAGCATCTCGCTGATCTGGTCGCGACCGTGCATGACCTTCGGGTGGCTGGGCTGGGTGTTGCGGTCGACGACGCGGAGCTCGGCGTCGTCGGCGTACAGCGACAGGAGTGCGTCCGCGCTCTGGCCTTCGATGGCCCGGCGCAGAGTTTCGGTGTCGAAGCCGGGGGCTGCGGCAGTGCCCATGGTGAACCTCCTGGTGGACGGTCTTCGAAGGCCGGGGCCGCGCGGGGGAGCGGGCCGCGAACGGCCTCTCCCTTCGAGACTCCTCCTGCTGGAAGGCGCCAGCAAGCGCAGCCGTAAGTCTTCCGTCATCTCTTGATCGGTGTTGTGCGGGCGTCGGTCGGATTGAATGAGGGCGAGAAGTTCTGGGCTTTTGGAGGGCAGGGTGGGGCACGTGCGCAGGGTGTTGAGCGGGCCGGTGATCGCGGGTTTCGTGGTGGTGGCCGTCGTCGTGGTCGGGGTGGGGCTGTACTGGTTCCAGCCGTGGAAGCTGTGGCAGGACGAGACCGTGCAGGAGTCCCTGCCGGCTGCCGCCACACAGACGCCCCCGGCCGAAGAGCCCGCAGGCGAAGCCCCCGCGGACGAACCCTCGAAGGCCGCCGCCACGCCACCCGAGCCGGCCGGGCCCCAGACACTGGCGCGCGGTGACCTGATCAGCCACGAGCACGCGACGTCCGGTACGGCGACCGTGCTGCGGCTGGCCGACGGCTCCCACGTACTGCGGCTGGAGAACCTCGACACCAGCAATGGCCCGGATCTGCGGGTATGGCTGACCGACGCGCCGGTCAAGGAGGGCAAGGCCGGCTGGGGTGTCTTCGACGACGGGAAGTACGTCAGCCTCGGCAAGCTCAAGGGGAACAAGGGCGACCAGAACTACGTCCTGCCCGCCGACACCGACCCCGCCGCGTACACGAGCGTGAGCATCTGGTGCGACCGGTTCAACGTCTCGTTCGGCGCGGCGGCACTGGCCCGCGCGTAAGCGCTCCGCTGGAAGCACAGTGATGAACCCGCGGGCCGGTGGGGCTGGTCGCAGCCCCGCGCCCTCGGGGGCGGGTCATGCCGCACCGGACTTCACCAAGGCCGGGCTGGATCCTTAGGCACCCAAGCCTGTGACTTGTATCACAAAGGGTCTAGGGTGAAAACACTTGGAGGACTTACCCCGGCGGCGGGCCGAGTGGCGGTGCGCGGCGGGGCCGCCTCCAGGCGAGGGAAGTGATCCCGTTGTCCGTCGCCTGGGACAGCATCGGTGGGCTCGTCGATGCCCACGAGCGTTTTATGGCCGGCGCGCGGGTCGACTCCGAGGTCCGGAGCCCGGTGCTCGCCTCCTGGAAGCGGTGTAGGTCCGCAGGGGTGGTGCCGCACCGTCTCGTGGTCCCGTACGCGCCGGATCTGACACTGGACGAACGGTTCCTGCGCGCGGCCGACCCGGTGCTCAAGGACCTGAGCGTGGCGCTCGCCCAGGTCGGCATGACGGTCGCCCTCTGTGACGCACAGGCCCGCATGATCCAGCGCCTCGGCGGTGACCGGGACCTGCGTGAACGCCTCGACGAGGTGAGCTTCGCTCCGGGTTTCGACGCCTCCGAGCACACCGCGGGCACCAACGGCGTCGGCACCGCGCTGGCCGCGCGGAGTCCCTGCTACGTGGTCGGCCGCGAGCACTTCGCCGACTGCCTGCAGCCGTTCGCCTGCGCGGGCGCGCCCGTCCGGGACCCGCTCAGCGGACGCATCGAGGCAATCCTCGACATCACCTGCCTGCGCGACAACGGCGACCCAGCCATGGTGCGGCTGGTCCGTGAAGCCGCCCGGGACATCGAGACGCGACTGCTGGAGCAGGCCACGGCACGGGAGCGGGCGCTGCTCGCCGCCTACCGGCGGGTCACCCAGGACGCGGGCAGCGCCGACGACCGGCTCGGGCATCCGCGGGCGGGGCACGGGAACGCGCACGACGGCGGCGACCTCCGTCCGATCGACCTGGCCGTGCTGCGGGAAAGGGCCGAGGCGCTGATCGCCTCGCCGAACCGCACCCTCGATGAGGTGCCTCTGTCCGGTGGGCGGATCGCCACCCTGCTGCGTCGCCAGGTCAGGGGAGCGGAGGGAGAGACGGGCGTGGTCGTCGAGGCCCGCCTGCTCGGCGGCCCGCGGCTGCGTCATCCCGCACTCGACGCGCAGGCCACGCCGGCCGACACCGCGCTCGTGACCGCTCCGACCATGCCCGTCCCCTCGCCGTCCCAGGTGCCGCGGCCGGCCGGAACGCCCCCGTTCGTCATGCGTACCGCCGTGCCACAGAAGCCCGCCACGGCCGGGGCGGAACCCGGGAGCCGGGCCGGAACGGACGGGGACGGCAGCGCAGACGGTGCCGGTGCCGACGGCTGGCCGCTGCTCGTCGGGGAGCTCGGTGTCGGCCGGCTGGCCGTACTCGCGCGCAGGCGGCTGGAGTTGCTGCACGACGCCGGCGTCCGGATCGGCACCACCCTTGACGTCGACCGCACCGCGGAGGAACTGGCGGAGGTGACCGTTCCCCGGTTCGCCGACTTCACCGCCGTGGACCTGCCGGAATGCGTACTGCGCGGCGAGGAGCCGGAACCGCTCGGCGGGGACAGCGCGCTGCGCCGGATCGCGCTGGGCGCCGCACATGACGATTCCCATCTGTACGGCGTCGGCGCCCCGGTCCAGTACGTCCCCTCCACGCCGCAGGCGCGCTGCCTGGAGAGCGGGCAGTCCGTACTCGAACCCGTACTGGCCGAGGCCGGCGGCTGGATCGCCCAGGACCCGCCACGGCTCGAGCGGGTGCTGGAGGCCGGCATCCACTCCCTGATCGCCGTGCCGCTGCGGGCCCGCGGCACCACCCTCGGCGTGGTCAGCTTCTTCCGCTGTGAGAAGCCCGCCCCTTTCGAGGACGACGACCTCTACCTGGCCCAGGAGCTCGTCGGCCGCGCGGCGATCTGCATCGACAACGCCCGCCGCTACACCCGCGAGCACAACACCGCCCTCGCCCTGCAGCGCAGCCTGCTGCCCCGGGGCCGCTCCGTGCAGAACGCCGTCGAGGTCGCCTACCGCTATCTGCCCGCCCATGCCGGGGTGGGCGGCGACTGGTTCGACGCCATCCCGCTGTCCGGCGCCCGGGTCGCGCTGGTCGTGGGCGATGTCGTCGGCCACGGACTGCACGCCGCCGCCACCATGGGCCGGCTGCGTACCGCCGTGCACAACTTCTGCGCCCTGGACCTGTCGCCCGACGAGCTCCTCACCCAACTCGACGACCTCGTCGGACGGCTCGACCGGGGCGAGGGCTGGGCCGTGGAGCACGCCCAGCCGGACGCCGGCATCGTCGGTGCCACCTGCCTGTACGCCGTCTACGATCCGGTGTCCCGGCGCTGCACCCTCACCCGCGCCGGGCACCCCGTCCCCGCGGTCGTCGGACCCGGCGGGGTGGTGGACTTCGTCGATCTGCCCTCGGGGCCGCCGCTCGGTCTCGGTGGGATGCCCTTCGAGACCGTCGAGCTGGAACTGGCCGAAGGCAGCCAACTGGTGCTGTACACCGACGGCCTGATCGAGGACCGGCACCGGGACATCGACGCGGGCCTCGACAAGCTCCGCACCGTCCTCGCCCATGCCGACCGCGGGCCGGAGGACACCTGCGAGGCGGTCCTCGACGCCCTGCTCCCGAGCCGCCCGAGCGACGACGTGGCCCTGCTCGTGGCCCGTACGAAAGCAATGGGTCCCGAGCAGGTCACCCAGTGGGACCTGCCCAGCGACCCGGCGGTCGTCTCCCGCTCCCGCGCGACGGTCACCGACCAGCTGACCGACTGGGGCCTCGACGAACTGGCCTTCACCACCGAACTCGTCGCCAGCGAACTCGTCACCAACGCCATCCGGCACGCGACCGGCCCCGTCCAGCTACGGCTGCTCCGCGACCGGGCGCTGATCTGCGAGGTCTCCGACGGCAGCAGCACCTCGCCCCGGCTGCGCCGCGCCAGGAACGAGGACGAGGGAGGGCGCGGCCTCTTCCTCGTCGCCCAGCTCACCCAGCGATGGGGAACCCGCTACACCACCAACGGCAAGATCATCTGGACCGAACAGCCACTGCCGCGACCGCTTTGAGAATCGGGTCGAGGGTGGGGAACTCAGCCCCCCGGAACGGGGGGTGGCCCTACTCCAGACGCTCGGGTTGCCTGGATGGGGCGAGGAGTTGACGATCCGTAACGTCTGACGCATGGGTACGCAGACACGCGGGCGGTTCAGTCGGTCGGCATGGGTGAGGGTGACGCTGGCGGTGGCCGGGGTCGGGGCGATCGGGGCGACCACCCTGCTCGGCTCCGGCGCGGGAGCCCTGGGCGCCGACAGCGAGGGGGTCTCACGCGGCCGGTTCCAGCGGGACGCGGACGCGGTTCGGGACACCGGCGCCACCGGACTGGTGGCCAGGGCGCGGGACGCCGCCGGCCGGGACATGTCGGTCAGGTCCGGCGTCGCCGATCTGGAGCGGGGCGGGCCCGTGCCGTACGACGCCTACTACCGGATCGGCAGCGACACCAAGACCTTCGTGGCCGTCGTCGCCCTCCAGCTGGTCGCCGACGGCAAGTTGAGCCTGGACGACACCGTCGACAAGTGGCTGCCCAAAGTGGTCACCGGCAACGGCAACGACGGCAGCCGCATCACCATCCGCAACCTGCTCCAGCACACCAGCGGGCTCGTCGACTACACCGACATCCTCTTCGGCGACCCGGCTGAGCTGACGCCCGGGCGCTATCGCGAGCAGCGCTTCAAGGTCCGCACCCCCGAGGAACAGGTCGCGCTGGCCATGACGCGCAAGCCCGGCTGGCTGCCGGACGCCGACGACCCGGGGTCCGAGACCCGCTGGGCGTACTCCAACACCAACTACGTACTGGCCGGCATGATCATCGAGAAGGCCACCGGTCACCGCTGGGAGCAGGAAGTCCACGAGCGCGTCATCGAGCCGCTGGACCTGCGCCACACTCTCACCCCCGGCACCTCGCCATACGTCCCCCGGCCCACCGCCACTGCGTACCTCCAGTTCCCCGGCCGCGACGACCTCACCGACACCACGCTCGCCGTGGAGGGCGGCGCGGACGGTGCCGTCATCAGCACCACCGACGACATGAACACGTTCCTGCGCGGCCTGATGAGCGGACGGCTGCTGCCCGCGGAGCAACTGGCGCAGATGCGCACCACTGTCCCGGCGCCCGACGAGGTCGGCGGCGACAAGACGCGCTACGGGCTCGGCATCGCCTGGCGCCCGGTCAAGGGCTGCCCCGAGGGTGTCTGGCACCACGGCGGCACCTCCTTCGGCACCGTCTCCGAGTCCGCCGTCACCCCGGACGGCAGGGTCTCGGCCGCAACGGCCGTCTTCACCACCCGCTTCGGTGACGAGAAACGCTTCATCCAGCAGGCCGAGGCCACCATCGACCTGATCGACCGTGCGGTCTGCGGCCGACAGGGTCAGTAGCCCGCGTCACGGGTGGGGGTGGGCCGGTGCGTGCGTGGCCTCCTCGATCTCGTGGGCGGCCTTGCGCAGCAGTCGCCGGGCCAGGTCGTTGAGCGCCCTGGCCGCGGCGAGTTCCTCACCGACCTGGGCCTGTTCCGGATCGTTGGGATTGCGCTTCGCATGGCCGCGGGTCGTCAGCCGCGTGGTGTCGGGCAACTGCAGGGTCGCCCTCGCCTCGCTCTCGGTCTCGGACCGGTCGATGTCCAGGTCGATATGCCAGTTGAGGTGTGCCATGGTGCTCACCCGTTCGCGCCCGCCGGAGTTCCGTGCAATGGCGACGAGTGCCCGGATCCCGGGGCCGTATGCGTCGGGGCTTGCCGGCATCGGCGTACGTCACGCGAGGGCGAAGTATCGCAGCCACACATAAACGAGGGCGAACGCCACCGTGACCGCGGTGACGATCAGGCCGTACCTCGTGAACTGCCAGAAGGAGATGGGCTGGCGATTGCGTTCCGCGATGCCCAGGACGACGACGTTGGCGGACGCGCCGATCGCGGTGGCGTTGCCGCCGAGGTCGGCGCCCAGGGCGAGGGACCACCACATGACGTGATCGCTACCGCCGCCCATGTTCTCGACCAGGTCACCGGTGATGGGCGCCATCGTGGCGACGTACGGAATGTTGTCGACGATGCCCGACAGGACCGCGGAGGCGCTCAGCATCGTCAGGGATCCGCCCAGTTCGTTGTCACCGATCGCGTCGGCCAGGGTCTTGGAGACCTCACCGATGACACCGGTGTCGATCAGTCCGCCGATCATGATGAAGAGGCCGGCGAAGAAGGCGAGGGTGGGCCATTCGACCTCGGCCAGGACCTCGCCGGTCTCCACCGAGGAGATGGCGATGAGGAGCCCGGCGCCGAGCAGCGCCACGATGCTGGGCTCGTAATGCAGCACAGGGTGGAGAACGAACCCGGCGACGACCAGGGCGAGCACGATCAACCCCTGGATCAGCAGCCGCGGATGGCGGATGGCCTCCCGCTCCTCCAGCGCCATGATCTCGGCGGCCCGGTCCTCGTCGTACACGAAGGTCTTGCGGAACATCACCCGGCACAGCACGACGAGGACGACCACGAGGAAGGCGGACAGCGGGGCGAGGTGGATCAGGAAGTCGTTGAAGGTCAGACCGGCGCGGCTGGCGATGATGATGTTCGGGGGATCGCCGACGAGGGTGGCCGTGCCGCCGATGTTGGAGGCCAGCACCTCGGCGATCAGGAACGGCGCGGCGCGAAGGCCGAGCCGCTCGCAGACCAGCAGCGTGACGGGGGCGATCAGCAGAACCGTGGTGACATTGTCGAGGAGCGCCGAGGCGACCGCCGTGATGACGACGAGCATCGCCATCACTCGGAACGGCTTGGCGTGTGCCTTCTTCACGGACCAGATCGCCAGGTACTCGAACATGCCGGTCTTCTTCAGCACGCCGACGATCATCATCATGCCCATGAGCAGGAAGATGACGTTCCAATCGATTCCGGAGTGCTCGGAGTAGAACGCCGAGACGTCGTCGGTCGCCCCGATCGCGAGCATCAGGCCCGCGCCTCCGAGGGCCACGGCGACGCGATGGATCTTCTCGCTGATGATCAGGGCGTACGCGCCGACGAACACGACGATCGCGGCCCAGCCGTGCCAGTCGTTCATGATTCACACCGATCGGAAGAGAGAGTGATCCTCTGCTTGCCGACCAGGCTTCCCGGCACACCGGGGCGAACCTTACCCGTTCATGACGCGTCTCTGGCAGGTGGCCTCTGCGCAGGGGAGGAGCCGGAATCCTGCCGGGTTCCGGAACACGGAGCGCGATGCCGCCCTTACGACACGGCGCCGAGCAGCCGGTCCAGCAGATGCGAGGCGGTGATCACGCCGAGCAGATGCAGACCGGCCTTGTCCTTCTCCACCACCGCCACCAGCGGGCTGCGCACCTGCGCCATCAGCGCCGCGACTTCGAGGGCGGTGTCGTCCGGCGCGGCGACCGGCGGCGCCGGCACGGACTTCGACAGACAGTCCCGTACGGTCCGGCCCCTGAGCGACTGGCACAGCCGGTCGGCGTGGCGCTCGTCGACCACGGCCGCCAGCGTCGGGTCCTCTGTGACGTACTCCGGTACCAGGATCTTGATCATCTGGGAGGCCGGCAGGATCGCCTTCGGCGCGCCCGACTCGTCGACCACCAGGAGCGCGGGCAGCCGGTGCCGGGCCATCAGCCGTGCCGCCTCGAGGGCGTCGGTGTCGAGACCGACCGTCTCGTACTCCACTGCCAGATCACGTGCCCGCACGATCGGCTCCTGTCTCCCGCTCGGTCGCCGCACCGCTCATTGTCGCTCCCGCCTCGGTGTGACGCGGTGGTGGGCGCCGTGGGCGTGCATGATCCGCGCGAGGACCGTGCCGAGGAACGCGGCGGCCAGGAGCAGGACGAGCCGCGCGGCGTCGAGGCGTCCCTCCCAGCTGAGTTCACCGCGGGGCGCGATGGCGAAGTTGTTGAGGAACAGCCAGCACACGAGGGCGATACCGGGCGCCGCGCGGAAACGGGCGGGCAGCCCGAGCAGCACCGCGAGCCCGCACAACGCTCCCAGCGCCAAGGACGGGCTGGACAGTCCGCCGACGGCACCGAGCACGGCCACCAGGAGGCAGGATCCCGCGAAGGCCGCCATGCACACGAAGCCGGTCGCCACCGGCTCGGGCACGGGCCTGACGGTGGGGGTCCGCAGCGGATGCCACTCCACCATGACTGCTCCCCTCACCCGTCCCTGTGCGTACGAGGTTGCCGCTCTCTCACAGCAACGCACGGCGAGCCACGTTCGTCGACCGTCTCGGGCCGGCCCGATGGATCCTTGTCGCTCGTTGACGAAATACGTACATCACTGAGCTGAACCTCAACTCAGTTCGGCGAAGGACTCCACCGCGTGGGTCTTGCCGGTGACGATGAGGACGTCGCCCTTCTGGACGACGGTGTCGGCGGTCGCGTACGTGAAGCCCTCGCCGGGCCGCTTGATGCCGACGACCGTGACGCCGTACCTGCGGCGGACCTGGCTCTCGCCGAGCGGCATGCCCGTGACGACCTGAGGGGCGACGGTCTTCACCAGGGCGTAGTCGTCGTCGAACTCGATGAAGTCCAGCATCCGGCCGGTGACCAGGTGGGCGACGCGTTCGCCCATCTCGTGCTCCGGCAGCACGACATGGTGCACACCGAGGCGTTCGAGGATCTGGCCGTGCTGGCGGCTGATGGCCTTGGCCCACAGGTTGGGCACCTCGGCCTCCAGAAGATTCGAGCTGACCAGGATGCTCGCCTCGACGTCCGTACCGATGGCGACGACGGCGCTGGTGAACTCGTGGACACCGAGCTGACGCAGGGCTTGGACGTCGGTGCAGTCGGCGACAGCGGCGTGGGTGAGGCTGTCGCTGTACTTCTGCACCAGCCGGGCGTCGGTGTCGATCCCGAGGACGTCCCAGCCGCGCCGCATCAGCTCGCCGGCCAGTGAGGAGCCGAAGCGGCCCAGGCCGATGACGGCGACGCGCTGGTCGGCGCCGCCGCGGGCGGGGGTCTCGGCGCGGCGCTTGCGGCGCCAATGACGCAGGGAGGGCAGGTGCTTAACCAATGACGGGTCGCTCCTCGGGCAGTTCGTAGCGGCGGGTGCGCTCGCGCAGGGCGAGGGCCGAGACGAGGGTGATGGGGCCGAGGCGGCCGACGAACATCAGGACGATCAGCAGCAGTTGACCGGTCGTCGGCAGGTCGGCGGTGATGCCGGTGGACAGGCCCACCGTGGCGAAGGCGGAGACGACCTCGAACAGCACCGCCTCCAGACGCTCCTCGGTGAGCGCAAGGAGGGCGAGCGTGGAGGCGATGACCAGGCCGATGCCCAGCAGCGCCACGGTCAGCGCCTGGCGCAGCACCTGCGGGGCCAGCCGGCGGCCCAGCACCACGGAGTGACTCTCGCCGCGGACCTCCGCGGTGATCGCGGCGAACAGGACGGCGAAGGTGGTGACCTTGATGCCGCCCGCGGTTCCGGCACTGCCGCCGCCGATGAACATCAGTACGCAGGTCATCAGCAGCGTCGAGGCGTGCAGGGCGCCGATGTCGAGGGAGTTGAACCCGGCGGTGCGCGACATGGCCGAGTGGAAGAAGCCGCTGAGGATTTTCTGCGCCACGCCCTGCGGGCCCAGCGTCGCCGCGTTGGTCCACTCCAGCAGGCACGTCAGCACGGTCCCCGCGACCAGCAGGACACCGGTCATGATCAGCGTCATCCTGGTGTGCAGCGTCCAGTTGCGGCGCCCGGTCGTCCGCCGCCGGTTGCGATGGCGCAGCAGCTCCAGCATGACGGGGAAGCCGATGCCGCCCAGGATCACGGCGGCGGCGATCGGCAGCGTGACCCAGGCGTCCTGCGCATAGCGGGTGAGGCTGTCGGCGTGCAGCCCGAACCCGGCGTTGTTGAACGCCGACACGGCATGGAAGTAGCCCAGGTACACCGACTCGCCGAAGCCGTTGCCGTATCCGTAGCGGAAACGCAGCGCGAGGACGGCGCTCACCGCGAGCTCGACGATCAGGGTCGTACCGGCGACACCGATCAGCACCCGGCGTACGTCCCCGATGCCGAGGCTCTTCGTCTCGGCCTGCGCGGTCAGCTGCATCCGCAGGCGCAGCCGGCCCGAGACCAGCAGTGCCAGCAGCGAGGCCATCGTCATGATCCCGAAGCCGCCGACCTGGATCAGCGCGAGGATCACTCCCTCGCCGAAGCCGCTCCAGTACGTTCCCGTGTCGACCACCGCCAGACCGGTGACGCAGACCGCGGAGGTGGACGTGAACAACGCCGCGACGAAGCGCGTGGCGGAGCCGTCCTCGGAGGCGGCCGGCAGCGTCAGCAGCACAGCACCACCCAGCACCACGACGGCGAATGCCACCACGACCGCACGCGCGGGATGCGCCGCGAGCAGCGAGGGCCACGACCGCACCCGCGTCAGCAGTCCCGCCACCGCCCGTTCCTTCCCCGTATTCCGAGAGCCGTCGCCGCGTATCGCCGGCGTCAAGCGCTTGTCAAAGGCTCGTCAAGATCCCGCCGCACACGTTACTTCGTCCGCTGCGCGCAATAGTCCACACAGCCGCCGTCATCGTCCACAACGGTCGCTCTAGCATCGTGCAAAGCCAGTCGCGCGGCTCAGTCACACGTACGCGTACATCAGCTCTCCAAACCCCCACGGATGGAGAATCCCATGCGCAGGACGAGCGCAAGGATCACTTTGATGAGCGTCGCCGCCGGGACGGCCGTTGTACTGGCCGTCACCGCGGCGACCACCGCGAACGGAGTCCCGACCGAGTCGGAAGGCGACAAAGCGGTAGCTGCGGCAGGCCCCATCGGTTTCGGCGCCGGTACGACGGGAGGTGCGGGCGGCAGCACGGTCACCGTGTCCAACGCCTCCGCCTTCACCTCGGCCGTTCAGAGCAGCGGCGCCACGATCGTGAAGGTCGACGGCACCATCTCGCTCAGCGGCATGACGAAGGTCGCCGGCAACAAGACCATCGTCGGCGTCGGCACCAATGGCAAGATCACCGGTGGCGGTCTGAACGTCAGCAAGGTCAACAACGTGATCATCCAGAACCTGGCCTTCTCGGGCTCCGGCGACGACGCGATCAACGTCGAGTACGCCGAGAAGGTCTGGATCGACCACAACGACATCTCCGGCGCCGGCGACGGCGGAGTCGACATCAAGCGGGCCTCGAACAACATCACCGTTTCGTGGAACCGCAGTCACGACCAGGACAAGAACATGCTGCTGGGCCACTCCGACGACAACGGCAGTGAGGACAGCGGCAAGCTGAAGGTGACGTACGACCACAACTGGTTCGACGGCACCGGCCAGCGCAACCCGCGCGTCCGCTTCGGCAACCCGGTCCACGTGCTGAACAACTACTTCAGCGACATCGGGTCCTACGGCGTGGCGTCCACCGAGGGTGCGGGTGTGCTCGTCGAGGGGAACTACTTCGAGAACACCGAGGACCCCTTCCACCTCGGCGAGGGCGACTCCGGACCCGGCACGCTGGCCGCCAAGGACAATCACTTCGAGGGCTCCGGCGAGGGCCAGACCGGCGGCAGCGTGGCGAGCATCCCGTACGACTACACCGCCGACGCCGCCTCCGGCGTGAAGGCCGCGGTGATGGCGGGCGCCGGAGTGGGCAAGATCTGACGCACCATTCGATCCGGTGCACACCGGACTCCCACCGTGCGGCACCTGATGGCCGCACGGACACCGGGGCAGGACCCGCGGACGAGCCGTGCCGCGGGTCTTGCCTCGGTAAGCGCTTTCCCCTACGTTCCTCCACCCGACGGGACATCCCCGGGCAGGCATCCGGGAGCACACCTGACGAGTGAGGCACCTATGGCGGAACAAGGGCCCGCCGGAGCCGCAGGACGGCGGGAGGTACCGGAACGGCTCACGATCGGGCTGGTCACGGCGAACATCCATCTCGGCGTCGGGGCCACGTTGTGGTCCGGGGCGCTGAGGGCCGCGGAGCGCGACGACGTGAACCTCGTGTGCTTCCCGGGAGGCTCACTGCGCCCGGGCGGCGAGGCATCGCGGAGCGCACTGTACGAACTGGTGGGCCGGGCCCGGCTCGACGGCGTCGTCTGCTGGAGCTCCACCCTCGGCCTGCCGGCATCCGGCGACCACGCCGAACGCTTGCTGCGCTCCCTTCGGCGTCTGCCGGTCGTGAGCCTCAACCACGCCCTGGAGGGCGTCGACGAACACGAGACCCTCACACTCGACTCGTACGCGGGTATGCGGGAGCTCGTCGGCCACTTGGTCGCGCGGCACGGCGTACGGCGCCCCGCGTGCATCCGCGGGCCGCTCACCAACCCCGTCTCCTTCGGCCGGTACCGCGCCTACACACAGGCACTGGCCCAGTACCGCCTGCCCGCCGAACGCCAACTCGTCTGCGCCGCGGGCGACTTCGCGGCGGGCGCCGGTGCCTCGGCGATGCGGGTGCTGTTGGACGCGCGCGGGCTGCGGCCCGGTATCGACTTCGACGCGGTGGTCGCCTGCAGTGACGTACTGGCGGCGGACGCGCTGCGGTTGCTCGCCGGGCGGGGCATCCGGGTACCCGAGGACGTCGTCGTGGTCGGTTTCAACGATTCCCCCGAAGCCCGGCTCTCCGAGCCGCCGTTGACCTCGGTCTCGCTGCCCTTCGCGGAGCTGGGCGGGCTGGCCGTGGACACGTTGGTGGCTCGGCTGCGGGGCGGGCGTGCGCCGGACCGCAGGGCGGTTGCGGGGGCTGTGGTCGTCCGCCGGTCTTGCGGGTGTCCTTCGCCGTTGGTGGCGGAGGGTTTGGTGAGCGGGGGGTCGCTTTCTGGTGGGTCGCTCGGTGATGGGTCGGGCTCGGGTGGGTCGCTCGCCGACGGGCCGCAACCGGGCGGGTCGCGGTTGGAGGGGCCGCGCTCGGGCAGGTCGGTCTCGTATGGGTTGCGCTCGTGCGGGTCGCTCACCGAGGGGTCGGGCTCGGGCGGGTCGCTTACCGACGGGCCGCAACCGGGCGGATCGCGCTCGCAGAGGCCGCGATCGAGCGGGTCGCGCTCGGGTGGTTCGCTCTTGTACGACGAGGTCTTCGCGGCGCTTCCTTGCGCGGGGCGGGAGCTGGCGGCGGCGTTCCGTGCGGATGCGGATCCCGCGTGGGCGGATGCCGATCGCGTGGCGGACGTCGATCGCCCCGGCGCTCGGGGCCCTGGCGTCCAGGGCGCCGACCTCGGGGGCGCCGACCTCGGGGGCGCCGACGTCCATGGTCCCGGCTCCGGCCCCCACGGCTTTCTACCCATGCTGGAGCGCCTGCTGGGACAGCAGGTGCGCAGCCCGGACACGGTGGCGGCCTGGGAGCGGGCCTTGCTGGAGATACGTGACGACGCGGTCAGGTGTCTGCCGGAAGCCGCGCGGGTCCGCGGGGAGCGGCTTCTCGCACAGGCGAGGCTGCTGGCGGCCGATGCGTCCAGGCGACTGCTGGAATACGAGCGGTGGCTTGATGCCCAGGAAGCGGGCCGGCTGCGGGAGTTCGGCACGGCGCTGGCCACGGTGGTCGATCTCGACGGGCTCGGCGAGGTACTGGAGCGGCACGCGGTGGCGGGCGGGCTGCCGGGGTGCCGGGTGGTGCTCTACGAGGGTGCCTGGGACCGGCTCTCCGGCCCCGGCCGCGGACTGGCGCGGGTCCTGCCGGTCCCGTCCGCATCGGGCGACCATGGCGGGGCGCGCCCCGAGCCGGATCCGTACCCCGCGCACCTGCTGCTTCCCGACGAACTGCTGCCCGAGGCCGATCGGTTCACCTTCGTGCTCGAACCCCTCCACGTCGGTGACGAGCAACTGGGCTTCGCCGTCTTCGAATCCGGTACGGGGCACGAGGCGGACCGGCGAGGAAGCCTGTACCGGGCGCTGGGTGACCAGATCAGCGCGGCGCTGAAGGGCATCCGGCTGTTCGCGGAGGTGCGCCGCGCCCGTGACGCCGCGGAACGGGCCAGCACGTTCAAGACACGACTGCTGACCCAGGTCACCCAGGAGCTGCGCGGACCACTGGAGGAGATCCGGCGGCATGCGGGCACCGAAACGGGCGGGGACGAAGTGGGCGGGGGCGAAGCGGGCGGGGGTGAGGCGCTCCAGCTGGTGCATCGCGATGCCGGCCGGCTGCTGCGACTGGTCGACGATCTGCTGGAGTGGTCCCGCACCGGGACGGACGAACTCGGCCCGTCCCCACGGCTGATCGACCCGCGTCCCGTACTGGTGAAGGCGTTCCGTGCCGTCGCCGCCACGGCACCGGGCGGGGCCGACTGGTCACTCGTACTGCCCCGTCGGCTGCCGGCCGTGCTAGCCGACCGGGAACAGCTGACCAAAGCGGTCTGTCATGTACTGGACGCCACTGCGCGAGCCGACACGCAGGGAGGCGTCGTGCTGACGGCGCGCACCGCGCCGACGTCCGTCAGGGTCACCGTCACGGCGGTGGCCGATCCGTCCGCGGACCCGCGGTCCGGGGAGGCCGAAGGGGCGGGCCTCGGTTCGGCCACGGCGCGTCGTCTGGTGATGCTGCACGGCGGTTCGTACGCGGTCGGCGACAGTCCGCCGCACATCCGGCTGACCGTGGAACTGCCGCTGCCCGCCGTGCCGGGGCCGCGGGCGCCCTCGGCCGGAGCCGGGCGCATCCTGCTGGCTGTCGGTACGGGCCGGCCCGCCGGGGATGTCGCCGCCCTCGCCAGGCAGCACCGGCTCCGGCTCCGCCCGGTCGGCCCCGACACCGACCCCGACACCGACCCCGACGCGGACGCCGCCCCGCCCACCGGCGAGCGCACGGTGGCCGCGGTGGTATGGGACGTCGAGGCCGCCGGGCCCGAGGAGTGGCGGGTGGTGCAGCGCTTGTACGACGAACCTGCGCTGAGCGGCACTCCGTTCGTGCTGTTCGGGGTGACGGGTGAGGACCTCGCGCAGGCGCTTCGGGGCCAGCGGCCGAGCAAGAGTCCGCGGCCGGTGATCGTGGTCGACGGAGCGACACCGTCGCGGGAACGTCTCAGACGCTCGGCGGCCACCGCGTTACGCGGCCACCCGGTCCGTACCGCGGCCGACGGCACCACGGCGCTCGCCCTGATCACCGAGGAGGAACCGCACCTGGTGATCGCGCAGCGGACGCTCGCGGACATGGACGGCTTCGACTTCGTCGACCGGATACGGGTGCTGGAAGGACGCCTCTGGGAAGGAGGGCCCGGCGAAACGGGCCTGGCAGAAGGTGGCGTCCCGGGAGGCGGGGCCGCCGGGGGAGTGCTCGCCGGCGGACATCTGGTCGGAGGGCGTCCGCCGTGCCCCGTACTGCTGCTCAGCGCCGAAGGGTTCACCCACGCCGACGCCCACCGCGCCAAGGCCCATCCCGGTCTCGTCCTCCTCGACCGCGACATCCTCACCGAGGACGAGACCGCCCGGCTGGTCGTCGCGATGACGGCCGACGGGGCGCAGGCCGCCGGACGGAACCGGGCCCTCGTCCACCAGGCCCTGGTCTGCCTCCAGACGCACTACCGCCGGCGGATCTCCCGCTGGCAGATCGCCCAGGCCGTCGGGGTCAGCGCCGATCACCTGGGCCGACTCTTCCACCAGCAGTACGGCCTCACGGTGTGGGAGTACCTGACGCGCCTTCGGATCCAGCGGGCTTGCGAGCAGCTGCGCGGCAGCGAGGACAGCATCCAGAGCGTGGCCCGGGCGGTGGGCTTCACCGACCGGGCGTACTTCAGCCGGGTGTTCCGCAGGGTGACCGGCGTCGCGCCGCACGCCTACCGCACGGCCGGTCCCGCGGTCGGTCCTCAGCCGCGGGACGCGGGCACGGGTACGGGTACGGGGCTCATTGAGAAGGCCGGCTCATGAATGCGTGCGAGTTCTTCTGTTGGACGTGCGATCTTCTCAGGCCTGATGCTGGAGGCTCGCCATCGCACTGAAGTCCCACGGGCACCACTGAGAGAGACACCATGGAACAGCGGGTAATCGGCAGGATCAACCAGCAGGTCTCCGTCGTCGGCCTCGGCACCTGGCAGCTGGGCGCCGACTGGGGCGACGTCAAGGAGGAGGACGCGCTGGCCGTGCTGGACGCCGCCGTCGAGAGCGGCGTGACCTTCTTCGACACCGCCGATGTGTACGGCGACGGGCGCAGCGAGCAGCTCATCGGCCGCTATCTGCGCGAACGCCCGGACGCGGATCTCCTCGTCGCGACGAAGATGGGCCGCCGCGTGGCGCAGGAGCCGGCGCACTACACCCTCGACAACTTCCGTGCCTGGACGGACCGTTCGCGTGCGAACCTGGGCGTGGACACCCTCGATCTCGTACAACTGCACTGCCCGCCCACACCCGTCTACTCCTCCGACGCGGTCTTCGACGCCCTGGACACCCTCGTCGAGGAGCAGCGCATCGCCGCGTACGGCGTGAGCGTGGAGACCTGTGAGGAGGCGCTGACCGCGATCGCCAGGCCCGGCACGGCCAGCGTCCAGATCATCTTCAACGCCTTCCGGCTCAAGCCGCTGGAGGCGGTGCTCCCGGCCGCCGCCGAGGCGGGCGTGGGCATCATCGCGCGGGTGCCGCTGGCCTCCGGGCTGCTGTCCGGCAAATACACCAAGGACACCGTCTTCCCGCCCGACGACCACCGGACGTTCAACCGGCACGGCGAGTCCTTCGACCAGGGCGAGACGTTCTCCGGTGTCGACTACGAGTCGGGCCTCGAAGCGGCCGCGGAGTTCTCGGCACTCGCGCCCAAGGGGGCGACGCCCGCGCAGACCGCACTGCGCTGGATCATCCAGCAGCCCGGCGTGACCTCGGTCATCCCCGGCGCCCGCTCTCCCGAGCAGGCGCGTGCGAACGCGGAGGCCGCCGCGCTGGCGCCACTGCCGGACGCGACGCTCGACGCCGTACGGGAGCTGTACGACCGCAGCATCCGGGCGCAGGTCCACCACCGCTGGTAGCAGGGGGGGCGGTCAGCCGGCGTAGGTCCCTCCTCGCCACCTGACCGCCCCGCAGCCGTACCGCTACGGCTTGCGGCCCACTGCGCCGTAGGCGTCGACCACCGACACGTCGGACTCCGGGCGCCACTCGGTGACCTGGACGACGCCGGGCTCGACCAGTTCCAGCCCGTCGAAGAACCCGGCGATCTCCTCGACGCTGCGTACGTAGTACGGAACGGCCCCGCTCTCGTTGTACGCGTTCGACGCGGCGATCATGCCCTCGCTGGTGGCGGTGCTGTCGCTGATGACCAGGTAACTGCCGGACGGCAGACCGGCCATGAGACGTGAGACCAGCGAGCGGGCCTGCTCGTAATCGGCCACATGGCCCAGGGTGTTGAGGATCATCAGGGCGACGGGCTGCGAGAGGTCCAGCGTGCTCGCCGCCGTCTTGAGGATCTCCTCGGGCTCGTAGAAGTCGGCGTCGATGTACGCCGTCTCGCCCTCGGGTGTGCTGGTGAGCAGCGCGCGGGCGTGAGCGAGGACCATGGGGTCGTTGTCGACGTACACGATCCGGGAGTCGGGGGCCACACGCTGGGCCACCTCGTGGGTGTTGTCGGCGGTCGGCAGGCCGGTACCGATGTCGAGGAACTGCCGGACGCCCTGTTCGCCGGCCAGGTGCCGGACGGCGCGCCCGAGGAACTGGCGGCTCGTACGCGCCACGTCGACGAGGCCGGGGAAGATCTCCTTGATCTGGTCCCCGATCTCGCGGTCCACCTCGTAGTTGTCCTTGCCGCCCACGAAGTAGTTCCAGAAACGCGCGGAGTGCGGCTTGGTCGTGTCGATCCGGGCACGTATCTCGGCAGCGGCGGCGAGCTGGGGGTCTTGATCGGACACGAAAGTGCCTCCTGCGCATCGGTGTTCGGTAACCGGACATCAATCTAGTCGAACGGTCCGGCTTCCCGCCCACGTCCTGGCAGGTGAACTCGGCCGCACCATATGGGATTTGGCCAAGTGAGCCGCAGGCAGGCCCAAATCGGCATGGGGAGGGGGAGGGGGAGTCAGATCCAGCCCTGCTGCCAGGCGTGGGCGGCGGCGATGGGGGCCCCCGCGTGAGCGAAGCCGAGCGTGGGGGCTCCCAGCTTGGACATGGCGGCGGAGAGGTGGTTGCGGACCGTGCCCGGGCCAGATGGACCTCGGCGGCGACCGTCCAACTGCTCTTCCTGGTGTAGCCGCGCCAAGGGATGATCACATCAGCGCAGCCCCCAACTCGTCGTATCCGGCCGCCAGTTGCCGCAGCGCGCCGACGGCCGACCGCGTGTCACCCACGACGAGGCCGTACTGCACGCTGCCGAGCAGCCGCGCTTGACGCTCCGCGATTCCGGAGGCGCGCATCTCGCCGATCTCGGCCAGCCAGAGCGAGGCGTCGGCGAGACGGCGGGTGCCGACCCGGACGGCGAATTCGGCAAGGTGGCTGAGGGTACCGTCGTCCAACCCGGCC
The DNA here is from genome assembly GCF_042870755.1 of Streptomyces sp. NPDC006365. Taxonomy (NCBI): domain Bacteria; kingdom Bacillati; phylum Actinomycetota; class Actinomycetes; order Kitasatosporales; family Streptomycetaceae; genus Streptomyces; species Streptomyces sp. NPDC006365. The sequence continues at coordinate 591,656 of NZ_JBIAHS010000001.1, forward strand.
TGTACGTCGTCCGCGAGCCGCTCCACCGCGGCAGCACCGCCATCTTGCAAGTGCCGGCCGGGCCCGCTGTGTTGACCTGTGAGCCACCCGAACGCGGCGGGCAGGGACCGACGCAGAGCCGTCGATACGTCGACCTGTTCGGTACGCCGGAAGTCGCTGCGCATGGTGAACGGACCTGCGCAGTACGGCAGTTGCTCCCGCCAGGCCGCCACGAAGGCATCGATGGGCAGCGTGGCGAAGGGGAAGCCGCCGGGGTCGTGGAAGAGCACCGTACGGTCGTCGACACCGAGCACCGCCACCCAGTGGCCGCCACCGTTGGCGGTGCCGGTCGACCAGGGCTGGTGCAGGAGTAGCCCGATGTCCACGGGGCCGACCAGCACCGGCCCTCGCCCGGTGGCCTCCTGCAGGCGGCCGACGGCCTCGTCCGCTGTACCGCCCGTGGTGCGGCGGCAGGTCCAGCCGAGCAGCCCGACGGCCTGGTCGAGGCCGAGATCGGGATTCCAGCCGAGCGGATCGAAGTACGGCAGCCCGCCCTCGATCTGCGCACCGAAGGGCGACCCGGTCAGAACCTCGATCGCCGAGGGCGAAGGCGCGTCCGGGTCCAGGACCATGGCGAGTGAGTTCGCGTAGCAGTACGGGGTCGCACCCCGAAAGGCAGTTGGCATGGTCCAAACCTGACATTTTAAATATTTCACCACCAGCCCCCCGCGCCTCCGCCTGAACGAGGGGCTCCTTTTTCAAAGGCCCGCGCCTGGACCGGGTCCGAGCGGCGATCAACGAAGCATTCGAGATCATCGCCGGCCACACCAGCGCCGCCGTCGACGTCGGCCTCTGAACACCTGGGGCTGCTCTGGCCCCGTTGCGGTCCCGGGAGGAGTATGGGAGATGAGCGACCAAGGAGGACCGTCATGAAGACCGGCGCCTCGGACTACGACCGCTGGCTGTACTCGCACACGCCATCCCAGGCCGAGGGCGAGCGCGACGAACCGGCCGAGCGTGCGGCCACGGAGCAGCACCCGGACGTCCCCAGAACCGAGCCATCCCAGGCGGAGGGGGAGAGGGTGGACGACATCCGGACCACATAACCGCCGCTACCGGGATTCATTCGCAGTGCCTCGGCGTTCACGCCGGGGGTGAAGCGAATCTGATGGTGGCGACGCGGAGCGTCGCCGTATCTGATCCGGCGGAGCCGGAGATGGCACATTCGTCACTCATGGCGTGAAGCGTCATGACGGCCTGCCCGGGCGGAGCCGGGGAACGCTCATATCGGCCGGTTCTGCTGCTCGATGTACTGCCTGACCACGGTGAGCGGGGCGCCGCCGACGGTTCCGGCGAAGTAGGAGCCGGACCACAGCTTGTTGGCCCGCCAGTAGTGGCGTACGAGGTCGGGAAACTCCTGGCGCAGGCGGCGCGAGGAGACGCCCTTGAGGGAGTTGACCAGCTTGGTCACGGCGACCTTGGGCGGGAAGTTCACCAGCAGGTGGACGTGGTTGTCCTCGCCGTTGAACTCCACCAGCTCGCACTCGAAGTCCGTGCACACGGACCGCATGATCTCCTCCATGCGCCTCAAGTGGGTGTCTGTGAACACTTTGTGCCGGAACTTGGTCACGAAGACCAAGTGCACATGCATCACGAAAACACAGTGCCGACCAGTTCTGATCTTCTACATCTCACCCATAACCCAAGTATGTATCGTGGCCGTCATGCAGCTCCGGTACGCCTTCAGGCTGTACCCGGACACCGGCCAGCAGAGGGCGCTGGCGAAGGCGTTCGGGTGAGCCCGCGTCGTGTTCAACGACGCGGTGCGTGCCCGCGAGGACGCCCGCAAGGCCCAGCAGCCGTTCCCGAAGATCGGCGAGCTGTCCACCCGCCTGATCACCCAGGCAAAGCAGACCACCTCACGCTCCTGGCTGGGCGAGGTCTCCGCGGTGGTCCTGCAGCAGTCCCTGCGCGACGCCGAGACCGCATACCGCAACTTCTTCGCCTCCCTCAAGGGCACCCGCAAGGGCCCCAGGACCGGCCCGCCCCGCTTCAAGTCCCGCAAGGACGCCCGGCAGTCGATCCGGTTCACCGCGAACGCCCGCTGGAAGATCACCGACAGCGGCCGGCTGTACCTGCCGAAGATCGGGGCGGTGAAGGTGAAGTGGTCCCGTGCCTTGCCCGCCACCCCCACCTCGGTCACCGTCATCCAGGACAGTGCGGGCAGATTCTTCGCGTCCTTCGTCATCGACACCGACCCGGCCGCCGACGCGACCCGGATGCCCGAAACCGGCCGCACCATTGGCATCGACCTCGGCCTGACCCACTTCGCGGTCCTGTCCGACGGCACGAAGATCGACTCCCCGCGTTTCCTGCGCCGCGCGGAGAAGAAACTGAAGAAAGCCCAGCGGGAGCTGTCCCGCAAGCAGAAGGGATCCAGGAACCGGGCCAAGGCCCGCCTGAAGGTCGCCCGCGCCCACGCCCAGGTCGCCGACGCCCGCCGCGAGTTCCACCACCAGCTCTCCACGAAGCTGATCTGCGAGAACCAAGCGATCGCCGTGGAGGACCTGTCGGTGGCGGGACTGGCCCGCACGAGGCTGGCCAAGTCCGTGCACGACGCCGGCTGGTCCTCGTTCATCAGCATGCTGGCCTACAAAGCAGAACGGTATGGTCGCACTCTGGTGAAGATCGGCCGGTTCGAGCCGACGAGTCAGGTCTGCTCGGCCTGCGGTGTCCAGGACGGGCCCAAGCCCCTCGATGTGCGGGAGTGGACGTGTGCCGCCTGCGGGACGGTCCACGACCGTGACATCAATGCCGCGATCAATGTGAAGACGGCCGCCGGACTGGCGGCATCGGCCTGCGGAGCGCCGGTAAGACCAGAACCTGTTCTGGCACAGCGCGAAGAAACAGGAAGCCACGGATTCCCGACCGAACCCCGTGCCGCGTAGCGGCACGGCAACGGAACGGAAGGCCAGAATCCCCGGGCTTCAGTCCGAGGAGCATGTCAATCCAGGAAACCGCAGGGTCCGGCTCCGCAGTCGGACGGAAACGGCGCCCGTCCCGCAGCCAGGGGAGCGACCGCCGGCACGGTCAGCGTGACGACGGAGGATGCCCGGCGTCACGTCCCGGTGAGCCAGGTGCGACGTCACGTCGGAGACTGTCAGGACGGAGCTCATATCCAGGTGTCGAGCCACATGCGGGTGTGCCAGCTGGGATACGGAATCGTCAGGCCCGTGTAGATCGGGAAGAAATAGATGAAGTTCCAGGTGATGAGCAGCACCAGCGCGCCCGCAGCCACCGCACCGCTTGTGCGGCGTGTTTCGCTCGTCCCCGGCGGACCCAGCAGCGCGCCCACCATCATCGCCACGGCCAGGCACAGGTACGGCACGAAGACGACGGCGTAGAAGGAGAAGATCGTTCGGTCCTGGTACAGGAACCAGGGAAGATAACCCGCGCCTACGGCACACAGAACCGCACCGGCGCGCCAGTCGCGGCGCAGCGCCCACCGGAAGAGCAGATACACGAGGGCGCAGCATGCCGACCACCACAGCAGCGGTGTGCCCAGTGCGAGGATCGTCTGCGAGCAGTCGGCCGTCGCCTGGCAGCCGGCCTTGCCGGGCTCCGGTGACTGTGAGTGGAACAGCACGGGACGGCCGAGGACCAGCCAACTCCAGGGATTCGACTCGTACTTGTGCGGAGTGTGCAGTCCCACATGGAACTGGTAGACCCCGTACTCGTAGTGCCACAGGCTGCGAAGTGGTGCCGGAATCCACGACCATGTGCCGCCGCGGCCGTCCGCCCAGTGTCTCCCATAGCCGTTGTCGGACAGGAACCAGCCGGTCCACGTCGCCAGATACGTCACCACGGCAGCCGGCACGACGGACACCACCGACCAGCCGAGGTCCTTGCGCAGCACCGCACGGTACGGGTGCCGTGCCCCCGCGACACGGCGGGCGCCGACGTCCCACAGCAGGGTCAGGATGAGGAAGGAGGCCAGGAAGTACAGGCCGCTCCATTTGACCGAGATCGCCAGTCCCAGGAAGAAGCCGGCCGCGAGCCGCCATGGACGCACTCCCGTCGCGGCGCGGTCGCCGGTGTCCTCGTCGGGGCGCGCGTGGCTGTCCTCGCCCGCCGGTAGGGCTGCCGCGAGCCGGGCCCGCGCCCGGTCCCGGTCGAGGAGCAGGCAGCCGAACGCGGCCAGGACGAAGAACATGACGACGAGGTCGAGCAGAGCGGTGCGGCTCATCACATAGTGCAGGCCGTCCACCGCCAAGAGCGCGCCGGCCAGGCAACCCAGTACCGTCGAGCGGAACAGGCGGCGGCCTGTGCGGCACACCATCAGCACCGACAGCGTGCCCAGGACCGCGGTCATGAAGCGCCAGCCGAAGGGGTTGAGGCCGAACATCCACTCGCCGAGGGCGATCACCCACTTGCCCGTCGGCGGGTGCACGACGAAGGACCCGGTGTCGGAGAGCGGGATCATCTGGGGGTCGGCCAGGATCTGCGGGTCGGCGACCTTGCGGTCCGGCCAGGTGCCCTCGTAACCGAGCCGCAGCAAGGCCCAGGCGTCCTTGGCGTAGTAGGTCTCGTCGAAGACGACGTCCCGCGGGCTGCCCAGACGCCAAAAGCGCGGCAGTCCGGCAAGGAGTGCCACCAGGAGCGGCCCGGCCCACCCTGACCAGCGCGCCAGTCGGCCCGCCGCTACCGGGGACAGCCCGAGCGTGCGCCACAGCCGTGACCCGCGTTCGGGAAACGGCATCACCAGGCGGTCGCGCACGGACGTACGCGGCCGCTCCGCGTACCCGAAGTGGCGCAACCGCCGCTCCCAGGAGGTCGGCCGGCGAGGCGCCGCCTTTTGCGGCACGTCGACAGACGCGGGCGCTTTCGCACGGATCACGTGGTGAGCTTTCAACTCGTGGAGAACGGGACAAGCGGGGGACCAGCTGCCCGGCGGTCGGTGGTGGTCACGTCGGCTCAGGCAGCCCTGACCCATCGGGACCGCATGAACCAGGCCAAGGCGCTACCTGGTGGTTGAGGTTCGCGTCGGCATCGGGACCGTCTCGGGGGTTGAGGGTCGGTACGGCATCGGCGCCGGCCTGGTGGTAGACGTGCAGGTCGGCATCGGCACCTCCTTGGCGGTGGAGGCGGAGCGGGCGGTCGAGGGCATCGGCACCGGTCCGGTGGCTGACGTGCAGGTCGACGTCGGCACCTCCTTGGCGGTGGAGGCGGGGCGGGCCGTCGAGGGCATCGAGGCCGACTCGGCAGAGGTGACGGGGCGGGGCTGAGGGCCGGCAGGCCCGCCCTGAGCGAAAGAGCTCGGCAGGACCACCAGTCCGACTCCAAGTCCGGCAACGGTCAGCACGGATCCGGTGGCCATCCAGGCCGTCCGGGCGCGCCGTCGGGCGCGAACGCCGGTTTGCAGTCGGTGTCTGTGCCGCTCCTCATAGGGCGTGTCCTCTTGGCTGTCACGCATCATCCGTGCCAGCTCCTGCTCGAAGTGATCCATGGCTCCCCTTTTCACTCCACCGGCTCGACGGCCTCAGCCAGAAGCTGCCGCAACCGTGCGACGCCGCGTGCCGTCAGCGAACGGGCGGTACCCACCGGACACCCCAGCACCTCCGCGACGTGCCGCTCGGGCAGGTCCTGGTAGTAGCGCAGCACCACCGCAGCCCGCTGCCGCGCCGGCAACAACGCCAACATGGCCTCCAACCGGGTCCGTTCATCCACGGCGGCGGTCTCATCCCCCACCTCGGGCGGGTCGGGCAGCTGGTCCACGGGGTGCTCGCCCCACCAGCGACGCCGTGCCGAGCGAGCCGCGCCACGGACCAGGACCCGGCGCACATACGCCTCGGGCGCCTGCTCGGCCACCTTCGGCCAGGCAAACCACAGCTTGACCAGCGCCTCCTGCAGCAGATCCTCGGCCCGGTGCCGGTCTCCGCCGGTGAGCAGCCGCGCCAGGTGAAGCAATGCCGACCACCGAGCCGCCACGAACCGGTCGAACTCATCGGCCGGCAACCGCCCCATCAACGTTGCCCCTTACCCCCGCACGCCCCTACACCCTAGATAAAGGCACTGGCCCCTGCCCCGCTATGCACCCTCGACCTGTGGTCTGGCTCACATATGCCCGTCCTGGCAGGCCCCGAACGCGACTTCCCTGCACCGGGGGCCGCGCCCACCGCGAACTCGAGGCCGCCCGGCTGCGCTTGTCGGCCACGCTGCCCAGCCCGGGCAGCTCGATGGCCCGTCCACTCGGCGGCGCGAAAGGTCCGTACCGTCCGGGAGAACGACGGTCGCCGTCGATCCTGGGGGGTACGTCGACGTCGATCCGGAACGTGCCTCGTCGAACGCCCAGTTCACGGCGATGGTGCCTTCAGCACGGTCCGGCATCGGTTGTCGCCTCCGGTCGGGGAGAAGGGATCCAAGCGGGCTCCCGGCGGATACCGCAGCAAGCAGGAGTGGCATGCGAAGACGCGCCGGCTCCACGTCCTTGAGGATCGTCTGCAGCGGGAGCGGGCGGACCGTGAGGCCGGTGTCGTGCACGTGGTCCGCGGCGGGAAGCGGCTGGCCCGCAACCGGCACAACCTCACTGACACGGGGCTGACCGAGGCTGGGTGGCGGGAGCGCTGGGAAGCCGAGCGGTGGTTCCTTCAGACGGATGGCGAATCGGGCAAGCGGTATGGCAACGAGACGATCCGCGTCACACTCAAGGGCGAGATCAGCATCAAACTGCCCGCCCCGCTCGCCGAGTTGGCCAACGCCCGGCACGGCCTCGCCATCGCGGTTAGTGTCACCGGTCAGGCCCTTCGAGAGGGAGGATGGGGGCCTCGAGGGTTTCGTCGCGGTCGCACACGAGGGTGTCTCCGCTCACCCGCAGGCGGGCGACCTGAATCGAGCTCCGCCGGCCGTTGTGGTCGATGTGGGGTCCAGGGTCGTCGTCGGATCGCCTGGGGTGCGAGAAGTAGAAGACGAACGCGCCGAGTTCGCTCGTGACGACATCGGCGTGATAGCCGTACCCCCCGTCGTCCGGGCCCTGCCCGGGGCGATCGAGGATGAGTCCTCGCGGTTCCCATGTCTCCAGGTCCCGTGAGTGAAGAACCCGCTGGCCATGCCATTCGTCGATGAGCATCCAGTAGCTGCCGCCGAGCTCGAAGACGTTCGGGCCTTCGTGCTTCGAGATCTCGACGGCGGGCCCCCGGACGGTCCACTCGGCCAGATCGTCGCTGTCCGCCGCGTAGGTGTGCGCGTGATCGGCCTCGTCCTTGTACCACAGGCGGTAGCCGCCCGTGGGGAGCCGCAGGACGCAGGCGTCGATCACTCTCTCGGACGAGAGCGACAGGGTGGAACGGTAGGTCCAGGAGAAGAGGTCATGGCTCGTGTAGTGACGGATCACGCGTGCATGGCCCGCCCACTGGGTCGGAACACCGCGGATCACGCTGACGAACATGTGGTACTCGGTTCCGTCGTCGATGATCTCGGGGGCCCAGTAGGTGTGCCGCCCGGGCTCGATGTCCAGCCCCTCGGCGATTCCCCGGTACAGCCAGCCGGCTCCGCCGTCCGCGGAGGACGCGATCCCGATGTCGGTCCCGTGTATCCAGCTCACGTCGTCCATCGGCGGCGCGTCGGCGCGACGGCTCGTGTAGAACATCCACCACTCGCCGGCCTGCCGGTTCCAGATGACAGTGGGGTCGGTCGCGCCGTCGTGCATGGGGTCTCGGAACAGAGGTCGGGCAACGGTTGTCATCGGTTCTTCCCAGGCGTGAGTGTGAGGGTGTCGTGAGTGGTCAGTCCTGCCGGTTCGTCAGCCGGATCATGTTCCAGGAGAGCGGCTCGAGTTCGGCGTGGAGGACACCGCCGGTCACGGTGGTGCCGGTGGCGGGGTGCGGGGTGACCCGGTCGGGCTGGTCCGCGGTGTTCGTTGCCTCCGGGTCGCTGTCGGCCAGGACCAGGTGCTCCGCCAGGGAGTGGGCGCCGACGCCGCGCAGGTCGATGCTCAGCGGCAGAGTGTCCGTCTGGCTGCGGTTGACCGCGAAGACGGTGACGGCGCCGGTCTCGTCGTCGACCACGGCGGTGGCGTGGAGCAGCGGTACGTCACCGAAGCGGGCGGTGGGGTACGCCGGGCTGTCCACGTCGACGCGCAGCACCCGGCCGCGCCCGTACGTCGCCGCCTGGGCGAAGGGGAAGAAGGTGGTCTGCCGCCAGGCCGGGCCGCCCGGCTCGGTCATGATCGGCGCGATGACGTTGACGAGCTGGGCCAGGGAGGCGGCGGTCACCCGGTCGGCGTGCCGCAACAGGGCGATGAGCAGCGAGCCGAACACGACGGCGTCGGTGACGGTGTAGACGTCCTCCAGCAGGCGCGGGGCCTGCTGCCAGTCCTCGACCTGGTGGGGATTGGGCCGCTTCTGGTACCAGACGTTCCACTCGTCGAAGGAGAGGTTGATCCGCTTCTTCTCCTTGAGCCGCGCCCGGACGTGGTCGCAAGTGGCGACGACCGACTCGATGAAGTGCTCCATGTCGACGGCGGAGGCCAGGAAGGAGTCGCGGTCGCCGTCGATCTCCTCGTAGTAGGCGTGCAGCGAGATGTGGTCGACCTGGTCGTACGCGGCTTCCAGGACGGTCGCCTCCCAGGAGCCGAAGGTCGGCATGGAGGACGCCGAACTGCCGCACGCGACCAGTTCCAGGCCGGGGTCGATCATTCTCATGGCGCGAGCGGTCTCGGCGGCGAGCCGCCCGTACTCCTCCGCCGTCTTGTGCCCGGTCTGCCAGGGCCCGTCCATCTCGTTGCCCAGGCACCACATCTTGATGCCGAACGGCTCCTTGGCGCCGTGGGCGGCACGGCGGTCGGACAGCTCGGTGCCGCCCGGGTGGTTGCTGTACTCCAGCAGCCGCAGGGCGTCCTCCACCCCGCGGGTGCCGAGGTTGACGGCCATCATGGGTTCCATGCCGGTCTTGGCGCAGAAGTCCATGAACTCCCCGAGGCCGAACTCGTTGGTCTCGGTGGACTTCCAGGCCAGATCCAGCCGGACCGGGCGCTCCTCGCGCGGTCCCACGGAGTCCTCCCAGCGGTAGCCGGAGACGAAGTTGCCGCCCGGGTAGCGCACGGTGGTGACGCCCAGTTCCCGGATCAGCTCCAGAACGTCCCGGCGCAGGCCGTCGGCGTCGGCCTGCGGGTGGCCGGGTTCGTAGATGCCGGTGTAGACGCAGCGGCCCAGGTGCTCGACGAAAGATCCGTACAGCCGGGAGTTGACGGAGCCGATGCCGAACGCCGGGTCGAGGGTGAAGCGTGCGGGGGTGGTGGGGCGGGACATGACTGCCTTTCGTTGGCTGTTTTGAGGCTGTCCGGCGTTTGCGGACGAGGTGTTCGGGGCGAAGCGGGTGTCAGGGGGCGAGCGCGCAGACCACCGACGGAACGGACAGCGCCGGGCCCGCCTGCCGCAGCGCCCCGTCGTCCAGGACACGCAGCGCGACGAGCGTCCCGCTGTGCTGGTTGGCGACCAGCAGGTGATCGTCCGCGTGGGTCAGGCCGCGCGGCCAGGTGCCGCCGGCGGGCATCTCGTCGATCGGTTCCAGTGTTGTGCCGGTGACCCGGAACGCGGCCACCGTGTCCGCGCCCCGATTGGTCACCCACACGAAACGGCCGCATGGCGAGGCGACGATGCCGCCCGGCTGGTTGGTGACGTCCCGGACCGCCGTGGCGGGCACTGAGGAGAGTCCCGTCAGGGTGCCCGTACCGGCGTCGTACCGGTGGCAGGTGACTGTCGAGGACAGTTCGTCCGCGCTGAACACCAGCTCACCCCCGGGAGCGAAGGCGAGGTGGCGAGGACCGGAACCGGGGCGCAGCCGGTTCACCACGACCCGCTCCAGGGTGCCGGTCCGGGTGTCGAGCCGGTAGGTGAAGACCGCGTCGGCGCCCAGGTCGGTGGCGAGGACGTAACGGCCGGCCGGGTCGACGAGCACCTGGTGGGCGTGGCTGCCCTCCTGCCGCCCGACGACCGGGCCCGCCCCTTCGTGGACGGCGATGTCGGTCAGCTCCACCGGGCGTCCGTCCGCGTCGAGACGGTGCACGGCCACGCTGCCGGGCGCCGTGTCGCTGCCGTAGTTCGCGGTCAGCAGCCAGCCCCCGTCCGGGTGGACGGTGAGGTGGCACGGGTTGGCGCCGCCGCTGCTGGGCGGGTCGCCCAGCGGGGACAGTTGGCCGTCGCCGTGCCGGACCAGGGCGCTGACGGTGCCCGGATCGGTCTCGTTCGTGCTGTAGACGACGTCGAGCGAGGGATGCGCCGCCAGGAAGGATGCCCCGCTGACGCGCAGCGGCGGCATTTTGGTGTCGTGCGCCAGGTGGCCGGTTGCCGGGGCGAGTTTCAGCGCTGCGATCCCGGCACCGTCCCCGCCGGAGTCGGGTGTGTAGGAGCCGATGAGGACAGCGACCTCATCGGTGGAGGAAGGCGTGGGCATGGGTGGTCCCTGGAAGTTCCTTGAGCGGGTGGGTACCTGCGCGGATGGGGTGCCGGGAAGGGCTCAGCGCACGATGTCGTCGTGGTGGTCCAGCAGATCCAGTTCGTTGCGCCTGGGCAGGCCTTCCCAGTCGCCGGTGGTGCTGACGGCGAAGGCGCCGAGCAGGGCCGCCGTCCGCAGGCGCTTCTCCGGCGGTTCCCCCGAGAGCAGTTCGGCGAGGTATCCGGCGGCGAACGCGTCTCCCGCGCCCACGGAGTCGTGCAGGGTGACGGGCACGGCGGGCTGCCGGTGTTCCCGGCCGTCGAGGAGGGCGTACGCGCCCTCGGCGCCCAGTTTGATGACGGCTCCGGTGGGGCCGAGATCGCAGATGCGCTTGGCGAGCTCCTCCGGGCCGTCGGCGTCCGGCACCATGAGACGGGCCTCGTGCGGTCCCGCGAAGACCAGGTTGCTTCTGCGCAGCAGCGGCAGCAGCGTGCGCCCGGCCTCCTGCTCGTTCCACAGCAGCGACCGGAAGTTGATGTCCAGTGAGACCGGTACGCCGGCGTCGACGGCGATGTCCACCGCCCGGGTGACGGCACGCGCCGGACCTTCGCCCAGCGCCGGGGTGATCCCGGTGATGTGCAGGACCGCCGCGCCTGCGACGAGGTCCTCGGGGATGTCGTCGGCGGACAGCCGGGCACCCGCCGTGTGGGTGCGGTAGTAGCGCGTACGGCTGTGCGTGGCCGTACGGCGTTCGCGCAGCAACAGCGAGGTGGGGGCTCGGTCGCGTGCGGCGACCGTGGTGACGCCTTCCGCGCGCAGCTCGCGGAGGATGAGGTCGCCGAGTGCGTCGTCGCTGACGCGGCCGATCCAGGTGGCGGACCCGCCGAGCCGGCTGACGCCCACGGCGACGTTCGACTCGGCTCCGGCGAGCCCGAGACGCAGGTCGGAGCCGAGGGCCAGTGGGCCGGTGTCCGACGCGGCCAGGACCGCGAGGACCTCGCCGACGGTCACCAAGTAGCGCTGCTGGGAAGGGTCGTTCACGGGCCGATCTCCTGATGACTGGACGTGGCCCGGATCGCTTCGAGCAGCGTGCGGGTCCTCGCCGTGAGGGCGTCCAGGGTCTCCGGTGCCGGATTCCGGTCCGCTCCGCGCAGCAGCGGGGAGCCGATGCCGACGGCGAGGGCGCCCGCGTCGAGGTAGTCGCGGGCCTGGTCGATGCCGACTCCGCCGACGGCGACGAGCGGGATGTCCGGCAGCGGCGCCCGCAGCTGCCGCAGGTGGTCGGGACCGCCGGTGCTCGCGGGGAAGAGCTTGACGGCGGCGGCACCCGCCCGCCAGGCGGTGGACACCTCGGTGGGTGTCCAGGCGCCCGGGTAGAACGGGATGCCGCTGTCGGTCGAGCCGCGGATCACGTCGGTGTCCACGGCCGGGGCCACCAGGAACTCGGCCCCGGCCGCGAGCGCTTCCCGGGCGTGCTCGGTGGTGATCACCGTGCCGGCGCCGACCGCCACATCGGGCCCGAGCTCGTCCCGGATGGTGGCCAGCGCGTCGAGGGCACCCGATGTGGTGAGGGTGACCTCCAGGCAGGTGATGCCACCGTCCGCGAGGGCCCGGGCCACTGCGGGCAGTCCCGTCGCGTCGGCCGACCGCAGGATGGCCATGACGCGGGTCCCGCCCAGCTGCGGGGTGAGTGGGGGACGCTCGGTCAAGACCTCACCGCCGCGGACGACGTGCCGAAGCGCTGGGTGGTGGTCATACGAAGTTCCTTTGCAGCGTGGAGCGTTGGTAAACAGCGTTACTTGAGTCCGGAAGTGGAGATCCCGGCGACGAAGCCGCGCTGCAGGATCAGGAAGAGCACCAGCACGGGCACGACGTACATCACGGTGCCTGCCGCGACGAGGTTGCTGAGCTGGGCGCCGTGCGCGTTGACGTAGCCGGTGGTGAGCTGGACCGCGAGGGTGGTGCGGCTGGTGTCCAGCAGCAGAGCGGGGGCGATCCAGTCGCCCCAGGTCCAGCTGAAGGACAGGATCAGGCTGGTGGCGATGACCGGCCACGACTGGGGCAGGAAGATCCGCCAGAAGATACGGATCTGACCGCAGCCGTCGACGATCGCCGCCTCCTCCAGTTCCTTGGGCATGTTGCTGAAGAACTGCCGGAACAGGAAGATCAGATACGGTGCGCCGCACAGCCCCCACAGCACCCACGGCATATAGGTGTTGAGCAGGTTGACCTTGGCGAACAGCAGGTAGGTCGGGATGAGGGTGATGACCTGCGGCAGCATCATCGTCGACAGCAGCACACCGAAGATCACCCGCTTTCCCGGCGCTTCGAGCCGGGCGAAACCGTACCCGGCCCAGGCCGAGGCGAGTGTCGCCAGGACCGAGTAGATGACGGCGATCGTCAGGGAGTTGCGGGCGTAGCCGAAGTAGTCCCAACTGGTCAGCGCCTTCACGAAGTTCCCGGGGCTCGGATGATGCGGCCACCAGTGGATGGGGAAGGCACGCAGCTCCGACGGGTCCTTGAACGCGGTGATCACGAGCCAGGCGAAGGGGCTGAGCATGAGGACGAGGCAGCTGACCAGGAGCATGTAGACGACACTGCGCCGAGAGAGCACCATCACGCGCCTCCGATCGTGCGGGCCTTGGTCTTCGCGCGCTCCGGCTCCACGGAGTAGAAGACCGCGCCCTTGCTGAGTTTGAAGACGAGGAAGGTGACGGCGACGATCATCAGGAAGAGCACCCACAGCAGGGCGGAGGCGTAGCCGTAACGGCCGTCGACGAGGTACTGGTTGAGGACGTGGATCATGACGAAGTAGTTGCTCTCCGGGACCGATCCAAGGCCTCTCGGTGTGGGATCGAGCGAGATGAGCAGCGGTGCGAAGGTCTGCAGCGCGGCGATGATCCCGGTGACGACCTGGAAGAAGATGACGGGGGAGAGCAGCGGCAGAGTGATCCGGGTGAAGGACTGCCAGGGACTGGCGCCGTCGACCCGGGCCGCCTCGTGCAGCTCCTTGGGGATGTCCTGCAGTCCCGCCAGGGAGATGATCATGACGTTGCCCACGCCCCACAGGGTCAGGACGATCAGTACCCAGCGGGCGTAGGGATCCGCCAGCCACGCGAGCGCGTTGATGCTGAAGAGGTCCAGAAGGCCGTTGGCCGACCCCGAGTCACGGTCGAAGATCATCTTGAAGGCGAGGGCGCCGCCGACCGGCGGCACCACGGCGGGCAGGTACAGCAGCGTGCGGAACAGGCCGCGGCCCCGTATCGGCTGGTTCACCAGGACCGCCAGGAACAGCCCCGCCACGATCGTCAGCGGCACGGTCATCGCGGTGAACGCCCCTGTGCGGGCCAGGGAGAGAAGCGTCTCCGAGTCGGAGAAGACCTCCTTGTAGTTGTCCAGGCCCACGAAGCGGGAGTTCTTCGACAGCCCGTCGGAGTTGGTGAAGCTCAGCCACAGGGCGTAGCCCAGCGGATAGGCCGTCAGGGCCAGAAACCCCAGCATCCAGGGACCGGCGAAGACATAGAAGGACCAGGCCCTGCGCGTTGTCAGTGAGAGGCGCCGGCGCGGCGGCCGGGCGGCCGCCGCGCCGGCCGGGCTCTTGGCACCCGGCCCGGCAGACGTCTCGGTGAGCTGTCCGGTGGTCACCCCACCAGCTCCTTGCCCTTGGCGAGCTGGTCGTTCATCTGCTTGTTCAGCGCGTCCGCGACCTTGCCCACGGAGGTACCGGACTTGACGGCGCCCGGCAGCACCTTGCTGATCACCCCGTCCAGGGCCGCGATCTGGGCGTACGGGGTGAAGGTCAGGGCCGAGAAGTGGGCGAGCTCCTGCTCCTGCACCTTGAAGGCCTGCTTCTGGTACGGCTTGTCCTGCGGCATCTTCGCGCGCAGCGACTTCAGGGTGGGAATGCCCCAGCCGCCGGCAGCCCGGCCCTGGGCGGGCTCTCCGCCGAAGAACCACTCGAAGAACTTCCAGGCCGCGTCCTTGTTCTTGGCGTCCGCGGGCATCCAGAAGCCCGTGGCGCCGAAACAGGGGCTGACGCGGTTGCTGCCCAGCTGGGGCGCGGGCGCGAAGCGGGAGAGCTCGGCGACCTTGGGATCGCCGGCGATCGCCCCGCCGAACCAGTAGCCGTCGCTGGCCATCGCCATTCGGCCGGCCTGGTAGGTCGGCCAGTCCCAGCCGTCAGGGTTCGGGTTGGCGACGCTCGGGCCGATGTCGGCCTTCGTGTAGTCCAGGTACCACTGCAGCGCCTTGCGCGCCTCGGGGGACGAGAAGTCCACCGAAGTCAGGTCCTCGGCGAACAGGCTGCCGCCGGCCGACGCGGTCATGCCCATCAGCTGGGAGAAGTAGCCGAGTCCGGTGGCGTTCAGGCCGTACACCTTCACCTTGCCCAGCCGGCGCTTGGTCAGCTGCTTGCCGAGGTCCAGCCACTCGTCGCAGGACAGCGGCTCACTCTCGCTGGGCAGGTCCAGCTTCGCGGCCTCGAACAGGTCGGTGCGGTACCAGAACATCTGGTCCTGCGAGAAGTCCTTGGCCATGCCGTAGCGAGGGCCCGCGCCCTGCTTGCTGCCGTCGTACCTCCAGAGGTCGTTGACCGGGTCGAGGTCGGCGGGCTTGAGCACCGTGCTCTTGGCGAAGTACGGGTCCAGATCGGCCATCAGGCCGCGCGCGGCGAAGTACGGGGTTTCCATGGCACCGAGCCCGCGCACCACGTCCGGCGGGGTCTTGCTGGCCAGCATGGCGTTGAGCTTGGTGGGGTCGGTCTTGAGGAACCTGATCTTCACGCCCAGTGCCTTCTGGGCGGCCTTGATGTCGAAGTCCTCTTCCGCGGCCATGACGGTGAGCGTCGTCTTGCCGCTCGTCGAACCGCCGCCACCCGAGCCGTCGTCGACGGAAGCGGCACAGCCGGACAGCGCGGCGGCGCTGAGCGCGGCACCGGAGTAGGTGAGAAAACGACGTCTGTCGAGAGACCCTGTGGTCGGGACGGACATAACTGGACAGCCTTTCGTACGGGACGTATTGGGCATGCGGAACTGCCCGCGGGGAGGAGCGGCAAGGGATGGGGGCGTGGGGACGGACCGGGCGGGAAGCTTCGGGCTCACTCAGCCATGGCGCGAGACGTCCTGGACCGGGCGCGCACACGGCTGTCGTGCATATGCGTCGGCACCGCGTCGTCCGGCCGCGACGGCGACGGTGGTCGCGTCCGCGGTGACCCTCCCAGGGCGCCTCGTAGCACCCTGTCAATGGCCGGAATTCGGCGATGACACTGCTGCGTTCACATGGACCGGTTTCTGCAGCTCTGCCCAGAGATGTCGTCTATTTCCTTCTGGGGAAACCGGTTGACTCGAACTTCGGCGAACGTTAAGTTGCAGCGCCAGAAGATGTCAAGAGGCCGCGAAGAGAACGGAATGCGCCACCGCCGCACACTACGAGCGGCCCCTGGCGCCCACCGGAGAGGGGGACCCAAGTGCCGGAACAGCCCGTCAGGGCGAGGCTGGTGGACGTGGCGGAGAGAGCCGGAGTCTCCAAGGCCACCGTGTCCAAGCTGCTCAACGGCCGACAGGACCTGTCCGTGCGGCCGGAGACGCGCCAACGCGTCCTGGAGGCAGCCGAGGCACTCGGCTACCGGCCTCATTCCGGGGCCCGTGCGCTGGCCGGCGCCAGCACGCACGTACTGGCCCTGCTGGTCCCCGCCCTCGGCAACCCCACGTACGTCACCATCGCTCGCGGCGCCTACCAGCGCGCCCGTCAGCTCGGCTATCTCTCCCTGCTGGCCGAGGACTTCGACGGGCAGGAAGCCGACGAGTCGTTCAACGACCTGGTGCAGGAGGGCAGGGTCGACGGGCTGCTCATCGCCTCGGCCCGCCCCGGCCACCCCCTGCTGGACACCCTGAGCCGCAGCCCTGTCCCGCACGTCTTCCTCAACCGCGCCGTGCCGGGATCCGGCCGCAGCGTCACGATGGACGTCGCCCGCTCCAGCGTGACCGCACTCGACCACCTGCACGGCCTCGGTCACCGCGCGGTCGGCCACATCGCGGGTCCGCCCGGGATAACGCCCAGCGAGGTCCGCAAGGAGGCGTTCCTGCGCCACGCCGACGCGCTGGGGCTGGATGCGGCTCCGGTCGCCTCCGGGGAGTTCACCGAGGACGGCGGCGGCTTTGCGGCGCGGGAACTGCTGCGTCCCACCGACGGTGGCGAGCGCCCACCGGTCACCGCCCTCTACACCAGCTCGCTGGCCCAGGCGATCGGTGCCATGGCCGCGATCCGGGAGCTCGGCCTGAGGATTCCGGAGGACGTCTCCGTGATCGGCAATGACGACCTGCCCGTGGCCGCGCATCTCCATCCCCCGCTGACCACCGTGGCGATGCCCCTGTACGAGCTGGGGACCGCCGCAGTGGACGCCCTGGTGGCCACCATCGAGGGCAGGCCGGTGGGAGACGTCGTCGTACCGACCGAGCCGCGGCTGATGTTGCGTCACTCGACGGCCAGACCGGCAGGACCAGGAGGAACGCCATGACCGTCGCCGCCGCACCGGCGCGTTTCACCGGCCGTACGGCCCTGCTCACCGCGGCCGCCTCCGGCATCGGAGCGGCCACCGCCCGCCGACTGGCGGCGGAGGGCGCCTCGGTCCTCGTCACCGACGTGGACGCCAAGGGCGCCCATCGCGTCGCCGAGGAGATCCGCGCCGCAGGAGGGCGGGCGCAGGACCAGCGCCTCGACGCCACCTCACCGAGTCAGTGGGCCGCGGCCGTCGCCGAGGCCGAGTCCTGGACCGGTCATCTGGACGTGCTCCACCTCAACGCCGGCCAGAACTTCCCCGGAGCGGCACACGAACTGGACGACGCCGCCTGGCACGACCAGCTGCGGCTCTGCCTCGACTCCGTCTTCTACGGTGTCCGGGCCGCCGTGCCACTGCTCAGGACGGCCAAGGGCACGGTGGTGATCACCTCGTCCGTACACGCGGTCATCGGCTTCAAGGGTTTCCCCGCGTACGCGGCGGCCAAGGGCGGGATCAACGCCCTCGTACGCCAGCTCGCCGTCGAGTACGCCGGGCAGATCAGGTTCAACGCCGTCCTGCCCGGAGCCGTTGCCACCGCCCTGTGGGCCGAGACACCCCCGGAGTACAAGGCGCAGACCATCGCACGCACTCCCGTCGGTCGGCTCGGCGCGCCCGAGGACATCGCCGCCGCCGTCGCCTTCCTCGCCTCCGAGGACGCCTCCTTCGTCACCGGCCAGAACCTGCTCGTGGACGGTGGCCGCAGCATCAGCTCCCAGGAGTAGGCCGCGCTCGCCCGTTCCAGGCCTGGCCCCTGCCCGCTCCAGGCACGACCCGGCTCTCCGCGTCCCGGTGGGCCGCGCCCGCGGGTGTCCTGCACAGCAGTCGCTTCCTCACAGTTCGACTCTCTCCCTCGGAGCGGGCACGTCCTCTCACCCGCCCCAACTACACCGACTCACCCGCACGCTGTCTGGCCTGGGCCCTGCCCGGCGGACCCAGCACAGGACCGGAGGTCCACCCCATGAAGATCACTGGATACGAGCTTTTCCTCGTAGAGCCGCGCTGGCTCTTCCTGCGCGTCGATACCGACGAGGGCATCTCCGGCTGGGGAGAGCCCATAGTCGAGGGCAAGGCCCACACCGTCGCCAAGTGCGTCGAGGAGATGTTCGACTACCTCCTGGGGCAGGACCCGGCCCGTATCGAGGAGCACTGGCAGGTGCTCGCCAAGAGCGGTTTCTACCGTGGAGGCGTCGTACTCAACAGCGCCTTGGCCGGTATCGACCAGGCCCTGTGGGACATCGCGGGCAAGACCCACGGTGTGCCGGTGTACCAGCTGCTCGGCGGCCATGTACGGGACCGGGTACGCGTCTACGGCTGGGTCGGCGGGGAAACCCTCGAGGAGCTGGGCGAGTCGGCGGCCGAGCAGGTCGCCAAGGGCATGACCGCGGTCAAGCTCAACCCCTGCGGGCAGCTGGAGCCGCTCGCCACGGCCGGCGCGATCAACGCCATCGTGGACAGCGTGACCACGGTCCGCGAGGCCATCGGCCCGGACCGCGACCTGGCACTCGACTTCCACGGCCGGTTCAGCGGGGCCATGTCCCGCCGCGTGCTGCCCCTGCTCGAGCCCCTGCTGCCGATGTTCGTCGAGGAGCCGGTGCTGCCGGAGTTCTCCCAGGACCTCGGCGCCGTGGTGCGCTCCACCTCCATCCCCATAGCCACCGGCGAACGGCTCTACTCCCGCTGGGACTTCCGCTCGGTGCTCTCCGACGGCATCGCCGTGGCCCAGCCCGACATCAGCCACGCCGGAGGCATCTCCGAGACCCGCCGGATCGCCGCGATGGCCGAGGCCTACGACATCGTGGTGGCCCCGCACTGCCCGCTCGGCCCG
Organism: Streptomyces sp. NPDC006365; assembly: GCF_042870755.1. NCBI lineage: Bacteria > Bacillati > Actinomycetota > Actinomycetes > Kitasatosporales > Streptomycetaceae > Streptomyces > Streptomyces sp. NPDC006365. The sequence continues at coordinate 610,447 of NZ_JBIAHS010000001.1, forward strand.
ATAGCCCTCGCGGCCAGCCTGCAACTCGACTTCGCGATCCCCAACTTCCTCATCCAGGAACAGGCTTTGGGTATCGGCTACGGCGACAGCAGCGGACTGCTGGACTACCTCGCCGACACCACGCCCTTCACGTTCCGCGGCGGCTACATCGACCGCCCGACCGCGCCCGGTCTCGGCATCACCATCGACGAGGACGCGGTCCGGGCCGCCGCCGAACGCGGCCACCGCTGGCGCAACCCGGTCTGGCGGAACACGGACGGCTCACTGGCCGCCTGGTAGGGCGGGACAGGCCGCTTGGCCGGTGGAACACCATATTCGCGCCCCGAGATTAGGCGCCACGCACACCGTCAACTCGCGGGAGACGGACCCGGTGGAGGCGGTACGCGAGCTGACCGGCGGCTTCGGCGTCGACGTCGTCATCGAGGCCGTCGGCCGCCCCGAGACGTATGAACAGGCCTTCTACGCCCGCGACCTGGCGGGCACGGTCGTCCTCGTCGGAGTGCCGACCCCGGAGAGGAGATGAAACTGGAACTGCCCTTGCTGGACGTCTTCGGCCGGGGCGGGGCGCTGAAGTCGAGCTGGTACGGCGACTGCCTGCCCTCGCGCGAATTCCCCACGCTGATCGACCTGTACCTCCAGGGTCGCCTGGACCTCGACGCGTTCGTCAGCGAGACGATCGCCCTGGACGGGGTCGAGGACGCCTTCGCCCGCATGTACAAGGGTGATGACGGCGGTCAGGTACTGACCTGGGGTTGTGCCGGGCTGAGGAAGTGCACGGCGGTCTGTTCGGCGTGAGAGGCGAGCAGGCCCTGGAGCTCCTCAGCCGCGACCTTGAGGAGGTCGCCGTCGCGGGTGGCGTGGAGGGTTTCGAGGACGAAGACGACGTGTGTGGAGTCCTCGGTGACGCGGGTGCGGTGGGCGTCGCGGTGGTTCCAGTGGCGGGTCAGGACGCCGATGGTGTCCGCGTAGATGATCTCGCCGGGCTTGGGGTTCTCGACGGTGTCCGGTTCGCCGAGCGGGGTGAAGGACTCGGCGCCGTCCGCGTATCGGATGTCTACGTCGCCGGTGACGTGGTCCGCGTCGAAGGCGCCGGCGGGCAGCCCGTGCCGGACGGAGACGGCGTTGTAGGAGTCGACCGCCGGGTTGATGCGCGGCAGCGTGCCCTTCTTGGCGAGGCGGCGGCCGAGCGCGTCGACGCTGGGGCGGATGCGGCGGGGATTGGTGCCGAACGACCGGTAGGCGGTGTGCCAGGCCTCGATGCGGGGGTCGGTCTCGTCGGCGGGGTGCCACGTGCCGTCGGCGAGTTGCTGCTCCAGGTCCTCCAGGGCGGTGGCGGTGTGGGGCCAGGGTCCACGGCCGCGCAGACCGGTGGCGGTGACCAGGGCGATGAGGGTGTCGGGGAAGGCGTCCGCGACGGCTGGGGTGATGCGGATGGCGGGCATGGGCGGGGTTTCCGTTTCCTGCGTGCGTGAGGGCGGGGGCGGTCGGGGCGGGGTCAGGGCTTCCAGGGACCGATGCGGTCCAGGCGGCGGCGCTGCTGGTGTGCGGTGGGCACGTCGAGCCCCTGGCCGCGTGCGCTGAGGCGGTCGGCGACGGCGGTGCGGTGCTCGACGGACTTGTGGTCGTCGTACTTGAACTTGGCCTGTACGTCGGTGACTTCGAGGCGCAGGCCACGGATGCCGGGCAGCATCCGGCCGTAGGGCGGCCGGCCGACGGCGACGGGGGCGTGGTCACCGTCGGGCTGGAAGTGGGCGAGCTGGCGGCGCAGCAGTTCTGCCTTGGCCTCGGGGTCGTCGACGATATGGGCGCGGCAGGTGAACTGGACGGCTGTGTAGTAGCTGGTGGGGACGCCATCGGTGGGCGCAGTGTCGCCTTGGGCGCGCCAGGGGCCGGGGACGAAGGCGTAGTCACCGAAGACGGTGAAGAGGACGTTCGGGTCGCTCTCGATCGCCTTCCAGACCGGGTTGGGCCGGGCGAGGTGGACCAGGAGATGGTCGCCGTCGCTCGTGAAGTGGGTGGGCACGGCGACGGGCGGGTGGCCGGGCAGGCCGTTGACGTTGAGCTGTCCGAAGTCGTGGCCTTCGGCGATCCAGGCTTGCCATTCGGCTACGTCCAGGCCGGCGTCCCAGGGCTGGATGAACATGCTGGTCTCCTTGCGTGGTAGGTGCTGTGGCGGGCTGCGGGCTTCTCGGGTCAGCGCGAGGAGGCTGACGGCGACGCTGCCCAGGCCGACGAGCTGGCCGCGGTGGATGCGCGAGCACGCCGCGGGCGAGCAGGACCGTCCCGGCCGGGTACAGGGCGACGATCACTGCTACGACGGCGAGGTCCCCGCTGCGGACGGCGAGCAGGAACAGCACGTTCGCCACGGAGTCCAGCACACCCGCGGCTGCGGACATCGCGTACGCAGCACATGAGCCTTACGGGCGCCGAAGCCGCCGAGGAAGTCGGCGCATCCATAGGCGAGTGAGCTGCCCAGGGCCAGCAGCAGAGCGAACACAGCACATCCCCTACCATTCATTCGAACGACCGAACCGTACAACGTAACGACCGGTCCGTGCCAACCGAACGACCGCACGGTGCATTGAAGTGGTCAGTGGCGAGGGATGGGAGAGTAGATGGTCGAGACAGCCGCAGCCCTGCGGACGGTCGCGCACAACGTCCGGGCGGCCCGCACCCGGGCGGGCCTGTCCCTGGAGGAACTCAGCCGACGCTCCCAGGTCAGCAAGGGAGCCCTGGTGGCACTGGAGAAGGCCCAGGGCAATCCGAACCTGGCCACTCTGGTCCGGCTGGCCGACACCCTCGGCATCTCGGTGTCCGACCTGATGCAGGGACGGCCCGAAGGCCGCGTCCGCGTCGTGGCCGCCGACACTGTGGCGCCGCTGTGGACCGGAGAACGGGGGAGTGAGGCCCGGCTGATGCTGACGACCTCGGGCCCGGCCCCTGTCGAGGTCTGGCGCTGGCAACTGGAACCGGGCGAGGAATACCCCAGCCACCCCCACCAGGCCGGCGTCGTGGAAACCGTCAGTGTCACCTCCGGCCGGATGACCCTGATCGTCGACGGCACCGAACACACCGTGGAAGCCGGACAGACCGCCACGTTCGACGCCGACGCCCCTCACACCTACCGCGGCTCCGGCACCGAAGCCTGCAGCCTGATCATGACGGTCCAGCTGCCCCCCGGTCCCGCTTCGACAACCTGACCCAACCCACCGTGGCTGATCGGTTGACACCGCACACCCGAGGCCCGCGGGGTGATCTCATGGATCAAACCCCTGATCCCCGGAGTCAACAGGCCGCTGGAAGGCCGTAGTTGGACGGGATGCTTACTCGTCGTCGGCGGCGGGATCGCCGGCGCGACGACGGCGCCGGCCCTGCACAAGGCCGGCTTCGACGTCTGCGTGTACGAGGCGCACGCCGAATCGGCCGAGGACATCGGCGCCTTCCTCGCGCCGGCGAGCAACGGCATGCGAGCCCGCGCGCAGATCGACGCCTCCGCCGCGGTCACCGCGGCCGGTTTCCCGCTGACCTCGATGCGCCTCCTCGACGGCGCGGGCATGGCGCGAACTGCTGCTCGCTGCTGCGCAGTACGGGGTCGCACCCCGAAAGGCAGTCGGCATGCACCAACCCTGACCTTTTCAGTTTCACCACCAGCCCCGCGCCCCTTCAGGAAGAGGCACTCCCGGAGCCGCGAGCCCAAACGAACCGGTGCTTGTTTCACCGGCGGGAGGTGCGTGGGCCGGAGCGAGCGGCACCCGTTCCGTCGAGGGCGGGCGCCGCTCAGTGATTCTTGTTGTGGGGACGGGTCTGGCTGTGCCCCGACCGGGCCTTAACCGGCCGGGGCCGAAGTGTAGGGGGTCAGGGCGGGGGCGAGTTGCACGCCGGGGGACAGCCCCAGGGCGACGAGGGCGTCCGGGAGGCCGCGGCCGACGCGGGCGGCTTCCGCGGTGCTGGGGGCAGCCAGCTGGCGGCAGCTGGCGGAGATGATGTCGAACAGGTGCTGTACGCGGCCGGGTCCGCGGGGCAACAGCTGGCCGTGGAAGTCCTCGTGGTGGGCGAGGACGAGGGCGGCAAGTCCGGCGACATGGGCGGAGGCCGTGCCGGTGCCGTCGAGGGCCGTGTATCCGCCCCGCGGCGAACAGGACAGGACCGCTACGCCGGGAGCGACCGCGTCGACCCCCGGGCCGTAGCAGCTGAACGGTGCGGCGAACACCCCTTCCGGTGTCAGCTGCGGGCCTGTGTGGGTGGCCTGGGAGGTGTCCGGCGGGTACGAGCCGAAGGCGCCCAGCGCGCCCACGGCGAACACGGTCGGTAGTGAGCCGGGGAAGGCCACGGGTCCGCCCGTGTCGCCCGCCGGAGCGACGCAGGCGATGCCCGCGGCGTTGGCATCGGCGAGCTTGCGGGAGACCAGCGCCGAGGCGTACGGGGACGCCACCGCGATGTGCGCGACGTCGACCTCGCGCTCGATGCAGTGATCCAGCGCGGCGATCAGGTCGCTGAAGCAGCCGCCGGGCTGCACCTGACAGATTTCCAGCTCGGCGTCGACCGCGATGCCGATGATGCCCTTGCCGGTGTCAGCCCCGGCGATGATGCCCGCCGCGTGGGTGCCGGTGCCCATCCTGTCGTGGGCCCAGCCCTCTTCCGTTCCGCGCACGAGATCGACCCCGGAGCGCGCCCGTTGCTTCAGATCGGGGTGCTCGGAGGCGACCCCCGACCCGATGACCGCGACCCTGATGCCGAAGGCGCGGAATGTGGGAGGCAGTCGGTCCAACCGCATGGCCTGCTGGCCCCAGCCGTACTGCTGCCTCTCGTCCAGCCCCGGGTACACCTTGTCCAGCGGTGTGAGGGCGACCAGGTTCTCCCGGGCCGCCGACAGATCGGGACGGCTGATCCAGCGGTCCGCATAGCCGCCCGCGGGCCGCACGTAGAGGGACTGCACGGACTCTGCGGTCTCCGTGGCCAGCGTGACGGTGACTGTCCCGTCGGCCCCGGTGATGCCCTGGGCCGGCCATGACGACCCGATCAGGTACACCCCCGCGCCGGCGAGCGGTTCGCCCTCCGGGCCGCAGACGCGCAGCGAGATCTTCATGGGTTGTTCGAGCGGCGCGACCAGCGCTGGATCGCGGAGCGGCAGGATCCCCGCCGTCGGTGTGACGGCGGGTCCGGTGCCGGAGAGCGGCAGGTCCGGCTCGATGTGTACGTGCAGCGATCGCATCGCCGGTACCTGGGCTTCGACTGCCTCCACGACCGCGATTTCCGGGCAGGAGGGGTGCAGTCCGCCCGACCGGAGCTTCTCCGGCGGCTGGAGCCTGCGGGTCACTTTGACCTCGGGCATGCGCTCCAGCCGGTCGCACAGGGCGTCCATGCTGAGTTCGGGTACTCCTGGCGGGAGCAGATGCGGCGGCAGCGGTGTCACCATGTACCGCTCGCGGCGCGGTTGCACGGCGAGCGGCGCCGACGCGCTCTTCTCGCCTGGTACCGCTGTCCGGCCCTCGGGTTCGAATTCACCAGCGCCGTTACCCTCGGATCCGCTCTCGCGGCTGTTTTCGGGCCTCTCGTTGACCATTACGTCCACCTTCGCCACGCCTACGTCGTCCTAGTGCTCCTGATCCGGCCATGGGACCGCTCTCGCTCGCACGCTGATGCGGTGTGCCCAAGAGCTCCGGGCACACCGCATCGCGCTGCCCTGGGGTCAGCCCATACCGAACGGCTGACCCATCTGACCGAAGCCGAAGCCAGGCTGCTGGTACTGCTGACCGTACGGCTGCTGGCCGAACGACTGCTGGCCGAACCCACCACCCCACTGCTGCTGGCCCTGCTGGCCCTGCTGGCCCTGCTGGCTCTGCTGGAGCAGCGCCACGATCGCGGTCGGCAGCGCCTGCTGAACGGACTGCTCCACAGCGTGCCGGATGCCCGCGTGCAGCGAGCGGTGCAGCGCGAGAGCCAGGTACGGGTGCGCCTGCTGGGCCATGCCCTGCTGCTGGAGCTGCTGCTGGATCTGCTGGATCTGCTGGAACGTCTGCTGCACTTGCTGCGCGACCTGCTGGGCCGTCTGCTGGCACGCCTGCTGGATGGTCTGCTGGACCAGCTGGGCGATCTGCTGCGGGCCGCCGAGCTGCGGGCCGGCCTGCTGCTGGGGTTGGGTACCGGTCATCACCGACATGAATGCTCCATTCGATGCCACCATGCGGAAGCCGATATATGACTTATATCGGCCTTGTCACAAGATGTGACGTCTTTGAAGCTAGGTCGGCGGCGACTCGGCCGCAATCCGGCGACCGCTCCCGGGGGCAGGGTCCCTCGACTGGACCGTTGGCCAGCAGTGAGTGCCTGGCCTGTTCCTCGCCCGGCTTGCCTCACGAAGTGCGGGGGGCGCATCCGGCCGCGGCCGAAATCGACCGGCCTCCGGCGCGATCGCCTATGTGATTGCCGGGATCGGGAAGACGCCCAGGGCCATTCAGCGCCGTTCTTCCTGAGTGTCCGTCAGGTGAGGGCGAAGTAGCGCAGCCACACGTAGCCGACGGAGCGCACGACGGTGATGACGGCGGCGACGGTGACGGCGAGTCCGTACTTGGTGAACTGCCAGGAGGGGATGGGCTGTCGATTGCGCTCGGCAATGGCGAGCCACATGCAACCCGCAGTTTACGAACCGCATTTCCAGCAGAGCACTCAGCCTGAATCGCGCTCCGCTGCCTCCGCTTCCTCGGCAACCCGCTTGATCGTCGCCAACCGCCTGTCCCACTCGGTCGCCAGCGTGGCCATCCATCGCGCCGTCGCATTCAGCGCCGCGGGCCGCACCACGTAGCGCATCTCGCGTCCGACCCGGCTCCCGGACACCAGCCCGGCGGCATCCAGGACAGCGAGGTGTTTGACCACCGCCTGGCGAGAGACGGGGAGTTGGGCGGCGAGCGTCGTCGCGGTGGCCTCGCCCTGGGCGGCCAGCTGGTCGAGGAGCTGACGCCGTGTCGGGTCGGCCAGCGCGCCGAGGACGCTGTCGACCGGCCCGACCGCGCCGCGAGACTCCTCCGTCATGCGGATGGCTGTTCGGCGCGCGTCTTGAGCGCGTCGAGCTCCAGGGGCCAGCCCTCGCTGTGGTCCTTGAAGTTCTGGCTGCGCAGTTCCTCGGAGCCGGCCAGTGCCGCGAACCCGCTCTCCACCACGCGCAGCCGGGTCCCGTCGCCTTCCTGTGACAACGTGAACTCGACGAGGGTGCTGTTGTCCTCGCGCAGCTCTTCACCCGGGAACGCGCTGGTCCAGCGGTACGCCAGATACGTCGGAGGCTGAACCTTCTCCACTCGCACCGGGAAGTCCCCGTGCTCGGCGTTCTTCGCCACCATCGACTCTCCTTCCCTTGCCACCGTGCCGGGCAGGCTCGCCTTGTCGGCCACCCAGAACCCGGGCTGGGCCACCAGCGTCCAGACACGCTCCAGGGGTGCCGCGATCAGTGTTTCGCGCTCGATCCGGTCCTCGCTCATGAGGTGACTCCTTTGTCGCAGTCATTCGTCGGTGTCATTCATCGACGTCCTTTGTGCAACTCCAGAGTTGCACGACGCTCTTCCATGTGCAACTCCAGGGTTGCACTACGAGTCAGCGGCCCCTGCCGACTCGGGCGGCATGTTGTACGGCGTGACGACCTGGATCGGGGACGGCAGTACGGGTGCCGTATCGGCGGGCAGCGCGCCATGGGCCCGCATGATGACCCGGCAGGCGCGGCGCATGTCCTGACGCAGGTCGTGGTGGAGTACGGCGGACAACCGCCCCGCCCGCAGCAGCCCCGCGTTGTCGTGGTCCAGGTCGTGGGCGATGAAGACCTCGCACGGCCGGTTCAAGGCGTCGAAGGCGTCGAGCGTGGCGACGTTCCCGCCGCCGATCGAGTAGACGGCCTTGATGCCGGGGTCGTCCCGGAGCGCGGCCAGCACCAGGTCGTACTGGGTGGCGTCCAGACCGTCGCTGTCCGTGACCTCGACCAGGCGCCGTACGGGATGACGGGCGCGTATCGCGGCGCGGAAGCCCATCTCGCGTTCCTCCTCGCCCCGGAAGAAACCCCGGCTGACGGTGGTCAGGACGTGCCCCGGCCGTTCGCCCAGCCACTGGCCCAGGAGGTACGCGGCGGTGGCGCCCGCCGCCCTGTTGTCGATGCCGACGTAGGCGAGCCGCATGCTCGCGGGCAGATCGGTCACCAGGGTCACGACCGGGATGCCCGCCGCCTCGAGCCGGCCGACCGCGGCGGTGACCTCGGGGACGTCCGGGGCCTTCAGGATCACGCCCTGCGAACCGCGCCGGGCGATCCGGTCGAGGGTGCCGACCAGTTCCCCGACCGGGCCCCTCTCGCGGAACCGGAAACGGGAGCGCAGCACGGCCGGGTGCAGAGACGGCAACTCGGCCTCCAGGGCGGCGCGTACGGCGGTGGTGAAGCGCTCCGGTGCCTGCATCACTATGTCGATCATGAAGGTACGGCCGACGAGCCGGACCTGGGTGCGCTGCCGGTCCAAGTCGGCTATCGCCCGGTGCACCTCCTGCGCGGTGCTCTCCCGCACGCCGCCCCGGCCGTTGAGGACCCGGTCGACCGTGGCCTCGCTCAGGCCCGCCTGACGTGCGATCTCGCGGACGGGAAAGGGGTGGCCCATGCGCCGGCTCCTTGAGGGGTTTTTGATGGGTTCCTGCTGGTTGTTCGAGGGGTTTGTACTGACAAGAATGACAGCGCTCCACCGCTCCGTGACCCGAAGGGACGACGATGACCGTCACCTCCGTACACCCCCGTCCCTGGCTGTCCGAGCAGGACTGCGACCTGGACTCCTTCCGTGCGCTCGTCGAGCAGGAGACCGACGCCACCGACTACCCTCAGGCCTCCGCCATCGTGCGGAACGTGCCGGTCTACGACGCCGACCAGGTCGAGGCAGACCGCGAGTTCCAGGCCGAGCTGGTGCACGCGCTCGCCGAGGGCCCGGGCATCGTGGTCTTCCGGGGCGCCTTTGCGGACCCGGAGGTCGTCGACCGGGCCACCGCCGTCTTCGACGCCCTGATCGCCGAGCAGCATGCCGCGGGCGCGACCGCGGGTGACCACTTCGCCAAGCTGGGCGCCAACGACCGGGTGTGGAACGCGCTGGAGAAGGCGGCCCTCTACGACGCCGAGGCGTTCGCCGACTACTACGCCAACGACGTCCTCGCCCTGGTGTCATCGGCCTGGCTCGGCCCCGGCTACCAGGTCACCTCCCAGATCAACGTGGTCAACGCGGGCGGCGCCGCCCAGACCGCGCACCGCGACTACCACCTCGGCTTCCTCTCCAACGAGACCGCGGCCGCCTACCCGGCGCACGTCCACCGCCTCTCACCCGTACTGACCCTCCAGGGCGCGGTCGCCCACTGCGACATGCCCGTCGAGTCGGGCCCGACGATGTACCTGCCGCATTCACAGAAATACGAGCCCGGCTACCTGGCCTGGCGAATGCCGGAATTCCGGGCCTACTTCGAGGCACGTCACGTCCAGCTCCCCCTCGCCAAGGGCGACGCGGTCTTCTTCAACCCCGCCCTGTTCCACGCCGCCGGGCACAACCGCTCGGCGGACGTCCGCCGCATGGCCAACCTCCTCCAGGTCTCCTCGGCCTTCGGCCGTGCGATGGAGACGGTTGACCGCGAGGCCGTGGCGAACGCCGTCTACCCGGTCCTGCTGAAGCGCAAGGCCGAGGGCGTACGCCAGGATTGGCTGGACACGGTGATCGCGGCCTGCGCCGAGGGCTACCCCTTCCCGACGAACCTGGACTCCGACCCGCCCGTCGACGGACTGGCCCCGCCCTCCCAGGCGGACCTCGTCCGGCGCGCCCTCGGCGAGGACTGGACCCCGGAACGCCTGCGGAACGCACTGCGGGCCGCCACCGAGCGCCGCGAGAGCTGAGGAACGAGAGAGCACATGGGACTTCTTGAGGACAAGGTCGTCCTCGTCAACGGCGGCAGCCAGGGCGTCGGCGCGGCCGTCGCCCGGGCCGCCGCCCGCGAGGGCGCGACCGTTGCGGTCACGGGCCGCCGCCCCGAACCCGGCGAGGCACTGGTCACGGAACTGACCGAGGCCGGGACCAAGGCCATGTACGTACGGGCCGACCTCGCCGACGCGCAGCAGGCGCGGGGGAGCGTGGCCCGGGTGATCGAGGCGTACGGCCGGGTCGACTGCCTGGTCAACTCCGCCGGGCTCACCTCCCGCGGAACGCTGCTCGACACCACGCCCGAGCTGTTCGACGAGCACATCGCGATCAACCTCAAGGGCCCGTTCTTCGCCATGCAGGCCGCCGTCGCCGACATGGTGGCCCGCAAGGCGCCCGGCACGATCGTCAACATCATCACCTCGTCCGAGCACGGCGGGCAGCCCTTCCTCGCCCCGTACGTCGCGGCCAAGGCCGGACTCGCGGGGCTGACGCGCAACGCCGCGCACGCCCACCGCTGGGACCGGATCCGGATCAACGGCCTGAACATCGGCTGGACCGCGACCGAGGGCGAGGACGCCACCCAGCGCACCTTCCACGGCGCGGGCGACGACTGGCGCGAACAGGCCGCGGAGAAACTGCCGATGGGCAAGCTCGGCCAGCCCGACGAGATAGCCGACTTCGTGGTCCTGCTGCTCTCCGACCACAGCGGTGTCGTCACCGGCTCGGTCATCGACTGGGACCAGAACGTCCTCGGCGGACTCGACTGACCCTCAACTCGACTACGACGCGCACTTCATCCGTACGACCCAGCAGCGATCAGAAGCAGTACGTACGACGCACAAGGAAACAAGGAGCCCCTGAACCATGCGTATCGGCATCCTCGGCCTCGGCCGCATCGGCGCGTTCCACGCCGAGACCCTCTCCCGGCTCGACGTGGTCGAGTCCCTCGTCGTCGCGGACCCGTTCGCGGATGCCATCACGGCGGCCGTCGAGCGCTTCGGCGCCGAAGCAGTCGGCTCGCCGGAGGCGGTGCTGGCCGCCGGCGTGGACGGTGTGGTGATCGCCGCCGCCACCGACGCCCATCCCGGACTGATCCGGGCCGCCGTCGAGGCGGGAGTGCCGGTCTTCTGCGAGAAGCCCGTCGCCCGCGCGATGAAGGAGGGCGTCGAAGTGCTGCACGCGGTGCGGGACAGCGGCGTCGAGATCCAGATCGGCTACAACCGGCGCTTCGACGACGGGTTCGTGGCCGCCCGTGCCGCCGTCCAGAGCGGCGAACTCGGCCCGCTGCACACCGTACGGTCCACCACCCTGGACCCGGCGCCGCCGCCGGCCCCGTACATCGCCGCCTCCGGAGGCATCTTCCGCGACTGCTCCGTGCACGACTTCGACATCATCCGCTGGGTGACCGGCCGCGAGGTGACCGAGGTGTACGCCGTCGGCGGCAACCGGGGCGCCGAATACATCAAGGAGGCGGGCGACGCCGACACCACCGGCGCGATCCTCACCCTCGACGACGGGACGATCGCGGTGGTGTCCAACTCCCGCCACAACGCCCGGGGTTACGACGTCCGCATGGAGATCCACGGCTTCCAGGACTCCATCGCGGTCGGCCTGGAGGACAAGCTTCCGCTGCGCTCCGTGGAGCCCGGCGTCACTTTCCCGGCCGGGACGCCGCACGACTTCTTCATGGACCGCTTCACCGAGGCCTACCGGGCCGAACTCGACGCGTTCACCGAGGTCGTCGCCGGCCGGCGGACCTCGCCGTGCACGGTGGCCGACGCGCTGGAGGCAGGCTGGATCGCCGAGGCCTGCACGCTGTCGCTGCACGAGCACCGGCCGGTGACGATCGCCGAGGTCCGCGCCGGCTGAGACCTCTCCTCTGTCCCGGGCGCCTCGGGCGCCCGGGACACCTGTGTGTGAACACCACAGCTCCCGCGTCCGTTTACGGCCTTGTGATCCCTCCATACGACCATGAGAGCCGTTCACGTCCGACCGATCGAGGAGCGACGACCATGTACGAGTTACCCGACACCGCCGGCCCCCGGAGCGTGGTCGTCATCGGCGGGGGACCGAGCGGTCTGGTGGCCGCCCGTGAACTGGAGCGTGCCGGGCACCGGGTGACCGTCCTGGAGGAGCAGGACACGGTGGCGGGGAAGTGCCAGAGCGTTCACGTCGACGGCCGGGCCTACGACCTCGGCGGCCACATATGCACCAGCCAGTACGCGCGGGTCGCGGAGTTGGTGAGCGAGCTGGACGTGGCGACGGAACGCACCACGCGCTACCGAGTCATCGGCGGTCTCGACGTCGCCGCGCGCGCCCCGGGCCGCCAGTCCATGGCGTTCCTGCTCGACGGCTCCCTCCCGCGCTACCAGGCGCTGCGCGAGCGGGAGTTCCCCCGCATCGCCGAACCCGGACTCGCCCACTCCGCGCGGGCGCTCGCCGCGCCCGTCTCCGAGTGGCTCGCCCAGAACGGCCTTGAGTCCATGGCTGAGTCGTTCGGCACCGGATACACGGCGGCCGGATACGGCTATCTCGACGACGACGTGCCCACGCTGTACTTCGTGAAGTACGCGGAGATGACCGGGCTGTTGTCCTCCCGCAGACCCGAACTGCTCGGACACGCAGGGGATTTCACCGTCGTGGGCGGATTCGCCACGCTGTGGCGCCGGGTCGCCGACGAGCTGAAGGACGTACGGTGCGCCGTGCGCGTGGAGTCGGTCGAGCGGCACGCGGGCGGAGTGCGGGTCGGGACCGACTGCGGCCCGGTGGAGGCGGACGACCTGGTGCTCGCCGTCGCCCTGGACCGGATCCTGCCGGTCCTGGACGCCACCGAGGAGGAGCGCGACCTCGCCGCGCGGATCCGCTGCAACCCCTACCACACCACCCTCGCCACCGCGTCCGGCCTGCCGGAGAACGCCTTCTACTTCCTCGACCGCCACACCGCGACCCGCGAGGCGAGGGGCCACTGCGTCTCGTTCCACCACCGTTATCCGGGCAGCGATGTGCGCACCTTCTATTCCTACGGCCGCCCCGAGGACGTCCCCGCGCTGCTGCGGGACGACGTCGCGGCACTCGGCGGGCGGCTGGGGGAGGTGCATCTGCGGCGCCAGTGGGCCTTCATGCCGCACTTCGGCAGCGACGACCTCGCCGGCGGCGCCCTGGACCGCCTCGACGCCCTGCAGGGCCGGGCCCGCACCTACTACGTCGGCGGCCTGCCCGCCTTCGAACTGGTCGAGTGCGCCGTGGCCCACGCCCAGGATCTCGCCCGCCGGCACTTCCCGCCTGTGGACGGCGGAGCGACACTGCAGGAAGATCGCCCTGTCACGATCGAGGAGGAGCAGCAGGCATGAGCGAACCGGGCCGGGAACCACTGCGCATCGGCGTACTCGGGGCAGCACGGATCACCGAACGCGCGCTCGTCGACCCGGCCCGGGCCGGCGGCCACCGTCTCGTCGCGGTGGCCGCGCGGGACCGCGGCCGGGCGGAGACCTTCGCCGCACAGCACGGCGTGGAGCGGGTGCACGACTCGTACGGCGACCTGCTCGCCGACCCCGAGGTCGAGGTCGTCTACAACCCGCTCGCCAACGGTCTGCACGGGCCGTGGAACCTCGCCGCCCTCGCCGCGGGCAAGCATGTCCTGACCGAGAAACCGTCGGCGAGCAACGCCGAGGAGGCAGCCGAGGTACGGGAGGCGGCCGCGAAGGCCGGAGCCGGCTTCATGGAGGGCTTCCACTACCTCTTCCACCCGGTCACCCGGCGCCTGCACGAGCTGCTGGCCGGCGGTGAACTCGGCGAGCTGCGACGGGTGGAGACACTGGTCGCGATTCCCGCCCCGGACGACGCCGACCCGCGCTGGTCGCTGCCGCTCGCCGGCGGTGCCGTGATGGACCTTGGCTGCTACAGCTTGCACGCCGTGCGGATGCTGGCGCCGTGGGCGGGGGGTGCACCCCGGCTGGTGTCCGCGCGGGGTGAGGAACGGGCGGGGGCGCCCGGGGTCGACGAGTGGATCGACGCCGAGCTGGAGTTCCCCGGCGGCGCCACCGGGGCGGCCCGCTGCCACATGGCGTACGGCGAGCTGGAGATGAGCTGCCGGATCGTCGGCAGCCGGGGTGAGGCCCTCGCACCGAACTTCGTGCTGCCGCACCAGGACGACCGGGTCGTGGTGCGCACCGAGGAGGGCGAGCGGGTGGAGCGCCTCGGCACCAGGTCGTCGTACACGTACCAGCTGGACGCCTTCGCCGCGCACGTCCGCGGCGGGGCGGCGCTCCCACTGGACGCGGACGACGCGCTGGCGACGATGACCCTGATCGACGAGTGCTACACGGCGGCGGGCTTCCGCCCGCGACCCCGTATGGCCCTCTCGGCTTGACGCCACGTCAAGCGGCAGGCGCGGGCCGGGGATTCGCTCCCTGGCCCGCGCCTTGATCGGTCTGGCATGACGCCCTGTCAGCTCCGGTACAGCTCAGGGCGGTCGATCAGCTCCACGTCTCTCCGGCCGCCCTCGGTCAGTGCCGTCACGCCCGCCTCGCAGACCGCGGCGGCCGCGTAGCCGTCCCACACGCTCGGGCCGGTGACCTCGCCGCGGCGGGTGGCGTCCACCCACGCCTGCACTTCACGGTCGTACGCGTCCTCGAAGCGCGCCACGAAGTCCGGGGCGATCGAACCGCCCCACTGCCCGGCCGAGTTGACGAGCATCCCGTGGGCGTCACCGATCCGTGCGGTGCCGTTCTCGCAGACCGCCTCCGCCTGAACCTGGTAACCGAACCGGCAGTTGACGCTCATCTCGACGTCGACGACGGCGCCGCCGTCGGTCTCCAAGACGACGAACTGCGGGTCCTGGAGGCCCTCGGGCGCGTTGGACGACGGCCTGGGCTTCATCACGGTGACCGCGGTGATCTCCTGGTCCAGCAGCCACCTGGTGATGTCCATCTCATGCACGACGGCGTCGTTGATGAGCATCTCACTGGTGAAGCCGGGCACCGGGAGGGTCGCGTTGCGGTGCCGGTTGTGCAGCATCAGCGGACGTCCCAGCCGGCCGCTGTCCAGCAACTCCTTGAGCCGCATGTACTCGGCGTCGTAGCGTCGCATGAACCCGACCTGCACCCGCCGGTGGCCCAGCTTCTGCTCCGCCTCCATGACCCGCAGCGCGGAGGCAGCGTCCGGCGTGAGCGGCTTCTCGCACAGGACGGGCAGGTCGTGCGCGAAGGCCATGAGCAGAGCCGCCTCGTGAGCGGGACCGGGGGAAGCGATCAGCACCGCGTCCACGTCGTCCGCCGCCATGGCGGCGGCGGGGTCGGTGTACGCGGTGCAGCCGTCGATGCCGTCGGCGAGCCGCTCGGCCCGTTCGGTGTCGATGTCCACGACCGCCGCCACCCGCGCACCGCTCGTCACCTCGTTGATACGACGCACATGGTCGGCCCCCATCGTGCCGGTGCCGACGACGGCCACGCCGAGCGGGCCGCGCTGGGTCATGGGCTGGTGTCCCCTCTCAGGCGCCGCAGGAGCGGAGGAACTTCCGGGTGCGCGTGGCGATGGGCAGCGGCTTGTCCGGCTCGCACGGGTACATGTCCTGCTCGACGATCGCGAACAGTTCGACGCCGAGGTTCTGTGCGGCGACCAGCACCGGCTCCAACTCGGGTACGCCGGACGGCGGTTCGCACATCACTCCGCGCTGGACGGCGGGCCCGAACGGCACCTCGTTCTTGACGACGTCGGCGAGGATCTCCGGGTCGACCTGCTTGAGGTGGAGGTAGCCGATGCGCTCGCCGTACGTCTCGATCAGCTTGACGTTGTCGCCTCCGCAGTAGGCGTAGTGGCCGGTGTCCAGGCAGAGGCTGACCAGAGCGCTGTCGGTGGAGTCGAGGAAGCGCTCGACGTGTTCCTCGGTGTCGATATGGGTGTCCGCGTGCGGGTGTACGACGATGTCGAGACCGAAGCGCTCCTTCACCTCGTGCCCGAGCCGCTCCATGCCCTTGGTGAGATTGGCCCACTGACGGACGGTCAGCTCGGGCGGCTCGATCAGCTCGGCGGTCTTGTCGTCCCGCCAGAACGACGGGATGACCACCAGGTGCTTGGCGCCCATGGCCCGGGTCAGATCGGCTACCTGGCTGACGTGCTCCCAGGTGGAGTCCCAGACGTCGGGGCCGCGGTGCAGTGCGGTGAAGACCGTGCCGGCCGACACCTTGAGGTCGCGCTTGTTCACCTCGTCGGTGAGCCTGGCCGGGTCGGACGGCAGATAGCCGTACGGGCCGAGCTCGATCCAGGAGTAACCGGCCTCGGAGACCTCGTCCAGGAAGCGTTCCCAGGGCACCTGGAGCGGATCGTCGGGGAACCACACGCCCCATGAGTCGGGAGCCGAGCCGACGCGGATGCGGTCGAGGGCGTTGGTCACGATGCGGTCCCTTCGGACGTCACTACGGGGGCTTTGAGGTCCCGCTCCTCGGGGAGCTCTTCCACGTCGACGCCGCGGACTTCCGCCAACTCGTGCTTGAGCGCGGCCAGTTCGGCACCGCCCGCCATGTGGTTGGTGAGCTCTTCCAGGCTGACCTGGCTGCGGTCGGCGGACAGCTCCATGGTGCCCAGGCGCAGCACGCTGAAGTAGTCGCCGACCATGTAGGCGTGGTGCGGGTTGTGGGTGATGAAGATGACGCCGAGTCCGCGGTCGCGGGCGGCGGCGATGTACTTCAGTACGACGCCGGACTGCTTGACGCCGAGCGCGGCGGTCGGCTCGTCCAGGATGAGGACGCGGGCGCCGAAGTAGACGGCGCGGGCGATGGCCACGGACTGGCGCTGGCCGCCGGAGAGCGTGCCGATGGGCTGGTCGAGGTCGTCCAGGACGATGCCCATGGCGCGCAGTTCCTCGTCCGCGGTCTTCTTCATCCGCGCGATGTCGAGGCGGCGGATCGGCCAGGGGCCGCTGGTCATCTCGGAGCCGAGGAAGAAGTTCCGCCACACCGGCATCAGCGGGACGACGGCGAGGTCCTGGTAGACGGTGGCGATACCGCGGTCCAGTGCCTCGCGCGGGGTGCTGAAGCGCACCGGTTCGCCGTCGACGAGGAACTCGCCCTCGGTGTGCTGGTGCAGCCCGGAGATGATTTTGATCAGCGTGGACTTGCCGGCGCCGTTGTCGCCGAGGACGCAGGTCACCCTGCCGGGGTGCACGGAGAGGGTCACACCGTGCATGGCGCGGATGTTGCCGTAGGACTTGCCCGCGCCGCGCAGTTCGACGATCGGCTTCTCGGCCTCGGGAGCGTCGTCCTTGACGAGGGCCGCGCCGGCCGTGGATCCGTTGCTTGTCATGGGATCAGATCACCTCCGGGTGGCCGCGTTGCGGACCCACAGATTGACGAGGGTGGCGCCGAGCAGCATCACGCCCAGGAAGGCCATGAACCAGTCGGGGTTCCAGCCGGCGTACACGATGCCCTGCTGCACCATGCCGAACATGAAGGCACCGAAGACCGGGCCGATCGCGGAGCCGTAGCCGCCGGTCAGCAGACAGCCGCCGATCACCGCCGCGGCGATGTAGATCAGCTCCTGGCCGACGCCCTCGCCGGACTGGACGGTGTTGAAGGAGAACAGCTGGTGCATACCGACGAACCAGGCGCCGAAGCCCACGCCCATGAACAGCGCGATCTTGGTGAACGTCACCGGCACACCGACCGCGCGGGCGCTGAACTTGTTGCCGCCGACCGCGAAGGTCCAGTTGCCGAACTTGGTGCGCAGCAGCAGCCAGGTGGCGATCGCCGCGAAGATCAGCCAGTAGAAGACGGTTATCTTCACCCCCACGCCACCGATGTTGAAGGTCGAGGCGAAGACCGACTTGGCCCCCTCGAAGCCGTCCATGTCGCTGATGTCGTTCGTCGCGACGTTGCCGGTGACCAGCTTGGTGACCGCCAGGTTGACGCCCTGCAGGATCAGGAAGGTGCCCAGGGTGATCAGGAAGCTCGGCAGTCCGGTCTTCACCAGCAGCCAGCCGTTGAACGCGCCGATTGCCAGCGACACGATCAGGGCGACGATGACGCCCACCCAGACGTTCATCGTCAGCTGGTAACTGACCATGCTCGCGGTGAGTGCCGAGGTGAGCACGGCGACACCGGCCGACAGGTCGAACTCGCCGCCGATCATCAGCAGCGCCACCGGCAGGGCCATCAGGCCGATGGTCGACGACTGATAAAGGATCGTGGCCATGGAGCCGGCCTCACGGACCGGCGGCGCCGCGATCAGGAAGAAGACGAACACCGCGACGGCTCCGAGGAAGACGCCGACTTCGGGCCGGGCAAGCAGCCGCAGCCACATGGGGCGCTGCGAGGTCCGGCCGTCGGTTTCCTTCTTGGGGCCGGAGGCCGGCGGTGCGGACACCGCCGGCGCAGCCTGCTGGGTCATGGGGATCACCGAGTACCCTTCGCGGCGAACTTCGCTATGGACTCGACGTTGGACTTGTCCACGAAGGCCGGGCCGGTGAGGACCGGAGCCTCGCCGCCGCCGCTGTAGTTTCCGTTGTTCTTGTAGAGCCACAGAGTGTCGATCGCGAGGTAGCCCTGCAGGTAGGGCTGCTGGTCGACGGCGAACTCGATGTCGCCCTTCTCGATGGCGCCGGTCAGGTCCTTGTTGAGGTCGAAGGTGGCGACCTTGGCCTCGCTGCCCGCCTCGGACACCGACTGCACGGCCGTCAGCGCGTACGGGGCGCCGAGCGTGACCACTTCGTCGATGGAGGTGTCCTGCTTGAGCTTGGCGGTGATGGTCGACTTCACGGACGGCATGTCGGTGCCGTTGACGTAGAGGTTCTCCGTCTTGCCCTTGAAGGTCTTCTTCACGCCCGCGCAGCGCGCCTCGAGCCCGACGTGGCCCTGTTCCTGGACCACGCAGACGGCGTTCTTGGCGCCGGACTCGTTGAGCCTGTTGCCGAGGGCTTCGCCGGCGATGCCTTCGTCCTGGCCGAAGTACGACAGGAGGCCCATGCTCTTCCAGTCGTCCACGCCGGAGTTGAGGCCGACCACGGGGATACCGGCCTTCTCCGCCTTGGCCACCGCTTCCTTCATGGCGTCCGGCTTGGCCAGCGTGACTGCGATGCCGTCGACCTTCTGGTCTATGGCGTTCTGGACGAGGTTGGCCTGCTCGGCCGCGGTGGGGTTGCTGGAGTAGATCAGCTTGACGTTGTCCTTGGCGGCAGCCGCCTCCGCGCCCTTGCGGACGATGTCCCAGAAGGTGTCGCCGGGGGCCTGGTGGGTGACCAGGGCGATGGTCATGCGGGGAGTGCTGGCCTTGCCCGCGGCGAGGTTCTCGCCGCTCTCCTCGGCTTCCTTGCCTCCGGAGCTGCTGGAGCAGCCGGTGGCGATCAGTGCTGTCGCGGCGGCTGCGGCCACGAGTATGGGGAGTCTGCGGGAGCGGGGGCGAGACGTACGGTCCATCTTTCCGGCACCTCACTGTGCTGCGGGGAAATAGGGAGCGGGCGAGGACGCGGGCCGGGCAAACGCCCGCACCCTGGGAGCCCGTGCGAAGAACATACGCCGGGCCACATGCCGAGGAACTTTCGGCTGCACTTGTTGGGACGGGATGTAAGCCGCTGATGAGGTGCCGTGTCAATACTTTGTTAAGACATCATTTCACGAGCACGTGAGAATGTCAGTACAAACTATTGACAGGGTCCCGTCCGGCGACTTACACCTGAGGGCATCCACAAGAACGAGGAGCGACGCATGACCGAGTCCTTCGACCTGATCACCATGGGCCGTATCGGCGTCGACCTCTATCCCCTCCAGACCGGCGTCCCCCTCACGGACGTCGACACCTTCGGGAAGTTCCTCGGCGGCTCCGCGGCGAACGTCGCGGTGGCCGCCGCGCGCCTGGGCCGGAGAACCGCGATCATCACCCGCACCGGTAAGGACCCCTTCGGCGCGTATCTGCACCAGGCGCTGGGGGAGTTCGGAGTCGACGACCGCTGGGTCACCCCGGTCGACGCCTATCCGACGCCCATCACTTTTTGCGAGATCTTTCCCCCCGACGACTTCCCGCTGTACTTCTACCGGCAGCCCAAGGCGCCGGACCTGGAGATCCGCACCGAGGAGCTCGACTTCTTCGCCATCCGCTCGGCCCGGATCTTCTGGATCACCGGGACGGGCCTGAGTGAGGAGCCCAGCCGCTCGGCCACCCTCGCCGCCCTCAAGGCGCGCGACAAGGCGGGCACCACCGTATTCGACCTCGACTGGCGCCCCATGTTCTGGAAGAACCCGGCCGAGGCCCGCCCGTACTACGCCGAGGCCCTCCGCCACGTCACGGTCGCCGTCGGCAACCTCGACGAGTGCGAGGTCGCGACAGGCGTACGCGAACCGCACGCCTGTGCCGAGGCCCTGCTCGAGGCGGGCGTGGAACTCGCGGTCGTCAAGCAGGGACCCAAGGGCGTCCTCGCAGTACACCGCGACGGCACGACCGCCGAGGTGCCGCCGGTGCCCGTCGAGGTGGTCAACGGACTCGGCGCGGGCGACGCCTTCGGCGGTTCGCTCTGCCACGGGCTGCTGGCCGGCTGGGAGCTGGAGAAGACCATGCGGTACGCCAACGCGGCCGGAGCCCTCGTCGCCTCCCGCCTCGCCTGCTCCTCCGCAATGCCGACCACCACCGAGGTCGAGGATCTCGTCGCCTCCCGAGGCTGACCCCGACGCCCCCCTGAACGGAGCCAACCCTTGAGCCTCACCATCCCCGACCTCGTCAGAGTGCGCGCCCGGCACCCGGAGGCCATCGCCGAAGCCGCCGCCCGCCGAAGCCGCCGCCCGCTCATCGGCGACAGCGGACGTCTCATGATCGTGGCCGCCGACCATCCGGCCCGCGGCGCCCTCGGTGTCGGTGACCGCCGTCTGGCCATGGCCAACCGGGCCGATCTGCTGGAGCGGCTGTGCATCGCGCTGTCCCGGCCCGGGGTGGACGGGGTGCTCGCCACCGCCGACATCCTGGAGGACCTGCTGCTCCTCGGCGCCCTGGAGAACAAGGTCGTCATGGGCTCGATGAACCGCGGCGGGCTCGC
The DNA here is from genome assembly GCF_042870755.1 of Streptomyces sp. NPDC006365. NCBI lineage: Bacteria > Bacillati > Actinomycetota > Actinomycetes > Kitasatosporales > Streptomycetaceae > Streptomyces > Streptomyces sp. NPDC006365. The sequence goes on from NZ_JBIAHS010000001.1 coordinate 631,375, forward strand.
CGGGGCGTCCTTCGAGATGGACGACCGCTTCACCGGACACCGCCCCGAGGACATCGCCCGGCTGAACTTCGACGCGGGCAAGCTGCTGCTGCGCATCGACTACGACGACCCCGGCTCGCTGGCCACCCTGGAGTCGACCGCGCGGGCCGTCGACGCCATGGCCGAGCGTCGACTCCCGTTGTTCGTCGAGCCGTTCATCTCCCGCCGGGTCGAGGGGAAGGTACGCAACGACCTGTCCGCCGAGGCCGTCACCCGCTCCATAGCCATCGCCTCGGGCCTCGGCGGCACCTCCGCCTACACCTGGCTGAAGCTGCCCGTCACCAGCGACCCGGACGACATGGCCGCCACGCTGGAGACCTCGACCCTGCCGGTCGTACTACTGGGCGGCGAGGTGGGCAAGGATCAGGAGGGCGCGTACGAGAGGTGGCGCAAGGCGCTGCGGCTGCCCACCGTCCAGGGCATGGTCGTCGGCCGTTCCCTGCTCTACCCCGCGGAGGGCAGCGTCGAGACCGCCGTGGACACCGCGGTCGGGCTGCTGTGAGCCTGACCCGGAGGAACCACGCGATGACCGGACCAGGAGGAGCCGACCGATGACCAACACGCACCACCTGCCCCTGGGGAAGGCCACCAGCGAGCAGTACGCCGTCGACGTCACCCCTGAGAGCGCCGGCTGGGGCTACTCCAGCCTGCGGGTGCTCGAACTGCCGCCCGGTGGCACCCACCACCTCACGGCCGGGGACAGCGAGTGGATCGTACTGTCGCTCAGTGGCGGCGCCACCGTCGCCGTCACCGACGACTTCGGCGGTGAGACCTACCAACTGCACGGCCGCGCCGACGTGTTCAGCGGCCCCAGCGACTTCGTGTACGTCCCGCGCGACGCGACCGCGAGCCTCACCTCCCCGGCGGGCGGACGCTTCGCGCTCACCGGCGCCCGCTGCACCCGCCGCCTGCCCGCCCGCTACGAGCCCGCCTCCTCCGTCCCCGTCGAACTGCGCGGCAGCGGCAACTGCTCGCGCAAGGTCCACAACTTCGGCGCGGCCGGGGTCTTCGAATGCGACAAGCTCATCGCCGTCGAGGTGATCACCCCCGGCGGCAACTGGTCCTCGTACCCGCCGCACAAGCACGATGTGAACCGCCCCGGCGAGGAGTCCGAGCTGGAGGAGATCTACTACTTCGAGTTCGCCGACCACGAGGGCACGCCCGGCCTCGGCTATCAGCGGGTCTCGCCGTCCGGTCAGGGCCACGGCACGGACGTACTGGCGGAGGTGCGCGGCGGCGACGTCGTACTGATCCCGGACGGCTGGCACGGTCCCTCCATGGCCGTGCCCGGGCACGACATGTACTACCTGAACGTCATGGCGGGCCCCGGCGCCGAACGCGCCTGGCTGATCTGCGACCACCCCGACCACGCCTGGATTCGCGACACCTGGCCGAGCCAGCCCGTAGACCCCAGATTCACCATCCCCCACTCTCGGCTTCGCTCGAGCGGGGGGACCCCCATCACCCCGTCTCAGTGAGGTAACCGATGAGCCCCACCCGCCGCCTGACCGTCGCCCAGGCGCTCGTGCGCTTCCTCGCCGCGCAGTACACCGAACGCGACGGCGTCCGGCACCGCCTCATCGCCGGCACCTGGGGGATCTTCGGGCACGGCAACGTCGCGGGGATCGGCCAGGCGCTGCTGGAGGCCCAAGAGGAGACCATGCCGTTCCACCAGGGCCGCAACGAGCAGTCCATGGTGCACGCGGCGGTCGGCTACGCCCGCCAGCTCAACCGGCTCTCCGCGCAGGCCGTGACCACCTCCATCGGGCCCGGCGCCACGAATCTGGTCACCGGCGCAGCCCTCGCCACCGTCAACCGGCTCCCGGTGCTGCTGCTGCCCGGCGACTACTTCGCCACCCGCATCGCCGACCCGCTGCTCCAGCAGCTCGAACACCCGGTCTCGGCGGACGTGTCCGTCAACGACACCCTGCGCCCGGTCTCCCGCTACTTCGACCGGATCAACCGCCCCGAGGCCCTGATCTCCTCCGCCCTGAACGCCATGCGCGTACTCGCCGACCCCGTCGAGACCGGGGCTGTCACCCTCGCCCTGCCGCAGGACGTCCAGGCGGAGGCGTACGACTGGCCCGAGGAGTTCTTCGCCGACCGCGTCTGGCAGGTGCGCCGCCCCGCGCCCGAACCGGCCGAACTCGCCGAGGCCACACGCGCGATCCGGGCCGCCGAACGGCCGCTGATCGTCGCGGGCGGCGGCGTCCACCACAGCGAGGCCGAGAACGCGCTGAAGGCGCTGGTGGACGCCACCGGCATCCCCGTCGCCTCCACCCAGGCCGGCAAGGGCTCGCTGCGTCACGACCACCCCGCCGACCTCGGCGGCATCGGCCACACCGGCACCGCGGTCTGCGACGACATCGCGCGCACCGCCGACCTGGTCATCGGCGTCGGCACCCGCTACACCGACTTCACCACCGCCTCCGCCACGCTCTTCCAGAACCCCGACGTCCGCTTCCTCAACCTCAACGTCACCGCCTTCGACGCCCACAAGCTCGCCGCCCGCACCCTGGTCGCCGACGCCCGCGCAGGGCTCGACGCACTCACCGAGGCGCTGTCCGGCCACCGTGTGGACGCGGCGTACGAGGCCGAGTACCGCGCGGGCAAGGAGCGCTGGGAGCAGGTCGTGGACGCCGTCTACCGGGCGGACGACGAGAACCAGATCCCCACCCAGACGCAGGTGCTCGGCGCCCTGGACTCCGTGGTCGGCGACGACGACGTGATCATCAACGCGGCCGGCTCGCTCCCCGGCGACCTCCACAAGCTGTGGCGGGCCCGCTCCCCGCGCCAGTACCACCTGGAGTACGGCTACTCCTGCATGGGCTACGAGATCCCGGCGGGCATCGGCGTACAGCAGGCGGCGCCCTCGACTCCCGTATGGTCCCTGGTCGGTGACGGTACGTACCTGATGATGCCGACCGAGATCGTCACCGCCGTCCAGGAAGGCCTGCCCGTCAATCTCCTCCTCATCCAGAACCACGGCTACGCCTCCATCGGAGGCCTCTCCGAGGAGACCGGCGGCGAGCGGTTCGGCACCGCCTACCGCTACCGGGCGGCCGACGGCACGTTCAGCGGCGCGCCCCTGCCCGTGGACCTCGGCGCCAACGCGGCCAGCCTCGGCATGGACGTCCTGCGCGCCAAGACCGTCCGCGAACTGCGCGACGCGCTGGCCACCGCCCGCGCCTCGGACCGCCCGACCTGCGTGTACGTCGAGACGGACCCCACACCCACCGCCCCCGCGGCCCAGGCATGGTGGGACGTACCGGTCGCCGAGGTCGCCTCCCGTGAGGCGGCCAACCGGGCCCGCGAGAATTACGACCAGCACGCGCAGGGACGCCGCCGGCACCTCTGAAGCCCCTCGCCCGACCCCCCGCTCACGAAAAGGACCCGCACGCCATGAAGACCATCAGCCACTGGATCGGGGGCAAGCCCGTCGAGGGCACCTCCGGCCGCTTCGGCCCCGTGTACGACCCCGCCACCGGCGCCCAGGACAAGCAGGTCGCGTTCGCCACCACCGACGAGGTGGACGGCGCCGTCGCCGCCGCCAAGGCCGCGTTCGAGAGCTGGGGCGCCGCCTCGCTCGCCAAGCGCACCGCTGTGCTGTTCAAGTACCGCGAGCTGCTGGATGCGCGCCGCGACGAGATCGCCGCACTGATCACCGCCGAGCACGGCAAGGTGCACTCCGACGCGCTCGGCGAGGTCGCCCGCGGCATGGAGATCGTGGAACTCGCCTGTTCCATCCCGCAGTTGCTCAAGGGCGAGCTGTCCACACAGGTCTCCACCCGGGTGGACGTGGCCTCCATCCGCCAGCCGCTCGGCGTCGTCGCGGGCATCACGCCGTTCAACTTCCCGGCCATGGTGCCGATGTGGATGTTCCCGGTCGCCATCGCCTGCGGCAACACCTTCGTGCTCAAGCCGAGCGAGAAGGACCCCTCCGCCTCGTACCGGCTGGCGGAACTGGCCTCCGAGGCGGGCCTGCCCGACGGCGTACTGAACGTCGTGCAGGGCGACAAGGTCGCCGTGGACCGCCTCCTGGAGCACCCGGACATCGCCGCCGTGTCCTTCGTCGGCTCCACACCGATCGCCAAGTACATCCAGATGAAGGGCATCGAGCACGGCAAGCGCGTCCAGGCCCTCGGCGGCGCCAAGAACCACATGCTCGTCCTGCCCGACGCCGATCTGGACTTCGCCGCGGACCAGGCCATCAACGCCGCGTACGGCTCGGCCGGCGAGCGCTGCATGGCGGTGTCGGTCGTCGTCGCGGTCGGTGACACCGGCGACGAGCTGGTCGGCAAGATCGCCGAGCGGGCCAAGGGACTGAAGATCGGCCCCGGCACCGACCCCGCCTCGGAGATGGGCCCGCTGATCACGCGCGAGCACCGCGACAAGGTGGCCTCGTACGTCTCCGGTGCGGCGGCGCAGGGTGCCGAGGTCGTCGTCGACGGCACGGCCTACTCCGTCCCGGGCCACGAGAACGGCTTCTTCCTCGGCGTCTCGTTGCTGGACAAGGTGCCGGTGACGGCGGACGCGTACCAGGACGAGATCTTCGGCCCGGTGCTGTGCGTGGTGCGCGCCGACACCTACGACGACGCCATGAAGCTCATCAACGGCTCCCGCTGGGGCAACGGCACCGCGATCTTCACCCGCGACGGCGGCGCCGCCCGCCGCTTCCAGCTCGAGGTCCAGGCGGGCATGGTCGGCGTCAACGTGCCGATCCCGGTCCCCGTCGGCTACCACTCGTTCGGCGGCTGGAAGGACTCCCTCTTCGGCGACCACCACATCTACGGCAACGACGGCATTGCCTTCTACACGCAGGGCAAGGTGATCACCACCCGCTGGCCCGACCCGGCCGACAGCGGCGGCATCAACCTCGGCTTCCCCAGCCACTCCTGACGGCTCTCGAGCAAGCGACGCGAAGGGAGGGGGTTCTGGTGGCGAAGAAGGGGCGGGCCGTTCGTGCCAGAACCGCCTCCTCGGTCGACGGCGTCGAGTTCGCGCTGGACCGGGGCAGTCCGATCCCGCTCTACTACCAGTTCGCCCGGCAGCTGGAATCCGCGATCGAGCACGGAACGCTCGCGCCCGGCGATCTGTTGGGCAACGAGATGGAGATCGCCGCGCGGCTCGGGCTGTCCCGGCCCACCGTCCGCCAGGCCATGCAGTCCCTGGTGGACAAGGGCCTTCTGGTGCGTCGCCGCGGCGTCGGCACCCAAGTGGTGCACAGCCAGGTCAAACGCCCACTGGAGCTGAGCAGCCTCTACGACGACCTGGACTCGGCCGGGCAGAGCCCCGCCACCAAGGTCCTGCGCAACGAGGTCCTGCCCGCCTCCGCGGACGTCGCCGCCGCCCTCGGCATCCCTGAAGGCGGCGACGTCACGGTCCTCGAGCGGCTGCGCCTGACCCACGGCGAGCCGGTGGCGTACCTGTGCAACTACCTGCCCGCCGCACTCCTGGACCTCGACACCGCCCGGCTGGAGGAGACCGGCCTCTACCGGATGATGCGGGCCGCCGGGATCACCCTGCACAGCGCCCGCCAGAGCGTCGGCGCCCGCTCGGCCTCCGCTGCGGAGGGCGATCTCCTTGACGATCCGCAGGGCGCCGCGCTGCTCACCATGCGGCGCACGGCGTACGACGACACCGGGCGGGCGGTCGAATACGGCACCCACGTCTACCGCGCCGCCCGCTACGCCTTCGACTTCCAGCTGCTCATGCGCGCCTGAGCCGGTGACTTCCGTGGGCCCGGCCGCCCGCGCGGCGGTACGTTGGGGCAATACCGGACACCGGTGGCGGCAGCCGCACGGGGCACCGGCCGACGGTGTACGACAGCAGACCACTCTCGGGGACGGAGAGGGTCACGGTGGTGACGAGCGAGGAGAGCGGAGTCACGGGGCGGCGGTTCGACGTGGCGGACGCCGCGCCGGTGCTGCTGGACGCGGCCACGATGGTGACCGGCTGGAGCGGCGACGCCCAGCGGCTGTACGGATACTCCGCGCCCGAGGTCCTCGGCCGTGGCGCCGCCGACCTGCTGATGCCCGAGGACGCCGCGCGTCTTCCGGACCTGATCGAGCGCTGTGAACGGGGCGGCGGCTGGGCCGGTCCGCTGTCCGTACGCCACCGGGACGGGCACCCGGTCGCCACGATGGTGCGTATCGTTCCCGCCCTGGCGCCGGACGGCCCCGCGCGCTGGATGGTGCTGGCCTCCGACATGACCGGCGCCGCGGGCTGGGACATGAGCCGTGCAGTCCTGGAGCGGCTGGCCACCCAGGCGCCGATCGGCCTCGCCATCGTGGACACGGATCTGCGGTATGTGTGGTCGAACACGGCCATGCAGCAGTTCGGCGGCGGACCCGCGCACGAACGGCTCGGCAAGCGCCTTGCCGACATCCAGCCGGGCCTGGATGCCGAGGCTTTGGAAGCCGTGATGCGTCAGGTGCTGCACACCGGTGTGCCGATCGTCGACCACGAACACGTGGGCCGGGTACAGTCCGCTGCGTACCGGGAGTCGGCGCACGCGATGTCGTTCACCCGGCTCGAGGACGACCACGGCAACCCGATCGGCGTGTACTACACGGTGGTCGACGTCACCGAGCGCTACCGGGCCCGTAGGCGGCTCACCCTGCTCGACCAGGCCGGCGAGCACATCGGCCGCACACTGGACGTACGCCGCACCGCCCAGGAGCTGGCAGACGTGGCCGTGCCAGGGCTGGCCGACTTCGTCGCCGTGGATCTCCTGGAGTCCGTCCTCGAAGGCGGCGAGCCGCTGTCCGGGCCGTTGGACGAGCCGGACGGGGTGCCGCTGCGGCGGGCCGCTCACCAGTCGGTGAACGCGGGCGTCCCGGAAGCCGTCGTCGCGATCGGGCAGGTCGCCCGGTACCGGGCCGGGGCACCGCCGATCCGCTGTCTGACCAGTGGCAGATCCTGGCACCAGGAACGGCTCGACCCGCTGGCCACGGAGTGGGCCGCCGACATACCCGGAGGCAGGGCCGCCTCCTTCCTCGACCTCGGACTGCACAGCGTGATGATCGTGCCGATCCGGGCGCGGGGCACCACGCTGGGGATCACCACATTCTTCCGGCGGGCGTGGCAGGACCCCTTCGAGGCGGACGATCTGAGCCTCGCCGAGGAGTTCGTCGCCCGCGCGGCCCTGTGCCTCGACAATGCCCGCCGCTATACGCGCGAACGCGACGCCGCTCTCGTACTGCAGCGCAATCTGCTGCCGCACCGGCTTCCCGAGCAGGACGCCATGGAGGTCGCCGCCTGCTACCGGCCGGCCGACGAACTGACCGGCCTCGGAGGCGACTGGTACGACGTCATCCCGCTGTCGGGCGCCCGGGTCGCCCTGGTGGTCGGGGACGTGGCGGGAGGCGGCATCGAGGCCGCCGTGGCCATGGGCCGGCTGCGCACCGCCGTCCAGACGCTCGCCGACCTGGACCTGCGCCCCGAGGAGGTGCTGGCACATCTCGACGACGTGGTCGTACAGGCCGCGCACCAGGACGACACCGAGCCGAACTCGCGCGGCGGCGGCGTGCACGCGGTGGGCGCCAGTTGTACGTACGCGGTCTACGACCCGGTCGCCGGGCAGTGCGCCTTCGCCGCCGCCGGTCACGCCGCGCCCGCCATCGTGGTTTCCGGCGGCACCGTCGACTTCCTCGAACTGCCGGCCGGCCCCCTCCTCGGCGTCGGTGGCACGCCCTTCGAGTCGGTCGAACTGCCGCTCGCGGAAGACAGTGTGCTGGCCCTCCACACCAACGGCCTGCTCGCGGGCGTCGGGCTCGACCCTGGTGAGGAGGCCGCCGCGGGCCGGGAACGGCTGCGCCGTGCGCTGGAACGGCCGGAGCCCCTGCTCGACGACCGTTGCAAGGCCGTGGTCGACGCCCTCGTCCCGGCGCGCCCGCCGGACGACGTGGCCGTGCTGATGGCCCGCGCCCGCCGCCTCGACCCGCACCGGATCGTGTCCTGGGAACTGCCCTCCGACCCCGCGGTCGTCGCCGACGTCCGCAGGCGGACCGCGCGGCGGCTGACCGAATGGGATCTGGACGAGCTGACCTTCACCACCGAGCTCGTCGTCAGCGAACTGGTCACCAACGCCATCCGGCACGCCTCGGCACCGATCAGGCTGCGCCTGATCCTCACCCGGACCGCCCTGATCTGCGAGGTCTGGGACGGCAGCGCCACCGCCCCACACCTGCGCCATCCCAAGACGACCGACGAGGGCGGCCGGGGACTCTTCCTGATCTCGCAGTTCACCCAGCGCTGGGGCTGCCGCCACACCCGGGACGGCAAGATCATCTGGACCGAGCAGTCCCTCACGGACCCCGCCGTGTGATACGCCGATACGGTCGGATCCTCGGCGCGCGCGGAGGCGGGGCGCTGGCTAGCGTGAAAGTCGGAGCACGTACTCGCAGCGACCTTCAAGGACGAGGGAGTCGAAGCCATGGCCGTGGAACCCGAGGGAACGCCGTGCTGGGCCGATGCGATGTTCAGCGATGTCGAGGGGGCGAAGAGCTTCTACGGTGACGTGCTGGGCTGGACGTTCGGCGAGGCGTCGACGGAGTTCGGCAACTACACCGAGGCGTACGCGAACGGCAAGGCGGTGGCCGCCGTGGTGCCGCCGATGCCCGGGGCGGAGGAGCAGTCGGCCTGGTGCCTGTACCTCTCGTCGCCGGACGTCATGGCCACCGCCGCCAGGATCCGTGACAACGGCGGCGAGGTGCTGATGGAGCCCATGGAGGTCGGCGACTTCGGCTCCATGCTGCTCGCCCGCGACCCGAGCGGTGTCGTCTTCGGCGTATGGCAGGCCGGCACGCACGAGGGCTTCGAGGCGAAGGCCGTGCCGGGCGCGTACTGCTGGGCCGAGGTCTTCACCCGGGAGCCGGAGAAGTCGGACGCCTTCTTCCCGGCTGTTTTCCCGTACACCGCCCAGCAGATGGAGATTGAAGAGGACGAGATGGACTTCCGGCTCTTCAACATCGACAAGCAGCCGGTGCTCGGCCGGATGAAGATGACCGGCGAGTTCCCGCCCGAGGTGCCGCCCTACATCAACGTGTACTTCACGGTCGAGGACTGCGACGCAGCGGTGGCGAAGGCTACCGAACGCGGCGGCGTGCTGCGGTTCGGCCCGATGGACACCCCCTACGGCCGCTTCGCGGCACTCAGCGACCCGCAGGGCGCGTCGTTCTCGGTCATCGACATCACCACGACGAAGGGCGAGATGCCGAAGCTGACGGACGTGTCCTGACGGTTCGGGCGGCGGCCGTTTTGCGGGGAAGCCGGCCGCCACCCTCGTCGTGCGGTGCGCGCTAACAGATGTTCTGACTGCTGTTGACCAGCCGGTTGTTGCGGAACGTTGTGTTCTCGCCGCAGGGGCTTTCCCTGATGGCCGAGTCGGTCACCGTGAGATTCTGGATGGTGATGTCCCGGTTGTTCGGGAAGTCGGAGCGTGCGGCGAGCCGGATCTCCCCGCCGCCCGTGACGCTGCCGCTCTGGGCGGCGATGTTCACGTTGTAACAGTTCTCGATCAGCATCGAGTTGTTGCCCGTGTTGGAGATCGACACCTTGTCGATGACCGCGCCCCCGCTCTCCGAGACGCAGAAGACGCCGCGTCCGCCGCCGCGCGCGATGACCTCGCCCACCCGGATGTTCGTCGGGTAGTTGCTGCCGACCCGGCCGTTGCGGTTGGCCATCCGGAAGGCCGCGTAACCGGTGCCGGCGCCCGCGTTGTCCGCGTCCACCTTGGCGACGTCGGCGTTGATGGTCTGGTTCAGCAGCAGACCGGACTCGCCGACATTGCGGGCGGTTACGGTGCCGACGGTGAAGCCGTCGACGCCGTACGTCTCCACGGCGTGGCTGCTCGCCCCGGACACGTACACGTTGTCGATCCGGACGTTCCTGGTCCACTGACTGGTGTCGCCGCGGTTGTCGATGCGGACGCCGAGACCGCGCGACAGCCGCATGTCGATCTGGCCGAGCACCACGTTCTGCACGTTGCGCATGAAGATGCCGTACAGCGGGGCGCCGGTGAGGTTGAGGTGCTGGACCTCGATGTCGCGGGCGCCGCGCGCGTAGACCGGGGCCTGGTCGCCGGAGCCCGAACCGGTGACGTTGATGGTGCCGCAGACGTCGAGGACGGTGTAGCTCGGCAGGGAGACCCTGGACCCGGCACTGATGGAGCCCGAGCCGCGCACGACCACCCGCTCCTTCGAAGTACGGCCTGCCGTAAGGCTGTTGACGGCGGCCTGCATCGCGGCGCGCATATCGGTGCCGGTGTGGACGACGCTGCTGCCCCGGCGGGCGGTCCAGGTGCCGCCGCTGAGCACGGCCTCGGCCTGGTACGAGCCGTCGCCGCACGCCGCCGCGACGGAGGCGGCGGCCGGTTCGGGTGCGGCGGCCTCCTTGTCCTGGGCCGCGTCGGCCGGTGCCGTCAGTACGGCCGCTCCGGTGAGCAGGGCGGTGGCGCAGGCGGCGGTGACGCCGGCCCGCTTCTTGCGGGTACTCAAGGTCCTGCCGATGAGGTGAGGTGCGGCTCTGCGTCCCATCTCGTCTTCTCCTGTTGTGAGGGCGGAAGTTGTGAGGGCGGACGCGCCCGCTGCCCTGTCGTCCGGGCTGTCGTCCCGCCGTTCCCGTCGTCGAAACCGATTCGATTGAATCGATTCATGATCAAGGCGTGCGTGACCTGGAGTGACTCGGCTCGGGGAACGGTGGCGCGTTACCGGAGGTACGCCAGCAAGCGCTTTCTCGCGGGTGGTGAGTGTGGCAACGACCTCACGCGACGTCAAGGGTCAGCGGTCAGAGCGTCGCGGAGGTGCTCTCAGGGACGCCGTCCCGCAACCGCGCCCCCTGGCGCAGCAGTTCGCGCTGGACGAGGGAATGCGGCAGCTCCCGCGGGCTGCGCCCGAGGCGTGAGGCCAGTGCCGCGCAGACGCCTGCCGCCTGGCCGGTGGCCATCGCGATGGGCATGACGCGGTACGAGGAATGGGCCACGTGCGTACCGGAGATGCAGCGCCCGGCCACCAGCAGACGGTCGGTGTCCTGGGGCAGCAGACAGCGCAGCGGAATGTCGTAGAAGCGGCCGGTGGGCACCCGCTTGAGGAGCGTGCCGGTGCCCTCCGGATTGTGGATGTCGATCGGATAGGCGCCGTGCGCGACGGCGTCCGCGAAGGTGCGGGCCTCGAGGATGTCGTTGCCGGTCAGCTGGTAGTCGCCGACGATGCGGCGGGTCTCCCGTACACCGATGTGGCTGCCGCTCTGTGCCACGTACGCGTGCTCGAAGCCCGGCACCCGGGTGCGCAGGAAGTGGTCGATCTGGGCCAGCTGGCGGCGGGCGGAGTGCTCGGCGCGGCTGAGGTCCCAGACGCTGGTGCCGAGCGCCCCGGTGACCCTGGTGCTGTTGACGCTGACCTCGCGAGGGTGCGGGGTGCCGAAGAACAGCACGTCCTCGCGCGGCAGCCGGAGCTCGCCGTCCTCCGTGGCCTCCCTGACCAGGTCCCACAGGCCGTGCACGCCGCGCCACTGGTCGGGATGGGCCCGTACATACTCGGCGAACCGCGGCCGCAGGAAGTCCACGACGCGGAACATGAGCGTCATCGGCTGCACCAGTCCGTCCTCGGGACGGCCGATCTCGTACGGGGCTCCGCAGGCGGCCGCCACATCGCCGTCACCCGTGCCGTCGACGACCACGCCCGCGTCGATCACCACGGGACCCGACTTGGTCTCGAAGACCACGCGCCAGCCGTCGTCGAGCGGCAGCGCCGTGGAGGCGAAAGCGTGGAACAGCATCCGTACGGCCGCCTCGTCGAGCATTTCGAGAAGAACCAGCTTGAAGATCTCCGGGTCGAAGGGCACGGTGTAGCCGGTCTCGACAGCGGGCGGTACGCAGCCGCCGCTCGCGGTGAGGCGTTCCATCAGCCGCCACAGGACGCCGGCGACCACCGGCTCGCCCTCGCCGTGGTCGGTGGGCAGCAGCCGGGTGTCCTCGCCGTTCTCGGTGAACGCGGCCTGCTTGTGCTCGTTGTGGAACGACATCAGGGGCATGACGAGCGCCACGGTCGCGTTGCCGCCGAGGAACGCGTATCGCTCGACGAGCGTGACCTCGGCTCCCGCGTCCGCCGCGGCGAGTGCGGCGCCGCAGCCGGCGGGACCGCCGCCGACCACCAGGACGTCGGTCCGGCCCGCGTACTCGGCGTCCCGCGGTGGCAGCGTGACGGTACGGAACTCGTCGGGCGGCTCCAGGATCGGCATCGCTCCCTTCCTTCCTCCCTTCCTTCCTCCCTCGTCCTCCGTCTTCCTCCCTTCGGCCCTCTGCGGGCCGCAGCGCCTCAGGGCCTCGTACTCAGGTCTTCCATGTCGGAGCCGGTGCGCAGGCCGCCGTCGATCTCGTCCAGGAGGGCTCCGCAGCGTGCGCAGGTCTCCTGGGCGAGCCCGCACAGCTCCCGGACCCGCGACTGCATCTCCTCGCGCCGCTGCGGATACTCGTCCCAGAGCCGGTCGACTTCCGCCAGCAGCAGCCCTGCCTGCTCCCGTGCCACCCCGAGCAGGGCCGGAGCGCCCACTCGGCGCGCGAAGTCGAAGACCTTGCCCGAGTAGGGGAGCGGCAGTACCGGCAGTCCGGAGACCGCCGCGAAGATCAGGAAGTGCAGTCGCATGCCGACGGCCAGATCCAGGTGGCGCATAAAGCCGAGAACCTGCCCGGGGCTGTAGGTGCCGTTCATGATCCGGCCCTGGTCCGGCGCGGACATGTGCGAGAGCACGGCATGGGCGTGGCGCACGTCGTGGCGTTCCATCGGCAGGAACACCACATGGGCGTCCAGGCGTCGGACCAGAAAGTCGGCCACGTCGGCTAGCAGTGCGTGATAGCCGCCCTCGTCCAGCTTCTCGGCCGCCCGGCCCGGTTCCCGTACCGACATCCCCACCAGACGTTTCCCGGTCGGGATGCCCTCGTGCGTCATCATCCGGCTGGTGAACGGCTCCGCGGACAGCAGCAGCGCCGGGTCGGCGGTGACCGTGAGCTCGCGCTCCACCCCGACCTCGTCGAGGACCAGGCCGGACTCCTCGTCCCGTACGACCACGTCGTCCATCTGGGGCAGCACGCTGCGCACCGCCTCCCGGTCGTCGGGCTCCCGCAGCGGGCCCGCGCCGACGGCGTAGGCGAAGGTGCGCACCCCGTGGGCCTGTGCCGCGCGGACCAGCCGCAGATACCGGCGCGCCTCTCCGTCGTAGAGGATCCCGCCGCCGCCCAGCACCAGCAGGTCCAGACCGGACAGCGTGTCCAGCAACTGCCGCTGGGCGACGCCCTCCCAGTCCACCACCTCGTCGGCGCAGCGGTGATGGGTGCGGGTGTGCTCGGCGTTCCGGCTGAAGACGACGATCCGGGCGTGCGGGCGATGGGCCCTGAGGCAGCCCAGTACGCAGGCCAGGATGGACTCGTCGCCGATGTTGAAGCCGCCGTACGAACCGAGGACGCCGATCCGCGGGACCGACGTACGGGAGAACGAGGGCGGGCGCTGGGCAGCGTGGGTCATCCATGCGCTCCCGTCGCGTCGGAATCGGCCGGTACGGGCTCGGGTTGCCCGGCCCGGGCGTGACAAACAATCCGGAAACGGACGGGGTCGGGTGGGCGCCCCGGCCACCGACCCGAGCGTGAGGCGTCACCGACCCTGAGCGTGCGGCTTCGACGCGACATCGATCAGCCGGTCGTACTCCCACAGCTGGTCGACCACTTCGAAGCCGGCCTCGCGGAAGAGGCGCGGGGCGGTACCGGTGGTGCCGGTCGCTCGCCACGTCGTGCCGACGGCGGCGACGACATGCGTGGCGCCCTCCTTGGTGAGCAGGGCCAGTGCCTGGTCGAGCAGTTTGCCGGCCAGGCCACGGTGGCGGTACTCCGGCGCCGTCTCGATCCAGTACAGGGCCGCGGTGCGGTCGCGTGCCGTGCTCACCACGATCTCGGCGATCGGCTCCGCCGCCTTGTGGAGGACCAGCCGGTGCCCCGGCGGATACTCGCAGGGGTACACATCGGCCATGAGTTTGGTGGGCGATGGACCGGGCTCGAGCTGCCGGAGCAGATAGTGGCCCCTCAGCCGGCCGGTGAAGCCCAGGCCGACCAGTACGTCATGCGTCGCGGCGCGGTGCGTGCGGGGCAGGCCGCCGGGGCCCAGGGTGCCGGGCGAAGCGGCGGTGAACGCTTCGATCCGCGGGCATTCGCCGAGCGCGGCCAGGGCGTGGGCGACCAGGTCGTGCAGGGCCGGGGTGTCCTCGCGGGCGTGCAGGAGATGGATCAGCCCGGAGCGCAGGTCCTGCCAGGACAGAAACGCGATGGCTCCCCGTGGCCGGTCGTCGGTGTCGGCGAGGACGCTGAGCCGCGCCCGGGCCGGCGCCTGCCAGCCCGCCGCGGACGGGCAGCCGCGCAGCGCGGCGTTCGGCAGCTCCGGTGAGCAGCGCGGCTGCCCGGGCAGCCGGTCGGCATCGATCAACTCCCGTACGGCCGGCTCGTCCCCGGCCTGGTACGGGCGCACACGCCATTCGCGCCGGTCAGGCGCCGCGGTGATGTCACCGTCTTTGCGCATGGTGTGTCGTCTTCTTCCGGCATTGCTTCCGGCATTCGCTGGGTACTCCAGCCTCTCGCAGGCTGCCCGCCCTGTCTTGGGCGGGCAGCGGGATCAGCCGGCCAATGGGAGCTCCATGGCCTCGGTGAGGACGTCGCGGACCCCGTTGATGACCGCCCCGTGCACCGGCAGCATCAGATGCCCGACGCCGTCCACGAGGACGTGGCGCACCCGCAGGTCCGGGTGGTCGATACGGGCCCGGCTGCTGGGGATGATCGCTTCGTCCAGGTTGCTGTAGAAGGCGACGAACTGGGTGCGGCAGTCGGCACACGGCTCCGCCAGCTCGGCCAGCAGGGGACTTCCCGGGCGCAGCTGGCGGAACACTGGGTGCGGGGGAGCCCACAGCGCCATCGCCGTGCCGCTGTGGGGTGTGGCCAGCGTGATCACCAACGGCACACGCGCGTCCCCGCCCAGCCGCTGCACGTAGTAGCGCGCGATCAGGCCGCCCATGCTGTGCCCGATGAGGCACACGGGCCGGCCGCCGTTCTGCTCCTGGACCCTTTCGACCTGCTCGCCCAGCATGCGGGCGGCGACCCGGATGTCCGGATTCAGCACGTTGTACGTGGCCGTGACGAACGGCCCCGCCCCGCAGTCGCGCAGCCCGTTCTGCAGCTTCGAGAAGATCGACGGACGGTCGGCGAGCCCGTGCACGAACACCACCGGCATGCATGACACTCCGAACTCACCATCACTGTCGTCCGGCAGCAGCCGGCGGTCGACGGCGCCGAGCAGTCCGGCGAACTGCCGTACCCCCCACAGAGCGAGATCCAGGGGCAGACCCGCCAGCCGCACGGTCATCCACCCCGTCTCCAGAGTGACTCCTCGTAGGGTCACCAACCATGGAACGGGAAGTCGCGGTCCCCTCAGTGAAATGGTCGTGGTACTCATCTCCGAGACGACACCCACCGGCGGCCCGTAACCCCGCTTTTTCAGGGTTCTCCCAGGCGGCCGACTCTGCTCCTTCAGCCTCTCAAGTACCCGGGTGCAGCACCTCAAACGTGTGGAGCACGGCGGGTGACCATGGACCGGAGCCGTGTTGCCGGTGGCAAAGCGAAATTCTATGCCTCGTGCCGCTTGCTGTCCTGCTGGGCGAATTCGGGGTGATGCAGGTCGAAGGCCGGGGAATGCGAACGGATCCGAGGCAGCGCCACGAAGTTGTGCCGCGGTGCCGGACACGAAGTGGCCCACTCCAGTGAGCGGCCGTACCCCCAGGGATCGTCCTCCGCCACGCGCCGCCCGTACCGCGTGGTCCGCCACACGTTGTAGAGGAACGGCAGCGTGGACACGCCGAGCAGGAACGCACCGGCCGAGGACAGCGTGTTGAGGAGGGTGAAGCCGTCCGCGGGCAGATAGTCGGCGTACCGGCGTGGCATGCCCTTCTCGCCGAGCCAGTGCTGCACCAGGAAGGTCAGCTGGAAGCCGATGAACAGCAGCCAGAAATGGATCTTCCCGAGGCGTTCGTCGAGCATTTTCCCGGTGAATTTCGGCCACCAGAAATAGAAGCCCGCGAACATCGCGAACACGACGGTGCCGAACAGGACGTAATGCAGATGGGCCACGATGAAGTACGAGTCCGTGAGATGGAAGTCCAGCGGCGGTGAGGCGATGAGCACCCCGCTCAGCCCGCCGAGAAGGAACGACACCAGAAAGCCCAGGGCCCACAGCATGGGTGTCTCGAAGGACAGCGATCCCTTGATCATGGTGCCGATCCAGGCGAAGAATTTTATGCCGGTCGGTACGGCGATGAGGAATGACATCAGCGAGAAGAAAGGCAGCAGCACGGCACCGGTGGCGAACATATGGTGCGCCCACACCACCGACGACAGCATGGTGATGGCGACGGTCGCCCCGATGAGCGACATATATCCGAAGATGGGTTTACGGCTGAACACCGGAATGATCTCGCTGATGATGCCGAAGAACGGCAAGGCCACGATATAGACCTCGGGATGGCCGAAGAACCAGAAGAGATGTTGCCACAGAATGGCACCGCCATTGGCCGCGTCGAAAATGTGCGAACCAAATTTTCGGTCCGCCTCGAGTGCGAGCAGCGCCGCGGTCAGTACCGGGAAAGCGGGCAGTACCAGAATCGATGTGAACAGAATGTTCCAGGTGAAGATCGGCATACGGAACATCGTCATGCCGGGCGCGCGGAGGCACAGTATGGTGGTGATGAAGTTGACCGCGCCGAGCGTGGTGGACACACCTGTGACCACCAGCCCCATGGTCCACAGATCGCCTCCGGATCCGGGCGAGCGCACGGCGCTGTTGAGCGGTGCGTAGGCGAACCAGCCGAACGCAGCCGCACCACCCGGCACCAGGAAGCCGGAGACCACCATCAGCCCGCCGAACAGATACATCCAGTACGACAGGGCGTTGAGGCGAGGGAAGGCCACGTCCGGTGCCCCGATCTGCAACGGCATCAAGGCATTCGCGAAGCCCGCGAACATCGGCGTCGCGAACAGCAGCATCATGATGGTGCCGTGAATGGTGAACAGCTGGTTGTACGAGTGCTCGTTCACCAACTGCAGCCCGGGCCGGGCGAGTTCGGCCCGCATCAGCAGAGCCAGCACGCCGGCCAGCAGGAAGAACCCGAACGCGGTGACCATGTAGAGGTTGCCGATCACCTTGTGATCGGTCGTGGTCGCCCAGCGGTACAGGGCACGCCCCATCCGCAGGCCCGGTGACCGGGGCGCTGACGACGGACCGAGCGGACCGGTCTTCCTCGCGGACGTGCCCATGAGCCTGGGCAGTACCCTCGCGAGCGGGGCACAAACAAAGGGTGACGAGGCCATGGCAGGTGAGACGGACGCCATCAGTGAACTGACCGACGACCATCGCCACGTGGAAGACATATTCCGTCAGATCGAGGCACTCCCCAACGCCGATCACATATGCAAGATGTATACGGACCGGGCCACCATCGAGCTCGTACGGCATTTCGTTTCCGAAGAGGAATTCGTCTACCCGGTCCTGAGTGACCGTGTCGTGGACGGCGCCGATCTCGCGAAGAAGGGAATGGAAGACCACGGTCGGCTGGAGCAGCTGATGAGAAATCTCGAAGACGCCGAGGCGGGAACCGTCACCTTCGCCCGGCTTGTCGACCAGCTGCTGCGCGAGGTCCGCCGCCAGACCAAGGAGGAGGAGGACCTGCTCTTCCCACGCCTGAAGGACGCTCTGCCGCCGCCTACGCTGACCGATCTCGGCAGCCGGATCCGCCGGGTGAAGTCCATCGTGCCGACGCGCCCCTACCCGGCCACCCCTGGTGTCCCGCCGACCAGCAAGCTGCTCTTTCCCGGGCCCGGACTGGTCGACCGGGTACGGGCCGTACTGTCGGGCTGGAGCCACGCGTTTTGATGGGTACCTTCTTCTGATGCGGACCGAAGCACGTCTGTTCACGGGGGTGGCGGTCTTCTTCGCCGTCACCGCCGCCGGATACGGCTGGTTCTCCGAGGAGCCCGCCGGCACGGCCGTTCTGGCCATCGCCTTCCTGATGGCGGCACTCGTGGCGTTCTTCCTGCACGTCCAGTACCGCAGGCGCGGCCGACGAGCCCAGGACCGGGGCGACGCCGAGGTGGTGGAGGCTGCCGGGCCCCTGGAGTTCCTCCCGCCGCACAGCCCCTGGCCCATCACCACGGCCCTGGGATCGGTCATCGCCGCACTCGGCGTGGTCTACGGGCTGTGGCTGTTCCTGCTCGGCCTCGGGGTGCTCGCGCACGGCGTGTTCGGGATGGTCTTCCAGTACGCCGGACGCCCCGACCGGGGGGCCGGTCAGGGCTCCAACTCGCCCCTGCGGGACTCCGGCTCGTCCCCGACCCGGTCACGGTAGTACCACGAGCTGAGCGTGGCCCGCAGCCGGCCCAGCCGCGGTACGCCGCCGTCGTGCTCCGGCGGGGGCAGGCGCCGCGGCAGCTCGCGCGTGCGCAAGACGTACTGCCGCTCGGCGTCCAGCGGTTCGTGGCTCTCCTCGTAGCCGCCCTCGACCGACTGCCGCACCTCGCCGGTCTCCTCACCCTCCGCGAGCCGCTTCAGCTCCGCCTCCCGCAGCGCGAGACAGACCCGCTTCGTCACCATGAAGGCAAACGGCGGCAGCACGACGAGGGCGATCCGGAACACCCACGTCAGCGTGTTGAGCGAGATCTTGAAGGTGTGCGCGAGGACGTCGTTGCCGCCCGCCGCGAGCAGTACGCCGTAGAAGACGATCGCGGCGACACCGAGACCCGTGCGGACGGGCTTGTCCCGCGGCCGGTCGCACAGATGGTGCTCCTGGTCGTCGCCGGTGACCCACTTCTCGAAGAACGGATACGCGTACAGCACCGCGAAGAGGGCGAGCGGGAGGATCACCGCGGGCAGCAGCACGTTCCACATCACCGTGTGCCCGGCGACCGCTGTCTCCCACGGCGGCACGAGTCTCAGCGAGCCCTCGAGGAAGCCCACGTACCAGTCGGGCTGCGAGCCGGTCGACACATGGTCCGTGCGGTAGGGCCCGTACGCCCAGACCGGATTGATCTGCGCCACCCCCGCCAGCAGGGTCAGTACGCCGAAGACGATGAAGAACAGTCCGCTCGAACTCGCCAGGAACTGCGGGAACATGGGCTTGCCCACGGCATTGCGGTTGGTTCGGCCGCGTCCCGCCCAGTGCGTGTGCTTCAGGTGGAAGACCAGGATCAGATGGAGGCTGACGAGCGCGAGCAGCAGGCCCGGCAGCAGCAGGATGTGCAGCGAGTACAACCGCGGAATCATGTCGTCCCCCGGGAACTCGGCCCCGAAGGCGAACATGCTCAGATACGTCCCCACGACCGGGATCGACAGCATGATGCCCTGCGCGATCCGCAGCCCCGTGCCGGACAGCAGATCGTCCGGCAGCGAGTAGCCCGCGAAGCCCTCGGCGAGCGCCAGCAGGAACAGCGTCACGCCGATCACCCAGTTCACCTCGCGCGGCTTGCGGAATGCGCCGGTGAAGAAGACCCGCAGCAGATGCACGCCGATCGCCGCGAGGAACACCAGGGCCGCCCAGTGGTGCAGCTGCCGGATGAGGAGTCCGCCGCGTACGTCGAAGCTGATGTGCAGGGTCGACTCGTACGCCTCGGACATGCGCACGCCCTCCAGCGACCGGTACGAGCCGTCGTACACGACCTCGTTCATCGACGGCTGGAAGAACAGAGTCAGCCAGACGCCCGTCAGCAGGAGGACGACGAAGCTGTACAGCGCGAGCTCGCCCAGCAGGAACGACCAGTGATCGGGGAACGCCTTGCGCAGCAGCGGTCCGCCCTCGGACACCGGCAGCCGCGCGTCCAGCGCGTCGGTGGTCCGCTCCGCGCCCCGCCGCAGCCGCGCCGCCGCGCGAGCTCTCCGCCTGGTGAACACCCGCACCGGGTGCCCCGCGCCCCTGCCACGGAAACGAGCCACCGGGTGTTCTGCCCGGTCAGGACGGCTTGAGGGGATCGTGCCCCAGGGTCATCAGCCGGTGGCGCCGGCTCCGGTCGGCGGACTCCGGCTCGCGCTCCTCGTCGCTCAGGGAACCGACGACGTCCACGACCTTGCGCATGAGGCGTACGTCGTCGTCGGTGAGGTCCCGGCGGCGTTTCTGCAGGATCGCCAGCACGTGCCGCCCCGCCTCGCTCCCGGCATCCTCGGGCAGCGGCTCGGTGACCGGGCTCGCATCCCGGGTCCTGAGCCACTCGCTGAGCTCGCGCGAGGTCATGTTCACAACGCGATGGAACTCGTCCCACAAGGCGTCGAGTTCGTGGTCGGAGAGGCCGTGGATATCAGCCATGGAGGATCACCTCACATCGCGAGTCGGTGTGCGGCCCCTCGCGGACGACGGGGCGCGGTCGCCGGCCTCGGGTACCCGTGAGCGCAGGGCTCATCCTCGACCGCGGCGCCGAGGGATGGTCGGTGTTCTGCCCACTGCTGACATTCCCGCTGCAGCTGTGCTCGTGCGCCGAGTGGCACCTGCGCTGACTTTTCGGCTGGGGCGGGACGGGAACTCGCCAGCCTGACCGGACTACCGACAGTCAGCCCAGCGGTCAGGAGGCCGACGTGACCGATCCGCAGCACGCTCAGCAGAATCCAGTGACGCAGCATCCTCGCCCCGAGTTCCCGGCACAGGACCAGCCCCATCCGGGCTGGACAGGACCGATGGACCCGCCGCCCGACCACGGCGAGGAGTCCTACCGTGGCAGCGGCCGGCTGGAGGGCCGCAAGACCGTCATCACCGGCGGGGACTCCGGCATCGGACGGGCGGTGGCCCTGGCCTTCGCCCGGGAGGGCGCCGACGTGCTGTTCACCCACCTCGAACAGGAGGCGGACGAGGCGAGCGAGACGTGCCGGCTTGTGGAGGGCGCAGGCCGCAAGGCGGTCGCCGTCTCTTGCGACATCCGCGAGGAGGAGAACTGCCGGGCGCTGATCGAGCGGGCGGCCGGGGAGTTCGGGCGCATCGACGTCCTGGTGAACAACGCGGCGTACCAGATGTCGCAGCCGGAGGGCATCGAGGCGATCTCGACCGAGCAGTTCGACCGGGTCATGCGCACCAACCTGTACGGAATGTTCTGGCTGACGAAGTTCGCCCTGCCGCACATCCCGGAGGGCGGCAGCATCATCAACTCCACGTCCGTGCAGGCCTACAAGCCCAGCCCCCATCTGCTGGACTACGCGACGACCAAGGGTGCGATCGTGACCTTCACCCAAGGGCTGTCCCAGATGCTCGTGGACCGTGGCATCCGCGTCAACGCGGTCGCGCCGGGCCCGGTGTGGACGCCGCTGATCCCCGCGACGCTGCCCGACACCGTGAAGTTCGGCAAGCAGGCCCCTTTGGGGCGCCCGGCACAGCCCGTCGAGGTGGCTCCGGCGTACGTCTATCTTGCCTCCCAGGAGGCGAGCTTCATCACGGCGGAGATTCTCAACGCCACGGGCGGCACACCGCTGCCGTAGGGGCACCCAGCGGTTGGTGCTCTCGTTCGACGCACTCGACGAAGGGAACGGTCGGCATGGAGGAGAAACGGTCCGAGGAGCCGGGCACCGAGACCAAGGTGCCGCGGGATCTGCCCGCGTCACCGGAGGAAGCCGAGCGGGAGGAGGCCATCGTGGACGTTCCGGCCGCCGAGTCCGCCGAGCCGGAGCCTCCGGAGGCGTACCCGGACCTGGACGAGGCGGGTTCAGGACAACGTGGCGACGACGACTCCCGGGCTTCCCCGGTCGAGCCGGTCGAGCCGGTCGAGGAGGAGCCCGGCCCACAGGAACAGCCCGATTGACGGCACGACTGAGCGTCCGATCGACGAGGCGTACGGGCTCACGGACCGTACGTGCTCACAGGGCGAGCGCGATCGCGAACGCGAGGAAGCCCGCGGCGACCAGCACCACGAGAACCAGGATGACGGTCAGTGGGCCTTTGGCCCAGCCGCGCGGCGGGTTATGGGTCTCCTGCGGTCCGGCGCCGGGCATACTGCTCTCGGCAGGAGGCGTCTCGCCGGGCGGAACGCCGCCACCGGGCTCCAGGCCGGGGGTCCGCAGCGGATCGGGATCTGGGTTGCTGTGCTGCTGCATACTGCCCGGGTTCCCAGGCCATCCTCCGACGAACGGCGAAGAACCTCCCTATTCCTGCCGACTTGTCACCGAGGAGGACGTCGCACGCGCCGTGCGCGTGGATCCCGACTCCGACCCGGACCTCAGCCCCTCTCGACGGGCCGAGCAGGCGCGTCAGGGCGGGAAGCCGGGACAGGCGCAGCGGTTGCGTGCCGTGGGGAAGCCGCCGGTTGAGGATGAGCTGGCTGGTCTGCCGCCGCGCGCTAGTCCGTACTGCCCGCGAAGAGGACCTAGGCGAGGTCGTCGTCGAGTGCCGGACGGATCTGCGTGGCCAGGGCACCCTCGGTGGCCTCGGTCGCGACCTCGATTACGCAGCGGGCTTCGTGTATGGCCTTCGGGTAGCTGGTTCCGGCACGCTCTGCCACTCGGCTGAAGAACTCCTCCCGGTCCATCCGGATGCCGGTGTAGGGCTCGCCCGGCGTGTGCGCGACCCGGCGCAGATGCTCGCCGACCTCCTGCGGCAGCTGGGCCGCGGCCTTCTCCGCGACCGATGCCGGAACGCGTTCGGCGAGGGTTTCCAGGCTGGCCCGGGTGACCCTCTCGGCCGCACCGCGGCTGTCCAGTCGGGCGCGGGCCTGAACCTGACCGATAAAGGCATCGTGCTGCATGGTTCACCTCGCTTCGTTGCCGTTCGCCCAGAACGGGTTACCCCCGCCTTTGGCACGAAACGGGTAGAGGGGTGCATCTCGGCACGGCGGGCGTGCGCCGAACGTACGCCGCGGTTTGCCCGGCGTACGAAGGGCACTCGTCGCCACGTGACCGACGCGGACTCCGGCGGCAGGAGGGGAGAGGCGGGCCGATGGGACGAGTGGACCGCATCGCCGAGCCGTGGGGGACCCGCACGCCGTACGCGCGAGGCGAGACGTGGCCGGTGCGGGTGGACACCTTCCTGGCCGAGGGCATCGGCGCCGAGTACCCCGACCGCTGGGTACGGTCCGCTTCGGTACTGCACTCCAACGGTGACGCGCTGGACATCGCGGTCAAGGACGGGCGGATCGTCGGAGTGCGCGGCCGTGCCGAAGACCGGGTGAACCACGGCCGTCTGGACCCCAAGGACTTGTTCGGCTGGCAGGCGGGCGCGTCTCCGGACCGGCTGACACGGCCGTTGGTGCGTTCCCGAGACGCGGGGCGGCCAGGCCGCGGAATCGGATGAGGACGTACGCGGTATGCCGCCGACGGAAGGTGACACATGAAGATCGGCCTGGTGCTGCGGGACCTGCATCGCGAGGAGCGTGAGCTGGCCCGGGAACTGTTGCACACCGCTGAACGGCACAAGACCTCGCACGACATCCACCACCTCGCACTCGACCTCGCGGACTGGTCCCACCGGCACATCCGCGAGCCGGCCGAACTCGCCGAGCGCTATGACGTCGCCCTCGACCCGGAACCGGACGACGAGCCGGGACCGGTCGGCCGGCTGCGCGAAAAGGGCAGCGAGATCATCGGCCGCCGCAGCGAGGCGGGACGTCGGGGCGACGCGGGACTGCTCCTGCTCCGTGATCTGAGAAGGATCTGCCAGCAGGCGTCGGCGGTCTCCGTCGACTGGGAACTCGTGGCCCAGGCCGCCCAGGCCACCGCGGACGACCAGCTGCTCGACCTCGCGCAGCGATGCCATCCCGACACCTTGCGCCAACTCCGCTGGGCAAACGCCGAGTTGAAGGAGACCTCGCCCCAGGTACTGACGAGTTGAGCGCTCCCCCAGGGCCTACGGGGCGCGCCGTACCGCACCGGGCTGAGGGCCACCCTTCCGGACTCCCCGCGCGGGGCGCCGCTGACGCCGCGGTCGGACCACACCGTTCCGGCCGCGTCAGGTGTGGCCGCGCTCCTTCGGGGTACTGCGGCGCGCATGGCCGGAATCGAACTCAAAAGCACCGCATTCAATGACCACGCCCTGATCCCGGACCGCTTCGCCAAGCAGGGCGACAACGTCTCCCCGCCTCTGACCTGGTCCGGAGTACCCGACGAGGCAGTGGAGCTGGCTCTTGTGTGTGAAGATCCGGACGCGCCGTCGGGGACCTTCATCCACTGGCTGGTGACGGGCATCGATCCGCGCAGCCAGGGCCTGGACGCCGACGAGAAGCCGCCGGGCGGCCACCAGCACGTCAACGGCTTCGGCGAACCCGGCTGGGGCGGCCCGCAGCCCCCGGTAGGGGACAAGGCGCACCGCTACTTCCTCCGCCTGTACGCGCTCCCCGGCCCCGTCTCCATCCCGGATGAAACCACCGCCGAGGACGTGCACAACGTCCTCGACCGTCAGCAACTGGCCAGCGGCACCCTGGTCGGGCTCTACCAGCGCTGACGCGCACAGCCCCCGCTCATGGGCCGACCCCGGCTCATGGCTCCGTCCACCGGCACACCAGCCGGAAGACCCCGAAGAGCGTCAGTGGCCACAGCGCGGCGAAGGCCCAGATCACGACCGGCTCGGAGGTACGGATACCCACCACCATCAGCACCACCGACATCGCCAACAGGAGCGCGACGGTCGGACCACGCGGCCGGTAATCGGCAGCCCGTGCTGGGTTCAGACGTCGCTTGATCCGTAGGGTGCGCAGCCTGCGACGCAGCCGTCGGTCGCGTCGCAGGTCCGCTTCGATGTCGTCCAGAATGCGCTGTTCGCGATCGGGGAGTCGGCCTGTCGCCATGTTCGTTCCCTCTATGACGGGCGGTGTTCGGTGATCACGAGTGCCCCGCGCTCCGGCGAACTAACCGGACGACCGCTCCGACCGGAGGGGGCGAGCCGACAGCGCCTCGACGAGCCCGTGCATGCCGTCCCGGGCAGGCTCGTGCAGGAAATCGTCCCTGCTCTGCCGAGCCGCGGCCCGCCCCGATGTGAGGCACCAGTCCCACCAGCGGTCCAGTTGGCGGGTGTCCAGCCGCTCGGCCGGAACGAGGGCCGGCCAGTCGCAGGCGCGCGCCTGAGCGGTCAACTTCGCGCCACCGGCGACCGGATCGACCGCCAGCGCCGGGATTCCGGTCCGCAGCGCGAGCACCAGCCCGTGCAGCCGGTCGGTGACGACACAGTCCAGGCGGGCGAGCACGGACTGGAACTGCTCGGGTGTCGAGTCCAGCCGCCAGTCCCGCGTATCGAGACGCGTCTCCAGTTCGACCGGCGCGCAGTCCTTGCCCGCGAGCCACCGCGTCACCGCCTCGGCGACATGGCCGTGCCGCCGACGAGGCCCGTACTCCTGCTGGCCGTGCGTGAGGATCACCCCGACGACGGGTGTGGGCGGGCCGATCGGGGCGCTCGCCGACAGGTCCAACGCCGGATCCGTACCGGGAGCGTCCCGCGGCAGCACGTGGTGGAACCCGGTGGCGGCGGGATCGTCGGGATCGACCACGGAGACACCGATCGCGATACGCCAGCAGGCCCTGAAGTCCTCGTGCAGCCGGGCGACTTGGGGCCCGTGCAGCGGCCCGCACACGAACACCAGGTGGGAGTACGCATCCGGCCGTACGTCCGCCAGGTGCAGTGCCTCGGGCTGGAAACCGGGGCTCCACACCGTGTCGTACGACAGCCCCTCGCGGGCCAGCACCTGCTCCACCCGCCGCAGCGCGAGTACGTCACCGGCCGTGGCCTCCCCGTCCAGGAAGCTGAACCACCCGGTGAGCAGAATCCTCTGTCCGGTCACGACAACCCGTGCAGGACGTCGAGGACCTCGTCGTCCGTGACCTGGTCGAACTCCTCGTACCAGAGCCCGACCGCCATGAACGCCACCGGCTCGTGCAGACAGACCACCTCGTCCGCCTCCTCCCGCACCAGCAGGGCCGCCTCCGGCGAGCACACCGGGACGGCGAGCGTGACGCGGGCGGGATCGTGGCGCCGTACGGAGCGCAGGGCGGCGAGTGCGGTGACTCCGGTGGCCACGCCGTCGTCCACCACGACAGCGGTGTGGCCCGTCAGTTCGGGGATGGCCCTGCCCTTGCGGTAGAGCTGTTCGCGCCGGTGCAGCTCGTCCCGCTCCTGCTCCACGATGGGCTCCAGGGCCGCCTTGCTCAGCCCGAGCCGGTCCAGCGCCCGCTCGTCGAAGAACGGCTCGTCCTCCCCGGCGATCGCGCCGACGCCGAGCTCCGTCTGGAACGGCGCTCCGATCTTGCGGGCGACCAGCACATCCAGCGGGGCGTCGAGGGTTCGCGCCACCTCGGCGGCCACCACGACGCCACCGCGCGGCAGAGCGAGCACGACCGGATCGGGCAGGGCGCCTTCCTCCCGGCGCACGAGCAGTCGTTCGGCCAGGGCCGCACCGGCCTGCTGTCGGTCACGGAATCGCATGAACTCCACTCCTTCCGCCTCCGAGTGCGTTCTCCCTGGTGGGTGAGGGGGGCGGGCGAGCGGCGAGTACCCCCGCGATCGTGGGCCATGCGAAAGGAGCGGCTCAGGCTCTGCGCGTCTCGTACGAGTCGATTGGTGTGGTCCACAAGGGGTAGCCGCATCCCAAGGGAGAGCTGTCCCACTCACCCCCTACGCCATGACCACGCACATGCGCACACCCCGAAGGGGGTGGGGACGATGGTGCAGCAACCGCCGTACGGCCTCCGGGAGCGGAGGCTGAGCAACAGCACGGTCATCGAACTCTCCGGAGAACTCGACCTCGTGGCCACGACCGAGCTGGTGACCTCCCTCGACGCCGTGTGCGCCGCCCAGCCCCGTCAACTGGTGCTCGATCTGCGCAAGGTCACGTTCCTGGACTGCAGCGGCCTGTCCCTTCTGTGCCGGATCCGCAACCGGCTGCAGGGCGGGCAGAGCCGACTGCTCCTCGTCCTCGACGACCCGCGCCACCGGCGCCTTCTGCGCCTGACCCGGCTCTCGGACACGTTCGACATCGCCACGGACGTGTACTCCGCCGTGGAACCTCCCCGGGGACGGGCCGCCTCGAGCGAGGGCGATATCGCCTGAGGGGCGGTGCGCGGTTCGCTACACCTCCGTGATGTCGGCCCGCGCGACCGGCAGCAGCGTGCGGATGTCCGTGGGCAGGACGCGCGCCAGTTTCTCCATCTCCTCGGGTGCGACCGCCGCGTCCAGGACTTCGAAGACCGCGACCGACTCCCGCAGTGCGGCATCCTCGGGCACCCCGGCGCGCCAGGCGACCCGCCCCGCGAACGCGGTCAGGTCGAAGCGTTCACCGGAGCCGCGCCGCTCATCACTCCCGGCGGGCGAGGACACCCTCTCGCGTATCGACTCGGCCAGCTGCGCGGGCAGTTGGGCGGCCAGATGATCGGCAAGCCCCTCGGGTATGCGCTCTGCCAGCGTCGACAGCACCGCCCGCGTGGCCCGCTCGGCGGAACTCCGGTCGGGCAGTCCTGCCCGCTCCCGCACCTTTGCGATCAGCTCGTCGTGCCGCATCGTTCCCGACTCCTCTGCGTGCGTGGGCCCCTGTTCCTCCGGCATGGCCGACAGACCCGTACCTCACGCGAGTGTCCCTGGAGCAGCCGAATACACGGCACGCACGGCCCTCATCGCGCTCGCAGGATCCCCCGTACGAAGGCCGCCTGCCCGACGTGCTGCAAGTCGTCGGAGAGGACGCTGACCAGACGGACGCCCAGGGTGACGGGCGGCGACCAGCTCTCGTCGACGACGCGGTCGAGCTCGTCGTCGTCCAGGTCGCGCAGGAAGCCCGACGTCTGCTCGTGGACGGCGTCGTGGTAGCCGAGGAGCAGCTCACCCGAATCCACGCGGACCTTCCCGACCTTCGACGAGGTGTGACCGTAACCCGTGTCCCTGCGGGGCAGGCTCAGGCCGAAGCGGTCCGCCCAGTCCTGCGCGAGCCAGAGCTGCTTGAGGCCGGAGGCATCGGCGATGTGGTCGTCCTGGACGCGGGTGAGATGCCAGACGAGCCAGGTGATCGAGTTGGCCTCGCCGTCGAGGCGGGCGTTCAGTTCGTCCGCGGGGAGTCCCTCGACGACGGCGTGGACCTCCTCCTGGATGCGACCGTACGCGTCGGCGAGAACGTCCTTGGCATGCATGGGTTCCTCCACGCTCCGCGCGGGCAGCTGACCCTGCCAGTGTTCCCGCGCGAGCCCGCCCGCGCGCGTCAGGAGTCGGTCAGAACCAGCCGGAGTACGGCTCTTCGCACAGCTTGAACACGGGCTCGCGGCGCACCGTGTCCGCGGCCGTGGTGAGCTGTACGCGGTCGCCGACCCGGATCGCGATGAGCGGGCCCTGCACGCGCCCCCGCACGGTGAAACCCTCCGCCAGTTCGACGAGGGACACATTGCGGGCGGCCGGGGTGTTGCGCTGCACGATGGTGGCGTGGCGTATGACGCCCAGGCCCGCGCTGCGTTCCGTCCGCAGATCGCTGCCCGCGCAGACCGGACAGAGCAGCCGGTGGAACATGGCGGTCCCGCACCAGCGACAGCGCTGGTAGTGGAGCCCCTCGTGGGCCGGTTTCGAGGTCGTCGCCGTCTCCGCGTCGAGTACGCCCGCCGTGGTCCGGCTTCCCGGGTGGAACACGATGTCATCTCCCTGCACTGGGCCGGAATCTGATGTGCTGACGCGCGCAACTGCTGTGCGCCGCATCGAATCCCAGCCTATGGCACGGAGTGCCACCAGTAAAGGCACTCAGTTCCCTCAGTTTGCTCGGTTCCGTCAGTCGGGACGGCGTTCCAGTGTCGCCTCGATCTCCTGGACCACTCGCCACATCGGCGCCCCACGCCGGGAGACGAGCACGACGACATCCTCGGCGGCGACCTCGCCGGGACCGGCGCCACGGGTGTCAGGGGTGTCAGGGGTGTCGGAGCTGTCAGGGGCGAAGGTCCGCTGCACATGGGTGAGCGCGTGGTCGACCTCCGCGCTCGCGTCGCTCTCGCCGTCCGAACGCAGCCACGACCGCAGCCCGTTGTTGTGCGCGGCGACGACGGCCGCGGCGATCACATCGGCCCGCAGAGTCCCGTCGGGCAGCCCCGCGAAGCGCCGGCGCAGATACTCGGCGAGGGCCCGCTCGTACCGCCAGACCACCGAGAGTTCGTACGTGCGCAGCCCCGGGACCTTCTTGGTGAGGCGGTAACGCTGGACCGAGAACGTCGGGTTCTCCGCGTACATGCGCAGCACCAGTCGCGCCGCGTCGCAGACCCGCGCCACTGGGTCGTGCTCCTCGCCGCCGCGGCCCAGGAACTCGGTCATATCGGCCAGGCAGCGCTCGTGGTCCGGGAAGACCACGTCCTCCTTCGACGGGAAGTACCGGAAGAAGGACCGCCGTCCGACCCCGGCGAGCGCCACGATGTCATCGACGGTGGTCTGCTCGTACCCCCGCTCCAGGAACAACTGGAACGCCGCCGCCACAAGTGCGTCCCGCATCGGCGGCTTCGGAACGGTCATGTGCGGAAACCTAGCATCGGCCAGGGGAGATGGCACTCAGTGCGCTCACGAAAGGGAACTCGGTGCCACGTGTCGTCCCCATACGCGCACCGGCCGCCGGAGCGGCGAGCGGTGTCCGGCCGGCTCAGCGTCCGGTGCGTCCGCTGTTGCCGTCCACCAGGGCCTGGGTGACGACGCGTACGCCGCGGGCGATGTGGTTCAGCTGCGTGAGTTCCGCGGCGTACAGCTTGATGGTGTGCTCGATGACGGACTCCGGCATCCCCATGGAGGGCAGCTCGGCGCGGGCGCTGTGCAGCGCGGTGCGGATGACCCGGATCTCCTGCTGGAGCTGTATCTGCGCATGGCGGGCGAGTAGAACGGGTTCGCGGATCAGCAGCGGGTAGCTGCCGTAGCGGGAGGGCACCAGTTCGCGCAGCCACTTGGCCGCCGATCGTTCCCAGTCCCGGTTGCCGGGCGTCTTTACCTGGCAGGGCCAGTCCGTGCTGATCGGTGAGTACGTCAGGGACATCGTCATCGCATTTCCGAGGCGGCGGGCGGTTCGGGAGACTCCCGATCAGCGAGCAGTATTCATATATACCGTCGGGTAAGCAAGCGCATGAAAAAATTCATGTGAGCGCCTCGTTGAATACGGCCGAATCATGCCTTGCGGGCGGCGACCGCCGCGTTCCGGTGGACATCGGACCTTTACGGTGCAGTCCGTACCCAGCCTGAGTCAGTCCTTGAGGAAGAAAGCGTGTTGTTCCGCGCCCTGCTCGTACTCGTCGAGTCTGGCCTGTGTGCGTTCGGGGTCCGCGTCGGTCATCGCCTGGAGCAGGGCCGCGGACATCACGACCGGCGCGGCGTACGAGTCGAAGACGAGGCGCGCGCCGGTGCCGGAGGCGAAGAGCACGTCCGCCTCGTCGGCGAGCGGGCCGAGCGCCAGATCGGTGATCAGGGCGACGCGCAGGCCCGCGCGTTTGGCGACCCGCAGGGCCGTGAGCGTCTCGTGTGCGTGCCGTGGCATGGAGAAGGCCAGGACCCAGGTCCCACCCGCCTCGCGCGACTGCAGCAGTGCGTCGTACGCGACGCTGCCGCCCCGTGTCACAAGCCGGACGTCCGGGTGGATACGACGCGCGGCGTACGCGAAGTACTCGGCCAGCGAGCCCGAGATCCGCAAGCCCAGGACCGTCAGCGGTGTCGACTGCGACAGTGCGCGGCCGATCTCGATCACTCGCTCGGGATCGGCGAGGTCGCGCCGCAGGTTCTCCAGGTTGTCGATCTCGGAGTCGACGGCCGCCTGGAGTTCGTTCGGTCGGACTTCCTCGGCGGCGTCCGGCGCGGACGCGAGCGTGCTGAGCGCGATCGACTGAAGCCGCTCCCGCAGCGCGGGATAGCCGCTGAAGCCCACCGCCGTCGCAAAGCGCGTCACCGAGGGCTGGCTCACGCCCACCCGATCGGCGAGATCCGTGATCGACAGGAAAGCGGCCTCGGTGATGTGCTCGATCAGATACTGAGCGATACGCCGCTGGCCGGGGGAGAGCCGCTGCCCGTCGAAGAGCGCCCGCAATCGTGACGAGGGGGCGGCCTCCGCCTCGGGTACCGGCTTTCCCGAGCTGATCGCGGACGCCTGCGCGCGAGCGCGCTGCGGCGATGGCACCGGTGCGCCTCCTTGGTCTCCCACAGTGGTTCAACATACAGCGAGGCGTGAGGGACGGACGGTGATCCGCTCGCACGTCCGGTGCGGTACCGCTTGCCACAACGGACCCGCAGCTTGGAACCGGAAAACCCAGCGGAGCGCTCTGGCATGATCGTACGCATGGCTGAACGCGTTATCGCCGCGTGTGACGGGGCGTCGAAGGGAAACCCAGGGCCCGCCGGCTGGGCCTGGGTGATCGCCGACGCGACGGGAACCCCCGTCGCGTGGGAAGCGGGACCACTGGGGAAGGCGACCAACAACGTCGCCGAACTCACCGCGTTGGAGCGGCTGTTGGCGGCCGTCGAGCCGGGCGTGCCGCTGGAGATCCGGATGGACTCGCAGTACGCGATGAAGGCCGTGACGAGCTGGCTGCCCGGCTGGAAGCGCAACGGCTGGAAGACGGCCGCGGGCAAGCCGGTGGCCAACCAGGACCTCGTCGTACGCATCGACGAGCTGCTGGAGGGCCGCGAGGTGGACTTCCGCTACGTACCCGCGCACCAGGTCGGCGGGGACCCGCTCAACGACTTCGCCGACCGGGCCGCGAGCCAGGCCGCGTTCGTCCAGGAACCGGCGGGCAGCGCGCAGGGGTCGCCGGAGCCGCCCCCGTCGTCCGGCGGTAAGAAGGCGGCGTCCCCTAAGAAGCGCACCTCCGCCGCCTCCTCGTCCCGCACGCTCAAGGCCAAGTTCCCGGGCCGCTGCCGCTGCGGTCGCCCCTACGCGGCGGGCGCGACCATCGCCAAGAACCCCGACGGCTGGGGTCACCCGGAGTGCCGGACAGAGGCATAGCCCTCCGACAGCCCTCCGTCCGCCCCGCTCCCACCCCACCGCCAGGGGATGCGAAACCCCCCACCTGCCGTGACCCTGGATAGGTGGGGGTGAGCTGATCAGGAGGATGTCTCATGTCCATGATGGACAAGATCAAGAACATGCTGAAGGGCCACCCGGAGCAGACGTCCAGGGGCGTCGACAAGGGCGGCGACGTCGTGGACGAGAGGACCCGGGGCAAGCACAGCGGCCAGGTCGACACCGCCCAGGACAAGCTCAAGGACCAGTTCGGCGGCGAGCGCCAGGACCGCCCGCCGCAACAGTGACCCCGCCCCCTCGTGGTCCCGGGGCGATACCTCCGGGGCGACGAGGGCCGCTCAGGTCAGGGGATGCGACGAGTACTGAAGCTGGTTGCCGGCGAAGGGCTGTCCCTTCACCTGACCCCACCACAGCACCACCCCGTGCTTCCGCTCCCAGCGGGCGGCGTGCCCCGCCTGCATCAGCCGGTCGACGACAGAGATCAGCGGCGCCAGGGCGAACCACGGGAACCAGGACGTGACGACAGCGTCGGCACGGTGATGAAGGCGAGCAGCCTGCCACTGAGGAGTTCGCGCCGCAGGTCCACGTTCCGGGACGGCACGGCGTCGGAGTCGGCCAGGGGATGCGCGGACTTGTACGACGACACCTCGCCCACCCACTTCAGCGGGCACACGGAGACGAGCCCTGCCGGCACGCCCACGGCAAGCGCGCCACCGAGGGCCTGCCAGAAGCCGTAGTCCTCCTCCGGGGCGTCGCGCACCCCGAAAGCCACGATCACGTTGACGGCCACGGCGCATGCCGCCGTCGCGGCGCCCTTCAGCTGATGGTGCACGTATCCGATCACCGTCGCGCCCCCGTCCACGCCCAACCCCCACAGGTGGACCCCGGGTCAGCTATGCCCGCGGTAACAGCGAGTTTCAGCCGCCCTGTGGATCACCTGACCAGAACTCCTGTTGTTCCAGCGGAGGATGGCGCTGTGCCATGGTGATGGGGCAGCGGAGCAAGAGGGGGGCACTGCGTTCATGGCAGCGTCAACGAAACCGGCCCCGCCTTCGTCCCGCCGTCGGGTCGTCATGGCGGCGGTTTCTCTCGCACTGCTGCTCGTCGGCCTGCCTCCCAGCGCGGCGCCCCTGCAGGCGAACCCGGATCCCGTACCACCGGGTCCGGCGCCCATACAGGCGGGCCCGGCCACGACGACGTACCGGATCGGCACCTTCAACATGGCGGGCGGAAACCCGAAGTACGGGACGGCGGGCGAGGAGGCCGCCGACGACTTCGTACGCACCGTCAAAGAACGCCGGCCGGCCTTCGTGACCATCCAGGAGGGATGCCGCGACTGGACGGAGCGGCTCGACAGCCAACTCCCCGGCTATTCGGCGGTGTTCGACCCGGTGGTGCCGGAGGCCGGCACGCCCGCGGGGTGCTGGCACGACTCGGAATTCGGCAACGCCCTCCTTTACCGCAACGACCTCGGCTTCACACCTCCGACCGGCGGCGGGCACGACCTCGGTTCACCGGCCGGCCGCGAACAGCGCGAAATGCTCTGCATACGCTCGCAGGAACGGCGCCTGGCAGTGTGCTCGATCCATATGTCGAGCGGTTCCGCTCCCGAGCTCCAGGAAGCCCGGGAAAAGGAGGCCGCCGAGGCGAAGCGGCTCCTGGCCACCACCTACAGCGGCTACCGGAAGTTCCTCCTGGGCGACATCAACACGACCGCCGAGGAGGCGCCCACCGACAGCTTCTATCACCGCGACTACGGGGACGGGGCGACGGGGGAGTTCAAGGAGGCGGGTAGTCCCTGCGGCAACTACATGAACAACTGGACGGTGCCCTGCCGGGCCGGTGAGGCGACCTTCGGCCTGAAAAAGATCGACTACCTCTTCGTCCCCCCGTCCGTCACCGTCAAGTGGAGCGAGACCGTGCACAGCGACTACTCCGACCACGACTCCCTCTGGGCGGAAATCGTGCTCCCGGACCGGTCCTGAGACCAGGCCGGTCCGGGAAGCCTCTAACCCGTGGGACAGGTGTTCCGATACTCGCTGATCTGCTGGTTCGGTGCCGGAGCCGGGCACAGGAACTGCTCGTAGCGCACGTCCTCGTCGACGAACCGCTTCAACCAGGCGATGCTGTACTTCGCGATCGTCACGTTGGGGGAGACCGCCGCAAAGTGGTCCGCGCCCCTCAGCTCCAGGTACGCCTTCTCCGGTGCGGAGGTGAGGCTGTCGTAGAAGGGCTTGGCGTGCGAAGCCGGTGACGCGATGGCGTCGTTCTGGGCGCCCATGATCATCGTGGGTACCCGGTTGCCCTGCCAGGTCTTGTCGTTGTTCCACGGCAGGAGCGGAATGGAGGCCTTGAGTGAGGGCCGCAGCTCCGAGGCCTTGAGCGAGCCGCCCCCGCCCATCGAATGGCCCATCACCGCAAGGCGGTTGGGGTCGATGCGGTTCTTCACGGAGCTGCTCTGGACGAGGAAGTCGAGCGCGTTGACCAATTGGGTCGCCCGGTCGTCGGGCTGGTCGGTGCCGGAGTTGGTCTCCAGGGTCAGTACGACGAACCCCTGGGACGCCAGGCGCGGGCCGTACCAGCTGACGACGGCCTCCGGCGACAAGAACCCCGGGCTGATCGCCACGGCTCCGAAGGTGCCCTGGCTGGTGTCGGTGGGGTAGTAGGCGGTCCCCTTGTTGAAGTTCGGGCCGTCGACCGTGGTCTGGGCCGTGGCGAAGGGGCCGCGCTCGGCGGTGATGGACTGTTCGGTGGGCGCGGGACCCCGTTGGAAGTCGCCGGGTCCTGCCTGCGCCTGCTGCGGGAGGAGGCTCGCACCGGTCACCGCCAGGGCGGCGGCGCCGGAGAGCAGTCCGAGTCGTTTCGCGGTGCGGGTGCTCGCATGTCTCATGCGGCTGAGCATGCTGACAGAAATTCAGTACCGCTTCTCGTTCAACTGCTGAATTCTGTACGGAAGTTTGTCAGTGCAGCGAGGAATGCCGCGCTGACCTGCTGCGCAGCGCGAGCTGCGCCTCGAAGCGGAACGCCGGGTCGTCGAGCCGGTCGCCGTACAGCGCGGTCAGCTGACGCAGCCGGTTGCGTGCCGTCTGCGGATGGATGCCCAGCGCGGTGGCGACTTCCGGGGCGGTACGCCCGGTGGAGGCGAGCAGCGCGTCGAGCGTGTCCGTGAGGCGTTGCACCTTGCCGGGCGGGAGGCCTTGCAGGGGCTCGAGTACCTGGTCGGCCAGGAGACTTCCGATCGGGGAGCCGTGCAGCAGGTGCAGCTCCGCGAGGTGGTCCTGGGCGCTGGTCCGTCCCAGGCGACGGGCAAGGCGGGCGCAGTGCAACGAGACCCAGGCCTCGTCCAGGGGGACGGCCGGGCCCACCGCCGCCTCGGTGCCCTGGAAGGCCGTCAGCAGCCGCTCGTCGGGCACCAGCAGGTGCAGCTCATCGTCCCTGGTCACCCTGAGGACATCGGCGTCGAGGCCGGGCACCTTGACGGAGGCGGGCAGCAGCACACAACGGACCCGCTCCGGCAGCGGCCAGGCGGCCCTGCGGGCCAGGTCCGGCAGCGGTTCCGCGAGCGGATCGTGGCGGCGCTGCAGCAGCCGCGCTACGAGCAGCCGGCGACTGCGCAGGACGTCGTCGGCGGCGCCGGCCCGCGCCTCCTCGAAGCCCGCCACCGCCTCCCCGGCCATCGCGTGGATGTGCGTGAGTACCGCCTCGCTGAGCGGAACGGCGATCTCGCCCGGCAGCGCCGCGTCCCGTGCCACGTCCACATAGCGGCGGCACGCCACCCGGGCGCCGATGCGGTACGCGGCCTGCAGCCCGTCCATGCCGCGCCCGCTCAGGTACTCCAGCCTGCCCAGCCTTCTGAAGCGCGGCACATAGTGCTGCTGCGGCGCGTCCGGCTCCTCGACGAGCTCGGTGAACTGGGTGGCCGCCAGACGCACCGCCTCGGCCAGATCACGCGCGACGGCGGAGCCGATCGGCTGCCGGTAGCCCCGTACCTCCCGGCGGATCGCCTGCACCATCTCCGTGGTGAGCTCCGGAAGCCGGGTGCGCAGACGCGGTGCGAGGGCCGGCGGCAGCTCGTGCCACGGGCGCCTGGATAAGAACGGCTCGGCAGCTGACACGTGGCAACTCCCTTGCTAGCACGAGAGGGTGAGTCGTCGTGGTCTGGAGTGTAAGGCGAATGACACCTTTGCCGTGCGCTCGCGCGCGAAATCTGGCGCACGTCACAGGAGTCCCCCATGATTGTCCAGCCCCACGGGTATCCACGGGAGGCACCTTGACCCTCGCGAACGCACAGGACGCCGATCCGCTCCCAGGCGGGCTGCGCCGGATGCTGCTGCGGCAGGTCCCGGCCGTCGTCGACGAGATGGAGGAGGCCGTACGCTCCGGGCTGCCGGAATACACGGAGATCGCGGACGACGCGGCCGGCTTTTCGGTACGCCAGGTCATCGACCGGACGGTGAGCTGTTTCGTCACGCTCCACGACGTGACCCGGCCCAGCCCCGCCGCCGTCGCCGAGCTCATCGCCCTGTACGAGGCCATCGGCGCCCGGCACGGCCGCCTCTGCCGCCCCCTCGACGGACTGAGAGACGCGCTCGACCTGGCAGGACGGGTTGCGTGCCGCCGGCTCATCGAGGACGCGTACCGCGAGAAGTGGCCGGAGCCCGTGCTGACGAAGCTTACGGAGGACGCCTTCGAGCTGATGAGTATGGCCATCGCGGCGGCCTCACGCGGGTACGACGACGTATGCGGCCGGGCCCCGGTCGACGTACAGCGGGACCTGCTGCGCGACGCGCTGGTCGCCGAGGCCGGACAGGCCCCGCGGCCGCTCGCCGAGCTGGCCGCGGCCGCCGGGTGGCAGCTGCCGCGCACCCTCGCCGTGCTCGCCCTGCCACCGGGGGACCACCCGCAGACGCACGTCCTGCCGCCCGAGGTCCTCGCCGACCGCAACCCCGTCGAGCCGTACCTCATCGTGCCCAACCCCCGTATATCCGGGCGGGGTTGGCTGCCGAAGGCCAAGGGCGCGGTGCTCGGGCCCGTCGTCCCGGTCGACCAGGGCGCGGTGTCGTTGCGCTGGGCGCGGCGTGCGCTGGACCTGGTCGACCGCGGGGTGCTGGCCGCGGAGGCACCGCTGCGCTGCGTCGACCACCTGGCCGTCCTGACCGCCTTCCAGTCCGGCGACCTCCTCGAAGCAGCCGCGACCACCCTGCTCGGTCCGCTCCTCGAACTCCCGCCCCGCCGCCGGGAGCCCCTCCTCGAAACACTGCTGGTCTACCTCCGCTGCGGAGACAACGCGGTCCTCACCGCCGAACGCCTCCACGTCCACGAGCAGACGGTCCGCTACCGCCTCCGCCAGATCTCCCAGCTGACGGACGGCACCTGCCCCGATCCCGAACGCCACTTGGAGACCATGCTCGTACTGACCTGGCTGCTGTCGCCGGAGGCCCGCTGATCGCGCCGGTGCTCACGGCAGTTGGGCGCGCGATTTCGCCCCTTGCTCGCGCAGCCAGTGGACGACGGTATCGGCGTCCGCGGCACGGGCGATGTCGAGAGGCGTCCGGTCGTCGTAGCCGATCCAGTCGCGGTCGGCGCCGTGCGCCAACAGGTACTCGGCGGTGGCCAGTTGGCCGCCGTGGCAGGCGCCCCAGAAAGCGCGCGTGAGGGCGTCGTGGTCGACCGGTTCGTGATCCGCCTGCTTGTCGTCGGCCGGTCCGGGGCCTTCGACGAAGACCTTCACCCGGTCCAGCAGGCCGAGCGTCGCGGCGTCCTCAAGCGTCGTGCGCGCCCCGAGTTCGACGAGCCGGTGCGCGGCCCGCCACTGGCCGAAACCACGGGCGTCGGCGAGGGGTGTGCCGCCGCCGATCACGGCACCCGGGGCCTCGATGTCGGCGCCCGCCTGGACGAGTGCGTCGAGCATGGGGACGTCGTTGCTGCTTGCCGCCCAGTGCAGCGGGGTCTCCGAATGGGCCCCGACGAAACGGGCGTTGGGATCCGCACCCGCCGCCACCAGCGTGGCGACCACCGCGGGACCGTGGGGAAAATGACCGGGCCAGTCCGCGGCGACATGCAGCAGCGACCGGCTCCCCGCACCACGGCCATGCTCGACGATCCGCGCGGTGGCAAGCTCGGGATGCTCGGCGAGGCACTGCCGCAGCGCCGCCACGTCACCTCCGCGGATCGCCTCGGTCACCGCGACGGATAGGGGATCCCGCGAGTCGAGCGTCTCCATCACACGCCTCCAGCCCAGCGCCACCTGTCACGCACGCCCCTGAGCCTGCCAGAAATCGAACGCCCACGGCGCCCGACTCGTGGGCGAGTTCGACGCGCGCCGCCGGGTCGCGGGCTGCCGCGCGGTGAACGGTCAGGCGCTGACCTGGATCAGAGCGTGCGTTCCGCTCGTGCGCCAGGATTCCCCGGTCGCGTCCAGTTGCTCGAGCGTGCGGGGCGGCAGGCCCGTGGCGACGTCCGACTTGAGGGTGCGCAGTGCCGCCACCGGGGCCGGGAAGTACGCGGTGACCTCGGCGAAGGGGATCGTGGCGGGCCAGTGGCGGTCGCCCACGAGGCGGCGGTAGTTGAGGTCGCCCTTCATGATCGTGAGTGTGGCGGACGCGAAGTCGTCTCGGAGGTCGGCCGGCATGTGAACGTAGGGGAGTGGTGCGCAGGAGAACGGGTGGGTACGCAGGATCAGGCGGCCGCTCGTGACGGCCTGCCGCAGCCGCTTGCCGATGTCCGCCGCGTGGCCGGACGCGGTGGTCAGGCGGTCCAGGCAGGCGAGGGCGTCGGCGGTGGTGGCGTCGGAGACGTAGTACGGGTATGGCTTGAGATGCAGGACGACCGAGTTCGCGCGGCGCGTGGTCAGCAGGTGGTCGGCGAGCACGAGGTCGGGGAGCAACTCGGGTCCGGCGTTGTCGGCCACCAGGCAGACCTTGCCGGGCCGAGCGGCGGCCAGGGTCCCCCACAGCGCGGCCGAGTCGTCCACCACCAGACCGGGTACGCGAGCGCCCAAACCCTCGGCACCCGCGGACAGTTGGAAGCCGAGGTCCGCACGGTTGCCCCAGAGGGAGGAGTGCAGGGGCGTGCGGTCCTGTTCCTCCGCGGGGAGCTGGGGGAGGCGGTCGAGTGCGGCGAGTTCGTCGTCGACCTTGGAACTCGCGAGTTCGGCGTTCTTGAACGGGGCGAAGGGGTCCACGCCCTGCCACGGGCCGGGCGTGAAGTAGCGCAGGGCGGCGAGGAGTTTGCGGTAGAAGAAGCTCTCCGCCCACAGAAAGGGGACGTCCGGCCAGCGTTGCCCGTAGTGGGGCTCGTCCCGCCACTGATCGGCACCCGGTTCGCCGTCGCCCAGCGGCTCGATCACTCCCTCGGTGATCTCCTCCAGGAGGACGTTCAGCGCGCGCTGCTGCTCGGGCGGGTACGGCGTGGCCTGCCGTACCCGCTCGATGAGGGCCGGATGTCGCTCGTCCAGCACACTCCGCGCGAAGGAGCCGGCGGTGCTGACAATGACGGGGGCACGGTCGTGGTTGTCAGGCGTGGGGCCGGGAAGTGTCATCCCTCCAGTAAACCGTTCACCTGATTCTTGCGAGGGTGCCCCGGCGACGCCGGGGAGGAATCGCATCCCGTGACGGCGACGCGGAGCGTCGCCGTGTCCGGTCTCCTGGGGCGCGGAGCGCCCGCAAAGCCGCCGACGAAGCCGGAAGTGAACGGGTGTGCCCGTGTTCGCTGGTGGTGGTGACTTTGCCGTAGTGGAGGTACGGGTGTGCGCATGTCGTACGTACGGTCTCTTCATGGAAGCTCGGGCGGGGCGTGGGAGGGGGATGTCGTGTCGGTGGTGAAGCAGGCCGGGGACGCCGGGCATGCCCGGCGGACGTTCCGGCTGCGCGTGTCGTCGACCCAGGGCTCCGTCGTTCTCGTGAATGGCCGGGAATGATCACGTGAGTCCGAGGGTGGCCAGCGGCCGGGCCATGTCTCGCCCGTGATGGCGCAGGCCCTCGGCGATGTTGTCCCGCCCTGCCAGGCGGAGCGCGCCGATGGCCAGGTTCCGCAGGGAGGCCATCGCCCGGGGCGCATTGCCGGTCCGTACTCGCGAGGCATCCTCCCCGAACGTCACATCCCTGACATGGTGCTCGCGATTCTCAATAGCCCAGTGCCCGCGAACGCGTTCCGCCAGCTCAGCGGCTGTCGCCTGGTGCACCGCCAGGCTGGTGACCGCGTAGACGCGTTCGAGCGACACCCTTCCCGGTGCGCACCGTGCGCCGCCGTCGGACGATCTGCAGTGCTGGCCGGCGTGCGGGAACGGCAGCCCCAAAGCCCGGCCGTCAGCAGGACGCCGAGCCCGTGGCCGTCGACGCCGCAGTTGTTGGAGACCACACGCAGTTCGCCGGCGCCCTGGGCGTGCAGGGCGTCGATGAGGACGGTGGGGATACCGCACAGTCCGAAGCCGCCTACCGCCGGCGATGCCCCTTCCGGTATGTCGGTGACCGCGTCGGCGACCGAGGCCATGACCTTGTCCACGTCGTTGGTGCCCTTCTTCCGGTGTCGGACGGGCGGTCCGGCACGGGGTGTCGTCGAAGCCGGTTGGTGAGGGGCGGGAGTCGGGGACGGGGCTGGACCGTCGCCCCGGCCCTGGTTCCCGGACGTACGGCGGTCACTGCCTGCGGCGGGCAGGGGGCAGACGGACCGGAGGGACGCCCTCGACGACGGTGTTGCTGAGGGTGCCGATGCCCTCGACCGTCATGGTGACGGTGTCGCCCGGGATGAGCGGTGGGGGTTGCAGGGTGCCGCCCCGGCCCCAGAGTTCGGCCAGGCAGCCGCCGTTGCCGCAGGTGCCGGAGCCGAGCACGTCGCCGGGGCGGATCCATGTGCCGCGGGAGGCGTACGCTGCCATCTCTTCGAACGTCCAGGCCATGTTGGCCAGCCTGTCCCGTCCGGTCGTCTCACCGTTGACCTGGACGGTCAGGGCCAGGTCGAGGAAGCCCTCTGCGTTGCGGCGGGGCTCCAGTTCGTCGGTGGTGACGAGCCAGGGGCCGAGGGTGGTGGCGGTGTCCTTGCCCTTGGCGGGGCCGAGCTTGACGCGCATCTCGCGGCCCTGGAGGTCGCGGGCGGACCAGTCGTTGAGGACCGTGTAGCCGATGATGTGCTCGCGTGCCTGCTCGGGGGTCA
Source organism: Streptomyces sp. NPDC006365 (assembly GCF_042870755.1). NCBI lineage: Bacteria > Bacillati > Actinomycetota > Actinomycetes > Kitasatosporales > Streptomycetaceae > Streptomyces > Streptomyces sp. NPDC006365. The sequence continues at coordinate 672,539 of NZ_JBIAHS010000001.1, forward strand.
GATCCCGGCCGGCCTTGCCGATGACGGCGGCCACTTCGAGTTCGTAGTCGAAGCGGAGGCATCCGGGCGGCACGGGTACGTCGTCGTGGGCGCCGATCACCGAGTACGGGTTGGTGAAGTAGAACGCGGGTGCGGTGTACCACTCCTCGGGGACGGTGTCGCCGTATCCCCGGGCGACGCCCGCGACATGGCTCTCGAAGGTCATGTAGTCGCGTACGGCCGGCGGCCGCAGCGGCGGCAGCAGCCGGACGTCGGCCACGGGCACGGGCAGTGAGCCGGTCAGCGCGCGTTCCCCCGCCTCGCGCAGGCACTTCTCGCCCTCCACGATCAGGTCCATCAGTTCAACGGGGTGTTCGAAGGCGTGGATCCGGTCGTCGGCGACGATCCCCGACTGCCGTTTTCCGTCGTGCGCGAAGGTCGCGAACCTCATGCCGCGCTCCCCTCCGCCTCGGTCGGGGCGAGGCTGAGCCGGGCGGGGCAGGGCGCCGAGCATCCGGCGATGACGGTGCCGGTGTGCCGGGCGGGTGGCCTGGCGGACGGGGCGGCGGGTGCGCCGTGGACGGGGTTGGTGACCATGTCTTCTCCTTGGTGGGGCCGGGGGCGGCCGAGGGGATGTACGGCCACGGCGGTACGAGACCCGGGGGCTGACGCGGATCAGAGGCCAGGGCAGGGGCAAGCGAGCCCGGCCATGCGGCCGAAGAGCCCAGGGCCGTCGAGCGGGGGCAGCGAGGGGTTGAGCCCGCGGTAGACGGTGTGCACGTTGACGGCGAGACGTTCGCTCTCGTCGAGGTCGGCGAAGCGCCCGAGGCTGATGTCGCGTGCGGCCGCCTCGGCGGGCATTCCCGAGCTGAAGCGGGCGGTGGCCTCTTCGTGGACGTACGACAGGTAGTCGCGGACGGCACGGACCGCCTCCTTCGTGGTGACCGGGCCGTGTCCGGGCACGATGATGTCCACGTCCATGCCGAGGAGCAGGTCGCAGGCGGCGAGCCAGTTGGCGAACGGGCCGTGCCATATGACGGGGGTGGAACCGGCGAAGACGATGTCTCCGGTGTAGACGGTCCGCGCTCGCGGGACATGGACGATCGTGTCCCCGGTGCTGTGTGCGGGGCCCACGTCGATCAGACGGACCTCCGTCCCGCCGATGTCCAGGACCGTCTCGCCGTCGAAGACCCGGTGCGGAAGCACGGGCCGGATGCCGGAGTAGTCGAAGCGGCCGAAGATCCGGCGGGCGAATCGTCCCGCGGCGGTGTCCGCGGCGGTCAGCGCCCGCATCTCCGCCGGGCCCACCTGCCGCATGTCGGTCAGCGAGTCGCGGGCCGCGATGATCTCGGCGTGGGCCACGAGCTGGTTGCCGAACCAGTGGTCGCCGTTGCCGTGGGTGTTGACCACGGTCGAGACGGGCGCGGCGTCGGTCACCGGCGCCAGCCCGTCGAGCATGGCCCGGGTCAGGCGCAGGTCATAGAGGGTGTCGACGAGCAGGGACTCGCTCCGGCCGGTGACCAGCCCGGCGTTGCTCATGCCCCATCCGCCCGCACCCGCTACCCATGCATGACAGCCGTGGCCGAGGTCGATCCGGCCGGCTGGGGAAAGCACGGAAGCCACGCTGCCTCCTGTCCACGTCCCGAAGCAAAAATCGAGACTGAAATCCATTGATGGACTGGAGTCCATCTGTGGGGCGAAATCTAAAGATGTGACCCCGCGGGGGTCAATACCTGTACGGGCCTGTGCTGTACTGGGCCCATGACGATCTCTGAGGCGGGAGGCGCACCCGCACAGGGCACTCCGCCCCTCGGGCGCCGCGAGCGGAAGCGGCAGCAGGTGCACGACCAGCTCTACAGCGCCGCGGTGGGGTTGTTCGTCGCCCAGGGCTACGAGGCGACGACTATGGAGCAGATCGCCGAGTCCGCCGACGTCGCCCGGGCCACCGCCTTCAATCACTTCTCGCAGAAGGTCGGCTTCCTGGAGGAGTGGGGCGTCCGCCGCCGAGCCCGGGTCGCGGCCATCCTCGGCCAGGAGCACGCCGAGGACCTGCCGGTCGGCGACCGGCTGCGCCGCTACCTGGGGGAGATGGCCGACCTCAACGTCGCCTCCCGTGCGGAGACCACTGTCCTGATGGACGCCTCCGCGCGCTTCGGCCGCCTGCTGCAGGATCCCTCCCTGGAAACCGAACTCGCGAAGATCGCCGAGGAGGGGCGGCAGCGCGGAGAGATCCGGTCGCAGGTCGACCCCGAGCAGGCCGGCGCTTTGCTCGCGTCCTGCTACTTCTCCTCGGTCCTGCGCTGGATCCGCGAGGATCCGGCGCCGTTCGACCTGCCCGGGCGCCTCGATGGGGCGCTCGACATCATCCTGCTGGGCATCCTCGCGCGTCCGTGACCTGCCCGGATGGGCGGGGAGTGCCGTCGGGGCGTCATGTCCGCTGCTCCCGCAGGCGGTGCGCTCGTTGCTGTCCCGCCGATGGCGGGCGGTGGCCTCGCCCGGTTCGCCGTCGCCCTGCGGCGCCTCCGCCTCGCCCGGATGATCGGCGGACCTGAGATCATATTTGGACCTGAGTCCAGGAATTTTTGCTTGAAGTGTTGACGGTCATGTGACCGCGACTTATGTTCAACCCGTCGATCGGGCCGCAAGCCGCAAGAGCCCGCAAACGACTCTTCCTGCATCGTTTTCGTGCACGCCGGGTGTCCTCCGGGTGCGTGTGCTTCTTCCCCCATGCCGTTCCCGCTCCGTATCCCGGAGGTTCCCGTGCGCCCTCGTACACCCCTTGCCGCTCTCGCCATCGGTCTGACTCTCACCGTCACAGCGTGTGGAGGTGATTCGTCCGCGTCCTCCTCGGCGGATGACGGCCCGATCGAGATCGGCATGATCACCTCGCTCACGGGTCAGCTCCAGACCCTCGGCACCGAGGGCCGCAAGGCCGCGGAACTGGCGGTCGAGCAGATCAACAAGGACGGCGGGGTCCTCGGACGGAAACTGGAGTTGACCGTCAAGGACGACAAGAGCCTGCCCGACCAGTCCGTACTGGCCTTCAACGCGTTCAAGGACCAGGGCGTGACCGCGGTTCTCGGCTCACCGTCCGCAGGCTCGGCGCTGGCCACGCTGCCCGCGGTGGACCGGGCGGAGATCCCGTACATCTCCCTGAGTCCGGCCGACGAGCAGGTGGAGCCCGTCCACCCCTACGTCTTCGTCGTACCGGCCCTGGCCTCCGACTACGCCGAGCGACTGTTGCAGTACTACAAGTCGGAGGGCCTCACCGAGCTGGCGGTGGCCTACGACACCAAGACCGCGTATCCGACCGCCGGCTACAAGGCGATGAAGGCGAAGGCCGGGAAGTACGGCATCAAGATCGTCGCCACCGAGGAGATCCAGAACACCGCCTCCGACTTCAGCGCCGTCTTCACGCACGTCAAGGGAACCGACGCCCAGGCGCTCGCGGTGTGGGTGACCGGTCCCGCCTCCGTCGTCCTGACCAAGCAGTACGCCGCCTCGGGACTGGACATCCCGATCTCCTTCACCGGCTCCCAGGCCAGCAAGCTGTGGCTCGACCCGGCCGGCAAGGCCGCCGAGGGCGCCATCGTCGCCGGTTCCATCGGCCTGGCTGGCGACACGCTGCCGGACGGAGCGCAGAAGAAGGCCATCGAGGCCGTCAACAAGCCGTTCGCGCAGAAGTACAAGTACCAGCCGCCGCAGTTCGCGCAGGACGGATACACCGGGGTGCAGCTGCTGGTCGCCGCCATCGAGAAGGCGAAGAGCACCGACCACGAGAAGATCCGGCAGGCCCTGGAGAAGCTGACGCTCACCACCCCGAACGGCACCTACCGCTACAGCGAGAAGGACCACTCGGGCCTGTCCCCCGACTACATCTCGGTCAACACCGTCACCGACGGCAAGTTCGTGCCGACCGTCTGGTCGAAGAGCGAGTCGGAGAAGGTGGCCAAGTGACCGAGCCCATGCTCCAGGTGGGCGGCCTGTCACGGTCGTTCGGCGGGGTGTACGCCGTGGACCGCGTCGACCTGACGGTGGAGCGGGGCAGCACCCTCGGAATCATCGGCCCCAACGGAGCGGGCAAGTCGACCCTGTTCAACCTGGTCAGCGGTCAACTGCCCGCCGAGCGGGGCGAAATCCGACTCGACGGACGACGCATCGACCGGCTGCCGCCCCACCACAGGGCCCGCCTGGGGATCGCCATCGTCTTCCAGGGCGCCCGCACCTTCCACGGGATGAACGTGCTGGAGAACGCGATGGTCGGCGCCCACGCCACCACCGGCGCCGGGTTCGCGGCAGCCGCACTCAGGCTGCCGCGCCACCGCCGAGAGGAACGCCTGATCGCCGAGCGGGCACGCGAGGCGGTACGACGGGTCGGGCTCGAGGCCTGGGCGGACCGCCCCGCAGAGCTGCTGCCGCTCGGGCAGCAGCGCGCGCTCCAGGTCGCCCGCGCCCTGTGCGGGGAACCCACCCTGCTGCTCCTCGACGAACCCGCCTCCGGCCTGCGGGCCGCGGAGCGGGACCGGCTCGCCGACCTCATCGAGCAACTGCGCGCGGACGGACTCACCATCATGCTCGTCGAACACGATGTCGCCCTCGTCGGCCGCCTCGCCGACCGCGTCACCGTCCTGGACCTGGGCAAGGTCATCGCCGAGGGCACACCGGACGAGATACGTACCGACCCGCGGGTCGTCACCGCTTATCTGGGCACGAAGGCGGCCGCATGAACGCCTCGCAGCCGTCCCCGAGCGATGTCGTCGAGGTACGCGACCTGGTGGTCCGCTACAGCGCGGCGACCGCTCTCGACAACGTTTCGCTGCATGTCGCGCCCGGTGAGATGGTCGCCCTCGTCGGGCCCAACGGGGCCGGCAAGTCCACCCTGGTCAACACCCTCACCGGGGTCCTGGCACCGGCCTTGGGCAGTGTGGTGGTACGAGCCAGGATCGCCCAGGTACCGGAGGGGCGGCAGATGTTCGGCGACCTCAGCGTCGACGACAACCTGCGCCTGGGCGCCTGGCGGTCGCCCGGCCGCGGCCGAAACCGCCGCGAGCAGCGCGACACCTCATGGGTGTACGAACTCCTTCCCGACCTGGTGCGGGTACGCGAGCGGAAGGCGGGCGGGCTGTCGGGAGGCCAGCAGCAGATGGTCGCCGTCGGACGTGCCCTGATGAGCCGACCGGAGGTCCTCGTGATCGACGAACTGTCCCTCGGCCTCGCGCCCCTCGTCGTCGCGGACCTCGCCGAACACCTGACCGAACTCAACCGCGAGCAGGGCACGGCCGTTGTGCTCATCGAGCAGAACGCGCGGCTCGCCCTGGACCTGTGCAGCCGCGCCTACGTCCTGGAAGCGGGACGGATCGCCGCCGAGGGCAACAGTGCCGACCTGGCCGCCAGCCCCGACATCGCCCGGGCCTACCTCGGCGAAACCCAGGGACTCCCGGGCCCTCCGGACGCTCCGGACGCCCCGGGCCCGGACGCCCCAGGCCCGCACGACCGGGCCACGGTCGTCCCTGCATCCACGCCGGGCACCACCGAGACCGCCCGGGGTAACCAGGACACCGCCGTCCGGGGCGCGCAGGCCGCGACACGGGAGGCGAAATGAGCGACTTCCTCGTCTACCTCATCACCGGACTGGGCACCGGGTGCGGCATCGCGCTGATCGGCAGTGGCCTGGTGCTCATTCACCGGGTGACGCGAGTGGTCAACTTCGCCCAGGGCACTTTCGCCGTCGTCGGGGCGCTGACCGCCATCTCCCTCCTCGACAGCGGCCTCCCGCACGGGCTCGCCGAACTACTCGGGGTCGCCGTCGCCGCCGCCGTGGGACTGCTCTTCGGCATGGTCGCCATCGGCCGACGGGGCACCTCGCCACAGGCCGCGCTGATGGTCACCCTGGGACTGGGTATTCTGGCGTACGCCGTGGAGGTCATGCTCTGGGGGGACCAGGGCCGGTCCTCCGAGGGGCTCTCCGGCGCCTTGACCGTGTACGGCGCCCGTATCCAGACCCACTACCTGCTCATCATCGGCGTCACCGTGGCCGTCTTCGCCGCGATGGCCGCGCTGTTCGGCCGTACCGACGCGGGCAAGGCCCTCTCCGCGTGCTCCTCCAACCCGTACGCGGCCCGCGTCGTCGGGATCTCCGTCACCCGCATGGGGTTGATCGCCTTCGCCATCGGCGGAGCTCTGGGCGGGCTGTCCGGCGTTCTGCTGGCGCCCATGAACTCGGTGTCCTTCGACTCCGACGTGGCGCTGATCATCAACGGTTTTGCGGCGGCGGTCGTCGGCTCCATGCATCACATCGGCCGCACCCTGGCCGGTGCGCTGTTCCTCGGAGTGGCCGAAGCGATGGTCGCGGGCTATGGAAGCGCCACGTACCAGACCGTGGTGGCGCTGGGCCTGGTCCTGGCGCTGATGATCGGGCAGGCGGCCCGCACCCACAGCGTCGTGGCGGAGGCCGGATGACGCCTCATCACTCCTCTGTGGGACGCCCGCTGCCCTCCGCGTCCACAGGGCGTATCCAGGCATGGGGTACCCCGCCCGTGCTCGATCCGTATCCGCCCCACCAGAAAGGCAGCACGATATGAGCGCCGTGACGTCTGGCCGTGAACGGGCCACTTCCCAGCCCCCCGGCGGCACGGACGGCACAGGGGATGCCGAGTCGCCGGACGCCGGAGGGCCCCTCGCCGCCCGTTTCGCCGGCCGGGGAAGGCGGGGCGGCCTCGTCGTAGCCGGCGCGGCGGCGGCCGTGACCCTCGCCCTGCCTCCGATGCTGACCGCCAGCCAGCTCTCGGTGTACATCCTGCTCGCTCTGTCCGCCATGGTCACCGTCGGGCTGAGCCTGCTCATGGGCTACGCGGGCCAGGTCTCCATCGGCCAGGCGTCGTTCTACGCCATCGGCGCCTACGCGGCCGGCCTGCTGAGCATCCACGGCATACCGCCGCTGCTGGCACTGGCCGCGGCACCACTGGTCGCCGCCCTGTTCGCCGCAGCCATCGGCGGACCGCTGCTGCGGCTGCGAGGCCACCACCTGGCCTTCGCCACCATCGCCCTGCAGCTCATCCTCATCTCCCTGCTCGGTGAGGCGGACTGGGCCGGTGGCGCGGTCGGTCTGCAGGGCATTCCACGATTCTCCGTCGGAGGTACGGAACTCGGCGAGGACATCCACTACGCCTACCTGGCCTGGGCCGCCCTCGCCGTCACCGTCCTGGTCGCCGGCAACGTCGTCACCTCACGGGCCGGCCGCGGACTGCGTGCGCTGGCCACCAGCGAGACGGCGGCGAGTGCCAGCGGAGTGCCGGTGGCCCGTTACAAACTCGCCGTGTTCACCCTGGCCGCCGCGTTCGCCGGACTCGCCGGAGGGATCTACGCCTTCTTCATCGGCTACATCACTCCGGGGTCGTTCCCGGTCCTGCTGTCCATCCAGTTCCTGGTGATGGCCGTCGTCGGCGGGCTCGGCACCATCTGGGGCGCGCTCCTGGGTGCCACCGCGATCACCCTGATCGTGCAGTTCCTCAACGACCTGGGCTCCAGACCGGGCATGCCCGCCAGCGCCCCCAGCATCCTCAACTACGCCGTGTACGCCGCCCTTCTCATCCTCGTCGTGCTGTTCCTGCCCCGCGGCATCGTCCCCGCACTGCGCGACGCGTGGCAGCGCCGCATCGCGGGGCGAGCGTCCTCGTGATACCCCGCCGCTGAACTTCGCGTACGGCAACCGGTTCTCGCCTGGCGGCTTCTGACTCGGTGCCTGTTCCCGCAGCCGGGGCTGCAGGAACGTGTGTGTTCAGGCGTGCGGCAGGAGCCGTTCGGCGCCGACATCCAGGGCGGCGTCGTCCGCCGCGGCGGGTTTGCACGGGGGACGGAACGGCTCAGTAGGCGTTTTTCTTCCTAGCGCGTTGAAGCATGGCGCTCCGAGATCCAGATGGTCAGCAGATCTGTCCTCATGGGCGCAACTCGGTCAATTTCCTGTGTGAGCTCGCCCGTTGCGACGGGTCGTCGTTCTTACCCGTATTCCGGTGTGTGCGGCGGCTGTTCCTTGTGGGTCAAACGACCGGCACACTCTGCGACCGGGCCGGGCTACTGTGCCCGTCGTACGGGGCTGACACCGGCCGTGGCGGTCGCGCATGACCTCACCCGCAGGGCGATGCACGACTGACAAAGTTCCCTGCACGGACGACAAATTCCGAAGCCCACGACGCCCCCTAAGGTCCATGGGCGAGGCCAGAGAGAGGGGCGTCAGACACCCGCATCACGAGCCTTGTTGTGCGTGAGCGACGGCACCACGTGGGCGCACTGCGTGGTGTCGAGCCTCGCCCCTGTCAGTTACCTACGAACTGGAGAACCGTGAACAGAAACCGTTTCAAGGTCGGCGCCATCAGTGCTGTCATCGGCGTGATCTCGACGCTGCTAGTTGGTTTGACCGCGAGCCCTGCCTCTGCCGCCACCCCCGAGTGCAACTGGGCCCGGATCGTGACGTCAACCACCCCCAGCGGGCGGTATCACTACCTGCCTACGTACAGCGGCAGCGGCTACACCTACCACTGCTGGATGGCCTATGGAACCGCAAACGCCGGAGTCGCAGCGCTTCAGGGGGCGATCAACCTTTGCTACAACAGCATCCCTGATATTGATGTCGATCGCATCTACGGGAACGACACCCTGAGAGCGGTACAGGCTGTTCAGACGCAGCACCGAATCCACGTAGACGGCGAGTACGGCCCCGACACCTACGCCGCCATGAGGTTTCCGTTGTATCGGACCGTCGACAATCAGTTCTCCGGCACCTGCGTCTAGGCCGTTTCTGATGGCTCTTGATGGGCTGGGCGGATCTCGTGGTTGGCCGGGCAGGACGCTCGTATGGTGCGGCGACACGAGCTCACGGACGCGCAGTGGCGGAAGATCGAACCCCTCCTGCCCGGCAACGGCAGGCCGGGCGGGCAGTGAGCGGGTCACCGCATGGTGATCAACGGGGTGCTGTTCCGGGCCCGGACCGGGGTGCCCTGGCCGGATCTGCCGGAACGGTACGGTCCCTGGCAGACCGTCTACGAGCGGCATCGTCGCTGGTCGGCCGACGGCACCTGGAAGGCCGTCCTTGAGGAGTTACAGATCGAGGCGGATGCCGGCGACCCGGACGGGGCGCTTGCCCGCCAGGTGTTCCGGCAGGAATGGGCCGTGAATATCGACTCGACCTCCTGCCGGGCACGTCGGTCATGACGACCACCGTCCTCGCCCGGGCCCGGCCCGGCCACCACGACGTGACCGGTCAATGGGGGCGCCGGCCCCGGTCACCGTCCACCGTGACGCGCGCGACAGGCCAGGGCAGGGCGTGAACCGGGCGCTCGAAGCGCTCGGCAATCGGCTCCAACTACCCTGCAAAACAAGGGGTGTTCGAGGTGTTCGCGAGGCGTTCGGCTATGGCGTTTCCGTAACGCCGTTCCGCAACGCCCGCCGTTGACGGCAGGCCCGCACCCGGCGGCGGTCCGAGCAATACACCGCAGCCGTCGACCGCTCCACCCCCACCGTCCACGACCGTCCGCAGACCGGGCACTCTGCCCGCTCTCCACGCTGCATCGCAGCCACCCGCTGCCGGGTCCGCTCAAGCCTCCGCCACTGCCGTGACCTGCACCGACCCGAGCAGAACACCGCCTCCGCCGCCATCGTCTGCGGCAGCGGATCACCGCACTCCCAGCAATATCGCCGAGCCGTCCCGCCGGCACCCACAAGCCAGATCATCCAGCCGTACCCAGTTCGCGGCCAGGGATCAAAAACACCTACTCAGCTTGTTCTTTAAGGTCCGGCCGATCTTGAAGGTTGGCCGTATTGAAGCTCGTCTCCGGAGGGCTCGTTCGGCATCGTGATCGTGTGACGAACAACGAGGAAGCCGACGTACCGTCCATCAGCACAGGGCTTGTTGTAGGCATGCTGATCGGCATTCCAGTTGGGCTCGTGCTCGGGCTGGCTGTTTTCGACAACATGGCGATGGGCCTGGTGCTCGGCGGTGGTGCAGGCGGAGTCCTTGGTGTCACTCTCCGTGCGGCGCGACGCTCGTGATCCCCGTGAGGACTCCGCATGGCTGCTCAGCTTGATCTATAGAGCCTTCGGCGTCGAACACAACCGCCCCCAAGACACGGACAAGGCGACGTGCGGTCCGGCCCGGCTCGACACGATGCTGACCGAAGCCCCCGCGAAGACGCCGTGGCTGCGTGAGGGCTCATCAGTTCCCCAGCAGCAGATCATCCGCGACTTCGGCAAGTCCCGAGCGAAGGCGCAAAAGGACATCCGCGAACGTCTGCCGCAGCATCGCCGGTCCGCGACCACCACCAGCGACACCCACGACCTCCCCCACGCCCGGCACGGGAAGAAGGCCCAGGCGAAGCTGTCGCGGTACGACCGCATGATGGCCCGCCGCAAACCCGCCAAGGGACAGGCAGCCTCCAAGAACTACCGTGAAGCGAAGAAGCTGCGGGCCAAGGCGTACAAGAAGGTGTCCCGGCAACGCCAGGACACCGGCCGCAAGTGGGCCAAGCGCGTAGTGGCCGACCACGACGCCATCGCCGTGGAGGACTTCCGCCCCAAGTTCCTCGCGAAGTCGACCATGGCGCGGAAGGCCGCCGATGCCGCCATCGGCGCCACCAAGAAGGCCCTGTTGGAGATGGCCCGCAAGCACGGCAGGATCGTGCACCTGGTCCATCCCGCGCACGCCACGATGGACTGCGCGCAGTGCGGAGCGAGAACCAAGCACGCACTACCGCTTTCGGAACGAACCTACGCCTGCACCGCGTGCGGAACCGTCTCGCCCAGAGACAAGAACTCCGCCCGCGTGATGCTGGCCCGGGCTGGTCTCAACCCGGCTGGTGCTGATGGCGCAAGACCTGGCGGAACGCTGTTCCGCCAGGCAGCCTGAGCCAGGAATCCCCCTCGTTTACGAGGAGGAGGACTCAAGGTACGGCGCTCACGTCAGCCCCAGCTTTGCGAGTACTCGTTGCGGTACTGCCTGCGTCCCCGCTCCATGCGGATCTGGATCGCCACCAGCGCGATCAGGCTTCCGGCGATGACCAGCAGCCCCGGCCCGAGATTCCGGTACTCCGCGAGTCGCGCGAACGGTGACGAGGCCTCGTCCGACCCGTCCTCGGGCACGGTCTCCACCTCTCCCACGCCGCCGGGCGCGGTCGAGGCTCCGCCGGGCGGCACGCCCGCTCCTGCCCCGTTGTCGGCGTCGTTGCCCGCGCCCGCGTTGTCGTCCCGGGCCGACGGTGAGGCTTGCCGGCCGCCCGCCGCATCGGGATCGGCGGCCAGCTGCACGCCGAGCGAGTCCAGCGCCTTGGTGACCGGCTGGAAGAACGTCGTACCGCCGTTGTCGCAGTCCCCGTTGCCACCCGAGGTGATGCCGAGCGCCGTGCCGTTGGCGAACAACGGGCCACCGCTGTCGCCCGGTTCGGCACACACCGTGGTCTCGATCAGCCCGGTGACCGTGCCCTGCGGGTAGTTCACCGTCGCGTCCAGACCGGTCACCTCGCCGGACCGGAGCCCCGTTGTGCTCCCGCTGCGGAAGACTTCCTGCCCGACGGCCGGATCAGCCGCACCGGTGATCCGCACGCCTTCGCCGTTGCCGACGGCCACCACGTCGGGGCCCTCGAGCACGGTGCCGGTGTCGTACCGGATCAGGGAGTAGTCACTACCGGGGAACTCCCCGTCCACGGTGGTCCCGACCTGCTGGGTGCCCTGCGTGTCCGAGAACCAGGTGGTGCCCTCGGGCCCGCAATGCCCCGCCGTCAGAATGAAGTTGGCCCGGCCGTTGGTCACGTTGAAGCCCGCCGAGCAGCGGCCCGCGCCCGCGAGGAGCGGCTCGCCGCCGTTCAGCCGTGGCGTGAACTCGCCGTCGATGCGTTCCATCCGTACGGACTTCCCGATGCTCTCGGCGACCTTGGTCAGCCGTGACCACTCGTCCGCGGAGACGGTGCTGTCCGCGCGGACGACCACCTGGTTGTTGGCGTAGTCCATCGACCACGAGGTGCCGGACACCCGGGGCGAGTCCTTCAACGTTGTGGTGGCGGACCGCAGTTCGCGCATGTTGTGGTTCACCATCTTGGCCTGGGCGCCCGCCTTGCGTACGTCCGCCGCCGCCTCCTCGTCGGTCACCGCGACCACCGGACGCCCGTCGGCATCGAGCCAAGTACCCGCCGTACGCTCGGTGCCCAGCTCGGAAACGAGGCCCCGGCCCGTTTCGGCAGACCGGGTCACGGCGCCCGGCAGGTCCGACCCGTCCGGTGTCTCGCTCGCCATGGCGTTCGAGACCATCAGCCCTCCGCAGACCAGCCCGCCGATGGCGGCGAACCGCGCGAACCGCTGAACGTTCCGTCGTGCATGCCTCATCCATGGCTCCCGTACGCCTGTCCTGACACAGCGTCACCCGCGCGGACGCCCACGCAGGGTGGACGCCCTCCTTCAGTACGTGCCGACATACCGCCCGGTTCACCGAACCCGCCCACTCTTCGGAGTCGGCCGGATCCCGACGGTCGGGCGCGATCCAAAGGGGCCGGTGGACAGGAGGTCTTGTTGCCGGAACAGCAACTTTGGTCGCGATGTCGCAGCCGTACCTCCGACGATCGAGATCAGTGGACCCCAACCCCCGAGGAGGACGTATGTCGCACATCGCGGACCCGTACACACCGGCGGACGCGCAGCATCGGCTGGTGGACGTCCCAGGTGGCCGTATCCATCTGGTCGAGCAGGGGAGGGGCCCCCTGGTCCTCTTGGTGCACGGCTTCCCCGAGTCCTGGTACTCCTGGCGCCACCAACTTCCCGCGCTCGCGGCGGCGGGCTACCGTGCCGTCGCCGTCGACGTACGCGGGTACGGGCGTTCCTCCAAGCCGCACGATGTGGCGGCGTACCGGATGAAGGCACACGTCGAGGACAACGCCGCGGTCGTACGCGCCCTCGGCGAGGAGACGGCCGTGATCGTGGGCCACGACTGGGGCGCGACCATCGCGTCCCACTCCGCCCTGCTCCGGCCGGACGTCTTCACCGCCGTGGCACTGCTCGGCGTCCCGTACGCACCACGGAACCCGATCCGTCCGACCGACGCCTTCGCCATGATCGGCGGGGACGAGGAGTTCTACGTCAGCTACTTCCAGGAGCCGGGCCGGGCGGAGGCGGAGATCGAGCCGGACGTACGGGGTTGGCTGGCGGGCTTCTACGCCACGCTGTCGGCCGACACGATGCCCACGTCAGGAGACGGCAGTGTCTTCTTCGTCCCGAAAGGCGGACAGCTCGCCGACCGATTCGTGAAGGACCGGCCCTCCTGGCTCACCGGCGCAGAACTCGACTACTACGCGGGCGAGTTCGAGCGCACCGGACTCACCGGAGCACTCAACCGCTACCGCAACGTCGACCGGGACTGGAAGGACCTCGCCGAGTGGGACGGGGCCCCCATCACCCAGCCGTCGCTCTTCCTCGCCGGCGAAAAGGACGCCTCCCTCGCCTGGCTGGCCGACGCGGTCAAGGCCTTCCCGGCGACCCTCCCCGGCCTGGTCTCGTCCCACATCCTCGAGAACTGCGGCCACTGGGTGCAGCAGGAACGTCCCGAGGACGTGAATCGACTCCTGCTCGCCTGGCTTCAATCCCCCGACTTGGTCCCAGCACTCGCGGAACGGCTCAGGGAGTAGGGATGCCCGCCGGGCGGGACGGGCGACCGAGCAGAACCGGGACGCCGGCGGAGTACAGGACGCTGACCGGGGCGTCGCCCAGGGCGGGCAGGCCGGCCGCCGTGATGAGGTTCTCCTCGCAGGTCAGCAGCTCGGCGCGGTGCAGGAGCCAGCGGGGGTGGTGGTTCGGGAGGTACGACGCCGAGCCGAAGAAGGCGTTTGGCTTTCCTCGTGCGTAAGCCGGTGCGGCAACGCCGCCCATGCCGTCGGCGCGACGGCACGGCGGCATGGGCGGCGTACGAGGGCCCGTCACCGTCGACGGTCGTTTCGTCGGCTCTTATCCGGAAACTCCGTCTGCAGATCGCGGGAGATTCCAGCGCCCGCCCGCAGACACCGGCAGGGGGAACACCATGCGCATCGGGATCATCGGAGCCGGTCACGTCGGCTCCACACTCGCCACCAGGCTGGCCGGGATCGGCCACGAAGTGGCCATCGCCAACTCGCGCGGCCCCGAGACCCTGAAGGACCTGGTCTCGAAGATCAGCGGCCCGATCAGGGCCGTGACGGCTCAGGAGGCCGCCCGGTTCGGGCAACTGGTCGTCATCGCGATCCCCTACGGGCGGATCAACGAGCTGCCGATCGCCGACCTGCGCGACAAGGTCGTCGTCGACGTCTGCAACTACTTCCCCCAGCGGGACGGCCACGACCCCGATCTGGACGAGGACAGGACCACCTCCAGCGAGAAGCTACGGGCTCTCACCGGTGCCGACCTCGTCAAGGCCTTCAACGCCATCCACTGGCAGAACCTGCGCGACCGCGGGCGCCCCAAGGGTGACCCCGCCCGGCTGGCCATCCCCTTGTCCGGCGACGACGAGGAGGCCAAGGCGGTGGTAGCGGGCCTGATCCGCGACCTCGGCTTCGACCCGGTCGACGCCGGCTACCTCGGCCGCGGCGGCCGCAGGCACCAGCCCGGTGCCACCGCCTTCGCCGCCGAACTGTCCGCCGCGGAACTGGACGCGTTGGTGCACGCCGCCGTCTGACGGGGGTGCCGCCCCCAGGCCCCGCCCGGGGGCGGGGGTGACAGTGGTGTCGCGGCTGCCAGTCCGTCGTGGCTTGTCGCTCCCCCACTCTCGGCTTCGCTCGAGCGGGGGACCCCCATCGCGGCGGAGCCGCAAATTGATACAAGACCCCGGGAGGGGCGGCGCCCCTCTCACCGCCGCCGCACCCACCGAGCCACCCCCGTGGCCGCACCCGCGGCCGCGAGCCCCGTGGCGCCGAGTGCAGCAGCGGTGGCCAGTCGGCCCGGAGGAGCCGGGCGGGTGCCCGAAGCGTCGGCGTAGGCGGTGCCTGGCGCGTCCGGCAGCCCGGAAGCGAGCAGCTCCGCCAAGTGGACTCCCTCATGCCCGGAGCTGCCGAGCTCATGGATCTGCGTACGGCAGCTGAAGCCGTCGGCCAGGACCACCGCCCGCGTGGAAGCCGAGCGCAGACGCGGCAGCAGCACCCGCTCCGCACAGGCCCGGCTGACATCCAAGTGCCCGCGCTCGAACCCGAAGTTGCCGGCCAGCCCGCAACAGCCGGACTCCAGACGCTCGGCGTCGACCCCCGCGCGGCGCAGCAAGGCGGCGTCGGCGTCCCACCCCAGCACCGCGTGCTGGTGACAGTGCACCTGCGCCAGCGCCTCCGACCCGCTCACCGGCACCGGCGGAGGGACGTAGCCAGGACTGTGCTCGGTGAGCAGCTCCGCGAGGGTCACCGTCTGCCGGAGTAACCTGCGGACATCGCGGTCGCCGGGGAACAGCTCACCGGCATCGGACCGGAACACCGCCGTGCAACTCGGTTCCAGGCCGACCACAAGCCCGCCGGCGTGGAGGTGTTCGGCCAGGCGGCGCACGGTCCGGGCCAGGATGCGCCGAGCGGTGCCGAGCTGCCCGGTGGAGATCCAGGTCAGCCCGCAGCACATCGGCTCCACGGGCAGGACGACCCGCCAGCCCGCGTCCTCCATCAGCCGTACCGCGGCCTGCCCTATGTGCGGGTGGAAGAAGTTGGTAAAGGTGTCCGGCCACAGCAGAACGGTGCCGCGCGCCCCGTCGCCCTGCCGCTCGTGGCGAGCGTGAGCGAACCACTGTTGCAGCGTCTCGTCGGCGAACAGCGGGATCTCGCGCTTCTCGACCCCCGCGACGGCGACGGCCGCCCGCGCCAGCAGAGGCGCGTGCGTGAGCGCGTTGACCGCAGGCCCGAGCCGCAGCCGGCCGACGGCCTGCGCCGCGGCCGGCAACCAGCCCATCGACAGATCCGAGCGCGGCCGACGCCAAGGCCGCCCCGCGTAGTGATGGGCCAGGAACTCCGCCTTGTACGTGGCCATGTCCACGTCCGCCGGACAGTCGGACTTACAACCCTTGCAGGCCAGGCACAGATCGAGGGCGTCCCGTACGGCCTCTGATCGCCACCCGTCCCGTACCGCACTGTCCCCGTGACCGTCGAGCATCTCGAACAGCAGCCGGGCCCGCCCTCGCGTGGAGTGCTCCTCCTCACGCGTGACCTGGTACGACGGACACATCACCGCGCCACCCTTGTTCGTGAGCTGCCGGCATTTGCCCACCCCCACACACCGGTTGGCGGCCTCCGCGAAGGACCCGCCGTCGTCCGGATAGTGGAAGTACAGATCCTGCGGGTCGTACGGAGCCCAGTCGGCACCCAGCCGCAGATTCTCGTCCAGCCGGTACGGCGCCACGACCTTGCCGGGATTCATCCGGTCGTCCGGATCGAAGACCGCCTTGAGCCGGCCGAACGCCTCGACCAGTCCGCTGCCGAACATCCGCGGCAGCAGCTCACCGCGGCTCTGACCGTCACCGTGCTCCCCGGAGAAGGACCCACCGAACTCCGCGACCAGATCGGCCGCCCGCTCCATGAACCGCCGGTACGCCGCCACCCCGTCGGCGCTGTACAGGTCGAACGGGATGCGGGTGTGCACGCACCCATGACCGAAGTGCCCGTAGAGACTGGGCCCCGTATCGCTCTGGTACCCGAACTCCTCGAACAGCCCGCGCAGCCGGCGAAGATACTCGCCGAGCCGCCCGGGCGGCACCGCCGAATCCTCCCAGCCCTCGAAGGTGTCGGGCCGGTGCGGCACATGCGCGGTGGCACCGAGACCCGCCTCACGGACCTGCCACAGCTCCTCCTCGCGCGCCGGATCGTCCAGGAAGGCCACCTCCGCGTCGTGCTCGCTCTCGTGCAGCGCGCTCAGCATCCGATGCGCCCGCGCGTCGGACTCCTCGAGGGTCTCCCCGCCGAACTGCGTCATCAGGAAGGCACGCCCCGCGGGTAGTTGGGCGATCGCCTTCGGGTTGAGGTGCTTGAGCTGCTCGTCGCGGATCAGCCGTGCGTCGACGCCTTCCAGAGCCATCGGCCGGTGCGGCAGGATCTCCGGCACGGCGTCCGCCGCCTTGTCGACGCCCGGGAATCCGAGCACGACCAGCGTCCGCTCCTTCGTCACCGGCACGAGTTCCAGCTCGGCGCGCAGCACGGTGGCCAGCGTCGACTCGCTGCCCACGAGCAGTCCCGCGACATCGAAGCCGTGCTCGGGCAGCAGCGAGTCGAGGTTGTAGCCCGACACCCGGCGGGGAATGTCCGGGAAGCGGCGGCGGATCTCGTCCGCGTACGTGTCGCGCAGTGCCCGCAACCGCCGGTACAGGGTGGCGCGCAGGTCGCCGCGCCGCTCGATCTCCGCGTACTCCTCCTCACTGGTCTCGCCGCACCAGAAACGGGTGCCGTCGTAGAGCAGCACCTCCAGGCGCGCGATGTTGTCGACGACCTTGCCGTGCTGCTGCGCGGTGGCGCCGCACGCGTTGTTGCCGATCATGCCGCCGATGGTGCAGTTCGCGTGGGTGGCGGGCTCCGGGCCGAAGCGCAGACCGGTCGCCGCGAGCTGCCGGTTCAGCTCGTCCAGCACGATGCCCGGCTGTACGACACAGGTGCGGGCGTCGGCGTCCACGGACTCCAGGCGGTCGCAGTACTTCGACCAGTCCAGCACCACCGCGGTGTTGGTGCACTGGCCCGCCAGGCTCGTGCCGCCGCCACGCGACAGCACCGGAGCGCCGTGCTCCCGGGCCACCGTCACCGCCTCGGCTCCCGCCTCGGGCGTACGCGGCAGGACGACACCGATCGGCGTCTGCCGGAAGTTCGAGGCGTCGGTCGCGTACGCGGCCCGGCTGCCCGCGTCGAACCGCACCTCGCCGTCGACCCGCTCACGCAGTGCTGCTTCCAGCACGGCCGGGTCGATCGGCCGCTCGGGTCGCCTGCTGATGACGGGATCGGGCAGGCTCTCCACACCCATGAAGTCCTCCTCCTGGCATCGGCTGCCGGATCACCGGCCATGTCGTACGAGGTACGGGCCCGCCGAGTACCCAGCAGCCGCCCGCGCATGGCGCACAGCCCGAGCGGGTACACGCAGGACGCGCACGTGACCCGGTTCCGCGCCCACACCCCCGAGGGCCGCCGAACCGCCACCACCGCTCAGGGAGCCACCGTGAAGCTCTCGTTCCTGGACCCGCTCTTCTCCCGGCCCGGCCCGTGGGCCAGCGTCCACCTCGACACCTCCCGGGACATCGACGAACCCGACAAGGCGATCGACCTGCGCTGGCGCCACCTGCGGGACACGCTGCGCGACCAGGGGACGGACGCGGCCACCGTCTCCGTCCTGGACGCGGCGGTGGGCACCGGCCGTGACCTCCCCGGCCGGCACGGGCAGGCCCTGTTCGCCGCGCACGGACAGCTCGTCCTGGTGGCGGACCTGCCCGACCCGCCCGTGCGTGACACGGCCCGGTTCGACGACCTGCCCGACACCCTGCCGCTGGCGGTGCAGCGCGCACCCGACATCCCGTACGTGGCCGTCGCCCTCACCCGAGGCGTCTCGGCCGAGAAGGGCGAGTACGTCTCGGTCGTCGCCGAGAGCGGGCGGTGGCCCGTCAGCCGGGTCGCGCCGGGACCACGCCTTGACCGTCTGCTGCCGGTCGAGGACTGGCCGCACGCGGCGCCCCGTATCGCTCAGGAACTGGACGAACTCGCCGGGCGGCACCAAGCCGGGCTCGTCGTGCTCCGCCGGGACGAGGGCGACCCCTGGCTGTCGGGCGTCCTGGTCAACCGCATGCCCATCCACCTCCGGAACCGCGTGACCGTGGTCGAGAGCGAGCCCGGCACGGCGGCCGACACCGCCCCCGGCAGGCCCCTGGTGGAGACGGAAGTGGCCCGTACGCTGGACGGCCGGCTGAGCGGACCCGACCGCCTCCAGCTGGACACCTTTCTCGCCCAGCGCGCCAGGCACAGCCAGAAGTCCGAGGGCATCACCGCCGCCGTCACCGCCCTGCAACGCGGCCGGGCCCGAGCCCTCCTGCTCACCCGTTCCCCACGGCTCCCCGAGCGACTGTGGGTGGGCGCAGAGCCGCACCAAGTCGCCCTGAACGCAGAGGAGTTGAAGGCCTTCGGAGCGACGTCCGTACGTGCCCAGCCCGCCGACGCCGCCCTGCTGCACGCCACCGTCCGCACCGGAGCCGAACTGATCGTGGTGAACCCGGACCGGGTCCCACTGACCGACGGAGTGGGCGTGCTGCTGCGCTATCGCGAGCCGGGGGACATGGCCGCGGATTGACATGCTCCTTGGTCGGACGGGCCTGATGTTCGCCGGGGCCACCAGGGGTACGCGGTGAGGAGGAACCGGACAACCGGACAAGACGAACGGCGAACCGCGGGCCCTTCGGCCCGAGGAAGAAGATGATCCCGATGATCTCCCAGTTGGTTGCGGTGCCGGCCGACGAGGTGACGCTGGCCGGTGATCTGGTACTTCCCACCCGGTCCGGGGCAGTCGTGCTGTTCGCGCACGGCAGCGGCAGTTCCCGGCACAGCCCGCGCAACCGGATGGTGGCCGCCGAGTTCCGCACGGCCGGACTCGGCACCCTGCTCATGGATCTGCTCAGCGAACGGGAGGACATCCAGGACGCCCGGACGGCTGAGCACCGCTTCGACATCCCGCTGCTGGGGCGACGCCTCGTGGCCGCGATCGACTGGCTGGACGGCCAGGCCGACGCGAGGGGGCTCCCCATCGCCCTGTTCGGCGCGAGTACGGGCGCTGCGGCAGCCCTGGTGGCCGCCGCCGAGCGGCCCGAGCGCGTACTGACCGTCGTGTCGCGAGGCGGACGGCCCGATCTGGCGGGCGACGCGCTGCCCCGCGTACGAGCCTCCGTGCTGCTCATCGTCGGCGGCCGGGACCATGAGGTGCTGCGGCTCAACGAGGAGGCGGCCGACATGCTGCGGACGTCACATTCCCTGCACGTGGTGCCGGGAGCCACCCACCTCTTCGAGGAGCCGGGCGCGCTGGAGGAGGTCGCACAGACCGCCAAGGAGTGGTGCGTCGAGCGGGTGCGGTCCGTTCGGCCCGTACGGGAGGCCGACGAGCGGCGGTGACGGTTTTCGAGGGCTGGGCCGAGGTACCCGTCGCCCCGTGTTTCTGCTGCGACCTCCCGGCGTCTACGCGCCGCAGGGCGACACCTGGCTGCTGGCCAGGGCCCTGCGGCTGGCGGCGATGCGACCCGGTGCCGGGGTGCTGGACATCGGCACCGGTACCGGCGCGCTGGCCCTGGCCGCGGCACAGGCGGGCGCGGGCCGGGTGACGGCGGTGGACCTCTCGCCGTGGGCCGTGCTGGCTGCCCGGCTCAACGCGACGGTCCGGCGGGTGCCGGTACGCGTGGTCAGGGGCGACCTGACGCGACCTGTCACGGGAGAGACGTTCGACGTCATCCTGGCCAACCCGCCGTACGTGCCCGCGCCCGGGCGCCCGACGTCGCGCGGGGGAGCGGCCCTGGCCTGGGACGCCGGGCCCGACGGCAGGGCGCTGGTGGACCGCCTCTGCACGGCCGTCCCGCCGTGCCTTGCTCCCGGCGGGATGCTGCTGATGGTGCACTCGGCCCTGTGCGGCGTCGAAGAGACGCTCGCCCGCCTGCGTGACGCCGGGCTCAAGGCCGCGGTGGTCGACCGCGCCATGGTTCCCTTCGGTCCCGTGCTGCGCTCCCGCATGTCCGAACTCGTCGCCCGCGGGCTGATCGGCCCCGGACAGGACACGGAGGAGCTGGTGGTGATCCGTGCCGACCAACCACGCCGAATCTGAGCGTCCGCGAGGTCCGCGACGCGTCGTCGTCGTACCGGACGGCCCGATCCTCATCGAGGGCCCGGTCGAGGTCGAACTGGACGACGGCCGCCGCGTCGTCTCCGATCGATTCGTGGTGGCGCTCTGCGCGTGCCGGCGTAGCGGTACGTACCCGTGGTGCGACACCAGCCACCGACGCCGTCGCCCTTGACAGGGGCGCCCTTGAAAGGGGCCGTCACAGCCCGCGCTCGCGCAGGGATGTCCTGCCGTCGCGCCAGCAGTCCAGCAGGTGCCGCTCCATGCGGTCGTCGAGCAGCCCGGTCGCCTGGATACCGAAGACCACGTCCCCGAGGAGGGCGGGCTCGGCGTCGAGCAGGCCGCCGATGACATCGCGGCGCAGGACCTGTTCGTGCACGGCGTCGGCCTCGACGTGCTCGCTGTAGAAGAACCGGCAGGCCGGGCCCGCGCCCAGGCGGTCGATCGCGTCGACCATGCGGCGCGCGGTGGGGGCGGTGGCGATCTCCGCCGCCGCGAAGTGGCCGACCAGCGCGGCGCGTTGGGCGCGGTGCAGGCCCAGGTACGACATCAGGTTCACCGTGGCGAGCGTGACGGCCGGCGTGGCGTCCACGTAGCGCCCGTACGTCGGGTCGAGCCCGGCCTCGGCCATCAGGTCGGCGAACAGCCGGGCGTGCACCCGCTCGGCCCGGCCGCCGCCGAACTCGTCGTATTCGACCGCGACGAGGGCCGCCTTGGCGGAGCCTTCCAGGCGCGGGATGACCCAGGCCTGCGGATCGGCCTCCTTGAGCTGGTAGACGGAGCGATGGGCGAAGTATTCGCGCAGTTGCTCCTGGGTGCCGTCCCGCTTCAGGTACTGGGAGACACCGCGCGGTTCCCGCGGCTCGGCGAGGAGGATGTCCAGCTCGCGATCGAGGTCGTCGGGGCTGTCGCCGCCGGCCACGGCTTCGCGCAGCGCCTCGTGAAAGACCGACTCCATGGCACCCCGCATCCGCAGCAGCTCCGGATCCCACTCCCAGCCCGGGTCGACGCCCAAGAAGCCGCGGTAGTGCAGCTCGTAGCAGGCGTAGAGCGCGAGTTGGAGGTCTTCGCCGTACGGATCGGAATGCGCGACCTCGTGCAGCGGCAGCGGACCACCCGGTGGCTGCCGGATGAGGGTGGACAGCACGGCGGAGGACAGCGGCCCGCGCGGCTCGGGGACGACGGGCTCACTCCCACGCGTGCTGACCTGCGTCGCGACGCTGGAGTCCATGGGTCACCTCGGAATGGCCGGCGCACGATTCGAGGGGTGCGAGTACCCGCCGCCGATGTGCGTAACCGAAACCAGGGATCCTCCGGGGTGGCACCGACAGCGTCTGTACGGTCCCGTGTCGGTCGTGAGCTGGTGCTTTCCGGGACGGTGGCTGTGCCGAGGCAGCGGCGTCGGCATCGGCGTCGTAGGGGGGTGGTTCCCGGGGCGGGGTTCCCCGAGCGAAACGCCGTGCGGTGCCGCCGGCGCCACACCCCCATGGGACGAACCGAACCGGTCCGGCGATGACCGGATGCCGAGCAGCGCCGCTCCCACAGCCGGTGCGTGGTGTGAGGGGGTAAGCCGGTGTCGCCGGATCACGCTGCCGGCGGCCACCGGCGGTTCTGTGCGCGGTCCGGTCCGGTGGGTCAGCCCGACCTGGCCCAGATCGGCCGGGTAGGTGGCGAGCATGTCCTTGACCGTGGTCATCACCGGTCGCCTCCTTTGGATCGTGTCGGAGGGCGGCGGGCCCGGGAAGGCCGCGCCTCTCCCTCTTCCGTCCCCTGCCGGGTTGGCTGTGGTCGGGCGGGACAAATGCGGTCGGGCACCCCTGGTCCGCCAGGCTCGGGCACGGCAACCCCGGGGGAGGTCAGGTACGCGGATGGGTCTCGTACATGCGTACCGCGACGACGAGGCCGGAGACAGCGGTCAGGGCGGCGACGGCCCAGATGGCGGTGGTGAGGCCGTAGGCGTCGGCGAGGACTCCGGCGACCAGTGCGCCGACGGCGAAGCCGCCGTCGCGCCACAGGCGGTAGACGCCGACGGCTCGGGCGCGCCAGGCGGGGTGGGCGACGTCTCCGATGACGGCGAGGAGGGTCGGGTAGACCAGCGCGGTGCCGATGCCGAGCAGGACCTGGGCGGCGGCCCACACGGAGAAGGTGGTTCCTGCGGCGACGAGGGCGATGGCGGCTGCTTGCAGCAGCATGCCTGCGGTGATGAGGTGCTTGCGGCCGATGTGGTCGGACCACCAGCCGGTGAGCGTCTGGCCGCCGCCCCATACGGCGGGGTAGAGGGCGGCGAGGACGCCGATCTGGGCGATGGAGAGGCCGTGGGCGGCGAAGAGCAGGGGAAAGATGCCCCAGGCCAGGGCGTCGTTGAGGTTGTTGACCATGCCGGCCTGACTGGCGGCGGACAGGGCCTTGTCCCTCAGGCTGGTGAGGCGGGCGATCTGGCCCGTGGTCAACTCGGCTTTCGCGCCTGGTTGTTGGGGGTGTTGGGCGGCCTCGGCACGCGCGTGCTCGCGGGTCTCGCGGACGGCGAAAGTGGACAGGCCCAGGGCCATGGCGACATAGGCGACGCCGAGGAGGAAGGGCTCGGGGCGCAGCCCGGCGTGTTCGGCGATGGCGCCGGTGGCCATGGCGGTGGCGGCGACGGCGCCGTAGCCGGCGGCCTCGTTGAAGCCCATGGCCAGCCCACGGCGCCGCGGGCCGACCAGGTCGATCTTCATGATGACGGTGGTGGACCAGGCCAGGCCCTGGTTCATGCCGAGCAGGACGTTGGCGCCGATGATCCAGGCCCAGGTCGGCCCCCAGGCCAGCATGGCGGGCACAGGCAGCGCGATCAGCCATCCGGCGATCAGGACCGGCTTGCGGCCGTAGCGGTCCGACCAGGTGCCGGCGAAGAAGTTGGTGATGGCCTTGGTGGCGCCGAAGGCCAGGATGTAGGTGAGGGCGGCGGTGTAGGCGGACAGGTGGAAGACGTCGTCGGCCAGAAGTGGCAGCACGGTGCGCTCCTGGCCGAGCATGCCGCCGACCAGGGCGTTGACCGCGACGAGCAGGGTGAACTGGGCGAGGTTGGCGCGCAGTCCGAGCCGTATGCCGCCGGGGGTTGTGGATGGGGGTCCCCCCTGTTCGAGCGGCGTCGAGAACTCGGGGGAGGTCATGCGCCTTCCTCCAGCGTGCGGCCGGTGGCCTTGGCCCAGGCGCCCGGACCGCCGTCCAGGACAGCGAGGTCGTGGTGTCCGGCACGCGCGAGGAGGCTGGCGGCGGTGATGGCGCGCTCGCCGTGTCCGCAGGCGACCACGGCCCCGGCCGGTGCTTCGTCGGCATGTCCGGCGAGGTCGCCGAGTTCGATGTGGACCGCGCCCGCGATGTGCCCAGCGACGTGCTCGGCCCGCTGACGGATGTCGAGGACCGGACGGTCGGCGATGCGGTCGGCGGTGAGCAGGTCGATGCTCTGCCGCTCTCCGCCGCCTGCCTGCCAGGCGGCCATGTCCAGGTGTCCGGCCAGCCGCTCGTATCCGATCTTCAGGGCCTGCCAAGTGAGTTCGGCGAGGTCCTGGCCGGGAGCGGTGACGAGGACGAGGGGGGCGTCCTCGGACAGCAGCCAGCCGAGCCAGGTGGCGAACTGGTCGCGCAGCGGGATGGAGATCGCGCCGGGGATGTGGCCGTGGGCGAAGTCCGCGACGGGCCGCACGTC
The DNA here is from genome assembly GCF_042870755.1 of Streptomyces sp. NPDC006365. Taxonomy (NCBI): domain Bacteria; kingdom Bacillati; phylum Actinomycetota; class Actinomycetes; order Kitasatosporales; family Streptomycetaceae; genus Streptomyces; species Streptomyces sp. NPDC006365. Next base: position 697,011 of record NZ_JBIAHS010000001.1, read on the forward strand.
GATGATCTGGGCGCCCTGGCCCAGCAGCTGACGGGTCTCGGCCGTCGAGAGCGCGGCGAGGGTGGGAGTGTTGTCGAGGACCGCGGGACCGCGCCGGTTGATCTCGCCCAGGCGGTCGAAGTAGGCGGGGTAGGAGCCGAGGCTGCCGAGCAGCTGCCGTACGAAGGTGTCCTCGTCCGGCGCGGCGAGCAGGGCGTTGGCCTGCTTCTGGATGCCGATGGTGGTCGTGCGTTCGGCGTCGGGCGGGGCGGAGCAGAAGGACCCGGCGCCGTGGGTGGGCCACACGGCGGTCGCGTCCGGCAGCTGGGCCAGGCGCCGCAGTGAGCGGTGCTGGGCACGGGCGAGTTCGTCGGCGCGCTCGGCGCCGAGCAGGTCGGTGCGTGCGGCGGAGCCGACGATGAGGGATCCACCGGTGAAGACGCCCAGCTCTCGTGTGCCGTCCAGCAGGAGGAAGGACAGGTGCTCGTCGGTGTGGCCGGGTGTGGCCAGGGCCCGCAGTGTCAGCCCGCCCAGGTCGGTTTCGTCGCCGTCGGAGAGTGCTGTGTGCGGGAAGGAGCGGTGTCCGGCTGCGGAGGCCAGGACGGTCGCGCCGTCCTCGGCGGCGAGCTGGAGCGCGCCGGTGAGGAAGTCGGCATGCAGGTGGGTGTCGGCGACGTACGCGATGCTCAGCCCGCGCCGCCCGGCGGCAGTGCGTAGGGCGCGCAGATCCCGGCTCGCGTCCACCGCCAGGGCGCGTCCGTCGCCCAGGTCGACGAGGTAGGCGCTGTTGCCCAGCCCCTTGTCGACCAGCGGTGTGAGGTGATCGTCAGCGAAGCCCATCAGGTCCTCCTGGTGCCACGGCAGGCGCTGGGTAGTCACAGCAACCGCCCACGGATACAATATTCCATGGATCTATGGAGGATGCCATGACGGAGACCACCAAGGCCGGTGCGAAGGCGCGGCTGTACGACGCCTTCGCGGCCAGCGGCAAGGCGTTGGCCAGCGGAAAGCGTCTGGAGTTGCTGGATCTGCTCGCGCAGGGCGAGCGGACAGTGGACGCGCTGGCGAAGGCGGCCGGCCTGAACCTGACGACGGCCTCGGCTCACCTGCAGACGCTCAAGCAGGCGGGGTTCGTCGCCACGCGCCGTGAGGGCGTGCGCATCCACTACCGGCTGGCCGGGGACGATGTGGCGCAACTGTTCGCGCTGCTCCGCAAGGTCGCCGAGGCACACCAGGCCGCGGTCCCCGCCGCCCGGGACGCCTACCTCGGTTCCGACGACGCGGTGGAGGTCACCCGCGATCAGCTGCGCGCCCGGGTGGAGGCCGGTGACGTGGTGGTTCTGGACGTACGGCCGGTGGAGGAGTACTTGGCCGGACACATCCCCGGCGCCGTCTCCATCCCGGTGGAGGAGCTGGCCGGGCGGATCAACGAGCTTCCCGAGGACGCGCAGATCGTCGTCTACTGCCGCGGCGAGTACTGCGTGCTCGCGTACGACGCGGTGCGGCTGCTGACCGAGCGCGGCCGCAGGGCGATCCGGCTGAATGACGGCATGCTGGAGTGGCGCCTGGCGGAGATGCCTGTACACGCGGGGGAGTTGGCGTGACCGGCGGTCTCCCGCCGCATCCTGGGCTGGTCGGCGGGCCGGTCTATCTGGACTACAACGCCACCACCCCGGTGGACCCGAGGGTGGCCGAGGCCATCCACCCATATCTGGCCGACTGGTTCGGCAACCCGTCCAGCAGTCACCCCTACGCGGCAGCGCCGAAGCGCGCCCTGGCCCGTGCCCGCGCTCAGGTCGCCGCCCTCATCGGCGCGGACGGGGGAGAGATCGTCTTCACCGGCTCCGGCTCCGAGGCCGACAACCTCGCCCTCCGCGGCGCCGCACTGGCCGCCAAGAACGAGCTCCCCCATGTGATCACCCAGGTCACCGAGCACCCGGCCATTCTGGAGACCTGCCGCGCCCTGGAACGCCTCCACGGCACCGAGGTGACGTACCTGCCCGTGGACGGCGACGGCCTGGTCGACCCGGCGGCGCTCGCCGCCGCCCTCACCGAGCGCACCGTCCTGGTCTCGGTCATGGCCGCAAACAACGAGACCGGTGCCCTCCAGCCCATCGCCGAACTGGCCCGCATGACCCGCGCCCACGGGGCGCTCTTTCACTGCGACGCCGCCCAGGCAGTCGGGAAAGTCCCCCTGGACGTACGAGAGTTGGGCGTCGACCTGCTGACGGTCGTCGGCCACAAGATGTACGCACCGAAGGGCATCGCCGCCCTGTACGTCCGCCAGGGCCTCGCCCTCGAACCGCTCGTCTACGGCGGAGGACAGGAGCACGGCCTGCGCGCCGGCACCGAGAACGTCGCGCTCGCCGTCGCGCTGGGCACGGCCGCCGAACTCGCCGCCGCGGAACTCGCCGACGGGACACCGGGCCGTATCGCGGCACTCCGAGACTGCCTGCACCGGCGCCTGGCCGACGCCCTGCCCGGCCGCGTCCACCTCAACGGACCCAGCACAGGGCGTCTGCCCAACACGCTGAACGTCAGCATCGACGGTGTGCTCGGACGCGAACTCCTCTCCGCCGGACTCGGCCTCGCGGCCTCCACCGGCTCGGCCTGCCACAGCGGCACCCACACCCCCTCGCCCGTCCTGACCGCCATGGGCGTCGATGCGGACCGCGCGCTCGGGGCGCTGCGGCTGTCCCTGGGACGCTGGAGCACGCCCGAAAACATCGAGACGGCGGTAACCGCGCTGCTCAAGGCGGCTGGCGCACTGTGAGAACGGGGCCGTCGGCCCCTACGTGAGAGCGGCGACGAGCATGGCCTTGCCCATCAGCGGGTTGAGCCGCCGGAAGAGCGGATGCACGCAGGTGCCGCGTCCCATGCCGGTCACCACCGCACCGGAAGCTCGGCCAGGCCGCCGGTGAGGGTGTCGCGCCGCATGGTCAACTCCTCCACGGCGACGGCAAGTCGCAGCGTCGGCAGCCGTGTCACCAGTTGGGTGAACACCGCCTGCACTTCGATGCGGGCCAGGGCTGCGCCGAGGCAGTAGCGGGCGCCGTGCCCGAAGGCGAGATGGCCCGCGGCCGAGCGGGTGATGTCCGGCCGGTCGGGGTCGGGGAAGACGGCGGGGTCGTGGTTGGCGGCGCCGTTGTCCAGCAGTACCAGCTCCCCGGCCCGGACGGTGACGCCGTCGATCTCCAGGTCGGTCCGCGCATAGCGGGGGATCCCGCCGCCGCCCTTGCCCGGCGCGCGCAGGATCTCCTCGACCGCGTTCGGGGCCAGGCCGGGGTCGTCCACCAGGGCCTGCCACTGCTCGGGATGGGTCAGCAACAGCAGTGCGCCCAGACCGATCTGGACCACCGTGGTCTCGTGCCCGGCGAACAGCAACGCCATCGACAGCCCGGCGGCTTCGTCGTCGGAGACACCCTCGGTCGCGCACAGCCGGGAGATCACATCGTCACCGGGCTCGGCCCGCTTGCGCTTGACCAGCTTCTGGCCGTAGTCGAACAGCTCGGCCAGTCCCCGCTCCGAACAGGCGCGGTCACGGATGTTGGCGGCGTCGGCGGTCCAGGCGCGGAACTGCTCCCGGTCCTCGTACGGCACACCGAGCAGTTCGCAGATCACCAGGATCGGCAGCGGCACCGCTACCGCCGCGTGGAGGTCCGCCGGTGACCCCTGAGCGGTCAGCTCGTCCAGCAGTCGCGCCGTCAGGGTCTCGACCCGCGGGTGCAGGGCCCGCAGGTGCTTGGGTGAGAAGTGCGGCTGCAGCAGCGACCGCATGCGTGCGTGGTCGGCCGCCTCGGTGGCGAAGTTGCCCAGCGGCCCGCCGAACAGGGCCGATTCCCCGGTGCGCGCCGCGGTCTGAGGGGCCGGGTGGGACCGGCCGAGCCGGTTGTCGTCCAGCAGCCGCCGCACCTGCGCGTGGTCGGTGACCAGCCACGCCTCGTCCCCCACCGCGGTGCGTACTCGGTGCACCGTGCCTCGGGACTGCAACTCACGCAGCCGGGGCGCGATCCGGAATGGATCCGTCTGCTCGAACGGCAACTGCGCCGCGATGGCCATGGCAACCCCCACGAGGTTTATTTGTCTTTGTACAAGAACGCTTAAACAAGGTACTTGTATAGTCTGGCTTAAACAAGAGGAGGTGTGGTGTGGCCGCAGCCGGTCGACAACCCGCTCGATCGACGTCAGCAGGGCAGCCTGAGCGTGTTCGGCGCATGCCTCGGGCGGAGCGGCGTGAGCAGATCCTCGACGCGGCTACCCGCGCCTTCGCCCGCACTGGCTTCGCCGCCACCGGCCTGGACGACGTGGCCGCGGAGGCAGGCGTGACCCACGTGATCCTCTACCGGCACTTCGCCTCGAAGAGCGACCTCTACCGCGCCGTACTCGACCGGGCCTGCACCCGGCTCGCCGAGATCGTCGGCACCGACGACTATGACGAGGACAGCGTCGCCGCGCTGCTGCGCGCCGCCGCGGCGGATCCGGACGGGTTCCGGCTGTTGTTCCGCCACGCCGCCCGCGAACCCGAGTTCGGTGATGTCATCGACAGCATTCGGTCCGCCTCGACGGAGATCGCCGCCCGCCACCTCGCCGAAGCGATCCCGGACAGCCCCTGGCGGACCTGGGCGGCGCAGCTCGTGCCCACCCTCACCCTCGAAGCGGTCATGATGTGGCTCGACACCGGCCAGCCCGAGCCCGGCCAAGCTGCTGACCGCATCAGGCGGGCCATCCAAGGAGTCATCCGAGCCGCCCAGTAGATCCCTGAGCAGCAGATCCACAGGATGTGGGTTCTTGACGTCGGTGTCGCGGTCTGGAGCGTCAGTTGGCGCTTCGGCCTCGCCGATGCGAGCCCCGCTGTGATGGGTCGGGGGCCGGCACGTGGCGACAGGGAGACTCACCCGCCCACGCGCCTTGCACAGGTGACGACCGAGTCCCCGATCTCGATCTCGGCGTGCGCGATGGTCCCGTCGGGCCCCGGAAACCGCATCCGCTCGGTGGCTCCGAACACATCGCCGTAGAACTCGAGCGCCTTGGCGGCCCCCTGGACGACCAGGCACGGCGTGACCCGTCGGTAGGCGTCGGGGATCGACTTCGGGACGGCTGTCGGTGACATGGGCTCGTCTCCTTCTGTGGCTCACACGCAGGACCGGACGGCCCTGTTACCCAAAAGACGACCGGCGGGCCGGTGGATACGACAGACACACCGAGCGGATTGTCAAAGTCCGCACTCACTCGGGATCCGCCGAGCCCGTCTCCCCGCACGCCGCGACGAGGTGCTCGGCGAACCCGGCCGGGGGATTGCGGTTGGACCCGTCGAGTCCTGGCCTTCCCAGCAGGGCCTGCCGCGCAACCCGATGAGCATCCAGGGTGCTCAAGGGCTCGAACTGGCGGGAGTCGTTCGGCGCCGGAGGGGCAGACCCTCTCTCACCTGACTGATGCCTCGTCAACGGCGCCTGGGCGGGGGGACTCATCACGGGGGACCGACGCCGCAGCCGAGCCACCTGGATCGAACGCCTGTGTGCGACCACGATGTCCACGGGGAGCCGCAGCGGTGGCTCTGGGGAGGGAGGTCACACTCGGCGCGGTGACGGTGATCATGACCGCGGTGGCCGGTCTGACGTCCGCGCCAGTGGGGCACCCGCTCGGGTGCGCTCTCGCGGCGCCCGGAGGAGTCCCGCGCCCCCGCACAGTGGCGCACTTACTTCTTCCGCGCCACATAGACGGTGTTGGTCGCGGTGCCGCCCTGGAGTGGGTTGCCGAAGTCGACGACGTGGGCTTCCGGTGCGGCGAAGAACTCCGCGAGTGTGGAGGTGAACTGCTCGTCCGGCCGGTCGTTGGACCACAGGGCGAAGACCCCGTCGGGGTGGAGGTGATCGGCGAGGGCCCGGAGACCTGCTGACTGGTAGAGCGCCGCGTGGCGTGGATTCAGTACGTGGCGCGGCGAGTGGTCGATGTCCAGCAGGACGGCGTGGAAGCGGCGGCCCGGTGACTGCGGGTCGAGACCGCGGGGATCGCCGACCGCTGCGAAGAAGTCGCCTTGCACCAGTCGGCAGCGGGGGTCCGATGTCAGGCGGGCGCCAAGCGGTACCAAATGGCGCTCGTGCCATTCGATCACCTCACCGAGTGCCTCGACCACGATCAGCGACCGGACACGGGGGTCGTCCAGGGCGGCCTGGGCGGTGTAGCCGAGGCCGAGCCCGCCCACCGCGATGTCGAGATCGGCATCGGGTAGCCGGGCCAGCCCGAGTCGGGCCAGCGCGACCTCTCCCACGGTGAAGAGGCTCGACATCAGGAACTCGTCCCCGAGCTTCACCTCGTACACATCGTCGCCTGATGCCGGGTCGCGCCGACGCCGAAGGCTGATGTCTCCCAGAGGTGTCGGGCGCCAGTCGATCTCTTCGAAGCGCGCGCTCATCCCATGCACCTCTTTCGGCCTGCCACGGTTGGGGGTCGCCGTCCGCCATGGCTCAAGCGGCGGCCGGGCTCGCCATACGGCGACGCCGCATTGCGCAGTCGGCGGTCGTGCCCGGCTCAGGTGTCGATGATGACGGGGATGATCAGGGGCTTGCGGCGGTAGGTCCTGAACGCCCAGGACGCCACCGCGCGGGCGATGAGCTGTTCGAGCTGGTGCGCGTCGCCGACGCCCTCCTCGGCTGCGGTGGCCAAGGTCTTCTCGATCACCGGAATGACCGGCTCGAAAGTGGCGTCGTCGTGGACGAATCCGCGCGCCAGGAAGTCGGGGGCTTCGGCGAGAGCGCCGGTGTCGGCGTCGACGATCGCCACCACCGTCACCACGCCTTCGGCGGCGAGGGTGAGGCGGTCCTTGAGGGAGGCTTCGGTGGCGCCGCCGACTTCCATGCCGTCCACGTAGACGTTGCCCGCGGGTACCTTGCCGGTGATCGAGGCGCGGCCGTCGACGAGGTCGACGACGACACCGTCCTCGGCGATGACAACCCGGTCGGGATCGACGCCGGTACGGATGGCGAGGTCGCCGTTGGCCCGCAGGTGGCGCCATTCGCCGTGTACGGGCATGACGTGGCGGGGCTTGACGATGTTGTAGCAGTAGACGAGTTCACCGGCGCTGGCGTGTCCGGAGACGTGCACCTTGGCGTTGCCCTTGTGGACGACCTGGGCACCCCACCGGGTCAGCCCGTTGATCACCCGGTAGATGGCATTCTCGTTGCCCGGAATGAGCGAGCTGGCGAGCAGGACCGTGTCGCCCTCGCCGATGCGGATCACATGGTCGCGGTTGGCCATCCGGGACAGGGCGGCCATCGGCTCGCCCTGGGATCCGGTGCACACCATGGTGATCTTGTGGTCCGGCAGCTTCTCCAGTTCCTTCATGCTGACCACCAGGCCACGTGGAACCTTCAGGTAGCCCAGGTCGCGGGCGATGCCCATGTTGCGGACCATGGAGCGGCCTACGAAGGCGACCTTGCGGCCGTGCTGGTGAGCGGCGTCCAGGACCTGCTGGATGCGGTGCACATGGCTGGCGAAGCTGGAGACGATCACGCGGCGTGGCGCGGTGCGCAGGACCTGCTCGATCGCCGGGTTCAACTCACGCTCGGAGACGGTGAATCCGGGCACTTCGGCGTTGGTGGAGTCCGTGAGGAAGAGGTCGACGCCCTCCTCGCCGAGGCGGGCGAAGGCCCGTAGGTCGGTGATGCGGTCGTCCAGCGGGAACTGGTCCATCTTGAAGTCGCCGGTGTGCAGCACCATCCCGGCACCGGTGCGGATCGCGACCGCGAGGCCGTCCGGGATCGAGTGATTCACCGCCACGAACTCACAGTCGAACGGACCGAACCCACGCCGGTCGCCTTCACGCACCCGCACCGTACGCGGCCGGATGCCGTGCTCCTTGAGCTTTGCCTCAAGGAACGCCAGCGTCAGCTTCGAGCCCACGACGGGGATGTCGGAGCGCTCGCGCAGCAGATACGGCACGCCCCCGATGTGGTCCTCGTGCCCGTGGGTCAGCACCACGGCCACGACGTCGTCCAGGCGCTCCCGGATCGAGGTGAAGTCCGGAAGGATCACGTCCACCCCGGGCTGGGTCTCCTCGGGGAACAGCACGCCGCAGTCGACGATGAGCAGCTTGCCGGCGTGCTCGAAGACGGTCATGTTGCGGCCGATCTCACCCAGGCCGCCCAGGGCGACGACCCGCAGCCCTCCCTTGGGCAGTGGCGGGGCGGCTTGCAGCTCTGGATGCGGATGGCTCATGGCGTGACATTACTGGAGAGACGGAAGGAGCGATCCATTACCTGCGCGCTCTCTTCTTGCGCGACGGCAGGTCTCATGCGCAGCGAGTGCCCGGGATGATCCGGATTACACGGAGGTCCGGGACAGCCTGTGGTGCAGGTGATGTCCCGGACTCGCTTACAGTCTGGAGGACCGGATCCTGCCCTCGGCCTTCGCCGATGCACACCCGTGAGCCCCGGAGGGACGCCTCACTCGGCGAGCGCGGCGAGCGTGGCGTCCAGATCGGTGGCGCGCGGGCGGTTGTGGGGGAGTTTGGCGAGGACGCGCGCCATGCCGCAGGTGTCCGTGAGGGCGGAGAAGACCAGGCCGCCCGCGATGCCCGCGGACAGGAGGCGGGCGCGCGGCCACTGGCGTCCGGCCGCCAGCCCGGCCAGGACGATCGAACCGGCGGCCAGCCGGACCTGACGTTCCATGGCCCAGACGGCGCGGGCGCCCGCAGGCCGGTGGATGTCGTGACCGAGCTGGGTCCAGGCGCTGGTGCCACCGGAGAGCGTGGCGGCGGTGATGCCATGCTCGGCGAGCCGTTCGCAGGCCCGGGCGGAACGCGCGCCGGAGGCGCACACGACGAGGAGATCACCGCGGTCGGCGACGCTCCGGAAGGCGGACAGCGCCTGGTCGAGGTGGTCGAGAGGGACGTTGTGGGCGCCGGGCAGATGCCCGGAGGCGTACTCGCCGGGGGTTCGGACGTCGATGACGGTCAGCTCGTGCAGGCGGGCGTGGGCCTGTTCCGGGGCGAGGACGGTGGTCGCGGTCACGTGGATCTTTCCTCTTCTTTCGAGGGGTCGGCCTACGGGTAGGATACCCATAGGGGTATGGAGAATCAGTGTGCCGAAGGAGTGGCTCGTGGAACTGGCGATGGCGGCCGACGAACTGAAGACGGTGGTCAACCGGCTGCGCAGGGCGCAGGGCCAGATCGCCGGTGTGGTCAGGATGATCGAGGAGGGCCGGGACTGCGAGGAGGTCATCACCCAGCTCGCGGCGGTCTCCCGGGCCCTGGACAAGGCGGGCTTCGCGATCATCGCCACCGGTCTGCAGCACTGCCTGGCGGACTCGGACCTGGCCGCAGACGGTGACCGCGAACAGACGCGCGCGCGTCTGGAGAAGCTCTTCCTGTCGCTCGCCTGATCTCTGGGCCGAGTACGTAGTGGTCAGGGCGCCGACCGAAACGGCGACGGCCGCTCATGCCACAGCCTCCGCTCATGCCACGGCGTCCGCGAGCATGAATGTGGCCACGGCCAGCAGCACCACCGCGAAGACTCGCTGCAACAGCGGGCCGGAAATCTTGCCCGCCAGGCGCCTGCCGTCCCAGGCGCCCAGGACCGCCCCCGCGGTGAACGGCGCGATCACCGCCCAGTCCAGAGCCGACGCGGAGGCGCCGCGCAATGTCAGGGAGGCCAGGGAGTTGGCCGTGATGACCAGCAGGCTGGTACCGACGGCGGCCTCCATCTCGAAGGCCAGCACGGTGACGAGCGCCGGAACGGCGAGGAAGCCCCCACCGACCCCGAGCAGCCCGGTCAGCGCACCCAGACCCGCCCCAGCTCCGGCCGCCCTGCCTGGCCGTACTCCTGCCGCACCCCGTACGACCGTGCCGTCGGCGGGCCGGAGCATCCGGAAGGCGGCGCCGGCGGCAACGGCGGCGAAAGCGGCGGTCAGCAGCGGCTGCGGCAGACGGGCCGCAGCCGCCCCCGCCGCCGCGGCCGGAAGGAGGCCGGCCGCGGCGAACAACGCGCCCGCCTTCCACCGGACATGGCCGGCCCGGGAATGCGCGTACAGGGCGGTGGCGGAGGTGGCGGTGACGATGAGGAGCCCGGCCGTGGTGGCGGCAGCCGGGGAGAAGCCGAGCAGGTAGATCAACGCGGGTACGGCCAGGATGCTGCCACCCCCACCGAGTGCACCGAGCGCCAGACCGACCGCCCCTCCGGCGACCAGCGCCAGGATCAGCGTGCTCACGCGGTGACACCGCCGCCCGGGCCGGTGACCGGCAGACCCGCGCCGGCCCAGGCGGCCATGCCGCCGGTGACGTCGGTGGCTTCCACACCACGACCGGTGAGAATCTCGGCGGCACGCTGCGAGCGGCGCCCGGAGCGGCAGATCGCCACCACCGGCCGGCCCCGCGCGGCCCGAGGCACCGCGGCACCGGCCTCAAGCCGGCTCAGCGGCAGATGCAGGGCACCGGGCGCGTGCCCGGCCCGCCACTCGAAGTCCTCCCGGACATCCAGCAGCACGGCCCGGCCCTGCGCCACACGCTCCCGGGACTGTGCAGGGGAGAGACGGCCGGAGTCACGTCGGAAGAACACCATGAATCGATCACCTTCGGGCGGGGGCGTTGGCGTAGGCGGGCGCGTGCTTCAGCGGTCACCGTCTGCGGGCCGGGCGAGAACCAGTCCCGCATCGGCTGCGGCCTCGAACCCGTCATCGACAGCGACCACCTCGCGCCCGGCGGCATCGAGCAGGGACGCGGCGATCGCCGCGCGCATCCCGCCGGCGCAGTGCACCCAGACCACACCGGGCGGCACCTCGCCGACCCGGCCGGGCAGTTGATGGATCGGAATGTGCACCGAACCGTCGATGAAACCGCCCGCCCGCTCGGAGTCCCGCCGTACATCCAGGACCACCACGTCATCGCGTACGCCGGCGAGTTCGGCGAAGCGGGCGCGCCGGAAGGACGCGAGCCGCTCCCCGTCGCGTATCCACGCGGAGGGATCGCCGCTCGCGGCGGCGGCCGGGCGGTCGATGCCCACCCTGGCCAGCTCGCGCTGCGCGTCGGCGATCCGCTCGGCGGTGTCGGCGAGCAGCGTGACGGGCTTGCCCCAGGGGATCAACCAGGCCAGGTAGGTGGCGAGTTTGCCCTCACTCTCGAAGTTGAACGACCCGGCGACGTGGCCCTCGGCGAACGCGACGCGGCTGCGCAGGTCCACCACCCACTCCCCGGCCGCCAGCCGGGAGGCGATCTCCTCGGCGTCCGCGGGCCGCGGCGGGGTGAGGTCGACCGGTGCCGGTCCTGCGGCGTTCACCGGGCCCATGTGCGCGTAGTACGCGGGTATGTCGTCCAGTCCGGCGAGCAGCTGAGCGACAAAGGTGTCCACGTCCTGCGTCAGCGCGTCATTGCCCTTGCGTTCCGCGCCGATCGTGCTCGCGTCCCCCTCGGCCTGCGCACTGGAGCAGAAGCTGCCGAAGCCATGGGTGGGCAGCACCGCGACCTCGTCGTCCAGCTCGTCCGCCAGACGATGCGCCGAGGCGTGCTGGGCGCGGGCCAACCGCTCGGTCAGCCGCGGCTCGACGAGATCCGGCCGGCCCACCGTGCCGATCAGCAACGAGCCGCCGGTGAACGCCGCCACCGGCCGGCCGTCCTCCTCCAGTACGTACGAGGTGTGGTGCGGGGTGTGGCCGGGCGTGGCCACGGCGCGCAACACCAGGCCCTCGTCCACGACGACCGTGTCGCCATCGGCGACAGCAGTGCGGGCGAAGGACACCGACGCCCCGTCCGGCACCAGGTAGCGGGCGCCGCTGACACGGGCGAGCTCCAGGCCGCCGCTGACGTAGTCGTTGTGTACATGGGTCTCCGCCACGTAGGCGATCCGCACCCCGCGCCCGGCGGCAGCGGCGATGACCTGATCGATCTCGCGGGGCGGATCCACCGCTACGGCGGCCCGGGGGCCTCCGGCCAGGTAACTGCGGTTGCCCAGCCCTTCGAATTCCAGGGTGTCGACGAAGAACACGGCCAGGACTCCTCAACAGAACGGTGTACCCCGGGGGGTATCTGGGATCCTTACTCTAGCAGAAATACCCATGGGGGTATCCAGCTGAAGTGAAGAACCCCTCGTCCGAGGCTTTTGTGTGTCGCAGGGCGAGTACCCGAGGTGCGGAGAGGAATCAGCCCGCACGGGACCGAGCAGTCCCGGGTCAGTGAGCCTGTACGGGCCTCACGCGTCCGAGGAATCAGCTCGTGCGCGTCTCATGGACGGCGCGGCGAGCGACCTCGACGAAGGTCACGACCGACTGCCAGTAGGGCGGGAAGCAGTCGTCGAACCGCTGGGCCGCGTCCGCCTCACCGGCGATCATCGCTTCCAGCGCCCGGAAGTTGTTGCTGGTCGATTCCCGGAGCCGGTCCGCGGCCGAGGCCACGTCCGCCGGACCTTCCAGATCCACCACCCACACACGCTGCCGCAACACGGCGTACTCGCCGCGGAGCCGTAGCCGCAGATCCTCGAGCGCGGCAAGGCGCTCGCCCGCGTCCGTGATCTTGTGCGCGTCGGTCACCTTCCAGTAGAGGTCGCCCATCCTCTGCGCCTGCTCGATGACGTCCACATACGCCGCCCGCCGCGCCGCCCGCAACCGGTCCGCCTGCACCGTCGCGGCAGCCGCGTCGGCCTGGATACGCGCGGCCCGGGACGTACCGCGGCTGGTCACCCAACTCGCGAGCACGGCGGTCCCCGCGGTCAGCGCGGCCACCCACAAAGTGTTGTCAGCCATTGATCCCCCTCGCGGGAGTCTGACACGGGGCGTCCTGGCCGTGGGCGCGTACGGCACGGATGGCATGGCACCGGCACAGCGGAGGGGGCTCTTCATACGTACGGCCTAGACTCCCGGCGTGGAGAACACAGCGCTGGAGCGGCTAGGGGCCGCCAAGTATCTGCTGATCACGAGCTATCGGAAGAACGGTACGGCGGTCGCGACCCCCGTATGGGTCGTGCGGGACGGCGAGGCGCTCGGGGCCTGGTCGGCCGCGGACTCCTGGAAGGTCAAGCGGATCCGCAACCGAGCCGACGTCCTCGTCGGGCCGTGCGACGCGCGCGGCAACCCGAGTGGCGAACAGATCCCCGCCACCGCCGAGATCTGCGACCAGGACGTCACCGCTCGCTACCGCACACTCATCGCCCGCAAATACGGCATCACCGGCCGACTCGTCCTGTTCGGCAGCCGACTGCGGCGCGGGAAGACGGGGACGGTCGGGATACGGATCTCCCTGGCGCCGACCGAGTGAGCCCGACTGCTGCGTTGTCGTCCCTTCCGACGGCCTCTAATGTCCTTGCATGGAACAGCGCATCAGTCTGGTCACGCTGGGAGTCTCCGATGTGACGCGCTCCCGGACCTTCTACGAAGCCCTGGGCTGGCGGGGGCAGGAGATCGAGGAAACCGTCTTCTTCCAGGCGGGTGGTCTGGCCCTGGTCCTGTGGGGCCGCGAGAAGCTCGCGGCCGACTGCGGGCTGACGGACGGGGCCGCGGCCGGCTTCGGCGGGATCGCCCTGGCGCACAACGTACGCTCCGACGCCGAGGTCGACGATCTGCTCACCGCCGCGGAACGAGCCGGGGCAACCGTCACCAAGCCCGCGGCCACCAATGTCGTCGGCTTCTACTCCGGTGCCTTCACCGACCCGGACGGCCACGCCTGGGAGATCGCGCACAACCCCGGATTCACCCTCGCCGAGGACGGCTCGCTCACCGTCCCCGACTTCGGCACGTCCTAGGGTCGGCGCCCCGTCAGGGTGCCCCTCGCCCCAGGAAGTCAGCCCCGCGTTCCGGCTCCGCTCTCGTTGACCAGTACCGCCGCCCCGTCGAAACGGCCCGACTTCAGGTCCTTCAGGGCCTGTTGGGCCTGGGACAGGGGGTACGTGTGGGTCGTGGCGCGTACGCCGAAGCGGGCCGCCAGCGTGAGGAACTCCCTGCCGTCCTCACGGGTGTTGGAGGTGACGCTGCGTACCTCCCTCTCGTAGAAGAGGTCCCGCTCGTAGTCGAGCGGCGGGACCCCGCTGAGGTGGATTCCCGCGATCGAGAGGATGCCGCCGCGGTCGAGGGCCCGTAGGGCGACGGGAACCAGGGAGCCGACCGGGGCGAACAGGATCGCGCTGTCCAACGGCTCGGGCGGCGGATCGTACGTACCGGCCGCCGAGGCCGCGCCCAGGGCGAGAGCGAGACGCTGGGCGGCCACATCGCGAGTCCGTACGTGGACGATGGCACCCTGTGCGATCGCCACCTGCGCGCAAAGGTGGGCGCTTCCGCCGAAGCCGTACAGACCGAGACGCCCGCCGTCGGGCAGCGCGGCGCGGCGCAGCGCACGGTAGCCGATGATGCCCGCGCACATCAGCGGGGCCAGGGCGACATCGTCGAGGTCACCGGGCAGCCGGTAGGCGAAGGCGGCCGGCACGGTGGTGTACTCCGCGTAGCCGCCGTCGGCGTCCCAGCCGGTGTAGACGGATTCCGGGCACAGGTTCTCGTTCCCCCGCGCGCAGTACGCACAACTGCCGTCGGTATGGCGCAGCCAGGCCACGCCGACCCGGTCCCCGACCGCGTATCCGGTCACCGCCTCACCCATACCCGCCACCCGCCCCACCACCTCGTGCCCGGGCGTCACCCGTGGCCGGCGCACCGGCAGATCGCCCTCGCTGACATGGAGATCAGTAAGGCAGACGCCACAGACGCTCACATGGACGAGCAGTTCATCGGGCCCCGGCGCGGGAACCGGCTTCTCGACGAACCGCAACGGCTCCCGCGCGATCGGCCGCGGCTCGTCCACCACCCAGGCATGCATCATCGCCATGTCGACATGTTCCCGCCGATGGACCCATCCGGCGCCCCCATCGCCCCCGAGGACTGAATGCGGCTCCGTGTCACTGGGTTGAACCTCCGGGCGCGGTGACGCGTATCAATCCCCAGTACGACCGGTAGGAGAGCAGCGTGTCGATACCGTACGACCCCGAACCGCAGCCGAGCCGCCCGGCGCTCGAGCCCACCGACATCCAGCGACGCCGCACACCAGGGGCCCTGTCGGAACTCGTGCGGCTGGTCGACGCTGTGGAGCGTGAGCGGCGGAAAAAGGGGTACCAAGCCGTCGCGGCACCGTCGGCCGAGACCACCCCGCCTCCTTCGGCGGCTGAAGCCACGCCGCCTCCCACGAAGGCCGAGGCCACCCCACCGGCCTGGACGCCCGGAGCCAACGCGCTTCCTTGGACGACCGAGGACGACACCCAGGAACTGCCGTCCGTCACGGGCGAGGAGCGCTCGGGCCCGCCCGAACCTCGGGCGGCGTACGGACGCACGCCCTGGATGCGTCGTGCGGCGCTCGCCGTCGCCGCGGTGGCGATCGCCCTGGCGGGCTTCGCCGCCGCGCTGCTGCTCACCTGGGACAAGGGAGCCACCGAGTCGCAGGCCAAACCCCCCGCCCCCGCCCCCTCCGCATCCGCGCCCGCCGCCCCGCCCGCTGCGGTCGACCCGGACGGTCCCGGCACACTCCGCCAGGGCGACAGCGGTCCCGAGGTGAGCGAGCTCCAGGAACGCCTGCTGAAGATCCCGGACGTGTACAAGGACGGCGCGACCAGCGGCGAGTACGACGCCACACTCACCGAGGCCGTTGCGCGATTCCAGCTCTGGTACGGCATCCGGGGCGACGAGACGGGTGTCTACGGCAACGACACCCGCCGTGACCTCGAATCCCGCACCGTCTCCTGAGCGCCCTCGGTGAGTCCGGTGCAGTACCGCCTCGTAAGGGGCGCGGGGCTGTGACATTTGCGGCTCCGCCGCGATGGGGGCCCCGCTCGAGTGGGCCGACAGTGAGGGAGCGACCGGCCTCCACCGGCCCGCAGCTTCATCACCCTGCCTCCAGCGGGGCGCGTCTGTGGAAGCGCTCCCAGATGTCCCGAACACGTTCTGCGTGAACCGTTGACCAGAAAGCGCTTACCCCTTACGGTCCGTTCAGAACGGTGACCCGGTATCAGGTATCTCGTATATGAGATAGCGATGTCATGGTCCGTACCACCTGCGGCACTACACGCTCCGGAGCCCTGTGCGCCCTGCATCGGGTGCACCTCTGTCTGTGTGCTGCGATCAGATCAGTGAACAACAGCTATATACATGATCCCCAGGTCCTCCTGAAGGGACGCACCCGCATGCGTACTCGTCCCCCACGTACACGAGCGCACAGATCCACCCCGGCCGCGGCAGTCGCGGCCACCCTCGCGGCCGTCACCGTGCTCGTCCTTCCCCAGCCGGCCGGTGCCGCCGAGAGCGCCCCCATCGGCTTCGGAGCCGGGACCACCGGTGGCGGCAGCGCCACACCAGTGACCGTGTCGACCCTGGCCGCCTTCAAGACGGCCGTCACGGGCGGATCGGCGAAGGTGGTCCGGGTCAGCGGCCTGATCTCGCTGAGCGGTCAGGTCGACATCGGCTCCAACACCACGGTGCTGGGCGTCGGTTCGGCGTCCGGATTCACCGGCGGCGGGCTGCGGATCAAGGAGGCGACCAACGTCGTCGTCCGGAACCTCAACATCAGCAAGCCGCTCAAGCCCTCGGACGGGATCACCGTCCAGGAGTCGACGAAGGTGTGGATCGACCACAACTCCTTCTCGGCGGACCGCGATCACGACAAGGACTACTACGACGGGCTGCTGGACATCAACCACGGCTCCGACCATGTGACGGTGTCCTGGAACACCTTCAAGGACCACTTCAAGGGCTCACTGGTCGGCCACAGCGACAACAACGCCTCTGAGGACACGGGCCACTTGAAGGTGACGTACCACCACAACCAATTCAGCAACGTGTACTCGCGCATCCCCAGCCTGCGCTTCGGCACCGGTCACTTCTACAACAACTACGTGGCCGGAGCCGACACCGCCTGCCACTCGCGCATGGGCGCCCAGATGCTCGTCGAGAACAACGTCTTCCGCTCGACGAAGATCGCGGTCACCACGAACCGCAGCAGCGACGTCGACGGATACGCCAACCTGCGCGGCAACGACCTCGGCGGAGCCGCCACCGAGGTCTCGCGGGTCGGCAGCTTCACCAATCCGCCCTACGGCTACACCGCCGAGCCCGCCTCGTCCGTGGTCGCCTCGGTGACGTCCGGCGCGGGCACCGGAAAGATCTGATCACCCCCCCAACTGGAAGAAGGCATCGGGACATGACTTCACCAGCAAAACCCCGCGCCCGCAGGCGCGCACTGACCAGCGGACTGGCCACGCTCGGGCTCTCTTCTGTCATGATCATGACACTCGGCGCGCCGCCGGCGAGCGCCGCCAACTGGCCGACCCCCAACGGCAGCCAGGGAACCTCCTCCACCATCTCCGTGTCCGGCACCAAGGACTACGGGATGAAGAAGTTCTACGGCACCGGGGACCTGGCCGGTGACGGCCAGGAGGAGGGCCAGGACCCGATCTTCAAGCTCGCGAACGGCGCGACGCTGAAGAACGTCATCATCGGCGCGCCCGGCGCCGACGGCATCCACTGCGAGGGCAACTGCACCCTGCAGAACGTGTGGTGGGAGGACGTCGGCGAGGACGCCGCGACCTTCCGTGGCGGCTCCACCTACAACGTGATCGGTGGTGGCGCAAAGAAGGCCGCGGACAAGGTCTTCCAGCACAACGGCCCTGGCACGGTGAACATCTCCAACTTCGCCGTCAGCGAGTTCAAGACGCTGTACCGCTCGTGCGGCGACTGCTCCACGCAGCACACGCGCAAGGTCAACCTCACCAACATCGAGGTGACCGGCACCGGATCCACCGCGCGCCTGGTCGGCATCAACGTCAACCGCAATGACGTGGCGACGCTGAGGGGCATCACGATCCTCAACGACGCCGGCCGCAAGGTCATCCCCTGCCAGAAGTACAACAACAACACCGCCGTCGGAACGGGCCCCGACAGCACGAACTGCAAGTACAGCAACTCGGACATCACCTACAGGTAGGTCCCACCCGCAGGTGGTCCTCCCACGGTGAAGGCGGCCGTCCGAAGCGTCCCCGCACGGCGCTTCGTACGGCCGCTCCGGCGTGTGCAGGTCAGGAACATCCAGTCGGCCGCAGGCTCTTGATCAACTGAATCGGTATGGCATCACGGCTTGCGGGCCACACCGCCGTAGACGTCCGTGGGCTCGGGCGACGTCCCGGGCTCCGGGCGCCACAGGGGGCACGACACGATGCCGGGCTCGAGCAGTTCAAGTCCCTCGTAGTACGCGGCGAGTTGCTCGGGGCTGCGCAGCACGTACGGAATGGCGCCCGTGTCGTCGTAGCCCTGCTGGGCCTCCCTGAGCGCCGTGTCGGTGTCCGTGCTGTCGTAGTGCACGAAGTAACTGCCCGACGGGAGCGTGGCCTGGAGGCGGCTGACGATCGACTTGGCCTCCTCGTAGTCGTGGATGTGGCCGAGGATGCCCATGAGCATCAGCGCGACCGGCTTGGTGAAGTCCAGGATCTCGCCCGCCTGCGCGATGATCTTCTCTGGCTCGTGCAGATCCGCGTCGATGTAGTTGGTGACGCCCTCGGGGGTGCTCGTCAGCAGGGCCTGGGCGTGCCGGAGCACCAACGGGTCGTTGTCCACGTAGACGATGCGGGACTCGGGCGCGACGCGCTGGGCGACCTGGTGGGTGTTGTCGTACGAGGGCAGGCCCGTGCCGATGTCCAGGAACTGGCGGATGCCGAGCTCACCGGCCACGAAGGTCACCGTGCGGATCAGATAGTCACGGGAGGCGCGGGCCATGGTCTCGATGTTCGGTGCGGTCTCGCGGTAGGCGTCGCCCGCCACCCGGTCGACCTCGTAGTTGTCCTTCCCGCCCATCCAGTAGTTCCAGATCCGGGCCGAATGCGGCACCGTGGTGTCGATCTTGGACAGAGCGTCCTGGTCGGGGTGGGACTGGGCTTCTGCCATAAGAATTCTCCTGCCGTGCGTCACGGGTCTCAGCTCAACCTACCGTCAACTTCCCTGTGTATCGCCCCAGTTGAAAAGGGGACGAGGCAGGCGCACGGATCGGGGGGCCGAGGCCGCCGACATCCACGGTGACGACGGGGACGTGCTGGGCGAGGGTGCGGAAGGCGCGCTCGTACGCACGGATCTCCTCGGCGCCTTCCATGCCCTCCTGTCTTTGAGACGTCGTCTGCTCCTGGGGTGCCGTCAGATGTACGAGGGCGCCGTCACGTTCGGCGACCGCCTCGGCGAAGTCGAGGGCCTGGATCCAGGTCACCCGGGAGTGTCCCCGGCGTAGCGGACCGTAGACGAGTTCGTGGATGATGCTGCCGTCGACTGCCAACAGGCCTGGCGCGGCGAGGAGTTCATGGTACGGGCGGCACGGGTCCACGTGGTGTGGCTGTTCCCGTGCGCGTCTGATGAGGAACCCGTGGCGGGCGAGTTCGGTGAGCAGACCGCTCCTGCCGATGCCGTCAGGGCCTTCGACGACCAGCGTTCGGCACTGGGCGACGGCCTGATGGAGCGTGTGCATACCACTCCCTCCGGACGACTGACTTCCTCAGTGTGACCGGACGACCCGCACGAGGGGAGTCCGCGTGCGGGTTTTCCCGTGGTGCCTCAGGCGACCAGGAAGTCTGCCTTGCCGGACTTCGCGCCCTCCAGGAAAGTCAGCATCTCGTCCCGGGTGTAGATCAGCGCGGGACCCTCCGGGTCCGTGGACTGGCGGACGGCGACGCTCCCGTCGGGCAGCCGCTTGGCCTCGACGCAGCTCCCGCCGTTCGTACCGCTCCAGGGCTTGTGCCAGCCCTCGGTGCCCAGGTCGGTGGCCGGCATGCCGCTGTAGATGGGGCCCTTGGCATTCATTCGTCCAACTCCTTGCGCAATTTACCCAGGATGGCCCTGGTTCGAGCGACCGGTTCCGCTTGCACGGACATCCGGTCCATTACTTCGAGATACGTGACGACGTCGGCGGGCTGATCGACATAGACCGCGCCGGCGAGGCTTTCGGTGTAGACGACGTCGGGAAGCTCGGAGAAACCGAAACGGAAGTAGTGGAATGGGCCGTACGCGCCGGGATGTGCTCCTGTGGCGAGGCTGATGATCTGGATCCGGACCTTCGGCAGGTCCAACGCCTCGTCCAGCCGGTCGATCTGAGCCTGCATCACCTCACGTCCGCCCACCGGGCGGCGCAGCACGCTCTCTTCCAGGACGGCCCAGATGGCGGGTGACTCCGGCTTGGCGAGCAGGTCCTGGCGCTTGAGCCGCAGCGTGACCCGGCGCTCTATGTCCTCCTTCGACTCGTTGGGAAACCCCACCCGCATCAGTGCGGTTGCGTAGTCGTGGGTCTGCAACAGGCCCGGAACGTAGTGGGGTTCGTAGAGACGGATGACGCTTGCTTCGCTCTCCAGGCTCACGTAGGCGCTGAACCACTCGGGCAGTACGTCGCGGTACTTGTACCACCAGCCGGGCTGGTTGGCCTCCCTGGCCAGGGCGAGGAAGTCGTCGATCTCCGACGCCGGAACCCCGTAGGTGCTCAGCAACTCCTTTACGTACGGGATTCGAAGGCCGACCTCGGCCTTCTCGATCCGCCGGACCGTCAGAGGGGTCACCTCGATGGCCCGTGCCGCATCCTCGAACGACACCCCGGCCTGCTCCCGCAGTTGCCGAAGCCGCTTGCCGAGAACCATGCGCAGGACTGTCGGCGCGTTGCCGCCAGAGCGGTTGTCGCTCACGTCCACCCTCCCGGAACGGCCGTCACAGCGAGCAGTGTGCCACGTCGGCACTGACAGAGACAGGCTGATGTGAATAGTTCTGAAATTATCAGAACGCGTGTTGCGGGCTGCATGTGCAGCCCGTCATAGTGATCGTGTGACCTGTCGCACAGTCAGCGGCGAAGGCGGTCAACCGTGCCCGACCGCACGGGAGTTGATCGCGAGGCAGGTACGGGGATGCCGCGCACCGTGATGCGAGACCGGGATGGCCACCGTGACCGACGGACAAACAAGGAGTCCGGCCAAGGGCCCCGCCGGGGCCCACGAGGTGCTGGCCGCCGCCGTGATGGAGGCCGGCCGTTCGTATGCGTCATTCTCGCTCCGGGTCGGTGAACCGGGCCGCCGGGCACGGCCCGGTGAGGTCGTCCCGGTCGCGGTCGGCGGACCTCCCGGCCTCCTGCGTACCGTGCTCCCCGCCCAGCCGTCGCGCGCCTCTACGGTGCGCCGCGCCGTCGCCGCACATCTCACCTCCCTCCCCCTGGCGCCGGAGCAACTCGACAACGCCGTCCTCGCGACGGGCGAGCTGTTCGCCAACGCCGTCAGACACGGGAGCACCGATTCCGGCGACACCATCACCGTCACCGTCGAGCGCACCGGCCACGACGTACGCGTGACGGTCGCCGACCGCTCGCCGGCCCTGCCACAGCTGCGTGCGGCGGACACGGCGGAGGAGTGCGGACGCGGACTCGCCCTCGTGGCCGCACTGTCCGACGACTGGGGCATCGCAGGGCCCGCCCCCGGCACCACGGGCAAGAGCGTGTGGTTCACGCTGACGCTTCGGGAGCCCTCATGAACGGCATCGGTGCTTCAAGGCACTTGACCCAGGACGCGTCACACGACGCGCAACACGAGGAACACACCGCCCTGGCGCATGACGCGCCCCAGGACCCGGGCACGGCGGTGCTTCCCGCGCTTGCCTCCGCCCTCGCCCGCGAGCTCGTGCGCAGGGCGGAGGAGGAACAACTGCTCATGCGGCAGGCGCAGCGCAATCGCACGCCGGGCCTGCGCCGCCGCATCCTCGACTGCCGCAAGGACAACGCCGAGGCGCTCAAGGCGATCGTCCGCCGGCACGCCTGGCCGACCGCCGACCTGGTGGGGGCGGAGGCGTCGACGGCAGCCCTGATGATTCTGCTGCACGCCCCGGATCTCGACTTCCAGCTCAGCTGCCGCGACCTGATCGCCCAGGCCACGGCGGACGGCCGCTGCCCTGCCCTGCATCACGCCTACATCGCCGACCACTGCGCCGTCGAACTGGGCCAGCCGCAGTACTACGGCACGCGCATCGACCCGGCGACGTTCCGCCCGTACCCGACCCGCTGCCCCGACACCCTCGACGAACGCCGCCGCGACGTCGGTCTGGCCCCGCTGGAAGAACAGATGCGGATGCTGCGTCACGGGGCATGAGCCGGGATGGGACGGCGGCCCGTTCCCGCATCGTCACCGTCCGAGCCGTCAGCCGGACGTGATCGTCCCGGGCTCGATCAGACCTTCGCGGTAGGCGAGAGCCACGGCTTCGGTGCGGCTGGCGGCGCCCAGCTTGGCGAGGATGTTGGAGACATGGACGCTCGCCGTCTTGCCGCTGATGAACAGCTCCTCGCCGATCTGGCGGTTGGTGCGACCGCGGGCGAGGAGCCGCAGAACGTCGTTCTCACGCGAGGTCAGCACCGGGGCGCCCCCTGCCGCGGGTGAGATGTCCGCGAGGCGGGCCCGGCGGATCAGTTGGTCCACGCTGTCGCGCAACGGCACCGCACCGAGCCGTACGGCCGTGTCGCGCACCTCACGTGCGTGCTCGGCCGCCTCGTCGCGGCGCTCCGCCGTCACCAAGGCCTCCGTCAGGCGGAGTTGGCAGCGAGCCTGCTCATAGACGTCCCCGTAGCCGAACGCGGCGACGGCCTTCTCGCAGGCTGCGACATCCGGCCCACTGGTGGCCCGCGCCCATTCCGCCTCCGCGCGGGCCTGCCATGCCAGTCCCTCGGGGCCCTGCGGTCCGCCGTCCTGCCCCTTGGCAGCAGTGACCCGGGCCAGCTCGACCAGCTCCGTGGCCGTGTCCGTCCAGCGCAGAGCCCCCGCTTCGTCGCCGGTCAGCCGTGACTCCACGGCCGTGTCCGCGACGGCGGACAGTGTGAGGGCCGCCAGCCGTACGGCGACATCGGGGTGTTCCACAACGGACTCGTCGGTCAGCGCCTCGAGCGCCGTACGCATCTGCTCGACGGCCGCCTCGGGTTCGCCCCGCAGGGCCGCGGCGTCGGTGAGCACGATGCCCGCGACGAGGGTGGCCATCCAGTCGAACGGTCCGTCGAGGAGGGTGCGGGCCCGCTCGACTGCCGTGTGATCGCCGCGGGCCAGAGCCACGTACAGCGCGGGGCCGATCGCGAACGCGCCTGCCGCGGGCAGCTGTTCGGCGTCGGCGGCCGCTGCCTGGACGCATTCGTCCCAGCGGCCGAGGGTGTAGAGGACCATGGAGTGCAGGAAGCGCATCTCCAGGGGATACGGCGAGGAAAGCAGCCCGGCGTGGTCCGCGCGCTCCAGGCCGTCGGAGAGCCAGCTGAGGCACTCGTCCAGGGCGCCGGCCTCGTATGAGCCGATGGCGAGATTGAACAGCGCGCGTATCTCGATGGGGACGTTGCCGGCACGACGGGCCAGTTCGCGGGCCTCCCGCAGCCGGGCCCGGCCTTCCGGGGTGCGGCGGTTGTGCGCTTCGAGACCGGTCAGGGAGATCAGCAGATCGGCCCGGGCGTCGCCCACGTCGAGTTGCTCGGCGACACGCAGGGCCTGCGTGGCGACTCGGCGGGCGCTCTCGTCCTCGCCCACGTATCTCGCCGCCATGACGTGGGTGGCCGCGGCCCACACCCACGTACGCGACGGAGGCTCCGCGGAGATCATGGCGAGCGCCTCGCTGCTGTAGGTGAATGCCGCTGTCAGGCTGTCGACCTGCATCAGATTGCCCGCGAGGGTGTACCGGACGCGCGCGGCCAGTTCGGCGTCCGTGTCCGAGCCGACTCGGGCGAGCGCGGCACGGGTGAGCGCGACCGCCCGGTGGGTCTCGCCGGCGTGGGCGGCCGCGGCCGAGGCACGCAGGGTGAGCGTCACCGTGTCGGGGACGCTGTCCGGCAGAGCGGAACGGGGCACCGCCGACCACAGGTCGAGGACGGCTTCGAGGTGGCGGAGTTCCTCGGCGGGTGCGCCGATCCGCGCGGCATGGTCGGCGGCCTCGAGTGAGGCCGCGAGGGCGTCGGCCAGGTCGTGGCTCTCGCGGGAGTGGTGGGCGCGCTCCGCGGCGCTTTCGGCCTTGTGGCCCCGCCCGGCGAGCAGCCGGGCGAACTCTCGGTGCAGCCGCACCCGCTCGCCCGGCAGCAGATCGGCGTAGACGGCTTCACGGATGAGGGCGTGCCGGAACGAGTACGTGTCCTCCTCGCCGGGGACGAGGAGTTGTCGGCCGACGGCCTCGCGCAGCGCCGAGTCCAGCTCCTGCTCGGGCAGGCCGACGGCGTCGTGCAGCAGCCTGTGCTCGACGCGGCGCCCGGCGACGGCCGCCGTGCGCAGTACCTGCTGGGCGGTGGCAGACAGTTGCTCGAAACGGATGAGGAGGACATCGGCGAGGCCACTGGGCACGGCGGACGCCGGAGTGGATCCGCCGGGCACGGTGTCGGCGGTGGCAGCGAGCAGTTCCTCCGCGTAGAAGGCGTTGCCCTCGGCGCGCTCGACGATACGGCGGACGGTGGCCTCCGGCAGCGGAGCGGCCCGCTGGGCGCGTACCAGCCGGGCCACCTCGGCATCGGGCATCGGCCGCAGCTCGAGGCGGTCGACGGCGGGCAGCCGCACCAGCTCGGCCAGCAGGGGGCGCAGCGGGTGACGGCGGTGCAGATCGTCGGCCCGGTACGACGCGAAGAGCGCCAGGCGGTGGGTGGGCGTGCCGCCCGCAGGCCGCTGGAGGATGCCCCGGCTGAGCAGGAAACGCAGCAGGTCGCGGGAGGACTGGTCGGCCCAGTGCAGGTCCTCCAGCACCAGAAGCAGGGCCGTGACCTCGGAGAGGCCGGCCAGCAGAGCGGCGATGTCCTCGAACAGCTGCAGTCGGCTGCCCGCGTCCCGTACGGCACCGCCGCCGTCGCCGAGCAGCCGGCCGACCACGGGATGCTTCGCCAGGGTGGCGGAGAACCGGTCGTCGGCGGCGAGCACGCCGAGGACCTCGGTGAACGGCAGATACGGCAGGCCGACGTCACCGAGGTCGACGCAGTGCCCCGTGAGGACGGTCATGTCCGTCTCCACGGCGTGCCCGGCGGCCTCGGCCAGCAGGCGCGTCTTGCCCACACCGGCGTCCCCTGCCACCAGCACAGCACGCGCCTCGCCTGCCCGGGCACGCTCCAATACCCGGGTCAGCCGGGTGAGTTCGTCCTCGCGGCCGATGAACGGCGTGGTGAATGCGGTGGTCGGCACGGAACCATCCTGGCACGCACCTCTGACACTGAAGACCGCCTCCAACTGCTCAGCCCAGCACCCGGTCGAGGTTGAACGCGGCGCTGATCAGGGCCAGGTGGGTGAAGGCCTGCGGGAAGTTGCCCTGCTGCTCGCCGGTGTGGCTGATCTCCTCGGCGTACAGGCCGAGGTGGTTGGCGTAGGTGAGCATCTTCTCGAAGGTCAGCCGGGCCTCGTCGAGCCGGCCGGCGCGCGTGAGTGCCTCGACGTACCAGAAGGAGCAGATGGAGAAGGTGCCCTCCTGACCGCTCAGACCGTCCGGGCTGACCAGGGGGTCGTAGCGGTAGACGAGCGAGTCGGACACCAGGTCGGCGGTGAGCGCGTCCAGGGTGGACAGCCACTTCGGGTCGCTGGGGGAGACGAACTTCGCCAGTGGCATCATCAGCACCGAGGCGTCGAGCACGTTGTCGTTCTCGTGCTGGACGAACGCCTGCCGGGTCGCGGACCAGCCCTTGTCCATGATCCGCCGGTAGATCGTGTCGCGGACGTGCCCCCAGCGGGTCAGCTCGGCGGGCAGGCCACGGCGCCGGGCGATACGCATGGCGCGTTCGATGGCCACCCAGCACATCAGGCGGGAGTACAGGAATTTCTTACGCCCGCCGCGTGTCTCCCAGATGCCCTCGTCAGGCTGGTCCCAGTGCTCGCAGACCCAGTCGACCAGGGCACAGACCGCGTCCCAGTGGTCGCTGGAGATGGGCTGCCCCCACTTGTCGTAGAGGTACACCGAGTCGATGAGGGCTCCGTAGATGTCGAGCTGCAGCTGGCCGGCCGCGTCATTGCCGACGCGTACCGGTGCGGAGCCGTGGTGTCCCTCCAGGTGGTTCAGTTCGCGCTCGGGCAGCTCCGTGCGCCCGTCGATGCCGTACATGATCTGCAAGGGGCCCGAGGGCCCGCCGCCGTTCCGGTCGACGCGCGCGGACAGGAAGTCCATGAACGCCTTGGCCTCGCTGCTGAAGCCGAGCCGCAGCAGTGCGTAGACGCAGAAGGCTGCGTCCCGGACCCACAGGTACCGGTAGTCCCAGTTGCGCTCGCCACCCATCTGCTCGGGCAGACTGGTCGTCGGCGCGGCCACCATCGCGCCGCTCGGAGCGTAGGTGAGCAGCTTGAGGGTCAGCGCGGAACGGTGCACCATCTCCCGCCACCGGCCGCGGTACTGAGAGGCGGAAAGCCAGCTCCGCCAGAACGCCACCGTGGCGGCGAACTGCTCCTCCGCCTCGATGTGCGGGCAGCCGCGCGCCTCGATGCCGCCGTCGACCCGGTCGAGCGCGAACACCGCGGACTCGCCCTGGCTGAGCTTGAACTCCGTGGTCACGTCGAGGTCGTCGCACTCGACCGGAACGGTGGCGGTCAGCGCGAGCGAGAGATCGGGGGATTCGAACAGCGTCGCGTTGTCGAACTGCCGCAGGGTGTGCGGCTGCGCCCCGTAACCGAACCGCGGCGCGATCCGGGCGCGGAACGGGATGGACCCCCGTACGCAGACCACCCGGCGGATCAGCCGGTGCCGGTCGGCCTCCGTCGCCGCGGTCGTCTCGTCGGCGACCGGCATGAAGTCCTGCACCTCGCCCACCCCGTCCTCGGTGAGAAAACGGGTGATGAGCACGTTGGTGTCCGGGAAATAGAACTGCTTCGTCGTCGCCGGCACGGCGGCGGCCAGCTCGAAGGACCCGCCGCGGTCCGCGTCGAGAATCGAGCCGAAGACACTCGGAGAGTCGAAGGACGGACAGCAGTACCAGTCGATCGTGCCGTCGGTGCCCACCAGCGCGACGGTGCGCAGGTCGCCGATCAGTCCGTGCTCGGCGATGGGCAGGTAACGGGCGGACCCGGCTGAGCCCGGGTAGGTCAGTGTCTGTCGCGGATGTCTCGGATCGATCATGACTGCGGCCTTCCTCCCGCTTGTCCAAGCGACCGGTACGCCGGGCCGCGTCAGCGCAGTGTGTCCGCCCAGTTCGCGGGAACCCGGCCCGCGGGCCCGGGCGAGGGCTGGTCCGACGGGCGGCTGGCCGGGGGAGCGAGGGCGGGGCCGGACTCGTACAGCTCGGAGGTCTCGTAGTTCCAGAACCAGGCCTCACCCGGTTCGAAACTGCGGACGACGGGATGGCCCGTGGCCTTGAAGTGGGCCGTGGCGTGCTTCGCGGGGGAGCTGTCGCAGCAGCCGATATGGCCGCACTGGGCGCACCGCCGCAGATGGACCCACCAGCCGCCGACCGCACCGCACTCGACGCATCCGGTGCCGCTCGGCGGAACGCCGGGTTCGATTCCGGTCGGAGTGGTCATGACGCCTCCTGAGGAGTCCCGGGATCCGCGGCCGAGGGTTCGGGATCCTGGGCCGTGAGCGGAAGGAAGACCCGGAAACGCGTGTCGCCGGGCACGGAGTGCACCTCCAGGTGCCCGTGGTGCTTGTTCACCACGATGCGCCAGGAGATGTCCAGACCGAGACCGGTGCCCTCACCCACGGGCTTCGTCGTGAAGAACGGATCGAAGATGCGGCCGCGGATCTCCTCCGGCACCCCGGGCCCCGTATCGCGGAACTCGACGAGCAACTGCTCGCGCTCCAGGGCCGTCCGCACGGTCAGCGTGCCCGCGTCATCCGCGCCGTCCGCGCCGTTCATCGCGGAGACCGCGTTGTCGACGATGTTCGTCCACACCTGGTTGAGCTCACCGGGGTACGTGGGAATCCTCGGCAGTGTACGGTCGTACTCCTTGACGACCTTGATACTCGAGCCGATCTTCCCGGACAGCATCAGCAGCGTGCTGTCGAGGAGTTCGTGCACGTCGCATATCTGGTAGGGCGCCCGGTCGAGCTGGGAGTACTGCTTGGCCGCGTTCACGAGGTTCGAGACTCGCGTCGTGGAGTCCTCGATCTCGTTCATGAGGAGCTCGGTCTCGACGGTGTAGTTGAGCCAGCCCACGGCCCCCTGCAGCATCTCCTGATCTACGACTGCCGCGACCCGTTCCAACCAGTCGGTGTCGAGCCCCGCCTGCACGAACGTCGGGGCGATCTGCCAGCCGCCCTCGATGCCGTGATCGTCGAGCCAGTCGGTGAGCGCGTCCTCGCGGTCGGAGGCTTCGAGGGGGCTCAGGGCGGGCGCCTTGGCGACGCGTTCGGCCGTGCTCTCCTGGATGTCGATCAGAGTTTTCAGCGCCTCACGGTGGTACGGACCCGCGGCGATGACACCGAGTTTGTGCCGCATGTGCGCGACCCGGTCCCGCAGTGTCGAGGTGGCCCGCACCGCGGCTGCCGCCGGATTGTTGAGCTCATGCGTCAGCCCCGCGGACAGCGAGCCGAGCGCCAGCAGCCGCTCGCGCTGGTTGATCGTCCGCTGGGTGTTCTGGCTGCCGAAGAACATCCCTTCCAGCAGATGTACGGCCATGGGGAACCAGTCCCGCAGGACCGCGGCGAACGTCTCGGCGGGCAGGAGGAAGAACCGCGAAGGCTCGGTGACCCGCAGGGAACCCTTGTAGCGCGCCTCATCCGGCATGGCGAGATAGGCCTGCATGGCCCCCGCGTACACCCCGCGCTGGGACGTGCGGTTGATCTCCACGTCGTCGGCGCCGACCCGCCGGGACATCACCAGCGTGCCTTCGAGGAGTACGAAGAAGCAGGTGGCCGGCTCGCCCTCCCGGTACACATAGCCGGGCTCGAACTTCTCCACCCGGCCCTCGCGGCACAGCCGCGCCAGCTGTTCGCCGTCCAGCTTCTCGAACAGGAACAGCGTGCCGAGTTCCGCCGCGTCGCACGGCATCGGCTGCCCGCTCACGACTGCTCCAGATACCGGTGGACGAGCATCACGGCCATGGCTCCCTCGCCGACGGCGGAGGCGACACGCTTGGCGGACTCGGCGCGCGCGTCGCCCGCCACGAACACTCCGGGCACATTGGTCTCCAGGTGGTACGGCGGCCGGTCCAGTTCCCAGTCCGCCGGTGGCCGACCGTCGGCGGTCAGATCGGGCCCGGCGACAATGAATCCGCGGTCGTCCCTGAGTACCGTGCCTTCCAGCCAGTCGGTCAGCGGCGCCGCGCCGATGAACACGAACATCCACTGCGCGTCGACGAGTTCGGTGTGCCCGCTCGTCACATCGCGCAGGGTGAGCTGCTCCAGATGGTCCGAGCCGTGCGCCGCCTCGACGACCGTGCCCGTACGCACCGAGATGTTGGGCGCTTCCGTGATCTGCTGGATCAGGTAGTGCGACATCGAGTCGGACAGGGACGCGCCGCGGACCAGCAGGGTGACCGACTTGGCGCCCTTGGCCAGATGCATGGCGGCCTGCCCGGCGGAGTTGGCGCCGCCGACGATGTACACGTCGTGTCCCTGGCAGGCGGCGGCCTCGGTCAGTGCCGAGCCGTAGAACACTCCGCATCCGGTGAGGTCGTCCGCTCCGGGCGCCGCCAGCTGTCGGTATGTCACGCCGGTCGCCAGGATCACGCAGTGCGCGGCGACCGCGGAGCCGTCGGAGAACCGCACGGTGCGCGCCGCGCCGTTGACCTCAAGACCGGTCACCTCGCGCGCGGTCAGGATCTCGGCCCCGAACTTCGCCGCCTGACGCCGTGCCCGGTCGGTGAGCTGGGAGCCGGACACGCCGTCCGGGAAGCCGAGATAGTTCTCGATACGGGAGCTCTGCCCGGCCTGCCCGCCGGTGGCCGTCCGCTCCACGAGCACGGTCCGCAGTCCCTCCGAGGCGCCGTACACGGCCGCGCCGAGCCCTGCAGGACCGCCGCCGATGACGACGAGGTCGTAGAAGTCGGCAGTCGGTGTCGTGGCAAGACCCACCCGGTCGGCCAGCTCCGGATCCTCGGGCTCGACGAGCGCGGTGCCGTCCGCGGTGACCACGAGCGGCAGCCGCTGCTCGTCCTGCCCGGCGGCGGCCAGCAGCCGCCGGCCCTCCGGCTCGTCGCACGAGTACCAGCGGTACGGCACCTGGTTCCGCGCCAGGAACTCCCGTACCCCCGACGAACGCGCCGACCAGCGGTGCCCGACGACCTTCGTGATCGGCACCGGCCGGTGATCAGAGGATCGCCACGCCTCCAGCAGATCGTCCAGGACGGGATAGAGCTTCTCCTCCGGCGGATCCCAGGGCTTGAGGAGATAGTGGTCCAGGTCGACGACGTTGATCGCGTCGATGGCCGCGTTCGTGTCCGCGTACGCGGTCAGCAGCACCCGGCGTGCGGCCGGGTACACGTCCAGCGCCTGCTCCAGGAACTCGATCCCGTTCATCTGCGGCATGCGGTAGTCCGCGAGGATCACCGCCACCAGATCACCGCGCAGCTTCAGCTCACGCAAGGCTTCCAGAGCGCTCTGAGAGGACTCCGCGCGCACGATCCTGTACGCCTCGCCGTAACGACGCCGCAAGTCGCGGGCCACGGCACGCGAGACCCCCGGGTCGTCATCCACGGTCAGGATGACGGTCCGGCTTGCTTCGGCGCCCTGTGCCATTCGTCTCCCACCCCGAGCGGTCGGCGTCCTGGCGCGGCCTCACCGCAGCACCCGCCAGCGCACGCCCATCGTATGTTCGATCGCCCTGCTTCGCTCCGGAATAATCGGAGGGTACCGGCCCACTCCGGACTCACGGCAGGGACGGGCCCCGTCACCCACGCGGCGACGGAGCCCGTTGACAGTGGTGCGCCGGTCAGGCGGTGTGCGAGATCAGGCCGTGTGCAGGGTGAGGCCGTAGCGGTTGAGGATCTCGTTCACGGGCTGGTACCAGGTCTGGCCGCCACCGCTGCAGTTGCCGTTACCACCGGAGGTGACCCCCTGCGCCTGGTCGCCGCTGATGTACGAGCCGCCGGAGTCGCCCGGTTCGGCGCAGACGCTGGTCCTGGTCATCTGGTGTACCGCGCCCTGGCTGTAGTTGACGGTTTCGTTCTTGCCGAGCACGGTGCCGCAGTGCCAGCGCGTGGTCGATCCCGACCGGCAGATGGAAGCACCGACGGGTGCCTCCGCCGAGCCGCGGACGAGCTGGTCGGAGACGGTGCCCCAGCCGAGCACGACGGGCACCGTCCACCAGCCGCTTCCGACGTTGACCCAGGCGTAGTCGTTCTCCGGGAACGACGACCCCTGGAAGTTGCCTATGTACGACCGGTCCCAGCCGCTGACACCGGCTCCGGCCCGGCCGCAGTGCCCGGCTGTGACGAAGCCCCCGTGCACCGAAAACCCGATGGAACAGCGGACGTTGCCGGTGTAGTAGGGGTCGCCGCCGACCGTCCCGGCGGCGAAGGTCT
Organism: Streptomyces sp. NPDC006365; assembly: GCF_042870755.1. Lineage (NCBI taxonomy): Bacteria > Bacillati > Actinomycetota > Actinomycetes > Kitasatosporales > Streptomycetaceae > Streptomyces > Streptomyces sp. NPDC006365. Next base: position 728,372 of record NZ_JBIAHS010000001.1, read on the forward strand.
GCGGTACCTCGTCGGTCTCCTCGACGGTGACCGGTCCTGCCGCACGGGCCCGTGCGACGAACCTCTGGACATCGTTGTCAGCGCGCTGCGCGCCGACGACGCTCACGACGACCGTGCTCGCCCGGGGGTCGACACGCCAGCCGCTGACGCCCTCCGGCGCGGACAGCTTGTCGATGCGCGCCTTGGCCGCGTCGAGCCGGCGCGCGCTGTGCTCGACGGTACGGATGTTCACGCCGCTCTCTCGTACGGCGTCGACGGTGGCGTCGGTGGCGCCGGCCGTCACGGCGACGGTCAACTTGCCGCTCTTGGCGTCGAACCAGGAGCCCCCGTACGCCGCTCCGGCGGCACGCCGCGCCTTCGCTTCGACGGCTGCCGCCGCCTTCTCGTCCGCCAGCCGCGCCTCGGCCTGGGACTTGGTCAGGCCCAGATCCCGTTCCATGGCGGACAGGAGTGCGGCGGAGGCCGGGGCCTCGGAGGAACGGACGGATTCGGGGGCGCCGGTGGCGTCGGCGGCGGAGGCGGGCAGGGCGCCCGCGCCGGCCCACGTGGCGAGTAGGAGGAGTGTGGCCAGGCCGGTACGCATGGCTGTAGTGCGTCTCAAGGCAGTAGCCCTTCGTTGTTCCAGCAAGGTGGGGGTGGAACAGCAGAACGGTGAGAGCGCTCTCGTGCGTAGCGGGGCAGAGCCTAGCCGGTGATCATGGGCAGGTCCATACCAATGGCGTGGCGGATGAACGAGCGGGCGTCGGGGGCGTGTTGGCGGCCTTTCTGGTCGGCCGAGCGGACTTCGGTGGCGCGGGCCGGCATCCCGGCTCAGGAGGCGCCGGCCCGGTGATCTCCCGTGAGCGCGGATGCCTGCTCCAGCGGGAAGTGGCAGGCCGCCGTATGGCCCGGTGCGGCGGCTGTCGGTGTCGGAACGACTTCGGCGCATACGTCCTCCGCACGCCAGCACCGGGTTCTGAACCGGCACCCGGACGGTGGGTCGGCCGGTGACGGGATCTCGCCGCTGAGCAGGATGCGCTGTCTCTTCGACCTGCCCCCGGCCGCCAGGGACGGGGCCGCCGACAGGAGCGCCGCCGTGTAAGGGTGGCGCGGCCGCTCGAAGACCTCCTCCGCCGGGCCCGTCTCCACGATCCTGCCCAGGTACATGACGGCAACGCGGTCGGCGACGTGCCGCACCACGGACAGGTCGTGCGAGATGAACACGTACGACAGCCCCAGCTCGTCCCGCAGATCGCACAGCAGGTTGAGCACCTGCGCCTGTACCGACAGATCCAGCGCGGAGACAGGCTCGTCGCAGACGATGACATCGGGCTCCAGTGCCAGGGCGCGGGCGATCCCGATCCGCTGCCGTTGCCCTCCGGAGAACTCCTGTGGGTAGCGGCGCGCGTCGGACGCGCGCAGTCCGACCATCTCCAGCAGCTCACCCACGCGCGCCTCGCGCTTCGGGCCGGGCACGAGGTCGCGGTGGGTGCGCCAGGGCTCGCCGATCAGATCCCGTGCGCACAGCCGGGGGTTGAGCGAGCCGAACGGGTCCTGGAAGACCATCTGCACCTTGCGGCGCCAGGCGAGCAGCTTCGCACCCGACAACGAGAACGGGTCCACGCCCTCGAACCGTACGGTGCCCTCGTCGGGATGCTCCAGCATCAGCAGAATCCTGGCCAGCGTGGACTTGCCGCAGCCGGACTCGCCGACGAGGCCGAGGGTCTCGCCGCGTCCCAGGCTGAGGTCCACCCCGTCGACCGCGCGTAGCCTGGTGCTTCCCTTGGCGGTGCGCGGCACCGTGAAACTCTTGGCCAGGCCGGTGGCCTCCAGCAGTGTCCCGGACTCAGGCATCGGCCAGCTCCTTCCCGAAGTGGCAGGCGGCAGCTCGGTCGGCTCCGGTACCGGCCAGCGTCGGCCGGTGGGTGGCGCACAGGTCGCGGGCCATCGGGCAGCGCGTACGGAAGGCGCAGCCGGAGGGCACGGCGCGTGGGTCGGGCGGGCCTCCGGGGATGGAGCTCAGCCGTGAGCCCTTGTGCTGCTCGGCCGGCACCGACTCCAACAGGCCCCGGGTGTAAGGGTGGTTGGGTTTGCCGAACACTTCGGCCACCGGCCCGGTCTCCACGACCGTACCCGCGTACATGACGGCGACCCGGTCCGCGTGCTCGGCGACGAGCCCGAGGTCGTGCGTGATGAGGACCAGAGCCATCTGCTGCTCGCTCCGCAACTCCGTCAGAAGGTCCATGATCTGGGCCTGCACGGTGACGTCCAGTGCCGTCGTGGGCTCGTCGGCGAGCAGTACCTTCGGCCGCAACGCGACCGCCATCGCGATCAGCAGTCGCTGGCGCATGCCTCCGGAGAACTGGTGCGGATACGCGTCGGCGCGTGACCGCGCCTCGGGGATGCCCACGCGTTCCATCAGCTCAACGGCCTTGTCCCGCGCGGCGCGGCGCGACATCCGCTGGTGGATACGGAACGGCTCCGCGAGCTGGGCCCCGACCGTGTGAACCGGATTGAGCGCGCTCAGCGCGTCCTGAAAGACGATGGCAAGGCCGGGACCGGCGAGTCGGCGCCGCGCCCGTGTTCCCAGCGCGAGCAGGTCCTCACCCTGCAACCGCGCCTGCCCGCCCATGACTTGAGCGGCGGGATCGAGCAGGCCCGCGACGGCGTGCGCGGTCATACTCTTGCCGCATCCGGACTCGCCCAGCAGAGCGAGGGTCTCGCCGGAACGCACGCCGAAGCTCACGTCGCGCACGACGGAAACGGGCCCCGCGGGGGTACGGACCGAGACCGAAAGACCGTCGACGGCCAGGATGTCAGGGGGAGTCGTGGGCGGCTCGGCAGGGGAGAGGACGTCCCGTGTTTCTGGAGTGGCCGATACCGGTTCGCTCGGGTTCCCCGCCGAGATGGACTTCGTCGGCTCAATTCCCGTCTCCTGGACCGCCGGAGCGGGTTCAGGGCGCCGCCCCTCACGCCGCAGCCCCCGCCGCCACCGCTGACCCGGGTCCGTCGAGAGCCGGGCCCAGGCCGCGAGGACGGTCGCCGACACCGTCGTGATGACGATGGCGAGGCCGGGAAAGACCGCTATCCACCAGGAGCTCTGCAATTCCTGTCGGCCCTGCGCCACCATCAGCCCCCAGCTCACGTCCGGCGGCTGGATGCCGATCCCCAGGAAGCTCAGTGAGGACTCGGTCAGCATCACGAAGCAGAAGTCGAGGGCGGCGACGGTGAGCAGGGTGGGCAGTACGGTGGGTGCGACGTGGCGTCGGATGGTCGCCCAGCCGCTGGTGCCGAAGGTGCGGGCCGCGTCGATGAACAGCCGGCTGCGCAGTTCGGCGGACTCGGCCCGGGCGGTCCGCAGATACACGGGGATCCGCGCGACGGCCAGTACCAGCACGATGTTCGCGGCGCTCGGCGAGAACACGTACAGCACGACCACGGCCAGCAGCAGCGAGGGGAAGCTGAGGATCACATCGGCGATCCGCAGGGACACGTTCTCGCGCCAACCCCCGTGATAGCCCGCCCACATGCCCCACACCGAGCCGACGAGGAGGGAACACAGGACGGCGGGTACGGCCACCGACAGGGTCGTCCCGGCCGCGGCGATCAGCCGCGCGGCGACGGGGCGGCCGAGGGAGTCGCTGCCGAGTACGTACGCCCAGCCGTCCTCGAGGCTGAAGGGCGGCCGGCCGGGGTCGCGCAGGTTCTGACGCGTCGCCAGGTCACCGATGAGGAGCGGGCCCAGCACGGCGCACAGCGCGACCAGTAACAGAAACATGGCCGCCGCGAAGGCGAACCGGTCCTGGAGCAGCAGAGCAGGCCATCTCACCCGTACCGCCGCACCGTCGGTCCCGGAACCCCGGCCGCTCTCCGCACCCGTGTCCCTGTCCTGTCCCTTGTCCGCGTCCTGCCGGAGCACGTCGTCCTTCGGGAGCATGTCACCTCCTTGACTCACGCCGCCGCCTGCTGCCGGACCCGTGGGTCGAGGAGCGCGTGACAGATGTCCACCAGGATGTTGAGCGCGAAGATCACCAGAGCGGTCAGCAGTACCGCGGCCTGCAGAACCGCGAAGTCACGCTGCAGAACCGAGTCGATCATGAGCTTGCCGATGCCGGGCCAGCCGAAGATCGTCTCGACGACGACGGCACCGTTGACCAGCCCGACAGCGAGGTCACCCGCGACGGTGAGCGCCGGTGCCGCCGCGTTGCGCAGGGCGTGCCCGAAGACCACCCGCGACTCGCTCGCACCCTTGCTGCGTGCCACCTTGACGTACGGGGCGGACAGCGCGGAGACCATGGCGCCGCGCACCACCTGCACCAGCACGCCGAACGGGCGGATGAGCAGCGTCACCACGGGCAGCACCCACGCCGCCGCGCCGCTCGTGCCGGAGGTGGGCAGCCAGCCCAGCGTCACCGCGAACACCAGCACGCCCATGATGGCGAACCAGAAGTCGGGAACGCTCGCGGCCGTCGAGGACAGAAAGCTCGCGACCCGGTCCGTCGCCGAGTTGGGGCGGTACGCCGCCAGGCTGCCGATCACTACGGCGCCCAGGATGGCGAGCAGCATCGTCCACCCGGCGAGCTGGAGGGTGGCGGGGAAGGCCCGCAGCACCGCCTCACCCGCCGGCTGGGCGGTGCGCAGCGATTCACCGAAGTCCAGGTGGACGACCTGGCCGAGGTAGTCACCGAACTGGGCGAGCAGCGGGTCGTCGAGACCGTTGCGGGCGGCGAACTCGGCCCGCATCTCGGGCGTCGCGCTGAGCGGCAGGTACAGATTGGCGGGGTCCCCGGTGAGACGGGCCAGGAAGAACACCCCGAGAACCACGACCAGCAGGGGAATGACACTGGAGACCGCGCGGCGGCGCAGCATGGTGAACATCGGCCCGCTCCTCCCTCAGTCCGTACGGTGCATGTCGGCGAGCCGCATCTCGTCGTTGGTGGCCGAGTCGGGCCGGTAACGGACGTTCGGGGAAAGGGCCATGATGCCGGTCATGTTGGCCATGACGGCGTCCCGTACGACCTCGTCGTTCTGGTACGCGAACGCGTCCGCGAACGCCTTCTGCCGCGCTTCGCCGGCGGCGAGCTGGGCCTGGTTGATCAACCCGTCCAGGTCCGGAGTGCCGTAACTGCTCTGCGCGCCCTTACTGCCGTAGATCTGGCCCATCGTGAACGCGGCGTCCCCCGCCTGGTTGCCGTGCTGCGCCTGGAGGAGGGTGGGACCGATGCCCTTGGGAAAGGGCCGCAGCAGGTACTCCAGCCAGGCGTTGACGTCGAGCATCTTGATCTCGACCTTCAGCCCGGCCTTGAGCAGGCCGTCCTGTACGACCTCCATCGCCTCGGCAGCCTTCGGGTAGATCGCGTTGCGGCCGATGATCGTGATGGTCCGGTCGGTCGGCACTCCGTCGGCGCGTGCCTCGGCCACGAGTTTCTTCGCGCGCTCCGGGTCGTACGGCCATGGCCGTACCCGTGGATTGTGTCCGGTGACGCCCTTCGCCACGAGCTGGCCGCTCGGCCGTCCCGCGAAGACCGCCGTGACCAGGCCTTCCCGGTCGATGGCGTAGTTGATGGCCCGGCGGATCCGGATGTCGTCGAGCGGTGGCTTGTCGGCGTCCATCCGCAGGAACGAGACCTCGTTGGTGGCGAACTCCACCGCCCGGTCGCCCGCCCCGTCCTCGGGAGCGAGCCCGATCGCGACATCCGCCTCGTCGTTGGTCACCATGGCCGCGCGCACGCTGCCCTCCGCACGCCATACGTACTTCGCCGCGGCGTACTCAGGATCCTTGCCCCAGTAGCCGGGGTAGCGCTTCACGCGCAGAAAGCGGCCCTGGCTCCATTCGTCGATCCGGTACGGGCCTGTGCCGACCGGCTCGCGCACTCTGGCACTGGGGTTGGTGGTGGTCGGCACGATCTCGACGAAGGACAGGCGCAGCGGGAGGATCGGGTCCGGCTTCGCCGTCCTGACCTCAAGTGTCGTGTCGTTGACGGGAGTTGCGGTGACCTCGCTGTCCGTGAAGATGTAGCCGTCGACATTGCAGTCGATGTCCGAGTCCGTGGCGCGCTTGATCGAGAACGCGGCCGCCTCAGCCGTGAGCGGTGTGCCGTCATGGAACGTGACGCCCTCGCGGAGCGTGAAGGTCCACGAAGTGGGCGACGTACGGGACCACTTGGTGGCCAGGGCCTGTTCCAGCCGCCCCGTGGACGGCTCGCGCTCGGTCAGCGCCTCGGTGATGTTGGCCCGCGTCACCCGGCCCGTCGCGGTGAGCGAGGCATCGCAGGGCTCAAGGGTCGGCGGCTCCTCGGGCAGGACGACGCGCAGAGTGTCCGGACCTTCACCGATGGGGTCGGCACCGGCCACCGAACACCCTGAGAGGGCGAGCAGTACGCCTACGGACATGAACGCACCCGCCGCCCGCCCCTGGCGAGAACGGGCCGTCGAACGGGTACGCACTAAGCCTGGACCGGTCACTGATCCTCCGTGCTGTTCGAGCTGTGTCCACAAGAAGAAACAGCGTTTAGATATGTGGACGCGACATTATGAGATCGACTGTGCCGAAGGCGTCAAGATGCGTGCAGCAAGAGACTGGACGCCTTGCATCTTCACCGGCACGTCACGTACGCGGACAGGGTGGAATCCTGAATGGCTGGAGATCGCCCTAGTCCGCCGGTGCGCAGCCCCATACGATGCGCGATGGCTCACGGCCTTCACATTTCCTTCACGAGGCCGTGAGTGCGCTCCTGTGTTTGGCATGCACATGACCTTCATGTTGTCGGGTGCGCATGCCCACGCCCTTGCTCCATCCGACGCACCTGGTCAGCGACGGTCTCCGCGCAGGCGGACCCCGCACCCCCCAACCCCGGCGGCGCCGGCACCCGCCCGCACCGCCAGGACCACCGAAGCACCGGATTGGAAGAAGATGACTGGTGGACTGCTTCTGAGCGGCGCGGTCACAGCGCTGTTCGCCTCGGCGCTCCCCGCGCCGCAGAGCTCCTCCGCGATCACCGACCCGCCCCCGGACAAGATCGTGATCGAGGTCGCCACGGTCAACGGGTCGGGTTGTCCCCGGGGGACGGCCGCCGTGGCCGTCTCGCAGGACAACACCGCCTTCACGGTGACGTACAGCGACTACCTCGCCCAGGTGGGCGGCGGCGCCAGTCCCACCGCGTTCCGCAAGAACTGCCAGCTCAACCTCATCGTCCACGTACCGCAGGGCTTCACCTACGCGGTCGCGAGCGCCGACTACAGAGGCTTCGCCTCGCTCCAGCCGGGCGCGAGCAGTACCCAGAAGGCCTCGTACTACTTCCAGGGATCGCCGAACACGGAGTCCAGAACCCATCCGTTCAGCGGCCCCTACAACGACAACTGGCAGGCGACCGACACCACCGACTGGGCACAACTGGTCTGGGCGCCCTGCGGAGTGCAGCGCAACTTCAACATCAACACGGAACTGCGGGTCAATGCGGGAACCTCCGCCCCCGGCAGTACGAGCTTCATGACCATGGACTCCACCGACGGTGACATCAGCACCATCTATCACCTGGCCTGGAAGGAGTGCCCCGGGAAGTAACGCGGGAACACAGCGACCCTGACCCGTTGTCCGCTGCTGACCGGGGCCCACCCCGGTCAGCAGCGAAAGTCCCTTCCGTACGGGCCAGTTGGCCGTGGAGTCCGCAGGGCCTCGTAACAAGTGCGCCACTTCCGGACGCGTCGATCGAATGCTGACCGGATTTTGACTCCGGCATGGCAGGCTCTGCGTGTCCGTAGACCGGCGGACGCGTCCCGCAGTCGACCGAAGCGGCACACCATGACACTGACCGTCCTGAACTTGGACCACCAGCGCGCCAGCCTTTTGACAACGTTGCCTTCGATGGCGCCACCGACATCACCAAGGCGCTCCGGCCTCCTCGCCCGCTGAGTGAACGGCGACATGAACTACGTCATCGTTTCTCTCGACCGATCCCGCAGCGGACCCCTTCTGCGCGCCCTGCGCGGGGCACGATTACTCCCTCCGCTCATCCACCCGTGGGGATCGCACCACGCCTACGAAGAGCTGCTGACCGAACCGCGGCCGCTCGCGATTCTCGACGTACCGGACGAGCGGTGGAGACCCGGCCTGGAGCATCGCGTCGGACTGCTGCGCCGGCTGGCGCCCGTGATAGCGCTCGTGCCCGAAGGCGCCGATGCCGCCGACCTCCTCGACGCCGGTGCCGACAACGTCCTGACGCGGAACATGCCGGTCGAGGAACTGGCCGTACGGCTGGCCACGGAACAGCGTTCGCTGGCCTCGGCCGGGCCCGTGCCGCACGAGCAGTGTTCCCCGCCCGCCTCGGCGCTTCCCCGCCACGGCTCGCAAAGACTGCTCCTGCGTCTGCTGCTCAGCGACCGGCGACCGTGGTGCTGCCACGATCTGAGCCAACTGCTCGGCACCGCCGAACAGCCCCTGAACCGTGCGGCCCTGCGCGCCCGGCTCGACAGGCTCCATTCCGTTCTGGAGCCCCTGGGACTGGCCCTGACCAGGTCCGGGGCCTGGAAGCGGCTCTTCTACACGGTCGTGCCTTCGGCTGGAGACCGCGCTGCAACCCGGCCATGACAGTCCATCAGCGGCCGCCGCGCCCAGCTCGGGCGTACGAGGTGGTGCGCACCGCCGCGGTGTACTGCGGCCTGCCGGGAGTGTCCACGAGCTCCTCAGGCGCAGGCCGGGATTCGGTCCAGGAAGACCTCGAGCGCCTCGCCGAGTTGCGGACCTAGGAATCGCCCGCAGGGGGTACGCCGCTGCCCAGTCGGTCGGCCAGACAGGCCAGGTACAAAGCCATGGTGGTCCGGTGCTCACGCAGGGGACGGCCGGTGATCTGCTCGATCTTGTTCATTCGGTAGACGACGGTGTTGCGGTGGATGTGCAGGGCCGCGGAGGCCCGTACGAGGTTGAAGCCGCTCTCGCACCAGGCGGTGATCGTGTCGCGGAGTACCGGCCAGTCCGGTTGGGTGAGCAGGTCCGCGGCGGTGAGGTCCAGCAGGCGGTTGCGGGCGGGCTGGCCCACCGCCGCCAGGACCTGGTGGACGCGGAGGTCGGTGATCAGGTGGACGGGGGAGCCTCCCCCACCCTCCGGGCGGGGGGACCCCCATCTCGTTTCGCTCCCCACGCGGGCGCCGAGGCGCAGTGCGTCGCAGGCGTCCTGGTAGGAGTCGTGCAGGGCGCCGACCGAGGAGGCGGGCTCGCCGATCCCGGCGCGGGCCGCGAGGCCGTCCTGGGCGGCGATGACGTCGGTGACCCGGCGGCAGTCGCCGACCAGCGACGTCATCGGACGCCGGGCCGGCAGCCGGTGCAGTACGCCGATCCAGCCGGGCGCCGTGGTGGCGACGATGTCCTGGGGGTCGGCGAAGACCTCGCGCACCGTGCGGAGCAGTTCCGAGCGGATCAGCGCCATGTCCCGGGTCGGCGCCCCCTGGCGGCGGGCGCCCGCATCGGGCACGGTCACCTCGAACGCGACCGCCACCCGCCGAAGCCGCAGGTCGAAACCCAGCTCGGCGGCCCGGAACAGCAAGAACTCGCCTTCCACGACATGAGGGTCGTACGAGGCGATGTCGGCGAACAGTTTCTCGGCCGCCCGCTCGGCGAGCAGTCGGGAGCGCAGCATCACCGATTCCCGCAACAGAATCTCCGTCTGGCGCTTCACCAGGAGTCCGAAGCGGCGCACCTGGGCGGGCGTACCGGTGATCCCGACCGTGCCTACCGCCTGCCCGTCCGTGATCAGCGGCAGGGTGACTCCGGGGCGTACGCCCCGCAGTTGGAGAGCCTGCGAGGTGGTGTGCGTGGCGGGCTCCTTCGTACGGATCACGTCGACCGACGCCTCGTGGAAGGTGCCGACCCGGCTGCTGTCGCCGCTGCCGATGACCGTGCCCGTCGCATCGGTGATCAGCACGTTGAAGCCGATGACCGCGGAGGTGTCCCCGGCGATCTCCTGCGCGAGTGACGGGCTCAGCATCAAGGCTCCTCCCACCGCGGGGCCGTTGCCCGGACTGGACGCACCGTACAGTGCATCGAGCGATTTCGGCCATAAGTTCGGACGAAGTGACCGGTGACGTACCGAGAGCCTGTCCATAGCGTATGGGCCCTGTCACATCCCCCGCCGGGGCACAGCGAGTGAACGGCGGACCCCTTCAGTGCCAGAACGGAAGGCCATGCTGATGACCCGTATGCGCTCACTTGTCGCCGCTTTGTCCGCGACACTCCTGCTTTCGGCCACCGCCGCCTGCGGCTCGGACAGCGACGACGAACCGACCAACGTGTCCGCGAAGGCCGCCGGGCTCGGCACCCTCGCGCCGGGCGTGCTCAAGGTGGCCGTCCAGCCGTACGCCCCGTACACCAGTGTCCAGGGCGACAAGATCGTCGGACTGGACGGCGACATCCTCAACTACGCGGCGGACAAGCTGGGGTTGAAGGTCGAGCCCGAGGTCACGGACTTCGCCGGCATGCTCGCCGGAGTGCAGTCCCGCCGGGTGGACATCACCATCGGCGGCGTCGCCTGGTCCGAGGAGCGGCAGGAGCAGGGGCTGTTCACCGATCCGCCGTACTACTCGCCCCCGGCGATGGCCGTCAGGAACGGCAAGACGTACAAGACGGTCGACGACCTGAAGGGCCTGGAACTGGGCACGGTCGAGGGTTATGTCTGGGTCAAGTCGATCCAGGCCGTGCCCGACGCCAAGCTGCACGCCTACCCCGACGCCAACGGCGTCTTCGACGACCTCGGCGCCGGCCGCGTCGACGTCGGCTTCCTCGACCCGCTGATCATCATCGCGGCGCAGAAGGAACGGCCGGAACTGAAGATCGAGACCCAGTACATGACGCCGCCGACCGCGGAGCAGGTGAAGGCGAAGCCCGCGTACGAGTACTTCCAGCCGTACCAGACCGGCTTCTACCTCCCCAAGAAGGCCACCAAGCTGGAGAAGGCGATCTCCGAGCAGATCGTCGCCATGTACAAGAACGGCGAGATGGAGAAACTCGTCAAGAAGTACGGCGGTGACCCGGAGCAGTTCCTCACACCCGACGCCGCTGTCGCCCCCGCGCGCCAAGGCGTGGACCGGCCCCAGGACTGGACGCCGCCGTCCATCGCCCAGTGAGGGGATGACAGTGTCCGAGCTCTTCCAAGTCCCTTGGTCCGACTACCGTTCCGACCTCATCGACGCGCTCTGGCGCACCCTCTCCTACACGGTCGTCAGCTTCCTCGGCGCCGTACTGCTCGGCCTGGCGGTGGCCCTGCTCAGGCTGAGCAAGGTATGGCTCGCGCGCGCCGTCGCCGCCGTCTACACCGAGGTCTTCAAGAACATCCCGCTCCTGGCCATCATCTTCCTGGCCTACTTCGGTCTGGCCTCGGCCGGGCTCAAGCTGGACGTGTTCACGGCCGGCTGCGTCAGCCTCATCGTCTTCTACGCCGCCTACCTGTCCGAGATCTTCCGCTCCGCGATCAGCGGGGTGCACGCCGGACAGACGGAGGCGGGGGAGGCGCTGGGGCTGGGCAGGGCAGGCATCTTCGGCCAGGTGATCCTGCCGCAGGCCGTCCGGCAGGCACTGCCCGGCACCAACACCTTTCTCGTCGACCTGCTGAAGTCCACATCGCTGCTGGTCACCATCTCCGCCGCCGAGCTGATGTCAGAGGGGCGGCTGATCACCTCGTCCACCTTCCGGGCGCTGGAGGTGTACCTGGTCATCTCGGCCATCTACTTCGCCCTCTGCTACCCGCTCTCCCAGCTCCTCCTGCTGCTGGAGCGGAAGGTGCGCGCGGGCGTCCCTCTGTCCCCATGGCGACGGCGCCGGATGCGGGCCGCCCGCGCACTGCTCGCGGCCGACCTCTCGGCCGGCACCGACCGCAGGACCGACCGGAAGGAGGCGGCGGTATGACCGAGCCCGTCACCACAGCGAAGACCGTCATACCGGCCGCCGCCACCGAGGCCGTAGTACGGATCGAGGGCCTCAGCAAGTCCTTCGACGGCCGTCTCGTCCTCGACAACGTGAACCTGGAGGTCGACCGGGGCCGGATCGTCAGCGTCATCGGGCAGAGCGGCGGCGGCAAGACGACCCTGATGCGCTGCGTCAACCTGCTGGAACGGCCGGACGGCGGCACGGTCGAGGTCGCCGGTGAAGTGGTGCACAACGGAGGCAAGATGGTCTGCCGCGACCTGCCCGGGCTGCGTCGTACGGTCGGCATGGTCTTCCAGCGGTTCAACCTGTTCCCGCATCTCACCGCCGTGGAGAACGTCGTCCTGGCGCAACGCAAGGCGGGCGTCCCCGAACAGGAGGCGCTGGAGCGGGCAGTCGCGCTGCTGCGCCGCGTCGGGGTGGCCCACCGCGGGCTCGCCCAGCCCGAGCAGCTCTCCGGCGGTGAGCAGCAGCGCGTCGCCATCGCACGGGCCCTCGCCCTCAAACCCGAGGTGCTGCTCTTCGACGAACCCACCTCCTCCCTGGACCCGGAGGCCACCCGCGAGGTGCTGAACGTGATGCGGGAACTCGCCGCGGACGGAATGACGATGCTGCTGGTCACCCATGAACTGCCGTTCGCCCGCGAGGTGGCCGACCACGTCGTCTTCGTCGACGGCGGCCGGATCGTGGAGGAGGGCAGGCCCGAGGACGTCATCGACAATCCCGCCCGCGCCCGGACCCGGGAGTTCCTCGCCTCGTACGGACCCACGTCATGACCGGTGCACCCGGCAAGGCGGGCCCGCTCGGCGAGGGCCCCGTCGTGGTCGTCGGAGGCGGCGTCGTCGGACTGTGCACGGCGTACTACCTGACCGCTGCCGGTCTTCCGGTCGAGGTCGTCGAGCGGCGCGGACTGGGCTCCGGGGCCTCCCGTGGCAATGCCGGATGGGTCTGCCTCAGCCATTCCACGCCCGTCCCGGCACCCGGAGTGGTGCGCTACGCCCTCCGCTCGCTGGGACAGCCGGACTCGCCGCTCTATCTGCGCCCCCTGCCGGATCCGGCATTCGTACGGTGGTTGTGGCGGTTCTGGCGCAGCAGCACACCGGCCGCCTTCCGTCGCGGTTACGCGGCGATCGCCGAGCTGAACCGCGACACCTTCGACCTCTTCGACGGTCTGCGCGAGGACGGCGTGGCCACGACGCTGACCCGCCCCGGCATGGTGCACGCCTTCCTGTCGCCGGCCGAGGCCCGCCACCATCTCGCGATCCAGCGGCAGATGGCGGACGGCCGCTACCCGATGCCCGACGACGTCACCACCGGACCCGAGGCACATCTGCTGGACGACGCGCTGTCGCCCGGGGTGCGCGCGGCCTACCTCGTCGACGGGGAGGGCGTGGTCGATCCGGAGGCGTTCGCCCGGGGGCTGGGGGAGGCGCTGGCCGACGCGGGGGTGAAGGTCCACGAGAACGCGGAGGCGACAGGGTTCCGGTCGACCGCGGGGCGCATCGCCGCGCTGCGGACCACCCAGGGGGAGATTCCCTGTGCGGCCGTCGTCGTCGCGGCCGGGATGCGCTCGCCGCACCTGCTGCGCTCACTGGGACAGCCGCTGCCGCTCCAGGCGGGCAAGGGCTACAGCTTCTCGGTGGAGCTGGACCAGGCGCCCCGGCACACGCTGTACTTCGGCGAGCGCAGGGCCGTCGCCTCACCGATCGGCGGCACCACGCGGATCGGCGGCACGATGGAGCTGAGCGGCAACAACAACCGGCTCGACTGGCGCCGTATCGTCGCCGTCGCCCTCGCCAGCCGGCACTACCTGGGCCGCTGGTTCGACGACCCGGACGACCTGGTCGGCCTGATCCGCGACCCCTGGGTCGGCGGGCGGCCGTTCCTCCCCGACGGGCTCCCGGTGATCGACCGCGTCCCCGGCCACCACAACGCCTTCGCGGCCACGGGCCACGGCATGCTCGGCGTCACGCTCGGCCCGGCCACCGGGCACCAGCTCGCCGAGTACATCCGCACCGGCCGACGGCCCGAAGCCCTCGCGCCCTTCCGTTTCGACCGGCTGAGCCGCTGATCCGCTGGGGCGCCGAGGTGCGGCGTGCGGCTCGGTGCCGGAGCCTCGGGGCGTGGTCGAGGACGTCACCCTCCCCCATGACGGCGACGTCCTCGACCGCTCCCCCGGTGCCGGAACATGGCCTGTGGTCTGCGCACAGGATGCCGCCTGCCGCCTGCCGGGCGCATGAGTCGAGGGGTACTCAAGTCACCCTGTATCAAGGGTGAGTAGCCCGACTCTTCTTGTACGTGATGACTTACGAACGGGACGCGAAGACCCTGGAACTGCCCTGGCCGTTCACCGGACGCGAAGGCGAACTGGACCTGATCCGCAGGTCGCTGGCCGCCGGACGGCACGGCATGGTGGTGACGGGCCCCGCGGGCTGCGGAAAGACCCGGCTCGTCACTCACGCCATCCGCGACACCGGCTGCGCCAAGGTGACGGGGACGCCGCAGACCGGGCAGCTGCCCTTCGCCGCGTTCGCGCACCTGCTGCCGGAGAATGTCTCCTTGCACCGCGCCGTCCAACTGCTCGCGGACGTACGGCTGTTGCTCATCGACGACGCGCATCTGCTGGACGACGCGTCCGCCGCCCTGGTCCACCAGCTGGCCGTGCACGGGCGTACCCGCCTGCTCGTCGTCGTGACGGACGGCGAGCCGGTCCCCGGCGCGATCTCCCGGCTGTGGACCGGAGAGCTGCTGCCGCGCCTTGGCCTGGAACCGCTGCCACGTGAGGACCTGGCACAGCTGGTGGCGGTGGGCGCCGGCGGTGCGGCGGAGCCACTCACTGTGAATCGGCTGCACCGGCTGTGCCAGGGGGATCTGCGGCTGCTGCGCGCCGTGCTCGGCGCGCTGCGCGAGCGCGGACTTCTGCCCCGGGGGTCCGACGCGTGGGCCTGGAGGGGCCCGGTGCCGGTGACCGCGACCCTGCGCGAACGAACCGCGAAGGCCCTGGACCGGCCCCACCCGGACGAACGGGCGGTCCTCGAACGGCTCGCGTTCAGCGAACCTTTGCCCCTCGGTGTCGCCGAGCTGGACCTACAGGTCCTCGAACTCCTCGAAGCGCAGGGACTGGTGGCCATCGACGGCCACTCCTCGGTCCGCCTCGCACACCCTCTCCATGGCCCGGTGCTCCGCTCCGAGGCCGGACAACTGCGGGCCAGGCGGCTGGCCCGTACACCGTCCCGGTGCGGCCCGGCCCTCGACGCGGAGGCCGCCACTTTGGCTCGGCGGATCGAGCAGGCAGACGTACGGGACGTGCCGACGCCGATCGGGGACTGGCTGGCCGGGGAGGGCGCGGGCCCGGACAACTCGGTCCCGCCCCGGTACGCGATGCTCCGCGCCCGGTACGCACGGCTGCGCGGAGAGCTGCGGGAAGCCGTGGCGTGGGCGCGGGAAGGCCTGCGGGCGGCTCCGGACGACCGGGGCTGCCGTGCCGAACTGGCCGTGGCCGAAGCTCAGTTGGGCACCGCGACGGCAGCCGCTCACAAGCTGCTTGCGGCGCATCCCGCGTCAGTAGGGGCGGCGAACACCTGGCTGAGGGCCGCCCGAGGTGACACCGCCGGGGCACTGGAGTCCATCACGGAGGACGACGCCTACGCCCTGCATGACGCGGCGCGCCTCGGCGACCCAGCCCTGGTCGCGGACCGGTTGGCCCGGCTTCCCGGCGAACCCGCGGCCCTGCTGGCCCGGCACGCGGACGCACTCACCCGGGGTGACGGCCCGGCCCTGGACCGAGCCGCCGAACGCCTGGAGCAGCGCGGCTTCCTGCTCTTCGCAGCCGAAGCACACACGCAGGCCGCGTCGGTGCACCGCGACCCGCGTGCCGCCCGCATGTCGCGTACGCGCGCCGTAACCCTGGCCCGCCGCTGCCAGGGAGCCCGCACCCCGGCACTCTCCGGCCTGGTCCTGGGCGAACTCACAGCCCGCCAACGGCAGATCGTCACCCTCGCCGCCGCCGGCCTGAGCAACCGCGAGATAGCGGACCGGCTGACCTTGTCGATCCGCACCGTCGGCAACCACCTCCACAGCGCCTACACCCGGCTCGGCGCGACCGACCGCGGCTCCCTGCCCCGGCTCGTACACGACCCGGAGGGAGGAGTGCCGGACGCACGGTCGGCGTGACGCAGTGCGCTCGGCCTGCAGGCCGAGCGCACAACCACCCATAGGCGCAACGCCCTTCAGGCCGCCCCGAACGCCGTGAACGCCCACCCCGTCGCCTGATGCACCGCATCGCCCGGCAGCGCGGCACGCGCGTCGCGCAGTGACTCGGCCAGGGACAGACCGGAGCTCAGGCCCTTGTGAAGGGCGAGCATCAGCGGCACCACTGTGGCGTCGTTGACGGGGACGTTGCTCGCCACGATGCCCGCCGTGCCCAGCGGGAGCAGGGCCGTGACCAGGCCGAGGACCTCGTCGGCGCCGAACGGGGCGAGGCGGGCGGTGTCGCAGCTGGACAGGATGATGCGGTACGGGCTGCGGTTGAGGCGTTCGAAGTCGTGCACGATCAGCGGGCCGTCGGCCATCCGCAGGGAGGAGAAGAGGGGGCTGTCCGCGCGGAACGTACCGTGCGCGGCGATATGCGCGAGCACAGCACCGTCGAGCGAGTCCAGTACGCGGGGCACCCGGGCCTCGTCGCCTTCCAGCACGGTCGTGCCGCCGTAGCGGTCGGCGAGTTCGGGCACCTCCGCGCCGCCGGTCGCGAGGCCGGGGCCGCGGACCAGTACATGCCCTCCGTCCGGCGGCGGCTCGGTCTCCACGGCCCGCAGCCAGCTGCTCGCCGACGGCGAGACGCTGAGGACACGCTCGCGGAGCGAGGGCAGCAGCGCCCACGGCACGCGGTGCAGCCTGGCCGGCGGCACCACCACGAGCGGGCCCGGGCCCAGGTGGGAGACGGCCGCGCCCAGCAGCAGTTCCTCCAGCCGACGCCCCGCGGCCTCGAGCACCGGGAGCCTGCCCTCCGCCCCGGGATGGGCAAGCCGCCGCAGCCCGGCCTGCACATGCTCGGACTCGGCCAGCACGTCCGCGAGCGGCCCGCCCTCGAACCGCCGTACGCGGCCCTCGCCGCAGAGCAGCACCTGTACCCGGCCGCCGAGCTCGGCGATCTCGACCAGTCGCCCCCCGCCCAGCCGCTCCAGCAGCCTGCCGGGATCGAACCGATGCCCGTCGCCCGGCACCTCACCGCGCATACGCAGTGTCCGGGACCGTATCTCCCGCTCAAGACGCCGCTGTTCACGCTCCAGTGCCGGCACCGGCCGCGCGTCGACGCGGGCCGCCTCCGCCCGGGCGGCGATCTCCCGGAAGGCGGTGAGATTCCGCGACAGGGCCGGATCGGCGGGCGGCCGGGTGGGCGGAGCCGACAGCACCGTGGCCCGCCAGCGCTCGCTCCACACCAGCAGCCGCCGCGGCCCGCCGGAGACCAGGCTGGCCCGCTGGGCCAGCGCGGCGAGCTCCGCACCCTGCGCGGTCGCCCGGGCGCGCAACTCGGAGGCACCGAGCGTCATCCGGTGGTCGTCGAGCACATCGAGCCCGCGCCGGCAGGCCTCCAGTACGCCCCGGCTGGAACCGGCGGCCTCGGCCCGCAGCGCCTGCGCGGCCCAGCCCGTCATCCGCGCCAGCGGAGGCCCGCTCCGCCGGCTGCGCGCGGCCACGCCCAGATGCAGCTCGGCCTCGGCCCGTCGGCCCAGGCGCAGCGCGATCCGCCCCGCGAGCAGCGACGCCTCGGGCACGGCCGGCGAGCCGCATTCCGTCAGCCGCTCAGCCACGGCCGCGGCATCGGCGACCATCCGCCCCGACGTACGCCCGGCCGCCAACCGCGCGTCGATCAGCACAAGTTGGGCGTGCGTCTCCCACCAGGCGCGCTGCTGGCCCGCGAAATGGCGTACGGCATCTGCCGCCCGAGCGATCGCGATGTCCGGTTCGCCCGCGAGCCGAGCGGCACGGGCGGCGGCCAGCAGCAGCTCCGCCTTGCGGGTGGTCTGGCCGCCGATACGGTCGAGCACACCGATCGCCGCATCGGCCTCGGCCAGCGCCTCGGGCGCGAGACCTGCGGCCATCAGGACCTCACAGCGCCGGATGTGGAACACGAACACCGGGGTACCGAGCTTCGCGTACCCCTCCTCGGCCTCGTCGAACAGCCGCAGCGCCGCGGGAATGTCGCCAGAGCGGAAGGCGGCCAGCGCCCGGCTCTCCACGACATCGGCCTTGTCGTGCTCCTGGCCGGTGGTGTCCCACAGCTGCTGAGCAGCCGTGAAGTCGGCCTCGGCCCGCTCCACCGCGCCGAGCGCCAGATGCACGGTGGCACGCAGCGTCAGGGCGCGCGCCGTCCAGATCACATCGCCCGCCTGCCGTAGCACGGGCGTCGCCCGGCGCACATCGTCCAGCGCCTCACGATGGTGCCCCAGCACCCACCACACGTACGCCCGCCGGTACAGGACACGGGCGCGGGTGTGCCTCGTGCCCCGCGCGACGCCCCGCTCGAGCGCGGCAAGACCCTGCCGCGTACGACCGGCGTGGACCAGCGCCACCCCCAGTGTGCCGAGGACGTCCGCCTCCCGGTCGGCCGAACCCGACCGTGCCGCGAGATCACGGGCGCGCCGCAGATGCCGCAGGGCGACCCGCAGATCACCGAAGTCCCGCTGCCACATACCGATGACATGGTGGGCGACTGAGGCGTGCAGCGGCGAAGGATCGGTGTCCAGCACCGCCTCCGCCCTCGCCAGCGCGTCGCCGGGGCTGGCGAACACCATCGGGAGCAGCTCGAAAATCGGGTCGCTTCCGGCTGTCACTCAAAGGATGGTAGGGCCGCGGGCAGTGCGGCAGACAGGTGTGACGCCGATTCGGCCATCACCGTTGCCGAATCGGTCGATCAGCGCCGCTGTATCAATCAGCCATTACCCGGCTCTGATTGACGACCCGTCGAACGAAGGGGAGGACACGCCATGGCACCACAGCGATTCCAGGAGCAGTTCGACCAGGTCCGGCGCGCGATGCCGGACGTCCCCCTGGCGATGGGGCCGGACGACTCCGCCGAGTTCTTCTACGAGCAGGGGGTCGTCCTGGCCCGTGACGGCGAGGACGCACGGATCGTCGAGGACACCCTGCGGGCACGGTCCGCCGACATCCCGGGCCTCACCGCGGACAGCGTCCGCAGGGCAGGACCGGAGACGAACCGGTCGGGCATCACCCGCATCCAGGTGGGCGACCCGGCGGCAGGCATCCGATCGGGATCGGGCGACCGTGCCGTCGCGGGGGCGCTGCGGGCCATGCGCGAGGTGGAGGGCCGGGCCGAACGCCGCCTGGTGAGCCGCAACCACGTCGTGACGATCGCGGTCAACGCCTGCCCCGGCGACGAACCCGTGCCCGCCCAGCCCACCGTCACCGCCAACCCGACGCCGGCGGAAACGGCGTACGTGCCCGAGACCGCCGTCGGCGTCCTGGTGATCGACACCGGACTCATGCACGACTACCGGTCGTACCCGCTGCTGGCGCACGTTCAGGGCGACGGCGCGCTCGCGGAGACCGACGACCAGGGCTTCCTCAAGCAGTACGTCGGCCACGGCACGTTCATCGCGGGCCTCGTCGCGGCGGTCGCCCCCAACACCGACATCACCGTACGGGGGACCCTCGGCGACGTCGGCGCCATCCTGGAGTCCGAGTTCGGCGACAAGCTCTTCGAAGCCGTCGACCAGGACGGCTGGCCCGACCTCATCAGCCTCTCCGCCGGCACGTCGAACGGCAGCACCGACGGCCTGCTCGGCCTGGAGCGCTTCATGGAGGAGCTGCGCGACCAGCCCCGTACGCTGCTGATCGCGGCGGCCGGCAACAACGCGAGCGCCACCCCCTTCTGGCCCGCCGCCTACGCCGACGTCCCCGGCTACGAGGACGTGGTGCTGTCGGTCGGAGCGCTGCGCGGCGACGGCGAGTTCGGCGCCTGCTTCAGCAACCACGGCTCCTGGGTGAAGATCTACGCGCCGGGGGAGAGGCTGACCAGTTCGCTCACCGGTTTCGACATCCCCGTCCCGTACCTGTACCAGCACTCCACGTACGACGCCTGCCGACACGGCTTCGCCTACGTCTGCACCTGCCAACACCCCCAGCACATCGGCGTGTTGAGCGAGGAGCAGCAGCCGACGCCCGCCAAGCCGGAGCAGGTGATGTTCGAGGGACTCGCGCAGTGGAGCGGCACCTCGTTCGCCACCCCGGTGACCGCCGCGATGATCGCCGCCCATATGACGGCACACAAGGAGAGCGACCCCCGAGCCGCCCGGCGGCAGCTGCTGTCGGCGAACCGCGACTACGCGGAGGTACGCGGCGCAGTCGTGCCCGCGCTGCGCCCGCCGACCTGGAGCCCCGTCCCGGTCGACACGCCCTCCGCGACGGCATGACCTCCCGCTCGGGCACGGTGCTCTGGTCCCGGATCACGGTCGGAATCCCCCACTCCGCGGCGTACGATGACTTGCCGTACACGAGGGGTGGGGCCGTGGATCGTGATGCTGTCGGTGCGCTCGTCCAGTCCGCCGCCGACGGGGACGCGGCGGCCTGGAAAGCGCTGGTGGACGGGCTGAGCCCGCTGGTGTGGTCCGTCGTACGCGCGCACCGGCTCTCCGACGCCGACGGGCACGAGGTGTACCAGACCACCTGGTTCCGCTTCGCCCAGCACCTCGGGCGGATCCGCGAACCGCACAAGGCCGGGTCCTGGCTCGCGAGCACCGCGCGTCACGAGTGCCTGAAGGTCATCAAGAGCACCAGGCGGCTGACTCCCACGGACGACGCCCGGGTGCTCGACCGGATCAGTGAGGACCGTACGCCCGAGCAGACCCTGATCGAGTCCGAGGAGGCCGCCGCGAAGGCGGAACGCATTCGCCGGATGTGGCAGGAGTTCGACGAACTGGGCGACCGCTGCCGGGAGTTGCTCCGCGTGCTGATGGCCTCCCCGCCGCCCAGCTACCAGGAGGTGTCCGCCGCGCTGGGCATCGCCGTGGGCAGCATCGGACCGATGCGCCAGCGCTGTCTGGGCCGGCTGCGTGCACGTCTTGTCGCACGGGGGGTGCTGTGAACGACAACGGTGGCAACGACACCTTCGACGCCGAGGGCACCGACGGCTTCGAGGCGTTCGAGGCGTCTCAGGACGACGCTCTCGAGGAGGCGCTGCGCGAGGCCGCCGCCATCCTGGACCCGGTGCCCGCCGAGCTGCGGCACATCGCCGTCGAGGCCTACGCCCTGCACGCGATGCGTGATGTGGACGCGCAGCTCGCCGAGTTGACGTTCGACTCACTCGTCGACGCAGCCCCGGTCAGGGGTGCGGACGTGCCCAGGATGCTGACCTTCAACACGACCGCCCTCACCGTCGACGTAGAGGTGACGGCCCAGGGGATGACGGGCCAGCTGCTGCCGCCGCAGCCTGCCCGCATCGAGATCCTGGGCACCGCGCAGCCGGCGGCGGCCACCACGGTCACGGCCGACGACATGGGCCGCTTCCTCTGCGACCTGCTCCTCACCGGTCCGTTCGCCCTACGGCTGCGGACCGACGAGGAGGTCGTGGTGACGGAGTGGCTGCGCGTCTGAATCCCGCATCGTGCCCAGGTGCCGAATCCGGTGCTGAAGCCCGTCAGGCGAACCAGTCCTGTTGCGAACCGGGCTGTGAACCGGGTGGCTGGGGACGGGAGTTGGGGGCAGGAACCGGGGCGGGAGCAGTGGGGGAGCGGGGTGTCCGGCCGGCAGGCGAGGGTTCCGCTTCGGCGATCCAGCCGAGTTCGCTCTGGAGTCGGCGGGCCTCGCTGCGGACCTGGAGCGGAATATCGCCGCGTTCGGAGATCAGTTGGTCGTAGATCGGTGCGTCGTGCACGAGCGGTGCTTCTCCTCAGGTCGGTACGTCACCTCGACCTTAAGGCCGCCCCGTCACCGCGTCGGACGTACCCCCGGCTCGGCCAGAACCAGAACCCGCGCGACCATGGACGGACACCGAGGCGAACAAAGATGGACGGAGGCTCCTCATGCCGGTCATGGACGAGGCCGAGGCGCGGCAGTGGTTCGTCGAGGCCCGGGTGGCACGCCTGGCGACCTCGGACGCCGAGGGGCGCCCGCACCTGGTGCCGCTCGTGTTCGCCCGGCACGGCGACGAGATCGTCACCGCCATCGACTGGAAGCCGAAGCGGCCGGGCCGGGTGAAGCGGCTGGACAACATCGCCGTCCACCCGGAGGTGTGCCTGCTGGTGGACGCGTACGACGAGGACTGGGACCGGCTGTGGTGGATACGGGCGGACGGCACCGCCCGGGTCGTACAGCCGGACGCGCCGGAAACGTACGCGCGGGACGAGTACGCCGCCGCGGTCGAACTGCTGCGGCAGAAGTACGCCCAGTATCGTGAGCGGCCCCCCGACGGGCCGGTGATCGTCGTCTCCGTACGACGGTGGCACGGCTGGCGCGCCCGCTCCGACGAGGACCCCGGCCTATGACATGGCACGGGAGCGGGCTTGGAGCCGCCTCCTGCGGGTACTGGGTCGGTCCAGCGGCGGCTGGGGATGTCGCCGCCCGTTCATCGGAGGACAGCGATGGCTCAGAAAGTCCGCGAGATCATGACGAGTGCCCCCGTCGCGGTGGGCACGCGTACCGCGGTCAGCGAGGTCGCGCACCGGATGCGTGACGAGAACATCGGTGCGGTGCTGGTCGCCGAGGGGGACGAACTGCGCGGCCTGGTCACCGACCGGGACCTCGTGGTGCGCGTGCTCGCCGAGGACAAGAACCCCGCCGACACGACCGTGCAGTCCGCGTGCAGCCCGGAACTCGTCACCGTCACCCCTGACGACGAAGTTGGCCGCGCCGTGCAGTTGATGCGTGAACACTCCCTGCGCCGGCTCCCTGTCGTCGAGGGCAGGACCCCGGTGGGGATCGTCGCCCTTGGCGACCTCGCCATCGAGCGCGACCCGGAGTCCGCGCTGGGCGACATCAGCGCGGCCGCCCCCAACCAGTGACGCGCGACCGTCCCTGGGCGGTGGCGCTGCGGTAGAAACAGTGCATGCGCCCACGACCTGGCGAGGTACTGCACTTCTCGGAAGACCCGACGATCACCGAGTTCCGCCCGCACGTCGCCGCCACCGCCCAGCAGACGGAGGCATACGTATGGGCCGTCGACCATGCCCGGGCACCGGACTACTGGTTTCCCCGCCAGTGCCCGCGGGCCATGGCCTGGACCGCGCAGGGCACATCCGCATCCGACCGGGAACGCATTCTCGGTCCGGGCGGTGGCCAGCGCGTGCACGCCATCGAGTACGGCTGGGTGGAACGGTTCCTGAGCGGCCGGCTGTTCGCCTACCGGTTCTCCGCCGACGCCTTCCGGCCGTTCGGCGAACCGGTACCGCACGCCTTCGTGGCGAGTGAGCCCGTCGAACCGCTCGGCTCGCCCGAGCCGGTCGGCGACCTGCTCCAGCTCCACCGGGGCGCCGGAATCCAGCTGCGCGTACTCGACAACCTCTGGGAGTTCTGGGACGCCGTGATCACCAGCACGCTGAGATTCAGCGGCATCCGCCTGCGCAACGCGACGGCCAGGCCCGTACGTAACTGATCCGTACGTAACTGCTCCGGACGTAACTGGTCCGGGAACGCCGGGCTATCCCTCCTTGGCCTTCGCGTACTCCTGGGCCATGCCGCCGGCGAAGTCGTACGCCACCACGGGTTCGTCACCGACTACCCAGGCGTCATGCCCGGGCGGTACGACAAAGACATCGCCGGGTCCGACCTCGCTCTCGGCGCCGTCGTCCATGCGGACGCGCAGCCGTCCCTGGACCACATAGCCGTTGTGATGGACCTGGCAGCTCTCGGTCCCCGCGATCGGGCCCACGGACTCGGACCAGCGCCAGCCGGGCTCGAAGGTTGCCACGGCGAAGTCCAGTCCGGTGAGGTGGACGGCTTCGAGGTGGCCCCTGGGGAAATCGCGCCGCTCATCCGGCTTTTCGACCGTCTTGACCTCGATCATCGTGCTTCCCTCCACTCTGGCCATGGCCAGCACTGTCGCGGGCCTGAACTCCATCGTCTGCCCGTCAACCGGGGACCGCCATTTGAGGGACCGGCGAGGTCAGTCCTCGGTGACGTTCGCGGTGAGCAGGCGGAGCAACTGCTTGGCCATGGCATCCTGTTCGCGGGTCAGGCCCATCGCGTCACCGATGGCCACGGGCACGGTGTCGGCCCGTTCCTGAAGGCGCGCGCCGGTCTCGGTGAGACGGATGGCGACGGAACGCTCGTCGTCCGCACGGCGCTCGCGGCGGATCAGGCCGTGTGCCTCCAGGCGCTTGAGGAGGGGGGAGAGGGTGCTGGATTCCAGCTGGAGGGCGGTCCCCAGGTCGCGTACGGACACGTCGCATCCGGCGTCACGCTCCCACAGCACGAGCATCACGAGGTACTGCGGGTAGGTGAGCCCGAGCTCGTCCAGCAGGGGCCGATAGCGCGCCGTGACCGCCCGCGAGGCCGCATAGAGGGCGAAGCAGAGCTGGTCGTCGAGGAGCAGGGAGCCCTCCTGCCTCGGTTCCGCCCCGGTTGCGGTCATGGTCTCGCTCCCTTGTTCTGGTCCTGTGCCCGGCATGAGGCTCCTGTGCCCTGCATGAGGACGTCCACCTTATCTTTTCACGTCCTCTCGATTGTATCGAGCACTAATAGATTGTGCACGACCAAATAGCACGCTACTATCTCGTCGTGCCGCCGCTCCCCAGCGCAGACCGCCTCCGGAGTGCGCCCGCGGCATTCGACCCGAGGAGACCGCCATGACTGACAACGCCGGACCCCGCCCGGTCCTGGAACCCGCCGCCCTGTCCTTCGCCGAGGCGACCGCGAACCCTCCGTACCTCTTCGACCTCGGCCCGGCGGACGGGCGCAAGCTCGTCGACGAGGTGCAGTCGGGCGAGGTCACCAAGCCCGCCGTCGACGAGGAGTGGGTCGTCGTTCCGGGCGGCCCCACCGGCCAGGTCCGCGCGCGTATCGTGCGACCCGCGGGCGCACAGGGCGTTCTCCCGGTGATCGTGTACATCCATGGCGCCGGCTGGGTCTTCGGCAACGCCCATACACACGACCGCCTGGTGCGCGAACTCGCCGTCGGCACCGGCGCCGCGGTGGTCTTTCCCGAGTACGACCTGTCGCCCGAGGCCCGCTACCCCGTCGCCATCGAGCAGAACTACACCGTCGCCCGGTGGATCGTCACCGAGGGCGCCGGTCACTCCCTCGACGCCGGGCGCATCGCGGTGGCCGGTGACTCGGTGGGCGGCAACATGAGCGCCGCGCTGACCCTGATGGCCAAGGAGCGCGGCGACGTGCCCCTCGTCCAGCAGGTGCTCTTCTACCCGGTCACCGACGCCGCCTTCGACACCGGCTCCTACCACCAGTTCGCCGAGGGCTACTTCCTGCGCCGCGACGCCATGCAGTGGTTCTGGGACCAGTACACGACGGACGAGGCCCAGCGCGCCGAGATCACCGCCTCCCCGCTGCGCGCCACCGCCGAGCAACTCGCCGGGCTGCCCCCGGCGTTGGTCATCACCGCCGAGGCCGACGTCCTGCGCGACGAGGGCGAGGCCTACGCCGACAAGCTCCGCAAGGCCGGCGTCCCGGTCACCGCGGTCCGCTACCAGGGCATCATCCACGACTTCGTGATGCTCAACGCCCTGCGCGAGACCCACGCGGCGGAAGCCGCCATCGCCCAGGCGGTCAGCACTCTGCGTACGGCCCTCGGCACCTGACGCGACACGGCCGGGCCCCGGGGGCGGGGCCCGAAGTGTGCGACGGCGGGTGAAGGTGTGAGGATGAAGCCATGAGTAACGTGTACTTCGACATCACCATCAACGACCAGCCCGCCGGCCGGATCGTCTTCAAGCTGTACGACGACGTGGTCCCCAAGACCGCGCGCAACTTCCGTGAACTGGCCACGGGCGAGCACGGCTTCGGCTACGAGGGCTCCGGCTTCCACCGGGTCATCCCCGACTTCATGCTCCAGGGTGGCGACTTCACCCGCGGCGACGGCACCGGCGGCAAGAGCATCTACGGCGAGAAGTTCGCCGACGAGAACTTCCAGCTGAAGCACACCAAGCCGGGACTGCTGTCCATGGCCAACGCCGGGCCGAACACCAATGGCTCGCAGTTCTTCATCACGACGATCGTCACGGACTGGCTGGACGGCAAGCACGTCGTCTTCGGCGAGGTCGTCGAGGGCCTGGACGTCGTCAAGGCCATCGAGGCCCAGGGCTCCCGTTCCGGCGCCACCAGGGTGCCGATCAAGATCGCGAAGTCCGGCGTCGTCGCCTAGCCGACGACGGTCGACAAGCACCGCGGCGACCTCCGTCGACCCGGCTTCCCTGGTCGGCGGGGGCGCGGTGTGCCGGGACTCAAGCGCCTGACGGGACAAGGGCCTTGAGGTCGCAGGCGTTGCGCGGCAGCGCCTGCCCTCCCGTAGCGTTGCGCCGTATCCACGACTACGGAGGCACGATGGCCCCTTCCCGACGCTCCCCGCTCATGCTCGCCGGTCTCCTCGCCACCGCCGGTGTGACGCATTTCGTCGCGCCGAAGCCGTACGACGCGACCATCCCGCGCATGCTGCCCGGATCCCCCCGGACGTGGACCTACGTCAGCGGCGCCGCCGAACTCGCCCTGGCGGCCGGACTCGCGCATCCCCGGACACGACGCGCAGCGGCCCACGCGACGGCGGCGTTCTTCGTCGGGGTGTTCCCGGCCAATGTGCAGATGGCGCTCGACTGGCGACACCGCCCCACCGCCCTCAAGACCGCGGCATTCGGCCGCCTGCCCCTCCAGATCCCCCTCGTGCTGTGGGCGAAAGGTGTCGCACGCGGCTCTCGGCAGGGGTGAGACCGGGCGCGGCGCGAGAGCCGGATCGAAGCCTCGCGCCGCATGAACCTGACCAGCCGTCAGAGGCGTTGCCACAGAGCCGGGGTGCCCGCAGGCTGCCACGCCGCCTGCGCCTGATGCGGCTGAAGGCACGCGTAGGTGACGCCGCCGTAGGTCACTTCGCTCCCGACGCCGTAGACCTGGCCAGGGGCCCAGGTGCCCGTCGGCTCGTCCGGGACGCCGCCGGGAGTGCCCGTGCTGCTCGTGCTGGTCCGCAGGACGAGTCCGTACGTTTCGAGTAGCGGGTTGATCGGCTGGTAGTAGGTCGTCCCGCCGCTCGTGCAGTCGCCGGAGCCGCCGGAGAGGACACCCTGCGCCTGGGTGCCCGCGACGACGGAGCCGCCGGAGTCGCCCGACTCGGCGCACACCGTCGTCTCGGTCACCCCGTCGACGGTGCCCTCGTCGTAGCTGACGCTGGTGTCGTGCTGCTCGATCCGACCGCAGTGCCAGCCGCTGGTGGAGCCGGCCCGGCAGACCGCGGCGCCCACAAGAGCCTGCACCGAGCCGGTGACCTCGATGGTGCTTCCTCCCGCGGCCTTGACGTTGGGGGTCGCCGTCCAGTCGTCGTTGACGCCCACCCAGGCCATGTCGCCGCCCGGGAACGTGGCGGCTCCGAAGGTTCCCTGGGCGACGCTGTTGTAGCCGGCGGTACTGTCGCCCTGTCTCCCGCAGTGGCCCGCGGTGGCGAAGCCCTGCTGCTCGTCCATGGTGACGGAGAATCCGACGGAGCAGCGGGTCTCCGCCTCGATGTTGTGAAACGCGTCGCCGCCCCGGACGTCGTACAGCGCACGCGGCCGGTCCGCCGACACCTTGACGCCCACGAGTTTCCGGTCGACCCCGGAAGCCGCGATGAGCGCGTTCCCGGCGGACCGGCTGGTCGCCTGCACCGTCACCCGGTTCGCCCGGACGTCGACGTACCGGACCGGTGTGTCGAGGCCCTTGATACGGGCCGCGGTGGCTTCCAGCTTCTCCTTGGCGGCTCCGAGCTCGTCCAGACCGGTCTTGGCGACGGCGGCGTGGGCGCCGCCGGCCTCGATGACGGGGATGTCCGCGACATCGGTGGTGGCGACGGTGAGGTCGGCGGAGGTCGCGCCGTGCAGCCAGGCGCCCGCGAAGCGCTCGCCGAGGGCGTTCTGGAGACGGCCGGCGCGCGTGCCGGCCTCCGCCTCGTTCACGAGCCGCGTCTTGGCCTGCGCCTCCGTCAGACCCAGATCGCGCCGCAGCGCGCGCAGCACTTCGGCCGACGGCTTGTGGGCGTCCAGCGTCTCGGCGGCTGAGGTGGCGGTCGTCGGTACGGGGGGCTCGGCCGCCACGGCCGCGGACGTCCCCGTCAGCACGAGTGTGCCGAGCACGGCCAGGGCGGCACAGCCTGCTCCGGCGGATCGATGGACCATCAGGATGTCTCCTCGGTTTCGATGGTGAAAGTGCCTCGAATCCGTAGGTTTTGCCGCAATCATCACAAAAGATGTGCGGGGCTTCGGCTCTTCAGCCGAACAGGGAAGGGGTTACGGGCCGTGCTCGCACGGTCCGGCATCGGCTTCACGCGGGTTCGAGTCCCGGACGGCCCGCCTCGGTCACGAAGGACGCGGCCGTCGTGATGGGCGCACCCGGCGTCGTCACGGCGGACACGGTCCGGAAGTCGGCCCTCGCCGCAGCACGCCCCAGCTCGACCCGCACATAGCCGCGCCGCCCGTCGTAGAACCGCAGATGCGGATTGGCCGTCAGGTACGCGTCCCAGTCGGCGGGCCTTTGAACTCCGTCCCTGCCACTGGAGACGGACGTGGTGACGAACTCTGTGCCCACGATCCTGGAGGCCGGGTCGTCGAAGACCTCCTTGATGTCGAAGGCGTAGCCCACGTGGGCGTCACCCGCGAGAACCATCAGGTTCTGGATCCCGGCCGACCTCGCGCCGGCAAGGACCCGCTCGCGCGAGGCACGGTAGCCGTCCCAGGTGTCCATGGACACCGTCGCCTGCGGGCCCGTACCGAGCTTGCGCTGGGAGAAGCGCACCTGCTGCGGCAGCACGTTCCACAGGGCGTTCGAGGCACGCCAGCCGCCGAGTAGCCAGCGCTCCTGCGCCGCCCCCGTGATGGTGCGCGCCGGATCGTCCGACTCGGGTCCGGGGGCGTGCGGCATATCGCCGTACGCCTGGTCGGAGCGGTACTGCCGGGTGTCGAGCACATCGAACTGGGCGAGCGTGCCCCACTGGAGCCGGCGGAAGAGCCGGAGGTCGGGCCCCTGCGGCACCTGGGCGCCGCGCAGCGGCTGGTTCTCCCAGTACGCCCGGTAGGCGGCGGCGCGGCGTAGCAGGAACTCCTCGGGCGAATTGTCTTCCTCGTCGACGGCGTCCGCGTGGTTGTTCTCGGTCTCGTGGTCGTCCCAGGTGACGACGAAGGGATGCGCCCCATGGACCGCGCGCAGATCCGGGTCGCTCTTGTAGAGCGCGTACCGCAGCCGGTACTCCTCGAGGGTCCTGGCCTCGCGGTTGAAAAGTTCGGGCAGTCGGCGGTCGGTGTAACGGCGGTGTCCGCCCGCGGAGTTGACGGCGTACTCGTACAGATAGTCACCGAGATGGAAGACCACGTCGACGTCGTCCTCGGCCAGATGCCGGTGCGCCGTGAAGTAGCCGTGGTGGTAGGCCTGGCAGGAGACGGCGGCGAAGGTGAGCGCCGAAACGGCGGCAGTGGTGGCGGGTGCCGTGCGGGTACGGCCCGCCTCGCTGATCCAGCTGCCGGTCCGGAAGCGGTAGTAGTACTCCCGGCCCGGCAAGAGGCCGCCGACCTCGACGTGCACCGTGTGGTTGTACTCGGGGTGGGTCCAGACGGTGCCGCGCCGGACGGTCAGGCGGAAGAACTCGTCGGTGGCCACCTCCCATTGGACCTTGACCCGGCGCCCGGCCAGTCCGCCGCCCGGCTCGTACGGCGCGGGCGCGAGCCGGGTCCACAGCAGTACGGAGTCGGGCAGTGGGTCTCCGGAGGCGACACCGAGCGTGAAGGGATCCTCGGAGATCCTTGCCGCATCGAGCTCGGCGGCGCTCGCCGCGCCCGGGGCCGGCAGATGGGTGGCGAAGGCGAGGACGGCTGCCGCGGCGGTGAGGTTGAGCAAACCGCGCCGCCCGAAGTGCCGGGCGGCGCTGCGCAGTTGGGGGTCGTGCCGGGATGACGCGTACCGGAGCGGTGGTCTGTGACGGCCTGGGGGTGTCATCGCCGTATGCTAAACAGACAAAGATCACAATTCCGGCAGGCGCGGGCCTGTAAACCCCTCGTGCCGCCCTGTGTGGAAGCCGCGCACGGTCGTCGGGCGGCGCGTCACTCGAAGCGTGCGGTGTCGCCCGCCCCCTTGCGCACGATCTCGGCCTCGCCGCCCGAGAAGTCGATGACCGTGGTCGGCTCGGTGCCGCAGTCCCCGGAGTCGACCACCGCGTCCACCACGTGGTCGAGACGCTCCTTGATCTCCCAGCCCACGGTCATGGGCTCCTCCTCGTCCGGCAGCAGCAAGGTGCTGGAGAGCAGCGGCTCACCCAGCTCGGCGAGCAGGGCCTGGGCGACGGTGTGATCGGGGATGCGCACTCCGACCGTCTTCTTCTTCGGGTGCAGCATCCTGCGCGGCACATCCTTCGTCGCGGGCAGGATGAAGGTGTAACTGCCGGGCGTGGAGGCCTTGATGGCGCGGAACACGTCCTTGTCGATATGCACGAACTGGCCCAGCTGCGCGAAGTTCTGGCAGACGAGCGTGAAGTGGTGCCGGTCGTCCAGTTGCCGGATGGACCGGATCCGGTCGATGCCGTCACGGCTGCCCAGCTGGCAGCCCAGCGCGAAACAGGAGTCCGTCGGATAGACGACCAGGGCACCTGAGCGGATGCTCTCGGCCACCTGGCCGATGGTGCGCTGCTGCGGGTTGTCGGGGTGCACGTCGAAGTACTTGGCCATCTGTCGAGCTTAGGCGTTGTTCCGGCGAAGCTCGCGCAGGCCGGGTGTCCCGCCGGACGCGGTGCTTCCGATGCGTCCGGCGGGACGACGGTGTGTCAGCGGAAGTTCACGTCGCTGCACAGGAAGTACGTCTGGTCCATGTGCGAGGCCTGCCAGACCGTGTAGACGACGTGGCGGCCGGTCAGGCCCGAGGTGCTCACGTCGATCGAGTAGTTCTGGCTGGGGGCGTACTTGCCGGTCCGGGCGACCAGTTGGAGGTCGTTCCAGGTCAGCGGCTGGGTGGTGGGGTCGAAACCCTGGCGGGTGACGTAGACCAGGAAGTAGTCGGCGCCGTGGCTGGCCTGGTCGTACAGCTTGACGGTGAAGTCGCTGTCGATGTCCGTCGTCTGCCAGGCGCCCACGGTGTCCAGGGAGTTGTAACGGCCGCCTTCGGTCCGGCCACCGCTGCACAGCTGCCCGTCGGGGACGACCGCCTGGAAGTCGCCGGCGGAGCCGTTGCGGTACAGGCCGTTCCAGTTCCACATGGCGTTCGGATCGTCCTGCCAGGCCTGCCAGCACATCGGGTCTTCCTGGGCCATGTCCGGGTTCTGGAAGTCGTCGCCCCAGCGCAGCCAGCAGCCGTAGTTGCGGGACGCCGGGTCGATGACGGAGCCGTGGGCGGCGGCGGTGCCACTCCAGGGGATCAGGCAGAGCAGGGCCGCGGTGAGCAGGCTCAGGGCGAGTGTCCACCGAGGCCGGGCTGGCTTGGTGCGATCATGACAAGTCATGGGCTCCTTCTTTCCGAGATGGTGAATTCCGGTATGGGAGCGCTCCCGCATCCTCCAGATTCTTCCTCGGGCACCGGGGCCGCAACGCTCGATCGCGCCACTTCCACGCCCACTTCCACGCCCTGGGTGGCGCGTTCGATTCGTTCGACGTACGTCAGGCCGCCCGCGTCGCTGCGGCGAGTTCGCCGCGCAGCCGTACCGTCTGCGCGGGGTCCCAGCCCTCGCGTGGTACCGAGGAGAGCAGGAGCCGGGTGTACGGGTCCGCCGGGGCGTCCAGGACACGGGCCGTCGGGCCGGTCTCGACCGTGCGGCCGCGGCGCATCACCAGCGTGTCGTCGGTGATGTGCCGTACGACGGCCAGGTCGTGGCTGACGAAGACCAGGGCCACCCCGGTCTCCCGGCGGATATCGGCCAGAAGCTGGAGGATCTGCGCCTGGATGGACACGTCCAGCGCCGCCACCGCCTCGTCCAGAACCAGCACCTGGGGATCCACGGCCAGCGCACGGGCGATGGCCAGCCGCTGTCGCTGCCCGCCCGACAGTCCACGGGGCCGGGCATCGGCCTCCCTCTTGCCCAGGCCCACCTGATCGAGCAGTTCGCCGACCCGCATCGCGGCGGCCTCACCCTCGTACCGGCCGTGCAGCCGCAATGCGCCGTGCAGGCACTGACGTGCCGTCAGGCGGGGGTCCAGGGAGACATACGGATCCTGAAAGACGATCTGGATCTCGCGGGCGCGGCGCAGACGTGCCGCTCTGCCCCCGCCCGGCCGCCTCAGCCCGGGCAGCTTTCCGCCGCGTTCCCCGGGCGTCCGCTCCCGCCCGTTCACGGCGATCGTTCCCGCGTCAGGCCGTACGAGGCCCACCAGCATCCGGGCCACCGTGGTCTTTCCGGAGCCGGACTCGCCGACGACACCCAGCGAACCGCCGGCCGCCACGGAGAACGAGACGTCGTCCACGGCCGTCGTACGGCCGCCGCCCGGGAGCGGATAGCTCTTGCACAGGCCCTGTACGACGAGTGCGGGTTCGGCCTTGGTCATGCGCTGCTCCTCGCTACGAGTTCCAGACGGCGGCAGGCTGCCGATCCACTGTCCGCCGGTCCGCTGTCGCCACCGAACGGCACCGTCACTGGCGTCCAGCTCTCGCACTCCGCCTCGGCGCGCTGGCAGCGCGGGGTGAACGGGCAGCCGGTGAAGGTGTCGGACAGTGACGGCGGGCGGCCGGGGATGGGGCGCAGTTCGCGCTCGTCGCCCAGCGCGGGCGAGCAGTCCAGCAGGCCGCGGGTGTAGGGATGCCGGGGGGCGGCGAACAGTCCGCGGGCGGGCTGGTGTTCCACCACGCGGCCCGCGTACATCACGTACACGCGGTCGCAGTAGGCGGCGGCGAGCGGCAGATCGTGCGTGATGAACAGCGTGCCGAGGCCGCTGCCGGCCTGTCGCCGCTCCTCCTGGATGCCGCGCAGCAGGGCCAGCACCTCCGCCTGGGTGGTCGCGTCCAGCGCACTCGTCGCCTCGTCGGCGAGCAGGAGGCCAGGGTCGGTGGCAAGCGCGGCGGCGATCACCACCCGTTGCAGCATGCCGCCGGACAGCTCGTGCGGGCGCTGCCGCATCCGGCGCTCCGGATCGGGCAGCCCCACGGCGGTCAGCAGCTCCACGGCCTTCGCCGCCGCCTTGCGCTTGGGCAGCCCCAGGACGCGTACGAGCGGCTCGGTGAGGAAGTCGCCGATCCGGCGGACCGGGTTCATCGCCGAGCGGGGGTCCTGGAAGACCATGGAGACGGTACGGGACCGGTGCGCGCGCAGGCGCCCCGGGTCCATGGCGAGTACGTCCTCGCCCTCCACTCGCACGGCGCCGGAGACCGACGCCCCCTCCGGCAGCATGCCCAGCACCGCCCGCGCCGTGGTCGACTTCCCGGAGCCCGACTCGCCGACCAGGCCGACCACTTCGCCCTGGCCGACGGTCAGCGACACCTCGGCGAGCAGGGGTCGGGCGGCGGCCCCGGAGGGCAGCCGGAGGGTGAGATTCTCGATGTCCAGCAGCATGGACGGTTACCTTCCTTGGCCCAGCCGGTCCGAGACCCAGACCCCGACGATGTTGAAGGCCACCACCACGGCGGCGATGGCCGTGCCCGGTACGAGGGCCGGCAGCAGCGCCCCCTGCACCACGGCGTCCTGGCCCTCCTGCACCATCAACCCCCAGTCGATACTGGGGGATCCGGCGCCGAAGCCCAGATAGCTGAGCGTGGCCAGGCTCATCAGTCCCTCGCCGAACAGCACCACGAGATAGCCGACGAGCGCACCGGACAGATTGGGCACGAGATGACGTACGCAGATCCGCGCCCCGCCCATGCCCTGGACCCGATAGGCGTCGATGTAGGGCTTGGACCGCTCGGACAGGGCGAGACTGCGCGTGTACCGGGCGATGGTGGGCGCGTACGCGAGCCCCATGGCGACGACCGAGGTGGTGAGGCCGTCGCCGAACACCGCGATCACCAGGACGACGAACAGCAGGCCCGGGAAGGCGTACATCACATCCGTCACCCGAGACAACAGGGTGTCCACCCAGCCGCCGTACCAGGCGGCGACCGTGCCCATGGTGATGCCGAGCAGTGCGGCCAGCGCCAGCAGGGCCAGGGGAGCGAGCAGGCTCGACCGGGCTCCGTACAGCGCCCGGGAGAGCAGGTCCTGTCCCGACGCGTCGGTGCCCAGCAGATGCTCGGGGCTCGTCCCGGCGAGCGAGGCGGACAGATCGACCGCGTCGGGCGCGTACGGCGCGAGCAGAGGGGCGAAGAGGGCCGCCACCACAACCAAGGCGAGGAAGCCGCCCGCCACCATCACCGGTACCGGCCGCCGGGCCCGCACCTTGACCGGGAGCAGTGCCCCGGCTGTCAGGGTCGTCATGCGGCCCTCCCTCCGAGCGAGACCCGGGGGTCGATCAGCGGATGTACGAGGTCGACCAGCGTCGTGACGACGACATAGCCGATGACCATCAGCAGCAGCACCGCCTGCGTGACGGGGAAGTCGTGCGCGGTGATCGCGCTCACCAGCAGCGAGCCGACGCCGCTGAGGCCGAAGGCGGTCTCGACGACCACCGTCCCGGCGAGCATGCCCGCCATGACGAGACCGCACATGGTGACGATCGGGCCGAGCGCGTTGCGCAGCACATGCCGCACGACGATCTCACGCTCCGTCAGGCCGGCGGCGCGGGCGGCCTCCACATGATCGGAGGCGTATGCCTCGGCCATCGCCTGCCGGGTCACCCGGCTGATCACCGCGAGCGCGCCGAGCGCCAGTGCGAACGCCGGGAGCGTCAGATGGTGCAGCCGGCCGGCGAATCCCTCGCCCTGGCCGGTCACCGGGAACCAGCCGAGCCGCACCCCGAACAGCGACACCAGCGCGATCGCGGCGACGAACGAGGGGATGGACGCGGCGAGCGTGGTGCCCCCGACGACAGCCGAGTCCACCCAGCCGCGGCGCAGCGCCGCCAGTACCCCGGAGCCGACGCCCAGGACCACGAAGAACACCGTGGCGTAGGCGACGAGTTCGAGGGTGGTCGGCAGCCGCGCTCCGATCAGGTCCGCCACCTGGTCGCGGTACTGGAACGACCGGCCCAAGTCGCCCTGCGCGCTCTCCCACAGCCACCGCCCGTACTGGACGACCAGCGGCTCGTCGAGGTGGTACTCGGCGCGGACCGCAGCGAGCTTCTCAGGGGTGAGCTCCTGCCTGCTGCCGGAGAGGAGGACGGCGGGGTCGCCCGGTGCCGCGTAGACGGCGGAGAAGATGACGAACGAGGCGGCGAGCAGCGTCGCGAGCAGGCCGGCGAAGCGCCGCGGCAGTCCGCGCAGCATGGCTTCAGCCCTTCGTTCCGAGGTCGGCGGCCCAGGGGTAGTAGAGCGACACCATGGACGCGGGCGGGCCGGTGTACTTCTCGCCGAGCACCAGCACCGACGGCACCTGCACCAGCGGAATCCACACGGCGGCGTCGGCGAACTTCGACTGCGCCTCGATGACGAGCTTCGCCCGTTGCTTGTCGTCGATCGTCTGCTGGGCCTTCTTGACGAGGGTGTCGTAGCCGCTGTCCGAGTATCCGAGCCAGTTGTTGGCGCTGCCGGACATGCCGTTGTCGTAGAAGCCCACCGGGTCGGCCTTGGAGATGTACCAGTCGACCGCGATCAGATCGAAGCCCTCCCGCGCCTTCGGGTCGGCGAAGAACTCGTCGTACTGACTCGGCGGCACGGTCTTCACGTTCACCTCGAGACCGACCTTCTGTGCCGCGCCGCGCACCGCGTTGGTGATGACCGTCTGGCTCTCACCGCCGTCACTGGCCACGACGATCGGCTGCGCGGGTGCCCCGGCCTCCTCGACCAGCTGCTTGGCCTCGTCGATGTCGTCGGACGACGGCGACGCCGTGTACGCGGTCGACTTCTCCAGGTCCGTCTGCGCCTTCTCGAACGTGGCCTTCTCGTAGCCCCACGCGCCGGGCCCGACGGGCGTCGCCCAGGGCGTGGCGAGCCCGCTGAACCCGGACTTGGCGATGCCCTCACGGTCCAGCGCCAGCGACAGCGCCTTGCGCAGCCGGGCGTCCTTCAGCGCGCCGCTGTCGGTGGGGCTGAGCGACCAGGCGGTGGTGCTCTGCCCGTAGTAGGCGCGTACGCCCTTCTTCTCGGCCAGTACGGCGGCCGGGCCCGTGGCGGTCAGATACGCGCCGTCCGCCGCGCCGGTGGAGACGGCGTTGACCAGCGCGCTGCCGGTCGCCCAGCGGAAGACGACGTTCTTCGTCAGCGCCGGGCTGCTGTCGTCCCAGTAGTCCGCGTAACGCTCGATGTTGATCGACGAACCGGAATCCCAGCTCTTCAGCCGGTACGGCCCCGTGCAGGCGTCCGGCCGGCCAGGGGTGCCGTAGTCGTCGCCCTGCTTCTCCACCGTCTCGCGGTCCATGATGATCCCGGCGTCACCGGCCAGCGCCTTCATGAACAGGGCACTCGGCTCCTTGAAGGTGACGGTGACCTCGGATGCGCCGGTCTTGGTGATCTCGTCGACGTCCTCGTACTCGTCCGACTCCGACATCTCCGGCTGCGCGTGCCGCTTCAGGCTCCACACCACGTCGTCGGCCGTCATGGGGGAGCCGTCGTGGAAGGTGACGCCGTCGCGGAGGGTGAGGACGAGCGTCCTGTCGTCGGTGTACTCGGCCTTCGCCGCGAGCTGCGGCTCGGTGGTGAGGTCGGGCTGGAGCTGGAGCAGCCGCTCGCAGACGTTGGCCAGCACGGTCCGTCCGCTGGTGTTGCCCTGCCGGTCCAGGTCCAGGGAACCGGGCTCCTGCTCCACCAGCCAGTTCACCGAGGCGGCCTCGCCGGACGCCTTGGCGGTGGTGTTGGTGAGCTTGAGCTCGGCGGCGTCGGCAGTCGCGCCGCCCGACCCGGTGGAGGCCCCGGAGCATCCCGCGGTGAACAGCAGTGCTCCCGCGAGGCCGGCTGCGGTGGTACAGAGCTTGGTTCTCATAGCAGGCTCTTCCTGGTGGTTCGAGGGGTGACGGGGCGTCGGTGCGGGGGGTGGCGGGACGTTCGGGGCGGCGACTGATGGTGTGTCAGTTCGGCGCGTGCGGGCCGTCGTAGAGGTTCCAGGGCAGGTACTGGTACTCGTGGTCGCAGGGGGTGCCCGGGGTCACGTAGTAGTCACCGGTGGTCAGGTCCACGCAGGAGGACAGCAGCGTCGTCCACCGCTTGACCTCCGCCTGCCGCGGATCGGGGTGGGTGCACAGGCCCTCGGGGTGACCGAGGTGGTCGGACATGGCCTGGCGGATCAGCTTGCGGGAGTCGTCAGGGGCGGTGGCCGTACGCAGTTGGCGCAGTCCGGACTCGGCGCGGGGGACGCGGATCAGTGAATCGGAGGACGCCGGGCGGTAGTTGGCGGCGAGCTGGACGGGCACGCCGGCCTGGTAGTGGTTGCCGTGCACGAGCAGGCCGTCGGTCGGATACAGCCAGCCGTGCGCGCCGGGGGTGGTCTCCAGGTCGACGGCGAAGCCTTCGCGGCAGGTCAGCAGGGCGTTGCTGGCGATATGGCCGCGGGTGCGGCACAGTACCTCGACCGCTTCGCTGATCGACTCGCTGTCCAGTACGCGGCGGCGGATCACGGTCTGGGGCAGGCCCACGGCGTCGTCGAAACGGCCGCCGAGACCGTTGGCGTTGAGGGCGATGCCCGCGGAGTTGGCGCCCTGGCGGCCGATCTGGCCCGCCTCGACCTGCATGATCACCGTGGGCCGCGAAGGCTGGACGATCCGCAGCATCACGAGGGTGTCCGCGGTGCCCGCCCTCCAGTCCCAGTTCTGACCGCAGTACACGTGCCCGTCGCCGCTGGCCTCGCCCATGACGGCGAACGAGGTGCAGCCGTCGGCCGTGCCCTTCTCCTCCACGGTGTCGTCCGTGGAGTCCTCCCGGCCGCGCATCCCGGCGAAGGTCTCGTCGTAGAGGATCTCGCCCCGGGCGTTCAGTGCGAGCACGTCCAGGAGACCGACCCCGGCCCCCTCGGCGATCCCGCGCATCTCCTCGACGAGATCGGGGGCGTACGCGCGCACCGGCTCCAGCCAGCGCTCGGCCCGCGCGGTGACCTGGTCCCAGGCAAGCCCCGACGACTGGCCGAAGGCTTCCTGGTAGTAGGCGAGCGCGGCGCCGAGTCTGCCGCGCACGGCTTCGCCGTACTGGCGGCCGCGCTCGGCGGGCGTACCGGAGATCTCGACGATCGGGATGGCGCTGGCTGTCATGCCTCTCCTGTGCTCTGCGATTGTGCTCTGCGACGCATGTGATCCAAGGCCCGGACCCACAACGGGCCTGTAATGTGCGTTTCAGGATCCGGAGCTTCTGGAATGATGGCACCAGGTTAGTAATGGACGCTACGAGGAAGTCAATAGCTGTAATGAGCGAAACAGAAGACGTAACCGGAGCGACACGACTCCACGCCACGATTCGCGACCTGTGGGGGGAGTTGTCCGCCTCGGAGCGCGTGGTGGCCCAGTACCTGGCGAACACTCCGCCGGAGCACCTGCTCTTCGCCAGCGCGCAGGAGCTGGGCACGGCGAGCGGAACCAGCAACGCCACCGTCGTACGCGCCCTGCAGCGCCTCGGCTACACCGGACTGCCCGCGCTCAAGCGGGAACTCGCCGCAGACTTCACCTCCGCGACCGCTCCCGAGGAACGGCTCAAGCAGCGCATCGCCCATGTCGGCCACGACCTGGAGCAGATCAAGGACCGCGTCTTCGACGAGGCGGCGGAGCGTCTCGAACAGTGCCGCCGGCTGCTGGAGACGGACGTGCTCAAGCAGGCGGTCCAGATCCTGGCCGACGCGCGCGAAGTGGTCGCGTACGGCGTCGGCGCCTCCGAACTCGCCGCCCGCCACCTGGTGTTGAAGCTGCGACGGGCCGGTCGCCGGGCCCGTTTCGTCGGCGCCACCGGCTTCACCATGGCCGACGAACTGCTGGACCTCGGCCGCGGCGACGCGGTGGTGATCCTCCAACCCGGCCGACTGCTGCGGGAGTTCACTGTCCTCACCGAGCGGGCGCGGGCGGTCGGCGCGGGCGTCCTGCTGGTCACCGACGAGCCTACGAGCCCCCTGGCCAGGCGCGCTGACGTGGTGATCAGCGCCCCGCACACGCCAACGGGCATCACCGCCGAGTCCCTCGCCGGCACCGTCGTAATGGACACCCTCGTACTCGCCCTCGCCTCACTGGACGAGCACCGGGCCGTCGAGACCTCCCACCAACTCACTGTGCTGCGCGGGCAGCTGCTCGACGCGCCCGAGTCACGGCCACGCAGGAGCTGACCGGCACCGCTCACGACTCACGCGAATCGGAACCGCCCATGCACCAAGGACCGCCGCCCGTCTGGCCGGGCGGGGCACGCTGTGCCGCCATGCTCAGCTTCGACCTGGACGGCCCCACCCTGTGGCTCGACCGCGCCACCGGGCAGTGGGACGACGCGCGGGGCTTCTCCCTCGGCGCGTACGGCCCCTGGCGGGGCACCCCGCGCCTGCTGGACCTGCTGGAGGACCGCTCACTGCCCGCCACCTTCTTCGTACCGGGCAAAATCGTCGAAGAGTGGCCCGCCGTGGTGAAGGACATCGCCGCGTCCGGACATGAGATCGGCCATCACGGCTGGATGCACGAGACCTTCTTCGACCACTCCCGCGCGGCGCAGCGCGACATCATCGAGCGCGGCCAGGACCTGCTGGAACGTACTGCCGGAGTACGCGCGGTGGGCTTTCGCAGCCCGAGCGGCGACATCGCCGCCGACACCCCGTCCCTCCTGGCGGAACTGGGCTTCTCCTACTCCAGCTCCATGCGCGGCGACGACCGGCCCTACCGCTGGGAGGCCGACGGCCACGTCCTGGACCTGATCGAGATCCCGGCGCACTGGGAGCTGGACGACTACCAGCAGTTCGTCTACAACGAGTCCCCGCCGGAGCCGCGCGGTCTGGACCGGATCGCGTCCACGCTCACCACCTTCGACAACTGGCGCCGCGAGTTCGACGGTTACCACCGATGGGGCCTGTGCTACGTGCTGATGCTGCATCCCCAGGTCATCGGTAAACCCCAGCGGGTGCGTGCCCTGGAGCGACTGCTGGACCACATGCGGCGAGCTGGTGACGTCTGGTTCGCCACGGGTGCCGAGATCGCCGACTGGTGGCGGTCGCGCGGCGAGACCGCTTCGGGGAGGACGATATGAGCATCTCTGATACGGCCATGTCGGGTCCCGGCGCTGACAGTGGCACCCGGCGGCGTCGGCAGCCGCGCCCGCAGTGGCCGGGAGGCGCCAGGTGCGCGGTGGTGCTCACCTTCAACCTGGACGCCGAACTGTTCTGGCTCAGGCAGCACCCGTCGGCCCGGCACCGGCCCAAGACCCTCTCGCTGGGGACGTACGCCGTAACCCGTGGCGTCCCGCGCCTCCTGGACCTCCTGGACGCGTACGGTCTCCCGGCCACCTGGTTCGTTCCCGAGCACAGCGCGCTGCGCCACGCCGACACGGTCCGCCAGGTCGCCGCCGCGGGACACGAGATCGCCGCGGCTGCGTCCCCCGTCCCCGGAGGGACACCCACCTCGGACATCCGGGAGGCCTGGTCGCGAACCGCCGATCTGCTGGAGACGGTGACCGGCGCCCGGCCGACCGGGCTACGGGCAGCACCGGGCCCCATGGGCGACGGGCACGCCGCGCTCCTCGACGAACTGGGCTTCGGCTGGTCCTCGTCCACACACGGCGACGACCGCCCCCACCTGCTGTGGACCGCCGGACGGCCCACGCCCGTCGTGGAGTTGCCCTGGCAGTGGGAGTACGCCGATCACCCGTACTTCCTCTTCAACGGCGCCCCGGTCGCCTTCCCTCCCGCCGAGTCCCGCATCGCCGCCTACCAGGACGTCCTGAACGACTGGAAGGACTCCTTCGACGCCTACCGCGACTACGGCCTGTGCTGGGTCCTGGCCCTCGACCCGCAGTCCATCGGCAAGCCGGGCCGCGCCCTGTTGCTCGAGGAACTTCTGGACCACGTCCGCGCGCAGAGGGACGTCTGGTTCGCGACCGGCCGGCAAGCGACGGAGCACTGGCGTCGGGCGGCCGGTCCAGGGACGGGATCGGAGGGCCACCCCGAGAGGGTGAGAGCTGCTTGGAACGAGGGAGTTTGACGGCCAGGACCTCAATTGGTCGTCGCGTCGATTCTCTCTGGCCGGCCGGCCAGCCCCGTGACGGGCGCCGCGGGGTACGGCCCGCCGACGGCCGAGTGCCATCAGCTCAGGGCGCCGTCAGCCTCGCCGCTCTTCTCCCGGCCTTCGGCGCCCTCCTCCACCGGAGGCATGAAGGCACGCAGCCACCGCTCCGTCTGGGTGAC
The DNA here is from genome assembly GCF_042870755.1 of Streptomyces sp. NPDC006365. NCBI lineage: Bacteria > Bacillati > Actinomycetota > Actinomycetes > Kitasatosporales > Streptomycetaceae > Streptomyces > Streptomyces sp. NPDC006365. The sequence goes on from NZ_JBIAHS010000001.1 coordinate 769,744, forward strand.
GTGGGCCTCGGCCGCGCCCGCGGCGGAGCCAGGGTCGCGGTCGGCGATCGCGGTGGCCAGCACGCGGTGGTCCGCGTCGCTCTTGCGCCGCAGCTCGGGGCCTTCAGGGAGGGTGAAGACCTGGTACTTGCGGGAGCGGGCGCGGAAGACCGCGAGCAGGGAGGCGAGGGTGGGGTTTTCGGCGGCCCGGGCGATCTCCGCGTGGAAGCGGTGGTCGAGCTCCGAGGCCTCGGCGGGGTCGTCGGTGGCCTCCATGGCCTCGATGAGCGAGAAGAGCGTCCGCACGGTCTCGGGGGTTCGGCGCGCGGCGGCCTTGGCCGCGACATGAGCCTCCAGGACCCGCCGGATCTCGTACACCTCCAACAGGCCGGGCAGTGGCAGGAGTTCGAGGGTCAGTGAGAGGCTGCCGATGATGTCCTCCGGCCTGAGCTGGGAGACGTAGGTACCCGAGCCGTGCCGCGGCTCGATCACTCCCAGGGCCGCGAGCATCCGCACGGCCTCACGCAACGATCCCCGCGAGACGCCGAGTTCCTCGCCGAGCTCGGCTTCGGGCGGGATGCGCTCGCCCGCACCGAGACGTCCCGTCGCGATCATGTGTCGTAGGCCGTGGAACGCCTTGTCGACTGCGGACATTCGACTCCTCCCTGACGGACCGGCGGCATCACCGAAGCCCTCGTGCATAGTACCGAGACATCAGATGTCTTGTATGTATCGGCCAAGATTCATCTGATGACTTCCCTGCACGAGCCTTGCAGAACGCGAAAATGCCATGCCAGGATGCCGAGTCATCATATGTCTCTGAGAAAAGATCAGACACCGTCTGATGTCTCGGGCACTCAGGTCGGGCAGATACGGAGTGATGTGAGCGAGACCGAGGTCACCACCGCGCCGCGCCCCCTCCTGCTGGCCGACGGCCGGCCCGCCGCTCGGGCGTGGTCGCTGGATCCCGCGATGAAGCACCTGAACCATGGCTCGTTCGGGGCGGTCCCCTCGGTGGCGCAGGAGCGGCAGAACCAACTGCGTGCGGAAATGGACCGCTCCCCGGTGGTGTGGTTCCCGGCGCTGCCGCAGCGGATCTCCGCCACCCGGGTCGAACTCGCCGCCTTCCTGCGGGTCGCCCCGGACGACCTCGCCCTGGTGCCGAACGCCAGTGCCGGTGCCAGCGTCGTGTTCGCCGGCCTCTCCCGCCGCCGCGGTGGCGAGATCGTCGTCACCGATCACGGCTACGGGGCTGTGACCATGGGCGCGGAACGGTTGGCACGCCGCTGGGGCGGCCGGGTCCGCACCGCCCGGGTGCCGCTGGACGCGGACGAGGAGCAGGCGTACGAGGCCGTGGCCGCCGAGATCGGTGAGGCCACAGATCTCATCGTCCTCGACCACATCACCTCGGCGACCGCACGCCGGATGCCGGTGGAGCGGATCGGCGCGGAGGCCCGGCGGCGCGACATCCCGCTGCTCGTCGACGGAGCCCACGCCCCCGGTCTGATCGCCGCCCCCCTCGACGGTGTGACGTGCGACTTCTGGGCTGGGAACCTGCACAAGTGGGGCTGCGCACCGCGCGGCACCGCCGCGCTGGTCGCCCGTGGCCCGCGGCGCGAGCAGCTCTACCCCCTGATCGACTCGTGGGGCGCCGCCGATCCGTACCCCGACCGCTTCGACCAGCAGGGCACGGTGGACCTCACCAGCTATCTGGCGGCGCCGACGGCGCTGGACCTCATCGAGCGCACCTGGGGCTGGGGGACCGCCCGCCAGTACATGGACGACCTGGTCGGCTACGCCGAGCGCGTCGTCGGCGCCGCGTTCGCCGAGCTCACCGGTGAACCCAGCGCCGTCGACGTGGGCATGGCGGTGCCCGGAATGCGGCTGGTGCGGCTGCCGGCGGGACTGGGCGCCAGCCGCGTCGAGGCCGACGCGCTGCGCGACCGGACCGCCCGGGAACTGGGCGTGGAGACGGCCTTCACCAGCTTCGGCGGCACCGGTTATCTGCGGCTGTCCGCGCACGTCTACAACACCGCCGCCGACTACGAGTACTTCGCCGAGGACTGCGTCCCCGTCCTCGGCGAGTGGGCCCGCGCGGCCCGCGAACACCCCGCTGCGCCGTAGCGGCGCGGCACCGCGAAACCCCCGTCCCCGAAGCCGCCGCCGGCGCGGCCGCATCCAAGGAAGAGGTCGGCATGATGAGAAGAAGGACGGTAGCTCTCGCCCTCGGCACGGCCGGCGCGTTGGTGCTGACCGGATGCTCCACCGTGAGCGGTGGTGGTGGCGGAACGGTCACCCTCAACATGGTCGAGAGCCTGACGAACCCCGCCCGCACGGATCTGCTGAAGGGCCTCATAGCGGACTTCGAGCAGCAGAACCCCAAGATCAAGGTCAATCTGGTCTCGCCGCCCACCGAGCAGGCCGACCAGAAGATCCAGCAGATGCTCCAGTCCGGCAGTGGCGTGGACACCCTCGAGGTGCGGGACACCACCGTGGGCCCGTGGTCGAACAACGGCTGGCTCTACGACATGAAGAAGGACCTCACCGGCTGGAAGGGCTGGGAGGCCATGACGGAGAACGCCGTCAAGGCCTCCCAGGACGCCGACGGCGAGACCTACTTCGTCCCGTACGGCTTCTACGGCCTGAGCGTCTTCTACCGCACCGACCTGATCAAGGAGGCCGGATTCAGCGCGCCGCCGGCCACCTGGGAGGAGCTGTTGACGCAGGCCTCCGCCATCCACGACCCGGCGAAGCGCCGCTACGGGTACGCCTTCCGCGGCGGGGCCAACGCCAACGGCAACGCCACCGCCGTCATCGAGGCGTACGTCGCCGACGAGATCGACCCCGCCAACGGCTTCAAGCTGAAGGACGGCAGCACGATCTTCTCCGCGCCCGAGGCCCTCGACGCCATGGAGACCTACCTCAAGCTCTTCAAGCAGGCGTCCCCGAAGTCGTCCGTGTCCTGGGGCTATCCGGAGATGGTCGAGGGGTTCTCCAACGGCTCCACGGCCTTCCTGCTCCAGGATCCCGAAGTGATCGCCACGGTTTCGGAGTCCAAGGCGATCGCGAAGGACCAGTGGGACACCGCCCCGCTGGTGGCAGGCCCCAGCGGCAAGACCGTCCAGCCGCTGGCCACCGCCGGATGGGGCGTCGCGGACGGCAGCAAGAACAAGGCCGAGGCCGTCAAGCTGGTCGAGTTCCTCTCCGAGGGCGAGGCGTCGACGACCTTCACCAAGGAGAACAGCCTGGTGCCGATCCTCAAGTCGGCCACCGAGGACCCGTTCTACAAGACCGGCCCCTGGTCCAGTTACGTCACCATGACGGAGCAGCCGGAGAAGTACCTCAACGTCAGCCAGCCGCGGGGCGTCGCCTGGTGGACCGAGTGGCAGCAGAAGGCCGACGCCGACGTGCAGAAGATGGTGCTCGGCAAGCTGACGCCCAAGGCGCTGCTGGCCGGCTGGGACGCGTACTGGACCGAGAAGTGGCAGCAGGAGGACTAGGCAAAATGCCGTCCGCGTCCGAAACGACGAGTTCGAGTACGAGTACGACGGAAACGACGAAAACGGCGTCGGCGGGCTCCTCCCGGAACCGGAAGGGGGGAGACCCGCCCGCCCGGGGCACTGAACGGGGACGCCGCAAGCCGGAGTTCACCTCCCGGCGCGGGCTGCTCATCGCCGCCTTCATGGCCCCGGCCGCGATCTTCGTGGCGGTCTTCACGTACTACCCGATGATCGCCGGCAGCCAGATGGCCTTCCGTAACTGGAATCTGACGGACCTGAGCGACACCTCCTGGGTGGGCCTGAAGAACTTCCGTGACGTCTTCGCCGACCCCGCCTGGGGCACCGTCCTTACCAACACCGCCGTCTGGGTGTTCGGTTCGATCGTGCCCCAGTTGGTGATCGGCTTCGCCCTCGCCCTGTGGCTGCGCCGGAAGTTCCGCTTCCGCGGCCTCTACCAGGCGCTGGTCTTCTTCCCCTGGGCGATCTCCGGATTCCTCATCGGCATCCTGTTCCGCTGGCTGTTCAACAGCGAGTTCGGTGTCGTCAACGATCTGCTCCAGAAGGCCGGGCTGATCGACGAGCCGGTCGCCTGGCTGGCCGACCCGAAGACCGCGATGTTCGCCGTCGTGGTCGCCAACGTCTGGTACGGGGTCACCTTCTTCACGATCATGATCCTGGCCGCCCTGCAGTCCGTCCCCGAGGAACTGTACGAGGCGGCGGCGCTCGACGGAGCCGGCAAGGTGCGCACGCTGTTCCAGATCACGATCCCGTACATCAGGGTCACCCTCGCGCTGACGGTGCTGCTGCGGGTCATCTGGATCTTCAACTTCCCCGACCTGATCTTCGGAATGACCGGCGGCGGACCCAACAACGAGACGCACATCGTGACCACCTGGATGATCAAGATCACCCAGCAGGGCGACTACGGCAGGGCCTCCGCGCTCGGCCTCATCGTGGTCGCCACGCTGCTGGTGTTCGCGGTCTTCTTCCTTCTGGCCACGCGCGAGAGGCGAGAGGTGAAGCCGTGATCGGCAAGGAGTCCACGGCCGGCCGGGCCAGCAAGTTCACCTTCCTGGGGCTGTGGCTGGTCTTCACCGTCTTCCCGCTCTACTGGATCACCATCACCTCGCTGAAGGCACCCGGCGACATCTTCACCTTCCCGATCGCCTACTGGCCCGAGCGCTTCTCGCTCGAGAACTACAGCGGGCTGTTCGGCAAGGCCGACTTCGGCGTCTACCTCACCAACAGCCTCATCGTGGCGACCGTCGCGGGCGCGGTCGCCACGGCGATCTCGATGCTGTCGGCGTACGTACTGGCACGCTTCGAGTTCCGTACCAAGTCCGCGCTGCTGATGGCCGCCCTGGTCACCCAGATGATTCCGACCTTCATCGCGCTGGGACCGCTGTACTTGCTGATGACCGACCTCAAGCTGGTCGACAACCGGCTCGGGCTCATCCTCGTCTACATCGCCGTCTGCATCCCGTTCTGCACGGTGATGCTCCGCGGCTTCTTCGAGAACATCCCGGACGCGCTGGAGGAGGCCGCCATGATCGACGGCTTGTCCCGGTTCGGGGCGCTGTTCCGGGTGCTGCTGCCGGTGATGCGTCCCGGGATCGTGGCCGCGTTCATCTTCAACTTCGTCAACTGCTGGAACGAACTCTTCCTGTCCGTGACGCTGTTGAACAGCGACGCCAACAAGACCGTCCCCACGGCCCTGAACGGATTCATCTCCAGCTTCAACATCGACTGGGGCTCCATGTCCGCGGCGGCGGTCCTCACCATCCTGCCCACGATGCTGCTGTTCGCCTTCGCCAGCCGTCACATCGTCCAAGGGCTCACGTCCGGCGCGGTGAAGGGCTGAGAGAGGCGGCAGGTCATGTCGGTGATCGATGTTCCCCTGCCCGATGCCCTCCACGTGATCATCGCGGCGGACGGGGACCCGCGCTCCGCCGCACCGCCGGGGCCGGGCCGCTGGACGGCGCCCGGCGCGGAAGTGACGGCATGTCACCAGCCGGATGGAGAGTAGGAGTTGACTCTCGCCGCCCCGGGCCCGCACGGCCTGTCGAAGGTGGCGCTGCGCCGGCGGCACCACCCCGGCGGACACCGGCCCGCCCTCGTGCTGGGCGGCGCCTGGGAGCGCTCGTACGGCGAGTTGAATCTCTTTGGGATCCTCACCCCGGACGGTGAGCGCGCGGTGGAATTCGGGTTTCCCGTCCCCTGGAGGATCAGGGGCACTCGCCCGATCGACTCCGGGGTCCTACCGGCCAGGGGCGGAGCCCGGCGTTCAGGTCGCCGCGGGCGCCTCGTCCCGGACGAGACCGGCGACGTGGTCGGTGATCGTGTCGAGAATGTCCGCCCAGGCCGCGTCATCGCCGAGGACGAGGAAGTTCAGAGTCAGGCCGTCGGTCATGGCGGCCAGATAGCGGGCCAACACGGGGACAGGTACACGGAGTTCGAAGTTCATGCTGTGCCCGAGCTGTTCGATGAGTTCGGCGTAGGTGTCGGAGTACAGCTCGTACTGCCGTCGTGCCAGATGCTCGAACCCGGGTTGGCGCAGGGCGTACTGAGTCAGTTCGTACGTGAGCATGTGCTCGCCCGGATTGGCGGACACATGGTCCCAGTAGGCCTGGAAGCCGGCCCCGATGGTCTCCCGCAGGGTGGCCTTCGGTCGGATCGCTTCCTTCACGACCGTGACGTAATGACCGGTGATCGTCTCGATGACGGACTCGATCAAGGCCTGCTTGGAGTCGAAGCAGTAGTGGAAGATGCTCAGTGACACGCCCGCCTCGGCGGCGATGGACCGGGTCGTCGTCCGGGGGACGCCGTCTCGGGTCATCGCACGGATCGCCGCCTCGGTGAGCTGTCGGCGCCGCTCGGCCGACGGCATCCGTGCCATGTGGATTCCCTTTGCTCTCGTGTCTCGGCTCTTGTGTTCCGCCGGGGAAGGCGTCCCGCGGCCGGCCGGATCAGGCGAGCTGATCCGGCCGGCCGCGGCCCTTGGACACCGACTCCGTGCTGTCAGTTGCTGTAGACACCGACTTCGCGGAGGGAGTATCCCCATTCGGTGCCCCGCTCGAGCCCTTGGACGCGTACATAGCGGGCCGGCACGCCGGTGAACCGGGCCGTGTCCAGGCCGCCGTCGCCGGTGGTAGTGGACCATACGGACTGCCAGTTCGTGCCGTCGGTGGAGACCTGGATGCGGTACGCCTTCCCGTAGGCACGCTCCCAGTCGAGGGTGACGCGCTTGACGAGGTTCGCGGACCCGAGGTCGAGCCGGAGCCACTGATCGCCGCTCCAGTCGCTCGCCCAACGCGTGTCGGGTTTGCCGTCCACGGCCCTGGAGGGTGCGTAACTCGTGAACGGGTTCGACTCCGAGGAACTGGCCGAGGCGATCGAGCCCGAGGCGAGGTTGACCCCGGCCTTGTGGTCCTCGGACGCTCCCCAGGTGCCGAGATAGGACTCGGCGCCCCGCAGGAGGTCGTCCACGACACCCTGGCCGCCGACGCGCCGGACGTCCTCCACCCAGTCCGGGACGAGGCCGTAGTGCGCGGCGCCGTCGGTGTTGATGTCCCAGGTGCGCTGCCCGGTGGTCTGCTTGTCGAGGACGGCGCTGCCGTCGGCGCTGCGGAAGGGGTACTTCACGGGGTTCGCGGTGTCCGCGCCGCGGGGGGCCGGCCACTCGGCGACGCCGTTCATGTCCGTGCCGAAGCCGTAGCCGACGCCGTACTTGTCGCGCAGCGCGTCCGTGCGCTCCGCCTCCGCGCTGAACTCCTCGGAGCCGTGCATGTACTGGGCGATGAAGCCGCCGAGACGGTAGACCCGCTCGGACCAGTTGAGGTCCATCCAGCTGTGCGAGGAGAGCACACCGGGGTAGGACTCCGCCTCGAAGATGTCGAGGACCCGGCCGGTGGCCTTGACGCTCATGTGGTCGATCTCGAGCATCATCTTGCGGTCCATCATGCCGCGCACTGCGTACTCGCCGAGTTGGGTGAGCCCGCGGGTGTTGCACTGCGCGTTCTCGTCGTACGACGGGACCTCCACACCTGCCGGCAGTTCGTCCTCGGCGTCCGGCGCCGCCGCGCCGCCGATGGGGTTGTCGGCTTGCGGACCGGCGCACTTCTCCGTCTTCCAGAAGGTGCCGGTCGACAGGAACTGGCCGACGTTGATCGCCGTACCGAGACCGCCCTCGTCGAAACGGACCCCGCACAGGGCGTTGTCGAACTTGTGGCACAGGAACATGCTGCGCACGCCCAGGTCGTACAGCTCGTCCAGCCCGCGGTCGATGTCGGCCTTGCTGCACTGCGCGACGTCCAGGACCTGCTTGCAGCCGAACGGCTCAGAGGTCTCGACCCCGAGAATGACGGCCAGTTTGCCCTGCTCGATGACCTCGCGGGCCTGCCCGCTGTCGGTGACGATCCTGAACCAGCCCTTGCCGGTGCCGCCGTACATCTTGTCGATGTAGGCCTGCATGTCGTACGTCAGCTTCGCCTGCAGACGGATGGAGGTCATCTCGTCGCAGCTGCGGTCCTTGAAGGGGTAGACCGAGCAGATCACGCCGTTGGTGACGAGGTCGTTGACGAGCACGCGCTGACCGCCGCGCCAGGCCCGCTCGATCCAGGCGTAGTAGTTCTGCTGGTGGGTCACCGAGTCATAGGCCGGCCAGTCCTTGAACGTGGGCCATCCGTTCGGGTCGTGCTTGCCGTCGCCGCCCTTGGTGATGAAGTCGAAGATCGCGAGCGAGCCGTCGGGATAGTGCTCGGGACAGTCCTTGAGCGCGTCGGTGATCCCCAGTTCGGAGAACGGCTTGCCGCAGATGAGCCGGCCGCCGAACGCTTCGTTGGACATCAGGTGGTTGTGCGCGTCGACGAGGCCACGTACCTCCCCCTGGGAGTCGGTTCCCTTGAAGGGCTCGCCCGTGACATTGATCTGGGAGTCCGGCGCGGGCCGCGCGACCGGGGTCCACCAGTCTGCCCCGGCCGCGGAACTGGACGTGGGGCCGAGCGTCATGGTCATCACGATGAGGAGCAGCGAGAGAACCGTGATGGGGCTACGCCTGCGGTGTGGCTGTCGAGTCATGGTCATCACTCACGTCCCCGGTCGGCGGATGGCGCCGTCGATGAGCCAGACAGGAGGGCATGGGTATGACTAGGTCGGGCCCTGGTTGTCATGACTCGCACAAGCGGATGCTCATGAGAATCGCGACTGTGGTCAACGGAGTCAAGAGTCCGGGACAGATGACCTGATGGCTTGTCGGTCGTCCCGAGCCTCCGGGCGCTGTCGCGTGACCGTCGAGATGCTGCAGCGGGCGTCTGAAGTGGGCGTCACCTACGAGCTCCATTGCCCGGACGCCTGGATCACCGGAGTCGTACCGGACGCGCGTCGATTGGCACGCGGACGAGCGGCCTTTCGGGCAGACGACGCCTCCCGGCCGGCACGCCGAGAGCTCGCACCGGAGCCAACTAGGGGGCTTCTGCCCCCGTCTCCAGGCCCGTGGGCCGGACGAGCGCGCCCTGGGACGGAAGGCTGGTTGGCCGGGTGCGCAGCACCTCTTCGACGGAGGAGAGGGCGAAGCGGACCGCACCGGTGATCACGGCCTCGTCGCCCAGGGCGGACAGCCGCCACTGCGGCAGGTCGACGAGGAGGCTGCCGGCCTCCTCCTCGGCGGCGCTCAGGAGGAGTTCCCCCGCCGGGAGCAGGCCGGGGACAGGGAAGAGGCTGGTGCCGAGCACGACCAGCGCCGGGTCGAGCGCCAGCAGCACGGGGGCGATCCCGGCGGCCAGCCTCCGCCCGTACGACGTGATGGCCGCGACTGCTTCGGGATCCCCTGAGGCGGCGCCACGGACGATGTCGGTACCGGTGCGACGCGCAGGGTCCGCAGGATCCCGGGCCACAGCTTCCGGGACCAGTGGTTCGAGGCCGGGCTGCGAGGAGGGGCTGCCGGGGAAGCGGATGAAGCCGATCTCACCGGCCGCACCGCGGTGTCCGCGCAGCAGGCGCCCCCCGGTGATGACACCGGCGCCGAGGCGTTCACCGAGCAGGACGAAGACCATCTCGTCGGCTGCGCCGCCGACCCCGCGCCACTGCTCGCCGAGCGCGGCGAGGTTGGCGTCGTTCTCCACGGCGACCGGGCAGCCGAGGGCGTCGCGGAGGACGGTGACGATGTCCGCCTCGGCCCAGCCCTTGAGGTTGTCGGCCTGCCGGATACGGGTGTTGCTCCTGTCCACCAGGCCGGGGGTGCCCACCGTCGCGGCCCACACCCGCCGGGCGTCGGCTCCGGAGCGGTCGATCGCGCGCTGTACCACCCCCGTCACGGCGCGGGCGCGGGCCCGGCCGCCCAAGTCGGCGCGCACCGCCTTGCGTTCGACGGCCACCGGCAGGCCGTCGAGGTCGGCCAGGCAGGCGCTCACCGAGCGGGCCCGTACATCCACGCCGATGACGAAGCCCGCGCGCGGGCAGAAGCGGAACCGGCGGGCCGGGCGGCCGGGCGAACGCTGACCACGGGCGGAGACGGCCGGGGCGACCTCGATGAGGCCGCAGTCCATGAGTTCCTCGACGATCGCCTCAACGGTGGGGCGGGAGAGCTTGGTCGCCTCGGCCAGGGTGGAGAGCCGGGGGTGCGGGTCGGTCGAGCGGACGGCGGCGAGGATGGCAGCGGCGTTCGTGGCCCGCAGGTCCGCGACGCCCACCACCGCGGGCAGTTCGCGCCCGGGAGAGTACGGCTCCGGCAGCCCGCCGAGCGGCCACAGCGCCCGCGCGGCGGGGGCAGTGGACGGGGAGCGGTCCCTGGACGTGGCCAATGATCAACCTCCTGTGGAGCGGCTCGACGGGGACCGGTGCAGACCGCCCGACGATAACAATCCAGCCATGAGTCCTTGACGCACGCCAGGCTCGCTCCGATTATAAAACGCAACTGCGTTATCGAACTACTCGAGCTCACTGATCGAGTTCATAGAGCTGTCGAAACCCCGCCGCTCGCAGGACCCACCGCGATCCCGGCCCGTCCACGGCGTCTTCCCACCCTCCTCGCGCCGCCTCCGCCGCGCCGCGCACCATCGCGGCCTCATGCACCACGTCTCCACCGCCGGCCGGCCCCGCCGTCGGCTCTCCCTGTCCCGTCACACCCAGGAGACCCCATGAGCCCCAGCCCGTCGTCCCTGTCCAGACGTACGTTCCTCACGGCCACCGGTGCGGTCGGCGCCGCGGCACTCACCGCGTGCAGCGATCTGACCCCAGGCGCATCGTCGTCGGAGAAGAGCAGTTCCGGCCCCGTCTCCACGGCGATACCGGCCGACGAGAAGATCACGCTGGTGGTCGCCGACGCCGACGACACCACCATGACCCCGGGTCTCATCGCGGCCTTCCGCGAGAAGCACCCCAACATCACCGTCAAGCGCAACTACACCGGCTGGGACGACTACCTCAAGAGCGTCAACACCACCATGTCGGCCGACAGCGCACCCGACATCGCCCAGTTCACCTCCGGTATGCAGAACCTCGTCCCCGGACGGCTGCTGCTCAAGGTCGGCGAGTACGGCAAGGCTTACGGCTGGGCGGAGAAGTTCCCCGGCCTGGACCAGATCACCCTCACCCCGGACGGCAAGACCGTCGGCACCGGCGACCTGTACGGGGTGGGCGCGGGCCTGTCGTTCGAAGGCGTCTACTACAACAAGGCCAAGGCGCAGAAGCTGGGCCTGACCGTCCCTCCGGCCACCCTGGACGAGCTGGAGGCCCTGTTCGCCAAGGCCAAGGCGGCCGGTGAGACCGCACTGGTCGCCGGCAATCTCGACGGCGGCCTCAACCACGCCTTCAACGTGCTGCTCTCGGCCTATCTGACACCGAAGGACCGCGAGGCGTGGGCCTATGGCCACCAGAGCGCCACCATCGTGCTGCCGGAGGCCGAGAAGGCGGCCGAGACGCTCAAGCGGTGGGTGGACGAGGGGTATGTCACCCCCAAGGTCAACGGCGTCAGCGACAACGACGCCACCGCCGCGTTCGCCAAGGGCGAGGGCGTCTTCCGGATCAGCGGCAACTGGGCCGCGGCGGCGGTGGCCGAAGGCCTGGGGGAGGGGGCGGGCTACTTCAACATGCCGCCCGTCACCTCCGGCGGGAAGATACGCACCACCGGCGCCGGGGTGTACTACTGCGTGTCCAGCAAGTCGAAGAACGCTGCCGCGGCCGCCGCGTTCCTCGACTTCACCGCCGGCGCGGAGGCCGCCGCCATCACCGCCAAGGCAGGCTTCATGGCTCCCGACGCGGGCGCCATGCCGAGCCAGAGCGGGCTGCTGGGCGATGTCCAGCAGGGCTGGCAGACGATCGTCAAGGACGCCGGCCTGCAGCCGTTCATCCAGAACTCCTCCAGCCCGACGATGGGCGACACCCTCACCACCCAGCTGCAGTTGCTCGCCGGGGGCAAGGCCACCGCCGAGAAGTTCCTGGCCGGTCTCCAGGCGGACTTCGAGAACTACCACAAATGACCACTGCCGACCGACTGACCGGGCCCGCCCCTGCTCCCGGATCCCAGAGTCCGGCGGAGCGCGCGGTGGGCAGCACCGTGCGCAGGCACTCCCGCCCGGTGCGGTCCCACCGCCGCCGACGCCAGGCCGTGGCGTTGCTGTACCTGCTGCCGGCTCTGCTGCCCTACACGCTCTTCGCCGTGCTGCCGCTGCTGCACACCGCTTATCTCTCGCTGTTCGACTGGGACGGGGTGACACTCCCGTCCTTCGTCGGCCTGGACAACTACGGTCGTATCGTCACCGACCCGCAACTGCGCGCCGCCGCCTGGCATGCCGGTGCGCTGATCCTGTTCTTCTCCGTGCTTCCCATCTGCCTGGGGCTGGTATCGGCGGCGATCGTGTCCCGGCGTGCCGGGCGCCGGGGCACCACCCTGGTCCGCACGGTGCTGTTCCTGCCCCAGGTCATCCCGCTGGTCGCGGTCGGCATCCTCTGGCGCTGGGTGTACGCCGAGGACGGCACCCTCAACCAGGCGCTGAGGGCGATCGGTCTGGGCGGCCTCACCGACGCCTGGCTGGGCAGCTTCACCTGGGCCCTGCCGGCGGTCGGACTGATCGGCAGCTGGGTCGTCTCGGGCCTGTGCATGGTGCTGTTCCTGTCCGGGACCCAGCGCATCGACCCGGAGATCTACGAGGCGGCACGGATGGACGGGGCGGGCCCGGTACGCGAGTTCACGGCGATCACCGTCCCGCTGCTGCGGCCGGAGTTCGCGGTGGCACTGTCCATCACCGTGATCGCCGCCCTGTCCAGCTTCGACCTCATCTACATCACGACCGGAGGGGGTCCGGGCAACAGCACCGTCGTCCCCGGAATCCTCATCTACCGCCTGGCCTTCGGGGGTGGCGCCGTCGGTGTGGCCAGCTCGCTGGCGATCGTGCTGACGGTGGTCATCTCCCTCGCCGTCCTGGTGATCAACCGGCTGTCCAGGGAGGCGCCGTGACCTCACCTACGAAAGCGGTGATCGGCCCAAGAGCTTTCACCGGTACAAGAGCGTCCCCCGGGCGGTTCGCGGCACCCCTCGTGCTCGCGCTGTTCATGGCCGCCGTGCTCGTACCGTTCGCCTCCCTTCTGCTGGCAGCACTCCAGCCGGCGGGCGCTCCGCTGACCGGCTTCGCCCTGCCGGACGGGCTGCACCTGGAGAACTTCTCCCGCGCCTGGTCCGCGGCCGGCTTCGGCACACTGCTGCGGTCGAGCGTGGTGATCGCGCTGTGCGTGGTGCCTGCCGCGGTGGTGTGCGCGACCCTCGCCGGGTACGCGCTCGCGACCCTGGACGTTCCCGGCCGGGGAAGGCTCTACGCGTATCTGCTGCTCGGCCTGTCCATCCCCTCCGAGGGCACCATCATCCCGCTCTACTACGACCTGCGCGCCATCGGCCTGACCAACACCGTGCCGGGGCTGGCCCTCGCGGAGATCGCCGCGTTCATGCCGTTCGGGGTCTTCTGGATGCGCGCCCACTTCTCGACCATGCCGCGCAGCCTGATGGAAGCCGCGCGGCTGGACGGCGCCTCGTCGTGGGCGACGCTCTGGCGGATCCTGCTGCCCAACTCCCGCCCGGCGGTGACCACGTTGGGCGTTCTGTACTTCGTCTGGAGCTGGAACCAGTTCCTGCTCCCGCTCATCCTGATCCAGGACCCGGCCCGCCGTACGGCCCCGGCCGGACTGGGTTTCTTCACCGGGCAGTTCGGCGTCGACGTGCCGCTGCTCGCCGCGGCCACCCTGATCGTGATCGCCCCGGTGGTGCTCGTCTACCTGTTCTTCCAGCGGCACTTCATCAGTGGCGTACTCAGCGGCGCCCTCAAGGGCTGACCACACCAGGCCTGAACCCACAGGAGGTCGGAGAATTCCATGGCAGAACTCGAAGTCGCGCTGATCGGTGCGGGCGGCATCGCCCGCACGCATCTGCCCGCGTGGGTCGCCCTCGGCGCGCGGGTACGCCTGTACGCACCCGACGGCCGCGCCCCCGCCCTGGCCCGCGAGTTCGGCGCGACGTCCGTGGGCTCCCTGCGTGAGGCGATCGCCGGGGCCGCCGTGGTGGATGTGTGCACCCCGACCGACACCCACCGGGAGATCACTCTGGCCGCCGTCGCGGCGGGCGCCCATGTCCTGTGTGAGAAGCCGCTGGCGCTCAGCGCCGCCGAGGCAGGGGAGATGGCCGACGCGGCACAAGAGGCCGGGTTGAGGCTGTACCCGGGACATGTCGTGCGCTTCTTCCCCGCCTACGCCCGGCTTCGCGACCTGGTCGCCGGGGGTGGTCTGGGCCGGGTGGCGGTCGCCCGGTTCACCCGTACCGGCCGCTATCCCACATGGAGCGGCTGGTTCGCCGACCCGGTGCGTTCCGGTGGGATTCTGACGGACCAGATGATCCACGACATGGACATCGCCCGCTGGCTCTTCGGCGAGGTCGTACGGGTCCACGCCCGGCACCAAGGGCATCTCACCGCCCCGGCCCCGGAAGGGGCGGTCGCCACCGGTACCGCCGTACTCACCCACGCGGGAGGCGCCATCACGCAGGTCATAGGAGTGTGGGGGCCGCCGGCAACGCCGTTTCGCACCACGTTCCATGTGTCGGGCACCGGCGGTACCGTCCAGCACGACTCCCAGGCCCACCTCGACCTGCGGATCACCGGCGCCGCGTCCGGCGGCCCGGCGGACGGCATACCCGTCGGAGACTTCGGGGAGTCGCCGTACTTCACCCAGATCCGCGAGTTCGCCGAGGCGTTCGCGGGCGGTCCCGAACCACGGGTGAGCGGGCAGGACGGCGTGGCGGCCGTCCGCATCGCCGAGGCCGCGGCCCAGTCCGCACGTACCGGACGGACCGTCGAGCTTGCCCCGCAGCCAACCACCGTACCCACAAGGGGAATTGACCAGTGAGAGTCGCCGTACTGTCCTTCGCCCATGTGCACGCCGCGACCTACATCGGGCTGCTGCGCGACCGCGACGGCATCGAACTGATCACCGCGGACCCCGACGCCCCGCCGGGCGACCCGACCCGGGGTCGTCAACTCGCCGAAAGCCTGGGTGCCGCCTACGCCGACACCTGGGACGAGGTGTTCGCCCTCCGCCCCGACGCCGTGGTGGTCACCAGCGAGAACGCCCGGCACCGGCACCTGGTCGAGCGGGCCGCCGCGACCGGGGCACATGTGCTGTGCGAGAAGCCCCTCGCGACGACCGAGGCGGACGCACGAGCCATGATCGACGCCTGTGAGCGCGCCGGGGTCGGGCTGATGACCGCCTATCCCGTACGGTTCAGCCCCGCCTTCACCGCCCTGCGCCGCGCACTGGCCGACGGCTCGCTCGGCGGACTGATAAGCGTCCACGGAGCCAACAACGGCTCGAACCCGGCCCGTTCGCACCCCTGGTTCGCCGACCCGGAACTGGCCGGCGGCGGAGCGCTGGCCGACCACACCGTCCACATCGCCGACCTCGTGGACGCGCTGCTGGACGGCGAGCAGGCGGCGGAGGTGTACGCCCAGGCCAACAGCATCCTCGACGACGACGGCCCCGCTCCGGATGTCGAGACCGCGGCCCTTGTCACCGTCCGCTACCCCAGCGGGCTGGTCGCCGCCGTGGACGCCAGCTGGAGCCATCCGCCGGACCACCCGACGTGGGGCGGGCTCGCCATGACCTGCGTCGGCGAAAAGGCGATCGTGGAGTTCGACGCCTTCCCTCCGCTGCTCGGCGGGTTCGACGCCGCCACCGGTCGCGACCGCTGGGAGGCGGGCGGGACCGACCTGGACGCCGCCATGCTCGAGGAGTTCCTCGACACCGTACGCACCGGACGGCGGCCGTCTCCCGACGGCGAGACGGGCCTGCGCACCCTCCGGATCGTGCTGGCCGCCTACGAGTCGCTGCGCACCGGACAACCGGTCGCACTGACGGATGCCCCTGGCGCGACCGGCGGCTGAACTCCCCGCAGATGGCCGTCGACGGTGGCCGTCGGCAGCGGAGAGTCCAGGACAGCGGAGGCGACGACGGCGGAGGCGACCTGGATGCCGTCCGCCACTGACGGGCCACGGCCCGGGGGCCGCAGTACCAGGGTCAGGTCCGGGCGGCCCGGCCCGCGGCGCGCGCCCGGTCCCAGGTGCCGGCGGTGACGCCGCGTTCCCGCAGGGCCGCTTTGCGGACCTTGCCGGTCTCGGTCATCGGCAGGGACGGGACCGTCTCGATGTAGCGGGGCACGGCGAACGCGGGTAGCTCCAGCGCGCAGTGCCGGGTCAGGTCCTCCGGGTCCAGATCGGCACCGGGCCGGACGACGATCGCGACCATCACCTCGTCCTCGGCCAGTTCGGAGGAGACCGGGAACGCGGCGGCCTCGGCGACCGCCGGATGGGTGCGGACCGCCGACTCCACCTCGGACGAGGAGATGTTCTCGCCGCGGCGCCGGATGACGTCCTTGATCCGGTCGACGAAGCGGAACCAGCCGTCCGGCTCGCGGATCACGCGGTCGCCGGTCCGGCGCCAGGAGTCGGACGGCTGCACCGGATCCTTCACATAGCCGGTCGAGAAGGCGTGCTCCCGCTGGCTGCGGACGACGAGTTCACCGGGCGTCCCGTCCGCAACAGGAGCGAGGCCTTCGTCGACCACCTGGGCGGAGAAGCCCGCGCGTACGGTGCCGAGGTAGCCGGGACGGGCCTCCTCGGGTGTGGAACCGATGACGAGGTTCGTCTCGGTGGAGCCGAACCCGTCGACGAGACGGATGCCGAAGCGCTCGCGGAACGGCTCCCACGCGGCGGCCGGGGTCGCCGGCGACAGCCCGCGCCACGCCCGGTGCGCCCGGTCCTGAGGGCCCGGAGGCTGCGCCAGCAGCATGGGCACCATCGCACCGAGCAGGTACACCGCGGTCGCACCGGACTGAGCGACCTGCGCCCAGTGCCGCGTTGCGGAGAACCGCCCGCCGACGACGCAGCTCGCGCCCACCGTCATGGCCTGCGCGAGCGTGTTGAGGGCGTTGGTGTGGAACAGCGGCAGACAGGTGAAGAGCACGTCGTCGGAGGTGAGCCGCAGGGAGTCCGCGACGTTGCGGCCCCACCACACGAACTGGGCCTGCGGACAGCGGACACCGCGCGACGCGCCCGTGGTGCCCGAGGTGAAGAGAATGGCGGTGGTGTCCTGCGGACGTACCGGTGCGGGCGGGAGCGCCCCGGTCGTGCCGGGCGCGGGGACGTCCTCCTCGCCCGCCACCCACACCGTGCCCTGATGGCCCGCCTCGACGGCACGTTTCGCCAACTCGGCCTCGGCGTAGAGGAATTGCGGTCGAGCTTCGTGCAGCACATGTCGCAGCGACCGGCCGCGCAGAGCGGTGTTCAACGGCACCACGACCGCGCCGAGCCAGGCGCAGCCCAGGATCAGGTCGACGAGTTCGATCCGGTTGGGCAACAGGGCCGCGATCCGGTCGCCCGGTCCGCAGCCCCGTGCCGCGAGTGCCCCGGCCATGGTGGCGGCGGCCTCGCGGGTCTTCGCGTACGTCCGCGTCGTGTCGCCCACACGCAGGAAGGTCCGGTCGCCGAACTTCTCGGCGGCGGTGTCGACGAGTTGCGGCACGGTCAGCGCATCCGCGATGCCACTCACCGCAGAACTCCGGCCTGGTGAAGTCGCCGAAGCCGCTCGGGACCGATGCCTGCCACCTCGCTCAGCACCTCGTCGGTGTCGGCACCGAGCAGGGGCGCGGGCTTGCGTACTCCGCCCGGTGTGCCGCTGAGGCGGATGGGCACACCCTCGTGGAGGAAAGCGCCCGCCGCTGGGTGCGCAAGACGGACGTAGAAGCCGCGGGCCCTCAACTGCGGGTCGTGCTCGACGAGTTCACGACCGTCCTGCACCGCACCGGCCGGAATCCCGCGCTCCTGCAACAGCTCGGCAGCGGCATCGGCGGGCATCCCCCGTGCCCAGTCACCGAGTACGCCATCGATCAGCGCGCTCTCCCGCCTGCGGCCCTCAGCGGTCAACAGCCGTTCGTCATCGGCCAGTTCCCGGCGTCCGATCGTATGGCAGAGGGCCGTCCACTCCTCGTCCGAGCGGACGCTGACGGCGAGCCAGCGGTCGGCGCCCAGACACCGGTACACCCCCTGAGGGCTCCACCGAGGGTCTGCGTTGCCCATCGGCGACCGTGCCGACGTGAGGAGGCTCGTCCCCATGTGGGCGGCGATCGCCTCGAGTTGGGAGAGGTCGACGTGCTGTCCGCGGCCCGTCTCCGCGCGGTGCTCCAGCGCGGCGACCGTGGCCAGCGCGGCCTGAAGTCCCGCGACGATGTCCCCGTGCCCGTAGATCACGCCCACCACGTCGTCCGGGCCCCAGCCGGTGAGCCCGGTCAACCCACCACTGGCCGAGACGGTGTCCGCGTACGACACCCAGCCGGACCGCGGTCCCGTGTGGCCCATGCCCGACATGCTCACGTAGACGAGGCGCGGGTTGATCTCGCGCAGCGCCTCGTAGCCGAGGCCGAGCCCGGTCATGACCGTGGCACTGAAGTTCTCCACGAGGACGTCGCAGGAGGCGATGAGGTCGCGGAGCACCGCGACGCCCTCCTCGGTCCGCGTGTCGAGTGCGATGCTGCGCTTGTTCCGGTTGACCTCATTGAAGTAGCCGTTGGTGTCCGGGTCCGTGTGGTCGCCCCGCGAAAGGTGCATGAAGGGCGCGAAACGGGTCGGGTCGGGGCGCCGGACGGACTCCACCTTGATGACGTCGGCGCCGTGGTCGGCCAGGACCTTTGTGCAGTACGGGCCCGCGAGCACCCAGGTCAGATCGAGGACGCGTACGCCGTCCAGCGCGGAAAGGGTGGGGCAGTCGCCGTCGACCGGGCGCGGCGGACGAGGTTCGTCGACCAGCGCCTGGTCGGCACCGGGCCCGGGCACGGTGAGTGACGTGACACGGCGGCCTTCGGGGAACGCGAACGGGAAGCCGAGGTCGGTTCGGTCGCCCTGCTCCGTCCGGACCCGGGTGAAGAAGCCGCGTGCGGCGAGCTGCGGGTTGCCCGGCAGTTCGTCGGGCAGGTCGACGGCGGCCCACGGCAGTTTCCTGGCCTGCGCCCGCTCCGCGAACTCGGACTTCGGCCAGGCGCCCACGAAGTCCTGCACGACCTTGAACACATGCTCCTGGTGCTTTTTGCGCTCGACGGGATCCTGCCACCGTGGCTCCGCCAGATCGGCCTCCGCGCCTTCCTCGCACAGCCAGGCGAGCAGCGCGTCCCACATGCGAGGGCTGCCGCCGAGCCCGCCGCCCAGATAGCCGTCCGCGGCCCGGAAGAGCCCGTGCGGGACCAGCGGATGCACCCGTCCCGGGCGCGGCGGAACCCGGTCCTCGTGCAGGTAGGCGAGGGCACCCGCCTCCAGTGCCGCGGCGACGCACGCCTGTGCCGATACGTCGATGAGCTGCCCGGAGCCGCCCCGCCGGGCCCGCAGACCGAGCAGGACGGCGATCGCCGCGTTGACGCCGGCGAGTTGCTCCGCCTGGTTCTCCGGCAGCCGCAGCGGCGGGCCGTCCGGGTCGCCGACCTGCGCCAGCATGCCGCCGAGCGCGGCCACGACCAGGTCGGTGCCCTGCCAGTGGCTGCGCGGGCCGACGAGGCCGAAAGGGGTGACGCGTACGTGTACGAGGTGATCGAGACCGGCGGCGACCGGCTCGGCGCCCTCGATGCTCCCGTCGAGCAGCGCGTCCGCGCCCTCAAGGAGCCGGCGCAGCTCAGCAGCACCTTCGGGCGTGTCCGTGTCGAGCGTCACTGAGCGCTTCCCGGCGTGCCAGTGGGCGAAGGCGTCGCCGTCGAGTTCGTGCCGGGTCGCATCGCCTCCCGGCGATTCGACCAGCACCACCTCGTGACCGAGGCCCATCAGGAGCCTGCCCGCGAAACGGGCGAAGGGACTGGACAGTTCGACGACGCGCGGAGCCGCCTCGCTCACGTTTCCTCCGGTGAGTGTCGGTGGAGAGTCAGGCGTGGTGCTGGTTCAGGAAACCGGTGACGACGGAGTAGTAGTCGTATGGTCGCTCCTCCTGGAGGTGATGGGACGTCCGGCTCATGATGTGGAGGTTTCCCCGGGGGACCATCCGGGCCAGCATCAGCGGGTAGTCCGGGGTCAGGAACGCGTCATGCATGCCCCACATGAAGAGTGACGGGGCCTCGATCCGGCCCAGTTCGTCCGTCAGGTCCTGCCAGTCGCCGCGCGGGTTGTCCGAGGCAGCGGCGAGCGCCATCTCCTCGGGGTCGAGGCTCTGTTCGTGGCGCAGCTTCACCGTGCGCTCGGGGACCACGTCCGCGTCGTACCACTCCAGACGGGCCATCAACTCGCGCATCTTCACCGGCGAGGGGCCGTCTCCGCCGTAGTACACGTCCCTGGCGTTGCGACCACGGCGGCCGCCTTCCGGAAGGGGCGCGAGGGGCCCGTAGAAGACCGGCATACTGCCGGTGATCACGAGGGAGCGCACCCGCTCGGGGTACTTGGCGGCCAGGTTGAGGGCGATGGTTCCGCCCCACGAGTTGCAGATGAAGTCGGCGCGTGCCACCCCCAACGAGTCGAGCAGCGCCACGGTCTTGGCGGCGTGGTAGTCCCACATGGGGCCCTTGATGACCGGCTTCGCGGACTTCCCGTACTGCAGGATGTCGACGAGGAAGCACCGGCGGTCCGCGGCGAACAGCGGCGCCACCTGCCCGAAGTCCGACCAGCCCGTGCACCCCGGGCCGCCGCCGTGCAGAAAGACGGTGGGGCTTCCCTCGCCCGTCTCGATGTAGTGGTACGTGACGCCGTCCGCCTCCGCGTAGGCGCCCGGCGGAGGCGGCTGAATGTCCATGAGGTCCATGTCCCGCATGGTCTCCGGCGGCGGCAGCCCGCCCAAGCGGAGCGGTCCGCTGAGCGGGCCGGTTCCATGGTGGCCCGGAATGTCCTTGGCTAGCGTCCGGTCATCCGAGTTCCGGTCATCCGAATGTGGAGGCGGCGCATGGCGAACGGGCTGGACCTGGCCGAGGAGCGGGCACGGGCGTTGGTCGGGCGGTGGGAGCGGCGGCATCTGGGTGTCGTACGGGCCGAGGACGCCGCGGAGTTCGCCCGGGCGGCCGGTGAGACCGCGTCGCACCTGGTCGATCCGGGCAGTCCCCGGTTCACCGTCCACCCCATGTACGTCGTCAGCCTGCTGCGCGGAGCGCCGGGAGCCGGCCCGGACGAGGTCCGGCCGGACGGCATGTACCGCGACGAGGTCCCCGGCACCGACGGGCTCGACGTCCGCCTCATGGCGGGCGGTCAGCAGGTGCGCTGGACGGGGGAGGTGCGGCCCGGGGACGCGCTTGAACTGCTACGGGCTCTCAGGGCAGTTGAGCGCAAGGGGGCGGGGGACGGGTTCCTGTTGCTCACGGTCGAGAAGACGTACAGCGCGGCGCGCGGAACGCTCGTCGAGGTCATGGAGAGGTTCATCGTCCGGTGAGTCGGGAACAGTTCTGCAAGCGCATCGATTCCGTCGCCGTCGGGCAGCCGGTACCGCCCGTCGAGTTCACGCCCGACGCGGTCGCCCTGCTGCGTTTCGGCGCCGTCACCCGCAACACCCACCACATCCACTACGACACCGCCTTCGCCCGGTCCGAAGGGCTGGCCGGCCCGGTCGTCATGGCGCAGTTGCACGGCTGCCTCTTCCACCGGACGGCGACGGGTTTCGCCGGCGAGACCGGGCGGGTACGCGAGGTCGCCTGGCAGAACCGGGCGCCCGCCCACGCGGGGGACCGGCTCGTGGTCACCGGCAGGGTACGAGAGGTTGATCCCCGACGCGGTGAGGTCACGCTCGACCTCGTAGAGCACTGCGGAGTCCCCGACGGCGAAGATCCCGGCACCATCTGCTGCCGGGGCCATGCCGTGGTCGTGCTCGTCTGACACCGACATCTTCGATACCAACCGTCACCGCACATGTGGTGGGCAGTCGCCGTCGGGCCAGAATCCAGCGGGGCCCCCGACCGTGCAAGGGAACGGCCCGAGCATGGGGCCAAGGTGGTCGATGACGCGAAGGGACTCACGCACGGGGAGATCTCGGCTCATCTCGCCGAGGTGTATGGCGCTGAGGTGTCCAAGCAGACCGTCTCCACCATCACCGACAAGGTCATGGAGGGCATGGCCGAGTGTCAGAACCGGCCCCTCGACCGCCTGCCGATCACCCGCACCTGCGATGCGAACCACACCGTCGCTGGATGCGGCATCACGCGTTCGGGGAAGCGCTGGTCTCAGGGCGCTGTGATCGAGCGCCCCGCCCACGAAGGAGGTTCTTCCATCAGTGCCGAGAGGCGCTCACGGACGGCGTCGGGGAACGGCGTCGCACGGCCGGCCTCCTGGTCGACGTGGAGGGTGAGCAGTTCCGTCGTGGCGACCGGGCAGGTATCCGCTTCCGGATCGGTCCGCGGGCCCTTGACGACGTACATCTCGTGCGTGAAGCGTGCCTTCTTCCCGGCCGCACCCAACACGCGTGTACGTACCGCCAGTTGGGCCCCCTCCGGCGCATCTCGCAGATAGCGGACGTGAGCCTCGACCGTGTACATCGAGCAGCCGGTGCTCTTGCGGTAGGCGGCGTCCAACCCCGTACGCTCCATCAGCGCGTCCGTCGCGTAACCAAAGACCAGGACGTAGAACGCCTCGCTCATATGCCCGTTGTAGTCGATCCACTCCGGGCGCACGGTGTCGCGGAACAGCGGCAGCCCCGGCAGGCTCACTCGGCACCGGTCCCGGGCAGTCGACCCGTCACGCGCAGGACGGCGATGACGCCCCGGTCGCGTTCGGCGACCAGGTCGGCGATCGTACGGCCGTCGGCGGCGTCGTCGCAGCCGGCCACGACCGCGTCGTACAGCGCTTTGTCCAGTTCCGGGGCCTCCAGCCGGGTCCACGGGGACTTCAGGGACGGCCCGAAGTGGTCGAGCATGTGGGCCATTCCGCCTTCTCCGCCCGCGAGTGCGAAGGTGAGCATCGGGCCCATGATCGCCCAGCGCAGGCCCGGCCCCTCGGTGATGGACAGGTCGATGTCGCGGACCGTCGCCTCACCACTGGCGACCATGTGCAGGGCCTCGCGCCACAAGGCCTCCTGGAGTCGGTTGGCGATGAAGCCGGGGACCTCGCGGTCCATGGTGATGACGGACTTGCCCGCCACCTCGTAGAAACGCGATGCCCAGCGCACCGCCTCAGGGTCCGTCCGCTCCCCGCCGACGACCTCGACCAGCGGGATGAGGTACGGCGGGTTGAACGGGTGGCCGACGACCAGCCGGCCGGGCGTGACCGCCTCGGTCTGCATGTCGGTCATCGGGTAGCCGGAGGTGGAGGAGGCGATGACGACCCCGGCGGGTGTCGCCGCATCCAGTTTCGCCAGCAGTTCGCGCTTGAGGTCCAGCTTCTCCGGGGCGCTCTCCTGCACGAACTGTGCCTCGGAGACCGCCTCTTCGAGTGTCGCGGTGACCATGAGGCGGTCCGCCGAGGCGCCGGGGGCGAGGCCGAGCTGTTCGAGCGCGGGCCAGGCGGTGTCGACGAGCCGTCGTAGCCGGGCCTCGGCGTCGGGGGCCGGGTCCCAGGCGGTGACGTCGTAGCCGCGGGCCAGGAAGTGGGCGACCCAGCCGCCGCCGATCACTCCGGCGCCCACGCAGGCCACACGCCGTACGTCCTCGGGAGAGGGCATGAGGGGGGAAGTCTCCGTCATCGGGGGCTCCTTGAAGTGGGGGGTGAGTGATCCGCGAAGAGGGGGAAGCGATCCGCGGCTCAACCGCGCGGCTTGAGGCCGAGCTTGAGACGCGCCTTGTCGGGAGTCGCGACCCGCGCCCCCAGGGCCTCGATGATCGTCACGGCCCGCTCCACCAACTGGGCGTTGGTCGCCTTGACGCCCTTGCCCAGATAGAGGTTGTCCTCCAGGCCGACGCGCACATGGCCGCCGAGCAGGATCGACTGTGCCACCCACGGCATCTGCATGCGACCCAGAGCGAAACTGGCCCACTGGGCGCCGTCCGGCAGCATGTTCACCATCGACTGCAGCACTCCGGGGTCCGCGGGCGCGCCCCACGGGATGCCCATGCACAGCTGGAACACGGTCGGATCGTCCAGCAGCCCCTCGGCGAGCAGCTGCTTCGCGAACCACAGGTGCCCGGTGTCGAAGATCTCCAACTCCGGCCGCACGCCCAGCTCCTGAACGCGCTTGGCACCCGTGCGCAGCATGTCGGGCGTGGAGACGTAGAGGTTCGACCCGTCGCCGAAATTGAGTGACCCGCAGTCCAGGGTGCAGATGTCGGGCAGCAGGTCCTCTACGTGCGGCAACCGCGCAAGGCCCCCGACCAGGTCGGTGCCGGGCAGCTGCTTCAGCGGCTTCTCCGCGTCGATGACCAGGTCGCCGCCCATGCCCGCGGTGAGGTTGATGACGACGTCGGTCCCGGTCTCCTTGATGCGCTCGACGACCTCGCGGTAGAGGCGCGGGTCGCGGGAGGGTGCTCCGGTCTCGGGGTCGCGTACGTGGATGTGGACCGCGGCGGCACCGGCCTCGGCGGCCTGCACCGCGGAGGCGGCGATCTGCTCGGGGGTGACGGGCACGTGCGGGCTCTTGCGCACGGTGTCACCTGCGCCGGTGAGGGCGCAGGTGATGATGACGTCCTGGTTCATGGCCGCGCGGGTTCCTCTCTGAGCGGAGGTAGGGGCGACGGGAGTGCCCCGACCTTAGCCGCGCAGCGGAGGAACCTCAATACTCTGTTTCATAATGCGGTCGGGCATTGCATAAAATGAACACTCGCAGAACATTACAGCGCCTGCGCCACCTTGGCGATTTCCTCCGCCGCAGCCCGCGCGAGCGGCCCCAGCGTCGTGAGCCGCGACTCGGGCACCCGGTCCTGAGGCCCCCAGATGCTGACCACCGCGAACGGCCGGCCGCGGCTGCCGAGCACCGGTGCCGAGACGCCGTAGAGGTTTCGCTCCATCTCGCCCGCGCAGACGCTGTATCCGCGCTCCCGCGTCTGCTCCAACTCGGCGCGCAGCCGCGCCCGGTCCGTGATGGTGGTGTCCGTGTACGCCTCCAGCGAGCCGCTGAGCAGCGACTCCGCCTCCTCCTCGGGCAGCCAGGCGAGCAGCGCCTTGCCAGTGGACGTGGCGTGTACGGGCACCTGTCGCCCCAGCCACTTGGCGGCCAGCACGACCGGTGGGGTCACCTCGTCGATGTACGTCAGCCCGAGCGGCTGCACCACCGCGAGGTTGGCGGTCTCGCCCGTCTGTTCGCTGACCCGGCTCAGCGTGCCGTGCGCGCGGCGGATCAGACCGTCGAAGCCGGCCGCCGAGGCCATCCGGGCGACCGCGAAGCCGACCGTGTACCGGTTGGTGACGGGGCTGCGCTCCACCATGCCGTACTGCTCCAGCGTGGACAGCAGTCGCCAGGCCGTGGCGCGGTTGAGCCCGCACCGTGCGGCCAGGTTGGAGGCCGTATCGCCGTCCGGCGCGCTATCCGCCGTCGCCTGCAGCAGGATGATCGCCCGCTCCAGCGACTGGACCTTGCCCGACGCCGACGCTGCGACCCCGTCCGGCTCGGTGATCTGGGCGGACTTGCTGTTGTCGGTGGTGCGCTCGGCCTTCGACATGAGCATCTCTTCCTCGGCTTCCGGCGGTTGGCGTTCGGGTGCCGGGCAGTGCCTGGCCCGCACCCGGCGGGCGATCGACGGCCCCGGGTGCGGAATTCACCCCTTGACTACTTGACCGTCATCCCTATCTTTTCATCATCCGTGCAGCCGTCGCGTCATATGAACGTCTCGAACGTCTTGCGATCTGAAGGCGAGGCCAGCCATGCCCGGCACCCATTCCCCTCCCCACGCGATGACGCGCAGGGATCTCCTCCGCGGTGGCGCCCTCCTCGCCGCCTCCCTGCCCGGCAGTCGGCCTGCTGACCGCCTGCTCCGCGACCCGTGCCGCCCCCTCGAACGGCAAGCCGGTGCGTGGCGGCGCCCTGCGGGTCGGCGTCAGCGGTGGCAGCGCCAAGGACACCCTCGACCCGCACAGCCGGCTGTCCTACCCGGACCAGGCGCGTGTAGTGAACCTGTACGAACCGCTCTTCTATCACGACGCCGACTACCGCCTGAAACCCTTCCTCGCCGAGTCCATCGAACCTTCGAAGGACGGAAAGACCTGGCTCCTGAAGCTTTGGCGGGCGGTCATGCCGCCCGAGGCGGGGATGACGGTGCACCCGGCGCGCTCGGCCCCGTAGTGTGCGCCGAGGCCGCCGGTGAACAGTCCGTAGCCGTACGAGATGTGCACCCTGTGCCCGGGCCGGCCACCGGCGGCGCGTATCGAGCGGGCGATCACGTCGGCCTACATCGACAGGTCGTTCTCCGTGTAGCCGACCACGGTGGGGCGGCCGGTGGTCCCGCTGGAGGCGTGGATCCGGCGGACCTCGGCCATCGGGACGGCGAACATGCCGAAGGGGTAGGTGTCCCGCAGATCGGCCTTGGTGGTGAAGGGGAACCGGGACAGGTCCTCCAACGAGCGGCAGTCGTCAGGTCTGACCCCGGCCTCGTCGAACTTCTTCCGGTACTGCTCGACGCTCTCGTAGGCGTGCCGCAACGTCGCCCGCAGCCGGTCGAGTTGCAGTTCTGCCAGCTGCTCGCGCGTCATCCGCTCGCTGTCGTCCAGTAGCTCTTGGGGGAGCGGCTCTCCTCGGTGGGCTCCCAGGTGCGCCAAGGGGGATGCTTCGCGATGGATTGCGTATCCGTGGTACCGGAACGACATGATGTGCAACAGCCGCATCCTGACCGAGCTTGCCGGCCAGTGGAAGCCCGAGAGACCCGCGCAAGTGGTAACGGTCAGTGAAGTCTCGGCGATTCGCGACATACACCCGGGGCGCGAACCTGCGGCTGCGCGACAAGACGACCAAGACCGAGGACCTCGGCGATGGCATCGGCCTGTCCCACGGGGTCGGCGGCGGTGGCCGGGTCGAGGCTGCCGAGCGCGGCGAGCGTGCTGGTCCGCCCCGCTCAGAACAGTGAGACTCGTCCGGGCTCAGCGAGACGGGACAGCGTGGTCGGATCCGGTGCCACAGTCACTCCAACTTTGGTGAGACGGACTGTGATCCGTACGTTTTCTGGGGGCCGCGAACGCTCCCTTTCGTGCCCGTGGTGGCGGTACAGGTTGCCCGAGGTGTTCTTGCTTCCGCCTTCACTATCTGCCCGACGTGGCGGCATTCAGCGTTTCAGGCTGACGATCATCGCTTCGTACGTGGGGTCGCTGCTTGCGGATGCGACGGAGCCGATGCCGAGGATCTTGGCGGTGCCCGGGACCGCCGTGATGGCGTTTAGACGGAACCATTGCTTTCCCTGGATGCTGGGCAGCTTCGGGTACGCGATCGTTTCGCAGTCGCCGTCCGCGGTGAGATACCGCCTGGGGCTGACGACCGCCCCGCGCTCACCGTCGCGGACCGTGCGGCCGCGGTCGGCACACGCTCCCTTGGCGTTCGGCAGTTTGGTCCAGCGGGTGCCGTTCCAGCGCAGCCGGACGTCCTCATCCGGGGGGTCGGACTCGTCGTCCTCGCTGTAGGAGGCGAGATTGCCGTAGGCCCGTACATTGTCCTTCGCCAGCGCGACGACCTCGGTGAGTCCGGCGTGGGGCTCGGTCGGCCAGACCTTGAACCGGTACTCCGGCATCGGCGCGGACTTCCAGGCACGGCCGTCCCAGTGCACACCGGCGGGCTGGGTGAACGGCAGGGCGGGGTCGTCGTCGTCATATGGTTCGTGGAAACCGACCGCCCACAGGTCGTCCGGCGCGACGCCGTCGAGTGCCGTGATGGTGACGGGCAGTTTCATGGCAGTCCAGCTGGTGCCGTCCCAGTGGTAGGCGTTGGACTGGTCGTCGAGGACCCAGATGTCGTCAGTGTCAAACGCCCTTACATCGGAGACCCGGGGGTCGTTGGGGAGTTTGGGCAGCGCCGTCCAGCGGGTGCCGTCCCAGTGGGCCATCCGCACGGCGTTGAGGTCCAGGCTCGCTGTCAGCAGGAATCCGCCTGAGTCCACAGTGTCGAAGCGTGCGTCGTGGACGCTGTCGCCGAACGACGCGGGCATGGGACGGCGCTGCCACCGGGTGCCGTCGTAGTGCTGGAGGAATGCCCCGTCGGCGTCGGCCGGTTCGGGGGGAAAACGGGTGGTGCCCGCCACCCAGATGTCGTCATCGGCGGTCGCCATCACAGCGGACAGCTCAATCGTGCCCTTGCCGTCGAAGAATTTGTCGTACTTCCAGGTCAGGTCACTGACGTCCTTGTCGCTCAGGGCGCGTACGGCCAGGACGGAGACAAACAGGAGCATTAACGCGGCGAGCATCACCCTGACCTTGACGCTGCGCGTGTTCACGGACATGTTCCCCACCTCGTCTTGACTCACATACCCCCGGCTGAGGCCGCGGAGTTGCTGCCCGGAACCTCGTCCGGATCACCACTCTCCGTCACCACCTGTTGGGCTGCTGCCGGTCAGAGGCTGTCACTGAGACTTCATCGCCTGCTCGCTGTGGCCAGGCCGATGACAACACCCGTTCAGATACTTCGCGCCAATCGGCCAGGGACCGGGACGGCGCGGCAGCGCGCCTGTGACCACGCGACCCGTGCCAACTGCCGGATGAGCCCTTCGGCGCCAGTCCGTGAACTCGTGCATGTTCATGTAGAGCAGTCCAGCAGGGACAAGGTTGCGACCTTCCACATTTTTTTTCTGCACCTACGTCGGCCCTGCCGGATTCACCGTCTCCGAACTCAAGCCCAGGGCCTTGTGCACGGCGGTCAGGATGGCTTCGGTGTCGGCGCCGAGAGCGCGGGCGGCTGTGGTGAAGTCTCCTGCCTGCATGGCGAGTTGATTCGGGATCAGGAGGGCCGGTTCGGATGGCAGCGGCGCGACCTGGGTGCCTGCGCCACGGCGAGCACTGATCAGCTCGGCGGCCTCCAACTCACGGTAGGCGCGGGCCACGGTGCCCGGCGACAGGCCCAGGTCGGCGGCGAACGGACGCACGGTCGGCAGGCGTTCGCCCTCGGCCAGCCGACCAGTGCGGATCAGGGCAGCGAGCTGGGTGCGAATCTGCCCGTACGGCGGCACCTGGCTGGTGGTGTCGACGCGGACGACAGGGCCGGTCATCGTCGAGCAGCCCGGGGTACCACGACGGTGAAGAGGCTCCATGCCAGGGTGCTCAGGGCCAGCAGGCCAAGGGGATAGATCGCCAAGGCCGTGATGGTGCCCAGTGTGCCGGCGCAGGTCGAGTGGGTCAGTACTACGGCGATCATCAGAACGACGAGCAACAGTTGGTTCGAGACCAGCACTCCCCAGGCTGCCGTGATTGCCCAGGTGCCGGGTTGCCCTGTTCGGGATACTCACGCAGGCGTCCACCAGCGGTGCGCAGAGGCCGCGGCACCGCGAAGCACCGTGGACGCGGACGGCGAGGTCCGGCCGTCAGTGCTGCTGAGCGGGCTTGATGTTCTGGTTGGCGTGGAAGAGGTTGTCCGGGTCGTACGTCCGCTTGACCAGTGCGAGCCGGTCGTAGTGGTCGCGGTAGGTGGCCCGGACCCGCTCCTGGTCCTCGCCCTGCCCCATGAAGTTCACGTACGAGCCGCCCATGGAGTGGGGGTGCATCTCCTCCCAGTAGTCGACACACCATTGCTTGACGGTCTCGGCGTTGGCCGGGTCGGGGTCGACGCCGGCGAAGACGCCGGACCAGACGGCGTCCCGGTAGCTCCACGCGGTGTCCTCCCGGGCCACCCGGTGGGCCGCAGCGTCGACCGGGTAGAGGTGCATCAGCGACAGTGGGGTGGGGAGGTTCTCGCCGTACTTGAGGTGCACGTCCACGGCGGCGTCCGGGATACGGTCGAAGAAGTCGCCGCGCCAGTACCACTGGTACCCGGTGGGGATCAGCTCATCGAACAGGCTCTGCAACGCGGGATAGGGCATCGGTGCCGTGAAGTGGAAGGCGGGCGGCGCGGGCTCGTTCACCACCGCGAGGGCGTTCTCCGTGCGGTCCGGGTCACCGGTGTGACACCACACGATGCCGCACACCTTCCGGCCGTGGATCTCTTCGGGGAAGGGCGGGCCGGGCGGGATGGTGAACAGCACGAAGAAGCCGTAGATGTCCTCCGGGGCCTGCGGGAGGAAGTCTCGGTACCACGTGAGCACCTCGCGGGTGTGGTCGACCGGCCACGCGGTGATGCCGACCCCGACGGTGTTCACCGGGTGCAGGCGGTAGGTGAAGGAGGTCACGATGCCGAAGTTGCCGCCGCCACCGCGCAGGGCCCAGAACAGGTCCGGGTGCTCGGTCTCGCTTGCGGTGACGAAGCTGCCGTCGGCCAGCACGACGTCCGCGGCCAGCAGGTTGTCCACCGTCAGGCCGTATTTGCGGGTGAGGTATCCATGGCCGCCGCCGAGGGTCAGGCCCCCCACGCCCGTCATCGACACGATGCCGGTGGGGGTGGCGAGCCCGAAGCCGTGGGTGGCGTGGTCGAGATCGCGGAGCTGGCTGCCGCCGCCCACCTGGGCGGTTCTCGCGGCGGGGTCGGCCCGTACCCAGCGCATCGGCGACAGGTCGACGGTGACGCCGTCGTCCACGAGACACAGGCCGGGACCGCTGTGCCCGCCACCCCGGACGGCGAGTTCCAGGCCGTTGTCGCGGATGAAGTTGACCGCATCCATGACATCCGCGGCGTCCGCGCACCGCACGAGGGCGGCGGGACGCTTGTCGATCATCGCGTTGTAGATGCTGCGGGCCTCGAGATATTCGGGATCCTGCGGGCCTATGACCGGCCCCCGCAGAGAGGTCCGCATCGCATCCAAGGTCGCACTGTCCATGGTGATCTCCTCGAGAGGAGCGGATTTCCTGCCCCCGGCTTCGGCCTTTCACGGCTGTCACCTCGATCACCCGCTGCTTGGACCGGGACTTCACCAAGTTGTCTCTGAGCCCGGGATTTCGCGGGCGTCGGCTCACCGGATGCCGCAAGGCCGACTTGTCCAGCGTCCCGCCGACTCGCAAGCCCTGCAATTCCTACAGATCGCTGCTCGCCGGGAGTCCGGCGTATTCACGGCGCGGGCTCCTGCCTGGTGTGCTCTGCGTGCCCGTGGCGGCACGGAAGGCAACGGCGCCTGACGTGATCCTGCTTTGCCGACCCGGGGGCGCCTGACCGGGCACTTGGTCGAGCACACAGCGATGGACTTGGTCACCGCGGTCATGCCCCGCCCGTCGCCCGCCGAACGGGGCGCCCGGCCGGCCGAACTGCTGGCCGCCTTGGCGGCCACCGGCCTCACCGGCGCCCATGTCAGGATCTGGGCGACCTCGACCTCGTCGGCGCCGTGGCACGCGAGACCGTCCTGCCGCTGCGGCGGCGCTTCGCCCCTCGCGGAGCCCAATCCGCCTCGTCCGAAGAGACGTTGTAGCCTTGGCTGTGATCGATTTCCTCCTGCCCGGCCAAAGTCCGCGATGAACGTCGTCGACTCATTCCCGCTCGGTGCCGCGACCACACTCGCCGAACTCGCGCGGGATCCGCACCCGCGACTGGCGTTGCTGCGGGCGCATGAGCCCGTGTCCTGGCTGCCGGAGCTGGACGGCTGGTTGGTGACGCGTCGCGACCTCGCGTTGAGTGTGATGCGGGACGCCGAGACCTTCACCGTCGACGACCCTCGGTTCTCCACCGCACAGGTCGTCGGGCCGAGCATGCTGTCCCTGGACGGAGACCAGCACACCCGCCACCGCGAGCCCTTCACCTCTGCCTTCCGCCCTCGGACGGTGCATGACGGTTTCGCTTCGTTCATCGAGCGGGAGACCGACCGGCTCATCACCACACTGCAGCCGACGGGCGCCGTCGAACTGCGGCGTGCCTTCGCGGGCCCGCTCGCGGTCGCCGTCGTGACCGAGGCACTCGGGCTGGTCGGCACCACCCCGGTCACGGTGCTCTCCTGGTACGACTCCATAGTGCGGTCGGTCTCGGCCATCACAGCCGGACATGAGGCGGAGCCCGCCGGTGCCGCGGCGTACGCGCGACTACGGGCCGCCGTGGAAGCAACCGTCGCCGACCGCGGACGTTCTTCACTCCTTGTCTCCGCTGCCGGGCAGTTGGCGCTGCCCGAGGTGGCCTCCAATGCCGCGGTTCTGATGTTCGGGGGCATCGAGACCACCGAGGCGATGATCACCAACGCGCTGCTGCACCTGCTGCGACACCCGGACGAACTCGCACTGGTCCGGGCCGACGCCGACCTGCTGGACGGCGCGATAGAGGAATCGCTGCGCCTGGAACCCGGTGCGGCGGTCGTGGACCGCTACGCCACCGCTGACATCGTCCTCGGTCCGGCCGCGATCCGCCGGGGTGACCTGGTCACCGTCTCCCTGACAGGTGCCAACCGCGACCCTGCCGTCTTCCTCGACCCCGACCGGTTCGATGTCCGACGCGAGAACGTTCGTCTCCAACTGGCCTTCGCACACGGCCCGCACTATTGCCTTGCCGCGCACCTCGCCCGCCTGGAGACCCGCATCGCTCTCCATCGTCTGCTCGAACGTCTCCCCGCCCTGCGCCTCGACCCGGACCGCCCCGCCACTGCGCACGGTCTGGTCTTCCGTAAGCCCTCCACCCTGCACGTGCTGTGGGACAGTCCTGCCTGATCGGTGTCAGGACAAGTCCAGCGCCACCTTCCCCACCGCCTCCCCGGTCCGCAGCCTCTCCACCGCCTCCGCCAGCCGGTCGAGCCCGTACCGTTCGATCGGCAACGTCAGCTCCCCCGACGCCAGTTCGCCCAGCATCCGCTCGGCGTCCGCGGCGACCTCCCTGCCCCGGGACATCAGATTGACGGGCAGCAGTGCCACGTCGGCGAGCAGGAAGTCCGCTAGGTCCACGGTGAATTCGCGCCCGGCGGTGTAGCCGACCAGCGCGACACGCCCGCGTGGACGGACGAGCCCGAGCGCGTCCCGCAGCACCGGTCCGCCGACGGTGTCTATGAGCGCGTCGACCGGTCCGCCCACCGCCTGAGGCGACAACTCGGCCGCAAGGACCGGCTTTCCGGGTGCCGGGACATGGGTCAGCTTGGCGGGACGGCCGACGACGCCGATCACCTCGGCCCCGGCCCGCGCCGCGACCTGCACGGTCAGCGCCCCGACCGCACCCGCGGCCCCTGTCACCAGAACCCGCTCCCCGGGCCGCACGGCCGCGACCGAGTGCACCGCCGCCCACGCCGTGCCCGCCGGTGAGAAGAAGCTGCACGCCAGCGCGGGGTCCGTGCCCTCGGGCACCGGGAGCACGGCCGAGTCGGGTACCACGGCGTGCTCGGCCCAACAGCCGTCCCGGCGCAGCCCCAGGCCCTTGCCGTTGATCCTTACGAGGCTGCCCTCGGCGTGCGTCTCCGAGACCAGGACGACTCCGCACGCGGTGGTGCCCGGTACGGCGGGCAGATCCGGGAGGATGCCGAACTTGCCGTCCACGACGTTCAGATCGAGGTGGCCGACCTGCGCCGCCCGTACCCGTACGAGGGTCTGGCCGGGCCCTCGTACGGGCAACGGCCGCTCCACCAGGCGGGGCAGCGTGCCGAACTCTTCGAGGACCAGGGCGCGCGATGTCTCGCTGTTCAAATCTTCACTCCGTATCGACGCAGGGCCCGGGAAGCGACGACGCGCAGCACGCGGTCGAAGACGAACCCGAGGATGCCCAAGGTGATGATCCCGACGAAGACCCAGTCGATGCGGCCGTAGTTGCGGGAGGTCCAGATCAGCGAGCCGAGCCCGACCTGGGCGGCGACGATCTCGGCGGAGACGATGGTCAGGAAGCTGTTGCCCATGGCGAGGCGCGCCCCGGTGACGATGTACGGCACGGTCGACGGCAGCACGATCCCCTGCAGGATCTGCTGGCGGCTCGCGCCCAGGCTTGCCGCCGCGCGCAGTTTCGACTCGCTCACGGCCATCACGCCGGCGCTCGTGTTGAGCGTGACGATGAAGACCGCCGTGTAGAAGATCAGCACGACCTTCGACGACTCGCCGATGCCCAGCCACACCACCGCCAGTGTCACGAACGCGACCGGCGGTATGAAGCGGAAGAACTCGATGTAGGGATCGAGGAGTTGGCGTACGAGCTTGATCTGCCCGATGAGCAGGCCGACCGGTACGCCCACGAGCAGACCGAGTCCCCAGCCGATCAGGATGCGGCGGCTGGAGGCGATGATCGAGTTGGTGAGCGTTCCGTCGCCCGCGAGTTCGCCCGCCGCGTCCAGGGTCGCGCTCGGGGAGGCGACCAGGGAGGCGCCGTACTGCATCGCCAGCAGCTGCCAGATTGCGATGCCGACGAGGACGGACACCGTGGACACGAGGATCCCGCGCAGTCCTCGCGCGGCGTCCCGCAACGCACGCCGCTCGACCCGGGGCTCGGCGGCCGGTTTCGCCGTGACGACCGTCATGAGTCCACCTCGGTGTCGAGGCCCTGGTCGCGCAGGGCCTTGCGAACCTCTTCGCCGATGTCGTCCCGCAGGGCGCGGCGCAGTTCGAGGGCCGCGGGGTCGGTCTCGTCGCGCGGCCTGGGCAGCTCGACGGGGTAGACGGACTTGACCGACGCCGCCGGTCCTGCCGTCATGACGGCGACGCGGTCGGCCAGCAGGATCGCCTCGTCGATGTCGTGAGTGACGAAGACGACGGTGCAGCCCGAGGCCTCCCAGATACGGCCCATCTCCTCCTGCATCACCTGCCGGGTCTGTGCGTCGAGCGCGCCGAACGGTTCGTCCATCAGCACGACCCGCGGTTCGTTGGCCAGCACACGGGCGATCTGCACGCGCTGGCGCATGCCGCCGGACAGTTGGTCCGGGAACCGGTCGGCGCAGTGCCGCAGCCCCACCAGGGCGAGGTACTCGTCGGCCAACTTGGCCTGCTCGGCACGGGACTTGCCGCGCATACGAGGACCGAACGCCACGTTCTGACGGACGGTCATCCAGTCGAAGAGCGCCTCGCTGCTCTGGAAGACCATGCCGAGGTCGGGATCGGGGCCGCCGATCGTGACGCCGTCGACGGTGAGGCCGCCCTGGTGCGGCCGTACGAACCCGGCCAGCGCGGACAGCAGAGTGGACTTGCCGCAGCCGCTCGGACCGAGCAGACAGAGGAATTCACCGGCGGCTATGTCCAGCGAGATGCCGCGTACGGCGTGGAAGGAGCCGAACCGGATGTCCACTCCGTCTACGGACACGGCCGCGCCGCGGCTTCCGCCGACGGCTGACGCGCCGGACGGCGGCCGGTCGGCCTCGATGGCCTTCGTCATCACGATCCCTTCGTCTGTTCGGTGAACCATCCGCGCAGCGCGGCCCGCGTCACGTCCGGCTGGGCCTCGACCTTGCCGGTGTCCACGTAGAACTTGGCGGTCGCGGTGTAGCCCTTGAGGTCCTGTGCGGTGATGTCGCGTACGCCGAAGTCGATCTCCTCGATCGCCTTCAGGGTCTGGGCGGTGGGAATATTCGCGGCCTTCTGCGTGGCGCTCGCCGCTCCGTCCGGGTCCGACTCGGTGAGCCGTGCCGCTTCCTGGAGCGCCTGCGCGATCTTGACGGCCGTGGTCTTGTTGGTGCTCAGCCACTTGTTGTCCGTGATGAGCCAGTGGGCGTAGGACAGACCGTAGTCGCCGGTCGTTTCCAGAACCTTTCCGCCCAGCCCGGTGCCCTTGGCCGGCCAGGGTTCCCACAGGACGTAGCCGTCGACGTCGCCTTTCTGGAGCAGCGCCGGGATTTCCGGCGGGTCGGCCGTGACGAACTCGACCGACTTGGTGTCGATGTCCTTCGACTCCAGGAAGCGGGTCGCCGCGAGTTCCGAGAGCCCCGGTACGACGGCCATCTTCCGAATCTGCGAGGGTTCGGCGACGCCGGGGCGGAGGACGACCTTGAGGTAGCGGCCGGACTCCTCATACACCAGGAGCGACCGCAGACCGGAGTTCTGCTGGAGCATGCCGATGGTGGTGGTGTCCGAGTTCCCGGCCAGCTGTACCTGGCCGCCTGCCAGGGCGTCGACGCCTTCGCCGCCCCGCCCGAACTGGACGAGCTCGACGTCGAGACCACGCTCGGCCCACAGCCCCTGCTCGTCGGCGAGGAAGAAGGGCGCGAAAGAGGGGTCGATGCCGACGGCGATCCGGACCGTGGTGCCATTGGCCGCGCCTGCGCCGGAACCGCCGGCGGAATCGGTGGTGGCCGCGCTGCACGCGGTCAGGAACATCAGTGCGGAGAGTGCGGAGACACCCGCGAAGGGGTGTCTCCTGATGACCCGTTTCTGCATGAGTGCCTCGGTGGGTTGGCGGGAGACCGCCGGTTCCGGCTGGTCCTCGGCGTGCGCCGTGGGATTGGCGAACCGTAGAACGCGGACCGGCAGCCGGGCATGGATCGCGGTCCGCTGAGCGGGACAGGCACGGAGCCAACTCGGCCACACAACGGCGCGATCGGCCGAAAAGCGCTTAGCCCGGCAGCTGGGTATTCACGTAGGGTCGTCGCCATGGGAACTCTGTGATCGCCCCGCGCACGACCGCGTAGAGCTCTGCTCCGCCGTCGTAGCGCTCATTCGCCCTCACGAATCCGTTCTGTCGGCATGGCCGAGAACAGGGGCTTATCCATGCGTGCGTCACATTCCGTACCCTCCGTACATTCCTCACAGCTTTCCCTGCACGGCGTCACCAGGCGATACGGCGACCGCACCGTGCTCGACCAGGTTTCCTTCAGTCTCGCCCCCGGTGAGAAGGCCGGTGTCGTCGGTGACAACGGGGCCGGGAAGTCCACGCTGCTCCGTCTCCTCGCCGGCGAGGAGCGACCCGACGCGGGTGAGATGACCGTGGCCGCGCCCGGCGGGATCGGATACCTCGCCCAGACGCTCAACCTGCCTGCGCAGGCCCGCGTCCAGGACGCCGTCGATCTGGCGCTGGCGGAGCTGCGTGCGCTCGAGGCGGCGCTGCGGCGGGCCGAGGCCGCGCTGGCCGAGGCGCCCGAGGGTGCGGCGCTGGAGAACGCACTCGCCGCGTACGCGCGGCTGACCGAGCAGTACGAGGCTCGCGACGGTTACGGCGCCGACGCCCGCGTGGATGCCGCGCTGCACGGGCTCGGTCTGCCGGGGCTGCCCCGGGACCGGCGGCTGGGGACGCTCTCCGGCGGTGAGCGGTCGCGGCTGGCGCTGGCCGCGACGCTGGCCTCCCGGCCGGAGCTGCTGCTGCTCGACGAGCCGACCAACGACCTCGACGACCGGGCCGTGGGCTGGCTGGAGGAGCATCTGCGGGCCCATCGCGGCACCGTCGTCGCCGTCACCCACGACAGGGTGTTCCTGGAACGGATCACCACCACGATCCTGGAGGTCGACGGCGGTCGCGTCTCCCGGCACGGCAACGGCTATGCCGGTTACCGTGCCGCCAAGGCCGCCGAACGCCGGCGGCGGCAGCAGCAGTACGAACAGTGGCGTGCGGAACTCGACCGCAGCCGTCGGCTCGCCGAGGCAGGCGTGGTTCGCCTGGACGGCATCCCGCGCAAGATGCCGAAGGCCTGTTTCGGGCACGGCGGGTTCCGTATGCGCGGTCGTGCCCACGGCGCGATGAGCCGTATCCGCAACGCCAAGGAGCGCGTCGAGCGGCTCACCGCGAACCCGGTGACGCCGCCGCCGGATCCGCTGTCCTTCATGGGCCGTATCGCCACCGCGGGCGGGCAGGGCGGGGCGCCGGCCGCGGAACTCGACGGTGTGGTCGTGGAGGGGCGGCTGTGCGTGCCGGAGCTGCGGCTCGGCCCGGCCGAGCGGCTGCTGGTCACCGGCCCCAACGGCGCAGGCAAAAGCACCCTGCTACGAGTCCTGGCCGGGGAACTGCTGCCGGACACAGGCGCGGTAAGTGTGCCCGGGCGAGTGGGGCACCTGCGGCAGGAGGAGTCGCCGTGGGCGCCGGAACTGACCGTGCTGGAGGCGTTCTCCCAAGGCCGCACCGGTGACCGGGAGGAGCACGCCGACCGGCTGCTGTCACTCGGTCTGTTCGACCCGGAGGCGTTGCGACTGCGCGTCGGGGAGCTGTCGTACGGGCAGCGGCGCCGAGTCGAGCTGGCCCGGCTGGTCAGTGAGCCGGTGGACCTGCTCCTGCTGGACGAACCCACCAACCACCTCTCGCCGGCACTCGTGGAGGAACTGGAGGAAGCGCTGGCCGGCTACGCGGGCGCGCTGGTGATGGTCACCCACGACCGTCGGATACGGGCGCGGTTCACCGGCTCCCGGCTGGAACTGCGCGAGGGAGCCGTCGCCGTCGGGCGCTGAACAACCCAGCCCGTCTGGGGGCGCCCCCAGCGGTAGCTGGGGGAGTTCGAGGACAAGGCCGTTCAGGCCGAAGGGGTTCTGGGGGCGCAGCCCCCAGCGGGGTCCAGGGCTCGGCCCCTGGCGGGGGCCCTGGCGGAGCCCCAGAAGGATGGGACGGATAGGGGCGGCGGGGGCGAAAACCGCAGCAAGCCGCCCGCCGCGGAGCCGGGTCGCGGTCTGCTCAGCGGAACGAGTCCGTAGGCGGATCCGATGCGCCCCCTGATGCTCAATGCCATGTTCCGACGGCAGGCATCAGGAGGTCACGCACGATGACGACGGGTGAGGGAGCGCTCGACTCCAAGGGCGCCGGCCGAGGAGGCCGCAGACCGGCCGGCCGGCAAGGCCGGCAGCCCGGTCGCCAGGACTGGTCGTCCTGGCCCCACTACGACGACGCGGCGACCGGCTTCCGCGGCTACTGGTATCCGGTCACCTGGTCCAGCCACATCACCGGCAAACCGCTCCCGTTCACGATCTGCGGCGAGAAGGTCACGCTGATCCGCGACGGCGGCACGGCATACGCGTTGCACAACCGCTGCCCCCACCGCGGTGTGCCACTGTCCGAGGGCAACCAGCAGTTCCCCGGCACGGTCAGTTGCCCGTACCACGGCTGGACGTTCGACCTGCCCACCGGCAAGCTGAGCGCGGTCATCACCGACGGCCCCGACTGCCGGCTGACCGGCAAGGTCGAGGTGAAGACGTACCCCGTCGAGGAACGCCTCGGCATGGTGTGGGTGTACATCGCTGTCGCCGACGAGGAGCCGCCTTCGATCGACGAGCAGCTTCCCGAGGAGCTCGTCTCCAACGGCTTCGTCATGGGCGGCCGCATCGAACCCCGCGGCGGCAACTGGCGGTTCGCCTGCGAGAACGGCTTCGACGAGGGCCACGCCAAGTACCTGCACCGCACGGCTCTTTGGCGGCTGTTCAAGCCGATGCCGACCTGGAACATCACCCGGATCGTGCCCAAGGGCCGCTGGATCTTCCGGGTGCAGGACGAGGTCCACTGGGATGCCGACTTCCCTGGCGTCGGCCGCTGGTCCAACAAGCGCTGGTGGAAGCTCCAGCCGCCCAAGGAGACCTTCAACATCGGCAACACCGGCAAGGCCGACAAGATCAACCCGACGATCGAGGCCCAGGAGTTCCCCGGCTTCGCGTCCCTGTCGATGCCGGGCGTGCTGCGCATCGCCTACCCCAACTTCATCCACTACGAGTTCTACGTCCCGGTCGACGCGGACAACCACCGCTACGTCGGGGTGATGGTCAACTTCACCGAGGGCTGGCAGACCCTGGGGTTCTACGCCAAGTACCTGGGCGCCATCCGCTGGCTGTTCCACGGCCAGTTCTCCGGCCAGGACGCCTGGATGGTCGACGTCACCGACGCACCCCCGGAGAAGCTCTACCGCCCCGACATCTCGCTGACCGCCTGGCGGAACCTCAGCGAGGAGGAGTACGGCAAGAGGCTCGCCGCGGTCGGCGTCGCCGGACCCGTCAACGAACAGTCCGTCGGACCCGTCAACGAAAAGAAGGGATGATCATGGGGCGTACCCTGCTCACCCTGCTGGCCGGAGCCGCGATCGCCATCGCGTTCCCCCTGGCCAAGCGGCGCTTCGAGCGCTCCACGATGACCCAGGTCCACAGGATCAACCAATGAGCGGCGGTCAGCCGACGGGCCTGGCCGGGCTCGACGACAAACGCAGCGCCTGGGTCCTGGAGGCCTGGCGGTACGTCACCCGGGACCGGCTGCGTGATCTGATCATGGGGCTCGTCGACATCCCGAGCCCGACAGGCGACGAGGGCCCACTCGCCGCGCACATCGCGGACACACTGAAGGCCGCAGGATGCCACGCCACGGTCCAGCCCCTCGACGACCGCCAGGCCAACGCCTGGTCCCGGCTCGACGGCGACGGCACCGGCCCCGACCTCATGCTCTACGCGCCCATCGACACCCTGACCGTGGGGGACGAGAGCGAGGATCTCCCCTGGATCGGCCCGGAGTTGCGTGACGACATGCGCCCGCAGGCCACCGTCTACGACGACCTGGTCGTCGGCCTCGGGGCCTCCAACCCCAAGGGCCACGCCGCCTGCGTGATGATGGCCGCCGAGGCGATCACCGCCGCCGGGGTCCCGCTCACCGGCGACCTGGTCGCCGCGTTCGGGGCGGGCGGCATGCCCACCAACGCCCGGCCGGTGGGCACCCGGCACAACACCGGGCAGGGCGTGGGCTGTTCGTACCTCCTCGAGCAGGGGGTGTGGACCGACTACGCGCTCATCGCCAAGCCCGGCTGGACGGTCTCCTGGGACGAGGTCGGCCTCGCCTGGTTCGAGGTCACCGTCCGCGGCACGCACACCTACGTCGGCTCGCGTCACCGCCTTCCGTACGACAACGCCATCGCCCGCGCCGGCGAGGTTGCCCGGCACCTGGAGGAGTGGTTCGTCGAATACGCCGACCGCCACACCGACGGCACCGTCGCACCGCAGGGCATCGTCTCCTCCGTACGCGGCGGCTGGCCCCGCATGGCCGCGGTCACCCCGGCCGCCTGCACCCTCAGGGTGGACCTGCGTATCAGCCCCGACACGACCCCGATGCAGGCCAAGCGGGAGTTCGCAGCCGCGTTGGAGGCCATCCGGGACAAGGTTCCCGGACTCGACGTCACCGCCGAGATGATCCTGGCGATCCCCGGGACGCGAACCGATCCGGGCAGCTGGGTCTTCCGCAGTGCGGCGGCCGGCTGGGAGGCCTTCGAGGGACGCGAGCACGAGGTGATCCGCGGCAACAGCGGCGCCACCGACGCCAACATCCTGCGCGGTCGCGGCATCCCCACCGTGCGGGTCGGCATGCCGAAGGTCCCGGCAGACGAGGCGCCCTTCGAGATCGACTTCGCCCGGGGGATGAACACCGTCTCCGTACGGGCCATGGAGAAGCTGACGCGTCATCTGGTCCGTACGGCCGTCGACACCGTCACCCGCTCCCGCGCCGAACTGCACCAGCTGGAAGGAGAGCCGGCATGACCGAGATCGTCCTCGGGGTGGGTGCGTCGCACAGCACGCTGATGAACACCCACTGGGAGGAGACCTTCCACAAGGACCGCGCCGAACGGTTCCGTGACGCACTGCGCTCGGCGCGCGACGAACTCGCCGCGGTCCGCCCCGACACGGCGATCCTGGTCGGCTCCAACCACTTCCGGGGCTTCTGGCTGGACCTCATCCCCAGCTTCACGATCGGCGTGGGGGAGTGCATCGCCAGCGGCGAGTCCGGCACCCCCGAAGGACCGCAGCCGGTGGACGTGCCGCTGGCCCGGCACATCGCGGGCTCCCTTGTCGAAGGCGGCCGTTTCGACGTGGCTTTCTCCGCCCGGCTGCAGATCGACCACGGCCAGTCGCACGCGATCCAGTACCTGCTCGACGGTCTGGACGACGTGGAGATCGTGCCGCTCGTCGTGAACGTCTTCGCGCCTCCGCTGCCGACCCTTGACCGCTGCGAGCAGCTGGGCCGGGCGATCCGGGACGCCGTGCTCGCCTTCCCCGAGGGCCGCCGGGTCGCCGTCATCGGCTCCGGCGGACTCTCGCACCGGCTGCCCTGGCCGGACTGGCGCGATCCGCGGGGCGACGACGAGGAGTTCATGGTCGGCGCCTGGCTGAACGGCCGGGACGACTGGCAGGACTACGACGCCCGCCGCCGCGAGATCATCCGGGCCGCCGAGGCGGCGCTCAACCCCGAGTTCGACGACGAGTTCCTGTCCCTGGTGGAGCGCGGCCAGACGCACCGCATCACCGAGTACACCACCGAGACGCTGGAGAAGACGGCGGGCAACGGAGCGCAGGAGCTGCGCACCTGGCTGCTCACGGCGGCCCTGCTCGACCACGCACCCGCCCGCCGACTGGCGTACGAGCCCATGCCCGAGTGGCTCACCGGCATGGCCGTCGCCGTCCTCGACCCCGCACGCACCACCCAGGAAAGGCAGCCATGAGCATCTGGACCGAACTGTCGGGCATCGACTACCGGCACGCATACGTCGACGCCGGCGGCATCAAGACCCGCGCGCTGCAGGCGGGCCCCGAGGACGGCGAGCACGTGGTGTTCCTGCACGGCACGACCGGCCACCTGGAGGCGTTCGTACGGAACATCCCGGCGCACGCCGAGCGCTACCGCTGCCACGCCGTCGACATGCTGGGCCACGGATACACCGGCAAGCCGGACCGCCCCGGCGAAATCCCCGCCTACGTCGAGCACTTGATGGCCTACCTGGACGCGGTGGGAGCCGAACGCGCCCACCTGGTCGGCGAGTCGCTGGGCGGCTGGGTCTCGTCCTGGGCGGCGAGCGAGTACCCCGACCGGGTCGCCTCCCTGCAACTGCTGTGCATGGGCGGTACGAAGGTCAACCCGACGGTGATGGAGCGGCTGAAGACCTCGACGCGGGCCGCCGCGCTGGAGGGCGACATCTCCCTCACCCGGGACCGGCTGCGCCTGCTGTGGGCCGACTGGGACGAGGACCTCGGGGACGAGCTGACCCAGGTGCGGTACGAGATCTACCACCAGCCCGAATTCCAGCGGAACCTGCACAACCTGCTGGCCCTGCAGGAGGTCGACACCCGCGAACGCAACCTGCTCCGGCCGGACCGTATGGCCAGGATCAAGGCTCCCACCCTCGTGGTGTGGGCCAACAAGAACCCGTTCGGGGACGTCCCGGAGGCCGAAGCCATCGCCGCCGCCATCCCCGGCGCCCGTCTGGAGATCTTCAACGATTGCGGGCACTGGCCGCAGCACGAGAAGGCCGACCTCTACAACCCGCTCAGCCTGGCGTTCCTCGCCGAGGCGCGATAGCGGACCGGGGCGGGCCCCCTCCGGCGCCGGGCGCGCCGTCCCGTCCGGCGTTCGCGGTCACCGCGAATTAACAGCCCGGCTCATAGCCATGATCAAGGCAGTCATGGTTCCGTGGAGGGCCAGTTCCAGCCACGTACGCACCGCGTTCTCCGGAAGGCAATGGATTGATCGGGAGGTTCTCCCCATGACCGTCACCTCGGTCGGCCACACCGGCATCGGACCCGTCGGATCCGCGATTCCTCGCCCTGCTCCCTGCCCAGACCCGATGAACTCCGTTCTGGGCAAGGTCAGACCCATTCTGGAGGCGTTCACCGCCGAGGACAGCGCCCTCTCGCTGGCCGAGCTGGTGCGCCGCACCGGGGTGGCCAAGGCCACCGTGCACCGGCTCGCCCAGGAGTTGGTCGTCTGGGGGCTGCTGGAGCGGGCGGGCTGCGACTACCGGCTCGGACTGCGCCTGTTCGAGATCGGCCAGCGCGTGCACCGGCAGCGGATCCTGCGTGAGGTGGCACAGCCGTACATGGAGGATCTGCTGCTGGCCACGCAGGAGACGATCCACTTCGCCATCCACGACAGCCTCGACGTGGTGTACCTGGAGAAGATCCTGCCGCACCGCGGGCTGAACGAGGAGTCCCGGGTGGCGGGCCGCCTGCCGCTGTACTGCACGGCCACCGGCAAGGCGATTCTGGCCTTCTCCCCGCCCACCCTCTTCGCCGAAGTCGTCAGGAACGGGCTGAAACCGTTCACCCGCCACACGGTCACCTCGCCGGGCCGGCTGCGGACCCAGCTGGAGCGGATCCGGGCGGAG
Organism: Streptomyces sp. NPDC006365; assembly: GCF_042870755.1. Classification (NCBI taxonomy): domain Bacteria; kingdom Bacillati; phylum Actinomycetota; class Actinomycetes; order Kitasatosporales; family Streptomycetaceae; genus Streptomyces; species Streptomyces sp. NPDC006365. The sequence goes on from NZ_JBIAHS010000001.1 coordinate 813,583, forward strand.
GGCATCGCGGTCGAGGCCGAGGAGATCCGCCTGGGCTACACGAGCATGGCCGTGCCGGTCTTCGGCAGCCAGTCCACGCTCGTCGGCGCGCTGTCCATCACCGGGCCGACCTACCGCATGGACCTGTCCGGGCACGCCACCGCGCTGCGCACCGCGGCCCTGGGAATCAGCCGGTCGCTGCGGTGACCGCGCTACTGGACGAGGTGCTCTCCCGGGCCCGGAAGCTGATCGGTGAGTGGGAGAGCGAGGACTGCGGCGTGCTGGGCGCGAAGGACTTCTGCCGGTACGCCGCCGCACTCAACGACATGGACTACATCCGCCGGGCCCGCGCCCAGGAGGCGGCCGGTGAGCAGGTCGTCGCCCCCGCCCTGTTCCTGGCCGGGACGCTGAGCTGGGAGGACGGCCCGGCCGAGGACGAACTGCGCCCGGACGGGCTGGCCGTACGGGAGTCGCCCTGCACCCAGGGCCTACCGGTACGCCAGGTGCACGGCGGGCAGTCGGTCCGACTGGGCCGCCCACTGGTCGCGGGCACCCGCGTCACCGCCGCCCGCGCGGTCACCTCGGCCGACCAACGGCGCGGCAGGTCGGGCGAGTTCGTACTGCTCGGCGTCACCACCCGCTTCACCGCTGAGGACGGAGAGGACCTTATGACCGTGGACGAGACGATCGTCGTCCTGGACGGCGTGGTGGACGGCCTCCCGGGCGAGAAGAGCGCCGAGAAGGACGATGAGAGCGGGGCAGCCGCATGACGTCGGCCCTCGTCGCCGGGCAGGTCTGCCCGCCGCGCGTGTACGCGCACAGCAGGGTGCAGCTGTTCCGGTTCAGCGCAGTGTCGTGGAACTCCCATCGCATCCACTACGACGCCGAGTTCGCCGCCTCGGAGGGCTTCCCGGACGTGGTCGTCCAGTCCACCCTGCACGGCGAGACGCTCAGCCGGTATGCGCTGGAGTGGGCCGGGCCGGAAGCCCGCCTGGAGTCCGTGAGCTGGCGCAACCGGGCGACCGCCGTGGCCGGCGAGAAGCTCACCTGGACCGCGACGGTGCGTACGACCGAGCCCTGCGACGGGGGAGTGAGGGTGACGCTCGACGTCTCCGTCCTCAAGGACGGCGGCACTCCCTGCGTCACAGGGCACGTCGGACTCACTTGGCGTTCTGCTCGTACCAGCCCTTCAGCAGAGAAGTCCCCAGGTCCGGCGACTTCTTGATCAGGTTCTGGGCGAGGAGGAAGTCGACGATCTTCTTCGACTCGGCGACATCCGTGTCGTTGATACCGCGGGCGGCGAAGGTGATCTCCGGCAGTACCTTCTTCGTCTGCGCCACGGGGAGTTTGACCTGTTCGTTGGAGGCCTCCGCCGCGGCGTCGAGGTCGTCGGTGACGAGCTTGTCCGCGGCGGCCACCACCTTGAAGATCTTACCGGCGGCCTCTTCGTTGTCCTTGAGCCAGCTCTGGTCGGCCAGCAGCCACTGCTTGTACGTCACCCCGAAGTCACCGATGCGCCCGGCGATATGACCGCCCTCCGCGTCGCCCTTCGCCGCCCACGGTTCGAACAGGATGTACGCGTCGATCGAGCCCTGCTGCAGCATGCCCGGGATCTCCGGCGGCGAACTCTGCGGGATCTTCACCGACTTCGGATCGATTCCGTTGTGCCGCAGATACTGGTGCGTCGCGTACAGGCCGAGCCCGCCGATCGACGCCATGGTCTTGATCTGCTTCGGGGAGTCGATGCCGTCGCGCAGGACGACCTTGAGGTAGCGGCCGGAGGACTGGAAGACGCCGAGAGCCCGCAGATCGGGATTGCCGACCATCAGCGGCAGTGCGGTGGAGTCGGCGTTGGCCGCGATCTGCGCCGTGCCCGCCGACACCGCCTCGGAGGCTGCCGGACCGCCCTCGGTCTTCACCAACTCGACGTTGACGCCCGCCTCCTTGAACATGCCGCGCTCCATGGCCAGATAGAACGGGGCGTACGAGGCGTCGACACCGAGGGCTACGCGTACCGTCGGCTGCCCCGCCGACGACACCCCCGCCGAGTCCGTCGTACCGGCCGTGCAGGCCGTGGTGAGGACCAGCGCCGCGCAGGCGGCGGTCATGCTGCTGAGCCTGATCCCGGCTCGTGGCTTTCTGTCCGTGTACATAGGTGCCCTCCCATGGCGGGAAATCGTCGGACGCCGACCATCCCAGTGCCGCCCGGGCGGGCATAAGCGAAGCGTCTTGCTCACCGGACCGAACTCATTGGGCGGTATCAGAGCCGTCCATACGCTCCCGGAGCATGAGCGTACTTTCCGACGTGCCGGTGAGCACGGACCTCTCGCGCCGGATCGAGACCGACGTCCTGATCATCGGCGCCGGGCCCGCGGGCCTCTACGGCACCTACTACGCGGGCTTCCGCGGGCTCCGGGTGGCGGTCATGGACGTCCTGCCCCAGTGCGGCGGCCAGATCAGCGCGATGTACCCGGAAAAGCCCATCTTCGACATCGCCGGGTTCCCGTCGGTGCGCGGCCGCGACCTGGTCGGCAACCTGGTCGCACAGGCCGAGCCGTACGGGCCCGTCTACCTCCTCGGCCATCGCGCGGTCGAGCTCTCCCACGACGCGGACGGACATCCCGTCGTACGCAGCGACCAGGGGACCACGGTCCACGCCGGAGCCGTCGTCATCACCGGGGGAGTGGGGACGTTCACTCCCAGACCCCTCCCGGCGGGCGACGCCTACCTCGGCCGTGGCCAGGTCTACTTCGTACCGGACCCCGCCGACCACGCCGGCCACGACGTGGTGGTCGTCGGCGGCGGCGACAGCGCCTTCGACTGGGCGGCGATGCTCGCCCCGGTCGCCCGGTCCGTCAAGCTCGTCCACCGCACCAGCCGGTTCCGCGCCCATCGCGCGACGGTGGAGAAGGTCCGCACCCTCGGCATCGAGATCATCACCGACTCCGAGGTGAGCGCGCTGCACGGCTCCACGCACCTGGAGCAGGCGGAGATCCGGCACCGCGGCGACAAGAGCATCCGCCTCCTGAAGGCACAGACCGTCGTCGCCGCCCTGGGCTTCACCGCCGACCTCGGCCCGCTCAAGGACTGGGGCCTGACCCTCCAGGCCCGGCACATCGCCGTGGACACCCGGATGGCAACGAACATTCCCCGCGTGTTCGCCGCGGGCGACATCACCGACTACCCGGGCAAGGTGCGCCTCATCGCCGTCGGCTTCGGAGAGGTCGCCACCGCCGTGAACAACGCCGCCACCGTCATCGACCCGGAGGCCCAGCTGTTCCCCGGGCACTCCACCGAGAAGGAGAACTGAGATGACGTACGTCATCGGGTCGGCCTGTGTCGACATCATGGACCGGTCCTGCGTCGAGGAATGCCCCGTCGACTGCATCTACGAAGGTGCCCGCAAGCTCTACATCAACCCGACGGAGTGCATCGACTGCGGGGCCTGCGAGGTCGCCTGCCCCGAGCAGGCGATCACCGTCGACCGGCGCGCCGAGCCCGAACACCGCGAGGACAACAAGCAGTTCTTCGAGGTGGTGCTGCCCGGCCGGGCGGAGCCGCTGGGGACACCCGGCGGTGCGAGCGGGGTGGGTCCCGTCGACGCCGAGTCGCCTCTGCTGTCCGGGGCGTCCGGGGCGAGCTCATGACCGCCCCCGAGGTGATCAAGGCCGCGGACACTCTTGTCGAAGCGGGGCGCACGGGTACGGCCTGCCCGCCTGTGCGTTCCCTTCTCGCCGCGGGTGATGTCGAGACCGCCTACGCCGTGCAGCGGGTGAACGTCGAGCGTGGCGTGGCCGCCGGGCGGCGGGTCGTGGGCCGGAAGATCGGGCTGACGTCACCGGCCGTGCAGGCCCAACTCGGCGTGGAACAGCCGGACTTCGGGGCACTGTTCGCGGACATGGCGGTCCCGGAGGGTGGCCGGGTGGCGGCTGGACGGCTGCTGCAGCCGAAAGTGGAGGCGGAGGTTGCCGTGGTCCTGGGCGCGGATCTGCCGCACCGCGAATGCACGGTGGCCGATGTGCTGCGGGCGACCGACTTCGCGCTTCCCGCGCTGGAGATCGTGGACAGCCGGATCGCCGACTGGGACATCAGCCTTGTGGACACCGTCGCGGACAACGCCTCCAGCGGCCTGTTCGTGCTCGGCGGTACGCCGGTGCCGCTGATGGGCCTGGATCTGCGCGGCGTGCGGATGACGATGACCCGCGGCGGTGAGCCGGTCTCCCAGGGAACCGGTGCCGACTGCCTCGGCGGCCCGCTGAACGCGGCCGTCTGGCTGGCCTCGACGCTGGCGGGCATGGGGGATCCGCTGCGTGCCGGGGATGTGGTGCTGACCGGAGCGCTGGGGCCGATGGCCGTGGCGACGCCCGGCGATCGGTTCGAGGCGCGTATCAGTCAACTGGGCCGGGTGGCGGTCGAGTTCGCGATGGAGGGAGACAGGTCGTGAGTATCCGCACCAAGGTGGCCGTGATCGGCTCGGGCAACATCGGCACCGACCTCATGATCAAGGTGCTGCGGCTGTCGGAGAGCCTGGAGATGGCGGCGATGGCCGGTATCGACCCGGACTCCGACGGCTTGGCGCGCGCCCGCCGCCTGAAGGTCGCCACCACCCACGAGGGCGTGGACGGGCTGGTCACCATGGATGAGTTCGCAGACGTGCAGATCGTCTTCGACGCCACCTCGGCCGGTGCCCACCGCCGCCATGACGAGGTGCTGCGCGGTCTCGGGCGCACGGTGGTCGACCTGACCCCGGCCGCAATCGGCCCGTACGTGGTGCCGCCGGTCAACGCGGACACCCACCTGGACGGCCCGAACGTCAACATGGTCACCTGCGGCGGGCAGGCCACCATCCCGATCGTGGCCGCGGTCTCGGCCGTCACCCCGGTGCACTACGGGGAAATCGTCGCCTCCATCGCCTCCCGCTCGGCGGGGCCGGGCACGCGGGCGAACATCGACGAGTTCACCGAGACCACCGCGTCCGCGATCGAGAAGGTGGGTGGCGCGGCCCGCGGCAAGGCGATCATCGTCCTCAACCCCGCCGAACCACCGCTGATCATGCGGGACACGGTGCACTGCCTTGTCTCCGAGTGCGACGAGCAGGCCGTCACCGCCTCGATCGAAGCCATGATCGGACGGGTGCAGGCGTACGTGCCCGGCTACCGCCTCAAACAGAAGGTCCAGTTCGAGGAGGCCGCCGCCGACGACCCCCTGCGTGCGCTGGTGCCCGCCGGCTCCGCGCCGGTGAAGGTGTCGGTGTTCCTGGAGGTGGAGGGCGCCGCTCACTACCTGCCCGCCTACGCCGGCAACCTCGACATCATGACCTCGGCCGCGCTGCGCACCGCGGAACGCCTGGCCGCCCACCGCACCCGTGAGGTGACCGCGCGATGACCCCGACCCCGGCCCTGTACCTCCAGGACGTGACGCTGCGGGACGGCATGCACGCCATCCGGCACCGCTACACCGTCGAGCAGGCCCGCACCATCGCCACCGCCCTGGACACCGCAGGCGTCGCCGCGATCGAGATCGCGCACGGCGACGGCCTCGCGGGCTCCAGCATCACCTACGGCGTCGGCGCCCACACCGACTGGGAATGGATCGAAGCGGTCACCGACGCGGTACGGCAGGCGACTCCGACCACCTTGCTGCTGCCCGGCATCGGCACCGTCCACGACCTCGAACAAGCCCACGCCCTCGGTATCCGCTCCGTCCGCATCGCCACGCACTGCACCGAGGCCGACATCGCCGCCCAACACATCGCCGCCGCACGGGAGTTGGGCATGGATGTGGCCGGGTTCCTGATGATGTCCCACATGGCGGAGCCCGCCGAACTCGCCCGCCAGGCGAAGCTGATGGAGTCCTACGGCGCGCACTGCGTATACGTCACCGACTCCGGCGGCCGGCTCACCATGGACGGCGTACGGGACCGCTTCCGCGCCTACCGCGACGTCCTCGACCCCGGCACCGAACTCGGCATCCACGCCCACCACAACCTGGCCCTGGGGGTGGCCAACAGCGTGGTCGCCGTCGAGAACGGCTGCACCCGCGTCGACGCCTCGTTGGCCGGGCAGGGCGCCGGCGCCGGAAACTGCCCGCTGGAGGCCTTCATCGCGGTCGCCGACCTGATGGGCTGGCAGCACGGCTGCGAACTGTTCCCGCTGATGGACGCCGCCGACGACCTCGTACGCCCCCTCCAGGACCGCCCCGTTCGCGTCGACCGCGAAACCCTCAGCCTCGGCTATGCCGGGGTGTACTCCAGCTTCCTGCGCCACGCCGAGAGCGCCGCCGCCCGCTACGGCCTGGACACCCGCGCCATCCTCGTGGAGGTCGGACGCCGCGGAATGGTCGGCGGACAGGAAGACATGATCACCGACATCGCCCTGGACCTGGCGGCAGCGGGGGAGCGGGCGTGAGTGCACAACGGATCCCGCTGCGTATCGGGATCCGCGTCCCGCCCTGCGACCGCGCGGACCGCGTCGTCGAGACCGTACGACGAGCGGAGCAACTCGGCTTCGACGACGTCTGGTTCCCGGACTCCCAGCTGCTGTGGCGGGACGTCTTCACCACCCTGACCGCCGCCGCCCTTGGCACCGAACAGATCGGCCTCGGCACGGCGGTCACCAACCTGGCGACCCGCCACCCGGCCGTCGTCGCGTCAGCGGCCCGCAGCGTCGCCGAACTCGCCCCCGGCCGCTTCACCCTCGGCCTGGGCGTGGGCAACAGCTCGGTCGGTCCCATCGGCCTGCGCCAGACCACCTCGGCGGCGATGCGCGAGGGACTCGGCATGCTGCGAACGCTCCTGGACGGCAACGAATGGGACTTCGAGGGAAGGGTCCGCTCCCGACTGCGCGATCCTCAGCCCCAAGTACCCCTGCACCTGGCCGCGAGTGGACCGAACAACCTGCGGCTCGCCGGTGAGATCGCCGACGGCGTGATCCTCCTCAGTGGTGTCTCGCCGAGGACGTTGACGGGAGCTACCGCCCGCGTACGGGAGGGCGCCGAGGCCGCCGGCCGGAACGCCGACGACATCCCCCTGACCGTCTCCGCGTTCTGCGCGGTGACCGACGACATCGAGGCCGAAGCCCGGCTGCTCAAACCCATCTGCGCCTCGATCGCGCAGAACGGCGGAGCGCCCTTCCTCGCCCTCGCCGGGATCGAGGTCGACGTACCCGCGAGGGTCGAAGGCATCTACCCGGACCTCGTGCACGCGGAGGACTGGGACCGGGCAGTCGAGATCTGCTCGGCATGGATCAGCGACGAGAGCGCCCTCCAATTCGCCCGGGAATTCTGCCTGTTCGGCACCGCCGAGCAGATCACCGAACGCCTCCGCGCCCTGCATACCACCTCAGTCACCGGCGTCTTGCTCCAGCACGTCGGTTCGTACGACCCGCCCACCGAACTGATCGAATCCGTCGGCGCCTCGGTGCTGCCGGCGCTCTCCCCTACCGCCTCCCCTCCCACCCCAGCGAAGGCAGGTCACCGATGACGCCCACTCTGCGCAAGGGCTATGTCCCCAGCCCCTTCGGGCAGTTGCACTATGCCGAATGCGGCATGGGCGAGCCCGTACTGATGCTCCACCAGACCCCTCGCTCCTGGACCGAGTACCTCGACGTACTGCCCCTGGTCGGCGCCGAACACCGGGCGATCGCCATGGACACCCTGGGCTTCGGCGCCTCCGCGAAACCCGAGGGGCCGCACACGATCGAGCGGTTCGCGGACGCCGCCGACGCCGTGATCGAGGCGCTGGAGCTGGACCGCTTCCATCTCGTCGGGCACCACACGGGCGGGGTGATCGCGGTCGAACTCGCTGCCCGCCACCAGGACCGGGTCGCGAGCCTCCTGCTGTCCGCGACCTCCTTTGTCGACGAGGAGAAACGGCGTACGGCAGCCACGCGCAAACCCGTCGACCACGTCGACCCGAAACCCGACGGCTCGCACCTGCTGGAGCTGTGGAACCGGCGCCGAGGCTTCTACCAGGAAGGGGAGGAGGCCGCGCTCAACCGGTTCATGGTCGACGCGCTGACTGTCCTCGACCGCGTGGAGGAGGGCCACGAAGCGGTGCGGCGCTACGTGATGGACGAACGCCTGCCCCACATCACCGCCCGTACGCTGGCGGTCTGCGCCTCGGGTGACCACTACTCGCTGCCCGGACTGGAGAAGTTCGCCGCGAGGCTCGGATGCGAGACCCGCGTCCTGTCCGGCGGCCATGTCCCGTTCCCGGAGCAACAGCCCGAGCCGTTCTCGAAGGTCGTCCTGGAATGGGTGGCGGCGACCACGTAGCCCGATCGTTCGCGGCCGCCGATACCCCGTCACTTGAGGCCTGTCCTCGGTCACTCGAGGCCGATGTGCGCACCCGGCCCGAGCGGCAGATCGAATCCGTAGAAGATCCCCAGGATCGCCAGCCACACCACCATGAACGGCACCACGAAGACGGCGAGCCGGGAGATCAGGGTGCCGAGCCGGGCCTCAGGCTCGTACTGGCGGAGCATGGCCAGGATGAGGAAGACGTACGGGTTCATCGGGGTGATGGCGCCCGTCGCGGAGTCGCCGATACGGAAGGCCGCCTGGCTGAGCGCCGGGCTCATGCCCATCAGCATGAACGCGGGGACGAAGACGGGGCCGACAAGGGACCACAGGGCCGAGCCGGAGACGATGAAGAGGTTGAGGCAGGAGGCCAGCAGGACGAACACGACGATCGCCCAGAAGCCGGTCACTCCCGTGGAGTTGAACAGCGCGGCGGCCTTCACCGCCAGCAGCACCCCGACGTTGGACCAGGTGAACAGCGCGATGACCTGCGCGGCCACGAACATCATGACGATGTAGCCGGACATGTTCTTCACCGAGTCGGTCACGGCGGTCACCGCGTCCTCGGTGCTGGTGACCTTCTTGACCGTGATGCCGTAGGTGAGTCCCGCCAGCAGGAAGGCCCCGAAGAGGACCGGGACGATGCCGCTGAGGAGCGGCGAGGGTACGAAGGCCCCGCCCTCACCGCGCAGCGGCGCGCCGGGCGGCAGCCACAGGGTGAGGACCGCGCCGAGGTAGAGCAGGACGACCAGGCCTGTGTAGAGCAGACCTCGGCGCTGGACGGGCGTGAGGGCGAGGCTGTGCTGCTCGGGCTCGTCGGCGGAGGGCTCGTACGTGCCCAGTCGTGGCTCGAGGACGCGGCTGATGAGGAATCCGCCGAGCAGGGCCAGCACGATGCTGCTCGCCGCGGTGAAGAAGTAGTTGATCAGCAGATGGATGTCGAGTCCGTCGGCGGCCGGGAGCACCGAGGCCGCCTGCTGGGTGATCCCGACGTACAGGGCGTCGAGCGAGCCGATGGTGAAGCCGGCGGAATACCCCGCCGTCACGCAGGCGAAGCCGCCGATGAGACCCGCGACGGGGTGACGTCCGGCGCTCTTGAAGACCAGAGCGGCCAGCGGCGGCAGCACGATCGCGGCGACGTCGCTCATCATGTGCGCCTGGCTGGCGATGAGCGCCACCGCGTACGGCAGCACGGCGCGCGGCACCCGGGCCAGCGTGGCCCGCATCAGGGTCTCCAGCAAGCCCACCTTCTCCGCGAGCCCGACCACCATGATCAGGACCAGTACGGCACCGATCGGCGGGAAGGTCGCGAAGTTGGGGATCAGGTTCTCCACCAGCCAGCGCACTCCCTCGCCGGTGAACAGTCCGGCGATCGGCTTGGTGTCGTCGGTGCCGGGGACGTCGACGGAGACATCGGCGAGGGCGAGGGCGGTGGAGACGAGACCCAGGATCACGAAGAGCGAGGCGAACAGGACGATCGGGTTGGGCAGGGCGTTGCCCGCCCGCTCGATCAGCGAGAGCACCCGGTCGAGGGTGCCGCGCCGCTCGGGGTCCGGGGATTTGCTGTCCGGCGTGGGGAGGCCGGTCAATGAGGAGGACATCAGGGCTGCCTTCCGGTCGGGGCCGCTGGGAGCAGGTCCTTGCGGATCACGCCGTCCTGGACGACGCAGACGATGTTGGCGGGATCGCCGAGGACGCCGATGTCCGTGAGCGGATCGCCGTCGCAGATGACGAGATCGGCGGTGCGGCCGGCCGTGAGCGTGCCCAACCGGTCGGCGACGCCGAGGAGTTCGGCGGAGGTGCGGGTGCCGGCGACGATGGCGGCCATCGGGTCCATGCCCAGGTCCACCAGATAGCTGAGCTCCATCAGGTTCACACCGTGCGGACCGACGGCGGCGTCGGTGCCCAGCGCGATCCGGGCGCCGTACGCGATGGCCCGGGCGATGTTCTCCTTGGTCAGCCCGGACCAGCGGACCTTCTTCTGGTAGTGGTAGTCCGGCATCGTGTCCTTGTTGATGCCGGCGTACACGGTGGACAGCGTCGGTACGACGAAGGTGCCGCGCTCGCCCGCCATCTCCAGGGCCCGCTCGTCCAGGCCGTAGCCGTGCTCGATGCTGGTGACACCGCCCCGGATGGCGTTGACGATGCCCGCGTTGCCCTGGGCGTGCGCGGCGACCGGCTTGCCCCCGTGCCGCCGGGCCTCGTCCACGACGGCCCGGATCTCCTCCTCCAGGAGGCCCTCGTCGTCGGGCTGGTCGTACGGGCTGCCCATGCCGCCCGTGGCGCAGATCTTCACCAGGTCGGCGCCGTCCCGCAGGACACGACGCACGGCGAGCCGGGCCGCGTCGGCCGTGTCCGCGATCTCCGACATGGCCGCGCTCAGATCGGTGCCGTCGGGCAGGCGTACGTCGGCGTGACCACCGGTGTGGCTGATGATCCGTACGGCCGTGTGCAGCCGGGGGCCCACGATCCGGCCGGTCTCGACGGCGGTGCGGTAGCCCGCGGAGAGACCACCCACGTCACGGGCCGTGGTGATGCCCGCGTCGAGGGTCTGCCGCATCCGTGTGGCCGTGTCCAAGGTGACCAGAACGGGGTCGAGTTCGGCGCGACGACCGGGTGGCGAGCCCTGCGCGTAGGCGAGATGGACATGGCAGTCGAAGAACCCGGGCAGTACCGTGCGGCCCCCAGCGTCGATGGTCTGCGTCGGGGTGGTGTCCTCGGGCTCCGTCGCGGCGGGGCCGGCGTAGGTGATGGTTCCCTCTGCGTCGATGACAACGACGGCGTCGTCCACGGGGGTTGCCCCCGTGCCGTCGATGAGCCGGGCGTTGCGGACGCGCAGGGCGGTCCTTGTGGTCTCCTGCTTCGTGGGGTCCGTCATGGTGGGCGGAATCACTCCTCCGGTCTCGGGAAACAAGCGAATGGAGTGTGGAATGCAGAAGAAAACGCCGTGTCACAGTGCAGCATTCGGCCTCGATCCCGCTGAACCGCGCAGGAATGCGCCGCCCGGAGGAGCGCAGGATCGTGCCACCCGGGAACTGGGCGAGATGGATGAGCTGGACCGTGCCGTCGTGCACGCGCTCCAGATCCGCCCCCGGGCCTCCTGGACGCTGATCGGCGACGTGCTCGGCGTCAACCCCGTGACGGCGGCCCGGCGTTGGCGGCGCCTGGAAGAGGCAGGTCTGGCCTGGGTGACGGCCTATCCACGGCTGTCCGACTCCCGGATCGTGGTGAGCGGGGTGGTGGAGGTCGACACGGAGCCCGGCGCGGCTCAGGACGTGGCCCAGGCCCTCGCGACGGAGTCCGCCGTGGCGAACCTGAAGCTCATGGCGGGCGGCCGCGACCTGGTGGCCACGGTGCACGCCCGGGACCTCGGCGAACTCGCCCGCCTCACCACATACTTGTTCCAGACGACACCGGGTGTACGGGCCACCCGTACCCATGTGTCGACGGGCGTGCCCACCGAGGGCAGCCGTTGGAGGCTGCGCAGCCTGGACTCGCTCCAGTGCGCCAGGATCGAGGCGGCCCTGCCCGCGCCACCCGCCGCGGTCGAACCCACAGGATGGGATGGCCTCGACGTGCGGCTCATGGAACTGCTGGGCACCGACGGCCGGATGTCCCTGCGTGAACTGGCGGCGGTGACCGAAGCGGGCCTGACAACGGTCCGCCGCAGACTCCACTCGCTGCTCGCCACACGGGTGAGCCTGCGCTGCGACCTGGCCCGCCCCCTGTCCGGCTGGCCGCTGTCCGCGGTGTACTTCGCGTCCGTACCCGGCCAGTACCTGGCGGAGACCGTCCGGGTGCTGTCCGGTGTGCGGGAGGTCCGGTCGTGCGCGATCACGGCGGGACCCCACAACCTCGTCATCGACGTCTGGCTGCGTGAGCTGGCCGACGTGCACACCTTCGAGGCACACCTCTCCCGCCGCCTGCCACGCCTGACCATCGGCGACCGGTCCGTGGTCCTGCGCACGGTCAAGCACATGGGCCGGCTGCTGGACGGTGACGGCCGCTGCGTGGGCGTCGTACCGCTGCGGAACCCACACGGCCCTGAGCCGTCCGCCTCAGATCCGGACCTCTCCGTGGGATAGCGGGAGCCCGTACACGCGGCAGGCGTTGTCGCGCCCCATCCACCTGCTCATCCGAAGCGCGTCGGGCAGGCTCAGTTCGTCGGCGTCCACCCGGTCCTGAAGCAGCCCCACCAGGCCGTGCCGGAAGGCCAGGGCGCCGAGATGGTAGAACTCCGCGACTCCGTAGGCGTCGGAGCTGTAGAGCAGTTTGCGGAACGGGGTGATCTCCAGCGCCTCCTCGAGGATCGCCCGGGCCCGCGCCGGGCCGACGTAGTGCAGGGTGAGGCCGACGTCGAGGTACACCTGCTCGAAGACCGTCGCCAGGTAAGCGGCCTGGCGCTGATAGGGCCAGCAGTGCAGGAGCAGCACCGGAACGGTGCCCGAGGCCAGGTGCAGCCAGTCGGTCAGCAGGGTCGGATCCACCCGGTGCATCCGGATGTCGCTGTCCCCGAAGCCGGTGTGCAGCTGGAGCGGCAGTCCGAGGTCCACGGCGGTCCACAACAAGTGCCGTACGAGGACCGGGTCGTCCAGCCGGCCGCCGCGGGCGAGCCACCGCCGGGCCGCCTCAGTGACCTCCGCGTCCGAGGGACGGACCGGGTCCAGGTCGAATCCGGTGCGGTAGGCGGCCACCGACTTCACCGCGACGACGCCCGGCCGCCGTACGGCATCCCACGCGGCCGCCCGGAAGACGTCCGCGTACGCGTCCGGCTCGACCCCCTCGGCCGCCACTGCCTCGGCGACGCTCTCCAGCCGTACGACCTCGTACGCGGCCCCGCCCACGACCGCGGCCAGCTCCCGCGGCGTGGTGAGGCGATCCTGGGCGAACCCGGTGTCCACACAGAAGACGTCCGTGCCCGCGGCGGCGAGAAAGCGCCTGTCGACCTCACGCCGGCCCAGTTCGGCCCGCCGGGCGAGGTACTCCTCGGGCGGCGCGTGGCGTGGAAGGTCCAGCAGGGGAGCGCAGTGGCGGCGGACGGCCAAGCCCACCGGGCTGTCGAACGGCGAGATCCCGGGCCACGTCCCGCCCTCGGTGATCAGCGACTCGAAGCCCTCGCGGTCCGGGTCGGCGGTGACGACACCGTGGCAGTGGTGGTCCACCAACCGCAGCGCGGCGAGCGTCTCTTGGACGGGTCCGGCGCTCATGTCAGTACTTCCAGCGGTACGCCGCCGCCACCTGCCCGTCGTCCAGCCCGGCCACCGCCGCGATCTCGCCGAGGCGCACCGCGATCACGGCGTCGGCCAGGACCGGTCCCAGCGCGGCGCGGAGCAGCTCGTCCTTGCGGAACTCCTCGACGGCCTCGTCCAGCGACGTCGGAAGTCGGCGCACGCCTCGGCCCGCCGCTTCCTCGGCGGTGAACCGCGCCGGATCTCCGGTGATCTCGTCGGGCAGGGCCGCGGACGAGTCCAGGCCGTCGAGTCCGGCGGTGATGAGGCAGCCGAGCGCGAGGTACGGGTTGGCTGCGAGGTCGACCGGCTTCACCTCCAGGTTCGCCGCCTGGTCGCGATGGCCCGCCGTGCCGGTGATGACGCGTACCGCGGATTCGCGGGTCTCGCGGCCCCAGGCGGTGAACACCCCTGCCCACTGCGAGGGTTTGAGCCGCAGATAGCCGGCCGGGCTCGGCGCGGTCACGGCCGTCAGCGCCGGCAGATGCGCGAGCAGGCCGGCGGCGAACGACTCCGCCTCTGCCGTCATGCCGTACCGGCCCTCGCCGCCGGAGTGCAGGTTCACCCCGTCGCGCCAGGCGGAGAGATGGACGTGGCCGCCGTTGCCGACGCCTTCGGCGAAGACGGCCGGTGCGAACGAGACCTTGAGGCCGTGGCGCTGGGTCACCGCCCGGATGGTCTGCCGTACCAGCACGCTCCGGTCGGCCGCGGCCACCGGGTCGAGCGCTCCCACCGAGATCTCGAACTGACCGGCCGCGTACTCGGGGTGGAGCTGGTCGACGTCGACGCCCTGGGCGGCCAGTGCGGCCATCAACTCGGCGGTGCAGTCGCTCAGTTCGACCTGGCGGGTGGCGCTGTAGGCCGGGCCCGAGGTCACGGGAACGAAGTCGTCGTCGAGGACCGATCCGTGACCGGCCGATGCCCGACCGGCCGATCCCCGACCGACCGACCACTCGATCTCGATGCTCGCCTTGAAGGTGATCCCGTGGTGCTCGGCGGCGTCGGCGATGATCCGGCGCAGGAAGGTGCGGCTGCACCCAGGGTGCCGGTCGCCCTCCTGGGTGATGCGGTCCACCGGGGCCCATGCCCAGCCGGGCTGTCCGGACAGGACGACCAGGTGGTCGAGGTCGGGGTAGAGGCGAAGGTCGCCGTCCGGTGATCCGAGTACGTCCGTGGAGACGATGGAGTCGTTCGCCAGGAAGGTGTCGAACACCGGTGACATGCCGACGCCCCACGCGGCGGCCGAGGCGAGCCGGGCCGGCGGGATCGTCTTCACCCGGCCGATGCCCGCGGTGTCGACGTAGGACAGGACGACGCCGTGTACGTCCCGCCCGGACAGCTCCGCGCTCAGCGCGGTGGCCCGCTCGACGTCGCCCGGGCGCCCGCCGGGAACGGGATCGGCAAGGGTGGTCATACGTCCTCCTCGGCGAGGTTCCTTTGATGCTCACGTAGATACCGCACCCGGACAACTCGCCCTGGCCGGCCTGAGGTATGGTCTCCCACCGGTCAGTAACAAAACCGAACGGTTGCCTGCCGTTACGGGGAGTGTCGGAGGGCCGCAACACGATGGAATCCCAGCTTGGCGACGGCTCATCCGTGGACCTGGACGACACGCGGCTCGAGGCGCTGAACGCGCAGCCGCTGCTGACCCGTGACTACGAGACGCGCCCCGCCCTCGTCTACGAACGGCTGAGGCAGCAGCACGGCCCCGTCGCGCCCGTCGATCTGCTCGGTGTGCCCGCCTGGCTGGTGCTGGGATATCGCGAGTCCCTCCAGGTGCTCCAGGACGACGACGGCTGGCCGAAGGGCCTGGAGAACTGGCGGGCCCGGTCGGAGGGCCGGGTGCCGGCCGACTGGCCGCTCGGGCCCTCCTTGGAGGTCAACCATGTGCTGATTCAGGGCGGTTCGGGCTACCGGGCGCTGCGGTCGGCGTGGGACGTGGCGCTCAAGCCGTTCCAGGACCCGCGCCATCCGCAGGCGAAGCGCCTCAGGACGGCAGTCACCGCGTACGCCGACGAGCTGATCACCCTCATCGCGCAGGGCGGCGCCACGGGTGTGGCGGACCTGTCCGCGCAGTTCTCGCGACCGCTGCCGCTGATGGTGGCCAGCCAACTGCTGGGCTTTCCCGGCTCGCAGGGCGACGACGCCCTGATGGACATGTGGCGTGTGCTGGACGCGGGTCCTGACGCCGAACCCGCGCTGGAGCGGCTGCTGGAGACGCTGGCCGAACTGGCGGCGGCGAAGCTGAAGGAACCGGGGGACGACTTCCCCTCGTACCTGCTGGCCGCGCACCCGGATCTCTCGCTCGACGAGCTGGCCCGTGAGTTGTTCATGCTGCTCGGCATGACGTCCGACCACGTCGGCATCCTCGTCTCCAACACCGTCGTCGAGGTCATCTCGGGTGAGGGCGGGGTGCGGGCCAGCCTGTCCGCCGGGATGGTGAGGGAGGCCATGAACCGGGCTGTCATGCGCAAGCCGCCGCTGGTGAACTTCGTGCCTCGGTTCGCGGCCAGGGACACGCCGCTCGGGAACTACAGGATCCGCGCGGGTGACCCGGTGTGGGTCTCCTCGGCCGCCGCGCACGCCGATCCGCTCTTCGCCGACCATGTGGGCGGGAGCACCACGATCAGCACCCGGGCGCACCTGTCGTGGGGTGCGGGCCGCCGTCAGTGCCCGGTCCCGGCCCGCGAGCTGGCGTCGACCGTCGCGGCGGTGGGCGTGAGCCGGCTGTTCGAGCGGTTCTCCCATCTGGACCTGGCACTCCCGGCCGATCAACTGCCCTGGCGCTCCTCCCCGTTCATGCGCGGCCTGAGGTCGCTGCCCGTACGGTACGAACTCGCCTCGCCGGCCGAGCAACCGCCGGCGGTCGACGCGGAACCCGAGGAGGTTGCCGGGACGGTCGTCGTACGGGATCAGGCGGCACGGCAGCGGTCATCGCTCTGGCGGTACCTGACAGGGCTGATCCGCCCGGGCCGTTGATGCTCCGAGTCGGACTCGCTGTGGGCGGTTGTGGTCGGAACCTGCATGATCGGCGCCGTACATGCCGCCGTACGCCCCTCCTCGACCTCGGCTCGGTCGGCTCGCCGACGAGATCGATGAGGGGCCCGCCAATCGAGCAGCGCAGCTGACGGCGGGCCCCCGTGCTCAGGCGCGTGCCTCGCTGGCCGCAGGTGTCACCTCCCCGGTCTCGCGCACATGGGGCTCGGGTGCCGTGGCCGGTGGGGCGAACATCAGCCGTAGTCCGAGGGCGGCCGCGAGGGTGCCCAGGGCGCACATCGCGGCGGCGCTGACGAAGGCGTGGAATCACTCCATGTGATCTGGCCAGTCTCCCGTTCGCTGACGATCGGTCACCATGGCGCCGCAACGACACCGACGAACCTTTGGCAGGGCGACGACGACGACCCCGGCGACGGCCGTATCCGACCTCGACTTCGCGCGGGCGCTCACGCTCGTGGAGCGGAGCGTCGTATCGAGGCTCGGTGAGGCGCTGAAGGCGGAGGGCGCGACTCTCGAGGAGTGGCGCGTGCTGTCGTTCCTGGGCGACGGCGCCGGCCACGCGATGACGGAGATCGCCGAGTTCGCACTGCTGTCGGCCCTCACCCTGACCAAGGTGGTCGACCGCATGGTGTCCCTCAACCTCGTCCTGCGCCGGGTGGATGACGCGGACCGGCGACGCGTGCTGGTCTTCGCGTCCGAGCGCGGCAACGAGGCGCTCGGGCGCTGGACGGCGGCGGTGGAGCAGGAGCAGGAGGGCATCGTGACGGCCCTCGGCGGCGAGGAGGCGGCACTGCTCAGGACTCTGCTTCAGCGGGCGTGGAGACGCCTGGGTTCCTGAGACGACTGTTGCCCTTGCCGCCCTGGCCTGATGGCTGCGGCTCACGCGTCGTTGCCGCTGGCGAACTTGCCGAAGTCCGGTTCGGGTAGCGCCCCGAAGGGGCGCGGGGCTGTATCAATGTGCGGCTCCGCCGCGATGGGCGTCCCCCGCTCATGGGGGTCCCCGCTCATGGGGTCCCCCCGCTCGAGCGGAGCCGAGAGTGGGGGAGAAGCCGAGAGTGGGGGAGCGACCAGCCACCCACAAACCCGCAGCTTCAAACCGCTCTCCCAGCGGAGCGCCAGCGCACCGACCTCGTGGCACAACACGCGGTTGTCGCTTCCTGGCCGAGCGGTTGTTTGACCGCTCGGCCCCCGCTCGGTTGGATCTCGCTGATC
Organism: Streptomyces sp. NPDC006365; assembly: GCF_042870755.1. Taxonomy (NCBI): domain Bacteria; kingdom Bacillati; phylum Actinomycetota; class Actinomycetes; order Kitasatosporales; family Streptomycetaceae; genus Streptomyces; species Streptomyces sp. NPDC006365. Next base: position 831,297 of record NZ_JBIAHS010000001.1, read on the forward strand.
AAAACGCGACGTTGGTCCAGCGAAGTAGCGGGGGTGCACAGGACATGGCGGTCGGGCGCCCGTTGGGGCGGCAGTTCGGATGGCTCTGGGCGGCGTACGCGGTCAGTACGTTCGGCACGCGACTGGCGTTCGACGCGTTCCCCTTGATCGCGATCACGGTGCTGCACGCCGGCCCGGCCGAGGTGTCGGCGCTCGCAGCCACGGGACTGGCCGTCGGCGCGGCGGTAGCGGTGCCGCTCGGCCCCTGGGTGGAGTTCCGCCGCAAGCGCCCTGTGATGGTCGCGATGGACCTGATCCGGTTCGCGGCACTGATGAGCGTCCCGGCCGCCTACGCGCTCGGCCGGCTCGGCTTCGTCCAACTCCTGATCGTGTCGGTCGTCGTCGCCGCGGCCGACATCACCTTCACCACGGCGAGCGGCGCCTGCCTCAAGGCACTGGTACCGCCGGAGAACCTGCTCGTCGCGAACGGGCGGTTCGAGTCCACGACCTGGACCGCCACCGTGCTCGGACCGCCGCTCGGCGGGGCCGCGATCGGGCTGTTCGGCCCGGTGATGACCGTGATCGCCGACGCGGTCAGCTACCTGCTCTCGGCCATGGGTATCCGCGCGATCGGCGGCGGGGAGCCGCGCCCCGCGCGAACCGGCGCACGGGGCCGGCTCAGAGCCGGCGACCTGCTCGAAGGGTGGCGGTACATCCTGGCCCACCCTGCGCTGCGCCCGCTGTTCTTCAACACGATCCTCGTCAGCGGCCTGATCATGGCGACCTCGCCGGTGCTCGCCGTCCTCATGCTCGGTGACCTCGGATTCGCGCCATGGCAGTACGGCCTCGCCTTCGCCGCGCCTTGCGTCGGCGGCCTGATCGGCTCACGACTGGCCCGCCCGCTCGTCGCGCGGTTCGGGCGGCACAGGGTCATGCTCACCGCCGGGACGCTGCGCGCGTGCTGGTTGCTCGGGCTGGCCTTCGTCCGCCCCGGCACCGTTGGACTCGTGCTCGTCATCGCCGTCGAGTTCGGGCTGATCACCAGCATGGGCGTGTTCAACCCCGTGTATGCCACCTACCGGCTGGAACTGACGGCGACGGACCGGGTCGCCCGCACCCTGTCCGCGTGGTCGATCACCAGCAAACTCACCGTCGCGGCCCTGACCGCCCTGTGGGGTCTGCTGGCCGGCTTCACCGGCCCCCGTACCGCGATCGCGATCGCCGGACTCCTGATCCTCACAACGCCGTTCCTCCTGCCTCGGCATGACGACACGTCAGGGCGCCAACCGGAAGGGGTCGGGAGTCGTACTTGACCCGTCGACACTCGTGCCACGGCCGACTCGGCCAGTCAAATCCGATGTATTAGCGGGCGTTTCATCGTTTCAACACCTCGCGGGGGTCACGGCGTCAATGCGCCTCCTGATGACTGTTCTGGGCATGTCAATCGTGCCATCATGCGCCCACACCGTGGTCGATCAGGAGGACGCGTTGAAAACGAGTTCACGGATCCGCAGGGCAACTCTCGTACTCGGCAGCGCCGTTGCGCTGGTCGTCGCCTTCCCGGGCAGTGCTCTCGCGGCTCCGCCGCGGTCCTTGCCCGCGAACGCGGAAGCTCTGGAGCAGACGTTCCAGCCGACGTACGACTACGACACCGACGGCTGCTACTCCACGCCCGCCATCGGACCCGACGGCACCATCAACGGCGGGCTCAACCCGACCGGATCCCTCAACGGCGAGTGCCGCGACGCCTCGGACCTGGACAACACCAACGGGTACTCCCGCTACAAGTGCAACAACGGCTGGTGCGCCATCATGTACGGCCTGTACTTCGAGAAGGACCAGGCCGTGGCCGGCAGCAGTCTCGGCGGACACCGCCACGACTGGGAGCACGTCGTGCTGTGGGTGCAGAACAACCAGGCCATGTACGTGTCCACTTCGGCCCACGGCAGCTTCAGTGTCCACGGCCGCGACCAGATCCGCTGGGACGGAAACCACCCCAAGATCGTGTACCACAAGGACGGCGTCAGCACGCACGCCTTCCGCCCCGCGACCGCGGGCGACGAACCGCCGGAGAACCACAAGGGCACCTGGCAGTACCCCCCGCTGGTCGGCTGGAACGGCTACCCCGCGGGCCTGCGCGACAGGCTGAGCCAGGCCAACTTCGGCAGCGCCAACTTCGGCCTCAAGGACGGCAGTTTCAACAACCACCTCGCCGCTGCCAAGCCGGCCGGCATCGCCTTCGACCCCAACGCCTGACGTACCGCCGCACCCCCAGCGCAGGTGACGGCTCGTCAGTCAGTCTGCGGCGTACTGGGTTTCGGTGCGGGGCGGCTCCGTCGGCTCGGGTGCGTCCGGGGCGGTGTAGAAGACGGACGAGCCCTGCTTGGTGCGGTGGGCCTGGCTCTTGGCCACGAGTCCTTCGAGCGAGGTGCGTACGACGGTGGATTTGATGCGACGCTCGGGGTTGGCCTGGCCGAGCGCGGTGGCGATTTCCGCCGCGGAACGGGGTTCGCTCTGCTCGCCGAGATGACGGCGGATGAGTTCAACGAGCGTGGGCTGGGCGGACTTCGAGGCTTCGGTCTTGGCTATGGGCCCGCCTTTGGGCTGTGCTTTGGGCCGTGCTTTGGGTTTCTTGGCCGCTGTCGTGCCGCCCTGTGCGCCGGCGGCCTTCTTCGTCCCGGACCGCTTTCCGGTGCCGGACTCGGTCGCGGCCTTCGGCCTCTTCCGCCTGGGAGTGGAGGGTGCGCCGGGTGCCGCGGCATCTTCGGGCTGCGCGGGCTGAGTGGGCGCGTCCGGGCCGAGCGCCCGCTGCATGCTCACGAGCACGGTGTGGTCATGCTGCAGGGCGAGCAGTTGTTCCTGCAACGCACTGATCTCCGCGCGGATGCGTTCCTGCTCCTTGACGTTGCGGTCGAGGTCGCCGACCACCTGGGCGAGGTACTGCGACGTCAGTTCAGTGGCAGGGGGAGTGCTTTCAGTCATGGTGCTGACCTTCCTCGTTGCTTCGCGAGCCGCACTTGCAGCGGGGCGCACCGGCGTAGAGATGTACGTACGGACGGCGCCGGTTGTTCCCCTGAAGTTACGCCAGGCGCTGTGGACTTACGTCCTTGGTACCGGTCATGCCTGGGCTCGCGGCCCGATCCGCCGGGACAGGGACGCACTTTGGCGTCACACCATGCGTATCGCAATTCTGGGCACGGGCAATGTCGGCCGAGCACTCGCAGCGGGCTCGTCTGCGGCGTGACACCACCGCTCGGCACTCAAAACGCCGCGCGGCCGGGCCCCACCCCCCTGCACATGGGGGGGGAGGGCCCGGCCGCGCGGCCTGAGCGCTACGCGCCGCTCTCCCTGAGCATGTCCTCACGCTCGACGATCTTCACGCGTTCCCGGCCCTCGGGCTCACCCAGCGCCTTCTCCGCGGCGTCCAGCCGGTACCAGCCGTCCCACGTCGTGAAGCGGACGTTCCGCTCGGCGAGGAACGCGTCCACAGCCTCCGGGGCGGGCGAACCGGGCGTGTGCAGACGCCCGCCCGCGTAGTCGTCCAGCAGGTTGGCGACCGTCTCGTTGGCATCGCCCTTGGTGTGACCGATCAGGCCCACGGGACCGCGCCGGATCCAGCCCGTGACGTACGTCGACTGCAGGTGCGCGCCGGTGTCCTCGAGCACCCGGCCGCCGTTGTCCGGCACCGTGCCCGACTCGACGTCCCAGGGCAGCTTGGGCAGCTTGTCGGAGAGGTAACCCACCGCGCGGTAGACCGCGGTCACGTCCCAGTCCTTGAACTCGCCGGTGCCCTTGACGTTGCCGGTGCCGTCGAGGGTGGTGCGCTCGGTGCGCAGGCCGACGACGCTGCCGTCCTCGCCGAGGATCTCGCTCGGCGACTCGAAGAAGTGCAGGAACAGCTTGTGCGGCCGGTTGCCGACATCGCGGATCGCCCAGTTCTCGAGCGTCTTGGCGACCATGTCGGCCTGCTTGTTGCCGCGCCGGGTCTCGATCGATCCCTCGTCGTAGTCGATGTCCTCGGGGTCGACGATCACCTCGATGTTGGGGGAGTGGTCCAGCTCCCGCAGCTCCATCGGGCTGAACTTGGCCTGCGCCGGTCCACGGCGGCCGAAGACGTGGATCTCGCGAGCCCGGTTGGCCTTCAGTCCGTCGTGGACGTTCGGCGGGATCTCGGTCGGCAGCAGCTCCTCGGCCGTCTTGGCCAGGATGCGCGCCACGTCGAGCGCCACATTGCCGACACCGAGTACGGCGACCTTCTCCGCCTCCAGCGGCCACGTCCGCGGGACGTCCGGGTGGCCGTCGTACCAGGAGACGAAGTCTGCCGCGCCGTACGAGCCGTCGAGGTGGATGCCTGGTATGTCGAGCGCCCGGTCGGCCGTCGCCCCGGTGGAGAAGATCACGGCGTCGTAGAAGGTGCGCAGATCGTCCAGGCTGATGTCGCTCGGGTAGTCGACGTTGCCGAAGAGACGGATCTGCGGCTTGTCGAGCACCTGGTGCAGGGCCTTCACGATGCCCTTGATGCGGGGATGGTCGGGGGCGACGCCGTAACGGATCAGGCCGAACGGGGCGGGCATCCGCTCGAAGAGGTCGATGGACACGCCGGGTTCGGCGGCCACTTCGGACTTCAGCAGCGCGTCGGCGGCGTAGATCCCGGCGGGGCCGGCTCCGACAATGGCTACCCGCAGGGGGCGGGGCATGATCAGGTTCCCTTCGAGCGATGAACAGGCAACTCGTCGGCAACCCTAAACTAAGGCAAACCTAACTTGGTACGAGGGTCCGGCCTATGACCTCATAAAGCAGCTTTATGGCGAACGGGGAGTCCCGGTCAGTACGGCCCTGCCAGCTGGGCCTCGGCTGCAACCAGGATCTCCGTCACTCGCAGGCCGAAGGCGACGTCGCACGCATGCGGACGGCCGGTGCCGGCAGCGGCGAGGAGGGCGTCGGCGGCCCGGATCAGGGCCTGTACCGGTCCTTCGGTGGACGCGGGCAGGACGGTCGCTCCCGCCTTGCCGCGCAGTTCGACCGTGGCTCCGGCAGCCGCGGGCGGTGCGGTGAGGCTGAGAGTCAGGGTGCTCGACGCCCCGCCGATGTGCTGAAGGATCAGGTGGACGGTGTCCTTCGGGCCGCGTGCGGTGGCCGCCACCCGCTCGACGTCGCCGAGAACCGGCAGCAGTACGGACAGGGCATGCGGGCCGACGTCCCAAAGGCCCCCCTTCTCCCGTCGCCACGGCGAGTCGGCGAACGGACTGTCGCCGGTGAACACCGAACCGAGCCACTCCGCGCGTCCCGTGAACCACCCGTCCAGAGCGGCCTGTTCGGTGATCCAGGCCTCAGTGGTGTTCTGGAAGCGGGCCGTGAAGAAGACCACCGAGGCGACACCGGCCTCCCTGACCGCCTCGACGACCGCCCGCCCCTCCTCGACGCTCGCCGCGAGGGGCTTGTCGAGCAGCAGATGGCAGTTCGCCCGCGCCGCGCGCGCCGCGAGCGGGGCCTGAACGGAGGGAGGCAGGGCAATCGCGACGGCGTCCACCTCGGCGAGCAGGGTGTCGACGTCCTCGTACGCGCGTGTCCCGTGCCGTTCGGCCAGGGCCTCGGCCGCGTCCCTGCGCCTGCCCCACACGCCCACGAAATCCAGTTCGCGGTGCTCGCTCAAGGCGGGGGCATGGGCCATCTCGGCCCACGGTCCTGTACCGAGCAGTCCGATGCGCATGCCGTCGCCTCTCCTCGTGCCGATGCCCTGGGGCAATCGATGCCGGTTGTCGTCCGGCCGCCTGCGTGCGCTGAGCCTTTCACGTAGGCGCTGAGGGTGCGCAACCGCTCGCCGTACAAGGGTTGGGCTGACCTCGGTAGGTGGCTCAAGCAGCAGTGACGTAATTTGCCTAAAGGTATTAGGTAACTGCAGGATTGGTTATGCCGATTGGGAGGAGGGGCATGACACGTGTAGGACTGACAGCGGAACGCCTGACCCGGGCGGGAGCCGAACTGGCCGACGAGGTCGGCTTCGACCAGGTGACCGTCTCGGCGCTCGCCAGGCGGTTCGACGTCAAGGTCGCGAGCCTGTACTCGCACCTGAAGAACTCCCAGGACCTCAAGACCGGGATCGCCCTGCTCGCCCTGGAAGAACTCGCCGACCGGGCCGCCGACGCCCTGGCCGGGCGGGCCGGCAAGGACGCCCTCGCGGCCTTCGCGAACGTCTACCGCGACTACGCCAGAGAGCACCCCGGCCGCTACGCCGCGGCCCAGTTCAGGCTCGACCCTCAGGCGGCGGCCGCGAGCGCCGGGGGCAGACACGCGCAGATGACGCGGGCGATCCTGCGCGGCTACGACCTGACGGAACCGGACCAGACCCACGCGGTCCGGATGCTGGGCAGCGTCTTCCACGGCTACGTCAGCCTGGAGTTGGCCGGCGGCTTCAGTCACAGCGCCCCCGACTCACAGGAATCCTGGTCACGAATCCTGGACGCCCTCGATGCGCTGCTGCGGAACTGGCCCGCGCCCTGACGCACCAGGCGGAGACCGCCGCCCGCGCCCCACATCGGCGTATCCGAGCAAGCCGAGAAATCCGTGTTGTCCGAGCATGCTGATCAACAGGCGGAGGCCATGCACACCCACCCCAACTGGACTACCACGCCCATCACGCCCGAACTCCTCCGCGGCGCCCTCGACTTGGAGCCCACCCGACACGGCGTGCTGCCACACCGCCTCCCCGCCCGAGCCCGCGCCCAGTGCACCGACCCACAGCTCGCCATGGTGGAGTCCCAGCCCTCCGGCGTACGACTGCTCTTCCGTACCCGTGCCACCGCCGTCGAGCTGGACACGCTGCCCACCAAGCGGACCTACGAGGGCGCCCCGCCCCGCCCGGACGGCGTGTACGACCTGCTCGTCGACGGCCGGCTGACCGGCCAGGCCACCGTGACCGGCGGCAACACCGTGACGATCGACATGACCACCGGAACCGCCGAGCACCAGCCGGGCCCGCCAGGCACCCTCAGCTTCACCGACCTGCCCGACGGCATCAAGGACATCGAGATCTGGTTGCCGCACAACGAGACCACCGAACTGATCGCCCTGCGCACCGACGCCCCCGTCGAGCCCATGGCGGACCGGGGCCGCAAAGTCTGGCTGCACCACGGCAGTTCGATCAGCCACGGCTCTGACGCCGCGAGCCCCACCACCACCTGGCCCGCGCTGGCCGCCGCCCTCGGCGGCGTGGAACTGATCAACCTCGGCCTGGCCGGCAGCGCCCTGCTCGACCCCTTCACCGCCCGCGCCATTCGGGACACCCCCGCCGACGTGATCAGCCTCAAGCTCGGCATCAACCTGGTCAACCTCGACCTGATGCGCCTGCGTGCCTTCACCCCCGCCGTGCACGGCTTCCTCGACACCATCCGCGAAGGGCATCCCACCACACCGCTGCTGGTCGTCTCGCCCATCCTGTGTCCCATCCACGAGGACACGCCCGGCCCCGGAGCCTTCGACTTCAGCGAGCTCGCCGCCGGAGCGCTGCGTTTCCGGGCGACCGGCGATCCCGCCGAGCGAGCCACCGGAAAACTGACGCTGGGCGTCATCCGGGAGGAGCTGTCCCGTATCGTGCGCCAGCGGTCCGCCGACGACCCCCACCTGCACTACCTCGACGGTCGTGACCTGTACGGCGAGAGAGACTTCGCCGAACTGCCCCTGCCCGACGAACTCCACCCTGACGCCGCCACCCACCGCCGTATCGGCGAACGCTTCGCCGAGCTGGCCTTCACCACGGGCGGCCCCTTCACCGACCACAACGCGTGAAGACACGTACTCCGAGACGTCACGGGCGTACGGCGGTGACGAGCCACCGGCCCTCGTAACCGTTCCAGGCCGCGGCCTGCTGGGAGTTCACCATGTCGTCGGGGGCGGGCGGGCTGACCGGGGTGTCCGTCGAATCCGGTGAATCCGTCATGCATCCGTGGTGACGCGTGACGCGTGACGCGTGACGCGCGAGCCCTGGTGGAGGCCGTCCCGGGCGGGGCTGATTCGTGAGAGGTACCTAATTCGTGAGAGGTCTCTATGAATTTGTGGGGTGTTTGAACACGCCGGGACTCCGATCCGTATGGGGCAGGGGATTGTCATGCCCGGCTTCTGACGAACCGTAGGAGTACTCCCGTGGGACGCAACACGCGAAGACGCCCGACAGGCGCACGACGCACGACCTTTGCGGCGGTCGCGCTGATGCTGGGAGGAGGTGCGCTGGTAGCGGCGAACGTTTACGCCACGGCCACCGAGAGCGGCTCGGGTCAGCAGCCGGGGCAGAGCCAGGCGGACCAGGTCCTGGCTTCGGGTGCCGCCACGATCGACTGCCCGGACGTCGGCACCAAGTTGACGACGGTGCCGGACCAGGCGAGGCCGGAGGTCGACAAGCAACTCGCCCTCCTGGACAAGCAGATCGCCGAGGCCTACCAGCGACTGCAGAACTCGGCGCAGGCCGCCCAGCAGGACGCCGGCTTCGCCGACAACGCGATCATGAATCCGCTCAAGGACAAGCGGACCGCGACGATCGAGCGGATCGCGATCGCCATCGGGCGTGTGGGGGAGCGCCCGCAGGGTCTTGAATCTCTTGCCGCCTGTACGTTGCGCGCTACCGGCAACGAGGCCGACAACGGCGAGAACGGCGACCAGGCGGGCGACGGCCAGGACGCGGGCGACACCAAACAGGACGAACAGGGCCAGGATCAGGGTGACGGCCAGGACGGCCAGGACCAGGACGGCCAGGACCAGGGCGGCCAGGACCAGGGTGACCAGCAGGGCGGCAATGGCGGTCAGGCCGCCAACGCGCCCGTGGCCGAGGACTTCACCGACATCACCACCGTGCAGCCCAACGTGCCGAAGCCGCAGCAGCAGAGCAACGCCTCCCGCGGCACCTTCACCACCAGCTGTGGCGTGAACGCCAACGGCCTGTTCAACTCGGACAACGTGATCGTGGCACCCGGCGTCACCAACGGCGCCCACCACTTCCACGACTACATCGGCAACCAGGCCAACGACGCCTTCGCGAGCGACGAGGACCTGGCGAACGGCGACACGACGTGCGTGGACCAGGGCGACAAGTCCACGTACTACTGGCCGGTGTTGCGTCTGCAGAACGGCGTGCAGGAGCAGGACGCGAACGCGCCGGGCGGCGGCATCGAGGGCAACGTCGGTGAGATCGTCACGCCCAAGCAGGTGACCTTGACCTTTGTGGGCAACCCGCAGAGCAAGGTCACCGAGATGCCGCGACTGCTGCGCATCATCACGGGTGACGCCAAGGCGTTCGTCAACGGCACCGCGAATGCCAATGCTTCGTGGAGCTGCACCGGCTTCGAGGACCGGCAGCTGAAGGACAAGTACCCGCTCTGTCCCCAGGGCAGTGACGTGGTGCGCACCTTCAAGTTCCAGAGCTGCTGGGACGGCCGGAACATCGACAGCGCGAACCACCGCACTCACGTGGCTTTCGCCGACGCCAACGGCAACTGTGCGAACGGCTTCCAGGCGATCCCGCAGCTGGTGCAGCGCATCGTCTACGACGTCGACGCGCCGAGCCTGAACGACGGCGGCCGTACGGTTCCGTTGTTCGCGGTGGACTCCTTCCCCGAGCAGGTGCACAAGCCGGTCACGGACCACGGCGACTTCATCAACGTCTTCGACGAGGACCTGATGGGGGAGATGGTCGACTGCATCAATGCCGGCCGGAAGTGCGGCGTCGGAGGCGACGCGGGTGCGGGCGCCGGCGAGGAGCCGCAGGACAAGCCGACGGAGAACCCTGACGAGGGGTCCGGCGAGAACGGCGGGAACGGCGAGGCGGACCCCGGCAACGACGACAACGGCGGAGCGGATGCCGGCAACGGCGACAACGCCGGGGACAAGGACACACCGGAGACGGGCACGAAGGCGCCGGACGCTGAACCGGAGGTCGGCTCCGCGCCCACCAACCGCCCGAACCCCGAGGTGTACACGACCCCCTCACCCGCCCAGAGCGATCCGGCCACGTCACCGGCGGAGGGCTCGGACAGCGACAGCGGTGGTGAAGGCGACAACTCGGAGCAGGCGTCGGACGCCGACGGGAACGATCAGGCGGCCGGTGCACAGACCGAACCGCAGGGGGGTTCCGGCTCTCTCGCCGAAACGGGCACCCAGCTATGGCCGGCCGCGGCCGGAGCGGTGCTCGTGATCTCCGGCTTCGTGCTGTTGCGCCGTATGAGGCGCAGTTCGTACTGACGCCTTTCGTCGGAAGGCATCGGGCGGCGACCGGACCTGCGTCGGCAGGTCCGGTCGCCGCTTTTGTACGTGGGCGCTGCGGGGCGCATCCGGCCTGCGACGGCGGGTGACGTCGGGGGCTCGGCTGAGGCGACGGACGCTCAGACCGGCACCGTAAGCGTGGCTGTGTAGCCTTTGTCGACGCTGCCTTCGACGGTGGCCATCTGCTGGTCGTAGCCGTCACTGAAGATGTTGTCGCTCTCCAAGGAGAGCTGGCTCAGGGTCTGCACGCTCTGCTCGTAGCCGTCGCTCGCGTACACCGTGTCGCAGACGTCCTTCGGAAAGGCGAGCTGTGAAGTCGCCGTGATGGACGTGGCGCTGGTGGCGTCGTCCAGGCTGCCGTACACCTCGAAGTGGATGTGCGGCCAACGGCCCGTATAGCACGCCGGGAAGATGCTGGTGAACGTGACCTGGCCCTTGGAGTCGGTCTCTTGCACTCCTCGCAGGTAGTTCTCCTCGGTGACGCCCTCGGAGTACAGCGAGTAGTTGCCGTCCCGGTCGCAGTGCCAGAGGTAGACTGCCGCGCCTTCTTTCGGCGTATCGCACCCGGAGGCGGCGTCGACGACGGTGAGGGTGATGGTCAGGGCCACGCCCTCGGCGGTACCGCTCGCCGAGCCGAAGCTGGAGGTGATGTCCGAGCGTACGACGCCGCTTTCCTTGAGGACGTTGACTCCGTTGGACCCGTCGCCGGGGTAGGGCCCGGCCGTCTCACCCGGGATGGTCTCGCAACTCGCCTCGGAGGCCCCCGAGGAGGCTGCGGCAGACGAGGTCGAGGAGGGTGAGGAGCCAGCGGTCTCCGCATCCTCGCCGCTGCAACCCACCACCGGGACCAGACTCACGCCGGCGAGCAGCCGGATCATCTTGCGGCGGTGAAGCGTGGGGAGGTCAAAGGAGAGACCCCTGTCGTGGTCGTGGAGTTCTTCGCTCATGACTGTTCGCCTTTGCTCTTCTGTGTCGCCCGCTGGGTGTGCGTGACAGTAAGGGCGCCGCCTGTGCAGCGCCCACGAGCCAGCTGTGCGTTTCTCAGGCGGCCACCGGCCGTCACCGAGGCCACGCTCCCCTGCCGGCCCGGATCTGGGCCGGCAGGGGAGCGTGGCAGCGTGGACCCATTCACAGGCCCTTGAAGCTGTACGACCCCGACCCGACCTCGAACACGGCAGCCCCGTCCTCCATGCGGAGGAACGTGACTCCGTTGGCGGCGTCGGCCGGCCGGCCGCTCTCGGTGACCCCCTGGCGGGTCTTCGACGGCACGTGGACCTCCGCGACGGTGTTGACCGGCACTGTCACCTTCAGGGCGAACTCGCCGTCGTGGGTACTCCACTTCGATGACAGAAGGCCGTAGACGGTCTTGAGTCTTCCGGAGCCTTCCGTCAGGTTTCCGCCCGGCACGGGCGCGATGCGGGAGCGCTTGTAGCCGGGCTCGATCGCGGAGAGGCCGCCGATGTTCTGGAACATCCAGTCGCCCACGGCGCCGTAGGCGTAATGGTTGAAGGAGTTCATGTCGACCGGGCCGAAGCTGCCGTCGGGCATGATCGAGTTCCAGCGTTCCCACATGGTGGTGGCACCGCCTGCGACCTCGTAGCCCCAGGACGGGTAGTCCTTGTGGAGCAGCATCTTGTAGGCCAGGTCGTCCCGGCCGATCTTGCTCAACGCGGGCAGCAGCAGCGGTGTGCCGATGAAGCCGGTCCGCAGGTGGTGGTCGGTGAGCGCCAGTTTGGCCACGAACTTCTCACCGGCCTTCTCGACCAGTGCCGGATCCGAGATCAGGTCCATGCCGAGGGCCAGCGCGTATCCGGTCTGGGAGTTGCGTTTGACGGTGCCGTCGGCTGCGACGTAGGCCTTGGTGAAGGCGTCGCGGATGTCGGCGGAGAGCTTGCCGTAGTCGGAGGCGGCCGCTTCATCGCCCAGGGCCTTGGCCACCTCGGCCATCATGCGGGCGTTCTCGGCGTAGTAGGCCGTGCCCAGGATGCCCTGCTCGGTCGGGTCGTCCAGGTGCAGCCAGTCGTTGGTGAAGAACGTGGTGCGGCCGGGCTCGAGCAGGTCCTCTCCGGCGCTGTTGCGCACGAACTGGAAGAACTTCTGCATGGCGGGGTAGTTCTCCCGCAGGATGCGGGTGTCGTCGTAGGAGCGCCACACGGAGTACGGCACGGTGATCATCACGTCCGACCAGCCGACACCGCTGTCGCCGAACTGGCCCTGAGGGGTCGGTACGACCGCCGGCAGATCACCGCCCGCGTACTGGGAGTTGCGCACGTCCGCCATCCAGTGGGACAGGAACGCGCGGGTGTCGACGAGGTAGTTGGCCGTCGGCGCGAACAGGCTGATGTCTCCCGTCCACCCGAGGCGCTCGTCGCGGGCCGGGGTGTCGGTGGGGATGGAGAGGAAGTTGCCGCGCTGGCTCCAGGAGATGTTGCTCACCAGTTGGTTGAGCATGCTGTCCGAGGTCTTGAGCGTGCCGGTGGACGGGAGGTCGGATCCCCATACGACGCCCTTGACGTCGGAGAGGGCGGGGGGTTCGGTCACCCCGGTGATCTCGATGTAGCGGAATCCGTGCTGGGTGAAGGTGGGCTCGTAGGTGACCGTTTCGTTCTTGGCGAAGGTGTAGCGGTCGGTGACCTTGGCGCTGCGGAAGTTGTCGGTGTAGAGGGTGCCGTTCTTGTTGAGCACCTCCGCGTAGCGGATCTTGACGGTCTGGCCGGTGGCGCCGGTGAGGGTCAGGCGTGACGCGCCGACCATGTTCTGGCCGAGGTCGTAGACGTACGTTCCGGGGGTGGGCTCGGTCATCTTGCGGGCCTGGAGCACCTGGGTCTGGCGCACGGGCTCGTCGCTCTGCGGGACCAGGAGGGCGGTGCGGGACGGAAGGCTCACGGCAGGTTCCCACTTCGCGTCGTCGAACCCGGGCCGGCTCCAGCCCGAGGGCTCCAGACGCGCGTCGTAGGTCTCGCCGTCCTGCAGGTCGGCCTTGACGTAGGGGCCGTCCCCCGCCTTCCACGAACCGTCCGTGGCGATCCACTGGACCGATCCATCGGTGTAGGTGATGCGCATCTTCGCCACGAGAGCGGGGGTGTCCCCGTACTGGCGGCTCCAGCCGAGCCCGACCTTGCCGGCCCACCAGCCGTCCGCCAGGGATGCACCGATCACGTTGTCGCCGCCGTCGAGCAACTTCGTCACGTCGTAGGTCTGGGCTTGGATGCGCTTGTGATAGTTCGTCCAGCCCGGGGCAAGCACCTGGTCACCGACCGGCTTGCCGTTGACCTCCAGCTCGTAGAGACCGAGTGCGGACGCGTACACGCGCGCGGAAGCGACCTCCTTGCCGCTCTTGGTCGCGAAGTCCTTGCGCAGCAGCGGCTGCGGGCGGGCCGTGGGCTGGTAGAGGGCGTCCGTGGTGCCGGACACCACGAGGGCGGAGCCGGCGATCTCACCGCCGGTGAACGGGTTCTTCCCCGACGCGAAGTCGGTGTCGAGCAGGGTGTCGCCGTCGGCGCTGGTCACGACGGCTTCGTGGATGGTTCCCCGTTCGTTGCAACACGCGTGGGTGCGGAAGCCGATGTAGCCCTTGGTGAACGTGGAGTCCGTGAAGGTGTTGACCAGCTTGCCGTCGAGGGTTGTCCTGATGGTGGTGCCCGCCACGTCGTACCGGACGGTGTGCCGGCCGGAGAGGAGACCGGCGTTGGTGAAGCCGTGCGGCGCGAGATCCACCTGCTGCACCACGGAGTAGGTGCCCTTGACCTGCTTGTGCAGTCTCAGCATCGGGGTGGAGCCCGTGGTGCTGAACTGCCACATGTATCCGTTGCTCACATCCGGGGCGCGCAGGAACATGCCGAAGGCAGCGCTGTTGAGCTCGAACTCGACCGCGGCGGTGTAGTCGGTCCACTTGTCCAGCTCACTGGCGGCCTCGGGGCGAGTGATCCACTGGGCGCCGTCCCAGTCACCCGGGTCGACCAGGCCTGTCTCGAAGTGCGCGGTCGCGCTCCACGGACTCGCGGCTCCCTTGTCGTCCCAGGCCCGAACGCGCCAGGAGTACCGTGTGCCCGCCTCCAGGTCAGGACCGTCGTACCGCACGCCGGCCTGGCGGTCGGACGACACCTTTCCGGACGACCACACATCGGCAGATCTTGGCGTGCGTCCGACCTGGATCTCGTAAGCCGTCTGCGATGTCGCACGCCGGGCCGACGTCAACTGCCAGCCGAAGACCGGGTCCTCACCGCCGATGCCCAGCGGGTTCACCCGGCCGTTGGTGGACAGAGCCTTCACGGAGAACGGCGCGCCCACAACCGACGCAGCCGGGGACACGGACCCTGGCAGAATCGCCGCGCTTCCGACCACGGCCAACACGAGCAAGCCTCTCAGGAGGACGGACAAGAGCGAGCGTTTACGGACCATGACATCTCCATCTGAATCGTTTCAGGCAGTGCGTGTTCGAAGCCGGCGCCGACGCGAAGCGCCATGTGTGTAGTGGACGTCAGGCCGCTGTGCGGCTCAGTGGGGTCTCGAGCCCGGCGTCAACGTCGCCGCCGTCTTCGAAGCGGACCTTGTTCAGCAGCGAGGCAGTCGGCCGGCCGACGGAGTCCCGGCTCGGTGTGCCGGCCGTGCGCCTAAGAGGCTGCGCTCGTTCATTCCCGTACGGAGGCCACCTCGGACGGTGTTCCCACGGGGGCGCTCGGCCGACTCGACCCGTACCGTCGCCGTGCCGTTCAGCTCGACCTCGTACGTGATTTCGGGTTCCGGACGCTCAAGGCTCATGCCTGCCCCTCGCTCCCTGCATCGTGTGTGCAACGTTCTACGTTTGAAACGACTCAACCCTGAGGGGCAGGTGTCCGGTACGTCAAGGGAGGCGACGCGGGAAACTCCCAGCGGGGACGTCCGCCCGCCTCGGTGTCGGTCCGGTGTCCGCCCGCCCTGCGGCAGGCGCGCCTGCCGCTGGTCAGGCGCCGGGGGGTGCGGTACTGCCGCGCGTCACCAGGTGCGGGGTCGAGGCCGTGACGAGGCCGCGGTCACGCCGCTTCTCGATCCGCTCCAGCAGCAGTCGGGCCGCGGTCTCGCCCATCATCGCGCCCGCCTGGTCGACGCTGGTCAGGCTCACGGGGGCGAGGGCGGCGACGGAGGTGTTGTTGTATCCGGCGAGCGAGAGGTCGCCGGGGATGCGCAGGCCGACCTCGGCGGCGGCCCGGAAGACACCGGTCGCGGCCACATCCGCGCCGGCGAAGATCGCGGTGGGTGGGCGGGCGGAGGTGAACAGTTCCATGGCGCCGCGGTAGCCGCCCTCGTCCGAGTACCCGGAGTGCACCACCCGGGCCAGGTCTGCCAGGCCGTGCCGGGTCATCGCCTCGCGGTAGGCGGCCCGGACGTGGTGCTCGGGCCGCTGCTCCCACTGGCTGCCCCGCACCGTCGGATGCGACAAGTGCGCGATGTCCCGGTGCCCGAGGCCGATCAGGTGGTCGATGACGAGGTCGACGCCGGCTCCGTCCTGGTTGACGACGCAGTCGTACACCGGCGAGGGGTCGTGGTGGCCGATCACCACAGTCGGCACCTCGGCCGCGATGCGCACCACCTCCGTGCGGGGAACGGCGGGTGCGATCAGGATCAGGCCGTCCATCTGCCGGTCCACCATGGCATGGATCAGCCTGGTCTGATCCTCCTTCTCGGAGGAGCCGCTGGAGCCGATGAACAGCGCGTACTCGGTGTTCCGCAGCTGCGCGTCCACCCCCTCCAGCAGATCGGCGTAGAAGGCGTTGCGGATGCTCGCGAGCAGAACGCCGATCGTGTAGGTGCGACCCCTCATGCCACGGGCGGCGGCATGCGGGCGGTAACCCAGCTCGGCCATGGCCGTCTGTACCCGCTCACGCATCGCGGGGCTCACCCCGTAGGCGTTACGCAGCACCTTCGACACCGCGGAGGTGGACACGCCCGCGCGCCGCGCGACGTCGGTGATGGTGACCCTCTTCGAGCCGCCTGCAGGTTGCACCGCGCGCACCTCCGTTGTCATGCCCCGCTCCGCCCCTTTTGGCGTTCCCGAGCGTTACTCGCGGATGACTTGACGGCTCCAGCTGGTTCGCCTCAACCTTTGGGGGCATACCTTCGTGAAACGTTACACGAAGGACGAACGCATGACGGGGCCGGGCGGGTGGCTGCCTCACAGTCGGCTGCCCAGGGTGTCAGAAGTACGAACCAGCACGCCGCCTCCGCGTCGACTTTGATGCCGGGCTCCGCACAAGGCACAACCACCGTCGCACGCGGGTGCGGCTCGTGGCCTTCTCTCGGCGCGCAGCCCGGAACACCGTATCGGCCTCGGCCTGCTGGCCACGGGGCCGTTCGTCACGGTGTACGCCGTCGGCGTGGCCGCCGCGATGCGGCTGCTGCCGAGGCGGGGCAGGTCCCGTGCGGCGGCCCGCGTCGCGCTCGTCGCGGTGGCGATCATGCTGCCCCATGTCGGGCCGGTACCTCCTCTGGCCGCTTGTAGTCACCGGTGCCGCGCTGCTGTACCTCAGGCTCGGCGGCCGGCGCGCCGGTCGAGCAGCATCCGTCGGAGCGGCACCTCTGACGGAGCGGCACCTGACGGAGCGAAACTGTCGGGAGCCTGCAGGACGGCAGGGGACGGGTCAGTCCAGGGCATCAAGGGCGGCGAGGATGTCGCTGACGGGCGCTTGGGGTCGTCATGGTTGCGCAACCCCGTCAAGAGCCCTGCAGTGCCCGGCGCGTGAGAAGCGCGGACCGCAGCTTCGTGCGTCAGCGGAGCAGAAGTTGGACGATGGAGACGACACCGATCGTCACGATCAGGGCCCGCAGCACCGCGGGACTGAAGCGGCGGCCCACCGTGGCTCCGAGCTGGCCGCCGAGCGCGGAACCGGCCGCGATGAGCACGACGGCGGTCCAGTCGAAGTCCGCGACGAAGAGAAAGAACAGCGCAGCCACAGCGTTGACGACGGCGACCAGCACGTTCTTGACCGCGACGAGGCGCTGCAGCGTCTCGTCGAGGAGTATGCCCATCAGGGATATGTAGATGATTCCCTGGGCGGCGGAGAAGTAGCCGCCATAGACGCTGGCCAGCGTCAGGCCGATGAACAGCAGCAGGCCACCGTCGCGACGGTTGGTGTCGCCAGGTGCATTGCGGCGCACCCTCTTGCTGATCAGCGGCTGGACCAAGACCAGGACGAGGGCGAAACCCACCAGGGCCGGCACGATCTTCTCGAACGCGGCGGCGGGCAGGGCCAGCAGGAGGATGGCGCCGGTGACGCCGCCCAGCAGGGCGCCGACGCCGAGCTTCATGATGCGTCGGCCCTGCCCCTTGAGCTCTCTTCGATAGCCGATGGCTCCGCTGACAGAGCCGGGGATGAGGCCGAGCGCATTGGAAACCGTGGCGGTGACAGGTGTGAGACCGGTGGCGAGCAGAACGGGAAAGGTGATCAGTGTTCCCGAGCCGACCACGGTATTGATGGCACCGGCGCTCACACCGGCGCCGAATACGGCGAGCATCTCCCCCGGCGTCACGCCGAGGCTCCGTTGGCGGCGATGGCCGGTACTGCCGCCGGTACGGGCCCTGTTCGCCGGTATCCGGGGCCGGAGAAGATCTTCATGATGCCGACACTAGACGGGCGACATTTCGGTGACCGCCGAAGTGAACGTTCGCCATCTTGAATTCGCTGGTCAGGGGTCTGGCGTGACATTCGTCTGGGGTCCTCGTGCTGGTCGTGGGCGGCAGTCTGCGCAGTGGATCGTCTGGCAGGACGGTTTCGCCGGTTCCTGCTCGCCGTGACCGGTACGCCTTCTACGATCCGGTCCCATGGCGGACCCCGGGGTGCTGGAACGGATCGCCGCGCGGCGAGCGGCAGTGGACGTGCTCGAAGAACGGCTGGCCAAGCAGTTGGCCAAGGTACGGGCCGAGCGAGACGAACTCGCTGTCGCCGAGCGGGTCCTTGAGCGCATGAGTGAGCAGATCGCCGTCGAGCGCACGGTGGCCGCACCAGCGGCTGGGCGGGTGGCCGGCCGAGCGGTGCTGATGGTCCCGCACCGCGCGCCGGGCGTGGAGGAGGCGGCGCTGCCGCCGGAATACCGGCGCATCCTCGCCGTTGTCCGGCAGGCCGGCGGAGCGGTCATGGTCCGGCAGGTCGGCGAGGTGCTGGACCTGGATACAGAGGTGCGGGGCAAGCTGGAGCCGCTGCGCGGGAAACTGACCCATTCACGATGGCCGCCGAGTCACTGACCCAGCGGGGGCAGTACGGCAGGGAGGTGGCTGACTTCAGCTGCCCGCACCACTCGCAGGCACCGACCGCGTCGCAGGGGGGCCCGGGCGCAGCCGGGAGTGGCGCCGGGGGAGCCAGGGCAGGGGTATGGCGAACCGGGTCCGGTGCCGCCGCGCGCTGAGCGCAGGCGACCAGAACAGCCGCGTAAGCCGAGTAGAAGGTGAACCACGTGACAAAGAAGCGCATCTCGGCCTTGATTGACTCCCCATAAACCTCACGTGTCACCTTGCGGAGAGCACCGTGGCTGCCCAGGTGGTAGTAGACGCCGTCTTTCTTCATCGGCTGTCCGCCAGAGGGAAGACCCCCCACGGCCAGGCACACGACAGCGCCACCGACGAGTACCCCGGCCGTGACGACGAGGCGGCTGGGAGCCATCCGGAGCAGCTTGCCCGGCCCGATGCTCTGCGCGGCTGACAGGGCACGCAGCCCGGCCGCGCCGAACAGCGTGAAGGTCAGGCCGAGGACCACAAAAGTCGTGGCACGCGGCAGGAGCGGGCTGCCCGGCAGGAGCGTCAGCCCGACGATGAGCGTGCTCAGTGCGGCGAGCAGCAGAGCCAGTGCAATGTGCACCTTGTACGTGTTGGCCATGCGCTCTCCCTGATCCTGGACTCAGCGCGAGTATCGCCTCAGACGTCTCACGGGCTCCATGTGTAATCACGGAAGTGAACACGCGCGCAAGCTGCGGTGATCTGGCACCTGAGAGGGCGTTCTGTGAACTGCCAACCAGGGCACCAGATCCAGCATCGTTACCGTCCGC
Source organism: Streptomyces sp. NPDC006365 (assembly GCF_042870755.1). Classification (NCBI taxonomy): domain Bacteria; kingdom Bacillati; phylum Actinomycetota; class Actinomycetes; order Kitasatosporales; family Streptomycetaceae; genus Streptomyces; species Streptomyces sp. NPDC006365. The sequence goes on from NZ_JBIAHS010000001.1 coordinate 850,539, forward strand.
TGTCACGTCTGGATGGCGACGCCCTCCATGACGCCTCCCCCGTGCCTCGATCGACGGCCTCGCCAAGCGCATGACGGACGAGACCACACCCATCTGGCGAGGAACCTGCTGGGAGGTAATGGACAGTCCGCCTACTTCAAACGCCCTCTCACAGTCCCAGGGAGATGGCCAGGCGGGTGAGTTCGGCCATGCTGTTGATGTTGAGTTTGGCCCGGATGCGGCGGAGATAGGCGTCGACAGTGTGCTTGGAGAGCCCCATCTTGCGGGCTGCTTGCAGGTAGGTGCACCCTGAGGCGATATGCCGCAGAGTCTCCAGCTCACGCGGGGTCAGCGCAGGTGAGGGGGCTTCGGTGTACGGCGCGTGGGGAGTGAGGCTCATGGATTCCAATGCCCGAAATAGTTACTTTTATCCGCTTCCGAAAAGGCTGCTTGGTGGACGTCATGGCCGTGTCCGCCGACTGTCACAGACGTGTCACAGGCCACCTCCACAGGCGCTTCACGGTGCGCTCACGCCAGACGAGCCATGTCCGCCAGAAGAGCCATGTCGCTGCGAAAGGTGATTCGGCGGCCCCGGGTGGGCCCCTGTGAGTCCTCTTCGTGACCCCGCGAGGGCCTTCGTGGTGGCCAGGCCGACCCCGCCCGGCCTGGCCAGGGGACATCCCGCAGAGCGCTCTATGTCCTCGCGTGGGAAGCTGGGGTGGGCTGCCGTCCCGTTGCACCCGCTTTGGAAGATTCTTTTGCCGCCCCCTGCCGAGGGGGGCGTGGTGGCGCCACCACGCCCACGCCCGCGTCCGGGCCAGGGCGGTGGCCGTGGTGGGAGAGCCGGTTGTGAGCGGCCCGTTGAGTTCCTTGGCAGGGACCTTGGTGAGGGCCGGGCGGGGGCCTGTGCAGGGCTGGTGCCGACGGTGCCGGTTGGTGCTCCGTGCTTCTGAGGATCATGCTTGTCAGTAGGGTCTCGTGCGGTTTGTCGAAGGGCGAGATGAGCGGCGATGGAGCGACGTCACACCCCTCCCGGTGAGCAGGCGCAGGCGGACGCCTTGTCGGAGTCGGCCTACACGGCCACGACCACCGTCAATGAGCGGGGCATCGTGACGGGGTGGAGTGAGGGTGCCCGGAGGTTGCTCGGCTATGTGTCCTCGGAGGTCGTGGGGCTGAGGGCCGCGCGGCTGCTCGCCGATGACGTCGGTGAGAGGGCGCGGCGGGTTGTGGCCGGGCGGGAGAGATGGAGCGGCGCCGTGGCGCTGCGGCACCGGGACGGCTCCCGGCTTGAGCGGCGACTGCTCGTGCACCGCCGGATTTCCGAGGGCCCCCTCGCCGAGTGGCTGATCGTGTCCGCCGTGGCGGGCAGGGTGCAGTTGCCCGGGGGCGAGGTGCTGGCGGAGTGGGTGTTTCGCCAGTCCCCCGGCATCCTGGCGGTCTTCGATGTCCACCTGCGGCTGGTGCGGGCCAATGCCGGCATGGAGCGTGCGCTGCTGCTCACCGAGGATGACATGCGCGGGCTGCGCCTGGCGGAGATTGTGCCGCATCCGTTGAGTGACAGGGCCGAGGCGAAGATGCGCATGGTGTTGGAGAGCGGCGAGGTGCAGCACGTGCCGACCGGTATCCGCCCCGCGGGTGTCAGCGCGGAGCACGGCTGGCCGGCCTCGCTGGCTCCGCTGAAAGACGCGGGCGGCCGGGTGTGCGCCGTGTGCCTGGCGGCGCACCACACGGTGCCAGAGCCCCTTGCCCGGCAGCGGATGCTCCTGCTGAACGACACCGCCCGCATCGGCACCACCCCGGACGCCCGGCGCACCGCGCAGGAACTGGCCGACGTCGCCGTTCCCCGCCTCGCGGACTTCGCCGCCGTGGAGCTGCTGGAGGCCCTCCAGCGCGGCGGCGAGGTGCCTCCCGTGGCGCCGGCCGGGCCGGTGACCATGGGCCGCACCGCTGTGCAGTCCGTCCCGGGCGACGGCTCCGTCTCCCCCTTTTCGGCAACAGAGCCCTTGCGCTACCCGGCGTGGTCACCGGTGGCCCAATGCCTGGCCAAGGGCCATGGTGCCGTCTACGAGGTGAGCGACCCGGCCATTGCCCGGTGGGCGGAGGAGGACCCCCAGGCCGCCTGGATCCGCCAGGCGGGGACTCACTCGGTGATGGTGGTGCCGATGCGGGCCCGGGGCGCCACGCTCGGCGTGGCACTCTTCGGCCGTCACCAGCGCCCGGAGCCCTTCGAGGCGGACGATGTGTGGCTGGCCGAGGAGCTCACGGCCAAAGCGGCCGTCAGCATCCACAGCGCCGGCCGCCGCACCCGGGAACAGACCACCACCATGACCCTGCAGCGCAGCCTGCTCCCGCAGACGCTGCCCGATCAGGGGGCCTTGGACATCGCCACCCGCTACCTGCCCGCCGGCAGCCGGGCCGGCGTGGGCGGCGACTGGTTCGATGTGATCCCGCTGTCGGGCACGCGGGTGGCCCTGGTTGTGGGTGATGTGGTCGGCCACGGCATCCGTGCCTCCGCCACCATGGGCAGGGTGCGTACCGCGGTACGCACCCTGGCCGATGTCGACCTGCCGCCCGACGAACTGCTCGCCCACCTCGACGACCTTGTCCTCCACCTGTCCGCCGAGGAGGGCGGTACGGAAGGCGCCGCCGAGAGCGCCGGAGGCATCGGCACGACCTGCCTGTACGCGGTCTACGACCCGGTCTCCCGCCGCTGCATGCTTGCCCGGGCCGGGCACCCCCCGCCCGCCGTGGTCAGCCCGGACGGCGCCGTCCGCTTCCTCGATGTCCCGGCCGGCCCGCCCCTGGGCCTGGGCGGCCTGCCGTTTGAGACCTTCGAGACCGAGCTGGACGAGGGCAGTCTGATCGCCCTCTACACCGACGGTCTGCTCGAACCCCGCGACCACGACATCGACGAAGCCCTGGACAAGATGTTCCAAGCCCTCGCCCGCCCCGCGAGGACGCTGGACACGGTCTGCGACAGGGTCCTCACCTCCATGCTGACCCACCGCCCCGACGACGACATCGCCTTGCTCATCGCCCGTACCCGGGCCCTTGACACCGACCGGGTCGCCACCTGGGACCTGGTCTTCGATCCCGCCGTCGTCGCCGAGGCACGTCGGCGCGCCACCGATCAGCTGACCGCCTGGCACCTGGACGACGCCGCCTTCATCACCGAACTCGTCGTCAGTGAACTCATTACCAACGCCATCCGTTACGGCCGCCCGCCCATCCAGCTGCGTCTGATCCACGAGAACAACACCCTTATCTGCGAGGTCTTCGACTCAAGCAGCACCACCCCGCACATGAGGCGGGCCCGGACCTTCGACGAAGGAGGACGGGGCCTGCTGCTGGTCGGCCAGCTCGCCCAGCGCTGGGGCACCCGGCACGCCCCCACCGGCAAGACCGTCTGGGCGGAACAATTCCTCACCACGGAGTGACCCCCCCAGATCCAGCCCTTTGGGCCCGGCGTGAGGCCCTGGCCCGCCAGGCCCCGGCACACCCGCCTACGCGCACGTCACCGGGGCGTGCACACCACCGGGCCGGACGCCTGCTCCTGCCGACCGCTTGCGGCGGGCGCGGATGCGGAATCCTTCGACGCAACGCTCTGAAGGCGCCAAGGCTGACGGCGTGGACGGTGAGGTGGGCTGCGCTCAGGGCGGGGCCCGAGGCTTCGAGGAGGGCCCGGACGACGGCCGGGCGCTGCGTCCGGTGACGTGTGGGGGCATGCGGCGCTGATGGCGATCGCCGATGGGCCTGCTGTCTGGGCGAAGGAACGCTGCCAGAGCCTTGTGGACATGAGCGCTGTTTCCTTTCGGGTATGGAGGTCGACAAGGCGACGGGGTGAAGGCCGTAGCGGCCTTCACCCCGTCGCACCGGGCGTCGAGGCCCGCCGTCCGCTTCATGGCAAGGGCTGGTCAAAGCGGGTCACCGCCGCTTGCCGCCCTCACCATCCGGGCTCTACACGGCCGGCTCAGCGGGGGCTTCCTCTGCCGGGGCTTCCTCTGCCGGGGCTTCCTCAGCGGGGGCTTCCTCTGCCGGGGCTTCCTCTGCCGGGGCTTCCTCAGCGGGGGCTTCCTCAGCGGGGGCTTCCTCTGCCGGGGCTTCCTCAGCCGGGTCCTCCTCTGCCGGGGCTTCCTCTGCCGGGGCTTCCTCTGCCGGGTCCTCCTCAGCGGGGGCTTCCTCTGCCGGGTCCTCCTCTGCCGGGTCCTCCTCAGCCGGGTCGTTGTCCTCGGTCTCCTCCTCGTGCTCGGTCTCGACCTCGTGCTCGTCCTTCCAGTGGTCCTCGTCCTCCCAGAAGTCCTCGTCCTCCCAGAAGTGATCGTTGTGGTGCTGCTGCCAGTAGTAGTAGTCCTTATGGGTGTCCCAGAAGTACCACTTGTGATGCTTAATCACCACGTAGTAGCACTCGTACTTCTTATCCCAGTGGAACTTGTAACCGCCGGCCCAGCAGTAGTCCTTCTCGTGCTTGTCGGGCTTGCTGCCGTGCTCGTCGGGCTTGTCGGGCTTGCTGCCGTGCTCGTCGGGCTTGTCGGGCTTGCTGCCGTGGCCGTCGGGCTTGCTGCCGTGCTCGTCGGGCTTGTCGGGCTTGCTGCCGTGGCCGTCGGGCTTGCTGCCGTGCTCGTCGGGCTTGCCGGGCTTGCTGCCGTGGCCGTCGTGCTTGTCAGGCTTGCTGCCGTACTTGTCGTGCTTGTTGTGCTTGTTGTGGTTCTTGCTCCAGCAGGAGTTCTTGTGGTGCTTGTCCTGGTGGGCGGGGGCCATGGCTCCCGCCGACGTGGGGGGCATGGGGGCCGCCGTTGCGGCGGTGGCCGGCAGGATGACGCCTCCGGCGACCACAACGGCCGACGCCACCGCCGTTGCGAGGCTCAGCCGACGCTTGGGACGGGCGCCATAGTGCTTGCGGGTAATACGGCTCATGTTTCCTCCTGAGAGTGATAGGCACTTTCACGTGCCCCGGTGCCTCGTTTGCTTTCCGGTGTTCTCCGGTGAGGCCCGCACTTCCAGTAGGCCCGCATCATCCGGGCGGGTCATGTTCCGAGGGTTCGGGGCTTGACGGATTCAAAGACGCCGGGTAAGGCCGCAGTGGTAATTCACCAGAGGCCGCCTCCGCCTTGCGGAGGCGGCCCTTCGGCTGGGCTGGCCGGGGGGCGAGGGACGGCAGTGAGTGGACGGTCGGCCAGTCGCGGTCGGCGATGAACTGCCTAGTGCCAGAGGCTGGATGCGCAGGGAGAAGGAGGCGGGCGGCCGACGAGGTGCCCGTGGCTCGGGTCCCTCTGCCGTCGGCGCCTTCCCAAACCGTGCGGGCGGCGTTCACCGAACACGGCTCCACAGATATGGGTCTCAGCAAATCACGTCCTGGGTACGCCGCTTGGACCGAAACCCGTGGGAGAGCGGCTTGAAGTCGGCCTGGAAAGTCGCTTCCGGTACTCCTTTCAGCGCGGCCTCGACGACGCGGTCGGCGATCGCGGGAATCTCCCAGTGCCTTGAAAACGGCGCTCTCATGATGGTTTGTCAGTTCGGCAGCCGGGCGATTTCGGCTTCTGGTCGATGCCGGGCAGGCTGCGGACCCGGCAGTCGCGTCAGGTGAGCGCCTGCCTTCCACGGCTTGGGTGGTAGCGCGGGTACGGAGGGACGCAGCGCCTGCTGGTCAGCGGGGGTTCGGCAGCGCCGTAAGCCGTGCCAGGGCACCAGGTTCGCCGCCCCCGCTGCACCGAGCGGACGCTGACCCGCAGATCCCTGGCCCCATCGTGTTCGTCTCGCCCCGCCCAAACCGCTCGGCCGCCCTATGGACGCAACCTGGGGAACTCCGCCGCTGTGCGGTCAGGCCATTGCCCAACTCCCGCCGCTGTGCGGTGAGCCCACCACCCTGCGCACAGTCGCGTCTCAGTAACCGGGCGCGCGGACAAAGACCGGCCGGGCCCAGACCGGCGGATCCGGGGGTGGTCCAGCAACTGCGTGATCCACCGGTGCCGGCGGATGTGCACCCGAGTCGGCACCCTTCGCCGTGGTGCGCAAGGCCGCCACGAATTCCAGGCAGGAGCCGTAACGGTCCTCAGGGACCTTCGCCAGGGCCCTGGCCAGAACGTCGTCCATCGCCGACGGAGTGCCCGGCCGCCTCGCGCTCAGGGCAGGCGGCTGATCGTACTGATGTGCCCACAGCAGCTCCATGGCGTCATCCGGCTGGAATGGCGGCCCGCCCGCGAGGGTTTCGTAGACGACGCAGGCAAGGCTGTACAGATCGCACCTGCCGTCCACTGGGCGGCCCGCAATCTGTTCCGGTGCCACATAGTCGAGCGTGCCGACGAACTCGCCCACTGTGGTGAACCCGGTCAGCGACAGCGATTTCTTCGTCAGCCCGAAATCTGTGAGATAGATGTGCTCGGGGTGATCACTGTCAGTGCCCCGGGCCACCAGAACATTGCCGGGCTTGACATCCCGGTGTACGAGATCATGTTCATGGGCCGCATCAAGCGCAGACGCCACCTGAGCGGCAATACGCAGCGCGATCTCTACCGGCAACGGGCCGTCCCGGTCGAGTAGAGCCCGCAGATCCAGCCCCGGGACATAACGCATGGCGATATACAGGACACCGTCTGTCTCACCGGCCTCAAAGATCGGCACAATGTGAGGATGGTCGATCGCGGCGGCCACCCGTGATTCGTACGCGAAACGGCGCCGGAACGTGTCATTGAGGACCATTTCGGGAGTAAGCAGCTTCAGTGCCACCGTACGGTCAAGACGCAGATCCCGTGCGCGGTACACCACGGCCATACCTCCACGGCCGAGCTCACGCTCCACCCGGTACCCAGCGATCCTCGCCCCGATCAAACCCGAAGCCCGGCCCCCAGTCACACCCTTGTCCGGTCGGCCCGGCCCGGCACCCGACGCATCCGGCCCTGCACCCATCACATACCCCCCGCCAATACGTCACCGGTAACAACGCCGCCCCCGCCCCACGGGCCACCACGCGTCCCGCACCACGCACCCCGCTTCATCACCACACCACCGGAACCGGCCCCGACGAACCACCCCCGCATCATCAAACAGACAAACAGCCTATCCATGCATAAATCCTATCCGCGCTCCCTGCTACCGGCCGATCAAAGCCCACCCCGTCACCAAACCCGGCCAGCATCCACCCGGCGACATCACGCGGACACTCTCCCCGACCACTCACGAGAGGTAGTGGCCAACGCCACCGTCGTCCCTGACGTACTGCAGCGCCTGATGCGCACCGTGCCGGGCGGCGAAGCCGGTCTCGCTGTACTCGAGGCGGACCCGCAGCGCGTGCCGAGGAGGTCGGCCAGGCGGTCAAGATCGGCTTGAACGCCGACTGGTCCGCCGGCACCGCCACGGGCGTGGGCAACACCTGCGGGCCCTGGCTGGAGAAGCCGGCGTAACAGCCCGCGCCGCGTCACGCGTGCCCCCGGGCCGCCAGTAGACCAACATCATTGCCGCACCAATGAGATGGGCTTCTGGGCTCGTCGCCGCGGCCCGTATCCGAGGGGCTGTCTTGCCTCCATGCCCGCTGATCTGATGCACATCGTCTCCCGCGACTTCCCGATGGCGCTCGCTCAGGTGCAATGACATCCGTGACGCACTCATCCACCCGGAGGGCCTCACTCTCGTCGAGTTGCCGCCCGGCACCCGCATCGGCACGTCCTCAGTGCGGCGAATCGCCCAACTCGCCGCCTCACACCCGTACCTCACGTGCGTCCCGATCCGCGGCAACGCCAACCGGCGTCTCGAAAAGCTCACGGCCGGGGAGGCCGACGCCCTCCTCCTGGCCGTGGCCCGTCCACCGGTCAGCACCCGGGCACCCTCGCCGCGTCCCAGGTCGACGTACTCGGCCACCTTGTCGCGCTGGCCTTCGAAGGCCAACGGACCGAGCTCGGTCTTCTCGTCCATCGGGTCGCCGATACGGATGGTCCGGGCGCGTTCCGAGACACGTTCGAGAAGCTCGTCGTAGACGGACCTGTGCGCGAACACCCGGCTGCCGGCGATGCAGGTCTGTCCGGCGGCGGCGAAGATGCCGGCGACGACGCCCATCGCGGCGTTCGGGCTGGAAGCCCATTACCGGATGCTCATGAACCAGCTGGCCTACTCCCGGCTGGTGAGCACGTCGCTGAGTCAGCCGGGTCGCCCCCTCCAGTCGGACCGTGAACACCACCTCGTCGTGGAGCTGATCCTGGAGAAGGACGGCGACAGCGCCGAGCACGTGATGCGTGAGCACGTCAGGGTCAGCCGACGTGCGCTGCTGGCGGGGCTGCCCATCGGCGGGGCGAACGAGAGGTTCGGCGCGGCAGGTTCCTGATACGGGCCGTCCGGCGGGTCGTCCGATCCGCCTGCCATCGAATGGTCCTCCACCATCTCCTGACGGTAGATCAGGGCCGGGTTCCGCCTCTTCGGGGGCGGTGCCCGGCCCTTCGGCTTACGGGGACCTTCCACCGCTGAAATCCGTCCGTAACACCAAGAGTGTCTACTCGTAGGCAACGCTGATTCATCGTAGTAGACACTCCGTCTCGGCCAGGGAGGCCCCATGACGACCGACCCAGCAGCGGACGCCCCCGATCTCGCCGAGTTGGTCCGCGCCGACGGCATCGAGTTCGTGATGGCCGTCTTCGTCGACCTGACCGGCAAGCCGTGCGCCAAGCTCGTCCCGGCCCAGGCCGTCGAGGAACTCCGCGACGAGGGCGTCGGGTTCGCTGGATACGCGGCCGGCGCGCTCGGCCAGCAGCCGAGCGACCCCGACGTCATCGCACGGCCGGACGCCTCCTCGTACACACCCGTCCCCTTCGTCAAACCCGGCCTTGCCCTGGTCCACTGCGACCCGTACGTGGAGGGCGAACCCTGGCCCTACGCGCCGCGCGTCATCCTGCGCAGGCTCCTGGAGCGGGCCGCGGACCAGGGGCTGATGATGTCCGTCGGCGCCGAGGTCGAGTACTTCCTCGTCAACCGCGACGAGCACGGCGTGCTCAGCGTCGCCGACGCCAAGGACACCGCAGCCCGACCCTGTTACGACGCTCGGGGCCTGACCCGGATGTACGACCACCTCACCGCGGTCTCCAGCGCCATGAACTCCCTCGGCTGGGGCAACTACGCCAACGACCACGAGGACGGCAACGGCCAGTTCGAGCAGAACTTCAAGCACGCCGACGCCCTCACCACCGCCGACCGGGTCATCACCATGCGGTACCTGGTCTCGATGCTGGCCGAACAGCGGGGCATGACCGCCACGTTCATGCCGAAGCCGTTCACCGACCGCACCGGCACCGGCATGCACATGCACATCTCGCTGTGGCGGGGCGAAGAACCCGCCTTCCCCGACGCCACCGACGGGCGCGGACTCGGCCTGTCCTCGCTCGCCTACTCCTTCGTCGCCGGGATCGTCGAGCACGCGCGGGCGCTCCAGGCCGTGATCGCGCCGACTGTCAACTCGTACAAGCGCACCGGCGCGGTGAACACCCGCTCGGGCGCCACCTGGTCGCCGCGCATGGCGGGCTACGGCGGCAACGATCGCACCCACTTCGTCCGCGTCCCCGACGGCAACCGCATCGAGCTGCGCGGCGGCGACGGCGCCGCCAACCCCTACCTCGCCGCTGCCGCCGCCCTCGCCGCGGGCCTCGACGGCATCGAACGCGGCCTCGACCCGGGCGAGCCCGGCGCGGCCGGCAAGGGCCCGGAACTCCCGCCCACCCTGCTGCACGCCGTCGAGGCCCTCCAGGCGGACGACGTGATCAGCGGCGCGCTGGATGCGGTAGGCACCGGGGTCAGCCGGTACTTCGCCGACCTCAAGCGCGAGGAGTTCTTCGACTGGCACGCCACGGTCGGCCCCTGGGAGGTCGACCGATATCTGACCGCCTTCTGAAGGGACTTGAGATGTGCGGAATCGTGGGGCTCCACTTGCGCGAGCCCTCCCTCGAACCCCGGCTCGGCGCGCTGCTGACCGCGATGCTGGGGCAGGTCGTCGAACGCGGCCCCGATTCGGCGGGGGTCGCGGTCTACGGCGACCCGCGCCTGTCTCCGCCAGGACGTGCCGTCGTCTCGCTGCTCGGGGTCACGCCGGCCGAGGTGGAGGCCGCGCTGCCCGGCGCCGTGGCCGTCGCGGCTGACGTCACCACGGTCGTGCACGCGGATCTTTCCATCACCGACCTGCTCACAGCCGTCTCGGCGGCGCTGCCCCACGCCACCGTCATCGGCTCCGGCACGGACATGGCCGTACTCAAAGGCACTGGAAGTCCATTGCAGCTGGCGGAGTCCTTCGGGCTCGCCGGTGTCACCGGCTGGCAGGGCGTCGGTCACACCCGGATGGCCACCGAGTCCGCTGTCACCCCCCAGGGCGCGCACCCCTTCTCCGTCGGTCCCGGCCAGTGCCTGGTGCACAACGGCTCATTCGCCAACCACGCCACTATCCGGCGTGAACTGCGCTCCCAGGGCGTCGAGTTCGACAGCGAGAACGACTCCGAGGTGGGCGCGCGCTTCATCGCGCACCAACTGGAGCAGGGCGCCGAACCGGAGAAGGCGCTGCGGCTGCTGTGCGAGCGGTTCGACGGCTTCTACACGCTGCTCGTGTCCACCGGCGACTCCTTCGCGGTCGTCCGCGACGCGATCGCCTGCAAGCCGGCGCTCGTCGCCGAAACCGACGCGTGGGTCGCGATGGCCTCCGAGTACCGGGCGCTGGACGTCCTGCCGGGCATCGAGAACGCCCGCATCTTCGAACCCGATCCGGAAGAGGTGTACGTATGGCGACGCTGATCGACCTGGCCGAGACACCTGTGCGTGACCTCAACCAGGCCCTGCACGCCCCCGACGCGACGTCCTGGCGGGTCCTCAACCCGCGCGGCGCGCACGCCGTGGCCTGCGGGATCCGCGAGGACCACACCGTCGACGTCGAGGGCCACGTCGGCTATTACTGCGCCGGCATGAACCAGCACGCCACGGTCACGGTGCACGGCAACGCGGGCACCGGGGTGGCCGAGAACATGATGTCCGGCACGGTTCGCGTGCGCGGCAACGCGTCTCAGTCGGCCGGGGCCACCGCCCACGGGGGTCTCCTGGTCATCGACGGGGACGCCTCCGCGCGGTGCGGGATCTCCATGAAGGGCGTGGACATCGTCGTCGGGGGCAACGTCGGCCACATGAGTGCGTTCATGGGGCAGGCCGGGCGGTTGGTCGTGTGCGGGGATGCGGGCGAGGCCCTCGGCGACTCCCTGTACGAGGCCAAGATCTATGTGAGGGGCAAGGTCAAGTCCCTCGGTGCGGACTGCGTCGAGAAGGAGATACGGAACGAACACCTCGCCGAGCTGGCCGAGTTGCTGAAGGTGGCGGAGCGGGACGAGGACCCGGCCGACTTCCGCCGCTACGGCTCGGCCCGGCAGCTGTACCACTTCAAAGTCGACAACACCGCAGCGTATTAGCTCCGCTGGGAAGGCCGTCCCAACACTGCGGGCCCGATGTGGCTGGTCGCGCCCGCGCGACGGAGCCGCATCTCGGCACAGCCCCGCGCCGCCCCTAACAGGGCGCTACACCTCAGCCTTACCAAAGGAGTTGACCTTGGAACCCGCATCCCACGGCCTGCGCGAGTCCGCGACCTTCGACCGCGCCACCATCCACGCCATCCAGCGCGCCGCCGAGACCGGCATCTACGACATCCGCGGCTGGGGCGCCAAGCGGAAACTCCCGCACTTCGACGACCTGCTGCTGCTCGGCGCCTCCATGTCCCGCTATCCGCTGGAGGGTTACCGCGAACGCTGCGACACGGACGTCGTCCTCGGCACCCGGCACGCCAAGCACCCCCTGCGGCTCGCCACCCCCGTCACCATCGCCGGCATGAGCTTCGGCGCGCTGTCCGCCCAGGCCAAGGAGGCCCTCGGCCGCGGTGCCAGCGAGGTCGGCACCTCGACGACCACCGGCGACGGCGGCATGACCCCCGAGGAGCGCGGCCACTCCAAGCACCTCGTCCACCAGTACCTGCCGTCCCGCTACGGCATGAACCCCGACGACCTGCGCGCCGCCGACGCCATCGAGGTCGTCCTCGGCCAGGGCGCCAAACCCGGCGGCGGAGGCATGCTGCTCGGCCAGAAGATCACCGAGCGGGTCGCCGGGATGCGCACCCTGCCGGTCGGCATCGACCAGCGCAGCGCCTGCCGCCACCCCGACTGGACCGGGCCCGACGACCTCGCGATCAAGATCCTCGAACTGCGCGAGATCACCGACTGGGAGAAGCCGGTCTATGTGAAGGTCGGCGCGACACGGACGTACTACGACGTGAAGCTTGCCGTGCACGCGGGCGCCGATGTCGTGGTCGTCGACGGAATGCAGGGCGGTACGGCCGCCACCCAGGACGTGTTCATCGAGCACGTCGGCATCCCCACCCTGGCCGCCCTGCCTCAGGCCGTCCAGGCGCTGCAGGAGCTGGGCGTCCACCGCGAGGTCCAGCTGATCGTCTCGGGCGGTATCCGCAGCGGCGCCGACATGGCCAAGGCACTCGCCCTGGGCGCGGACGCGGTCGCCATCGGCACGGCCGCGCTGATCGCGCTCGGCGACAACCACCCGAAGTACGACGCCGAGTACCGCGAACTCGGCTCCGCCGCAGGCTACTTCGACGACTACCAGGACGGCCGCGACCCCGTCGGCATCTCCACCCAGGACGAGGACCTCGCCGCCCGCCTCGACCCTGCCGAGGCCGGCCGTCGGCTCGCCAACTTCCTCCGCGTGATGACCATGGAGGCCCAGACCCTCGCCCGCGCATGCGGCAAGGCCCATCTCCTCCATCTCGAGCCCGAGGATCTGGTTGCCCTTACCATCGAGTCCGCTGCCATGGCCCGCGTCCCCCTCGCGGGTACGAACTGGATCCCCGGGGAGGGTCTGTGATCGCCGTCGTAGGCGCTGGGCTGATGGGCGCTGCCACCGCCTGGCAACTGGCCCGGCGTGGCCATGAGGTCACGCTCATCGAGGTGTACGACATCGGCCACAAGCACGGCAGTTCGCACGGCAGCTCGCGGATCTTCCGGCGGGCGTACGCCGACCCCTTCTACGTACGGCTGACCGGACAGGCGCACGAGCAGTGGCGGGAACTGGAGGACGACGCCTCGACTCCCTTGCTGCGCACGACCGGTGGCCTCGACATGGGCGAGGACCGTGACCCGAAGGCGCTGGCCGCCGTCCTCGACGCGGCCGGAGTGCCGTACGAACTCCTCGGCCCGGAAGCAGCTCTGGAGCGCTGGCCGTACATCCGCGTCACGGGCCCGGTGCTCCACCACCCGGACGCGGGCGTGGTCGACGCCGACGAGACCGTCGGGGCCTGCGTACGGCGGGCGATCGAACACGGCGCGGAAGCGATCCTCGGCACACGCGTCACGGGAATCGACGTCCGGAGCGGCGAGAGGGTTCTGCTGCACACCGACGACGGCCGTGAGGTCGTCGCGGACACTGTGGTGATCGCCGCCGGCGCCTGGCTGCCCGAGCTCGAACTGCCCGTCGCCCTGCCGCCGTTGCAGGTGACCCAGCAGCAGGTCTTCCACTTCCGGCAGAGCGATCCGTCCGTGAAGTGGCCGACCCTGGTCTGGGACGGTGCGCTGCACCTCTACGGCCTGCCGTCGGGAAGCGACGGCGGTCCGCTCCCCGCGGTCAAGGTCGCCGAGCACGACCGCGGCACCCCCACCACCGCCCGCACCCGCGACGGGATCGTCGACCCGTCATCGCGCACCCGGGTGAGCGACTTCGTCCGCGACCGGCTCCCGGGCCTCGAGCCCGACCCGGTGGCCGAAGCGACCTGCCTCTACACCACCACCCCCGACGAGGACTTCGTCCTCGACCGCCACGGCCCGCTGGTCATCGTCTCCCCGTGTTCCGGACACGGCGCCAAGTTCGCCCCGCTCATGGGCGCGATGGCCGCCGACCTCGCCACCGGCCGCACCGAGCCCCATCCCCGCTTCCGCCTGGACCGCGCGGGCTAGCTAAGACTGACCCGCCGTTGGGGGGATGGTCATCGATGGCCGCTGGCCGGAGGCCATCATGTGAGTTTCATGTGAGTCCCAGGGTCATCGGGTGCGGCCTGCGGAGTGTTCGCAGGTCACAGGCTTGGTGTTCCCATGTGACGTTCATGTTCGTCCAGGCCTGGTTCACGGCGGCGGCGGACAGTGACGTGGTGCACGTGAGGGTCGCGTGTACTACTGCCGGTCTGGGGTCTCGATGATCGAAGTGTGTGGCCTGTCGAAACGCTATGGCGAGGTTCTGGCCGTGGATGATCTGACGTTCGCTGTCCGGCCCGGGGAAGTGACCGGGTTCCTGGGGCCCAACGGTGCCGGCAAGTCGACCACGATGCGGATGATTGTGGGCCTGGACGCCGCCAGTTCCGGGACTGCGACTGTGGGCGGACGGCCGTATGTTGCGCAGCCCGCGCCGCTGAAGGTGGTCGGGGCGCTTCTGGATCCGGGCGCCGTGCTGCCCAGTCGCACCGCATATCACCATTTGCTGGCGCTGGCGGCCGGCAACGGGATCTCGCGCAGCCGGGTTGCGGCGGTGCTGGAGGAAGTCGGCTTGGAGAAGGTGAGCCGTCGGCGTGCGGGGACGTTCTCCCTCGGCATGCGTCAGCGGCTGGGGATCGCTGCGGCCCTGCTGGGTGATCCGCCACTGCTGGTCTTCGACGAGCCGCTCAATGGGCTGGATCCGGAGGGCATCGTGTGGATCCGTTCGCTGATGCGGAGGATGGCGGCCGAAGGACGCGCGGTTTTGATGTCCAGCCATCTGATGAGCGAGATGGAACTGACCGCTGACCACCTCATTGTCATCGGCCGGGGAAGACTGATCGCCGACACCACGATGAAGGACTTCATCGAGGCTCACTCCGAGCGCGAGGTCTTTGTCCGCAGCCCCCAGGCCGAGGAACTGCGCAGCATGCTCGGTGCAGCCGTTCAGGTGCGGACCGAGAGCAGCGACGCTTTGGTGGTGACCGGCCTGGAGGCCGCCGAGATCGGCGCGCTGGCGTCGGTCAGCGGAGTGGAGCTTCACGAGCTTGCTCCGCGCCAGGTGTCGCTGGAAAAGGCGTTCATGGACCTGACCCGGGATGCGGTGGAATACCAGTCGGACAAGGAGACGAGCCGATGACACGCCCCCCTACGCAAGTTCTTGCCAGGGCGACGAAAGCCCGTCGGCGCTCGCTTGTGCTCCGACTTCAGCCACAACCGCGTCGTGCGCGGGGTGGGAAGGTGACTTTCTGGCACTGCCTGCACGCCGAGTGGATCAAGATTCGTACGATGCGGTCGACGTTGTACGTGGTCCTGGGCACCCTGGCGTTCTGTCTCGGGCTTGCCGCGCTGAACAGCTCGTCCGCGGGCAATGAGTTCGCGGACATGAGCGCTGCGGACCAGGCCTCGTTCGACCCGCTGGCCACCAGCCTGCGTGGTTACCTGCTCGCGCAGATCGCGCTGGGTCTGTTGGGCGGTCTGGTCATCACTTCTGAGTACGGCGCGCGAACGATCGTCCCCACCTTGATTGGGGTTCCGCACCGGGCGCGGGTGCTGGCATCCAAGGCTGTGGTGCTGGTGGGTGTGGCGCTCCCGGTCGGGATCGCGGTGTCGCTGGCCGGGTTTCTTGTCGGGCAGGCGTCGCTGTCCGGGGCGGGCGCTCCGCACCTGGCGCTCTCCGACGGCGTGGCACTGCGCGGCATCTTTGGTGGTGGCCTGTATCTGGCACTGGCCGGGCTCTTCGGACTGGCTCTGGGCACGGTGATCCGCTCCACCACGGCAACGGTGACCACACTGTTCGGGGTGATGCTGATTGTTCAGGCCTTCGCCCCGGCCCTGCCCGGCGGACTGGGCGACTGGGTGTCGAAGTACTGGCCGCCGATCGCCGGCGGGCAGATCATCACCAGCTATCAGGACCCCGACTTGCTCAGCCCCTGGGCAGGGGTGGGTGTCATGGCGGGGTCCGTGGCGGTTCTGATGGCGGCGGCGTTCATTGTATTCCGCCAGCGTGACGCCTAGCGGGGCGGGACAGTGAAGACAGAAGATCATCGGTCGGGGACAGGTGCCATGACGACGACACAACGACTGCTGCTGGTGGAGGACGAGCCCACGCTGCGTGAGCTGCTGTCCGCCAGCTTACGGCTGGCCGGCTTTGAGGTGACTGCGGCCCAGACGGGCGGTCAGGCCCTGGAAGCGGTCCGCGACAACCGACCCGACCTGATCGTCCTGGATGTGATGCTGCCCGACCTCGACGGCTTCGAGGTGGCACGTCGTCTGCGTGAGGACCCCTCCGGCCCGGGAATCGGGCAGCCGCCGATCCTCTTCCTGACCGCCCGGGACGCAGCCGAGGACCGCATCAACGGTCTGCGGGCAGGTGGGGACGACTACGTCACCAAGCCCTTCAACCTCGAGGAACTCATCCTGCGCATCCAGGCCGTGCTGCGCCGCACCAGCGGCCGCCGGCCCGATGGGCTCCTGGTCGTGGACGACCTGGAGCTCGATCCCGACAGCCACCAGGTGACTCGCAACGGCCTGCCGGTGCAGCTGTCTCCGACCGAGTTCAGCCTGCTGCGCGTGCTGATGGAAAACGCCGGCCAGGTCCTGTCCAGGCATCAGCTTTTGGACCAGGTCTGGCACTACGACTTCGACGGTGACGACTCCATCGTCGCGTCCTATATCAGCTACCTGCGCCGCAAGATCGACATCGCAGAACCGAAGCTGATCCACACGGTGCGCGGGACCGGCTACGTTCTGCGCAGGCCCCGGGCATGAGCGCCGCTTCACCGCGCGGGCTGATCAGCCGGATGTCGCTGCGCGGGCGGGTCGTGGCCATCACGCTGCTGCTGGTCGTCACCGCCCTGCTGGCCGGCAACGCCGTACTCGTCACCCTGCTGCAGCGGCAACTGGTGCACCAGCTGGAAGACCGGCTGCGCGCCGCTGCCGCGACGGCGGCGCGGCTGTCGAACCTGGAAGACGTGCCCGGCGAGACGACACCGGAGCTGCGTGAGGCAGTGGAGCGCGACCTGACGGGTGATGTCTACGTTGTCTACCTCGATTCCGAGGGGCATCTGCGGCGTACGCTGCGTCCGGCTACGCACAGCTCCCCACGTCTTCCCGTCCTCGACACCGCGGCGGTCGCCACCCGCAAACAGCGCCCCTTCCAGATGGCGGCCGAAGGCGACGGCGACGAGTGGCGTGTCATCGCTGCTCCTTTGGCTCCGGGGCAGGACGGCGAGGCGGGCAAGGGCGGCAGCGTCGTCGTGGCCGGTTCCCTGTCTCCGGTCCATACGACGATCCGGCACTTGGGCGTGTGGATGCTGGTGATCGATGCGGTGGTGCTCATCGGGTTGGGCGTCGTCGCCTGGTTCGCGGTGCGGGCCGGCTTGCGGCCGCTGCGGCGCATCGAGAAGACGGCAGCTGCCATCGCGGGCGGGGACCTGTCCAGCCGGGTGCCGCAGCCGGCCACCATGCGCACAGAACTGGGCCGGTTGTCCGCCGCCCTCAATGGCATGCTGGACCGCATCGAAGCCGGCGACACCGCCCGCGCGGCCACCAACGCGCGCATGCGTACCTTCATCGCGGACGCCAGCCACGAATTGCGCACACCGCTGTTCGGGATCAAGGGCTTCACCGAGCTGTATCGGATGGGCGGCATGCCCGAGCGTGCGGACGTCGATGCCGCCATGAGCCGTATCGAACGTGAAGCAGCCCGCCTGGTCCGCATCGTCGAGGAACTGCTGCTGCTCGCCCGGCTCGACGAAGACGCCACCGCTGATGCGCATCTGACCCTTCGCCTGACTCCCATGGACCTGCGCACCCTGGCGGCCGATGCCCTGCACGACCTGCGGGCCATGGCACCCGACCGTCCCGTCACGCTGACCGGCCCGGGCGGCGGCCCGCCCGGTGGCGCCCCGGTTCTGGGCGACGAGTCACGCCTGCGGCAGGTCACCTCCAACCTCGTCGGCAACGCCATCGCCCACACCCCGCCCGGCACGCCGGTACGGATCGGCGTCGGCACGCTGGGGGACCAGGCCGTCCTCGAACTCAGCGATGAGGGACCAGGGATGACAGCCGAACAGGTCACTCATGTCTTCGACCGCTTCTACCGTGCCGACACCGCCCGCGGCCGCACACAGACCGGCGGTGCCGGACTTGGCCTGTCCATCGTCCGCTCCTTGGTGACCGCTCACCAAGGCCGTGTTGAGGTGTGCTCTGAGCCGGGGGAGGGCACCACGTTCCGCGTCCTGCTGCCAGTGCATCCCGACAGCTCCGCCGGCAATTCCTGAGGATCGCCCGACCCCTTCGGCCTGCTGCTGCGGACAGCGAGCAGTAAGCGACACACCGTTTGTCCCAACAGAACCGATGGCGTGCTCCGCCCAGGTGTGCCGCCGTCCTGTTTGCGCGGCCTCCTGCCGTTCACGGCAGGAGGACTACCAGCGGGAGATGACACGCCCGCTGAGCCCTACTTGTTTTTGAGTACAGGGGATTGTCGCTACGGCCGACGACACGAATGAGGCCGGCTCGGCAGGGTGAATGACGTTCCCGATATCCAGATATGGAGATGTCTCTCATGGCGACTTTCTTGCATCGGGTGGGCCGCTGGGCCTTCCGAAGGCGTCGCACCGTGGTGCTGGCCTGGGTGGCCGTACTGGCTGCTTTGTTCATCGGGGCCTCCAGCGCATCCGAGGCGTCGGAGGACTCGTCCTCCCTGCCCGGCATCGAGTCCCAGCAGGCATTCGACCTGATCAATGAGCGGTTCCCGGGCGCCGAAGCGGACGGTGCGGAGGCCCGCATCGTGTTCGTCGCGGAACGCGGCCAGCAGGTCACCTCCGCCGCCGGCCGGTCGGCCATTGGTGAACTCGTCGAGGCGGTGGCCGACGGGCCACAGGTCGCCGACGCGGCCGGCCCCTTCGACGCGAACGCGGTCAGCAAGGACAAGTCGACCGCGTACGCCACCGTGACCTACAAGGTCGCCGGCGACGATCTCACCGACGCCAGCAAGACGGACCTGACCAAGGCGGTCGAGCAGGCCCGGGACGCGGGCCTGACCGTCGAGGTCGGCGGCTCCGCGCTGGAGACCGAAGCCGCGCAGGGCGTGGGTGAGGTACTCGGCGTTCTCGTCGCCGCGGTGGTTCTGCTGATCACCTTCGGCTCGCTCGCCGCCGCCGGCCTCCCCCTGCTCACCGCCCTCCTCGGCGTCAGCATCAGCCTGGCCGCAATCACCGCCCTGAGCAGTGCCTTCGGGTTCTCCTCGACGGTCGGTGAACTGGCGATGATGCTCGGCCTCGCCGTCGGCATCGACTACTCCCTGTTCGTGGTCTCGCGCTACCGGGAGGAGCGGGCCAAGGGACACGAGCCGCAGGAGGCGGCTGCCCTGGCTGTGGGCACGGCCGGAAGCGCGGTCGTCTTCGCCGGCCTCACCGTCGTCATCGCTTTGCTGGGTCTCTCCGTCATCGGCGTCCCGATGCTCAGCAAGATGGGTATCGGCTCGGCAGGCGCAGTCATGGTCGGAGTCCTGATCGCCCTGACCGCAGTGCCGGCACTCCTGGGATTCTGGCCCAATGCGGTGCTCTCGCGCCGTGACCGCAAGGGCGGACGCCGCACCCGCACCAAGATCCTCAGCCCTATCAGGACCAAGACGGCCGGCACCACCACGAAGGCCCCCCGGGGTGTTCGGTGGGCGCAGTTCGTGGTGCGCCGCCCGCTGCCGGTTCTGCTCCTGACAGTGATCGGCCTCGGGGCGCTCGCGGTGCCGTCGCTGGACCTGCGGATGGGTATGCCCGGCGATGAGGCCAAGTCGACCGCAACCACCGAGCGCCGCGCCTACGACGCGCTCGCCGAGGGCTTCGGCCCGGGCTTCAACGGCCCGCTGACCGTGGTCGTCGACGTCAAGAAGGCCAAGGACCCGCAGGCGGCCGTGACCGCGGTCTCCGACAAGCTCGCCGAGACCAAGGGAGTCGTCTCCGTCTCCCCGGTACGGCTCAACGAGGCGAAAGACACAGCGGTGATCGCCGCTGTCCCCTCGACCGCACCCACCAGCCGGCAGACGCAGGACCTGGTGCACACCATCCGCAGCGAGCGCACTGCGGTGGAGTCCGCCACCGGCGCCGACTTCAAGGTCACCGGCACCACCGCCCTGAACATCGACGTGGGCCAGAAGATGCAGGACGCCCTCATTCCCTACCTCGCGGTCGTCGTCGGTCTCGCCTTCCTCCTCCTGGCCCTGGTCTTCCGTTCGATCCTGGTGCCGCTCAAGGCCGCGCTCGGCTTCCTGCTGTCCGTCGGTGCGGCTCTCGGCGCGATCGTCACGGTCTTCCAGCAGGGCCACGGAGCCGGCATCTTCGGCGTCGACGAAACCGGCCCGATCATGAGCACCATGCCCATCTTCCTGGTGGGTATCGTCTTCGGCCTCGCCATGGACTATCAGGTCTTCCTCGTCTCCCGGATCCGCGAGGCGCACATCCACGGAGAAGGGCCCGGCCAGGCCATCGTCACCGGTTTCCGGCACAGCGCCCAGGTCGTAGGGGCAGCAGCGCTGATCATGATGGCGGTGTTCGGCGGGTTCATGACGGGCGGCGAATCCCTGGTCAAGATGGTCGGCTTCGGACTGGCCAGTGCCGTCTTCTTCGACGCCTTCGTCGTCCGTATGGCATTCGTGCCCGCGGTCCTGGCGCTCCTCGGCAAGCGGGCATGGTGGCTCCCACGCTGGTTGGACCGGCTGATGCCCCGCGTCGACGTCGAGGGTGAAGCACTCACCCAGCAGGTCTCCGCGCCGCGTGATCTGCCTGCCGACGATCCACGGGCCTCCGTGACGGTCTGACGCACGTGCCGGCCGGGCCGCTCGGACATCGTCCCAGAGCGGCCCGGACTGGCCTCCACTCTGTCCACTTCTTCAGCCCTCGGTCACGGCACCGCGGAGAAACCATGGTCACCCGCCTGCGACGTCGCATCGATGGGCACCCCCGCCTCGTCGAAGCGGCTTTCCTCCTGTTGATCTATGCGGCCACCAGCAACCAGTACCGCCGGGCCGGCGACGACACCCTGTGGTGGCCGGGCTTCGCCCTCGCGGCAGTCACCTGTACGAGCCTGCTGGCGCGCCGCCGACATCCCGGCACCGTTGTCGTCCTCACCACCCTCGGCACCGCCGTCGCAGGCGCCCAGGGCAGCACCTTCGGGCCCCTCCTGCTGCTCCCGGTCATCGTTGCCCTGTACGAACTGACTCTCCGAGCTTCTCAGCAAACCATCCGTACCTACGGTCTCCTGGTTGCTGTCATCCTCGTGCCCGCTGCCCTGCGCTGGGATGCGGAGGACGAGCCCTGGGCGAACGAGGCGGTGAGCCTGGCCTTCTGGATCCTGCTGCCCATCCTGCACGGATTGGCGGTGCGAGCGCGCCGCGCGTACATGGACACCGTCCGCACACGCGCCGAGGACGCCGAACGCACCCGCTACGAGGAAGCACAACGCCGCGTCACCGAAGAACGCGTCCGCATCGCCCGGGAACTACACGATGTGGTGGCCCACCACATGGCCCTCGCCAACGCCCAAGCCGGCACAGCCGCCCACCTGTTCTCCACTCATCCCGCACAGACCGGCCGCATCCTCACCGAACTCACCGGCACGACCACGGCAGCGCTGCGCGAACTCGAGGCGACCGTGGGCCTGTTGCGCCAGCCCGAGACCGCAGAGGAATCGCTCGATCCCGCACCTGGCCTTGACCGGCTTCCTGACCTGGTCGCCGCCTTTGCCGCCGCCGCACTGCACATCACGATCGCTGTCGAAGGCCCCGTGAAGCCCCTGTCGGCCGGGGTAGACCTGACCGCCTTCCGCATTGTGCAGGAAGCGCTGACCAACGTTGCCAAACACGCCGCGGTGAACACGGCACATGTCCACCTCGCCTACGCCCAGGAACAGTTGACGATCACCGTGAGCAACGACAGCAGTCCGATCGCGCCCCCGCGCGCACCCGGCGGAGGCTTCGGTCTCATCGGCATGCGAGAGCGCGCCCAGTCCGCCGGGGGCCGCTTCCGTGCGGGGCGCCGCCCGGAAGGCGGCTTCGCCGTCACGGCCGAACTTCCCATCAGCGTCTGACCAGAGAGCAACCTTCATGACGATCCGCGTACTGATTGCCGACGACCAGGCCCTGCTGCGAGCGACCTTCCGGGTGCTGATCGACTCCTGTGACGACATGGAGGTCGTCGCCGAGGCCACTGACGGGCAGCAGGCCATCACGCTCGCCGGCATCCACCGCCCGGACGTCGTTCTGATGGACATCCGCATGCCCGGCACCGACGGACTGGCTGCGACCGCCGCCATCTGCGACCAGCCCGAGCTGCAGGACACCCGCGTCCTCATCCTCACCACGTTCCAGACCGACGAGCACGTCGCCCAGGCCCTGCGCCTGGGTGCGAGCGGCTTTCTCGGCAAGAGCACCACTGCGGATGCCTTCCTCGACGGCATCCGCACGGTCGCTTCCGGTGACGCCTTGCTGTCACCCGTAGCCACCCGCTCACTGATCACCCGCTTTCTCGCCCTTCCCGTGCCCAGCTCCGTCGCCTCCGACCCCGAGCAATTCAGCAGCCTTACTCCGCGAGAGCGCGAGGTGCTGGCCGTGGTCGCGAAGGGCAAATCCAACGACGAGATCGCCGACGCACTGTTCCTCAGCCCCCTGACCGTCCGCACCCACGTCCAGCGGGCCAAAGCCAAGACGGGCGCCCGCGATCGTGCACAGCTCGTCGCCTTCGCCTACCAGTCCGGCCTGGTGCGACCGCCGCGGTGACAGGCGATGCGACCGGTGCTCTTCACTGGCCCCAGGGACGCTGCCAAGTCGCCCGAGTCATCGCGGTGTCCGCCTCTGCACGCCGCAACAGGGCCATCCCATGTCCAGGCTGCCGCTCTCGTAGGCACCGGGCATGCCCTGTTCCTGACCGATCCAGAGCACTCAGAAGACGGGACACATGGCATCGTGACTCACCTACGCGTCGTCCTGACCGGAATCCTCCTGTCCGTGGTAGCCCTGACCGCCGCCGTTGCCGAGACCCGTCAGGACAGTGACACCGCTGGGGACAGCAACCTGCAGGGCCCTTATGTCGCTCTCGGCGACTCCTACACTTCCGGTCCGCGCATACCAGCTCAGAGCGGCAGACCCGCTGGCTGTGACCGCTCCGACCACAACTACCCGGCGTTGGTCGCCGCCCAGCTCAAGCTCACGCCGGGCATGTTCCGCGACATGAGCTGCAGCGGCGCGACGACAGCGGACTTCACCTCGCCTCAGTCCACCGACGACGGCCGCAATCCTGCACAGCTCTCCGCCCTGTCCCGCCGGACCCGGCTCGTCACCGTCGGCATCGGAGGCAATGACATCGGCTTCAGCAGCATGCTCACCCGCTGCCTCACCATGGGAACGGCGTACAAGATCATCACTCGCAGCAAGGACGTCTCGGTCGACGCTCCCTGCCGAGAGCGCTACGTCAAGGACGGCACCGACAGCACGCGGCAGCGGATGACAGCTCTGGGAACAGAACTGTCCGACCTGCTGAAAGAGATCAGGCAACGTTCGCCCAAGGCGCATATCTACATCATCGGCTACCCCGCGATCCTGCCGCCCGGCGACACAGGATGCGGACGCGCACTTCCCCTCGCTCCCGGCGATATTGCCTACCTACGGGAGAGGGAACATCAGCTCAACAAGGTACTGCGCCTACAGGCCCACACAGCCGGCGCCACCTACGTCGACACCTACACCGAATCCCGGGAGCACAGCGCCTGCTCAGCCGAGGACACACGATGGATCGAGCCGCTGATCCCCAGGAGCCCGGCGGCACCGGTACACCCCAACGCCCGTGGACAACGTGCGATCACACAGATCGTCCTGAACCGGATCGAGTGGACGCCGACGACCCGGTCCTGACCGCGATGCTCACCGACCCGGCCCTGACCGGCATGTCACGAACCGCCTTCGAGCATCTGGTGGCGGTCTCGGAACCTTTCTGGGACGCCTTGGCCGAGGCAGCATTCCAGCGACGCTTCCACCGCCCGCGCAGCTACCGCCACCCACAGACCAGCAGCGTGGACCACACCCACCGGCTCCTGGCAGCCATCCTGCGCCGCCGCAGAGCGGTGACCATGACGTTCCTGGCGCAACTACTGGGCGTCAACCGCACCAACCTGTCCATCCAGTACCAGGACGCAAAACGGCTCCTGGACCTGCAACGGATCCTCGTCACGCCGATACCCGGATCACCCGCCCGCACCTTGGAACAGCTACACGCCCGCACAACCCCCGCGGAAACCCGTCGCTGACAGTTATTGAAATACGGGCCCCAGGACGCACCGAGAACTGCCAGATCGGCATCACGGCCGGAGGATCTTCGACTGGGCCCGCGTCGAAGTGCGGCCCTGGCACCGCGAGGGCCGCCGCCACTGAGTGATCGCCCGCCGCAGTGTCAGCCGGCCCGAGGAGATCTCCTACTACATCGCCTGCTGCCCGGCCGACACCCACGCTGGACGAGCTGATCCGCATCGCGGGCAGCCGATGGGCCGTCGAGGAATGCTGCCAGACCGCCAAGCAGGAATGCGGCCTGGACGACTACCAGGTCCGCCGCTACCCCGGCTGACACCGCCACATGACCCTGGCCATGGCCGCCCACGCCTGCCTGACCGTCCGGCGGGCCCGCCAGCTGGACACGGACAAAGCAGAAACGGATCCTCCCAGCTCATCCACCTCAGCCTCGCCGAGATCCGACGCCTGATCACCCGCCTCACCGACCGCCGCCCCACCCCGGTCAACGACATCCTGCACTGGTCGCGTTGGCGACGACGACGCCGGCACCAGGCACGCATCAGCCACTACAAACGACGTGGACACAGCCCCTGAAAACTGCCCAGCAATCAGAACAAGCACCGTTGCAGTACTACGATGCGCCGGTGACCGAGCACCTCGAACCCGCAGCGGACTCCCAGGACTCCGACGACCAGGCGCTGGAGCGCATCATCGCGGTCCGGGCCCGCGAGTACCGGCAGGCGGCCGGGCTGTCGGTCGGCGAGATGGCGCAGCGGGTCGGTATCTCCAAGGCCATGCTGTCGAAGATCGAGAACGCCCAGACCGCGTGCAGCCTCACCACGCTCTCCCGGCTCGCGCGCGGTCTCGACGTCCCGGTCACCGCCCTGTTCCGGGGCATGGACGACGAACGCGAGGCCGTCTTCGTCCCCGCCGGACACGGTGCCCGGATCGTCCGCCGCGGTACCCGCGTCGGTCATGAGTACGCCCAACTCGGCTCGCTGCGGGGCGCCCACAAACGGATGGACGCCCTGCTGGTCACGCTGACCGAACAGAGCGAGGTCTTCCCGCTCTTCCAGCACGCCGGAACCGAGCTCCTCTACATGCTGGAAGGCGTCATGGTGTACGGCCACGGCAAGTCCAGCTACACCCTGCGCCCCGGCGACGCCCTGCAGTTCGACGGTGAGGCCCCGCACGGCCCGGAGCGGCTGGTGGAGTTGCCGATCCGCTTTCTGACGGTGACGGCCTTCGGAGACAGCCCGCAGCACTGAAACCCGGTGTTAATCGGCCACGGATCTGTCTTGTAACGCACCTCGTGTCCACTGCGGTGAAACGAAGTTTCCTTTTGCTGAACTTCTCCGCGGAGTGTGCGCATGGACACCGGAAGTACCGCTTGGATGCTCGCAAGCACGGCACTGGTCTGTCTGATGGTGCCGGGCCTCGCGCTCTTCTACGGCGGCATGGTCGCCGCCAAGAGCGTCCTGAACATGATCATGATGACCTTCGGGGCCGTCGCCCTTGTCGGCTGCATCTGGGTCGTCTACGGCTACTCGGCCTCCTTCGGCGACTCGATGGGAGGCGCCGGAATCCTCGGTGACGTCACCGAGTACTTCGGCCTGAGCGGTGTCATCAAGGACGACCCGAAGGCCACCATCCCGCTCTCCGTCTTCGCCGCCTTCCAGGCCCTGTTCGCGGCCCTCACCGCCGCACTGATCTGCGGTGCGATCTCGGACCGCATCAAGTTCGGTGCCTGGATGGCCTTCACCGGCATCTGGGTCACCCTGGTCTATCTGCCCGTCGCCCACTGGGTGTTCGCCTTCGACGGCGACGACGTCGTTGGCGGCTGGATCGTCAACGAGCTCGGCGCCATCGACTTCGCCGGGGGTACGGCCGTACACATCAACGCCGGCGCGGCGGCCCTGGCGATGATCCTCGTCCTGGGCAAGCGCATCGGCTGGCAGAAGGGCACGGAACGGCCCCACAACATGCCCCTGGTGATGCTCGGCGCCGGCCTGCTCTGGTTCGGCTGGTTCGGCTTCAACGGCGGCTCCGCGCTGACCTCCAGCAACGCCGCCTCCGTTGTCGTGCTGAACACCTTCACCGCCACCTGCTCCGCGATGCTCGGCTGGCTCCTCGTCGAGAAGCTCCGCGACGGCCACTCCACCAGCCTCGGTACCGCGTCCGGCGCGATCGCCGGGCTGGTCGCCATCACCCCGGCCTGCGGCGCGGTCTCCCCGGTCGGCGCCCTCGTCCTCGGCGCCGTCGGCGGCGCGGTGTGCGCCCTCGCCGTCGGCCTGAAGTACAAGTTCGGCTACGACGACTCCCTCGACGTCGTCGGCATCCACCTCGTCGGAGGCCTCACCGGCACCCTGCTGATCGGCATCCTCGCCACCTCGGACGCCCCCAACGGCGTCGACGGCCTCCTCTACGGCGGCGGCCTCTCCCTCCTCGGCAAGCAGGCGGTCGGCGCTCTGGCCGTACTGGCGTACTCCTTCGGTGTGACCTGGCTGATCGCCAAGGTGCTCGACAAGACGATGGGTCTGCGAGTCCGTCCCGAGGTGGAGCAGGAGGGCGTCGACGTTCACCTGCACGCGGAGAACGCCTACGACCTCGCCCACTCGCCGACCACCGTCCCGACCCCCGAGCCTGTCGCCGCGGGGTAGGAAGGAGGCTCCACCCGGGATGCCCGGGTGGAGCCTCGACGGGACGCCGTTCAGGGAAGTTCGGTCACGCGGTCGGTGCCCGGAGGGGCGACGGGGCTGTTGGCGGTGAGGTGGTCGGTCAGGGCCGCGATGTCGTCTCCGCCGCCGATGGTGTCGGTGCCTTCGGCGAAGGTGGTGAACCCGTCACGGCCATCGGCGAGGAAGGTGTTCGCGGTGACTCGGTAGGTGGCGTCCGGCTTCAGCGTTTCGCCGTTGAGCTCGATCGAAGCCGGGTCGATGCGGTCGCCGACCGGGGCGCTGCGGGAGTAGGCGTACGTCAGACCCTTGGAAACGCCCAGGATGAGAGTGGGCGCCCGGGTGCCGGAGTCGTTGAACTGCTGCTCAAGGATCTCTTCGATCTGGGCTCCCGTCAGGTCGACGGACACCAGTGATCCCGCGAAGGGCTGGACGGCGAAGGCCTCGGCGTAGGTGATCTCGCCCGGTGCCTCGCCGCCCGACGAAGAGGCGTACGTGAGATCCGCACGTACCCCGCCCGGGTTCATCAGGGCGATCTGGGCACCGCCCCGCTCCGGTGCCGAGGTCGCCGCCAGCTGGGCGTCGGCGACCAGGTTCGCCAGGTCGGACTCGGCGTCGCGGGTCTCGGACCGGGTGACGTCGGCGGTGACGCTTCCGACGACCCGGTTGGCCAGGGGTGCCGAGAGGGCCTTCCACTTGTCGATGACGGCGCTCTGGTCGGCGTCCTTGGGGCCGGTGCGGGTGACGAGGTGGTTCATCGCGGCGACCTGGTCCCGTACGACCTCCCCGGTGCGGCGGTCCACCGTCAGCCGTGTCTCGGTGACCACCCGGCCGAACGACGACGCCGAGGTGACCGTGCGGGGTTGGCCGGTCGGGTCGGGGAGCGAGCAGATGTACGGCTGGTGGGTGTGGCCGGTCACCACGGTGTCGATCGCCGGGTCCAGGTTCTTCGCGATGTCCACGATGGGCCCGGAGATGCCGTCGCACTGGCCGTACGATCCGGCCTGCGCGCCGCCCTCGTGGAGCAGGACGACTATCGCCTAGACGCCTTGGCCGCGCAGCTTGCGGGCGGAGGCGCCCGCGGTCTCGCCCTCGTCCAGGAAGCGTACGGACTTGATGCCGGACTGGCCGGTGACCTCGGGGGTGCCCTCCAGGGTCATGCCGATGAAACCGACCTTCACGCCGTCCACCTTCTTGATCCAGGTGGGTGCCAGGAGGGGCTTGCCGGAGTCGCGGTCGATGACGTTGGCGGCCAGCCAGGGGAACTCGGCGCCGTCGTACGGCTCGTCCTTGATGTAGCAGCCGTCCTCGGGATGGCAGCCGCCGTGCTGCATGCGCAGCAGCTCCTCGGTGCCCTCGTCGAACTCGTGGTTGCCGACGCTGGTGACGTCCAGGTGCAGCTTCTCCATGGACTCGACGGTCGGTTCGTCGTGGAAGAGCCCGGAGAGGAACGGGCTGGCGCCGACGATGTCACCCGCGGCCACGGTCAGCGAGGCCTCGGTGCCCTGCCGGAGCTGCCCCAGCCGGGCCGCCAGATACTCCGCGCCGCCGACCGGCGTGGACTTCGGATCGAGCTTGGAGCCGAGGCTGGCGTCGCGGCGGTGGGCGGCTCCAGATTGCCGTGGAAGTCGTTGAAGGACAGCAGCTGGACGTCGACGGTGGACGGCGGCTTCTGAACCGTGGGGAAGGCACGGGTGTACGAGATCCACAGCCGGACGTCGCCGTCGTCCGTACGGCCGTTGCCGTCGAGGTCTCCCGCCGCGCCGGAGGCCGGGATGGCCGCCAGGTCCTTGGCGCCCACGGCACCGTCGCCGTCGACGTCCGGGGTGCGGTTCGCCAGCAGACCCGAACGGACCGACAGCAGATGGAACTTGGTGACGCTGCCGTTGAAGCCGAAGTTGTCGTCGGCGACGAGGACGAGCGACCGGGAGCCGTCGGGCAGCTTCGGCCCCCAGGTGATGCCCTACACGTTGTCGGCGTTGTCGGCGTTGTCGGCGGTGTCGGCGGTGTCGGCGGTGTCGGCGTCGGTGCCGGAGGTGGTGAAGTCGTACAGCAGTTTCTTCGGCATCGGCTTCTCGGAGCCGGACAGGGCTTCCCTGCCGCTGACGTCCGTCGCGCCGATGCTGCTGGTCCAGTAGAGGCGGATGGAGAAGCCGACGCCGGAGGCGAAGGACCGCTCGACGGTGAGGTAGTCGGTCTCGTTGATCGCGAGGATCTCGGAGACACCCCGGTCCGCGGAGTACGTACCGACCGGGGCCGGCAGTGGCGCGGTGGGGGCGTCGGAGATCGGATCGACCTCGTAGACGTGCTCGGCCTCCGCCTTCCCCGTCCGGCGGTCCATGACCAGCAGCCGGGACGGGCTCTTCGCCGTCAGCCCGGCCGCGGGACCGTCCTGGACGAGCGCGTTCTCCGTGACGGTGATGGCCTTGTCGCCGTCGGGGGAGAGGGTGAGCCCTTCCAGGGCCTGGTTGTTGCGGACGCCCGCGGTCAGCGTGCCAGAGGCCGACCTGACGGGTGCGTAGGCCTTGGGCAGCGGCAGCTCGCGTACGTACCCACCGGAGGTGGTCGTCTCACGGACGAAGGCGGGCTGCCCGGACGAGGAGGCGCCCTCGCTGGTCCACAGCAGGTTCTCGCCGTCCGGGGTCCGGCGGATCGCCTCGGGGTCGACCGCCTTCGCGGCGAAGGGTTCGCCGTCGGTGTCGTCCAGCACGGTCAGGCCGTCGAGTGCGGGCTTGTCATCGGCGAACGCGGCCCCGTCGAGCGGCAGTCGGAGGGTGTAGAAGCGGGCCTTGCCGTTCTCCGAGCGGTCGTCGCTGAGGGCGGTGTACGCGCCGGACTCCGAGTCGTAGTCGATGCCCGACAGGCCGCCGAACGGCATGCCGAACTCCGTCGTTCCGGCGGGCACCGTGAGCGTGTCGAGCAACCGCACGTCCTGCGGTTTCGCGGAGGTGCCGGCTCCGGACTCCACCGCGAAACCGTTCGCGAGGGCCAGAGTGCCGAGGAGTCCCGCCGCGGTGAGGCCTCCGAGGAGTGCGCGTCTTCGGCCGGCTCTGTGTCGGTGTCGCATGGGTGTCCTTCCAAGGGGTGCGGAGTGTGTCGAGGGCGCAGCTGGGTGCGCCCCGACGGGGAGGATTTCGACGGGGGTGTGGGCGAGCTCGGGCCGTAGGGCCCCTCGGAGTTGAGGGAGACGCGAGGAAGGCGGCGGCAGGCGTCAGAGGGAGGCGGTGGCGACCTCTCCGGCAGCGCCCCGCCGCTTCCGCCGCCACGCGTACACCGCGAGCGCCACCAGCGTCATCGCGTACGGGATCGTCGACACCAGCTGCGGCGGTACGTCCAGCGTGCCGAGCTGCACCGCCAGCGCCTCCGCCGCACCGAAGCCGAGCGCTGCGAGGAAGACGCCCCACGGGCGCAGGCCGCCTAGGAAGACCGCCGCGAGGGCGATGAACCCGCGGCCGGCCGTCATGTCCCGTACGAAGAAGGACACGTACCCCATGCTCAGGAACACCCCGGCGAGGCCCGCGAGCGCGCCGCTGAGAGCGAGACCCGCGTACTGGACACGGCGTACCGGAATGCCGACCGACGCGGCGGCGTCCGGCATCTCGCCGACCGCCCGCAGGTGGAAGCCGAAGCGGGTGCGGAAGAACAGCCAGGCGACGAACGGCGCGGCCAGGAAGGCCAGCCAGGTGACCAGGTTCTGACCGCTCACCACATCGCCCACCACCGGAACGCTCTCGATGCCGGGCAGCGTGACCGTCGGCAGGGTGCCGCTCTTCAGGCCGGACGTGCCGCCCTTGTCGTCGAGGAGGCTGTAGACGGCGTAGGCGGTGGCGCCCGAGGCGAGCAGGTTGATACCGATGCCCGCGATGATCGCGTCGGCGCCCAACTCCAGCCGGAGTGCGGCCAGGAGCACGCCCAGCAGTGTCGCCACCGCGACCCCGCACACCGCGCCCAGGGCGACCGAGTGGCCGTAGCCGGCGACGAGCGCACCCGTGCAGGCCGCGCTGAGCATCTGCCCTTCCAGGGCGATGTTGCTGATGCCGGCTCGTTCGGCGACCAGTCCGCCGAACGCGGCGAGCAGGTACGGCGTGGCGACCCGCAGTACAGCCGCCAGGAAGGCGCTGCTGAGAACGACGTCGAGTACGGAACTCATCGGACGCCCACCTGCTTCCGCGCGATCCGGCGCTTGAGGAGGTCCGGCAGCGCCTGGGCGGTGACCAGCAGCACGATGACCGCCTGGATCACGACCACGATCTCCGTGCCGACGTCCGTCTGCTGTTCCATGATGTCGCCCCCGGCGCGCAGGTAGGAGTAGAAGAGCCCGGCGACCACGACGACCAGCGGGTTGTTACGCGCCAGCAGAGCGACCACGATCCCCTCGAAGGCGAGGCTTCCGGCCAGGCCCGGTTCCAGGCGGCCGTACACGCCCTGGACGAGATGCGCTCCGGCGAGGCCCGCGACCGCGCCGCCGATGACGAAGCTCCACTCGATGACCCGGGGCACTTTGATGCCTCCGTACGCCGCGAAGTCGGGGTTGGCGCCGGTCATCCGGATCCGGTAGCCGAGCGGGGTACGGGTGATGAGCAGCCACAGCGCGACGGCGGTCAGCAGCATCAGCCCGAGACCGATGTTGGCCCGGCCCATCGGGATGCCGAACCAGTCGCTCAGCGGGGTGAGCGCGGAGTCCTGCTGGATGGGCTTGGAGTGCACGGCGCTGCTGCCCGGCTCCTTCAGCGGGCCGTTGACCAGGTAGTCGTAGACGCGTACGGCGATGGCGTTGAGCATGAGCGTGGCCACGATCTCGTTGGCGCCGAGGCGTGCCTTCATCGTGCCCGGCACCAGGCCCATGCCTGCGCCCGCCATGGCAGCCGCCACCATGGGCACGATCACGGCGGCCATCGCCGGCAGCGGCAGGAAGACCGCGACGGCGGCGGCCGCCAGCGCGCCCGCGTAGAGCTGGCTTTCGGCGCCGAGGCTGATCTGCCGGGCGCGGAAGGGGATCGCGACCGACAGCCCGAGCAGGGTGAGCGTGGTGGCGTCCTCCAGCCAGCGGCCGACGCGGAAGGAGCGGTCCAGTGGGCCGGTGAGCATGACCTCGTAAGCCTGTACCGGGTCGTTGCCGGTGGCGAGCATGACAAGGAAGCCGACGGCCAGGGCGACCAGGATCGTGGCCAGGGCCATGCTGACGTCGACGGCGAGGTCGCGGCGCCGGGTCGCACGGTACTGGCGTCGGTCCTCGGTCTCGATCAGGGTCATGGGGGTGGTGGTCATGAGGCCTTCCCCAGGTCTTCCAGACCGGCCATGAGGTGATCCTGTTCGTGCTGCTCGACGCCGAGCATGTAGAGGCCGACCCGCTTCTCGGTGAGGCCGGTGGTGTCGTCGAACCGGGCGACCAGGCGGCCGTCCTTGAGGACGAGCAACCGGTCGGAGAGCGCGAGGAGTTCGGTGAGGTCGGCGGAGATCAGCAGAACGGCTGCACCCGCGTCACGCGCGGCGACCAGCTGCTCGTACATGAAGCGCATCGCGCCGACGTCCACGCCGCGCGTGACATGGGAGGCGATCAACAGCCGTGGCCCCGCGGAGAGTTCGCGGGCGACGATCACTTTCTGCATGTTGCCGCCGGACAGCGCCCGTACCGGCACCGACGGGTCGGGGGTGCGGATCGCGTACTCCTCGATCAGCCGCTCGGCGTGGGCGCGCACGGCACCGGGGCGCAGTACGCCACGGCGGGCGAGGGGCGGCCGGTCGTGGCGGTCTACGACGAGGTTGTCGGCGATCGACCCGTCGAGCGCGGCGCCGTTGTGCAGCCGGTCCTCCGGTACGTAGCCGACGCCGGCCCTGCGATGGCCCGCGACGTCGAGGCCGGCGGTGTCGGTGCCGCCGACGTGGACCGTGCCCGTGGTGGGGCGCCGCAACCCGGCCAGGATCTCGGCGAGTTCGCTCTGGCCGTTGCCCTCGCCTCCTGATCGTTTTGTTGCCGAGTGAGCGGCTGCGTTGACAGTAGGAAGTGCAAAACGTTTTGGCTACGTTGCCCGGTTTCGATTTGATTTCCGGTGTGGGAATTTCAGACATCGGTGAGCAGCGCGGTGGCGGCGATGCGCAACGCCCGGTCGAAGCTCGTCTCGCGTTCCTCGGCGGTGAGGGCCTCGCTGGTGCGCAGGTGGTCGGAGACGGTCAGTACGGCGAGTGCTTCGCCGCCTTCCGCGCAGGCCACGGCATACAGGCCCGCCGCCTCCATCTCGGCCGCCAGCGTGCCCCGGCGCTCCAGTGCGTCGAAGAGAGCGGGGCGGTCCAGGTAGAAGTGGTCGCTGGTGAACACCGGTCCGATGTGGACCGCTCCACCGCCCGACGGCGTCTCTCGCTCGGCGGCATCTGCCGCCGCCCGCAGCAGCCGGTACGAGGGTGCGAGGGAGAGCGTCACACCGTCGGCCAGGATCCGGCTGAGGCTGGAGTCGGTGTGTGCGGCCGAGGCGATCACCACGTCCCGTACCGCGACCGACTCCGCGATCGCACCGGCCGTGCCGACCCGGACGATCCTGCGCACGCCGTAGTACCGGAACAACTCCGTCGCGTAGATCGACACCGAGGGAATGCCCATGCCGGAGGCGAGGACCGACATGGGCACGCCTTGGTGGCTGCCCGTGTAGCCGAGGATGCCGCGTATGTCCGTGACCTGCCGCGCGTCCTGAAGGAACGTCTCGGCGATCCGCCGGGCCCGGCGGGGGTCCCCCGGCATCAGCACGAGTGGCGCGAAGTCACCCGGCGCGGCGGCAATATGGGGTGTGCCGGTGAAGGGAGCACTCACGTGGTCGGGCATCACAGCTCCGATCCGGCGAGCCAGCGCACCAGTCGGTCCCACAACTCGGGGTACCCCTCCCAGGCCAGGAACGGCGGCGGTGCCCAGTGCGGCGCCATGTCGGAGGTGAAGGCCGCGGACCTGCCCGCGCCGTGGCCGCCCACGACGAGGAGCGGATACCCCCCGCACTCGGCAAGCAGCGACGCCTCCGGCCGGGCCGCGACCTCGTTGAGGCCGAGGAGCACGGGCCAGGACCGCTCCAGTCCTTGTACGACCGCGTGCTCGCCCACCACCTCGGGAACGGCGCCGGCCGGGAGCTCCACCCGGTCGTCGCGGTCCAGCATCACCACCGGCAGGGCGGCGGCGAGCGGCGAACGCCCCCATCGCGCACGGGCGTCGATGCCGCTGAACGTCAGATAGCCACCGACCATCAAGACCCCGCCGCCCCGCTCCACGAAACCGCGCACCAGCTCCGAGCGGTCGGGCGCGGGGACCGACCGGTTGAAGGTCTCGGGCGGCAGCTGGAAGCTGTTGGCGCCCACGTCGCTGATGACCACGACGTCGAACGCGTCGAAGCCGTCCGCGGAGCCCGGCACCCGGCTGGGGATCTCGTGCGAGGGCACATAGGTCACCTCGTGGCCTCGTGAGCGGAGAGCGTCGAGGAAGACGCCCCCGCCCTCGGTGTACTCCGAGGTGTGGAAGGCGTCGAAGCCCTTCTGATGGACCGTGTACGTGAACCAGGACTCGCCGACGACGAGCACTCTGGGCATGGCGAACCGCCTTTCCAAGACTGAACAGAGCAGGGGGTATTGCCGCACGGTGACATCAACTGTCCACAGTGCGGCGGAAGTTGGGATTGGTAAAGGTCAGCGGGTGGTCGCGGGCGCCGTGCTGCCGCGCACCTTGAGTTCGACGGGAAGGGTGTGCCGGGAGGCGGGCGGGACCTCGCCCCGGGTGACGTACTGGAGGAGCTGCGCGGTGGCGGTGCGGCCCAC
The DNA here is from genome assembly GCF_042870755.1 of Streptomyces sp. NPDC006365. Lineage (NCBI taxonomy): Bacteria > Bacillati > Actinomycetota > Actinomycetes > Kitasatosporales > Streptomycetaceae > Streptomyces > Streptomyces sp. NPDC006365. The sequence continues at coordinate 885,224 of NZ_JBIAHS010000001.1, forward strand.
GTCGTAGGCGGGCTGGTGGACGGTGGTCAGGGGCGGATGGGCCAGGGAGGCCGCTCGGATGTCGTCGAAGCCGACCACCGAGACGTCGTCCGGCACCGACAGACCCGCTTCCCGCAGCGCGAGGAGGGCGCCGAACGCCATCAGGTCGTTGGCGGCGAACACGGCCGTGCAGCCCTCGGGGAGACTGCCCTCCTTGAGGAGTTCGGCGACGAGACGGTACCCGGAGGCCTCCTTGAAGTCGCCGACACGTTCGACGACTTCACCCCGGAAGGCCTGCACGAAGCCGTTCGCACGCGCGATGCCGCTCTTGAGAGCGCGAGGACCGGTCAGCACCAGGGCCTGGCGGTGGCCGAGCGCCCGCAGGTGTTCGCCGACCATCCGCCCGCCCGCCTCGTGGTCGGCGGTCGCGATGAGGGCGCCCTCGAGCCCTTCCACCTCCTCGTCGGCGAGCGCGATGGGGAACTTGCCCATGAGTGCCTCCAGCCGCCGCCGGGACGGCGGCGACCCCGACGCGTACACCATGCCGTCGATGAACCGGCTGCGGATCATGCCGAGGTAGCGGTCCTCGCGGTCGGCGTCGAACTCGGTGTTGCACAGGATCAGGCCGTATCCGAGATCATGGGCGGCGTCCTCGGCGCCCTTGGCCAGCTCGGCGAAGAACGTGTTGCTGATGTCGGGGATCATCAGGCCGATCACCGACGTCGAGCCGGCCTGCAGGCTGCGCGCCAGGGACGCCGGGACGTACCCGAGCCGGTTGACGACACTGCGCACCCGCGTGGCCGTCAGCTCGTTGACCGGGCGGTTGCCGCTGAGGACGTGCGAGACGGTGGTCGGGCTGACGCCGGCCGCCGCGGCCACGTCCTTGATGGACGCGGGCCTGCGAACCGCCGCCCGGCCGCCGTCGCTCGAGTACGGCTGACCGCTCTCGTACGACTGGCCAGGTCCGTACGGGGCGCGGCTCCCCTGGGACTCACGGGTCATAGTGCTGCACCGCCCTTCCATGGGAGGTGTCGAGGATCCGGGCCGCCCGGGCGTCGGCCTCGCCCAGCAACGCGGGCACGTCCACGGTCAGCAGCCGGCCGTCGCGCATCAGGACGCGACCGTCGACGACAACCGTCCGTACGTCAGCGGCGCGGGCGCTGTAGACCAGCGCGGCGCGAGGGTCGTGGAGCGGGCGGCAGTGCAGCCCCGAGAGATCGGTGAGGACGATGTCGGCGCGCATGCCCGGCTCCAGCGCCCCGATCCGGTCCTGAAGGCCGAGCGCGCGAGCTCCACCACGCAGGGCCAGGCGCAGGGTGTCGGAGACGGTCATCCACGTGGCATCCCGCACGGCCTGCTTCTGCGTGAGTGCGACCAGCCGCAGCGCCTCCCACACGTCGAGCGTGTTGTGACCGGCGGCGCCGTCCGTGCCGACCGCCAGCGTGACCCCGGCGTCGAGCAGCTCACGGACGGGGGTCAGCGGGGACAGCGCGTGCTTGAGATACACCTTGGGACAGCAGGCCACGGCGGTCGTGCCGGCGTACTCGCCCAGCAGCGGCAGGTCCTGCTCGACGATGCCGCAGCCGTGCGCGATCAGGGCCCCGGCGTCCAGCACCCCGGTCTCGTACAGCACACGGATCGGAGTGATGCCGCGCCGTTCCACGCTGGACCGCGTCTGCTCGAGATGCTCGGCGGCGTGGATGTGCATCCGCAGGCCGAGCCGCCCGGCATGCCCGGCCAGGGTCCGCAGGTCGCCGTCGTCGACGGTGTACGGGGCGTGCGGGCCGAGCGACACGGTCAGCCGGCCCTCGGCACGGCCGTGCCATGTCTCCGCGAACCGCACGCCGACTTCCAGGGATTCCTCACCCCCGCTGCTGAAGTACGTGGGCGCGATGTCGGCCCGCAGCCCGGTCTCGGCGACCGCCTCGGCGATCTGCTCCGGGAAGAAGTAGTGGTCGGCGAAGGTGGTGACGCCGGAGCGGATCATCTCCGCGCAGGCCAGCCGGGCGCCGAGCCGTACGTCGGCCGGGGTGAGGTTGGACTCCATCGGCCAGACGCGGTCGTTGAACCACCGCTCGACCGACACGTCCTCGGCCGCACCGCGCATCAGCACCATGGGACTGTGCGTGTGCGCGTTGACCAGGCCCGGAACGGCCACCAGCCCACGGCCGTCGACCACGTCCCCCGCGTGCGCAGCGTCCGCCGGGCGGTTGTGGTCGGCGGTCGGCCGTACGTCTTCGATGACGCCGTCCGCCACCACGATGTCCCGCGCCGGGAGGATCTCGCACTCACCGTCCAGCGGGACACGTAGTACATCGCAGCCGCGCACCAGCAGACGGCCGGGCGGTCGAGCCGTTCTGTCACTCATGCGGCACAAGCTAGATATCCAAAACGTTTTGCACAATGCCCAATGTGCCGCACCGGAGGTTCCTGTTGTCCATGTTCGAATTCGGCTGCACGGATACCCGAACTCGTGTGCACCGGTCGTGAGGCTGCCGAGGGTCTCTGAACTCGTCAACGGTCTACCTAGAGCACGCGCATCGGTGTCAGCCCGGGAGATCGGTGCTGCCGTCTGAGATACCGATCCACTCGGCCAGGGCGGTGGGATCCGGTGGCGTGTCCGTGAGAGTGGCAATGCGGGCGTGGACGGCGCGGACGGCTTCAGGACGGTGGGTCAGTGCCCGCGCCGCCACGCAGGCACCGGGGAACGCGGTGGGGTTGGGCCTTCGCAAGGCAAGAGCGAGCCGGGCCCAGGGTTCGTGTTGTTGAGGTTGTTGTGTGACCTGGTCGGTGGCGAGGCGGCGGGCCGAATCGGTCTCGCCGAGAAGGTGGGCCAGGTCGGAGGGGTCGTGGGCGTCCTGGGCTGCTCCTTCGCGCGGTGTTCGGTGCAAGCGGGAGGGGTCGGCCGCGATTCGGCACAGTAGTGCCGTGTAGTCGTTGAGGGATGGTGTAACTGGATCGGGTGCCGGCACGCAGGGGATGTGCGAAGAGGGCGGTCGGGGCGCGCCGGACGACCATGCCTCGGCAAGGGCCATCACGGTGCCAAGGTCCGGCTGAAGGTGGTGCAGCCGCCAGCGGATGCGGTGGGCGACGACGGCCTCCTCGGCGAGGGCCGTGACTTCGTCGGGCACGGCTGTCGGGTACCTTGCCTGCGCCATGCCAGCGCCCATCCTGGCGGTGAACTCTCGACCGGCCTCCGTCAGGCGACGGGACGAACGGAGCGCCTCGTACGCCTCCCGCGTCTGCGCACGCCAGTACGGCAGTTGGAACTGAGCGCGCCGACGCAGCCTGCCGCTGGAAGCCTGGTGCGCCAACCGCCGACAGAATTCGACCACGCCGAGGAAGGCGAAGACTCCGTGGAAGAAGCCGGGAAGTGGGCGCGGGTCGTCACGCCACGGGGCGTAGTACAGCTCCTCCGGTCCCTCGTCCTCGTACAGGTCCAGGGAGTCGAGCACGGCGTTCAGTTTCATGTGCCGGAATTCGTGGACCAAGGTGACGGCCAGTTCCACGGCGTCCGGTGGTGTGCTGAGCACGGTCCCGCCGAATGCGTCGCTGGACGAGACGGAGGTCATCATGCCGCTGATGGTCGTGGCGTCCTGTTCGGAGGTATCGAAATCCTTGGGCCGGTAGAGGTCCGCGGAGAGGTGATCCCGTACCGGTTCCTGAACGACACCGGCATACGGGTGACGTTCTCGTCCAGGTCGAAAATGTAGGTGTCCACGGCCAATTCACTGCCTTTCCCGGGTCCGGTCCGGGTACCCGCCACTCCCATCGGTGACGCTGGAGCGGAAAGAACCACGGCATCCAGGCGATCGCCGTTCCGGGCGGGCAGCGAGCCACTGACGAAGGGTGTACTGGCAGTACATGCCTGGGGCCGAGCTGGCGGCGTACGGTCAGATGTGTGGACAACCGTGACGAAGGCCGCGAGTTCCTCACCTCGCGGCGAGCCAAGATCACCCCCGCGCAGGCCGGGCTGCCATCCGGCACCCGCCGCCGCGTACCGGGGCTGCGCCGCAGTGAGGTCGCCGCCCTGGCCGACGTCAGCGTCGAGTACTACGCCAAACTGGAGCGCGGCAATCTCGCCGGCGTCTCATCCGCCGTGCTCGAAGCCGTCGCCCGCGCCCTCCAGCTCGACGACGCCGAACGCACCCACGTGCTCCACCTCGCCCAGGCCCAAGAAGGCTCCGATACGCTTGCCCGCCCGCGGGCGCGCTCCAGCAGGCAGCGGACCCTGCACAAGAGCCTGCAGTGGACCCTGGATGCCGTCACGGCCGGGCCCGCGGTCGTCGTCAACGGCCGCCTGGACCTGCTCATGGCCAACCAGCTCGCCCGTGCCTTCTTCAGCGACATCTACGGCTGCGGCATGAAGCCGCCGAACCTCGCTCGATACCAGTTCCTGGACCCCGCGGCCCGCCGCTTCTACCCGGACTGGGACCTCATCGCCGACATGACGGTGGACGTCCTGCGCACCGAAGCGGGCCGCAACCCCTATGACGAGGACCTCCACGATCTGGTGGGCGAGCTGTCAACGCGCAGCGATGCCTTCCGCACCCGATGGGGCGCCCACAACGTCACCCGCCACGGCACCGGCATCAAACGCTTCCACCACCCGGTCGTCGGCAACCTCACCCTCGCCTGGGAAGCCCTGGCCATGGCCGCCGAACCCGGCCTGACCCTCACCATCTACACCGCCGAGCCCGGCTCACCCTCCGCAGAAGGCCTGAACCTGCTCGCGTCCTGGGCCGTCACCCAGGACACTGCTGTCGCCTCTTCCCTTCGGTCTCCGACCACTCCGCCGAATTGATCGCCGAGAGGGAGAACCGAGGGGGCCATTCCACGTACGACCTGGGCAAGCGGCGGGCTCCCGACCAGTTCACCGCACCCATCACCACACAGACGGGAGACAACTCGCATGGCACTGATTCTGGTGACCGGGGCATCCAGCGGACTCGGGCGCAACACGGCGAACGCGTTGGCCGACGACGGGCACGACGTGGTCATCCACGTCCGCAGCCCAGCCCGTCTCACTTACGTGGATGACACCGCTCGGTGGAAAGGCGTCGTCGTCGGGGACCTCGCCGAGCTGGACGAGATCCGCGGCGTTGCCCGGCAGGCCGTTGAGTTCGGCCGCTTCGACGCCGTCATCCACAACGCCGGCGTCCTGCACTCCCCGGAAGCGGTCACCGTCAACACCGTCGCGCCCTACGTACTGACGGCCCTGATGGACAAACCGGCCAGGCTCATCTATCTCAGCAGCTCCATGCACCGAGCCGGCTCCACCGACCTGGAACTGCTGGCCGCCGGCACCGCTTCCTACGACGACAGCAAACTGTGGGTCACCACCCTCGCGCTCGCCCTCGCGTCCCGGTGGCAAGGCACCTCGAGCCATGCGGTCGACCCCGGATGGGTCCCCACACGCATGGGCGGCCCCGGCGCATCGGACGACCTGGCCGCTGGGCACCGAACACAGGTGTGGCTCGCCACCGATCACGATGTGACGCCGGGTACCGGCGGCTACTGGTACCACGAGCAGACGCAGACACCGCATCCTGCGTCGCAGGACAAAGAGTTCCAGGCTCGACTCATTCAGGTCCTGGAGAACCACACAGGCGTTCCGCTCGACTGACCGCGACCCCGCCGCAATCAGATCGCTCAGCACGGTCGCCGCGACGGGAGGCAGGCGCAGGCTTGGGGGGGCCTTCGCAGGCCCGTTGATTGCGGGCGGGTCCTTGAGGCGCCGGCGCGGGAGGGCCTTGCGGCGCACCATGCGGGGGTCGGGCGGAGTGATCTCGGGCGCCACGCAGAGGCAGGGCTCACCGTCTGCACCCTCTGGCTTCCCGGTACGGTTCGGGGTCGCCAGTGGCCCCTCCCTGGACGGGGTCGACGACGAACCGCTCGTGCAGTCGTCCGGAGCCGATCTCCTCGCATGCGTCGATGATCGCTTCGGCGATGTCCGACGGCAGCAGGCCGAGGTCACGGTTTGCCTGCGCCCGCCGCCCGTTTGACGGCGGCCAGTGAGGCGATCAGGTCGGGGAACTGGGCAATGGTCGACCCGGTGATCGCGAAATTCACCACAGCCCGCACGGTGTGCACGCCGACGTAGGCGTCGGCGGGGACCTTCTTGTCTCCGACCAGGTCGTGCTCCATGCGTGTGGTCTGAGCCAGCGCCATCTGACGCTCCTCGTCCTTGCGTGCCCCTTGACAGGCCACCGCTTCCGGCCTCAGTGTTACCGGCCGACACGCAGAATGCAATATATTGCATATGACGGGAGCCTCATGGATCTCTCTCACACCCGCGCCACCAGCACAGACACTCCACCGACCCGGCCCAAAGGATTCTGGCGGCGCTGTCTGAAGATGCCGATCGGAATCCAGTCGATCATCGCTGTCGGCCTCGGAGCCCTCATCGGATCCCTCGCCCCGTCCGCGGGCGAGCAGATGAAAATCCTCGGGGAGGTGTTCCTGAACCTGGTGCAGGTCGTCGTGCTGCCCCTCGTCTTTCCGCTCATCGTGCTGGGCATCGCCCGCATGGAGTCGATAAAGAAGGTCGGCCGGATCGCCGGCAAGGCCATCCTCTACTTCGAGATCGTCACCACCGTCATCCTGCTGATCGCGGTGTGCCTGGCCAAGTTCACCGGCATCGGCAAGGGCGCCCCCGTCGAGGGGGCCGACGCCACGGACCTGGACGGCATGAGCCAGGGCATCGACTTCCATGAGCTGGTCCTGCACGCCGTACCGAAGAACATCTTCGCCGCGTTCGCCGAGGGCAACCTGCTCGGCGCGATCGTCTTCGCCATCCTCGTGGGCGTCGCCATGGCCGCAATCGGGGAGAAGTCCCAGCCCTTCGCCTCCGTGCTGGACTCCGTCGCCGCGGTGATGTTCAAGGTCGTCGGCTACGTCATCCGGATCGCGCCGCTGGGCGTGCTCGGCTTCATCTCGTACGACGTCGCCCACTACGGCTTCGGCAACCTGCGCAGCCTGATCGGCTTCATCGCCGTCGTCTACGCGGGCCTGGCCATCGTGGTCGGCGTGCTCTTCCCGCTCATCGCCGCGATCTACCGCATCCGCTACGTCAACCTGCTCAGGTCCATCGCCGGGCTGGCCGGGATCGCCTTCGTCACCCGCAGCTCCGAATCGGTGCTGGCCCCGCTGATGGGCAAGCTCGAAGGCTTCGGCCTCAGCCGGTCGACGACCTCGTTCGTCGTCCCCCTCGGCTACTCCTTCAACACCGACGGCTCCGTCCTCTACCAGGCGGCCGCCCTGGTCTTCCTCGCCAACGCCTACGGCGCGGACACGTCCCTGCCCCCCCTGCTGCTCATGGTCGGCGTGCTCGTGATCCTCTCCAAGGGCATGGCCGGAGTCGCCTCCGCCTCCATCGTCGTCCTCATCGCCGCCGGCAACTCCATCGGCCTGCCTGCCGAGGGCGTCGCCCTGCTCCTCGGCGTGGACTTCATCGTCGACATGGCCCGCACCGGTGTGAACGTCGTCGGCAACTCGCTGGCCGCCGCCGTCATCGACAGCTCCGAGAGCCGGCGCGAAGCCAAGCGCGGCAGCCGTGACACCCCCCACGCCCCGGCCGCGACCGAGGCCACGGCCCTCCAGAAGGAAACCGCACGGTGACCGTCCCCACCACCGAGATCATCGGCATCCTGGGCGGCATGGGCCCGGCAGCCACCGCCGACTTCTACGCCAAGCTCGTCGCGACCACCCCCGGCTCCAGCGACCAGGACCACCTCCGTACGGTCATCTGGTCCGACCCCACCATCCCCGACCGCACCGAGGCCCTGCTGGGCAACGGTCCCGACCCCACGCCCTGGCTTCTCGACGGCAGCCGCGTCCTGCGCGAGGCCGGCGCCACCGTCATCGCCATCCCGTGCAACACCGCGCACGCCTTCGTCCCACGCATCGCCGATCACGTCGGCCTGCCCATCGTCCACATGATCGGCGAAGTCGCCCGGCACCTCACCACGGTGAGCCCGCCCGTCCACACCGTCGGACTGCTCGCCAGCAGCGGCACCGTCCGCGCCGGCCTGTACGAGGAGTGGCTGGACCGCTTCGGCATCCGCCTTGTGCTGCCCGATTCCGCCAGCCAGGATCGCGAGGTCATGACCGCCATCCACGCGGTCAAGGCCGGCACCCACGACGGCACGACGACCGCACTGCTGACCCGTGCCGCACAGCGCCTGACCGAACAAGGCGCGCAAGCGGTGATCGCGGGCTGCACGGAAATACCTCTTGGCCTTCCCATCGACGCCGTGGACGTCCCCCTCATCGACCCGGCGCTCGTCCTGGCCCAGACCCTGGTCCGCAGGGCCACAACCGAGAGCACGGCCGGGTAGGACGGGAGGCCGATGTACTGTACGCAATATGTCACTCGACAGTCCTGTCTCCCGCCGCCTCCTCAGCGACGAGGTCTTCCACCGCCTGCGCGACTCCATCGTGCGCGGCGAACTCGTCCCCGGCGAGAAGGTCAAGGACGGTGAACTCGCCGAGCGCCTCGGCCTGAGCCGCACCCCGGTGCGCGAGGCGCTCGCCCGGCTCGCCGACATCGGACTGGTCGAAGCCAAACCCGGCGTCTACACCCGCATCACCACTCTCAACCGCCGTGACGTCGAGAAAACCCTCGCCGTCCTGCGCTCCCTCGACCAGCTCGCCATCGAGACAGCTGTGCCGGTCATGACCGAGCAGGACCTTGAGCGCATGCGCGAGGCCAACCGTGACTTCGAACAGGCCGTCGCCGCCAACGACACCACCGCCGCCCTAGCCGGCGACGACCGCTTCCACGCCGTCCCCATCGCCGCCGCCGACAACCCTGTACTCAGCCGGATCGTCGAGCAGCTCCACCCCCAGATCCACCGCATCCTCTACCGCAAGTTCTCCACCCTCCTCGGCGGCCGCAACACCATCGAACACCACGACCAGCTCATCGACGTCTGCGCCGGCGGCGACGCCCGCGCCGCCGCCGAACTCTCCGGACAGCACTGGTCCGAGCTGGGCGGACACATCAACCAGCTCTTCGACACCAACCAGTTCGCCGAGGCAGCCACCGGCTAGAACGCCAGTCTCTGTCGGCGCCGACCGGGCTCCATACGGACGACGTGAACTCAGCCCTCCTCGACCTTGTCAGCTCCAACCGGACCAGCCGGCGGGGCACTTCGCGCCTCGGCGCGTGCGGCCAGACCGAGTACGTGCATCACCTGGTCGATCGTCGCCGTCAGCGAGTTGGTCGCCGGGATCACCGTTTCGATGCCGCCGGGCAGCAGGTCCAGGGGCCGGTACCACGACCGGAGTTCGGTTTCGCCGACCATGTGGGCGATCGGCTTGGTGGCGTGCCGGGCCAGGGTCTCCTCGAAGGGGACGTCCAGGTAGAAGCAGTGGGTCCGGCCCGGGTAGTCGGCAAGTAGCCCGGCGAGCATCTCGCCGTAGTGCGCGACATACAGGATGCCCTCCAGCACGGTGTGGAAGCCGTGTTCGAGGGCGTGCCGGACGGTCAGGTCGATCAGGCCGATGTTTGCGCCGCCGGGAATGTCCCGTTCGCGCAGCACGTCGCGGCGAAGCGTGTCCTGGCTGACCAGGGCGATGCCACGGCCATACCGCTCGCGCAGGCCGGCAGCCACCGAGCTCTTGCCGGAGGCGCTGTTGCCGCGCAGCACCACCAAATGCGTGGAGGATGAGGATGTCGTCATCCGGGCCACCGTATCGATCACTCCGGCAAGTTCGGACTCTGGCTTCTCCACCCGCAGGGGAGTGCGCTCGCCACACCGTTGCCCGGCGTACCCACCGCTGACGCGGGGCGGGGCGCTGGTCAGGCAGCCGGCTGGGCGGGGTGGGTCCTGCTGATCCAGTGCGCTGTCACCGCGAGTCAGCCATCCCCGCGTTCTGGGAGCCGCGGCGGCCGGCCACCAACGTTTGACCAAGACGCCTACCGTCGGCGCAACGCCATCGAGCGCTGCTTCAAGGGCTCGATGGCTTCCGCGGCCAACGAGATACGAGAAGACCGCCACCTCCTACGAAGCGGCGGTCATACTCGCATCGTTCCTGCCGTCGCTGGTGTCGAAGGCAGGGGATCAGACTGTTTCACCTCGGCAAGGTATCGATCACTCGATACCGTCACCGGGGCAACAGCATCCCCACCCCATGGCCGGATGCTCTGACCGGTCCCCGACTCCAACGGCATGATCTCGTGGAGTGCCCGGTGCCCGGTGCCCGGTGCCCGGTGCCCGGTGCCCGGTGCCCGGAGACGGGCACGCCGGGTTCGGCGGGCGGGCCGGGGAAACCCATCGGGAGTAATCCCGGCAGGGCGCCCCGGTCCGACCCAACAACCTCGCCCAGGCCGTGGAACGGTGCGTTTCCCAGCACTGCACCTGCTTGCGCGCTGCTCCACCAGCAGTAGAGCCCGCCCCGGCCCCGGCGGCCGAGGAGACGCCCACATCACCTTGGCCCATCGGCCACCGTTTCGCCGACCGCATCCGTGCCCGCCATGCGCAGGTCCACGCACTCTGGAAGCCGGACACAGCCGGCGCTCGATCCATCGTCAGCTCCGCATGGCTTACCGCACCGTCAAACAACTCGCGGACGCCCAAGCTCCCGAAGAGCTAGCGGCGGCGGGGCCGGGGCGGATCGGCGCATCCCGATCGGACCTGTCGGCGGTCGGCTCAGAAGGCCGGTGCGGATCGCTCCGTGAGCCGGCTCTGATGCCGTGCTCCGAGCACGGCATCTCTCAGCCGTTTCTGAGCAATCGTCAGGCACGCGTAGACCGCTCCCTGTGCCGTCGACAGACCGATCAGATGCGGACCCGTCCTGATCTCTGGCACCGCCGGAAGGGTCTGGTCGAGCCGCCCGCGCACCTGGGGAAGCACGACGTCGACGAGCGGACGCAGCCGGCCCACGAAGTGGACCGACTCCGGGTCCAGCGTCACGGCGACGACACTGACAGCGGTCACGATCGCCGTGGTGAATGCCTGAAGCACCTCGGCGTGCGGCGCCTCGGTGCGTGGTTGCAGCCAGAGGTCCTCGACGCGCTCCAGGTCGAGCCCCCGTTTGCGGGCGAAGCGAAGGAGACCCCTCGTGCTCAGCAGTTCGTCGAGGATCTCGTTGCCGACTCCGGAGGAGAGTACCCCGATGTCGCCGAAGGTGGGTGTGCTCCCACGGGCGAGCTCGTGATCTGTGCAGTGGGCGAAGTTCAGTATGGTGCTGAGGCTGAAGAGCGCGGCGTTGGTGATGGTGGCGTCGTCGGTGAGGATCCCGAGCAGGGCCGCGTTGGCGTCGCTGTCGAGCAGCACGGGTGCGTCGACCTGGTCTTCGATGGCTCTGTGGAAATCGGAGCCCGCGAAGATTTTCATCGACTCCGCGGGGCCGAAGATCTCCGTGCCGCCCCGTACCCGCCCGGGCACTGCGACGACGATCTGCCGCAGGGGGCCCTGCGCGGACTCGGCGGCCTGCGCGATCAGGTCGACCAGCCATCGTGCGGCGTCCGCGACCTCTTGGTGATCGGCGGTGGGAACCGTTACATGCTGGATCTCGCGGCCCCTGAGGTCGGTCACCAGCACGCCGGTGGTCTGTGCGCCGAAGCTGACACCGGCGACGTGGCCGGCCGTGCCGGACAGGTCCAGATAGGTGGACCGGCGGCCGCGGCCGGTGACCTCGTCGATCCCGCAGTCGACGAGGAAGCCGTCGGCCCAGAGCTCCTCCACCGCTCTGAAGACCGTGGCCCTGCTCAGGCCTGTCAGCCCGGTGAGCTTGTTCCGTGTCAAGGGCGCGTGGGAGAGGACCACGTCAAGGACTGACGCTTTGTTGTAGTCGCGGGAGGTTGGGTTGGTGGTCACGTGATGACCATAGCGAGAGCGGTTCGCCGATCGGGCCGGCACCGGTTTGGGCGGTACGACAAAGGGCGACGCGGTGACAAGCGGTTGTTTCGACGGACTTGTCGTTCCCGCCTGGCAGCCCTCGAAGGTGTCCTTGCCGGAGGCTTCCGCCTTGTCGGAGGGTTCTCAACTCATCTGTCATGCACCCAGAGCGACTGACGCCACTGGCAGAGAGCAGGGACATGAAGAGTGTCGACGTGGCGATCTTCGGGCCGGCCTGACCGGCCTCTCGGCGGCACTTCACCTGGCACGGAAGGGAATCGTCAGTGCGCCGATCTTCGTGTTCCGTGAGTTCCAACGGCACCGCGTCGGCTTCTCCTACAACGAGGGAAGCGGCCGCTGCTTCGGCCGCCGCTGGTGCGTAGGCCATGCCTAGGAGGCACTGCTTGATCGTGACGGGGACCAACTGATACGGCGCTGACGGCGCCCCTCTGGCGGTGAGGCGTGCTAGTCCCCGCGATGGCGGCGTACTCTCCCTGACACACGTGCCGGCCCGCGCCGGCTGCCTCCTCCATCCGGGTACGGGGACCCAATATCGTTTGGGCCTCGCCAGGTCCGGCCCACCCCACTACAAGCCCCTCGCGCTGGGTCGCCCCTACCCGTAACCCTCCTGCTCAACGGGACAGGCGGCGAGCCAGGGGTGCCCAGCAGGCATTGCCCGCTCCGGATTGGCGGCGCCCCAAGGGCCGTCCGCGGCGAGATGTGCGATGACGAGAACACCCTCATCGTGCATGCGGAGGGCTGCTGGGACCCCCAAGATCCGGGTAGTTTCTAGTCTCAGGTTGAAACTGAGATAAATGATGGTACGGTTTCGACCAACGCAGCGAGCAGCCCCGGACAAAGACTGAAGGTGTGCCTGCCGATGACTTCGACGATTAGTCGGGCTCTCGCCCACTACCCCAATAGGTTCGATCCGGGGGTACTGAGCGAACTCCCCGAACACCTCCAGGAGACGATCCAGCGCCGCGACAAGGTGCTGGGCCCTGGTTACACACTCATCTACAAGGAGCCGGTCGAGTTCGTCTCCGGTCACGGGGCCCACCTGATCGACCGGGACGGCAACGACTACCTCGACGCCTACAACAACGTCCCGTGTGTCGGACACGCCCACCCCCACGTGGCCGAGGCGGTCGCCCGCCAGATGACCGCGGTCAACACCAACACGCGCTACGTCCAGGAAGCCCTGGTCGACTACGCGGAGCGGCTTCTGGCGACCTTCCCCGAGGAACTGTCGCGGCTGAGCATCGCGTGCAGCGGTTCGGAGGCGAACGACCTGGCGGTGCGTGTGGCCCGCTTCCACACGGGCGGCGAGGGCATCATCGTCACCCGCTGGGCCTACCACGGCCTCACCCGCGAGGTGGCCAGCTTCTCGCCGACCCTGGGCTCGGGATCACCGCTGGGCCCGAACGTCCGGTTCATCGATGCTCCTGACCCGCGCCTCGTCGCGCCCGGATCCACGCTCGCCGCGCACATGCGGCAGCAGGTGCGCGGTGCGATCGAGGACCTGGAGCGCCACGGCTACCGGCTGGCCGCGCTGATCACCGACTGCGCCTACTCCAGCGACGGCATCTTCACGGATCCCGTCGGATACATGCAGGCCGTGGTGGCGGAGGTGCACGCGGCCGGCGGTGTCTACATCGCGGACGAGGTGCAGTCGGGGTTCGCCAGGCTCGGGGAGTCGATGTGGGGCTTCACCCGCCACGGCGTGGTGCCGGACATCGTCACCCTGGGCAAGCCGATGGGCAACGGAATTCCGATCTCGGGTGTGGTCTTCCGCCCCGAGGTCAGCGAGAAGTTCGGACAGAACGTCCGTTACTTCAACACCTTCGGCGGCAGCTCGATCCCCGTGGCCGCCGGCGCCGCGGTGCTGGACGTCCTGGAAAAGGAGAATGTGCGGCAGCGCGTCCTGGAGAGCGGCAACGCTCTGCGCGCGGGGCTGCGGGGGATCACCAAGGATTCCCCTTACGTCGCCGAGGTCCGCGGCGCCGGCCTGTACGTCGGCGTGGAGATCGTGAAGGACCGGGACACCCTCGAACCCGACCGCGCGCTGACCGACAACGTCATCAACGACATGCGAGACCGCCGGATTCTCATCAGCGGCACGGGCCCCTCGGCGAACACTCTGAAGATCCGCCCTCCGCTGGCCTTCGACTCCGCCGATGTGACCCGATTCCTGGAGACCTTCGCCGAGGTCGCGAAGAACCGTCTGTAACAGGCTGGCCGAAGGGACTGACCGTGAACACCTCACCAGCTGCGAACCATGCTCAGCGGCTCCTCCAGGAGAGCGGCCTGACGTCGTCCCACGAGCCCATCGACGTGATGCTGGTGAGCATTTTCCTTGAGGAGCACTACCGCCTCACCGGGCGCTTGGGGCGACTGGCGACCGAGAAGGACGACACGTTCAGACTCAGGACCGACTCGAGCAACTACCTCGTGAAGGTCTCACCGCCTGACGAGGCGGAGGCGGTTGTCGCCCTCCAGACCGCAGCGATGCGCTACCTCGAAAGCACCGCTCCGTACTTGCCCGTCCAGCGGGTGAAGCTGACCGCCGACGGAGACGACCATGTCACGATCAGGCTGAACGACGGCAGGACTCGGGTCCTGCGGGTGTTCGACTTCGTCGAGGGCCAGATCCTGGCCGAGACGAACCCGGACGCCGAGCGGCTCGCCAAGGCGGGCGAGATGCTGGGGCGAGTCGACGTGGCGCTCAGGACGTTCACGCACCCGGCGGACCGACGAGGTCTGGCATGGGACATCCGGTACTTCCACCAGCTGGCCGAACTGGTCGAGCACACGCCGAGCCCCGAGCACCACCAGTTGGCTGAAAAGGTCTTCCGGCTCTTTGGCGAAAACGTCGTCCCGAGGCTGAGCGATCTCGAAGCACAGGTGATCCACGGGGACTTCAGCCCCTACAACGTCGTGGTGGATCCGAAGAACGAACACGTCATCACCGGCGTCATCGACTTCGGCGACACGATGCGCAGTGCGGTGATCTTCGACCCCGCCGTTCCCATGGCGAACCTGCTCGCCAGGACGCCGGATCATCCCTGGCGGGAGGCCTGCGCTTTCGTCGCCGGCTACCAACGCAAGCGGCCGATCAAGGACTCGGAACTTCCGCTGCTCCCGATTGCCGCACTGGCACGACTCACACTGCGCGCGCTCCTCACCAACTGGCGAGCGGAGCGCGCACCCGAACGGCGCGAGTATCTCCTCGGCCACGCCAAGGACGACTGGACCCATATCGAGCACGCCTTGGCCGTAAGCCTGGACGACGTCATCGCCCAACTCCGGTAGGTCCGTCATGGGCATGCCTGAAAAGGCCACCCTATCCAGTTCCCGCAGAGAAGGCTCCCTGCGAGACATGCGCGTCGCAACGCCGCATGCCACGAGGGCCGAGAACGCGGCGTCAGGTGCCCTGAAGGCGGTACTTCGGGGACGTGGCTCCGCTCCGGCGAGCCGCCTCAGTCCTCCTCGACGAGGGGTTCGCCCCCGCGGTGCCGCCGCCGTTCACGAACTCCAGCGGAGCGACGGTCTCGACGGCGGCGATGGCCGCGGCGCGGCGGTCGGCCAGTTCAAGGCCGGAGAAGCGCTGCATGGCGCGGAGGGCGGCTCGCTTGAGCGGAGATCCGGGCTGGTTGTCGCCGAGGCCGGCGATCTGGCCCTCGTAGGACATCAAGCGCAACGATCCACGGCCGCGTCGATAGCGGCTGCCGACCGCGCGGTGTAGCGTCGGTATTCAGCTGTCGTGGTTCCGAAGTCCCGTTCGCCCGTGATCACGATCATGGGCGTTCTTGCTGTTCAGCGCCTCTCCGGACCAGGGCACTCACCTCCCGGGTCTGCAGGGTGCGAGCCCGGGGTTCCTCGAAGGAGCAGGCCATGGCCAAGGGCACCGTGAAGTGGTTCAACAGCGAAAAGGGTTTCGGCTTCATCGAACAGGAGGGCGGCGGACCCGACGTCTTCGCCCACTACTCCAACATTGCCGCTCAGGGCTTCCGCGAGCTTCAGGAGGGGCAGAAAGTTGAGTTCGATGTCGTGCAGGGCCAGAAGGGCCCGCAGGCGGAGAACATCCGCCCGGCGTGACCACAGCCCCGCAGGACCAGATGGAAGGCCGCCACTGGGGCGCCTACAGGTGAGATCACTGTCTCAGCTCAGGTCCTTGAGTCAGTCGGCGGCCTCCGCGCCGCTTGAGGTGCGCGGGTTGAGCCGGTGGATCTCGTCGATCAGCACCAGTCCACCCCGACCGCGGTGTAGGTGCGGCAGGCGGCGGTCGTGATATTTGCGGTGGTCATGCGGGTGGTGACGGTGTGGGCCAAGGACCAGACCGAAAGTGGGGCGAAGGCGGAGCGGATGTCCACGCTGACTGACTGACTGACTGACTGACTGACGCTGTGCTGTGGCCCAAGCTGTTCCGCCGCCTGGCCGACCACCTCCAGTTCAGTGACGGTGGCCCCGCACTCGACGGCTTCCCCGACTGCCTGGAGCAGCGGGACGATCGGCTGTTCATCCTCACCACAGGGCATTGGGCCGGACTGACACTGTCGTCGACATCACCAATGGCAACACCGTACGACTCACCACGCACCCGAGGACCTCCTCCTCGACGAGAAGTAGCCGCCTCCGGCCGGATGCCGGTGCCCCGCCCCCGCCGGGCCTTTCCGAGGCCGTCCTCGCGGGACCCCGAGTTCCGTCGCGCCGCGCCGCATCGACCGTGGCTTCACGCCCATCGCAGCGACGGCCAGGATTCCTTTGACGGTGCGTAGGAGGGATCGCCGGCCGCGATGGCCCTGGCGCAGGCGGCTTCCGGCCGCTATTCAACCGATTGGTTGACAAGCCCGAACCTCGGTCGTAGGCTATTTAACCAATCGGTTGAATACTGGAGGTGCGAGGTGGCCGACGACCAGCTGTCGCTGGTGTTCTCCGCACTGGCCGACCCCACGCGGCGCGACATCGTGGCCAGGCTCGCCGCCGGGGACGCCACGGTCAACGACCTGGCCGAGCCGTACGACGTCACGGTGCAGGCCGTGTCCAAGCACATCAAGGTCCTGGAGGACGCAGGTCTGGTCAGTCGCAGCAGAGACGCCCAGCGGCGGCCCTGTCACCTCGAGGCAGAGGTCTTCGACCTGATGACGAAGTGGATCGAGCGTTATCGGCGCGAGGCGGAGGACCGTTTCCGCCGTCTCGATGCCCTCCTTGGACAGATGGGCGAGCAGTCGGCGACGGGTACCCAGGGGAAAGAGGCGGCATCATGAGCACCACCGACACGCACCACCACAACGAGACGCGGATCGTGGCCGACCCGGATCTGCCCACAATCCTGATCATCCGGGAGTTCGACGCTCCGCCGGAGCGCGTGTTCCGGGCGTACACCGACCCCGAGCTGGTCGTCCAGTGGCTCGGCCCGCGTCGGCTCACGATGCGGATCGACCAGTACGACGCGCGCAGCGGTGGTTCCTATCGCTATGTGCATCGCGACGACGACGGTACCGAGTACGGCTTCCACGGTGTGTTCCACGAGGTGCGCCCCAATGAGCGCATCGTGCAGACCTTCACCTACGAGGGCTTTCCGGAGGGCGTCAGCCTGGAGACGGCCGTCTTCGAGGACCTTGGTGGTCGCACCCGGGTCACCGGCAAGTCGCTCATGGACTCCATCGAAGCCCGCGATTCGATGCTCAAGAGCGGCATGGATCACGGCGTCCGCGAAGGCTACGAGCGGCTTGACGAGCTGCTCGGCGGCCAACAGGGCAACAGCGCCGGCCGACACACCGAGACGGGATCTTGATCATGGCGAGAACAGCAGCTGATGAGCACCGCACCGTGGCACGTGCATTCACCGACCTCGTACGCGGCACGGACCCACAGGCATGGGGCAACCCGGCGCCGTGCGAGGGGTGGGTCGCCCGGGATGTCGTCCGTCACCTCGTCGAGTGGTTCCCCGCCTTCCTGAAAGCAGGCGCCGGAGTCGAACTACCGAAGGGGCCCTCGGTGGACGACGACCCGGTGGCAGCCTGGGCGACGCACCGCGATGGAGTGCAGGCCCTCCTCGACGATCCGGCCACCGCACACAAGCTGCTGTCGAACCCGCACATCGGTGAGGTCCCACTGGACCAGGCGGTCGACCGGTTCTACACCGCCGACGTCTTCATGCATACCTGGGATCTGGCACGGGCAACCGGCCAGGACGCACACCTCGATCCCGACAGATGCACCCAGTTGCTCGACGGGATGCTGCCGCTCGACGACGTGCTCCGCGCGAGCGGGCAGTACGGCCCGCGGGTCGAGGTGCCGGAGACAGCCGACGTCCAGACTCGCTTGCTCGCCTTCATCGGCCGCAAGTCCTGACGAGTCGGATTTGCGCTACGCGGCAGCGAGTTGGAGGAGTTCCGGAACGCCCTGGGCGTCCCGGTAGGGCTGGAAGCGGGGGAGCAGGTCGTCGACAAGCTGCACGCAGCGGGGTGCTCCGATGTGACGGGCCAGGAGCAGGGACTGGGTGGCGACGGCCGCGGCGGGCTCGGGTTCCTTCAGATCGAGGTAGCTCGCGGCACGGTAGGCGAGGAACACGCCGCGGGTCTTGTCCCGGGCCGCGGGCAGCAGGCGTTCACCCTCGGTGATGAGCCGGTGGGCGCGGCCGATGTCGCCGAGGTCCAGGAGGGCCTGGCCGGAGTCCACGGCGAGGTCGGCCTCGGACACCCAGGCGCACCATGGGGGCCGGTCGGCGCCGGCGTCGTTGAGGTGTTTCTCGGCCGCGGTGAGGGCGCGCGGCACGGCGCGTCGTTCGTTTCGGTCGCCTCGTGCGGCAAGGGTGCGGGCGAGGCGCAGTTGGAGCAGGCAGCGGGCGGTGGGGTTCTGAACGCGGGTCAGGGCATGGTTCAGGAAGCTTGCCGCGGTGGTGTGATCGCGGCGCCAGGCGGCCTGGTAGGCGAGGTCGCCCAGGAGGCCGGCGCCCATGTCATGGTCCCCGGCCGCGTGGGCGTTGTGCAGGCGGGCGATCCAGTTCCGTCTGGCGTGGATGTGGCGGCCCAGGTCGAAGCGGTGCCAGGCGACGGTCTGGGACAGGGAGGCGGCCAGGGTGTGCAGACGGAGCCGGAGGGCGGGCGTGCAGCGGCCGTGCTCAAGCAGTTCGGCCACCGTGGACAGACCGGAGACGAACTCCTCCATCATCATGCCCACCGCATGGCGCGCGACAACCAGCGGATGACTGGTGGTCCCTTCCACGTTCCCGTCCAATCACTCAGCGCACCTGGCCGGTGACTCCTTCTCTGAGGCGGGACCCCCGCAGGACGCCCTCCAACTGGCCGACGGAGCCGAACAGTTGGGCCGATTCTCGTGGAGCCGCGGCACGCGAGGCGCGCCAGCAGGAGCCCGCCGGCACCGCGGTCACCGCAGGTGACGCATGCCGCGCTCGGGACGCGACCGAGAGGCCTCAAGGCCTCGCTGACAGGAAGGAGTTGTCCGGACCCCAGCTGCGCCGATGAGTTCCGGGGCCCGGTGGGGTCTACCTCTGTACGAGCGAAAGCTGCACACGAGTTCTGTGAGGGGACCATGATCACCCACGCACTACCACCCGTCGTCGACGCCGCAACGTGGGAGCGCCAACTCCAGGCGCTGCGTGCCCGGGAGAAGGCCGCGACGCGGGAGCTTGACGCCATCGCCGCCGAGCGTCGTCGCCTGCCGATGGTCGAGATGCCCGACTACACCCTCGAGGGCGAGGACGGCCCCGTTCGGCTGGCGGACGTCTTCGAAGGCAAGAGGCAACTGATCGTCTACAACCACATGTGGTTCGCCGGCAAGGAATGGCAGTGTCCGGGCTGCACGGGGTTCACCTCGCAGTACACCCGCCTGGAGTTCCTGGACAACTACGATGCGCGATTCATCATCGTCACCCAGGGCCCGATCAAAGAGGCACTCGCCTACAAGCAGCGGGTCGGCAACCAGATGACGTGGTACTCGACTGCCAACAGCTCATTCGGGGCCGACGTCGGTGCACCGCCCGACGGAGGATTCGCGGTCAACGTGTTCCTGCGCGACGGCGACACCGTCTATCGCACCTGGCACACCAACGGCCGGGGCACCGAACAGCTCAGTCACACCTTCCCGCTGATCGACGTCCTGCCGTACGGACGGCAGGAGGAGTGGCAGGACTCGCCCGAGGGCTGGCCGCAGTCGCCCACATACAGCCGGTGGGCGACGTCCAAGGACATCGCTGCGCTCTATGGTTCGGGCTCTGGCGGCGGCTGAACGACCCGCATCGCGGGGAAGGTGTCGTAAACCTCCTGTCCTGTGTCCGGCCTCCCAGTCCGGGCGCGGGTCCACGAAGGTTGGCGACACCTACACGCCCGTCGCGGGCGGACACCGTGGTGGAGGTCGTGGCGGGCGTGGTGACGGCAACCCGGCCGCGCAGCTCGTCAAACAGAAACCGCGCGAGCAGCGAAGCCACCCCGCCTCAATCGCCAACAACCGCGAACGGCCACAGCTCGGACCAGTGACGGCATGCGCCCCCGTGATCTCCTTCCGCGCCGAGCGCACCGCGCTGGAGCCGGACGAACAGTTCCGTAGACGCCCCTGCGGCTGCTGACCGACCTGTAGCGCCAGGTCACGTCCTGCCCGGGGCCGGGGAAGCGAGATCAGGGACAGGGGCGCCCGGCCGGGATGCAGGGCCACCCGCCGCGGGTGAGGCTGGTGCCATGTCCGAGCGCCACGTGATCGTCTACCCGCCGTCTGCGACCGACGGCCGCACGGTGCGCATCGAGGACCGGATCCTCGGCAGCGCGTACAGCGTCCACGACCTCACCGTGTTCCTGCAGAAGGCCGGCCTGGCCGGCTGGACGCACTGGACGCCGCCGAGTTGGGGTTGATCGAGTGGCATGGAGGCGGGCCGGAGGTGTGGAAGCCCTGAACATGCGCAAGAAGGTGCAGGGTCGCACGGAGCGGGATGTGGAGGCTGTTCTCGACGAGCTCTACATCACGCCGCCCTCCGCCTTCGTGGCCCGTCGTGAGGAGCTGGCGGCCGCGGCCAAGGCGGCCGGCCGCGTGGAGGACGCCCGCCGGATCCATGCCGCCCGCCGCCCCACACTCGCGGCCTGGGCCGCGAACCTGCTGCTGCGCTCTCAGCCGGCGGAGAGTCAGCGGTTCCTGGAGCTGGGGCGGGCGTTGCGCGAGGCGTACGACAGCCTGGACAGCAGTGGGATCAAAGAGCTGTCCGCGCAGCGCCGGCGCGTCGTCTTCGCCTTGTCCCAGCAGGCCGGGCAGCTTGCTGGGGAGGCCGGGCACCGGCTGTCGGACACGGTGCAGCAGGACGTCGAGTCCACACTGCGCGCCGTGCTCGCCGATCCGGACGCGGCCGACCGATGGGCCACCGGCCGCCTGGAGGGCGCCCTCACCCCCTCATCGGAGTTTCCCTCCGGCCCCGCCCCGGCGGCCCGTACTCCGCGGAAGCCGAGCCGGCAGGCGGCCCCTCCGCCATCGGCCCGGACGCGGACGAAGGAGGACGAACTCGCCGAACGGCGCCGCCAGAGGCAGGATCGGCTCGATCAGGCCCGCAGAGCAGCCGAGGAGGCCGCGCAGCGGCTGCGCGACAAGCGCGCCGAACAAACCGACGCCGACACGGAACTGCAGCGGGCACGCGACCGCCATGCCCAGGCCCATCAGCAGATGTCCGCTGCCGAGCAGCAACTGCAACAGGCGCGGGAGGAGCTCCAGCGAGCCGACCATGAACGACAGGATGCCGAGGAACGAAGCCACGCGGCCGCCGACGCGCGCACCCGGGCCGAGCAAGAGGCACGCCAGGCTGCGCAGGAGGTGAAACGCCTGAGTGCACGCAGCAGGTAGGCGGCACCCCGGACACCGGTGCAACCCGGACCGGATGACCCCGGCCGAGGAGACGGCCGCCGACCTCACCGCCACCGGTGCCGGCGCAGCCTCGCTGGGCGACGCCATCGGTTCCAGTAGCCCTGGTGCTCCTTTGAGATCAGCAAGTCCCAGGGCATCAGCGCGGTGACACCCTCTGCCCAGGGCACGTACGCCAGGTGCACCGCGGTGGCCTTCGTGCCCGGGCCGCGACACAGCAGCCGTCGCGCGACATCGAGTGCTGCCGACGCGAATGCCGTACTGCCTCAGGAGGCGATCGAGCCGGGCGATGTAGCTCCCGGGCAGGAGCGGGCGGATGGTGGCGGGGTCGATCGTCTCGAACGAGCCGACAAGGACATCCGGTACGCCAAACTGCCGCGCCCTGCAGGAGATCGCGCCACCCTCTGGGCCTACGGCTCCAGTCGCACGGCAGGGCGGGCGGTTCTGGACTCACCGAGCCACGGTCCCGCCCCGCCAGGTCACGGGACGTAAAGGAATGTGCCAGGCGCGGCGTCGGTGCCGCCTGTGGTGGTCACCGCGACGGTGACCTCACCCGAGGAGTGGGCGGGGGTCACGGCGGCGATCCGTGTGTCGGACAGGACGGCGAACGACGTGGCCGCGATACCTCCGAAGGTCACGCCCGTGGTCGTCGACAGAGCGGTGCCCGTGAGGTCGACGAGAGTACCGCCCTCGGTCGTTCCCGTGACCGGGCTGAAGCCGGTAACGGCCGGAGGAGTCACGAACTCGAAGGACAGTGCGACTGTCCCGCCGTGGCCCGTGACGACCAGGGGCACGGTGCCGGCCGCGACGGCCGGGGTGACGACGGTGAGTTCGCTGTCGGACACCACCGTTGGTGTGACGGCGGATTCGCCGAATCGTACGGACGTGGTGGCAGCGAGACCGCGCCCGGTGATGGTGACGGTGCTCCCGCCCGCGGTAGGCCCGGACGCTGGTGACGCGTCAAGGACAAAGGGTGGGGGGACGTAGTAATAGGGCACCGGATTGCTGGTGCCCCCCGGTGTGGTGACCGTGGCCTCGACCACGCCCGCCCCCGAGGGGGAAACGACCGATACCGAGGTGGCCGTATTGGCGGTGATCGTGGCTGGCTCAGATCCGAAGTGGACGGCTGTTGCGCCGCTGAGGCCAGTACCGGTGAACGTCACCACGGCGCCACCGCCGGTGGATCCCTGTTCCGGATCGATCGGCATGTTCATCCATCGCTTCCTGATCCACTCGGCACAGTTCGCGCATATCACGCTCCTTGCGCCTGGAGACCAACTGAGGGCAGTGAATAGCACTGCTTTTGCAGACGAGTTAGTAAGGAAATACCCGAGCTGAATCCGACTAAGCCAGAGCAATTGTTCGATGTAAACCGGAACTGGGCGCCGCACGCCGGTACTCGGAACCCACACTCGCTCGCCCACTGTCCCGCCGCCGACAGGCGATGCAGGCGCTGAGAAACGGCTGTACCAACCACACTGTCGGCGACGGTGCAATCGGGGACAAGACATACGACGGCTCCTGGCGCCGCCAGCAGGCTCAAGTTCGAACAGACCCTGTTGACCCGTTTGCTGGGCCAGGTGCCGGTGCCTCCCTAGGCCGACGTTTCCTGCGAACGGAAGAACTGGAGCAGCGGCGGATACGGCCAGAAGTGGGGTCCGCCGCTGAATGACATTCCTGGATTCCGAAGTCGAACGGAAACTTCCGCGCAGCCGTCGCGTCTCCCCCGACGACCTAACGGCACACCAAGACCGGCGTGCCGGCCGACGAGTGACACGGGGGAAACGCGTGCGTACGCGCAGGAGGCTCGGAGCGGTGCTGGCGACGGCGGCGCTGACCGTGGGATTCGGTGCCGTGGCGGCGCCGTCCGCCAATGCGGCACCCGGCTGCTGGACGAACGACGGCGGGATCAGGTGGTACTGCAACAACGTGTCGGGCGCGCCGGTGTACGGCATCATCGCCCTAGGAGAGCAGAGCCACGATCCTCCGCGCGCCGTCCGCCGAAGTCGTCGTCAGCCGGGCCCAGGACCCGTCCCGGAAGGAGATCTTGAAGTCGGACTCGGCCATGCTGAATCGCTTGGTCTCCGCGCTGACGATTTCCTGCCGCTTTGGCGGGGCCAACTATGCCAAGCGAGGCCACAGCACCCGCATGGCTGGACCTGGACCTGGACCTGAACCCGGGCCGGCGCTGAGCGCGGACACGCGGATCGCTACTGAGAAGCATTCATGCCCCGGCCGAATCACGGCCGTTGCTCTTTGGCAGCAGACGGTTTCGCCGTGTAGCGTCGCTCTCAGATGTCGTGGTTCGCAGTACCTGCCCGCGCTCCGGCGCGGGCGCTTTGCTGTGCAGTGCAGGACCAGGGCGATCACCTCCGGATCCGCGCGGTGCGGGTCCGACATCGACTGGAAGGCACCAGCATGGCCAGGGGAACCGTCAAGTGGTTCAACGCTGAAAAGGGCTTCGGCTTCATTGCCCAGGACGGCGGCGGACCGGACGTCTTCGCGCACTACTCCAACATCAACTCCTCCGGCTTCCGCGAGTTGCTGGAAGGCCAGGTTGTGACCTTCGACGTCACACAGGGGCAGAAGGGCCCGCAGGCGGAGAACATCACGCCCGCCTGACGGCGCGGTCAGACCTCGTCGGGCCCCCGGAACACGGGCGGATTCGAGGGGTCGTTGCAACACTGCTGGTCAGCTGGCTAGGTCCAGTAGCTTAGCGAGGCGCTCGGCTGGGGTTTCCCAGCCGAGCGTTTTGCGTGGGCGGCTGTTGAGCTCGGCGGCGACTGTGTCGAGGTGTTCGCGGGTGTGGGTGGCGAGGTTGGTTCCCTTGGGGAAGTACTGCCGTAGCAGACCGTTGGTGTTTTCGTTCGAGCCGCGCTGCCAGGGGCTTGCCGGGTCGCAAAAGTAGACCGGGATGTCCGTGGCGAGGGTGAACTCATGGTGCCGGCTCATCCCGATGCCCTGGTCCCAGGTCAGGGACCGCTTGAGGTGGGCGGGCAGGGTGGTGACTCGGTGGGCAGTTCGCCGGCCTCCTCAAGGTGTCGCCGGGTGAGGTGGAAGGCGCGCTGCCACTCCACGGGCCAGGCGTGGTCGTGCACCGGGACGGGTCGATCTCCTCCAACTGCTCGCGCCGGTCCTCCGACAGAGCGTCGGCCGACGACTGAATCGGCAACCCTTCGGCACGCCGCTGCTCGATCTCGGCGGCCTTCCGGGCTGCGGCCCTGGCGTTCCTCGATCACGTGACGCCGTGGTGGATCTTGTACTCGATCCACCTGCCCGGTGACACGGCTTGTATCGGAGGGAACCGCGGCCCTGGTCGGGCTCGTGTCCTGGTACGCGTGGCAGGGAAACCGGGCGAGGCTCGCGGGGGAATCATGCAGATCATCGAGGTGACCGGGTATGCCGTCCGATCTGCTGTGATCACCATGAGGCGCACAGGGGCGCCACTTGAATTCGTGATCTTCCCGATGCTGCATGTGGCTTCGCCGACGTTCTACTCCCAGATCCGCATCAGGCTCAAGGAATGCGACCTCATAGTCATGGAGGGAGTCCGAGGGAATTCGGTCCGAGTGAGTGCCCTCACACTCGCGTACAGGTTCGCCCCGCGGCGTCGGCGCAACGGTCTGCAGGAGCAGCGCGAGGAGCTGCTACTTCCCAAGGATGTGCCGGTTATCAACCCGGATGTGACCGCGACGGATGTGATCGCGGACCTGAAGACACTGCCGCGGTGGACGTACTTGCTGCTCATGGTCGCGGCTCCCTTGATGGGTTTGGTGATCGCGCTGCGCGGTCCGCGCGCTTTCCTCGATGAGGACCTGGTGGTCGAGGATCTGCCGTCGACGCTGCGGGCGGAAATGATGGCCGACGATCCTGTGGCGCATGCGTTGACCGGTCGGCGCGACCAGCGGTTGCTCGCCGCGCTCGGCGAGATCCACGCGGAGCGCGGCGACGAGCCGATCCGGGTGGCCATCGTCTACGGAGCGGGCCACGTCCCGGCGATCGTGTCGGGTCTGGTGAATCGTTGCGGGTACCGGGCACGTGAGGCGGAATGGCTTACCGTCCTTGTCCCGGCGTAGCTGCCACTTCGAGTCGATCTGTGAATCGGCACGTTCTTCGTCACCACGATCGAGTTCCGGCCCACTCTCGAACGCCAGCGAGACGACGCGGCAGCGAAGGGACAAGTCGCACGCGAGCAGATCTTCGACGGACTCCTCAGCCGACTCGATGGGGAAGCGTCCTGACTGGCCCCCATTCAACATGAACGATTCGATCTGACCAGCGTCATGCACCGATATCCCCATCGGGCGTGGAGCTGTCCATGCTGCATCACTGCACGACGTCAGGTGCTTCGACGGTAAACCTCACAATGTCGACTTCGGCATCGGAGGGCAGGCCGGGATAGTGGCTCTGGAGGCCCTTCCTGAGCTGGTCGATGCTCGTGCTGTCATCGAGCCGAGCATGTGCGGCGGTGAGGCGATCGAGCCGGTGGTGTTCGACGCCGGTGACGGTGCCGTTCAACGTGCGGTGGGCTTCGTCGTCCTCGAAGAGGAAGATTGCGGGACCCGGCGCGATCTGATCGTCGTAGCGGATGGTGGAGGTTTTCCGCGCGGTGGCGATGGCCTCGTAGTAGCGCTTGTTGAACCGAACAATTCGACGCGCATCGGCATCGGGGAAGAAGTAGGTGTCCGGCAGAAGCTTCCGAATCGGGCGCAGTGCCGGCCCGTCGTCGGTCGGTACGGCGACGAAGATGTCGGGATGGAGGTCGAGAAGGGCTTGGCGGCAGCGGCCGCACGGCGGGACGAGGCCGCGACCCTGATCTCCCGCGGCGGCGATTGTGACGAGCGGACCGGCTCCCGCTGCTGCGGCGGCACCGAGTACGACGAGCTCGGCGCACGGTCCGCCGGTGAAGTGGTAGACGTTGACCGCCTCATGGATCCTGCCGGCCGTGTCCATCGCCGCTGCGGCTACGGTGTGGTTCGGGTCGCTCCCGAGGGCAGTAGCGAGCCGTTCTGCAGCCTCTATGACTCGGCGCTCGGAGTCGAAGAGCTTCATGGAGACCATGGCGTCGACCCTAGATAGGCCCAGCCGGACTCCTCGACTCATTTGTTCCAAGGGGCCTCACCCACAGCGTGGTCGGCGGCTTGACATCAAGACCCGCATATTAGAGGTGTCCAGCGCCGGCTGTTGCCGGACAACCTCAAGACCGGTGTGGACAAGCCCGACCTCTACGACCCGAAAATCAACATGGCGTATGCCGAACTACCCACCCACTACGGGGTGTTGGTGGATCCGGCTCGGACGTCCAAGCCCAAGGGCAAGCCCAGGGTGGAGCGGCCCATGCCCTACGTCCGAGACTCGTTCTGGCGCGGGCGGGAGTTCACCTCGATCGAGCACATGCAGGCCGAGGCGGTGACCTGGAGCCAGCAGGCCGCCCGGACGGCGAAAGTGCCGCCCGCTGGACGGGGCCGCCCCGCCGGCGGTGTTCGAGGCGCTGGAGGCCGCCGAGCTGCTGCTGTTGCCGTCAGGTCTTCCATGACGGCGAACTCGTCAAGACCCACGCGGCACTTGAGCAGGGCAAACGCACCGACCGTCACGACTACCCGCCCGAGAAGATCGCCTTCCAGATGCGTACCCCGGTCTGGTGCCGCAGCCAAGCGGCCGGACGGATACTCATGCTGGAGGTGGGCGGGAATCTGTGTCGTAGATCGTCTGTCAGCATGCGACTTCGCAGCTCGTCAGGACCAGCAGGGGCCGCAGGCGGGCGGTGGCGTGCGCCGCGTCCAGACGGAGCTTGGTGAGGATGCGTCAGTTTGTCAGGTGGGCGAGCCTTGTATGCGATGGCGATCGCGGAATGGTCGGGTCGCCGATGGGGCCGAGGCCAGCCACGCGCAGCTTCTCGGTGGTCTCATTGCGGCGGGCTGTAGTGACCTCCGAGGAGCGAGCCGAGCCGACCGGAACCCGCCCGTCGCGTTGTACGATCGACACGTCGGCCTCATGGACGTCCCGTGGCGAACTCGCGGGCCCGTTGTCGGCAGCTACGCAAGGACTATTCATGAGGCTGTCCGCATTCCGTGCTCCTGTCGTGCTCGCATTGGTTTCCGCGCTGGCACTGGCCGCCTGTAGTAACAGCAGCGGCACTCCTGAAGCCGCCCGCTCGGCGGGCCCTGGTTTTCCTTCGCCAACGCCTGATCTCATGGATGATTCGATCCAGGCGGTCCTCAACAAGGCCCTGCCCCGCGGCGGGAGCGGTACGATGATCGCCGCCCGCGGCGGTAAGGTCACACACTGCGCAGGTTACGGGATGGCCGATCGGGCCCACCGCATCTCCGCGAGTTGCGACACGGTGTACGACATCATGTCGATGACCAAGTCGTTCACGGCTGTGGCGATCATGAAGTTGCAGATGGCGGGCAAACTGCGGGTCAGCGACACGATCAGCAAGTTCGTCGGGCCTGTAACCGCGGACAAGCGCAACATCACGATTCACCAGTTGCTCACCCACACCTCCGGGCTGCCGGAGGCGCTGGGAGACGACTACGATCCGATCTCCCGCCAGGAGATGATCGACGGAGCCGCCAAGTCCAAGCTGATCGCCCTGCCCGGCACGAAGTTCGCCTACTCCAACCTGGGCTACAGCTTGCTGGCCGCCGTCATCGAGAACGCCTCCGGCACGGACTACGAGCACTTCCTGGCGAAGGAGATCTTTGCTCCCGCCGGCATGAAGCACACCGGCTACGTCCTGCCGCGCTGGGACACAGAGCGGATCGCGGTGGAGTACGACGAACAGGGCGTCTCCCAAGGGCGGCCGCTGGACCACCGATGGGCCACTGACGGCCCGTACTGGAACCTGCGCGGCAACGGCGGTTTGCTGTCTACTGCCCGCGATATGTACCGCTTCCACCGCGCTCTGACCGGCGACACCCTCCTGGACCGCGACGCGCAGGCCATGATGTTCAAAGCCCACGCCCCCACCGGCCTGCCGGGCTATGACGGCTATGCCACCGGCTACGGGTGGGGCATCATGCCCGATCGGAGCCTCGCGACCCACTCCGGCGGCAACGGCTGGTCCTACGGTGTGAACGTGCACGCCGTGCACGGTGACCTGATGGTGTTCTGGATAAGTAACCAGGCTGTCCAGGATGGGAAATGGGATCTCCAAGAGGTTGCCCGACCCCTCATACTGAAGCTGATCAAGCAGCTCCAAGCCGGCTCAGCCGGTCAGTGAGCGAATGCCGTCGTGATTGCGCAGTCACGGGGCTGGTGTGGGTCGGAAGTGGGGTACTCCCGCCGGCCGGGAGCATGATCGGCTGTAGGAGATCCTCTGTCACCTCTGTCACCTCTGGCCCTCTGTGCCCGCCAGGACGAGCAGGGCCCTCAGGAGTGTGGTCGCGTGACGGGCGTTCATGCGGACCTTGCTCAGGAAGCGCCAGGATTTCAAGTTTGCGGAGCCGTGCTCGACTGCGGCGCCTCCGCGGTTGAGCAGGCGGTTCGCTTCTTTCCCGGCCGCGGTCAGTGGGTGGTCAGGTCGTCGAAGCGCGGCGCACCCATGTCGTACGACGTGGGGCCGCCGCAGCGGCACTGCGTTGCGAGTTGCCCTGCGGCCGGTGATGATCACGGGATGGTCGTCGGGGCCGTCGTCCAGCCCGACGATCGGCGAGCCTCGAGAGATCCGAGGCCTGGTCGGTCTGTACCTGTCCCCAAGAGGCGTACCCGCGAGTCAGGCCAAGGTCCAGCTGTGCCCGCTCGACGGGCGTCAGGACGATGCCCGTCCGCTTCCCGGCGGCCTCGAAGAGCAAGTCCCTGGCGGCATTGGTCGCGTAGAAGTCAGCTTCCATCCGCGCCTCGCCCGGAGCAGCCTGGGCGAATGGCGGATCATGGCCTGGATGATGCGAGTACGATCCGCCATCAGCACCACATGATGCACGAGGAAAGGTAACTGCCATGTCCGAAGTCGAGTCAGTGACCACGGAACTCAAAACGCAGTACGCCGCTCAGGTGGCTGCGGACCTTGAGCGCAACGCCAAGGATCAGGAACGCATCGGCGCCGAAGTATCCGTACTCCAGGAGCAGTTGCTCGCCCTGCAGCGTGACCGTGCCCTGTTGGTGAACTTGCAGCAGGCGCTGAGCGGCGAGAGCGCCGAGGACGCCGGTCCAGGTTCAGACGAGACTGTCACGCCTGCGCCTTCGGTACCGCAGCAGGCTTCGGCGGAGCCCACACCGGCCAGGCAGAAGAAGGCCGCTGCCCCGAAGCCGAAGAAAACACCGGCCAAGAGCCCCGATACGAAGGCGCCCACAACTGGGGCGAAGCAGCCCACTCTCGTCGAGCTCATCCGCAACCATCTCGGCCAGCAGTCCGAACCGCGCTCTTCCGCGGAAATCAGCACCGCGTTGGCCGAGGCCCATCCCGACCGTGACATCAAGCCCAAGGTCGTACGCACCACGGTCGAAGGACTCGTAGCCAAGGGCCATGTCCGCCGCACCAAGCAGGGCTCGTCCGTCTACTACACGGCATCCGAGACTGCTCCGACGGATACCTCGCCGGAGCAGAAGGACCTGGTCACTGCCTGACGGAGAAGGCGCCCGTCGCGCACGACCGTCGCCACCGCCACCGCCACCGCGGAGCGGGAATTGCCGGAGCGTTGTCGCCTGTGCCCGCCCGACAGACCCGACCGGCGGGCACCGTCAGCACAACGGCAGAGGCGGCGCCGCTTCCCGTAGCCAGATGTAACCGCAGCTCGGGCTGGACGGTTGGGTGGCGCGTGATGGTGCCTCTCGATGAGGTCTGCGCGCTCACCAAGCAGCAGGAATACAATCTCACCGCTTGATCAGTAGCTTCCCTTCGGACGAGCTGCCTCATCCTGTTTGGTCGGCCATCGCTCGATGCTGTGCGGGAAGGCGCGGACAACCTCTCGATCCGGGACCGGAAGGCACGGAGCAGGCGTGGCCCAATGGCGTCTGCTCATCGGCAAGAGGGTGCGTAGAGATGTCGCCGGCGCCGGCCGCCACGGACGTGGTCAGCTCCTGGAGTGCCAGGGGATTTCCGCCTGCCACGCGGATCGTGCGGCGGGATCACTGACTCGTCCGCGTGCGGAGCGACGGCACGGGGGAGAAGCCAGGCGTCCTCGTCGCCCGGCCCACGGACCTCCATCGCCGGCAGTTTCTCCCAGGCTCCCTCGACAGGGTCGTTGACCGCAGCCAACCTGCGGGTTGCGGTAGCGGGCGGGTCATCACTGCCCGTCGAGGTCCTCACCGAGTTCGAGAAACGCTTCGACGCCCCGATCCTGGAGGGTTTCGGCGTGTCGGCGACCACTGGGGTGGCACCTTCAACCACCGGGACCGTCCGAGCAAACAGGGCTCGGTCGGCCTGTCGATCTGGGATGCCCAAGTCCGAAGTGGTGCGGGAGACGGCACCGAGGCCGCCGTCGAGTGCGGCGGGTCATGCGAGGACCGGCGTCTCGGTCCCTGCTGCGTCGCCCACTCGTGGTCTTTCCCGTACCGCGCCCCACGTTTCCCCGACTTTCTGTGATCGCCGCACCTGATCCCTTGCCAGCGACCGACGACCATCATATGGTCGTACGAACGTAAGGCATACGACCGTAATGCAAAATCAAGGGAGTACGTGATGGCGACAACTCGACCGGTGGCGCTCGTTACAGGTGCCTCATCGGGGATCGGCAAGGAGGCGGCCCGCGCCTTCGTCGCGGCGGGTTTCGAGGTGGTCGGAACCGGCCGCAAGACCTCCGGACTCACCCCGCCCGCCGGCGTGACGTACCTCGATCTCGACGTGGCCAGTGACGACTCGGCCACCGTCGCGGTCGCAGAGGTGATCGACCGGTTCGGACGCATCGACGTCCTGGTCAACAACGCGGGCATCGGCTTGGCGGGCGCCGTCGAGGAGAACTCCGTCACCCAGGCCCAGAACATCCTGAACATCAACGTCCTCGGCGTCATCCGTATGACGAAGGCCGTCCTGCCGCACATGCGTGCCCAGGGTGGCGGACGCGTCATCAACATCTCGTCCGTCCTCGGGGTCGCCCCCCAGCCCTTCATGGCCCTCTACGTCGCGTCGAAGCACGCCATCGAGGGCTACTCCGAGTCGCTGGACCACGAGGTCCGCGAGCACGGCGTCCGTGTCCTGATCGTCCAGCCCGCCTACACCAAGACCAGCTTCGACGCCAACGCCGCGCAGCCCGACACCCCGCTGCCCCTGTACGCGGAGCGGCGGCGCATCTTCGACGAGGTGATCGCGGAGGCGATGAAGGACGGCGACGCCCCCGCCGTCGTCGCCAAAGCGATCGTCACCGCGGCCACCGACAAGAAGCCGAAACTGCGCTACACCGCCGGCCCGCTGGCCTCACGCGTCACCACGGCGCGCCGCCTAGTCCCCGCCGGAGCGTTCGACAAGCAGATCCGCAAGAACAATCGCCTGCCCACCTGACATTCCGGTCAGGCTCCAAGAGCGCCGATGACATCCCGGTCCGGCTTCAAGGGCGCCGATTCCGGCCGAATGTCTCCGAGATCTCGCGTGTCGCCGAAAGTCCATTGATCAGGCACTCGTTGATTTGCCAAGGAGAGTCATGCAGCAGCAACGCCAGCACGCGGCCCGGCACCGTGCATCCAAGCGCAAGGCGTTTTCTGAAGAAGAACGTCGGAATCGCCGTGGCGGTCACCGCGACGGCGGCCGCCCTGGGGTCGGCGCCGTCCGCGTCCGCAGGGACGGGACCCTCGTACAGCAGATCTGTTGTCACCGACGTACGGACCGCGGCGACGTTCGACTACGCCGCCGGCGAGATCCCCCATAACATCACCGTCACCCCCGACGGCTCGGTGATCCTGTCCATGCTCGGCAGTTGCGTGGTGTGCCAGCGCACCCATGGGCCGTAGTTGATGCGTATCTCCTCGTCCGGAGAGCGCAGAGTGCTCGTCACCGGCCAGGTGGGTGAGGCGATCAGCGGCAACACCCGTGGCAGTGACGGCACCGTCTACTACAGCGTGTGGGCTCCGGGCGACGCGGCCAGGAACGGCGTGTACAAGCTGCTTGCGGACGGTACCCCTCAGCGCATCGCCACTCTGCCCGCCGACTCGGGCCCCAATGGGCTGGCCATCGACTCGGCCGGAGGCACCCTCTACGTCGCGGACAGCCTGAAGGGCATCATCTGGTCCGTTCCGGTCTCGGGCGGATCGGTGACCCCGTGGCTGACCGATGCCGCTCTGGCGCCGGTGCCGACCGAAGCCCTGCCGATCGGTGCCAACGGGCTCAGGTTCCACAACGGCGCTCTGTGGGTCAGCAACTTCAACAAGGGAACACTGTTGCGGGTACCGGTCACCACCACCGGCGCTGCCGGTTCCATCCGAGTTGTCGCGGGCGGCCTGCCCAACATCGACGATCTCAGCTTCCTGGCCCCCTGGTCCGATGTGGTGTTCGCGGCGCAGAACGGCTCCTCCTCGCAGAACGGCCCCGACAGGGTCGTGGTGATCTACCCGAACGGCACCTACAAGGCCGTTATGACCAGCGCGGACGGGCTCGCCTCGCCCTCCGCGACCGCGGTCCGCGGCGACCGGCTGTACATCACCGACGGCGGGGTCCCCGAACCCCACGACCCGAAGTTGCAGACCGCCAGGATCAACTTCCCCGCTCTCCTTGCAGGCGCGGCACACTGACCTGACCAGGGCGGCAGCCGGGGCGCAAGCCCCGGCCGCAATGGAGGAACGCATTGCGGTACACGAAAGAACACAAACAGGAGACAAGGCAGCGGATCATCGCGACGGCCGGCCGCCGGCTCAAGCGGGACGGCATCGACGGCTCCGGAGTCGCGACGCTCATGAAGGACGCGGGCCTGACCAACGGCACCTTCTACGCCTACTTCGCGTCCAAGGACGAACTCGTCGCCACCGCGGTCGCCGACCAGATGCGTGCACAGCACGCGAACATCGTCGCGCAGGCGGCGCCCGGCCGTGCCGGACTCGAACAGGTCGTGCGCTGGTACTTCTCCACCGATCAGCGCGACAACATCGAGGACGGCTGCCCCAACGCCGCCCTGCTCGACGAGATCGCACGCTCTACGGATCCCACCAGGCAGGCATACACCGACGGCGCGCTCATCCTCATCGACGACTTCGCCGCCCGCCTGGCACCCCACGATCCGCCGTCGGCGCGTCTGAAGTCCCTCAGCCTCCTCGGCATGCTCGCCGGGACACTGCAACTCTCCCGCGCCCTGACCGACCGGCAGCTCGCCGACGAACTCCTCGAACAGGGCATCCGCAACGCCCTCGCACTGCTGGATACCGAGCAGCACAACTGATCGATTCAGGCGGCAGTAGATCATCACACTCCCGGCAGTACCGCCGGCCCACCGCCCCAAGAGGAGTCTTCCATGAGCATCACCAGCCGCCCCGAGGCCCACGTCAGCGGCGGGACCGTGCGTGGCCGCAATGAGGACGGCCTCGCCGTCTTCCGCGGCATACCCTTCGCCCAGCCACCAGTCGGCGAACAGCGTTTCGCGGCGCCCCAGCCCGCGCTGCCGTGGAACGGGTGCGCGAGGCCGCCGCCTACGGTCCTCCGCCGCCACAGTCCTCGGCGTTCGGGCCCGTCCCGTCCTGGGAGGGCGGCGGGTACACGGAGTGGCTGACGGTGAACGTCTGGTCCCCCGCTTACGGCAGTGGACCCGCAGCGGCCCTGCCGGTCATGGTGTGGATCTACGGCGGTGCCTATATGACCGGGAACGCGGATCAGCCCGACGACGACGGGGCCGCGCTGGCTGCGCAGGGCGTGGTCGTCGTGACGTTGAACTACCGCATGGGCATGGAGGGTTTCGCGCATATCGAGGGCGCGCGGCCCAATCGGGGGCTGCTCGACCAGATCGCCGCGCTGGAGTGGGTGCGGGACAACATCGCCGCGTTCGGCGGCGACCCGGACCGGGTGACGGTCTTCGGCGAGTCCGCCGGGGCCGGCTCGATCGCGGTGCTGATGGCCATGCCCCGGGCCGCCGGACTGTTCCGGCGGGCGATCGCGCAGAGCGTGCCCGGGCACCTTCTTCTCCCCGGAACTGGCCGACGAGATGCTCGTTGCCGTGGCGCCACTGTGCTGGGGTTCGCGACGGTCTGATCATGCTCCACGATCGCGATCAGACAGCTCAGACAATGAGGTCGTCGGTCAGCTGGCGGAACAGCCAGGCGTGGTGGACCGAGGCGGGGCCGGTGGCGAGGATGCCGAACGGCTCATCGCGTACCTCCCAGCCGTGGCAGCAGAGGCACTACACCACTCCCTTGCCCAGTGTTCGGCCAGGCCCCGGCCCCTCGGGCAGCAGCCTGGACGGGACCCAGAAGGTCCTCCATGACCGCCGCTTCAACGGCCTGCAACACGCCAAAAAACGGCACAGCCCGAGGTCTCCGTGGATGGTCCTGCTTCCGCATCCGTCACCGTTGGCATGTCAACCGGAAGCCGTCGAACGCAGCGAGCCGGGCTGGGTCGATGCAATGCATCGACGAAAGCACGTCGTGGCGTGATCCCGTTGAAAGTTGGCATTCATGCCATGGCACCAGGGGAGTGGCAGGCAGTCTGCGGGGCGCCGGTTCGACACGATGGTTCGGCGGTGGCCGCGAGCAGGGCGGCGTCGTCGTCGACCCGGTCGGGGGTGTTCAGCAGTTCCAGA
The DNA here is from genome assembly GCF_042870755.1 of Streptomyces sp. NPDC006365. NCBI lineage: Bacteria > Bacillati > Actinomycetota > Actinomycetes > Kitasatosporales > Streptomycetaceae > Streptomyces > Streptomyces sp. NPDC006365. Next base: position 920,562 of record NZ_JBIAHS010000001.1, read on the forward strand.
GCCCGTTCGGTGATCTGCTGGGGGTCGGGGCGGGCGGCGGCGGGCAGCGCGCCGCAGGTCTGGCGCAGGGCCGCCAAGCCGTCGTCAAGGGACAGCGCCCGGTTCTCCACCAAACCATCGGTGTACAGCAGCAGGCTGGTGCCGGGCGGGAACGCGACCTCGCGGTCGGCTGGGGTGCTGCCCAGTCCCAGCGGCAGCGCCGGGGGCAGCTCCAGGTAGGCGGTGTCGGCGGCTACCAGCAGCGGCGGCAGGTGCCCGCTGGCGGCGTAGCGCAGGCGGTGATGGTGGGGGTTGTAGACCGCGTACAGGCAGGTGGCGAAGCGATCGGTGGCGAGCGACTGCAGGTAGGCGTCCAGCCTGGTCAGCACCTGGGCCGGGCCGGCGCCCTCCAGTGCGAGGCTGTGCAGGGCGGAGCGGAGTTGGCCCATCACGGTGGCCGCTTCCACGTCGTGGCCCATGACGTCGCCGATGGCCAGTCCCACGGCGCCGTCGGGCAGGGGAAGCACGTCGTACCAGTCGCCACCGACCTCGGCGCCGCGGTTGCTGGCCCGGTAGTGGGTGGCCAGGCGCACGCCGGGTACCTGGGGCAGGCGGTGGGGCAGCAGGGCGCGCTGCAGGGTCAGGGCGAGGCAGCGCTCGTTGTGGTACCGGGTGGCGTTGTCGTAGGCCAGGGACAGGCGGTGGGCGAGGTTCTCCAGATACTTGTGTTCGACCGCGGAATAGCCTCCGGTGTGCCGGACCAGTACCAGGGCCCCCAGCGTCTGGTCGTGGGCGTGCAGCGGCAGGGCCAGCACGGCGGCGGGCGCCGGGTGCGGGCCGGCTGGGGCAGGGGCGGTGCCGTTGATCGCGTGGGTGGCGGCGGTGGCCAGGGCCTCGTGTGCAAGGAGGGGGGTGCCGGCGATGTATGCGGGGGGCGACTGCGCCGGGGCGGGTGTCGCGGCGGTGAGGTGGATGCTGATCTGGTCGGCGAAGTCGGGCAGCAGGATCTGGCCGGCAGTCTGCAGTATCCGGTCCGGGTCGAGGGTGGCGGACAGCCGCAGGCCCGCGTCGGCCAGGGAGGCCAGCACGGCCAGCTGGTTGCGGGTCTCGGTCAGGACCTGTTCGCGTAGCCGGAACAGTTCCAACCCGGTGCGGACGCGCGCCAGCAGCTGGCGAGAGGAGAAGGGTTTGGCCAGGTAGTCGTCGGCGCCGGCGTGCCGGCCCTGCACGGATTCCTCCTCGCCGGCGCGGGCGGTGAGCAAGACGATGGGCAGGCGGGCGGTGCGCGGGTCGGCGCGCAGCGCCCGCACCAGCTCGAAGCCGTCCATGCGGGGCATCATCACGTCGCTGAGCACCAGCTCCACCGGCTGTGCCAGGGCCATCTCCAGGGCGGCCCGGCCGTCGGGGGCGAGCAGCACGTCGTAGTCGGGCTGCAGGAGCTGGGTGAGGTAGGCGCGCATGTCGGCGTTGTCGTCGACGACCAGCAGGCGGGCCCGGTGGGGGAGGTCTTCGTGCGGACCGGGGCCGTGGGGGGCATCGTGGTTCGCGGGGGCGTGCGGGGTGCGTGCCGCGGACGTGGTGGCCGCGGCGGGGACGGGATCGGCCGCCAGCCAGCCGAGCGCCTCGTCCACATAGGCCGCGGCGCGGCCGGGTCGGCCGCTTCCGCCTTCCCCGGCGGTTTCGGGGAATCCTGCGTCGGCAGCGGGCGGGGCCGGGCGGGGCCGGTGGGCGGCGGCGAAGGGGAGGTCCACGGTGACGGTGGTGCCCTGGCCGAGCCGGCTGTCCACGCCGACGGTGCCGCCGTGCGCTTCCACCAGGTCCTTCACCAGCACCAGGCCGAGACCGCTGCCCTCGTGGGAGCGGGAGCGGGCGCCGCGGACTCTGTGGAAGCGCTCGAACAGGCGCGGCAGCTCGTCCGCGGGGATGCCGGTGCCGGTGTCGGTCACGGTCAGCCGGGCCCGGTCGCCGACCGCGGCCATCTGCACCCGAGCGCCGCCGGTGAAGGTGAACTTCAGGGTGTTGCTGAGGAGGTTGAGGATGATCTTTTCCCACATCTCCCGGTCCAGGGACACCGGCTTGGGCAGCGGCGGGCAGTCCACCTCCAGTGTCAGCCCGGCCGCCTCGAAGGCGGAGCGGAACACCCCGGCCAGCTCGGCCGTGGCACCGGCGAGGTCGACTGGCTCGAGGGCCGGGCGCATCTGCCCGGCCTCGGCTCTGGCGACGTCCAGGAGGGTGTTGACCTGCTTCAGCAGGCGCAGGGCGCCGCGCTCGGCCAGCTCCAGCTGCTCGCGCCGGTCGGGCCGGTCCTCGTCGGCCAGGGCCTGCTGGAGCGGGCCCAGGAGCAGGGTGAGCGGGGTGCGGAGCTCGTGGCTGACGTTGGCGAAGAAGGTGGTCTTGGCCCGGTCCAGCTCGGCCAGCGCCTCCGCCCGCCGGCGCTGCTCTTCGTGCGCGAGCGCGGCCGACTCGTGCGCGAGCGCGGCTGACAGCGCCCCGGCCACGGCGGAGGCGAGCACCTCCAGGAAGTCGTGGTAGGCCCCGGCCGGTGGGAAGCAGGGGTTGACGCCCACTACCAGGACGCCCTCCACCTGGCCCGCGCAGTGCAGCGGCAGGGCCAGCGCCTGCTCGACCGGGAGCCGGGGGGCCGCGGCGTGCTGCCCGGCCGTGCTGCCGCCGGTGAACGCGGCGGCCGGCAGCGTGGCCGGGGCACCGTCGGCGACCACCTGCGCCAGCCGGGCCGCCACCTCCGACCCGTCGGCTGCGCTCAGCGAGACGGTCTCGGGCGCCGACCGGAGCCCGGCGGAGGCCGCCGGGCGCTGCATTCCCGGTTCGGAGGCCAGGTACAGGCCCAGAAACGGGACCTCCTCGGGGTAGGAGCCCGCCACCTCGGCGACCACGCGGGCGACCTCGCCCGGGGTGGGCAGCCCGGCCGTGCGCGTGCCGGTCTCGCTCAGCAGGCGCAGCCGGCGCTCACCCAGTACCCGGCCGGTGGTCTCGGTGAGGATCTGCAGCACGCCGCCGGCGGTGCCGTCGTCCAGCAGCACGGGCTGGAAGGCGGAGTCGAAGTAGCACTGCTCCAAAAAGCCGTGGCGCTCCATGATGAGCAGCTCATCCGGGACCAGCAGGGGCTGGCGGGTGCCGGTCACATAGTGGAAGTGGGAGCTCACCGGGTGGGCCCAGACCTCGGGGAACACTTCCTTATAAGGCTTGCCGAGCGCCCAGGGGTGTTTGGCGCCGACGATGGGTGTGGAGCCCAGGTTGTACAGCGTGGCGAATTCAGCCCCCCAGTACAGTGCCATCCCATGCTCGGAGGTGAGCATCAGGCGCAGAGTGTCCACCAGGGGCCCCGGCCAGGAGACGGGGGGCCCGAGCGGCGTCGCCGCCCAGTCGATCCCTGCCAGAAGCTCGCCGAACGTGCCGCCCTCGGCGAACACCCGGGCCGCCGCGGTGCGCGGGTCATCGGGCCGGGTCATCGAGAAATCTTCCTCCTGGCGCCTGTGCGATCCGCCGCGCCCCCCCAAGGCTGCCGACAGCCACTCGCTGCGGACCTCCCGGGCAGATCGGACGCCGGATCCGATGGTTCTGACTACACGTCTGCCCGAATTGTAAAAATTAAACAATTAAAAGGCTATTTGCCCAGCAGTGTACGCCTGCAGCCTCACGTCGACGGCGGTGATCGTCGACTCGCCGTCCCTGCGGGCGGCCGACACAGTCGGCGCCGACGGACCAGCGACGGACAAGACCGGGACGGCGGGAAGAAGATGGCGGGCCGCAAAGGCACGTGGCTCACGCCCTGTCCCTTGGCGAGGTCCTGCGGTTTGAGGGCGTCACCGGGGGCGTCAGCGGGAGCAGGCCCACGCTGATGCCTGCCGCCGGGAGCACGTGATGAGCGAGGTCGTCGACCGCGTCCTGAAGCTGCTGCGGCACCCGACCGAGTCCGCCCGACGGCAACCCGATCCCGGGCCTGGAGGAACTCGGCGGGAAGAGCACAGTGGATCCGTTCCCAGCCCTCAGAGGTGCCCGACTGGCTGTTGGACGCCCCGGTGCGGCGCAGCCTGACCATCGTGACGGCCGGACTTGAGGCGTTCTCTTTGCCGCACTCCAGGCCGTGGAGCAGGCGCTGCCGGAGTACCGCAGCAGGGCCCTCGGACGGCTTGGCCGGACCGAGGAAGCCGAGGCGGAGGCGCGGAGGGCGACAAGACGGAGCAGAACCGCTGGTGGTTCCGGGCCTTCGGGCCAACCCGAACGGTGCGGACGCCATTGCGGCTGCGACGAAGGCCGCCGACGCTGCCTTGGAGCGCACCGCGAAGTACCTACTGGTGACGCCGCTGGAGCAACTGCGCGAGCAGACGGCGGCCGCACCGAGAAGGCCGGGCCCGCGTCGTGGTCGGACCGGCTCACCGGGCTCGCCGTGCGCCCGCTGGACGGCGACACGGCCGGGACGGTGATCGCATGAGCACCGAGCTGAGCGGGTCGACCTCGCGCGCCAGGCCCTGGTCGCGGCCCGCGAGGCTGCCTGGAAGAGCAGAGCAGCGCCGCCCCAAGGAGCATCGAGTGGCACAGGCCGCGGGCTCACGGTGCTCGTCGTCGTGGGTCCGCCGTGGTGGATACGGCTCAGGGGGTGTCGTGGATGGTGGTCGCTGTGCCGTTGGTGATCTTCACCTCAGCGGTGAAGCCCTTCTTGGCTGCGCTCTCCAGTTCGGTTTCCGTGCACTCGGTGCCGCCCTCTTGTCCTTCCCCTACCCCCGGGCCCCCGCAGACCTGGCCGTAGCCCCAGATGTCAGTGTCCTCGGCGACGAAGAACTGCTGTGGGACGCCGTGCTCCTCGGTGACCGTGTACTTGCCCGGCGCCAGGTAGGAGACGGCTCCGTGCCAGGTTCCGTTGACGCCCTTGCCCTTGTTGATGCCCTCGATGGCCGTGTCCCGGGAGCCGGAGCCGGAGCCGGTGCTGGAATCGGACTCGGATCCGGTGCCGTCCTCGGACTGAGCGGCACGCCGCTCGGAGACGAGCGTGGCGACTCCGTCCTTCATCTTCACATCTGCGTTGACGGCGCCCTTCTTGGCTGCCGTCTCCAACTGGTCCAGCGTGCACGGGGCGTCGACCTTCGACTGCGCGTCCCCGCATATGGTCCCCACGCCGTAGACCTCGGTGTCTTCAGCGACCCAGAACTGCTGGTCGTTCTTGCCCGGGGCGGTCACGATGTACTTGCCCGGCGCGAGGTAGGTCACCGTGCCGTTGCTGAACGTCCCGCTGACTCCCTTGGACATGGAGCCCTTGGCATCTCTGGAGCCGTTGGAGTCCGTGGCCTCGGCCTCGGCCTTGTCCGCGACCGCGGCAGAGTCCTTGGTGCCCTTGCCGGAGGACGAGCCGCCGCTGGTCGCGGAGTCGTTCTGGCAGGCGGTCATCAGCAGCCCGGCCGTGACGGCGGCGGTGACGACGGCGGCCTTGCGCAGGTGGCGGTTCATCATGGGAAGTCCTTCCGATGTGAGGGGTAGCGGGGGCGCCGGTGCTTGTGCCGTTCTCCCGCTGTGTGACCAATAAGAGGGCACGCCAGTCCCGCAGGTCACGCCCGTCCTCGCATCAGGACATCGCTGTCATACGGCCGTGACACAGCAACACATCGGTCGCCGAGGCTGCAGCCCGGCGCGCCGGTTGGCGACAGGTGAGTTGGCGTTCGGCGCATCGGCTGGAAACGCGATCCGACGCCGACCACGGCACGCTTTCCCGCCCCTCTTTCGATTTGGCCGCCCGACTGAAGGACTGCGCCACGGGCCCCGCGGCGCCGCGCCCACCAGGACAGGCGCGGCGCGGTGGCCGCGCGGACGGCCTGCCCGAACGCCTCCCAAGGCCGCTTCCAGGCGCGCTGTGTTCTCCACCGCCCAGCGGCGTTGAGCAGTTGCTCGGTGGCGACGGCAACGGCCGGGACCCTCACCGCCGTCGGCGCTGCGCAGGCCTCCGCCGAGTCGCAAGCGAATGAGTGGACGACAATCAGGCGATTGCTGAAGGGCGATTGCTGAAGTGGGACGCCAGCTGTCCCTGTGTCCAGCTGCTGCGGGTGGTCGTGACTTCGGGAGACGTGTCAGCCGTGGTCGTGAAGGACACCGTCAGCTTCGATGTTCACCACTTTGGACAGCACCTGCCGCCTGCGGGGGAAGGCAGCTGTGGGAGGTGGTTGGACGTGAGAACTGACGAGGTGGGTGCTCCACGGGTCCGGGCCAGCGGTTGGTACGGGATCGAAGTGTGCAACGTTGATCTGATGCGCGTCTGACCCAAGAGCGGGTGCTCTCGGTGCCCTTCGCCCAACAGGCGCAACCTCCGCCATCTGTTGCGTCTTCAGCGCGTGGCCCGGTCTGCTGCTTCTCGGGTGATGTCGGCGTAGAGGCGAAAGAGGGTCGGCCGGGCTTCGCCGTGGTCGCGTTCGGGCAGGGCCGCCCAGCACCGGGCGATGAGCTCCCGGGCATGGGTGCCGGGCCAGGGCTGGGGCAGGAGCTGAGGCGGCAGCAGCGGGTCGGGCTCCATGGCACGGGTGAGCTCGGCCGCCAGCTCGACAGCGATGGTGAGCAGTTCGGACGGGGAGAGTCCGGCAGAGCCGGTGAGCCGGTCGAGGCGGGGCTGGGCGATGCGGCTGAGGCGGTGGTAGCGGTCGGCGATCTCCTGCAGGGGCCACAGGCGGCGGGCAAGTTCGGCAGGCTCTTGGGCGTCGCCCCTGCGTAGGTCGGTCGTGCTGAGGAGGGTGAGCGCACCGTGGGCGCCGAGGCGGTGCGCCGCGTCTTCGATGTACGGTTCCCAGGCGTTGGCGCAGACGTACAGTCCGCCCTGGAGCGGGGCGCCACCGAGGTGGACGAGTGTCTCGCGCAGGGCGTCCCGGGCCGTGCGCGCCGATTCGGGCACGGCGAAGGCGGCCAGGTGCCAGACGCCGTCCCAGGGGGCGAGCCCGGCGTCCTGGCGGAATGCGTGCCGCAGGAAGTCCGCGTTGGGGGCCAGGGCTTGTGTGGTGTCTTCCGTGGCGTGCAGCACTGCTTTGCGACCGCGGCCTTCGTGGGTGAACCGGCTTTCGGCCACGAGGCGTTTGACGCACAGCCGTACCTGCTGGTCGCTCATGCCGAGGGTCGCGGCGACGGTGTACAGCTCGTCCGCGCTGACCGTGCCGTCCTCCCGGATCATCGCGTGGACGAGCATGCGGGTGGGGATCTCGACGTGGTCGCTCACGGTGTGCGCAGTCCTTTCGGCCCATCCGCCTCGACGGGGCGGTGCATGGTGGTCACCGCGCCGAACCCCAGCAACCTGCGGAGGTAGGGCGTGCGCTCGGTCCGTACGGCCGTGAAGCCGCGCCGCTCGTACAGGGCTCTGGCGCGCGGATTGGTGTCGATCACGTCCAGTCTGATCTCCCGGCAGTCCTGCTCGGCCGCGACTGCGGCCACTTCCTCGATGAGCAGGGTTCCGACACCACGTCCGCGCACGTCCGGGGCAACGGCGATGCCGTCCATGACGAGCTGTCCGGGGGCCGGGTGGCGTTCGAACACGGCGAGGAGGAGGAGTCGGTGCAGTCCTCCCAGGTGTCCGTACGCGCGCAGCACGGCGGAAGCCGACCCCCCGGTGAGGGCCCGCCCGCCGAGCTGGTAGCCGGCGAGGCCGACGAGCTGCCCGTCGAGGAGCGCGCAGACCGCGCGATCGGCGTTCAGGTGGGCGGCGATGAAGGGCACCGCCTTGCCCGGCGGGTTCAGTGCGGGACCGAGTTTGCGGCCGAAGGCGTCCCAGTACAGCTCGGCCGCCCGCCGCTCGGCTCCGGCCGGGACGCCTCGCTGGACGGCCACCGGTCCGGTCCCGGGACCTGTCGTGTCCAGTCCCATGCCGTGCCCCCCTTGTCCTTGAACTCAAGCCCAATCTATCAGACTCCTTACGATCGTTCTGATGATGATAGTTTCTGGCTCGTGAGATTTGGTTTCCTGCGCAGACCCGAACAGAGGCGGTCCTCCCATGTGTCCAATGCCCCAGCCCCGACGGCGCGGGCTCCGCATCGCCGTGTGGTCACTCGTCACGGTCCTGGTCGTGGCCGCCGGTCTCGTCGGTGTGGTGCTGTGGCAGAACTCGTACGACATGGACGAGCAGCGGGTCTCGATCCGCCACGGCGGCCACACCCTCAACGGCGTACTGGCCACCCCCAAGGACGGCCGCAAGCACCACGGCCTGGTCGTGTACGTCCACGGCGACGGTCCCGTCGACGCCACACACGACGACGGTTACAAGCCCATGTGGGAAGCGAACGCCAAGGCCGGGTACGCCTCTTTGTCCTGGGACAAGCCCGGCGTCGCAGGCGCACCCGGCAACTGGCTCGACCAATCCATGGACGACCGGGCCAACGAGGCAGCCGCCGCCATCACCTGGGCACGCGCCCGCCCGGACATCGACGGCGACCGGATCGGGCTCTGGGGCGCCAGCCAGGCGGGCTGGGTCCTGCCGAAGATCGCCGCCAAGACCCCGGTGAGGTTCGTCATCGCCGTCTCGCCCGCGATCAACTGGCTCCAGCAGGGCCGCCACAACCTCCTCGCCCAGCTGCGCGCCGACGGCGCGTCGGCAGCACGCACCAAGGCCGCGATCGCCAAGAGCGACACCACCCGCCGACTGCTGAAACGCCACGCGACCTTCGAGGAGTACGTCAAGGCCACGCGCGGCGACACCGACGGCATGACCGCCGACCGCTGGGGCTTCATCTCCAAGAACTACACCGCGGACGCCACGCAAGACCTGCGCGCCCTGCGCGGCATACCGGTGCTGCTGACCCTCGCAGGCCATGACATCAACGTGGACACCGCCGACACGGAGCGCATCTACCGCAAGGTGCTGGACGCAGGCGGTGCGCTGACGGTCAAACGCTACCCGGACGGGGCCCATTCACTGCTCAAGCAGTCCATCGAGCAGTCGGACGTCAGGACCACGCTCACTGCACTCTTCTCCCCCCGCTCGCTCTTCGCGGACGGATTCCTGGACGACCACCGACAGTTCCTGAAGAAGCCCGGCCGAGGCAGCACCGCCACTCTGCGAGTGACACCGCCACGGCACCGGACCTAGGACTCGAGCTGGTCGACTTGCAGTCCACCCCGAAGGGGGCTGACGATCCAGACCTACCGCACCACAGGCCGCCCGCAGTACGAGACGGCCACGGCCTGAAGCAGGTGACACAGGTCTGCTGGAGACGAGAGGCGCTCGGCGTCTTCCGGATCATCGCGGCCTCCGACCTCGCCGCCGCGCTCAACCGCGCCCGCACCCACTCGCAGGCCGGTGGCGCCCTTTGACCTGTGCATATGCGCCTCTGAGGTACTCCGGGGGCGACCGTCCGCCGTACGTTCGACGTGCCACTTCGGGCGTCGTGCCATCGGGTTCACTTCCGGCGCACGCTTCACGCGTGAGCGATGAGTTTGGGCGGCGGATCAGGTCTGCCCTGGCATGACTCGAATCATCGCTGACATCTCGGTCTCCCTCGACGGCTTCGTCACCGGGCCCGACCCCAGCCCGGACAATGGTCTGGGCACCGGCGGCGAGGCCCTGCACACCTGAGCATTCTCCGGACGCAAGACCGGCTACGGCGCCGGGGAGGTCGGCAAGCCCGCGTTCGTCGTCGTGACGAGCTCGCCGCCGGAGTCGGTGCGGCTCACCGACCAATGATGGAGGAACGACATGAACAGCACGAGTGACATCGGGGGCGTCGCAGGCCCGGCATCGGGCCGGACCAGCCACGCCCAGCGACTTCGCGGGCTCGCCGGCACCGGCCTCATCGCCACGCTCGCGGCGACGGTGGCCACCACCCTCGCCGCGGCGCTTGCCCAGGCTGTTGGCGTCGACTTCGAGGTCCCCGATGGTGGCGAGACGATCCCGTTGTCCGAGTTCGCCAATTCCAGGTCCGTTTTCTTGTTTCTTGGTCAATTCGAAAGCTGAGTCGCGTGTGCCAAAAAGCACAGGGCACCTTGCGGGCATGAAGACCGAACGCCACCCGCTCCTGTCGGGGGCGCACCGGTACCCCGGTCACGTTTCAGCGCGCCGAGCGGCAGAAACCGTGAGGCGTTGAGTACCGATGCGGCACGCGCTGGCGGACCGGCTCGTAGTAGCGATGAAGCTCCGGTGTATCCCTTCCTTCGAGCATCAACACCTACCTGATGCGATGGGCGCGGCAGAAATACAAACGGCTGCGGGGCTGCAAACGCTTCCGCGCATGGTGGACCGGACTCGTGCAACGAGCGCGGGGACTCTTCAAGCACTGGGCGTGGGACCGCGAGTTCGTGTGGGCTCGATGAGAAGAGCGGAGTGACGGGAAGAATGTCACGCTCCGTTCTGTGGGAGCCCGGGGGTGCCCCCGGGCCACCCGATCCCTCAGCGTGAGCTGCTTAGGTTGCCCTCACTCGTGGGGTGAACGGCTCATTCGGCTGTGCGAAGGGTTGTTACGCTGCCGCGGTGACCCTGCCGACGGTCCAGCAGACGCGTGCACTGCACGAGAAGTACGCACCGACGCGTGAGGCTCTCGACCTTGTGTACACGCACTGCGAGATCATCTGCCGCATCGCAGAGAACCTCATGGCTCGCACTGTCCTCCAGCTTGACACTGCCCTTGTGCGTGCAGGCGCACTGCTCCACGACATCGGCGTCTACCGGCTCTACGACCATGCCGGACGTCTCGATCACAGCAACTACATCCGCCACGGAGTCCTCGGCCACGAGATCCTCCGCCAGGAGGGCTTCCCAGAGCGCCTCCGCCGCTTCTGCTCCTGCCACACAGGAGTCGGTCTCACCAGGCACGACATCCGTGAACAGCGGCTGGATCTACCTGTGGCCGACTACTTGGCCGTGACCGTGGAAGAGCAACTGGTGATGTACGCGGACAAATTTCACAGCAAGACCACGCCCCCGAAATTTCTCGCTGCCAGCTCCTACACCGCGCACCTGCAGAGATATGGAAGCGACAAAGTCCGCACATTCCACCGACTGCAGGTCCAGTTCGGCGAACCTGACCTCACGGCCATCAGAGATGAGTTCGGTCACCGCCAAGCGTGAGGTGAGTCGAACGATGCCCCGAACGTGATCGCTCGTACGGGGATTCCGGGGACGCGAACGCGGCCTCCATCTGATCCTGTGCTCCGACCAAAGAGGCACTTGACCAGCACGAAGGCCGTGGGGGAATGAGTCTGCTGCATCACGATGTCCGGCGTGAAGCGTCCGCGGTGGCGGTAGGCGGGAAGACTTCTTCGACTGCCTGACCGTGCGCGGGACACGCTGTTCGAGCTGACGACGCTTTGCTGTGTGCGGACGGGCCGGTGACCACACCGGTGGACCTCACACTGACGGCCGAGCACCGGCGCGGGCACGGCGCGATGTACGACGCACTGAACAGCGGGGATGTCGATTGCCGCAGCTGCGGCAGGTGCTGGCCGGGCTGCCGCGGCCCAAGGCCGCCGACGAACGCCTGGTCCTGGCAGTGGACGTCACCCACTGGCTCCGGCCGGACGCGGCCGAGCCCGGCCGGCTCACCCCCGCACGGGTCTGAGGACGGCCTTGACGATGTCGGTGATCCGGGTGGTGCTGCAGCGCAGCGGGCGCCAGCCTTTGAGCGTGGCCATGGCCTGCTCGCCCATGGCGCGGATCTTCGCCTGGGCGACGTTGTCCGCCTGCTTGCCGGCGGACAGGTTCCGGTGCTTGCCGCGGAAAGAGACGACCACGGTGCCTCCCGCATCCTGATATCCCTTGTCCGCAAAGCACTTGATGCCTGCCTCGGCCAGAGCGCCGATGCGCGGTAGGTGCGGGCGGCTGTGATGTCGTGGGCGGCGCCGGGTGCCTGATTCCGGAGCGGAACCGGCAGATCAACCTTTTGTTCGGCCACGGCCGCGGCATCCGCGTTCAGCCCGGCCGGGATGAAGATTTCGACCAGCTGCATACCGACTACTTCGCGGTTGGGACCGCGCCCGTGCAGCCCTGTTCGCGGACAGGCCCGCACTGGTGACGCGGCCCAGTGCTAGGTCCGTCGAACCGACGCGGACGTGGGGCTGATCGTCACCCGGGGACTTCATCCCTTCCCCTCCCAAGGCGCCAGCGACCGGTCTCCTTTGTGAGTGGTGTCGAGGCGCTTGCCCGCCGAGACGGTGCCGCATCAGCGGAACAAGGGCCCCGCAGGCCGCCAGCCACAGCTCGCGCCACCAGGCCACGTCGATCACTGCCGGCGGGCTCGTTACGTCCCGCCGCACGCAAGGCGAGTACGGCCTGCACCGACGGGTGTGCGGCCGGCTTCCCGGAAGCCTGAGATCCGCCTGACTCCACCTGGACACCGTGCGCCCGTGGTCATCCGCCGCTCACCCGACTTGCATGACGAAACCGATCGGTTTACGGTGGTGAAACCGATCGGTTTCTATCTGTATGGAGGTAGTCATGACAGTGATCAAGGGCGCCACCGTCTTCGTTACCGGAGGCAGCCGGGGTATCGGCAAGGTGCTGGTCGAGGAGCTCTACGCGCGCGGTGCCGGCAAGGTCTACGCCACGGCTCGTGACCCGCGCACGGTGACGCACCCCGGTGCCGTTCCGCTGGCGCTCGAGGCCACCGACCCGGCGTCCGTGGCGGCCGCCGCCGCGCAGGCCCAGGACGTCACCATCCTGATCAACAACGCCGGGGCCTCCGTCCGCGCCTCGTACCTCAGCTCCCCGATGGAGGAGCTGCGCCGGGATCTGGAGACCAACTTCTACGGGCCTCTGCTGGTCACCCGAGCCTTCGTACCGGTCATCGAGCGCAATGGCGGGGGTCACATCCTCAACGCCCACTCCGTCCTGTCATGGCTGGCCGACGGCACGCCCTACAGCGCCTCCAAGGCCGCCCTGTGGTCGCAGACCAACTCCCTGCGCCTGGAGCTGCTGCCGCGCGGCATCGCGGTGACCGGGCTCCACATGGCCTACGTGGACACCGACATGACCTCGGGCGTCGACGCACCCAAGGCCGCCCCCCGCGACATCGCCGTGGCCGCACTCGACGGCATCGAGGCGGGGTCGCACGAGGTGCTGGCCGACGACACCACCCGCTGGGTCAAGTCGCAGCTGTCCGCCGACCCGGAAGCCATGTACGCCCAGCTGGCGAAGTAGTAGCACGCACGTACGCACTTCAAGGAGATCCGCGTGGAAAGTCCGCTCACCCACCGCTTCGTCGACGTGAACGGAGTCAGACTGCACATCGCCGAGCAGGGGCAGGGGCCGCTGGTCCTGCTGCTGCACGGCTGGCCGGAGAGCTGGTACTCCTGGCGTCACCAGTTCGGGGCGCTGGCTGCGGCCGGGTACCGGGTCGTCGCCCCCGACCAGCGCGGCTACGCCCGCAGCGAGCAACCGCCGGACGTGGCGTCGTACACCCTGCTCCACCTCGTCGGTGACGTGATCGCCCTGATCGAGGAACTCGGGGAGGAGCAGGCGGTCGTCGTGGGCCACGACTGGGGTGCACCCGTGGCGTGGACCGCGGCGATGCTGCGCCCGGACAAGGTCCGCGCGGTGGCAGGGCTCAGTATTCCGCCCATTCTGCCGGGCGGGATGATCCCGCCCTCGATCACCCGCGCCCAGTACGGCGAGGGCTTCTACCAGGTCTACTTCCAGCAGCCGGGAGTCGCCGACGCGGAGTTCGCCAAGGACATCCCGGATTCCTTGCGCCGTCTCCTGGTCGGGGCCTCGGGCGACAACCCGCTCGGCAGGGAGCCCCGCCCGTTGGTCATACCCGACGGTCTGGGCCTCCTGGACACCATGCCGGAGTCGCCCGTCCTCCCTGCGTGGCTGACGGAGGACGACATTCAGGCATACGCCGAGGACTTCGCACTGCACGGCGAGCAGGCCTTCACCGGAGCCTTCAACTGGTACCGGAACATCGAACGCAACAACGAACTCCTCGCGCCCTTCCGGGGGCGCCAGATCGACGTCCCCGCGCTGTACGTGGTGGGAGACCGCGACATGGTCACCTCGCTGCGCGGCCCGGACGGGGGCCCCTCGCTGAGCGAGATCTTCCGTGGCCAGGGCGGACCGGGCAACCCGTTGACCGCTGTCGCGCCTCAACTGCACGGCCCGGTGGTGCTGCCGGGCTGCGGCCACTGGACACAGCAGGAGCGTCCCGCCGAGGTCAACGCCGCACTCCTCGACTTCCTCTCCCGCATCGACGGCTCCGCGTCCCGATGACGCTACGCGGCGGCATCCGCCTCGTGGCTTTCCGAACCACTGACCCATCCCCACCAGACAGAGGACACCTTGATGCCAGAGCGCAACCCCATCCTGATCACCGGTGCCGCCGGCGAAATCGGTGGTGTGAGCCGGACGATGGTCGACATGCTGCTCGAACAAGGGCACCCGGTGCGCGCGTTCGTACGCCAGGACGACGAACGCGCGCACTCGCTCTGCCAGGCCGGGGCGGAGGTCTTCGTCGGTGACCTGCTCACCATCGCCGACGTGACCGCCGCGCTGAAGGGCGTCCGGCGCATCTACTTCAGCATGAGCCTGTCGCCGTACTACACCGACGCCGTGAGCCTGATGGCCGCGGCGGCGCGGGCTCAGGGCGACATCGAGGTGTTCGTCAACATCTCCGAGTACGAGCAGTCGTTCATGACCTTCGACAAGATGACCGCGCCGGAGGAGGAACGGCGCGCGTGGCTCGGCGGACTCGTCGCCAACTGGTCGCCGCAGCAACGGGCCCACTGGGTCGCCGAGCAGGTGCTGGAGTGGTCCGGCGTCCCGACCGTCAACGTGCAGGCGGCCTTCTTCGTCGAGAACCCCATCATGACCTGGCTGGCTCTGGGCTCACTGGCCGACGGTGAACTGCGCCTGCCCTTCGACGACCACCGGCTCGCACCCATCGCCGGTTACGACGTCGCGGAACTGTGCGCGAAGATCCTGGCCGACCCGGCGCCGCACATCTCCAAGTCCTACGCGCTCACCGGTCCGGAGCTGAAGGACATGCACGGGATTGCGGAGGACTTCGCGGCCGTGCTGGGACGCCCGGTCACGTATGTTCCCGAAGACATCGAAACCTGGAACAAGACCTACGTGGACAGCAACATGTCCGCGTACCCGCACATCGCGGAGCACCTGAAGACCCTGACCCGGATCATCGGCCGCGGAGGATACGGCGGCATCACCGACGAGCTGGAAACCCTGCTCGGACGCCCGCCGAAGACCGTGCGGTGGGCTCTGGAGAACCACCCGCGCATCCGGAAGCTGGCGGCTGCCTGAACCGCTGAGCGATCGGATCCAGCGGTCGCTCTGCGGATCCGGAGGGCGGGGCCGTCCACGTCGACCTGGACGGTGAGGGATCCGGCGGGGTGCCGGACGCGGAACGGTGCGCCCGGTGACGCTGTTGTGGCGACCTCGCCGGGTACCGAGCCAGTAGGTCGGCGGCCGCGGTGGAGACGGCATCGGTCACCCAGTAGGCACGATGCACCGAGCACCCGTGCCGGGCCCGCTCGCGACTACGAAACCCGCCCTCACCGTTCCGAAGCATTAATCCACGTCGCGATGATCGACCTCATAAGCCGAAGCCTCACCGTTCACGGGGTGTGACCGGCGCGGCGGAGGACCGGGCGCAGGACCTCGATGACGCCGGGGTCGTCCACGGTGGAGGGGATGGGTTCGTCGTGGCCGTCGGCGATGCCGCGCATGGTCTTGCGCAGGATCTTTCCCGAGCGGGTCTTGGGCAGGGCGGCCACGACCGTGACGTCCTTGAGGGAGGCGACGGCGCCGATACGTTCCCGTGCCAGCTGGACGAGTTCGGCCTCGACCTGGCTCGGTTCGCGGTTGCTGCCTGCTTTCAGGACGACGAAGCCGCGCGGGATCTGTCCCTTGAGTTCGTCGGCGACGCCGATGACGGCGCATTCGGCGACGTCGGGGTGGGCGGCCAGGGCCTCTTCCATGCTGCCGGTGGACAGCCGGTGTCCGGCGACGTTGATGACGTCGTCGGTGCGGCCCATGACGTAGACGTAGCCGTCGTCGTCGATGTGGCCGCTGTCGCCGGTGAGGTAGTAGCCGTTATAGGCGGAGAGGTAGGAGGCGACGTAGCGGTCGTCGTCCTTCCAGAGAGTGGGGAGTGCGCCGGGCGGCAGGGGGAGCCTCACGACGATCGCGCCGTCGACGCCCGCGGGCACCGGCTCGCCCGAGGGGTCGAGGACACGGACGTTCCAGCCCGGGAGTGGGCGTGTCGGGGAGCCTGGCTTGACGGGCGCGGCCTCGATGCCGACCGGGTTGGCGACGATGGGCCACCCGGTCTCGGTCTGCCACCAGTGGTCGATCACCGGGACGCCCAGGAGGGCGCTCGCCCAGTGATACGTCTCGGGATCGAGGCGCTCACCGGCCAGGAAGAGATAGCGCAGGTGTGAGAGGTCGTAGTCCGCGGTGAGCGCCCCCGTCGGGTCCTCCTTCCTGATCGCGCGGAAGGCGGTGGGCGCGGTGAACAGGGTCTTGACCCGGTAGTCGGCGGCAACGCGCCAGAACTGGCCCGCGTCCGGGGTGCCGACCGGCTTGCCCTCGTACAGGACAGTCGTCGCTCCGGCCAGCAGGGGCGCGTAGACGATGTAGGAGTGTCCGACGACCCAGCCGACGTCGGAGCCGGTGAACATGGTCTCGCCCGGTCCCACGTCGTAGACGGCTCCCATCGACCAGTGGAGGGCGACCGCGTAGCCGCCGCAGTCACGTACGACTCCCTTGGGTTTTCCGGTCGTTCCGGACGTGTAGAGGATGTAGAGGGGGTCGGTGGCGGCGACGGGAACGCAGTCGGCCGGCGGCGCGGCGGCGACCAGCTCGGCCCAGTCGAGATCGTCCGGCCCCAACTCTGCCCGTTCCTGCGGGCGTTGCAGGATCACACTCTTCTCCGGCTTGTGGGCCGCGAGTTCGATCGCCCGGTCGAGCAGGGGCTTGTACGCGATGACCCGCTTGCCCTCGATGCCGCAGGAGGCGGAAACGACCACCTTCGGGGCCGCGTCATCAATGCGCAGGGCGAGTTCGCGCGGGGCGAACCCGCCGAAGACGACCGAGTGGACCGCGCCGATGCGCGCACAGGCCAGCATCGCGACGGCGGCCTCGGGAACCATCGGCATGTAGATCACCACCCGGTCGCCGTGCCCCACGCCGAGTTGCGCGAGCGCTCCGGCGAAGGCCGCCACCTCGTTCCTCAGCTGTGCGTAGGTGTAGGTGCGGCGGGTGTCGGTCACGGGAGAGTCATAGACGAGCGCGGGTTGTTCGCCTCGGCCGGCTTCGACGTGCCGGTCGAGCGCGTTGAAACAGAAGTTGAGCCGCCCGTCGGGAAACCAGCGGTAGAACGGTGCGCCCGAGGAGTCCA
This sequence comes from Streptomyces sp. NPDC006365, assembly GCF_042870755.1. Lineage (NCBI taxonomy): Bacteria > Bacillati > Actinomycetota > Actinomycetes > Kitasatosporales > Streptomycetaceae > Streptomyces > Streptomyces sp. NPDC006365. The sequence goes on from NZ_JBIAHS010000001.1 coordinate 937,862, forward strand.
GGGCGCGCCGCGGAGCGACTTCCCAGTCGACGCCCTCTGCCGCCTTCAGCCAGAAGCTCTCCGGGTCCTTGGTACTGGCGGCGAAGACATCCTCGTACGTTCCCATCGCGCACTCCTTTGTGGCATCGAGGGACATTGGTGGGGCTGCGTGTGGAACGGTGTCTGACACAAGTACCGCACGCCGGCCGGCCTGGTCGAGCAGGATGCCGGAGACCGGCGTGCCGGTCACCGGCATCACGGTGGTGCGGCGGTCTGGCCGTCAGGTGCAGCTTCTGCTCGCGCGCCGAGGTGCTTACGGAGCCACTGGCCCATCTGCTGGATCGCCTGGTCCACCTCGGGTACGCGCCCGGCGCCCAGGACGAAGGAGTGCCGGCCTTCGGGCATCGGGTGGACCTCGGAGGTGACCTTGAAGTCCGCGAGGCGGCGGCCGAGCTGGGCGCCGTCGTCGGCGAGGGTCTCGTACTCGCCGTAGTGGACGGTGGTGGGCGGCAGGCCGGTCAGGTCTCCGAGATGGCTCTTCCGATGTCCGTCAGCGTCCATCCCTCCGTGCCGCGCTCGATGAGGCGCAGGCCGATGCTCTTCTCCAGCGCGGCGATACGGCGTGACACCGTGGTGTGATCCACACCGAGTGCGTCGGCGGCTGTCACCAGGCGCCCGGTACGGGACAGCGCGATCAGGTAGCGCAGATCGTCCGCGCGGAGTTTGCGCTTGTCGACGGAGCGAGGGGAGCCGGCCGGCTGCGGGGCGCGGGCGCCGCGTCTACGCCGACGAGGGAGACACCGAGGCTCGCGAGGCGATGATGCTCGCCGCGACCCAGGCCGGCATCGCCTTCTCCAACGCCGGCGTGGCGCTCGTGCACGGCATGAGCCGCCCGATCGGCGCTCACTTCCACGTTGCCCACGGTCTGTCGAACGCGATGCTCTTCCCCGCGGTGACCGCGTTCTCCGCGCCCGCCGCCGAGAGCCGGTACGCCGACTGCGCCCGCGCCCTCGGAGCCGCCACCGACGGCGACAGCAACGCCTTGGCCGCCGATAGGCTCGTGGAGGCGCTCCGAGCCCTGTGTCAGGATCTTGAGGTGCCCACCCCCCAAGCCCACGGCATCGACAAAGACGAGTGGTTCCGCCTGTTGCCCTTCATGGCCGAGCAGGCGCTCGCGTCCGGATCCCCCGCCAACAACCCCGTCGTACCCACCGCGGAGGAGATCCAGGATCTCTACGCGCAGATCTCCGCCTGACACCCGGCGAGTGAGGAACGTAATGGCCACGACAGCCAGGTCCGCGGATGACGAGATGACGACCGATGACTGACACCGCTGCGGTCGAGATTCTCGCCGACGTCCACCGAGGCGTCGGCCGCATTCTGCTGAACCGGCCCAAGGCGCTCAACGCCCTGACGACAGGCATGGTCGTCGCCATCGACCGTGTGCTCGCTGAGTGGGAGCGCATACCGCTGTCCGCTGTGGTGCTCGCCAGCACCAGCACGAAGGCGTTCTGCGCGGGTGGAGACATCCGCACGATCCGCGAGCACAGCCTCGCCGGGGATGCCGAGGCCAGTGAGCGGTTCTTCGCCTCCGAGTACCGGCTGAACGCCCGGATCGCCGAGTATCCCGTCCCGGTCGTGTCGCTCATCGACGGCCTGTGCATGGGCGGCGGTCTCGGTCTGTCCGTCCACGGCAGCTTCCGCGTCGTCACCGAGCGCGCGGTGCTGGCGATGCCCGAGACCGGAATCGGGTTCTTCCCGGACATCGGGGCCAGCTACTTCCTGCCGAGGCTGCCCGGGGCGATCGGCATGTACCTGGGACTGACCGGGCACCGGCTCGATGCGGCCGACGCCCTGTACACGGGGCTGGCCACGCACTTCATCCCCGCGGACGGGCTCGACGCGGTCGGCGATGCCCTGGCCGACAACCCCGGCGACCCGGTGGACGTCGTCCTGAACCGCCTCGCCGGCCGTTCCCCGGTGGCGGAGAGCGGACTGGCGGAGGTACGCGGGGACGTGGACTGGGCGTTCGGCGCGCCGTCCCTCGGCGAGATCGAGAAACGCCTGCGCCACCTCGAGACCCCCTGGGCGGCAGCCGCGCTGGTCGCCGTGGAGTCCGCCTCACCGCAGAGCCTGGAGATCACTCACGCCCTGCTGGCCCGGGGTAGGGAGCACACGTTGCGCGAGTGCCTTGACGCAGAACTCGCCCTCACGCGCACGACCATCCGCACGCCGGACTTCCTGGAGGGCGTCCGTGCCGCCCTGGTCGACAAGGACCGCACTCCCACCTGGCAACGTGCGTCGCTCGGCGGACGGACGCTGTCGGCCTGAGCATCCCGCCGTGAGCAGGACATTGCCTCGCGCGAGGGGCGGTCGTCGCCCCTCCGGGGGTGACCGTACCGGACGGAGGGTCTGTGGCCCGGCACGGTCTCAGTCGTTGTCGGGCACCATCGAGACCACGACCTGCCGGCCTTGGTGCGGCCCTGTTCGACGTGCGCCATCGCCTCGAGCGTCTGGTCGAAGGGGAAGGCGCTGTCGATGACCGGGCGGAGCTTCCCGCTGTCGTAGAGGGCGCCGAGTTTACGCAGCTGGGAGCCGCTGGCCTCCATGTTGCCGCGTCTTTCGCGCTCGAGTATGTAAGTACGGCACTCGGGTTCGGAGTTCGAGACACAGAGTGGCGGTAGGCATGCCACCAGTCGCTGATTGGCTCTCGTCCCGGAACGGCGCGCCAGAGAGACTGCAGATCCGATGCCGTACTTGGGGGAGTCGTGATGCAGGTAGCCGTGGTCACCTTCGACGGGTTCAACGAGCTCGACAGTTTCATCGCTTCCGCGCTGATCAACCGGTGCCGTAAGGACGGCTTGGAAGCCTTCATTACGACGCCGACGCCGGTGGTCACGTCGATGAACGGCGTCGAGGTTACCGGGCAGCGCCCGATGGAGTTCGTGACCGAAGCCGACGTCGTGCTGATCGGCAGCGGGGTGAAGGCGCGAGCCGTGGTCGCCGACGACCGGCTGATCTCCAGTCTGCAGCTCGACCCCTCGCGACAGCTGATCGGTGCGCAGTGCTCAGGCGCGCTGGTGCTCGCCCGACTCGGGTTGCTGCATGGCATACCGGCTTGCACGGACATGAAGAGCCGGCCCTTTGTCCAAGCCTGCGACGTCACGGTGTTGGACGCGCCGTTCCACGCCGAGGGGAACATCGCTACGGCGGGCGGTTGCCTGGCGTCCCAGTATCTCGCCACGTGGGTGATCACCCGAATGCTCGGGGAGGGGGCCGCGCGCGACGTCATCGACTACGTGGCTCCGGTCGGCGAAAATCAGGAGACTGTCGAGCGCGCCATGCGTGCCGTCCACGCGGGCGAGGTTGCACTGCGCTGACGCCCCGCGATCACCCTTTCGGGGCCGCCACCGGACGAGCGGAACGGTTGTCGCCTCGGGGCTCGGCTCAATGACCTCGCCCGTCGCCCGGCGGAGGTCGATCGCCACACTGTTGCGGCTCGGCCGTTCCTCTCAGTGCATGAACGTGAGGGCGTTTGCGATGCCCTGCTCGAGGACCTCGTCGGCGAACTGACGGTCGGCGAGGGCGCGGGACAGTTGCAGCGTCCCCACCACCATGGTGAAGAGCCCGATGGCCTTGCTGCGGGCGGACTGCGGATCCGCAGGCGCCAGACGGGCGGCGATCTCTTCCATGATGGCCGTCGCGCCCTCGGTGTACGCCTGCTTGGTGTCGTCCGCGCAGCGGCCGATCTCGTCGAGCAGCGCGGCGGAGGGGCATCCGGTGCCGGGCTGGTCACGGTGCTCGGGCGACAGATAGCCGCGAACGAAGTCCTCGAGTCCCTGTCGGCCGGGCCGCAGCGTGTCGTAGCTCTCCACCTGCGTGCGAAGTTGATCGGCGACAACGTTGGCGACGAGGTCGTCCTTGGAGGCGAAGTGGGCGTAGAACGCTCCGTTGGTGAGCCCGGCGTCCGCCATCAGTGTCGAGATGCCTGAGCCGTCTATCCCGTCCTGCTTGAATCGGTGGCCGGCCTTCTCGATGATCCGTTGCCGCGTCACCTGTTTGTGTTCCTTGGCGTAGCGCGCCACAGGCTTCCTCCCGTCGCAATGTAAGGCCGTCGCCTCGCAATCCGAGCTTAGTCCATGGTCTGACACACATACTATTATGATCGTAAGGCAGTGTGGGTGGCTTGGGTCTGAGGTGGGCGGGGAGAAGTGGACGATCCTGATCCTGCGAGAGGTCTGGTACGGCTCGTCCCGGTTCAGTGACTTCGAACACGTCCTCGGCTGTCCTCGTAACCTTCTCGCGGCGCGGACTCAGCCCTCGATACCGCGATCGATCACTCGACCTGATCGCGTTCGAGATCGCGCAATGAACGCCCGTACGCCGACTGCGGCACTGGGGTCCATGTCGCCGCCCAGCGCCCGGCGGAGCACTCACCCCCTCACCGACGGAGTAAGCACAGCCCACCCTGGTCGGAGCTCCGGATGCTCGTCGAGGAAGGGATCCTGGCCACCGAGACCTACAAGGAGCCCGGCTCGCGTAGCCGGCCCAAGTACGTGATCACTCCCAAGGGTGTGGATCTGGTGCCGGCCGTGATGGGGCTGTTGCAGTGGGGTGACCGTTACCGCGCCGACCCGGAGGGCCCGGCGGTACTGGCGCGACACCGCGGGTGCGGCGCGCATGTGGACGTCCGGATTCGCTGCGAACGAGGCCACCCGGTGCAGGCCAAGGACATCGAGAGCGTCCCCGGTCCGGCCTTTCGTATGAGGTCGTCCGAGTGAGCTGAGGACTCCTTCGTCAGCTTTCCGTGATCCGGCCGCTCTGTCGTGTGCGCGCCTGGTGGAGGCAGACCTTGGTGCGGTTTCCGCAGCGGGACATGGAGCACCAGCGGCGGTTGCGGGCCGGGGAGCGGTCCAGGAAGCGCAGTGCGCAGCGGTCCGCTCCGCAGACGCGTACGCGCCGGATCTCGGCGGACAGAAGCAGGTCGACGGCGTCCTGGGCGATGAGCGCCAGCGCGAGGTTGGGGTCGGCCGCGAGGGGTGCGGTGCCGGCGGGCTCCAGGCGGTCCTCGGTGATGACGAGTTGCAGGGCGGGTCTGGGGGCCGCGGCTGCGGATCGGTTGAGCAGCTTCACGTCGCCGGATGCGGGCAGTCGGCCTCAGGGGAGCTGCGGGTAGAGCATGGAGACGCCTCCGGCCAGTGCGGCCTGCGCTTGGCGGGAGGCGTTGTCCGCGAGGGTTTCGTAGGTGTCGGCGGCGATGCCGTCGATGGCGATCCGGGCGATGTCGGCGGGGTCGGACTTGGCTGCGTCGACGGTGCGGACCATGTCGGTGTCCATGTAGCCGACGTGTAGGCCGGCCACGCGGATGTGCTGGTCGGCGAGTTGCAGGCCACATGATCAACATGTAGCAGGGCGCTCGGCGCAGCGGCAACAGGGCCCGTTGGTGCTCGGAACGGTTTCGCGACCTCGAGCTGCCAAGGGGCCCTGATCCCTTGTTGGGGGGAGATCCGAGGCAGGGGTGCCCGGTTCGGAGGGGTAGGCCCCGTCTACGGTCTGGACGACGATTCGGTGCGCATCCTGCTGCAACGGATCTCAGGACGGCCGTGTGGTGACGCTGGGTCGTCTCCTCCCGGGAAAGTTGAATTGCCTTTCTGGAATTAGCGTTCCTGGGGTCGGATGTGACACTCCCATCGGCTGCACACCTCTCAAGTCGCCCTCGCTCCTGAGGTGCTCACTCGCGCACCGCCCCCTTCGTGGCGTCGGCGATGAAGTTGCGGGCGAACAGGGAGAACACCACTACCAGCGGCAGTACGGCGAGCAGTACGCCGGCCATCACCATGGCGTAGTCCTGTCGGCCGTGCGAGACGTTGAGCTGGGACAGGGCGACCTGCAGGGTCACTTTTTCGGGGTTGACCAGGGCGACGAGCGGCCAGACGTAGTCGTTCCACGCGGCGACGAAGGTATAGATGCCGAGGAAGGCGAGCCCCGGCCGGACGGCCGGCAACCCGACGTGCCAGTACTGCCGGAAGAAGCCGCAGCCGTCCATGCGGGCGGCGTCGATGAGTTCGTCGTGAATGGCGCCGATCATGTACTGACGCATCCAGAAGATGCCGAAGGCGTTCGCTGTCGCCGGGAATATGACGGCCTTGAGCGAGCCCAGCCAGCCCAGTTCCGCCATGATGAGGTACTGGGGGATGATCGCGAGCTGGAGCGGCAGCATGAAGATGGCCATCAGCATCGCGAACAGCACACGTCTGCCGGGGAATTCGTATTTGGCGAAGGCGAACGCCGCCAGGGAGTCGAGGAGCAGGACGAGTGCCGTCGTGCTCACGGCCACGACGACCGTGTTGAACATCGCCCCGAAGAAGTCGATGCTGTCCAGCAACCGCTGGATGTTGTCGAAGAGATGAGGCCCGAAGGTGAGCTTCGGCGGGTATTTGGAGATGTCCCGCGTCGTGTTGGTCGCCATCACGATGGTCCAGTAGAACGGGAACATCGAGATGAGGACCCCGGCCGTGAGGACCACATGGAGGAGCAGTCCTCTGGCGGTCGTGGGCCGGCGGAGACGGAGGGCCTTCACACCTTCCTCCTTCCTTGGACGACTCGCCAGTTGATGACCACGAACAGCAGGATGACCAGGAAGAACGCCCAGACGATCGCGGCGGCGTAACCGAAGTTGTTGTTGTCGAAAGCCTGGTGGTAGAAGTACAGCAGTGTGGTCAGTCCTGCTTGTCCCGGCCCGCCGGAATTCGGGTTGTTGGCCGCGTTGCTGCCGAACAGGACTTGAGGCTCTGTGAAACTCTGCAGGCCGTTGACCGTCGAGATGATCACCGTGAACAGAATGATCGGACGCATCATCGGGACGGTGATGGAGAAGAAGGTCCGTACCGGCCCCGCGCCGTCGAGCTTGGCCGCCTCGTAGACATCAGAGGGAATCGCCTGCAGACCGGCAAGGTAAATGATCATGTTGTAGCCGGTCCATTGCCAGGTCATCAGCATGGCGATGACCGCTTTGATCGTCCACTCGTTGTTCAGCCAGGGGACTGACGGAACGTTCACCGCCTGCAATGCCGCATTCACGACGCCGTACCGGTCGCTGAAGGCAGAGAAGAAGAAGATGGAGACCGCGACTACAGAGGTGACGTTCGGGACGAAGTAGGCAACGCGGTAGAAGCTGGTGAGGCGGCGCGTGGAATTCAGCATGGTGGCCAGCACCAACGCCACGAACAGCATGGGGAACGTGGCGAACACCCAGATCACCAGGGTGTTCCGCAGCGCCAGCCAGAAGGTGGGGTCGTCGAACAGGAAGCGGAACTGGTCGAACCCGACAAAGGCCATCTCGCCGATGCCGTCCCAACGCTGGAACGCCAGGTACAGCGAATAGATCATCGGGAAGAACAGGAAGGTCACGAACAGCAGGAAGAACGGCGACACCGCCACGTACTGCGGCCAGAAGGACAGAAGCCGCCGCAGGCCCCGGCGCTGCTCGGACCGTCCGGTACTCCGGACGGTCCGGCGGTGCTTCGGAGGAACCTCGGGCGCTGCGGCGGGTCCGGCCGTGGGGGGTGCTGCCACCTCAGCTCACGCCCTGCTGCTTGGCGATCTGCTTGGCCTGCTCGACGGCGTCCTTCCATGCGTCGTCCGGCTTCTTGCCCTTCGACTCGATGCTGGTCAGCTCGTTGTAGTAGGGCACGGCTACCGCCGCGTTCGCCGGAGCCTCGTAGAAGGCCGGAACCTTCTCGGCGGCCGGGCCGAACACCTCGATCGTCTTCTGGCCGCCGAAGAACGGGTCGCCTTCGGTCAGGGCGGGCAGCTCATAGGCGGCCGGGGCCGAGGGGAACAGCGCCGCGTCCGTGAAGCCTCGGCCCTGGTTCTCCGGGCTGAGCAGCCACTTGATGATCTCGAAGGCGACTTCCGGGTTGCGGCACTCCTTGGGCAGGGCCAGGAAGGAGCCGCCCATGTTGGAGGGCCCGCCGGGCAGGGGAGCGACCCGCCATTTGCCCGAGGTGTCCGGCGCCATGTCCTTGACGTCCAGCGCCATCCAGGCGGCCCCGAGCTGGGTGGCCACGGACCCGTCGGCCACGGCGGCCTTGAGGCTCTCGTCGTTGATCTTGGCGTCGGCGCCGGATTCGTAGAGGCGCACGGCGAGGTCCCAGCACTTGCGGACGTGCTCCTGGTCGCCGATGAACTTGTTGTTCTCGTCGATCATGCGCTTGCCGCCCTGACCGAGGGACATGTCGAAGACGGCCGTCATGTTGTTGAGCAGAAACGCCTTGGGATACGCCTTCTGGATCTCGGCGCCGATCGCGAAGTATTCCTCCCAAGTGGATATCTCAGCGGCCACCTTGGCGGGGTCCGTGGGCAGTCCGGCCTTCGCGAACATGTCCTCGCGGTAGTACATCGCGGTCGGACCGATGTCGATCGGGAAGCCGATCTGCTTGCCGTCCTGGGTCTGTCCCTGCTTCAGCTTCCAGCCCAGGTACTCCGAGGCGATCTTGTCGGCCCCCAGGGTGTTGAGGTCGATGAACCGGTTGGCGTTGGGCAGGAAGGAGGCGATGTCCTCGCCCTTGATCCCGGTGATGTCCGGTACGAAACTGCGGCCGTTCATCGTGGTGAGCAGCTTCTGCTTGAAGGTGCCGCCGATGATCGAGGACTTCAGCGTCACGTCGGTGAACTGCTTCTTGGCGTCTGCCACGACCTTGTCGCTGAGGCCACCGCCCCAGTACCACAGGGTCAGTTCCTTGCCGTCCTTCGTACCGCTGCTGCTGTCCGAGCCCCCGCACGCGGCGGTGACTCCGGCGCCCGCCGCGACGAGCAACGCCGTCTGGACGAACCGTCTACGGGACAGATCCACTTTCGTTCTCCTACTGTTCGACGTGATCGGTGACCGCGGGCGCTTCACCCGGGCACCGGGCTGCGCCAGTTCGTCGGGCAGAGCTGCCCGGTCGCAGGGCCTGAGACATGAGCGCTTCCCCTCCCCCTGAGCCATCGACAGCGAATGGCGGCATGGTGCCCTTTGCTCAGGAAGTACCGGTGCAGTGATTACACCTGCTCGAATTACGCAGAAGCTTGCACCTGGTGCGCAGATCTGGCAAGACTTCATCGCGATCCTGCGCGGGTTTGATTGAACTTGGAGGATGAAGTGACCGGCATGCTTCCCGACCGCCGCCATGAACTGATCTTGCGGGCGCTGCGCTCGGACGGCCCGACCGCCGTCGTCGCACTGGCCGAGAGGCTGAGTGTGAGCCGGGCGACGATCCGCCGTGACCTGGGGCAATTGGAGGATGAGGGTCTACTGAGACGGGTCCACGGCGGCGCGATGCCGGCCGAGGGCGGAGACGAACCCTTCACGGAGGTGGCAACCGTACGGGTGGCGGCGAAGGACACCCTCGCGGACAAGTGCGCCGACCTCGTCAGCGACGGAGAGACCCTCCTGCTCGACATCGGCACCACGACACACCGGTTGGCACGCCGCCTGCGGGGCCGCGCCGTCACCGTGATCACCAGCAGTCTCGCCGTGTACGAGGAACTCGCCGACGATCCGTGTGTCCAGCTGGTGATGCTCGGCGGAGCCGTCCGGCGCGACTACCGCTCGCTGGCCGGATTCCTCACCGAGGACAATCTCCGGCAGATCCATGCCGACCGGCTGTTCCTGGGCACCAGCGGCGTCCGCCCGGACGGCCACGTACTGGACACCACCTCCGTGCAGGTGCCGGTGAAACGGGCCATGATCGCCGCCAGCGAACAGGTGGTACTGATGGCGGACGCCGGAAAGTTTCCGGGCACCGGTATGGCCCGGGTGTGCGGGCCCGGCAGTCTCGACATGGTGGTGACCAACGCGCCCACGGACCCGGCGACTCGCAGCGCACTGCAGGCGGCCGGAGTCGAGGTGGCCGAGGTGTGAGACCAGTGCCCTGAGTCCCGTCGGACGCGCCCGGATCCGCCGTTCACCTCGAAGCCGTCCACCTCGACGGGGGATGCTCAAGTCCGCGTCGCCCCGGTGTTCACGTCCGTACGACCGTGACACCCGCCTCCTCCAGGGCCGTGCAGGTCGCGGCGTCCGCCCCGGTGTTGGTCACGACCACATCGAGTTCCTCGGGCCCGCAGACCTGGGCCATGCCCGTGCCGGGGAACTTCCTCTCGTCGGCGAGGAGCACCACCCGGTCACCGGCCGCGATCATGGAGCGCTTGACGGGCACCTCGATGACGGTGGTGTCCATGACCTGGCCGCCGGGGCGGACACCGCTCGTGCCCAGGAACAGCCAGTCGGCATGCAACTGCCGCAAATTGTCTTCCGTGAGAAAGCCGACCAGCGAGCGGTACTCGCGTCTGACCATGCCGCCGAGCAGCACCAGCTCGATGCTCTCCTCCTTCGCGAGTTCCTCGTACACCACGAGGTTGCTGGTGATCACGGTGAGCTGGCGACCGCGCAACTGCCGGGCCAGCCGATAGGCGGTCGTTCCGATGTCGAGCAGGACCGACTGACCGTCCTCGATCATGGCGGCGGCGCGCACCGCTATCGCGTCCTTCTCGGCCACACCCACCCCGACGACCTCCGCGAATGGCTGGTCGCCCTGCTGGTCGCCCTCCCCGATGACCGCTCCCCCGTGGACCCGGGTGAGCAGCCCCTCCTCTTCCAGCCGGACCAGGTCGCGCCGGACGGTCGCGGCGCTCACGCCCAGCTCCCCGCAGAGATCGGTCACCGATGCGGGGCCGCCCGAGCGCAGAGCTCGCAGGATCAGTTGGTGTCGTCGCTCAGCCAGCACGCGCCAGACACTACTCGTCAAACGCGATCAGATCTATGCGCGTTCTTGCAGAAGTTTTTCCATTTTTCTGCACGGTGTTCCTGACGTTCCTCCGCCTGGCCTGCAGACTTCTGACGCCATCGAACGGCGCTCGAACGCGTCAGTGACGGTCTCTGGTGCCAACCGGCAATCATCGTCACACTGGACGGCGTGGATGTGGATCACACCGGCGACGCCGGTCTCTTCGGCCCTTCCTCGGTCACCTGGCAGCTGCACAGCGACCCGATGATGTGGGTCGCAGGCGTCCGCGCGCTCTACCTCCAGGCTCTGCACCCGCGCGCGGTGCGAGGGGTCATGCAGAATTCGGACTTCCGCAAGGACGCCTGGGGTCGGCTGATGCGTACGGCCAACTTCGTCGGGACGGCGACGTACGGCACGACCGAGGCCGCCGAGAAAGCGGGCGCCCGGGTCCGGAAGATCCACGCCATGCTCACCGCGACGGACCCCGACACGGGTGAGCACTACCGGATCGACGAACCCGAGTTGCTCCTCTGGGTGCACTGCGCGGAGATCGACTCCTACCTCGATGTCGCGCGCCGTTCCGGTATCCGCCTCACGGAAGCGCAGGCCGACCGTTACATCGGCGAACATCGCGAGAGCGCCCGGCTGGTGGGCCTCGATCCCGAGGACGTACCCGCCGACCAGGGCCAACTCGGCGCCTACTTCGAGAAGATGCGGCCCGAGCTGGCCGCCGGAGAGGAGGCACGGGACGTCGAGGACTTCCTGCGCCGGCCACCGACGCCCGCCCTGCTCGTCCCGGCGCGCGAACTGCTCTGGCGGGGTGTGGCGGAACTCGCGTACGCCTCATTGCCGCCGTACGCCCATGAGCTGTACGGACGATCCGCACCGTCGCGCGAGGCGGTGAACCTTCAACTGCGTTTCACCGGCACCATGCTGCGCAGCATTCCCGCACGTGTGCGCTGGCAACTCCCGCCCAAGCACATTATCCGTGCCATGTCACGGCTCGGCCCCGGCTCCCGACCGGCCCCGTACAAACTCGGACGACACCTCGCCATACTGGACGAGCCAGGGGAGGGCGGGGACACACGACGGGGGCGGGCGCAGAAATGGGGGAGACCAGGCTGATCCAGGGCCGTTACCGGCTGCTCGACCTGATCGGTCGCGGCGGCATGGGGGAGGTGTGGCGTGCGCGCGATGAGTCGCTGGGCAGACAGGTCGCCGTCAAGTGCCTCAAACCACTGGGCCACCATCACGACCAGTCCTTCACCCGGGTCCTGAGGGAGCGGTTCAGGCGTGAGGCCCGCGTGGCCGCCGCCCTTCAGCACCGCGGGGTGACCGTCGTCCACGACTTCGGCGAGTCCGACGGCGTGCTCTATCTCGTCATGGAGCTGCTGGACGGGCGCAACCTCAGCCAGCTCCTGGAGGACAACAAGCATCACCCGCTGCCGGTCGCCGACGTCGTGGAGATCGCCGACCAGGTGTCCGCCGCTCTCGCCTACACCCACCAACAGGGCATCGTGCACCGCGACTTGAAGCCCGCGAACATCATGCGGCTGACCGATGGCACGGTGAAGATCTGCGACTTCGGCATCGCCCGCCTCGGCCACGACATCGGTTTCACGGCCCGCCTCACCGGCACGGGCATCGCGATGGGCACCCCGCACTACATGTCGCCGGAGCAGATCAGCGGCTCGTCCGTCGACGAACGCAGCGACCTCTACTCGTTCGGCTGCGTGCTGTACGAGATCGCCACCGGGGCGCCGCCGTTCGACCTCGATGACGCATGGGCCGTGCTCGTCGGCCACCGCGACACTCCTCCCGAGCCGCCGCGCCGCCACCGCGCCGAACTCCCCGATTACGTAGAGGAGATCATCCTGGACCTGCTGGCCAAGGAGCCCGAGCAACGTCCGCACAACGCCCGCGAGTTGAGCCACCGCATCAGCGCGGCCCGCACCACGCCGGTGTACGTGCCGACCGTGGCGTCTCCTCCCGTGCGCCGGCAGGCACCGGAACCGGCCACCACTCCCGAACCGCGACTGCCCTCCTGGACCCGCGGCATGACCACCGGCCACAAGGCGGCCGGAGCGGGCATGCGCACCACACCGCCGGACGCCGCGGCAGGCCTGACCGGCGACTGGATCGCCCGTACCGACTCCCGCTTCGCCCAGGAGCCCGTGCAGGCCGAACGGCCCGCTCCGTCACCGGAATTGATCAGCACCCTCACCGGCCGGCACAACGCGGGCCTGAGCCTGGGGCGCCTCGGCCGCTGGGCGGAGGCGGGCGAAGTGCACCGCGCGGTCGCCGCCGAACGCGAGCACGCGCTGGGTCCCGACCACCCCGACACCCTTGCCAGCCGGTACGAGGTCGCCTTCACCCTCAGCCGTACCGGGCGCCCCGCTGACGCGCTGCGCGAGTACACGCATGTGGCCGATTCCAGGGAGCGGGTGCTCGGGTCCGACCACCCGGACACACTGGCCGCGCGACAGGAAATGGCGTACGTACTGGGGCAGTTGGGCCGCCACTTCGAGGCGCACCAGGTGTACACGTCGGTGCTCGCCGCCCGGGAGCGCGCCATGGGACCCGACCACCCCGACACCCTGCGCTGCCGCCACAACCTCGCCTTCAACCTCAGCAGGCTCGGGCGCCTGGAGGACTCGTACCGCATGGCTCTGGACGTGGCAGCGGCCCGCGCCCGGGTCCTCGGCCCAAACCATCCCGACACCCTCGTCACCCGGTACGAAGTGGCCTACGCACTCGGCCAGTTGGGCCGATGGCCCGAAGCGCTCCAGACCTACCAAGAGGTCGCCGAGGCCCGCGCGGGGGCTCTCGGGCCCGACCACCCCGACACGCTCGCCGCGCGCTACGAGGTCGGCATCAGCCTCGGCCGGCTCGGCCGCAGCGCCCAGGCCCTGACGCTGTACCGCGACCTGATCGACGACCGCACCCGCGTCCACGGCCCGGCCCACCCCGAGACATTGCGCGCCCGGCACGGCCTCTGCGTCAACCTCGGCCGGCTCGGTCGCTGGGAGGAGGCGCTTGCCGAGTCCCGCGACGTGTGCGCCATTCGTGAGCGTGTCCTCGGCTCCGATCACCCGGACACCCTGGTCAGCCGTCGCGAGGTCGCCGTCGGCCTCGGCTGGCTCGGCCGCTGGGCCGACGCGCTCACGGAGTACCGCCGTGTCGCCACCGCCCGCGAGCAGGTCCTGGGCGCCGACCATCCCGATGCCCTGGCCAGCCGCAACGACGAGGCACACTGCCTGGAGCAGCTCGGCCGCGGGGCGGAGGCGGTGGAGCTGTACCGGAGGGTCGCGGCGCTGCGGCAACAGCGGGCGTCCGGGGCGCGGTGACGCTCCGCTCCCCGCGCCCCTGGCGTGGGTGGTGGGTCGGGGCCGTGGGCCGGTGCGTCAGCCCGTCGCCGGGTGGGCATACGGCCCTTTGCTGATACCGGGTGCGGGTGACCTGAGACAGAACCTACGCGACGGGCGTACGACGCACCGGCCCACGTCCCCTCCCGCCGGTGGGAGAGTGCGGGTAGTTGGGGGTACGGGCTTTCAGGGCGCCGGTCCGTTCGGGGGCGGGGAGTCGCAGTCTTTTGCTTTTCAGTAGTTCGGTCGCCTGACGGCGACACCCTGTGTGCGTGAAAATCGGTAGGTGGCCGTCTGGCCGACGTCGACGCCCCTTGGTGTGTTCCGAACCCGGTTTTCAGTAGGACGCGGGGGGTCCGTGGACAGGCACTCGGATGTGTTGCCTCGAGCGCGTGATTCAGGGGCGCGGGGCTGTATCAGTTTGCGGCTCCGCCGCGATGGGGGTCCCCCCGCTCATGGGGGTCCCCCCGCTCGAGCGAAGTCGAGAGTGGGGGAGAAGCCGAGAGTGGGGGAGCGACCAGCCACGACGGACCCGCAGTCGCCCACGAACCGAACCCACCCTCCCTCTAAGGCGCCCTGCCCAACCGCCGGCGGCAACCGGCCGCGTATCTCTGGCCGACCTAGATCACCGCGTGTTACGAAGAGGCATGCCTGCACTCGAGGGACACAAGGAATTCGACGCCGTGATCGTCGGCGGGGGCCACAACGGTCTGGTCGCCGCCGCCTACCTGGCCCGCGCGGGGAAGTCCGTCCTGCTGCTGGAACGGCTGGGGAACACCGGGGGCGCCGCCGTGTCCAGCCGGCCGTTCGCCGGGCTCGACGCACGCCTGTCCCGGTACTCGTACCTGGTCAGCCTGCTGCCCCGGAAGATCGTGCGGGATCTCGGCCTCGACTTCCGGGTACGCGGACGCACGGTGTCCTCGTACACACCTGCCGAACGCGATGGACGGCCGACCGGACTGCTCGTCGGCAGCGGCGAACGGCGCACCAGGGAGGCCTTCGCGCGGCTCACCGGCTCGGACCACGAGTACCGGGCCTGGCAGCGCTTCTACGCGATGACCGGCCGCGTCGCCAAGCAGGTGTTCCCCACCCTCACCGAACCTCTGCCCACACGCGACGAGCTCAGCCGCCGCATCGACGACGCGGAGGCCTGGCGGGCGCTGTTCGAGGAGCCGATCGGCGCGGTCATCGAGGAAACCTTCGCCGACGATCTCGTACGCGGCGTCGTGCTCACCGACGCGCTCATCGGCACCTTCGCCGACGCCCACGACCCCTCTCTTCGGCAGAACCGCTGCTTCCTCTATCACGTGATCGGCGGCGGCACGGGCGACTGGGACGTACCGGTCGGCGGCATGGGCGCCCTCACCGACGCGCTGACCGGAGCCGCCCGCGCCGCAGGCGCCGTCATCGCGACCGGGCACGACGTGGTCCGGGTCGAGAGCGACGGACACGCCGCCGAGGTCACCTACCGGACCGAGGAGGCGGAGGAAGTCGTCGCGGCCCGGCACGTCCTCGTGAACGCCTCGCCGCAGGAACTCGCGAGCCTCACAGGGGAGGAGCCGCCCGCCCCCGCCGAGGGCGCCCAGCTCAAGGTGAACATGCTGCTCAAGCGACTGCCGAGGCTCCGCGACACCTCCGTCGATCCCCGTGAGGCGTTCTCCGGGACCTTCCACATCGCCGAGGGGTACGAACAGTTGGCGACCGCACACGCACAGGCCGCGTCCGGCGAGCTGCCCGCCGCGCCGCCCTCCGAGATCTACTGCCACTCCCTCACGGACCCCACGATCCTGGGCCCCGACCTGGTCCGCCAGGGCTACCAGACGCTTACCCTCTTCGGTCTCCACACACCGGCCCGGCTCTTCGCCCACGACAACGACGCCGTACGCGATGAACTGCTCAAGTCGACCCTCGCCCAACTGGACGCCCACCTGGCCGAACCCCTCACCGACTGCCTGGCCACGGATGCGGACGGCCGTCCCTGTATCGAGGCGAAGACCCCCCTCGACCTGGAACGTGACCTGCGGTTGCCCGGCGGCAACATCTTCCACCGCGACCTCGCCTTCCCCTACGCCCAGGAGGGCACCGGCCGCTGGGGCGTGGAGACCCGGCACGCGAACGTCCTGCTGTGCGGCGCGGGCGCGGTGCGCGGCGGCGGGGTGAGCGGGGTGCCGGGGCACAACGCGGCGATGGCAGTGCTGGAGGATCGGGGGCGGGGATAGCCTCGGTCGCCGGTCAGTTGTCGGACGGCGTCCAGCCGTCCGCCTCGATCCGTGCCGCGTCCGACGGTCTGGCCTCGTCGAAGACGACACGGTCGCCGTCCTCGACGCGCAGACCGTCCACGTACGCGCCGCGGCCGACGTAGCGCTGGTCCGTCGTGTAACGCCACCGCAGCAGGACTTTGGGGGCCGCGGCAAGGTCCGCGGTGAGCCGGTACCAGGCCCGGCCCGACCAGCCGGTCACCGATCCGGCCGGATGCTCCTGCTTCTCCTCGCCGTCGCGGCGCGTCGTGAACGGCACCGGCTGCCATGTCGTGCCGCCGTCCGCCGAGGACTCCAGGAACAGGGTGTCCGAACGGGGTTCGGTGTCCCACCACAGGGCGCAGCGCAGCCGGCCGCCGGTGGGGACGGCGAGTGCGGGGAGCGTGAGCGTCGCGGATGCCGCGGTGGCCATGCCGGAGAACCAGGCCGTACGCCCTCGTGCGGGCCGGACCGGGACGGCACGCGCCAGGTTGTTTGCGGCGGCGACCCGGGGGGCGGAGCCGGATCGCCAACTGCGTACGGGATGAACGGAGTTGCCGAGCACGATCAGAAAGGAGTCGGTCGTCGGGTCGAGGACCATCGACGTGCCGGTGAAACCGGTGTGCCCTGCGGTGCGCGGGGTGGCCATCGCGCCCATGTACCAGTGCTGGTAGAGCTCGAAGCCGAGGCCGTGCTCGTCGCCGGGGAACGCGGTGTTGAAGTCGGTGAACATCAGCTCCACCGACTCGGGCGTCAGGATCCGGGCCCGGCCGTACGAGCCGCCGTTGAGGAGCGTACGGCCGAGCACCGCCAGGTCCCACGCGTCGGAGAAGACACCCGCGTGGCCCGCGACCCCGCCGAGACTGTATGCGTTCTCGTCGTGCACCTCGCCCCACACCAGGCCGCGGTCGATCCCGGACCAGGGCTTGCGGGCGTCCTCCGTGGCGGCGATCTTCCGCTTCCAGGAGGCGGGCGGGTTGTAGCGAGTGCGGTGCATCCCGAGTGGAGCGGTGATCTCGCTTCGGAGCAGGGCATCCAGAGGGTCACCGGTGATCTCCTCCAGGACCAGCTGGAGGGAGATCAGATTGAGGTCCGAGTAGAGGTACTTGGTGCCCGGCGGGTCGACCGGCGCCTCGCTCCAGATGAGCTGGAGCTTCTCCTCGTACGTCGGCGCGTTGTAGAGCGGGATCCAGGCCCGGAACCCGGAGGTGTGCGTGAGGAGCTGACGGATCGTGATGTCCTGCTTGCCCGCGCCCCCGAACTCCGGCAGATACGAGCCGACCTTCCCCTCAAGATCCAGAGCGCCCCGCTCGATCTGCTGCACGGCCAGGATCGAGGTGAACAGCTTCGAGACCGAGGCGAGGTCGAAGACCGTGTCCTCGGCCATCGGGATCTGCTGCCCGGCGGGGAACTCCACGCCGGTGTCCGTCTTCTCGTCGTACGCGGAGTAGCGCACCGCCTTGCCGATCGGCTGATGCAGGGCGACCGTGCCGCCGCGTCCGGCGAGTAAGACGGCACCCGCGTACCAGGGATACTTGGGGGAGGCGCCGAGGAACGTCTCGGCGTCGGCGACGAGTTGGCGCAGATGCCCGGCGAGCAGGCCCGCCCGCTCCGGGGTTCCGGGCCGCAAGGTGGGCCTGCCGTGCTCGGGCGCGGCCGACGCGGGGCCCGCCGGGAAGGGCACGAGGGCCAGTGCGCCGCCCAACGCCAGGGTTTTCCGGGCGAGTTGGCGACGAGTCAGCCCGGTGCTGCTCCCTCTGCTCTCTCGGTCCCCTGCGTCTTCGGCCATCGAGAAGCCTCCTGTAGCGAATCGTGCGCCCGCCCGCTTGAAAGTATCTTGCCCCGCTGGAGAGAGGACTGACGGAACCTCCCAGAAGTCCGGCCAGAAATCTGACGGCGCATCAGAAAAGGTCTTCCCTCGTCCGGAGGACTGCGGCATCCTGCGGCCATGCAGACGGAGCTGAGCAAGAAACTGGGAGTCGAGCACGCCATTTTCGGCTTCACGCCGTTCCCCGCCGTCGCCGCGGCCATCAGCCGGGCCGGTGGTTTCGGCGTGCTCGGCGCGGTCCGCTACACCGCCCCCGACGACCTCAAACGCGACCTCGACTGGGTCGAGAAGCACGTCGACGGCATGCCGTACGGCCTGGACGTCGTCATGCCGGCCAAGAAGATCGAAGGCGTCACCGAGGCCGATGTCGAGGCGATGATTCCCGAAGCGCACCGGCAGTACGTCAAGGACACCCTGGCCAAGTACGGCGTGCCGGAACTCGCCGAGGGTGAGGCCTCCGGCTGGCGCATCACCGGCTGGATGGAGCAGGTGGCCCGCAACCAGCTCGACGTCGCCTTCGACTACCCGATCAAGTTGCTGGCCAACGCGCTCGGTTCACCGCCCGCCGACGTCATCGCGCGCGCTCACGACCAGCGTGTGCTCGTCGCCGCGCTCGCGGGCAGTGCCCGGCACGCCGGCAAGCACGCGGAGGCGGGCATCGACATCGTCGTCGCCCAGGGCTACGAGGCCGGCGGACACACGGGTGAGATCGCCTCGATGGTGCTCACGCCCGAAGTCGTGGACGCCGTCGATCCGTTGCCTGTACTGGCCGCGGGCGGTATCGGCAGCGGACAGCAGGTGGCCGCCGCGCTTGCTCTCGGTGCTCAGGGGGTGTGGCTCGGCTCCCTGTGGCTGACCACCACCGAGGCCGACATGCACTCGCGGGCCGTGACCCGGAAACTTCTCGCCGCCGGATCCGGTGACACGGTCCGCTCGCGTGCGCTGACCGGGAAACCCGCACGGCAGCTGCGTACCGAATGGACCGACGCTTGGGACGACCCGAACGGGCCCGGCACGCTCCCCATGCCGCTCCAGGGCCTGCTGGTCGCCGAAGCGGTCTCACGGATCCAGAAGTACGAGGTGGAGCCGCTGCTCGGGACGCCCGTCGGGCAGATCGTCGGCCGGATGAACAGCGAGCGCAGCGTCCAGGCCGTCTTCGACGACCTCACCCGCGGCTTCGAGCGGGCCGTCGACCGAATCAACCGGATCGCTGGAAGGAGTGAGGTGTGACCCAGGCCCCCAATGCTTCCGCCAACGGCTTCTGGGCCCAGGCAGCCGCAGACCCGGAGCGTACGGTCCTGATCGCCCCCGATGGGGAGAAGTGGACCGCCGGACGGCTGCACGCCGAGACCAACCGCCTCGTCCACGGGCTGCGTGCCGCCGGGCTCGAGCGCGGCGACGCGTTCGCGGTCGTGCTGCCCAACGGAGTCGAGTTCTTCACCGCGTACCTGGCCTCCCAGCAGGCGGGTTTCTACCTCGTCCCCGTCAACCACCACCTCGTCGGCCCCGAGATCGCCTGGATCGTCTCCGACTCGGGGGCCAAGGTGCTCCTCGCGCACGAGCGGTTCGCGGACGCCGCACGGCACGCCGCAGACGAGGCGAAGCTGCCACAGGGGCGGCGGTACGCGGTCGGTTCGGTCGAGGGATTCAGGCCCTACGCCCAACTCCTCGACGGACAGCCCGAGTCGGCACCCGGCGACCGCACCCTCGGCTGGGTCATGAACTACACCTCGGGCACCACCGGGCGCCCGCGCGGCATCCGGCGCCCACTGTCCGGCAAGCTCCCCGAGGAGGCGTATCTCGGCGGCTTCCTCGGCATCTTCGGGATCAAACCCTTCGACGACAACGTGCACCTGGTCTGCTCGCCGCTCTACCACACGGCCGTGCTCCAGTTCGCCGGCGCGTCCCTGCACATCGGCCACCGCCTCGTCCTCATGGACAAGTGGACGCCCGAGGAGATGCTCCGCCTCATCGACACCCACCGGTGCACGCATACGCACATGGTCCCGACCCAGTTCCACCGCCTGCTGGCGCTGCCCGACGAGGTACGGGCCCGCTACGACGTCTCCTCCATGCGGCACGCCATCCATGGCGCCGCCCCCTGCCCCGACCATGTGAAACGGGCCATGATCGACTGGTGGGGCAACAGCGTCGAGGAGTACTACGCGGCCAGCGAGGGCGGCGGAGCCTTCGCCACCGCCGAGGACTGGCTGAAGAAGCCCGGCACGGTCGGCAAGGCCTGGCCCATCAGCGAACTCGCCGTCTTCGACGACGACGGGAACAAACTGCAGCCCGGTGAACTCGGCACCGTCTACATGAAGATGAGCACAGGAGGCTTCTCGTACCACAAGGACGAGACCAAGACGAAGAAGAACCGCATCGGCGACTTCTTCACCGTCGGCGACCTCGGCTATCTCGACGAGGACGGCTACCTCTTCCTCCGCGACCGCAAGATCGACCTGATCATCTCGGGCGGCGTCAACATCTACCCGGCCGAGATCGAGTCCGCGCTGCTCACCCACCCGGCCGTCGCCGACGCAGCCGCGTTCGGCATCCCGCACGACGACTGGGGCGAGCAGGTCAAGGCCGTCGTCGAGCCGGCCTCCGGCTTCGAACCCGGCGAGGCGCTGGCCGCCGAGATCCTCGGCCACTGCGAACGGCAACTGGCCGGCTACAAACGGCCCAAGAGCGTCGACTTCATCGAGACGATGCCACGGGACCCGAACGGGAAGCTGTACAAGCGACGGCTGCGGGAGCCGTATTGGGAAGGACGCACGCGTCCCGTCTGAGTGAGGTGGTGGGCGGACAGTTCACCCGCTTGCCGCCCTGTACGCCGGCCACCGTCATGCCCGGAGTTGACCCGCTCGCGCCGCCGCACGAGGATCGCGCCAGGGCAGTGGGACAAAGGAGCGGGTAATGACGGTGGCTGCGGGACGCAACGTGACGGTCGACGGGGTACTGCGGCGCAGTGCCCGCCGGACACCCGCCCGTGCCGCGGTCCACTACGGCGAACGGACCTGGACCTACGAGGAGTTGGACGATGCCGTCTCCCGCGCCGCCCGGGTACTGTGCGACATGGGCCTCGCCCCCGGCGACCGGGTCGGCGCCTACGGTCACAACTCGGACGCGTACCTGATCGGCTTCCTGGCCTGTGCGCGGGCCGGTCTGGTGCACGTACCGGTCAACCAGAACCTGACCGGTGACGACCTCGCGTACATCGTCGGCCAGTCCGGCAGCACGCTGGTGATGGCCGACCCGGACCTCGCCGGTCAACTCCCGGACGGCGTACGGGTTTTGCCGCTGCGCGATGCCGACGACTCGCTGCTCGCGCGGCTGGCCTCCACGGCGCCGTACGACGGTGATGAGCCGCGTACCGAGGACCTGGTGCAGTTGCTCTACACCTCGGGCACCACGGCCGCTCCGAAGGGCGCGATGATGACGCATCGCGCGCTGGTGCACGAGTACCTGAGCGCGATCGCCGCGCTCGATCTGAGCGCCGGCGACCTGCCGGTGCACTCGCTGCCGCTCTACCACTCGGCACAGATGCATGTGTTCCTGCTGCCGTATCTCGCGGTCGGCGCCCGGAACACCATCCTCGACGCGCCCGACGCCGAGCAGATCTTCGACCTGATCGAGACCGGTCGCGCGGACAGCCTGTTCGCTCCGCCCACCGTGTGGATCGGGCTGTCGAACCGCCCCGACTTCGCCACCCGTGACCTGAGCGGGCTGCGCAAGGCGTACTACGGGGCGTCGATCATGCCCGTGCCCGTACTGGAACGCCTGAAGGAGCGGCTGCCGAAGCTGGCCTTCTTCAACTGTTTCGGGCAGAGCGAGATCGGCCCGCTGGCCATGGTTCTCGGGCCGCACGAGCACAAGGGACGGATGGACTCCTGCGGGCGCCCGGTGTTGTTCGTCGAGGCGCGGCTCGTGGACGAGTCCGGCAAGGATGCGCCTGACGGGGAGCGGGGCGAGATCGTCTATCGGTCACCGCAGCTGTGCGAGGGCTACTGGGACAAGCCCGAGGAGACGGCCGAGGCCTTCCGTGACGGCTGGTTCCACTCCGGGGATCTCGCCGTGCGTGACGCCGACGGGTACTTCACCGTGGTCGACCGGGTGAAGGACGTGATCAACTCTGGCGGTGTCCTGGTCGCTTCGCGCCAGGTCGAGGACGTGCTCTACACGCATGACGCGGTGGCCGAGGTCGCGGTGATCGGACTGCCGGACGCGCGCTGGATCGAGGCCGTGACCGCGGTGGTCGTCCGCCGGGACGAGGTGACGGAGGAGGAGCTGCTCGCATACGCCCGTGAGAGGCTCGCCGGCTTCAAGGCGCCGAAGCGGGTCCTGTTCGTGGATGGGCTGCCCCGCAACGCCAGCGGCAAGATCCTCAAGAGGGAGCTCAGGGACCGGTTCCAGGACGAGCCCGCCCGAACCATCGCCCCAGGTGATTGAACGGTCGAGGCCGACGAGCCGTACACATACCGGCGGACCCGACCACCCGGGCCCGGTCCGCCGCGCCACCAGCGGGAAACGCACGGAAGGACCTCCGGGTTGTCGAGCACCACGAACTCACCTCAACTGCCGGACACGGACCGGACAACCCCGGAAAAGGACCAGACGCCGGAGGAGGTTCCACCGGCGGACACGCCTGATGACGCCGTTGCCGAGGCTTCTGGGGAGGACAGGGCAGCCGACGAGAGCCCTGCTGCCACGCAATTCACCTCAGAAGCCCCCGCTGAACCCGCCGAAGCCGCCGCCGAAGAAGAAGCCCCCGCTGAACCCGCCGCCGAGGAAGAAGCGCCTGCCGAACGCGCGGAACCCGCTGAAGCCGCCACCGAGGAGAAGCCCCCCGCGAGCGACGCCGACGCCCCCACGGATGGCCCGGCCGACGCTCCGTCCGGGCAGCTCCCATCCGACGCTCCGGAGGAACCCGTCGCCCGGCGCCGCTGGCGTGACAGACACCCCGTCGCGGCGAGCTACGTCGGCTGGACGATCACCGCCCTGTCCCTCGGCCTCGTGTGCTTCGCGCTCCTCATGCCGACCTCGATCGAAGCCTTCCGGCCAGGAATCTTCGTACGCATCCCCGTGGAGGCGATCCTCGGCGCCGGCGTCCTGATCTTCCTGCCGCGCAGGCCACGGATGGTGGCGGCGGCCCTCGCCGGTCTGGGCCTCGGCGTGCTGACCGTGCTGAACCTCCTCGACATCGGCTTCAACATGTTCCTCGGCCGAGGCTTCAACATGGTCCTCGACTGGGTCCTGTTCGACGACGCGAAGGCCTATCTCGAGGATTCGATGGGCAGCGGCGGCACGATCGCCGCCGTCATCGGGGTCGTGGCGCTCGTCCTGGTCGTACTCGCCGTGATGACCCTGGCGGTGCTCCGGCTGAGCAACGTCCTGGCCCGCGACCGCGACAAGGCCACCCGTACCACCGTGCTGATCGGAACCGCCTGGGTCACCTGCGCGGCGCTCGGCCTCCAGCTCGCCGGCACGCCGCTCGCCGCCAGAAGCACGGTCGCCCTGGTCGAAGACCGTATGAAGCGGGTGCGCGCCACCATCAAGGACGAGGCGGCGTTCGCCAAGGAGGCCAAGAAGGACAAGTTCGGCAACACGCCGGGCGACCAGCTGCTCACCGATCTGCGCGGCAAGGACGTCATCTTCACCTTCATCGAGAGCTACGGCCGCAGCGCGATCGAGGACGAGGACATCGCACCGGGCGTCAACGCGACCCTCACCGCCAAGAACGAGGAGCTGACCAAGGCCGGGTTCGCCGCCAAGAGTGGCTGGCTCACCTCGGCGACCTACGGCGGCAACAGCTGGCTCGGCCACTCCACGTTCCTGTCGGGCCTGTGGATCAACAACCAGAACCGCTACCGCGTCGTCACCGCGGGCGAGCACCTGACCCTGACGGGGGCCTTCCAGCGCACCGGCGCCTGGCGGACGGTGGGTGTCATGCCGGGCGTGCAGAAGAACTGGCCGGAGGGCAAGTTCTATGGCCTCGACCAGGTCTACGACTCCCGGGACCTCGGCTACAAGGGCCCCAAGTTCAGCTGGTCGACGATGCCCGACCAGTACGCCCTGAAGGCCTTCGAGCAGCTCGAGCACGGCAAGAAGCAGGACAAGCCACTGATGTCGCAGATCATCCTGACGTCCAGCCACCAGCCCTGGGCGCCGCTCCCCAAGACGGTTCCCTGGGACCAGGTCGGCGACGGCTCCGTCTACAAGGACATCCAGAAGGCCGGCAAGAAGCCCGGGGACGTCTTCTACGACTCCGAGAAGGCGACGGAGGAGTACGGCAAGTCCATCCAGTACTCGGTGACCAGTCTGATCGACTACGTGACCAAGTACGGAAGCAAGGACACCGTGCTCGTCTTCCTCGGCGACCACCAGCCGATGGCCAAGGTCAGTGGCAACAAGGCCAGTCGGGACGTGCCGATCTCGATCGTCGCCCAGGACAAGTCCGTACTGGACAAGATCGACGACTGGAACTGGACGGACGGCCTCAAGCCCGACGCGAACGCCCCGGTCTGGCGAATGGACTCCTTCCGCGACCGCTTCCTGACCGCGTACGGCTCACAGCCCAATCCCTCCAAGCAGGAGTGAGACCAGAGCCTGCCGCCGGTGAACCGGCGGCAGGCCAAGCGCAGTCGCTCGTCAGCCGCGACCGGGGGACAGCCGCCACACCGTGAGGTCGAACGCGAAGGCGGTGGAGCAGGACAGCGGGACCGTCCTGCCGAGCACGTTCACCGTGGCCGTCGTGCGCAGAGGGGTGTTGGTGCCCTTGCTGATCACGTAGTGCCCGGCCGGGTCCTCGATGACCTCGTGCACCGGCTTCGGCGGGCCCGCGGCCGAGTAGGCGCCGCTGATGACCGCGTCGCCTGCCGGCTCGGCCGTGTCGTCCAGCTTCCTGACCGGGATGTCCGCCGCGATGGTTCCGTCGGAGAACAGTGTGGTGTCCTCCGGTCCGTAACCGCCGCCGTACTCTCCCTCGGGCGTCTCGATCGACACGCCGGTGTGCGAGCCGAACGCGGAGTTCTGGTAGAGGTCCACGGCGACAGAGATGCCTGCGGACTGCCCGGCACAGGACAGCGCGTAGCCCTTCTCGACCGTCTTCACCGGCTTGGATCCGCCCTCCGCCGCGGGTGCGGCCTGTGCGGTCCCGGCGGTGGACGCGACCGCGCCGACGCCGACCAGGCATGCCAGTGCGACTTGTGTGATGGTTCTCAACTTGGTTTCCCCCCTTGGCTCTTGGGCCCATGTGTGGCGATTTACGCGC
This sequence comes from Streptomyces sp. NPDC006365, assembly GCF_042870755.1. Classification (NCBI taxonomy): domain Bacteria; kingdom Bacillati; phylum Actinomycetota; class Actinomycetes; order Kitasatosporales; family Streptomycetaceae; genus Streptomyces; species Streptomyces sp. NPDC006365. The sequence continues at coordinate 963,307 of NZ_JBIAHS010000001.1, forward strand.
GTTGCGGGACCTAAGACAAGCCAGGCAGGTGTCCGGTTCCAGCCAAGGGAAGACTTTTTGAGGAAGATGCTGTCGCAGTTGATGCAGCGGTCCTTCCACGTGCTGTCGGCCGTCAGTACTGACGCCCGCGCAGGTCCACGATCCGCTTGATCTTGCCCACTGACCGTTCTAGCGACTCCGGTTCGTCGATCTCGACGCCGACCGAGACGCCGATGCCGTCCTTCACGGCCGCGGCGATGGCGCGCACCGCCGCGTCGCGGGTCTCGGGGGTGGCTCCGGCCCGTGCCTCGGCGCGCACGGTGAGTGCGTCGAGGCGGCCCTCGCGGGTGAGGCGGAGCTGGAAGTGCGGCGCCACACCTGGCGTACGGAGCACGATCTCCTCGATCTGGGTGGGGAAGAGGTTCACGCCGCGCAGGATGACCATGTCGTCGCTGCGGCCGGTGATCTTCTCCATCCGTCGGAAGGCGCGTGCCGTTCCGGGCAGCAGACGCGTCAGGTCCCGGGTCCGGTAGCGGACCACGGGCATGGCCTCCTTGGTGAGCGAGGTGAAAACCAACTCGCCCTGCTCGCCGTCCGGCAGTACCTCGCCCGTGATCGGATCGACGACCTCCGGATAGAAGTGGTCCTCCCACACGTGGAGCCCGTCCTTCGTCTCCACGCACTCCTGGGCGACACCCGGCCCGATCACCTCCGACAGCCCGTAAATGTCGACCGCGTCGATCGCGAACCGCTCCTCGATCTCCCGGCGCATCTCCTCGGTCCACGGCTCCGCGCCGAAGAGGCCCACACGCAGCGAGGTCCCGCGGGGATCGACCCCTTGCCGCTCGAACTCGTCAAGCAACGTGAGCATGTAGGAGGGGGTCACCATGATGACCCCGGGCTGCAGATCCTGGATCAGCGTGACCTGGCGGGCGGTCATGCCGCCGGAGGCGGGGATCACCGTGCAGCCCAGCCGCTCGGCTCCGTAGTGTGCGCCGAGCCCGCCCGTGAACAGCCCATAGCCGTACGCCACTTGGACCGTGTCACCGGGACGCCCGCCCGCCGCCCGGATCGAGCGCGCGACCAGGTCCGACCACAGGTCCAGGTCGCCCTCGGTGTAGCCGACGACCGTGGGGCGCCCGGTGGTGCCACTGGACGCGTGGATGCGCCGGATCTTGTCCCGCGACACGGCGAACATCCCGTACGGGTAGTTCTCGCGCAGGTCCGCTTTGGTGGTGAAGGGGAAGCGGACCAGGTCGGCGAGCGTTCGGCAGTCGTCGGGGTGCACTCCAGCCTTGTCGAACGACTCCCGGTAGAAGGCCACGTTCTCGTACGCGTGCCGCAGCGACGCCCGCAGCCGCTCCAGCTGAAGCGCCCGCAAGCCGTCCGCGTCGAGCCGTTCCCCCATGTCCAGCAGATCCGCCGCATCCGTCATACGACTTCTCCCTCGCCAACCGCGCCAATCCGGACGACCGATCATTCGGTCGAGTCTCCGGGGTCAGTAATTCAGGGGTGCGGTCGGTCGTCAAGCCGTACGGAAGCGGTGTGGCTCGCGGGGGCAGGGCACTCAGGCGTGGGTGACCGCGGGCTCAGCGGTTCGCCTCCACCGCCACCGACCGGGCCCAGCGGTAGTCCGCCTTGCCGCTCGGGGAGCGCTGGATGGAAGCTGTGAGCACCAGCTGGCGTGGGATCTTGTAGCCGGCGAGACGGGCGCGGCAGTGGGTCTGGATGTCGTCCAGGGACAGTGGCCTCGCCCCGTCGCGCAGTTGCACCACTGCCGCGACATGGTTGCCCCACTTCGCGTCGGGGACTCCGGCTACCAGTGCGTCGTACACGTCCGGGTGGGCCTTGAGGGCCTGCTCGACCTCCTCCGGATAGACCTTCTCGCCTCCGGTGTTGATGCACTGGGAGCCACGGCCGAGGACCGTGACGACGCCCTCCTCGTCGACGGTCGCCATGTCGCCGAGGAGGACCCAGCGCTCGCCGTCCTTCTGGAAGAAGGTCTCGGCGGTTTTCCTGGGGTCGTTGTAGTAGCCGAGCGGGACGTGTCCGCGCTGGGCGACGCGGCCCGGTTCACCGACCGCGACCGGCTCGTACGTCGCCGGATCCACCACCTGCGTACGGGAGTTGACGCGGACTCTGAAGCCCTTGTCAGGGCCGGAGTCCTCGGTTGCCGTGCCGTTGAAGCCGGACTCCGAGGAACCGAAGTTGTTGAGCAGCAGCACGTTCGGCATGAGCGCCTGGAACTGCTCGCGCACCGTGTCCGACATGATCGCGCCGGAGGACGAGACGCTGAACATGGACGAGCAATCCGTGCCCTTCATCGGGCCGCTGAGGGCGTCGATCAGTGGGCGCAGCATCGCGTCGCCGACCAGCGCCATGCTGGTGACCTTCTCCTTCTCGATGGTGCGCAGGACTTCCTCGGGCACGAACTTGCGGTGCATCACGACCCGTTGGCCGAAGTTGAAGCCGATGAAGGCGGTGAGGGTCGACGTGCCGTGCATCAGCGGGGCAGCGGGCAAGAAGGTGATCCCATCGCCTCCGGCCGCGACCCGCTCGGCCAGTTCCTCCGGCTTCTTGACCGGCTCTCCGGTCGGGGCACCGCCTCCCATCCCCGAGAAGAACAGGTCTTCCTGACGCCACATCACGCCCTTGGGCATCCCGGTCGTGCCGCCGGTGTAGATGATGAACTGGTCGTCGGCCGAGCGCGGCGCGAAGCCCCGCTCGGCGGACCCTGAGGCCTCGGCCTTGGTGAAGTCCACCGCGGACAGCGGCGGAGCGTCCGGCGCCGGGGTGCCCACCCGCACCAGATGCCGCAGCTTCTCCGCCCGCGGCAGCGCCGCCGCCACCCGCTCGGTGAACTCCGCGTCGAAGACCAGGGCCACCAGATCCGCGTCACGGTAGAGGTAGACCAACTCCTCTTCCACATAGCGGTAGTTGACGTTGACCGGCACGATCCGCGCCTTCAGGCAGCCGAGCACGGTCTGCAGGTACTCGACGCTGTTGTAGAGGTGCAGCCCGAGATGCTCACCGGGGCGCACGCCTTGGTCGAGCAGGTGGTGCGCGATGCGGTTGGCCGCCGCGTCCAGTTCGGCGTACGTGAGGCGGCGTTCCGCTCCCGTGCCGGGGTGGTCGATATACACGAGCGCCTCGCGGTCGGGCACCACGTCGACGATCGACTCGAACAGGTCGGCAAGGTTGTACTCCACCGCTCCTCCTGACCCCGGCAAACGATCGACAAGGCGACTGGACGACTAAGAGATGCGCGCGTCCTTCGGTTCGACGGCCATCAGAGCAAAGCCCGCCCCAACTGTGAAGGGCTCGCGCAGAAGAAATCTGACTGTCTGTCAGAAAACCCTTGAACTGCCCCGGCGCCTACTGCAACCTGTTCTCGTCCCGAGACAGGAGGACCGCCATGGGTGGGACGGAACACCTCACCGTGCAGCGCGAAGGCGCCACACTGGTGCTCACGCTCAACAGGCCCGAGGCCAAGAACGCCCTCTCGTTGCCGATGCTGGTCGGCCTGTACGACGGCTGGGTCGAGGCCGACGAGGACGACGGGATCCGCTCGATCGTGCTCACCGGCGCGGGGGGCGCGGGCGGCGCGTTTTGCGCGGGCATGGATCTCAAGGCCCTGGCCGGCAAGGGCATGGAAGGGCAGCAGTACCGGGACCGGCTCAAGGCCGATCCCGATCTGCACTGGAAGGCGATGCTCCGCCATCACCGGCCGCGCAAGCCGGTGATCGCCGCGGTCGAGGGCCACTGTGTGGCGGGCGGTACCGAGATCCTCCAGGGGACCGACATCCGGGTCGCGGGGGAGTCCGCCACCTTCGGTCTCTTCGAGGTGAAGCGCGGTCTGTTTCCGATCGGTGGTTCGACGGTCCGCCTCCAGCGGCAGATTCCGCGGACGCATGCGCTGGAGATGCTGCTCACCGGTCGGCCGTACTCCGCACGGGAGGCCGCCGACATCGGCCTGATCGGGCATGTCGTCCCCGACGGGACGGCCCTGGAGAAGGCCCTCGCCATCGCCGAGCAGATCAACGCGTGTGGGCCACTGGCCGTCGAGGCCGTCAAGGCGTCCGTGTACGAGACCGCCGAGATGACCGAGGTCGATGGGCTGGCTGCCGAGCTGAAGCGTGGGTGGCCGATCTTCGACACCGCCGACGCCAAGGAGGGGTCGCGTGCCTTTGCCGAGAAGCGGCCGCCGGTGTATCGGCGGGAGTAGCTCCGTTGGTAAGGCAGTTCGACACCTGCGGGTTCGTTGTGGCTGGTCGCTCCCCCACGCTCGGCTTCGATCGAGCGGGGGACCCCCATCGCGGCGGCGCCGCACATGTCACAGCCCCGCGCCCCTAGCCGCTGCCCCGTTCCCCGAGGAGACCCCGTGCCCGAAGTGCTCAAAGCCCCCCTCGTCGTCGAGTTTCCCTTCACCCGTTCCCTCGGGCCCGTTCAGAGTGCCTTTCTCAGCGGGCTGCGCGAGCGGGTCGTGCTGGGGGTCAAGACCGGTGACGGCAGGACTCTGGTCCCGCCCGTCGAGTACGACCCCGTCACCTCCGAGGAGATCCGGGATCTCGTCGAGGTGGCCCCTACCGGCACCGTCACCACCTGGGCCTGGAACCATGCCCCCCGCCGAGGCCAGCCCCGGGAGACCCCCTTCGCCTGGGTCCTGGTGAGACTCGACGGCGCCGACACCTCTCTCCTGCACGCCCTGGACGCGCCTGGCCCCGACGCCGTACGCACCGGGATGCGCGTCCGGATCCGGTGGGCCGAGGAACGGTCCGGCGCCATCACGGACATCGCCTGCTTCGAGCCGTACAACGCGGATCAGGTACCCGAACTCACGGGCCACAGCGGCGATTTCGAGGACATGGTGACCGGGATCGTCGCCCCCGCCCGCCTCGACTACACCTACTCGCCCGGGCGCGCCCAGTCCGGCTACATCAACGCGCTCGCCGACCGGCGGATCGTCGGCGAACGCTGCCCGTCCTGCCGCAAGGTGTACGTCCCGCCGAGGGGTGCGTGCCCCACCTGTGGGGTGGCCACCGTGGAAGAGGTCGAGGTGGGGCCGCGCGGCACCGTCACCACGTACTGCATCGTCAACATCAAGGCGAAGAACCTCGACATCGAAGTCCCGTACGTCTACGGGCACATCGCACTCGACGGCGCCGACCTCGCCCTGCACGGCCGTATCGGCGGCATCCCCTACGACCAGGTGCGCATGGGGCTGCGCGTCGAGCCGGTGTGGACCGACGGCGGCCGTTATCCCGACCACTACCGGCCGACCGGCGAACCCGACGCGGACTACGAAACGTACAAGGAGCTGGTGTGATGCGTGAGATCGCCGTGGTCGCCTTCGGGCAGACCGGTCACCGGCGCACCAGCGACGAGTTCTCCGAGGTGGAGATGCTCATGCCGGTCCTGCATGACGTTCTCGACCGGACCGGCATGAAGACCAGCGACATCGGCTTCACCTGCTCCGGCTCCACGGACTATCTCGCGGGCCGCGCCTTCTCCTTCACCATGGCGCTGGACGGGGTCGGCGCCTGGCCGCCGATCTCCGAGTCGCATGTGGAGATGGACGGGGCATGGGCGCTGTACGAGGCCTGGACGAAGCTGCTCACCGGGGACGCCGACACCGCGCTCGTGTACTCGTACGGAAAATCCTCACCCGGCTCCGTACGCGATGTGCTGACCCGGCAGCTCGACCCGTACTACGTGGCGCCCCTGTGGCCGGACTCCGTGGCCCTCGCCGCCCTTCAGGCGCAGGCACTCATCGACGCGGGGGAGGCGGACGAGCCCGCGCTCGCCGGGGTGGCCGCCCGCAGCCGCGCGGACGCGCGCGCCAACTCCCATGCCCAGCTGCGGGGTTCGGTGCCGCAGGGGGACTACGTCGTACGTCCGCTCCGTACCGGCGACTGCCCGCCCATAGGCGACGGAGCGGCTGCCGTGATCCTCGCGGCGGGGGAGCGGGCCCGTGGGCTGTGCGAGCGGCCCGCCTGGATCCGGGGGATCGATCACCGCATCGAGGCGCACGGTCTCGGCGTGCGCGATCTGACCGAGTCGCCGTCCACGCGGCTGGCCGCCCAGAAAGCCGGCGCCTTCGAACGGCCCGTCGACACCGCCGAGTTGCACGCGCCCTTCACCTCTCAGGAGGTGGTCCTGCGCAAGGCGCTGCGGCTGGGCGAGGACGTCGCGGTCAATCCCTCCGGTGGAGCGCTCTCCGCCAACCCGATCATGGCCGCCGGGCTTATCCGCATCGGCGAGGCCGCCGCCCGTATCCACCGCGGTGAGTCCGACCGCGCGCTCGCACACGCCACCTCAGGACCCTGTCTGCAGCAGAACCTGGTCGCCGTACTCGAAGGGGAGGCCCGATGAGCAAGGAGCCCGTGGCCGTCGTCGGGATCGGCCAGACCAAGCATGTCGCCGCCCGCCGGGACGTGTCCATCGCGGGACTCGTCCGCGAAGCAGCCAAACGGGCCCTGGACGACGCGGAGTTGACGTGGGTCGACGTCGACGCCGTCGTCATCGGCAAGGCGCCCGACTTCTTCGAGGGCGTCATGATGCCCGAGCTGTACCTCGCCGACGCACTCGGCGCGGTCGGCAAACCGATGCTGCGCGTGCACACCGCGGGCTCCGTCGGCGGCTCCACCGCGCTCGTCGCCACGAACCTGATCGCGGGCCGCGTCCACGGCACCGTCCTGACCCTGGCCTACGAGAAGCAGTCCGAGTCGAACGCCATGTGGGGCCTGTCCCTGCCGATACCCTTCCAGCAGCCGCTGCTGGCCGGCGCGGGCGGTTTCTTCGCCCCGCACGTACGCGCGTACATGCGACGCACCGGCGCCCCCGACACCGTAGGCTCCCTTGTCGCGTACAAGGACCGTCGCAACGCGCTCAAGAACCCGTACGCGCATCTGCACGAGCACGACATCACGCTGGAGAAGGTCCAGGCCTCGCCCATGCTGTGGGACCCGATCCGCTACTCCGAGACCTGCCCGTCCTCGGACGGCGCGTGCGCGATGGTGCTCACCGACCGCGCGGGAGCGGCCCGTTCGGCCCGGCCGCCCGCCTGGCTGCACGGCGGCGCGATGCGCAGCGAGCCCACGCTCTTCGCCGGCAAGGACTTCGTGTCGCCGCAGGCCGGCAAGGACTGTGCGGCCGACGTGTACCAGCAGGCCGGCATCACGGACCCGCGCCGGGAGATCGACGCCGTCGAGATGTACGTGCCGTTCTCCTGGTACGAGCCCATGTGGCTGGAGAACCTCGGCTTCGCCGCCGAGGGCGAGGGCTGGAAACTCACCGAGTCCGGCGTGACGGAACTCGACGGAGACCTGCCCGTCAACATGTCAGGCGGCGTCCTGTCCACCAATCCGATCGGGGCATCCGGCATGATCCGCTTCGCGGAAGCGGCTCTCCAGGTACGCGGCCAGGCGGGAGAACACCAGGTCGACGGGGCGCGCAGGGCGCTGGGGCACGCCTACGGCGGCGGCTCCCAGTTCTTCTCGATGTGGCTGGTGGGTGCCGAACCGCCCGCCTCCTGAACTGTGCCCCTCACATGGCCTGTGCCTGGCGGTGACCGATCGCTAGGCTGGCCGCGGACGACGAACCGGGAGGAGCACGGACGTGGCCGAGAGCACCATCCAGCAGCATCCGCTCGCAGGCTGGGACAAGCCGGAGCTTGACCTCAGCAGTGCCGACTGGCGCTCCAGCAGCCGTGGGCTGGGGGATGTCCAGATCGCCTTTGTCGAGGGCTTCATCGCAATGCGGAACAGTGGCCGCCCCGAAAGCCCCTCCCTGATCTTCACACCCGCGGAGTGGGGCGCGTTCGTGTCGGGGGCACGGGAGGGGGAGTTCGACCTCACCTGATGTTCGGCCGAGGGGTCTTTTCCTCCTCTTTCCCGGACACGCGGCTTTCTCTGACGTCCCGGGGCCATGCCTGAGCGAGGCTGGCCCCCGGGAAACAGAAGGCGGCATCCCGGAGGCGAGGATTCGCATGAGCACCCTGCCCGTCATCGCAGCGGTCGACGGTTCGGACGACAGCTTGCGCGCTCTGGAGTGGGCCTTCGACGCGGCCCGGATGCGCGGGGCGCCATTGTCCGTGGTCCATGTGCGGCAGTACGCGCCCTGGGCCCCGCCCGAGGTCCTGCCGGCCTCGCCGCCGGAGCCGGAAGAGGACCCGGTCCTCCGACAGGTACGCGCCCGCCTGGAGGGCCGGGCCGAGCGGCCGGCGACGGAGTACGTCGTACTGGAGGGCGCGCCCGCGGCGGTACTGCCCGAACTCGGCTCCACCGCCCAGCTGTTGGTGCTCGGCTCCCGTGGCCGCGGCGGCTTCGCCAGCCTGATCCTCGGCTCCAACAGCATGGCCGCCGCACGTGACGCGGAGTGCCCGGTCGTCGTGGTGCCCCGGCCCGGACGCCAGGTGCACGAGAACGGTCCCGCCGGAGCGGGCCCGCGGGTGGTGGTCGGTCTGCACGTCGACGGCCCCGACGAGGCGAGCCTCGCGTTCGCGTTCGCCGAGGCCGACCGCCGCGCGGCCCGCGTGCAGGTGGTCGCGGCGTACGTGTGGCCGCTTCAGATGTGGGCCGTCCCCGGCGACTTCATCACGACCTCGACCGTCGACCAGGAGGCCATCGAGACCGGCACCCGAACGCTGGCCGACGGCTTCGTGGCCCCGCACCGCGAGCGGCACCCCGACGTCCGCGTCGAGGTGCTGGTGGGGCCGGGCGACGCCGCCGGACACCTGGTCGCTGCCTCCAAGGACGCCGACCTCGTGGTGGTGGGCCGCCACCGCCGACGGCTGCTGGCACCCATCCGCATGATCGGTTCGGTCACGCAGGCGGTCCTGCTGCACGCGGCGAGCCCGGTGGCGGTGGTGCCGCCGGCCGGCGAGGAGAGCTGAGCCACGTCACCGCAGCACCACACACCCGCGTGCTTCGAGGTCCCGCCGCGCTCCGGCCGGGATCTCGACGTCGTTCCACCGCAGATCCAGCTTCTCCAGCGACGGCAACTCCGCGATCCAAGACGGCAGTTCGCCGAGCCGGTTGGCGCGTAGATCGAGCCGCCGCAGCAGGGGCAGCCCGCGCAGCACCTCGGGCACCTCCGCGAACTCGTTCTCCCGCAGCTCCAGTTCACGCAGTTCCCGCAGACCGCGTACGGAGTCGGGGAGTGCCGTGAGCTGATTGCCACGCAGCCACAGCTCGCGCAGCGCGGCCAACTCTCCGAGCGAAGCGGGCAGTTCGGTGAGCAGGTTCTGCTGGGCGCGCAGCTCCACCAGGCCCGTCATCGATCCCAGTGACTCCGGCAGCGCCTTGAGGCGGTTCTCGCCGACGTTGAGGTAGGCGAGCCGGGTCAGACGGCCCAACGACTCGGGGAGCGAGGTGAGTTGATTGTCGTGCAGGTAGAGGAAACGCGTGAGGGCCGTCAGATCACCCAGCTCTTCGGGGACCTCGGCGAGGCGGTTGTGCCCGAGATCCAGCGTGTGCAGCGTGGTGAGGGTGCCTATGCGGGCGGGCACTGCGGTGAGCGCGTTGTCCGGCAGCAGTAGGGACTGCGGTGCGGGATGCTCCCACACCTCTTCGGGTACGTCGCTGAGCCCGCCGCGCCAGTAGTCGAGTACGCCTTGCTCGTTCACGGTCACAGCGACTGCCCGACCCAGCCGTCGCTGCCGCTTTCGTCCTCGCCGGACCGCAGACAGAGCTCCAGGCCGAGCAGCAGTTGACGCAGATCGTCCATGTGATCCCTTCCGTGTCATTGCATGACGGCGACATTACCGTCGGCACGATGGCAGGGGCGGGGGCGCGGACGGCCTCGCCGCCACGGCGGGGTCGCCCCCTGGTCGCGCGAGCATCCGGTGGCCGTGTCGTACCGTACGCGCGGGCGGCCGAGACGGTGGCTTTTCCGGGACGGCTCGCCGAGGGCTCCGGGCGGTGACGGCCGGGCGGGTTCGCGGCGGTCGCCGCAAGCTTTCCGGTGTGGCACCGGCAGTCGTCTCCTGTACCTCGTCGCGCCCCGACTTGCACGTACCATGGCGACATGTCCTTCCTCCGCCGCCGCAGCGCCACACCCGCAGGGCCCGACTTCGATGTTCTGGCCATGGACCCGGGGGACTGGCCGGGCAATCTCGGCGCGGGCCTGCTGCCCGCCCCCGACGGCACCTGCCAGGGTGTGTTCCTGCGCTACGACCTCTTCGGTGGCCGCGGTCCCGCGATGATCATCGGGAATCTGCCGGAGGGCTCCCCGGCCCGGGACGTCGCCGAGGACGAGATCCCCTTCGAGGTGGCCCAGCTGCTGCTGGCGCTGGAGAACGACGAGGAGGTCACGGTCGTCGGCGCCGAGGACACACCGGTGATGCAGGGCGACAACCTCCTGATCGTGCGCCGCCTCAAGCTCTCCGAGGCGCGTATCTCCTGTGTGCAGTTCGACCGCAGTGACAACGTCCTGGTGACCATCGCAGCCTGGGACCGTCCCATCACCGACGACCTGTACGCGCTGCTGAAGCCGCTGCCCGCGGAGCTGTTCCAGCAGCAAGGCTGAATCGACGGCCCTCCTGCACGGGGACTTGATCGGGATTCTGTTCGGGATTCCGCACGCTGCCTCATGCCGTCTTGTCACCTGGTGATCGGACCTTTAGCGTCCTGAGTTATGTCGCATGAGCCGCATGAGCCGCATGAGTCACGCGAGATGTCTCGAAGAGCCACGTTGAAGACGACAGTTGGCGGGGCGGCCGTTCTCGCTCTGGGCGGGGGCCTCGTCGGCAGTGGAGTGGCCGCCGCCGATTCCTCCGATGCATCGCGGGAGTCGATGGCGCTGTGGTACGCCTCCCCGGCCGCCGACTGGGAGCGCGAGGCCCTGCCCATCGGCAACGGCGCGCTCGGCGCCGCGGTGTTCGGCACGCTCGCCTCCGAGCGGCTTCAGTTCAACGAGAAGAGCCTGTGGACCGGCGGCCCCGGCTCGGCCCAGGGCTACGATCACGGCAACTGGTGCGAGGCGCGCCCCGGCGTGATCACCGCCGTGCAGGACGAGCTCGACGCGAAGACCCGGCTCGACCCCGAGAGCGTTGCCGACGAGCTGGGCCAGCCGCGAATTGGATACGGCGCCCATCAGACCTTCGGCGACCTGCACCTCGACATCCCGGACGCACCGGCGGCCCCGCCAGACTCGTACCGCCGTGAACTCGACATCTCCAGCGCCGTCGCGATGGTCGGCTACACCCACCAACAGGTTCGACACCAAAGGGAGTTCTTCGCCTCCTACCCCGACGGCGTGATCGTGGGACGGCTGACCGCGGACCGCCCCGGCAAGGTCGCCTTCACTCTCCGCCACACCTCGCCTCGCAGCGACTTCACGGCCACCGCGGCGGGCGGGCGGCTCACCGTGCGAGGCGCGCTCGAGGACAACGGGCTGCGCTTCGAGGCCCAGGTCCGGGTACGCAGCGAAGGTGGAACCGTCACCTCGAACAGTGACGGCACGATCACCGTGACCGGAGCCGACAGCGCCTGGTTCGTGCTGGCCGCGGGCACCGACTACGCCGACACGTACCCCGACTACCGCGGCGACGACCCGCACGCCGCCGTCACCCGGACCATCGACAAGGCCGCTGGCGAGCGCTACCAGTCCCTCCTCGCCCGCCATGTCCGCGATCACCGCGCCCTGTTCGACCGGGTCACCCTGGACATCGGCCAGACGGCCCCCTCCGATGTGTCCACGGACCGCCTCCTCGCGAACTACACCGGCGGCGCAAGCGCCGCGGACCGCGCCCTGGAAGCGCTCTACTTCCAGTACGGCCGCTACCTCCTCATCGCCTCCTCCCGCCCGGGGTCGCTACCCGCGAACCTCCAGGGCGTCTGGAACAACAGCACCTCGCCTCCGTGGTCGGCCGACTACCACACCAACATCAACATCCAGATGAACTACTGGCTCGCCGAGGCCGCGAACCTCGCCGAGACGACAGCCCCGTACGACCGCTTCGTGGAAGCCCTGCGCGCACCCGGGCGGCGTACCGCCAAACAAATGTTCGGCTCACGTGGCTGGGTAGTGCACAACGAGACCAACCCCTACGGCTTCACCGGCGTGCACGACTGGGCGACCGCCTTCTGGTTCCCCGAGGCGGCGGCGTGGCTCACCGGGCAGCTGTACGAGCACTACCGGTTCGGCGGGTCGACGGACTACCTCCGCAGCACCGCGTACCCGGTGATGAAGGAGGCCGCCGAGTTCTGGCTCGACAATCTGCGCACCGATCCGCGCGACGGCACGCTGGTCGTCACGCCCAGCTACTCGCCCGAGCACGGCGACTTCACGGCCGGCGCCGCCATGTCGCAGCAGATCGTGCACGACCTGCTGACCAACACCCTCGAGGCGGCCGGCATTCTGGGCGACTCGCCTTCCTTCCGCCGGTCTCTCGGGAAGACACTGGAGGGCCTGGACCCCGGACTGCGCATCGGCTCCTGGGGTCAACTCCAGGAGTGGAAAGCCGACTTGGACGACCCGAACGACGACCACCGGCATGTCTCGCACCTCTACGCCCTGCACCCCGGGCGGCAGATCGAGCCCGGCAGCAAGTGGGCCGACGCCGCGAGGGTCTCGCTCACGGCGCGCGGCGACGGCGGCACCGGCTGGTCCAAGGCCTGGAAGGTCAACTTCTGGGCACGGCTGCGCGATGGAGATCACGCGCACAAGATGCTCGGCGAGCAGCTCAAGTCCTCGACCCTGCCGAACCTTTGGGACACCCATCCGCCGTTCCAGATCGACGGCAACTTCGGTGCCACCTCCGGGATGGTCGAGATGCTGCTGCAGAGCCAGTACGACGCGATCGAGGTACTCCCCGCGCTGCCCGCCACCTGGCCGGACGGCTCGGTCCGCGGTCTGCGCGCCCGCGGAGGCGCGACGCTTGACATCGACTGGGCCGATGGGCACGCGACTCGCCTCGCGCTGGTCGCGTCGCGAACCCGGCGGCTCACCGTTCGCAGCGATCTCCTGCCGGAGGGGGAGAGCACGTTCAAGGCGATTGCTGGGCGGCGGTACGTGTGGGGCGAGGAGGAGTGAGCGTGGCGGATGCCGATTCGAAGCTGCGGGTGCGCCGTGGCTGGTCGCACCCACGCGGCGGAGCCGCAAATGTCACAGCCCCGCGCCCCTATGGGACGCGGTACCGCACCTGGCTTCGGCAAGTTCGCTCGTCTACGACGAAGGTCCGCGGTGGCCCTGTGCCAGGCTCACTGCGGACCGCCGTCCCCGTTCAGCGAGTGCCGACCGCCGCTCGAACGGCCTTGCGGGCCAGTTGGCAGTCGTCGTGCAGCCGCCTGAGCAGCAGCCGCTGTTCCTCGCCGGACGGCGCGGCACCCGGGTGGGCAGGTCCCGGTGCCACTGGGGTCGCTTCGTGCATCGAACGCTGCACGGCCGTCTCGTATGTACGGATCTCACGGGTCAGGACGAGCATCAGGTTCACCAGGAACGCGTCCCGTGCCGCGGGCCCCGCCGACTGTGCCAGCTGGCTGATCTGCCGCCGGGCCACCGGAGCGTCGCCGAGGACCGACCACAGCGTCGCCAGGTCGTAGCCCGGCAGATACCAGCCCGCGTGCTCCCAGTCCACCAGCACTGGACCGGCCGGTGAGATCAGGATGTTCGACAGCAACGCGTCACCGTGGCAGAACTGGCCCATCCCCTGGCGCCCTGCCGAGTGCGCGATGCCGTGCACGAGCTTCTGGAGATCGCCCATGTCCCGGTCGGTGAGCAGCCCCAGGTCGTGATACCGGGAGATCCGCGCCGCGTAGTCCAGCGGAGCGTCGAACGTCCCCGCCGGCGGGCGCCACGAATTGAGTCGGCAGATCGCGCCCAACGCCGCCCTGATGTCCGCACGCGGCGGAGCCTCCGCCGGGTGTCGCTGGAGTGCCGCTACCCGCCCTGGCATCCGCTCGATCACCAGCGTGCAGTTGTCCGGATCCGCCGCGATCAGCCGTGGCACCCGCACCGGAGGACGGTGCCGCACGAACGAGCGGTATGCCGCTATCTCATGGCGGATCCGCTCGGCCCATGCTGGAGAGTGGTCCAGTAAACACTTGGCGACGGCGGTGCTGCGCCCTGTCGTTCCGACGAGGAGCACCGCACGGCCGCTGCGGCGCAGCACCTGCACCGGAGCGAACTCCGGACAGATCCGGTGCACCGAGGCGATCGCCGTGCGCAGCTGCGCGCCCTGAGGGCCGGACAAGTCGAGTCTCCCGCTGAGCGGTTGGGTGGCGGCACCCGGTACACGCCGCGTAGTCCGAGCGGCACCGAGCACGGGTGACCCCTGACGCGCGGGGTCCAGATAAGGGCCGCTGCCCGCCCTCGGCGACTCCCCAGCTCGAGGAGCCTGTGGACGCGGGCGCAGCGATCGGGGCGGGGCGGACACGGAGGACGATGCTGCGTACATGGGTGATACGGATCCCTTCGTGTGCCTGCGAATTACCGCGCTACCCGCCCCGGCCGCCTCGGTGCACCCTGGGGAATGTCCCTACGGCGACCGGGTCGGGGTGGCGCGTTCCTACCTGACACCCGATGCGCACTGGCACACCATCTGGCGCACCCTGGCGAACCCTGGCGAATAGTCCCGCAGCAACTGACACGGGGTTACTGTCAACTCAGCCGAGAACCTGGGGGCTTGACGTGAGCGGACAACCCAACACCCGTCTGGCGGATCTGTTCGGCCTGGCCGGCTGGTCCAAGGGCGAGCTCGCGCGGATGGTCAACCGGCAGGCGGCGGCCATGGGCCACCCCCAGCTGGCGACCGACACCTCGCGGGTGCGGCGCTGGATCGATATGGGAGAGATCCCGCGCGATCCCGTGCCGCGGGTGCTGGCAGCGCTGTTCACCGAGCGTCTCGGCCGTGTCGTGACCATCGAGGACCTCGGTCTGGTCCGGCACGGGCGTACGGGGAAACGGCCGGGCGGCGGGAGTGCGGAGCATCCCGACGGAGTGCCGTGGACGCCCGAGCAGACTGCCGCGGTCCTCACCGAATTCACGGGAATGGACCTCATGCTCAACCGACGCGGCTTGGTGGGCGCGGGCGCCGCGCTCGCCGCAGGATCCGCACTCAGCAGCGCCATGCACGACTGGCTGCACTCCGACCCGGCTCTTTCGGCCGACGCTCCCGTACTCCACGATCCCCTGCACGCCGACCCCGCCGGGTACGACCGCTATGAGGCCGCCCCCATCGGGTCGCAGGAGATCGAGGAACTGGAGCGCTCGGTCGAGGTGTTCCGGGCCTGGGACGCGGCCCGCGGCGGCGGGCTGCAACGCAAGGCTGTCGTGGGGCAGCTCAACGAAGTGGGCGGAATGCTCGCCTACCGACACCCCGACCATCTCCAGCGGCGCCTTTGGGGCGTCGCCGCCAACCTCGCCGTCCTCGCCGGCTGGATGTCTCACGACGTCGGCCTGGAGCCCACGGCCCAGAAGTACTTCGTCATCGCCGCCCACGCCGCCCGTGAGGGCGGTGACCGGCCCCGCGCCGGCGAGGCGCTCTCCCGCGCCGCACGCCAGATGGTGCACCTGGGGCGGCCCGACGACGCACTCGACCTCATGAAGCTCGCCAAGTCGGGCTCCGGTGACGAGGTGCTGCCGCGCACCAAGGCCATGCTCTACACCGTCGAGGCCTGGGCTCAGGCCTCGCTGGGCAAGGGCCAGGCCATGCGGCGCACCCTCGGGGAAGCGGAGGAACTCTTCGTCTCGGACAAGAACGACGTACCGGCGCCCAGTTGGATGCAGCTCTTCGACGAGGCGGACCTGCATGGTATGCAGGCCCTGGCCTACCGCACGCTCGCGGAGCACGAACCAGCGGCTGCCGCCATTGCGCAGCGCCACGCGAAGGAGGCGCTGCAGCTGCGCGAGAAGGGACGGAACCGGTCGCAGATCTTCGACCACATCTCCCTCGCGTCCGCCTGCTTCATCGCCGACGACCCCGAACAGGCCGACCGGTACGCACGCCTGGCCCTGACCTCGATGGGCTCGAACTCCTCCCATCGCACCTGGGACCGGCTGCGTGAGATGTACCGGCTGACGGGGCAGTACTCCAGCTATCCGAAGATCCAGGAACTGCGTGAGGAGATCAAACTGTCGCTGCCCAAGGGCTTGAACACCCGGGGCGGCAACAGCGCACGGGCATAGGCGGACCGTGCACTGTAATTGAACGATGTGAACTGAACCAAAGGGATCGCCGGAGCTGACGTCGCTCGACGTCAGGCGTCACCGTGTTCAGGTGGCGACTCTGGCGATGAGTACGCAGGCGTCGTCCTCGCGTTCCGTTTCGCCGAACTCCTCCACGACCGTCCGTACGCAGTCCTGTGCGTCACGGGCCTCGCCGAAGCGCGGGGCCAGGTCGAGGAGACGGTCCACTGTCGCGTCACGACTGCGCCCGGGGACCAGTCCATCGGTGTGCAGGAGCAGCAGGTCGCCTGGTTCGAGCGGCTCTTCGGCCTGCCCGTAGGCGGCGCCCGAGGTCGCGCCGAGCAGGACGCCGTCCGGCGGCGACAGCGCATGCCCCGTCCCGTTGCGGAACAGCAGGGGGGCGGGGTGGCCCGCCTGTGCCCAGACCAGCGCCCGGTTCTCCGGCCGGTAGCGGCAGCACACGGCGCTGCCGAGAGCCGGCTGGACCGAGGCATCCAGTAACTGGTTGAGCCAGACCATGAGTTGGCCGGGTTCGCTGCCTGCCATGGCCATCCCGCGCACCGCGCCGAGCAGCATCGCCATGCCCGAGGTGACGGTGGCCCCGTGCCCGGTGAGCTCGCCCACGCTCAACATGGTTTCGCCGCCTGGCAGTTCGAGGGCGTCGTACCAGTCGCCGCCGATCAGCGCGCTCGTCGAGGACGGCAGATAGCGGGCGGCGACGTCCAGGGCCTGCGGCCCTTGGTGCGGGAGCCGCAGGGGGCCGCGCCACGGCGGCAGCACAGCCTCCTGCAGCTCGACCGCGAGCCGGTGCTCCGTCTGCGCGATGTGCCGTTGGCGTTGCAGCGAGTCACGGGTCTCGTGCACCGTCCGCTGGCTGCGGCGCAGTTCGCTGACGTCCCGCAGCACGGCCCACATCGAGGCGGTGCTGCCGTCGGCTGCGAGCACGGGCTCGCCCATCATGTGCACGGTTCGTACACTGCCGTCCGGGTGCACGATCCGGAACTCCCCGTCGATCGGCTTGGCGTCGATGAGACAGTCCGTCACCATCACCGTCAGCCTCGACCGGTCCTCGTCGAGTACCACGGACGGCAGTTCGTCGAGGGTGAGTGCGGGAGCGGCGGGGGCGCGGCCGAGGATCTGGTAGAGCTCGCCGGACCAGCTCGCCTCGTCGGTCAGCAGGTTCCACTCGGCGCTGCCGACCCGGCTGAGCAGTGAGCCGTGTGGAGAGGCGGGCGGCACGGTTCGTACGACGGGAGCCGCCGCGTCGGGTGTCGCGGGCACGGGCGGCGGGCCGTCCCGCAACTGCGCCAAGTGCTCGTCCAGATCGTTCAGTTGGTGCAGAGCCAGATCGCACAGCGCGCGCTGCCAGCGCCCTTCGGGGTCCGTGTCGTCTGCCCGCGCGTCACGCCGCACGGCGTCCACGTCGCCGCGCAGCCGACGCGTCTGCGAAATGAGAGCGTCGACCGAGCCGCGTGGGGGCGGCTGGGCGGCTGGGTGGTCCGCCGAGAGATGGGACGGCATGACGTACTCCGATACAGGCCCGATATGACCAAGGCTGAGGGAAGGACCGTTACGACTCTTGCACAGCCCGCGACGCGCTGTAAGGGATTTGGCAAGACGCGACGCGCTGGTGACTCTGGCATATGCCTAAGTCCTCCCGGAGGGTCCGACCGGGACGGATCGATTAGGCGTGAGAGTAGCCAAGTCGTAGACCACGTGGGCGAGTTGGTGGAGTTGTGGCAGTAGGTGCGGACTCCTTCAAGCGCATGTTCGAAGCTCGTGCGAGCGGACGCCGCCTGCCGTGCCCATGGCGAGGGAGTGGGGCATATGTAGCGGGCCGTGCCGGGGCCGGTCGGCAGGTGCGGTCAGGAAGGCGGTCGCTCCTCGGCCCCGCAGGAGCTTCCGGCGTCCGCGAGCGAGCCGTACAGCAGGAAGTCATCGACCTTCTCGTGCACGCACTTCGACGAACCGTAGCCCGTGTGACCCTCGCCCTTGTTGTCGAGCACCACGGCCGACGGGCCGAGCCGCTTCGCGGTCTCCACGGTCCAGCGGTACGGGGTCGCGGGGTCACCGCGGGTGCCGACCAGGAGCATCTTCGGGGTGTCGACGTCACGAACGTCCTCGCGGATGTAGTCGGTGCCCTGGGGACGGCCGTAGCACATGAGCACCTGGGTGAGTCGGTAGCGGCCGAAGACCGGTGACGCCTCCTCGTACTCGGCGCGCAGCCGGTCGAGGTTCTTGGTGATCCGGGCGGCGGTGGGACGGTCGGGATCGTCCGCGCAGTTGATGGCTATGAGCGCGGCCTGGAGGTTGTCCATGGGGATGTCCGCCTCGTCGACGAGCCCGCCGTTGCGGGGCGCCGCGATGCCGCCGCCGGTGAACCGCAGGAGCCCGCGGGCGTCACCGTCCTCGATCAGCGATCTGAGCGCCTGCGAGAGGGCCGGCCACAACTCCTTGCTGTAGAGGGCCTGTCCGAGGGCGCCCGCGAGGTCCTGGCCGGAGAAGGGCGCGCCGAACTCCGTCGGCAGTGGATTCTCGTCCAGTGAGCGGACCAGGTCGACCATCTGCTCCCTGGCCGTGCGCGGATCCTGCCCCAACGCGCAGCTGATGTCCTCGGTGCACCAGGTGAGGAAGTCCTCCAGCGCGGTCTGCATTCCTTCGGTGTTGGCGAGGACCTGCTCACTGAGCGGCTCGGTGAGCGTGTCCACACCGTCGAGCACCAACCGGCCGGTTCTGTCCGGGAACTGGGACGCGTAGACCGCGCCCAGCCGCGTTCCGTAGGAGAAGCCGAGGTAGTTGAGCTTCTTGTCGCCGAGGGCATCACGCATGATGTCCAGATCCCGGGAGACGTTGACCGTGCCGATGTGCGGGAGCACGGGCCCGGAGTGCTTGGCGCAGGCGTCGGCGGCCTTCCTGAGCAGCTTCAGCGCGGCCTGCGGATCGTCGCTGTCCGGTTCGGTGTCCTCGGTGGGGTCGTCCGTCGGATCCGATGTTGGCTCGATCCCGTCACCGCAGCTGACCGGTGAGCTTCTGCCGACGCCGCGCGGGTCGAAGGTCACCACGTCGTAGCCGTTCGTCAGGCCCAGGAAGTCATCGCCGCCGGCGGTGAGTTCACTGACTCCCGAGGCGCCGGGGCCCCCGAAGTTCAGCAGTACGGATCCCCTGGACTCGCCCGTCGCCCTGAAGCGGGCCATGGCTATGTCGAGCGTTTTGCCGGCGGGTTTCGCGTAGTCCAGTGGAACGGTCACCTTGCCGCACTGCAGATCCTCGGGCACCCCCATCCCGGCGTCTTCGCAGTCGGCCCAGTCGATCTTCTGGTCGTAGAAGCGGGACAGCTCGGGCTGATCGGGTTGATCACGCTGACCGGCCGCGGTCACCGTCGGCAGCCCGGCTCCCAGCAGAGCCTGGGGCGGCAACGCGGCTCCCAGCAGGACCAGCGTCACGGCGCCGGCGAAAGCGCAGCGATGGTGCGTGAGCAGCATGGGAACCCTCCAGGGACGCCCCGGCCCAGGACCGGGGATTCCCCCTGGCTCACGATAAGGGCCCACTCCCGACCACGCCTCTGGACAAGCGAGACGCCCGCAGGAGGCTTACTCTTCGCGCCGAAGCGCTCAGCGCGTCGATGCTGTGGCCCCTGTGGCCTCTGTGGCCTTTGGGGAGGTGTCTCTCGGCTCGCCGAACGCCCACGACATGCGCGGCTCGACGACGAAGCGGAAGACGGCGCGGACCGGCCTGGAACACAGGAACGTGATGAGACCGACCGCAGCCGCCGTGACCGCCAGCTCGCCGAGCGGGGAATGCAGCCACGGGTAGTCGTACCAGTCGAAGAAGCGGGACGACTTGATGATGAAGCCGTGCAGCAGGTAGCCGTACATCGTGCCCGCGCCCAGCGCCGTGAACCACATGTGCCGCCTCGGCACCCAGGCCAGGAAGCAGACGGTCAGCACCAGCGCCAGAGCGAGCAGCGCCGGCGTGGTGACCAGGCCCGCCCAGTTCGGCACGCCCTGGCTGGTGACGCTGCTGCGGTGGTACAGCCACCTGGCGTCGAACCAGGGCGCCACCGCGTACGCCGCCCCGCACGCGGCCATGCCCACCGGGACCGCCATCAGCCGCACCTGCCGCGTACGCAGCCGGTCGAAGTGTTCGGCGCGGAGGGTGAGGCCGAGCACGAAGAACGGCAGAAACTGCAGGGTCCGCTGGATCGAGATGTCTCCGCCGAGATCCGGTGACACCGAGGCGAACACGGCGAGCCCTATCGCGATCGGCACCGGGCGACGCAGAGCCAGCCACACCGGGGTCGTCAGCCGCCAGATGAACAGCGCGACCAGGAACCACATCACGTACCAGGGATCCAGCAGGCTGAACGGATAGGTCCAGTCGTCCTGCGCCCAGCGGTAGAAGAGCGTGTACGCGCACTCGAAGACGAGATACGGCACCACAACACCCGTCAGCAGCCTGCGCACCCGTCCCGGCGCCATGTCGAAACTCCGGGAGAAATAGCCGGAGATCAGCGCGAACGCGGGCATGTGGAACGCGTACACGGTCAGATACGCCGCTGTCGCGAACCTGCCGCTGTGCGTCAGGGGCTCCCAGGCATGACCGCAGCACACCAGCACAATGGTGAGGTACTTCGCGTTGTCGAAGTACGGGTCCCGGCGGGCCGGCGGAGGCTTGGCCGGTATTCTGGGCGGCGGCTCCGACACCGCCACGTGTGCGGGGGCCGACAAGTCCTGCGACACCATCTCTCCAAGCCTCGACAACGTGAAACTGATTCCTCCCGCCCGCCACTGTCACATACGGCGCGTTGGTGTGAGACGTTCACATCTGGCTCGGCAGACACGCGGTGGCTGAAACCGTGCCCCCGGCCCGCCCGGCCGAAGCCAGTCTCCGCGGGCATGGAATTCCGTTGTCCGGTCGGCCCGCGCGTGGTGGAGTGCCGGTATGGATCATGCAGAGGTACTGGCCCAGTTCGACCGGCAGATGCGCGAAGGAGCGCGGCCCGACGGCCCCGGTGCCGTGGTTGAGCATGCTGACGGAGTCGTGCGGCAGATCGGATCCGAGCAGGGCTGGAACGGTGTCCTCTGGTCTCATCTGTCGGGACTGGCGGAGGCCGACGTTGACGCGGTGATCACCGACCAGGTGCGGTACTTCACAGGCCTCGGCCGCGAGTTCGAGTGGAAACTGTACGGGCACGACCGGCCCGCGGACCTTGGCGGGCGGCTGCGCGGGGCCGGGTTCACCCCCGAACCGGAGGAGACGCTGATGATCGCCGAGTGTGGCGAGCTCCGCCTCGACGCCGAGCCGCCCGAGGGCATCGAACTCCGCCCCGTCACCGACCGAGCGGGCGTCGACCTCATGGTGGACGTACACGAGCAGGCCTTCGGCACGGACAGCTCCCAGCTCCGCCACCAGCTGCTGACCCAGCTCGACGCGGACCCGGACACGGTCGTCGCCGTCGTGGCCCTCGCCGGTGACGTGCCGGTGAGCTCTGCCCGCATGGAGGTCACGCCGGGCGTCGGGTTCGCGGGCCTGTGGGGCGGCGGTACCGTCCCGGCCTGGCGTGGCCGCGGCATCTACCGCGCCCTCGTCGCCCACCGGGCCCGCATCGCCGCCGACCGCGGTTACCGCTACCTCCAGGTCGACGCCTCCGACCAGAGCCGCCCCATCCTCGGGCGACTCGGCTTCGTACCGCTGACCACGACGACGCCGTACGTGTACGCCTCGCGCTGACGTCCCTGTCACACGCGAGGCGTCGCTGTCTCACAGGTCCAGCTGGTACTCCACGGCCTTGAGCGTGGGCAGATAGCCGAGGGTGTCGTTGACGCGGCGCATGGGCGTGTTGCTGTCCGCCGTGTCGGTGAGCAGGGCGCCGAGCTCGGGGTGGCGTCGGCGGGCGAGGCGGATGGAGTGGGCCTTCATCCAGCGGGCGAGGCCGTGTCCGCGGTGTTCGGGGAGTACGGCGGTTCCGTAGTGCTGACCGTCGCCCTGCCCGTCGCCGGGCACGACCAGCTCGGTGAAACCGACCACCGCACCGTCCCTGGCATCCACCACGGCGACGGTGTGCAGCAGATCGCCCCGCTTGGCGATCGCCTCGGCCGCCGACACCACGCGTTCCACGTCCCACACCACCGTGCCGTGGTCGGTGCCCTCCATCGGCATGTCGTCCATGGCCCGCCGCGACTCGGCGTACGTCCGCGCCAGTTCGGGCGGCACGGTGCCCTCCCACTCGGTCAACCGGTAGCCGTCATGGGCCTGTTCGGCTATCGCGTCGATCCGGGTGAGGTCGGCGTCGGCCAGCGGGAGCCGGGCGTACGTCAGCGCCAGCACCCGGCGAAAGCCGCGCGCCGCCAGGAACCCGTCGCCCGGGGACCCCTCCTCGGCCTGCGCGAGGACCGACCTGCGCCCCTCGTGCCGCGCCGCCGCGACGGCCGCGTCCAGCAGAGTGGTGCCCACGCCCCGGCGCCGCTCGGCCCGGTGCACAGCGACTTCGAGCTCCGCGAGATGCCGCTGCCCCTCCTTCGTGAAGAGCCGCAGAAAGGCGGACCCGACCGGCATTCTTTCGTCGTCGGCCGCGAGCCAGGCCCGCCGCCAGCTGGACGGGGAGGGTTCGGGGTCGGTGAGCGCGGTGATGCGAGGCGGCACGAGGTCTCCGTCACGTGGGCTGCGGGTGGTGAAGTCGATCAGTGATCCCGCAGGAGCCAACCGTGACGGAGACCGGCGTGCAACAGTTTTTGCGCTGGTTCTGTGCGGCAGGCCGTTGTGGTCAGCGGCGTGCCTTGGACCGGTCCAGGGCGGCGACGCCCACCGCCGCGAGGCCGATCTGGATCAGCCACTCGATCCAGTCCACCCCTTCGGTGTCCGCCACGTCGAACGCCGAGGCGATGCCCGATCCGACGAGCGCGGCCCCGATACCGACCAGGATGGTCCAAAGGATCCCGATGCGCTGACGGCCCGGAACGACGAGCCGGCCCAGCACACCAATGATGATGCCGATCACGATGGCACTGATGATGCCCGAGATCTCCATCTCAGCCCCTCTTCGTCATACTCCCTATTGCTATGAGTGCCCCGTAACGGTGAGTGCACTCCCGGCTCCGCCTACGAGCCATCCCGTGGCGTCAAGCACCTCGCCCGCGATGTCGACCACGGAGCGATCGTCGGTCACCACGCGCACGGTGGCCGCGGGCGCACGCTCGTCCAGCAACCGTGCCTTGTAAGCGCTGCTCTTCAGCTCCCGCTCCAGTTCCGAGCCGATCTCCCGCCCCGCCAGCCGCTTGGCGGCGGTGACATCGGTGGCGGTGAGGAGCACTCGTATCATCCGTACGTCCGCTCCCATTGCCCGCTCGAAGATGCCGGCGGCCGAGGCCAGCACGCTCAGGGTGTTCGTGTAGATGAGGCGCCGATGGCCGAGCTCGGCGAAGTTTCCCCAGACCGCCGACAGATTGCGCTCGGTGATCCGGGCCCGATGCGGGTCGCCCTCCGGCGCCGGATGCACCTGCCCCATCAGGTCGCCCTCGACGAGGGCATGCGCGACCTTCGCCCTCCTCAGCTGATCCGAAACCTCCCAGCCCACCGTCGACTTGCCGACCCCCGCGCGCCCACCGATGAGCAGAACCTCCGCATGAACCATGCGAGCAGCGTGCCCGACCGGGCGTACGCCACGCGACCGAGATTCGCCGAGCGGCCAGCCGGCCAGCCGGCCAGCCGACCAGCCGACCAGTCGGTCAGTCGGCCAGCGGTTCGGTGCGGTTGGTGCGCGCCCAGGTCTGCAGGTGGACCTCCCGGCCCCTCGACACGCGCAGGACGGGGTCGGTGTCGACGAGGGTGAAGCCGGTGGTTTGCGCGACCGCTCTGCTCGCCGTGTTGCCCTCCTCGATGCACAGGACCAGGCGTCGTGCGCCGGTGTGGCGCAGGGCGTAGTCCGATACGAGGCGTACGGCTCTGGAGGCCAGGCCCTGGCCGCGGTGGGCGGCGCCGACGCCGTAGGCGAGTTCTACGTCCCGTTCGTCCCTCTGGTTGCGGAACAGCAGGACCTCACCGCGCGGAACGACACCGTCCGTGGTGATCGCGAACTGCACCTTGCGCCCCTGAGTACGTGCCGCGAACGCCTCTGCGAGATACGTCTGAGCCGCCGCGATGTCGAACGGCGAGGCCACGGGCGTCCAGCGGGCCATCTCTGGCTCGTCGTACAACTCGACCAGAGCGAGCACATCGTCCTCCGACCACTCGCGCAGTCGGATCCCGTCCCCTTCGAGGCGGAGCTGAGGCGGCAGGGCAAGCGTCGGTCCGATGTCCATGCGTGGATCATGCCGTACGCCGCGTGGGCGGCCAAGGGAGCATGTCGCCTCAAGCACCCGTTGACATGCGGAGACCTCATGAGGAGGCCGGTCCGCGACATGTACCCGCGGACCGGCCGACCTCCCTCATCCGTGCAGACGTCCTCCTACCGCTGCTCGTATGCCTTCGGCGTGCTCTTCGCCGATGCGGCCGCACACACAGCCCCCAGCACGACGGCGAGGCCGCCGATGATGATGTTGCTGACTATGACGCCCGCGTCGGGGCTCTCGCCCACGACCCACGGCGAGATGATCAGCCACACGCCGATGGCGGACATCGCCCAGCTCAGGCCGTACATCCGTTCCGGGGCTCTGGTGAATCCGAGTGCCAGCAGACCTATCGCGATGCCCATGATGAGGTTGTGCGTCACGAGTGCGGGCTGGCTTGTCGTGAAGTGGAGAATCCACGGGGATGCAGCGCAGTACAGACCGAGCAGGAACACCGGTCCGTCCACGAGCGCCACATCGCGACCACCAAGCATGCGGGCGTAGCGTTCCCGCATTTCGCCTGCGTCTGGGTGAGTGGTGATGTCAGCTCTGGTGCGTGAGACGTCGGCCATGACTGGTCTCCTTTGTTCTCCGCAGATCTGACCGCTCTGGTGCGGTATGCGGTAAGGGGCCGCGTACATACATTCTGCGCTTATTTTTTCTTTATGTGTAGTGGTCGGCGGGGCTGGAGGGGAAGAAGCAACGGTGACTGGACGTCGTCCCCTTCAAGGCCACCGACGAGTCGTGGGGCGGCACGCAGGGGTCGTCGTGGGGGAGGGGCTTCAAGCCGATGCGCTGAACGCCAACGAGGCAAGGTGCGCCGCCCGCGTCTCGGTGGTCTGGCCCTGGACCAGGAGGAACATCGCCTCCCTTGTCAGGCGTTGGGCCTTGCTGGTCAAGGCCATCGCCCGCCCGCCTCCCGTCACCACCGCCGCGGTGGTGGCCGTGCGCATCACGTCGTAGGCCTGGGTGCGCAGAGCCAGTCGTTCGTCCAGGTGCTCGTGCGGTACCGGGTGGTCGGCCAGGGTGTAGGACCGGCGGCGGACCTCGTCGAGGCGCGTGCGCAGCGAGGCGGCGGTGTCGTCGTCCAGCAGAGAGAGGGCCGCCTCGGTGATGCCGAACACCGCCGGTGACGTGTTCACCGTCTTCGCGCGGTCGGTCACGGACCACCGCTCGTACGGCACCCGCAGGGCGACCGACTCTTCCGGCACCCGCAGGCCTTCCAGCTCCACGGACACCGTGCGGGCTGCTGTCAGGGCCGCGAGCCGCATCGGCGGCGACGGGCGCAGCCCCGGCTGCTCGCGTGCCTCGGTGAAGGCGAACACCACCTCGGCCGTGTCCGTCACGCCGGCGAGCAGCATCACGTCGTTCAGCCCCCAGCCCGTGTACCAGGGCACAGTGCCGTCGAACCGCCAGCCTCCGAGCTCGGGCACGGCCCGTACGGGAACCCGTGGAAAGGCACGGACATGGGCGTACGCGATCCCCGCCAGCAGCTCGCCCGTGGCCAGGGGGCGCAGTAGCTTCTCCCGTACGGGTGAGTCGTAGGTGGCGAGCACCTTCACGGGCGTGTGGTGCTGGGTCTGCACGAACCACGTGGAGCAGCACGCCCCGGCCAGGATCTCCGCGGTCTCCCGTGCCACCGGGGCGGGCGCCGCCGCCCCGCCGTACTCTGTCGGCGCGCCCACTCCGAGCAGCCCCGACCGCCTGAGCGCGTCGATGTGGCCGGCGGGCACGGTCTCCTGGTCCACCCGCTCGGCATGCGGGGCGAGAAGGTCGTGCGCGAGCCGGTGGGCACGGGTGACGAGGGGATGGGGCGCCATGGTCATGGAGAGATTCTCGCGGAATTGCGGGGCGGGGCGTCGATCCCGGGGTGTGCCGTTCGTGCAGGGGGTGGAAGAGCACCAAGGCACCAAGGAGGTCGGTATGAAGTACTACCTGCTCAGCGTGATGCAGCCCGTCGGTGAGCCGCTGGGCCGGGAGGCGCCGAGGCTCTGCGTCTCGGCCGCCTCCTCGCCGAGCTCATGCCGGACGAGCCCGAGGCCACTGGCCTGCTCGCGCTGATGCTCCTCATCGAGTCGCGCCGGGATGCCCGGCGGGACGACGACGGCGTGCTGGTGCCGCTGCCGGAGCAGGACCGCGCCTGCTGGGAGCGCGACCTGATCGCCGAGGGGCAGGAACTCGTCCGCCGCTGCCTGCGCCGGAACCAACCTGGCCCGTACCAGGTCCAGGCCGCCATCCAGGCCGTCCACAGCGACGCTCCGACCGCGGACGCCACGGACTGGAATCAGATCCGGCAGCTCTACGACCATCTCCTGGCTCTGGCCCCGAACCCGGTCGTGGCCCTGAACCGGGCCGTCGCCGTGGCCGAGACCGAGGGCCCGCGGCAGGCCCTCGGTCTCGTGGATGCCCTCGACCTCGACGACTACCGCGTCCTTCACGCCGTCCGCGCCGACCTGCTGCGCCGCCTGGGCCGCGACACGGAGGCCGTGCGGGAGTACGAGGCGGCCATCGCGCTCACCGAGAGCGCGGCGGAACGTGCGTTCCTCGACCGTCGCCGGAGGGAACTCACACGCTGAGCGCCTCCCGCACCGCCGACTCGGCCTCCTTGCCGCCCTCCCCGGACGAGGTGACCCGCCCGGCCTCCAGGACGAAGTACCGCTGCGCCGCCCGCATCGCGAAGCCCACGTGCTGCTCGACCAGGAGCACCGAGAGCCCGCCCCGGGCGGCCAGCGCGAGGATCGTGTCCTCGATCTCGGCCACGACGGACGGCTGGATGCCCTCGGTCGGTTCGTCGAGGAGCAGCAGCCGAGGCTCCGTCACCAGGGCCCGGGCGATGGCGAGCTGCTGCCGCTGACCGCCCGAGAGCAGCCCCGCCCGCCGGTTCGACAGTGCCCGCAGCGCCGGGAACAGGTCCAGCGCCTCCGCGATCGCGGCTTTGCCGTGCCGCCGTCCGTCCGCCACCAGCTGAAGGTTCTCGGCGGTCGTGAGGTGGGGGAAGGCCTGCTGACCCTGCGGTACGTACGCCATGCCGCGCGCCACACGCTCATGCGGCTTGCGCCGCGTGACGTCCTCGCCGTCGAAGCGAACCGCGCCGCTCGACGGGGTGAGCAGTCCCACGGCGGCCCGCAGCAGGGTGCTCTTGCCGGCGCCGTTGTGCCCGAGCACGGCGGCCACGCCGTCCTTCGGGACCTCGACGGAGACCCCGTGCAGGACGGTGCTGCGGTGATAGCCGACGTGGATGTTGTCGATCTCCAGCATCACGCCTCCTGTACGGCCGCCGGGGCCGCGGGATCGAGTGCGTCCCCGGCGGCCGCGTGCCCGAGGTACACCTCCTGCACCTTGGGATCCGCCTGCACCTCGGCCACCGTTCCCTCGCTCAGCACCTTGCCCGCGTGCAGCACGCTGACGCTGCGCGCGAAGGACCGCATGAAGTCCATGTCGTGCTCGATGACAACCACGGTCCGCTCCTCGCTGATCCGCTCCAACAGCTCGCCGGTGGCCTGCCGTTCGTCGTGGCTCATCCCGGCGACCGGCTCGTCGAGCAGCAGCAGCCGTACGTCCTGCACGAGCAGCATGCCGATCTCCAGCCACTGTTTCTGGCCGTGCGCGAGGGTTCCGGCCGGATGTTCGGCGAGCTCCGTGAGTCCCACCGTCTCCAAGGCCCGCGCGACGGACTCCGGAACGCCCCTGCGACGCCGCAGCATCGTCAGCATCCCGCGTCCGGCGCCCGCCGCGATGTCCAGGTTCTGAAGGACCGTCAACTCCTCGAAGACCGTTGCCGTTTGGAACGTACGGCCGATGCCCGACCAGGCGATCTTGTGGACGCTGCGCCCAAGGAGTTCCTCATCCCCGAAGAGCACCGAACCCTCCGCCTTCACCAGGCCGGTGACGGCGTCGACGAGCGTCGTCTTGCCCGCGCCGTTCGGCCCGATGAGGAAGCGCAGATCGCCGGGCTGTACGTCCAGGTCCACGCCGTCGACGGCCTTGAATCCGTCGAAGGACACCCGAAGTTGCCGTATCCGAAGACCTGAGAGCTCACTCATGCTGCTTCTCCCACAGGAAGGGCGGCTGACGGTTTCTCACTCGCACGCGACGCCCTGCGCCGCCGTACCATCCCCACCAGCGAGGCGAGACCACCCGGCAGGAACGCCAGGGCCACGATGAACAGCAGCCCCTGGAAGTACGTCCAGGCCGCCGGGAACTCCTCCGACAGCGCCGTCTTGGCCCAGGCGACACCGATCGCGCCCAGCACCGCGCCGACCAGGCTCGCCCGTCCGCCGACAGCCGCGCCGATGACGAACTCGATGGACGGCACGATCCCGATCATCGCGGGCGAGATGATGCCGACCGCGGGCACGAACAGGGCGCCCGCGAGCCCGGCCATGCCGGCCGCGACGACGTACGCGACGAGCTTCACGTTCGCCGGGTCGTACCCGAGGAAGCGCACCCGCTCCTCCGAGTCCCGTACGGCGACGAGGAGTTCGCCGTACCGGCTGTGGATCAGCTGCCGGGCAAGAGCGATCAGGAGCAGCAGGGCGGCGGCGATGACGAAGTACACCATCCGCTGGTTGACGGGGTCGTTGAGGTCGTAGCCGAAGAAGCCCTGGATGTCGGTGAGCCCGTTGGTGCCGCCGGTGGTGGCCTGCTGGCCGATGAGCCAGATCGCGAAGGCGGCGGTGAGCGCCTGGCTGAGGATCGCGAAGTACGCGCCCTTGACCCGGCGGCGGAAGATGAACGAACCGAGCAGCGCGGCGACGAGCATCGGCAGCAGTACGGTCGCGGCGAGCGCGAACACGGGGTTGGCGAACGGCTGCCACCACCAGGGGAGTTCGGTGGCGGTGCCGTACAGCTGCATGAAGTCGGGGAGGTTGCCGGGGCCCGCGTCGGCGATCTTCAGGTGCATCGCCATGGCGTAGCCGCCGAGCCCGAAGAAGACGCCCTGCCCGAGCGTGAGCAAGCCGCCGCGCCCCCAGGCGAGGCAGATGCCGACGGCGACCATCGCGGTGCACAGGTACTTGGCGAGCAGCCCGAGCCGGAAGTCGGAGAGGGTCAGCGGGGCGAGGGCGAACAGGGCCACGGCGGCCGCGGCGAAGCCGGCCCAGGCCCGCGCGGAGCGTCCCTTGACAAGGGGCGTAAGACCGCGAAGCGGCATACGAGAGTCGGTCATACGAGGCTCCTCGTACGCAGGGTGTACAGCCCTTGGGGCCGCCACTGGAGGAACGCGACGATGCCCACGAGGACGAGCACCTTTGCGACGCTGACGGTGGTGGAGTACTCGAGGACGGACTGCAGGACGCCCAGCACGAAGGCGACGATCACGGTGCCCTTGAGCTGTCCGATGCCGCCGACCACGATCACCAGGAAGGCGTCGATGATGATGTTGGTGCCCATCGTGGGACCGATCGGACCGACCAGCGTCAGCGCGACTCCGGCGACTCCGGCGAGCCCGGACCCGATGAAGAACGCGGTCCGGTCCACGCGTTCGGTGGAGATGCCGGACACCTCGGCAAGATCGCGGTTCTGTACGACGCCGCGGATCCGGCGGCCCAGCGGGGTCAGCCGCAGGGTCAGCGACAGCGCGACGACCGCCGCGATCGCCAACCCCAGGATGAACAGGCGGCTGTTGGCGACCGTGAGCGGATCATCACCGCCGATGAGCGTGATGTTCCCGGTGAGCAGGTCGGGCGCGCGGGTCTGCACGTTCGGCGCGCCGAAGATGTCCCGGGCGAGCTGCTGGAGCATCAGCGAGACACCCCATGTGACGAGCAGCGTGTCGAGCGGGCGCAGATACAGACGGCGGATCAGCAGCCACTCCAGCAGCGCGCCGAGGGCTCCCGTCACCAGGAAGGCGACGGGCAGCGCGACGAGCAGCGACAGACCGGCGCTGGTGATGGACTTCTGGAGGACGTACGTGGTGTAGGCGCCGGCCATGATGAACTCGCCGTGGGCCATATTGATGACGTTCATCTGGCCGAAGGTGAGTGAGAGACCGAGCGCGATGAGCAGCAGGACGGCACCGATGCTGATGCCGGTGAAAGTCTGACCGAGGATCACGGTCATACGGCGGCTCCGGGAGAAGGCGGCGGGGCACGGGGACACCCGCTTCGAAGTCTTCAACTCCTCGAAGCGGGCCTCCGCGTGACGGCTGGTCAGGGAGCGTCAGGAAAGGCCGGAGGCCCAGGCGTAGCCCTTCAGGTACGGGTCCGGCTTGATCGCCTTGCCGGAGTCCCACACCTGCTCGATCAGCCCATCCGTGCCGATCTTGCCGATCCGGGCGGTCTTGTAGATGTGCTGGGACGCCCCGTCGACGGTGACCTTGCCCTCAGGGGCGTCGAAGGTGATGCCGTCCGAGGCCGCCTTGACCTTCTCCGGGTCGAACGACTTGGCCTTTTCGACCATCGCCTTCCACAGGTACACCGAGGTGTACGCCGCCTCCATCGGGTCGCTGGTCGGCTTGTCCTGGCCGTACTTGGCCTTGTATGCCTTCACGAACTCGGTGTTCGCCGCGCCCGCGGTCGTCTGGTAGTAGTTCCAGGCCGTCAACTGGCCCGCCAGATACTGCGATCCGATCGACTTGACCTCTTCCTCGGCGATCGACACCGAGACCACCGGCATGCTCGCGGCGGTCAGGCCCGCGGACTTGTACTCCTTGAAGAAGGCCACATTCGAATCGCCGTTGAGGGTGTTGAAGACGGCGTCGGCCTTCGACGCCTTCACCTTGTTGGCGATCGTGCTGAACTCCGTCGAGCCCAGCGGCGCGTAGTCCTCGCCGAGCACCTTCATGCCATTGGCCTTCGCGTACGCTTTGATGATCTTGTTTGCGGTCCGCGGGAAGACATAGTCGCTGCCGACGAGGTAAATCGACTTCTTGCCCTGGCTCTTGAGGTAGTCGAGCGCCGGGACGATCTGCTGGTTGGTGGTGGCACCCGTATAGAAGATGTACGGGGATTCCTCAAGTCCCTCATACTGCACGGGATAGAACAGCAGGGACTTGTTCTTCTCAAAGACGGGTTTCACGGCCTTGCGGCTCGCGGAGGTCCAGCAGCCGAAGGTGGCCACGACCCGGTCTTCCCGGATGAGTTTGCTCGCCTTTTCGGCGAAGGTGGGCCAGTCGGAGGCGCCGTCCTCGCTGATCGGCTTGATCTTCTTGCCGAGCACGCCGCCCTTGGCGTTGATCTCGTCGATCGCCAGCTTCAGCGAATCGCGTACGGTCACCTCGCTGATCGCCATCGTGCCGGACAGCGAGTTGAGCAGGCCGACCTTGACGGTGTCACCGCTCGTGTCCGCCTGGGCCGCCTTGTCGGACGAGCCCCCCGCGTCGGTCTTGGCGCCGCACGCGGACAACGCGACAGCGGCCGCGAGCGCCGCCGCGCCCGCCACTATCTGGCGTCGGAAAATTCTGGAACCGCTGGACAAAAGGACCTCCTCGTCCCATGAAGGACAAGCTCGTGAAGTGCGGTCCACAGCTTCAAGTCGCCTCGTTTCCGAGGCGTTTCACTTGACTTTCTCGGCTGTATCTTCCAGCTCTCGGCGGAAACAAAAATGCCCCGAGCGGAATTCTGTGTATGAATTCACAGTTCGCTCAAGGCATTCTAGATATTTCGTTTGCGAAGTATCTTCACGAAGGCGCGGCCATGTCAAGGCCCAGGCTTCGGCGTAGTCTCGCGCAGGTCGGCAGCCGCTCTTCGCACAGATCCCCCGTGACTACAGCCGACTCGATCCGGGCGACCCACTCGAACCAGGGCGTGGGGCAGGTCGAGTGCGGCAGGATAGGTATCCAACTAGGCTCCTGCGCTGGCGAGTTGAGACGTCGAACACCTCCCTCAACGGCACGGGAGCCTCGTCCGTTGCGGACGCCTACGTCGCCCCCGATCAGTAGCCACGCCGAAAGACCTCAGTGGGCAGCCGCACACCTGGCCCGGTGCCGGTCCTAAAACCCGTTGCCGGGCGCGCTGCCCAGCCCCGACGATCAGGCGCATGCCTGCCGCCCTGGCGCCTCTGCGCCACCGCCCGTTCCGTCAGCTCTTCATCGGTACGACGGCCAACCTGCTCGGCAACGGAATGGCGCCGATCGCCCTGGCCTTCGCCGTGCTCGACGCCACTGGCTCGGTCGGCTCGCTCGGGTTGGTGGTCGGCACCCACTCCCTCACCAGCATCCTCTTCTTGCTGTACGGCGGGGTGTTGGCGGACCGGCTGCCGCGCGGCCCGCTGCTGGTCGGCAGCAGCGTGGTCAGCGCCGCGAGCCAGGCGGTGGTCGCCGCCCTGGTCCTCACCCACAGCGCCGCCATTCCCCTGCTCATGGCGCTCGCCGCGGTCAACGGGGCGTCAAGTTCCTGCTACCAGCCCGCCGCCCAGGCCCTGCTGCCCCAGACCGTGCCGGCCGAGTCCCGCCGCGCCGCCCTCGCGCTCTCCCGGATCGCGGGCAGCAGCGCGTTGATCGTGGGCGCCTCGCTGGGCGGCGTACTGGTCGCCGCGGTCGGCCCCGGCTGGGGCCTGGCCGTCGACGCGCTCAGCTTCGCGCTCGCCGCCGCGTCCTTCGCGCTGGTCCGCATCCAGGTCGCGCCGCCCGCGCCCAGCCCCGGCCTCGTGCATGAACTGCGCGTCGGTTGGCAAGAGTTCACCTCCCGCAGCTGGGTGTGGGTGATCGTGGTGGCCTTCTGCTTCCTCAACGCCGGCCTTACCGCCTCGTTCACCGTCCTCGGCCCGGCCGTCGCCGACACCACAGGGATCGGCCGCAGCGGCTGGGGCCTGGCCCTTGCGGCGGGCTCGCTCGGCGCGGTCGCCGGCGGCGTACTGTCGCTGAGATGGCGGCCCCGGCGCGCGGTCCTGGTCGGCTGCGCGCTGATGGGCCTGACGGCGACGATCCCGCTGCTGCTCGCGCTCGCTCCGTACACCTGGCTGCTGGTCGTGGCCAACTTCGTGGCGGGCGTGGGTATCGAGCAGGCCGGCGTCGCCTGGTACTCGACCCTCAACGAGCAGATCCCCGAGGACCGCCTTGCCCGCGTCTACGCCTACGACGACCTCGGCTCCTACCTCGCGCTCCCGTTCGCCCAGTTCGCCGCCGGTCCCGCCGTACTCCTCCTCGGCCTTCAAGCCACCCTCTACGCGGCTGCCGCGCTCATCCTCCTCGCCACCCTCGCCATGGTCGCCACCCCCTCCATCCGCGCGCTGGTCCCGAAGACCGCAGAACCGCTGCCCGCCTCCGAAGATCCGGTGCCTGGCTGAGCTCGACTCTGAGGCGTCAACAAACACAGGTGGGTGGTGTTCGGGCACGATGGTCCGCCCAGCGGGTCCGAGCCCGCCGGGCCGCGACCTCATACCGACCCAGGAAACCGTCAACCCTGCACCGTCCACGGCACGGGCACCGGTCGAACGCGGCGTCGCACGGCTGAAGTCCTGGCGCATCTTCCGCAGATCCCGGTGCAGCCCGAATCGAATGACGTCAATCGCCGCAGCACACTCCTCGGTGGTGCCGCCCGCGAGCTGAGCGGCACGCGGGGGCGCGTGCCGTCAGCCGAGGGCTGGGGAAGTGGCTGCCGGCACGCGCCCCGGTCCGGTCAGCCGCCGGACATGAGAGAGCAACCGCCGTCGGCCAGCAGGGCGGTGCCGGTGATGTAGTCGGCTGCCGGTGAACAGAGGAATCCCGCGACCCGGGCGACCTGTCGCGTGGTCTGCATCTCGCCCAGGGGGATCGCCCGGTCGACACGCTCGCGGTACTGCGGCTCCTCCCGGTACTGCCGTGCGGCAAGGCCCGCGTCGACGATCCCGGGCGCGAGGACGTTGACGCGGATGCGGTGTGGGGCCAGTTCCAGGGCGGCGGAACGGGTGAGCATCTCGAGGCCGGCCTTGGAGACGGAGTACGCGGTGGTTTCGGGCCACGGTACGGAGCCGATCCAGGAGCCGGTGAGAATGATGCGGCCTTCGGTGCCGTCGGAGACCATCTGGCGGGCCGCCGCCTGGGTCAGTTGGAAGACGCCGGTGAGGTTGACGTCCAGCTGGGCCTGCCAGTCCTCAGACGTGATCTTGAGGAAGGGGGAGGAGCGGACGATGCCCGCGTTGCCGATCGCCGTGTCCAGTCCGTCGACACGGGCCAGCGCGGCCGTGAGGGCGTCCGGGTCCGTGGTGTCCGCCAGGTCGTAGCGCAGGGTGCCGGCCACCTCGCCCACATCTGCGATACGAGTCGACGCCGCCACCTCGTCGACGATGTCGATCAGTACGACGTCGGCGCCCCGGGAGGCGAGTTCGTACCCGATGGCGAGGCCGATGTCGCCGACACCGCCGGTGATGGCGACGTGTCGGCCGACAAGATCCTGGGGCACCTCGGCGTCCTCTCATTGGTCTAACTGGTCAGACCGACCGTCCTCCTTTCTCCCGCCACGCCCGCCGCGTGTCAAGGGGCGCGTCAGGGGTTCCGTACAGGGAGGCGCGCTTGACGCGGGGCCAAGTCTCGGTCAGGCTCCAGGCTGACTGGTAAGACCGGCATGACCAGATGGAGGACGATCATGCGCATCACCGCCCTGGAAACCGTGCGCTCGGAAGTCCAGCCCAACGTCTGTCAGGTCCTCGTCCACACTTCCGAGGGACTGCAGGGACTGGGTGAGACCTTCTGGGGAGCGGAGGCCGTCGAGGCGTACCTCCACGAGTCGGTCGCCCCGGTGCTGCTCGGCCTGGCGGATCCGGCTCCCGAGCGGGTGGCCAAGCTGCTCGCGCCGTACGTCGGCTTCGGCGGCTCGGGGGCGGAGACCCGCGGCAACGGGGCGGTGGACATCGCCCTCTGGGACCTGCTCGGCAAGCGCGCGGGGCTGCCTGTCACGGCGCTCCTCGGCGGTCCGGCCCAGGAGTCGCTGCGGGTCTACAACACATGCGCGGGCACCGGCTACATCCGCGACGAGGGGCGTCAGTCCTCGGCCAACTGGGGGCTGGCCGAGGAGTCCCACCGCTACGAGGACCTGGAGGCGTTCCTCCACCGTCCCGGCGAACTGGCCCGCTCCCTGTTGGAGGAGGGGATCACAGCGATGAAGGTCTGGCCCTTCGACTCCGCCGCCGAGCGGACCGGCGGGCTGCACGTCTCGCCGGCGGACATCCGGCAGGGCATGAAGGTGCTGGAGGAGATCCGGGGCGCCGCGGGGGACCGTATGGACATCCTCGTCGAGCTGCACGGACTGTGGTCGGTCAAGGCCGCCGTCGAGATCCTGACCGCGTTGGAGGACATCGAGCCGTTCTGGGTGGAGGATCCGCTGCGGCCCGACGGCATCGACGGCTATCGCAGTCTGCGTGGCCGCACCTCGGTGCCGATCGCGACGGGGGAGACCCTGGCGGGGCGCCGGGCGTTCAAGCCGCTGCTGGAGAGCGGCGCGATCGATGTGGCCCTCATCGACATCAGCTGGACGGGCGGGCTGACCGAGGCGCACAAGGTGGCCGCACTCGCCGACACATACGGCGTGGCTGTCGCGCCCCACGACTGCACCGGACCGGTGTCGTTCGCCACGACCGTCCAGTTCATCGCGAGCCAGCCGAACGGACTGATCGCCGAGACCGTACGCGCCTTCCACCACAGCTGGTACGGGCTCATGGCCGAAGGGCTGCCCGTGCCGGTCGACGGGTGGGTGGCGCCGACGGCCGCACCCGGGCTGGGGGTCGCGCTGCGTGCGGAACACCTGGAGGCCGCGGGCACCAGCCGCCGGGTGTCCCGGCTGAACGTGAGCGGGTGACGGGGCGAGCCCTCGACCTCTCCGACACGAGTTTCAGTGCAGGCCCGCCAACTCGTCGTCCAGTCGCGCCACTTGGATGCCCCGCCGGGCCAGCACGTCACCCAGCGGTGTATCCAGGTCCGCCCCGTAGAAGTCCAGCGCCAGTCGCAGATGCTCCGCCATGGCCGCGCGCGCCGCCTCGGAATCCCTGCGTGCGATGCCCTCGTAGATCGTCTGGTGCCACGGGTCGCCCGCCTCCAGGACCGCCCGGTCGCTCAGGCTGCGCAGCATGAGCCCGTAGACCAGGGTCCGGATGGAGCCGAACATCACCGCGATCACCGGGTTGCCGCTGGCGTGGGCCACCGCCTCGTGGAAGGCGAGGTCGGTGCGCGCCAGGGAGGTCAGGTCGCGGGCCGCCTGATGGGCCTCCAGCGCCTGCCGTACGAGATCGATCTGCTCGTCGCTGCCGTGTGCGGCGGCCATCGCCGTCGCCTCGCACTCCAGCATCGTGCGCGCGGTGACCAGATCCCGCGGCGTGACCCCGGTGCGCTGTGCCATCCGGGCCAGCGGCCGGGCCAGGTCGCTCGCCCCCACGGCCCGGACGAACGAGCCGCGGCCCGGATGGATCTCGATGTAGCCCCGCTCCTGGAGGCCCCGGAGCACCTCCCGTATCACCGGTCGGCTGACGTTGTACTCGGTGCACAGACTCCGCTCGGACGGCAGCCGGTCGCCGACGCTAAGGGTTCCGCTGAGGATCCGGCGCTCCAACTGGGCCAGCACGGCGTCCTGGTTGGGATACAGCGGTGGAGCGGCTGCGTTCGCAGTGAAGTCCGATGGCATGGTGTCGACTTCCTCTCCGGGCGGTTTTCCTGAACAGGATAGACCGGTAAGACCAAAGGTCAGAGCTGGAATCGGCTTCCTCAGGGTCCCAGACCGCCCCCGGAGCCCTCCGCTCGCGCCGCCAAATATCTTGCGCAGCGCGCCTTGACGCCCCCTGACCCCGATGGGAAGGTGTGGCCCGCGGGCAGGCTGGTCAGACCAGTTAGACCACACTGCCTCGCTGGAACGACAAAGCGCCGTGCTCCGCTCCGAGAAAGGTCGTGGGACGACATGAGAGCCTCCACTTCGCCAAGGCGGATGCCGCGTCGACGACTGGCAGGAGTCGCGCTCGCGGCTTCGGTCTCGCTGATTGCCGCCTGCGGTGGTGGTAGCGGTACGACGAGCGCCGACGGCACGGAGACGATCACCGTCGCGCTCACCGGGCTGGGACCCGAGGGCAAGGCCACGGAGGCTGCGATCAAGGCGTTCGAGAAGGCGAACCCGAAGATCAAGGTCAATGTGCAGGTGCTCTCCACCGATGCCACGCAATACCAGCAGCAGATCCAGCAGCGGCTCGTCGCCGGCTCCGGAGCGCCCGACGTCTTCAAAGTGGACGGCATCTATGCCGCCTCCTTCGCCAAGTCCGGCTGGCTGCTGGACCTGGCCAAGGTGAAGGTCGACACGTCCGGCTTCCTGCCGGCCTCGCTGACCGCGGGCGAGTACGAGGGCAAGACGTATGCCGTGCCCTGGTTCGTCAACACCGAGGGGCTCTTCTACCGCACGGACCTGGTCAAGGCGCCCCCGACGACGCCCGACGAGCTCGTCACCGCCGCTCAGGAGGCGATGAAGAAGGACTCGAAGCTCAAGTACGGGCTGGCCTTCGAGGGCGCCAAGTACGAAGGCGTGGTCACCGCGTTCATGGCCATGGCCGGCGGCTTCGGCGGCAAGCTCGACCCGGAGAACCTCGACACTCCGCAGAACCGGCAGGCCATGCAGTTCATGGACGACGCAGTCCGCAAGTACAAGATCTCGCCCAGCGCGGTCACCGGCTGGAAGGAGGGCGAGGTCCAGCAGGCCTTCAGCTCCGGCCAGGCGGCGTTCGCGATCAACTGGCCGTTCGTCTTCTCCACCACCAAGGGCACGCCCACCGAGGGCAAGGTCGGCTTCGTGCCCTTCGCGGGCAAGGGCGCGACGCTCGGCGCCGAGATGCTCGCGGTCAACGCCAGGAGCAGTCACACAGGGGCCGCCTGGAAGCTGGTCCAGTACCTCACCAGCAAGGACGTCCAGGTGACACGGGCGCTGGCGGCCGGCAATCCGCCGTCGGTGAAGGCCGCGTACAGCGCCGAGCTCTTCAAGGAGGCGCCGTACTTCAAGGAGGTCGAGAAGGTGGCCGCGGTCGCCGTCCAGCGGCCCGTCTCCCCCAACTACCCCAAGGTCTCGGACCAGTTGCAGACCATGCTGTCGTCCGTCGTGTCGAACCTGAGCGCACCGGACAAGGCGCTGTCCGACGCGGCTCCCAAGGTCCGGGACGCGGCCAATGGCTAGCGGTGTAGCCGCCTCCCCACGGGGGAACCGGCCGCCGCCGCGGCGCGAGCGAGGCGAGATGGGGGTCCCCCCGGCCGGAGGCGGGGGGAGCGCCGCGGCGGCGGACCGGCGGCTCGGCTGGCTTCTGCTGGCGCCGACCCTCGTGATCCTGCTCGCGGTCACGGCGTTCCCGCTCGCGTACAACCTGTGGAACTCGGTGCGCCACGTCGAGCTCGCCGATCCCACCGTCAGCGGATTCGCGGGCCTCGGCAACTACCGCGAGGTCTTCGCCGACCCGGCGTTCCGGCAGGCGCTCCTGCGGACCCTCGTATACACCGCGGTATCCGTCTTCACCCAGATGATCGCCGGGCTCGTCGTCGCCCTCGTACTGCACCGCCCCTTCCGCGGCCGCGGCTGGGTGCGTGCCGCCGTCCTGGTGCCGTGGGCCGTCCCCACGGTGGTGGCGGCCACGTCCTGGAAGACGATGCTCGACCCGCAGACCGGCTTCGTGAACCAGGCGCTCAGCGCCCTGAACCTGCCGGGCGCGGACACCAACTGGCTCGGCGGCGAGTGGACGGCATGGGTGGCGATCGGCATCACCGACGCATGGAAGACCGTGCCGTTCGTCGCCATCATCCTGCTCGCCGGGCTCCAAGTGATCCCGGACGAGCTCTACGAGGCGGCCCGCATCGACGGCGCGAACGCCTGGCAGGCCTTCTGGCGCGTCACCCTGCCGCTGCTCAAACCGGCCCTGCTGGTGGCGCTGATCTTCCGTACGCTCTCCGCGCTGCTGGTCTTCGACGTCGTCTTCATCCTCACCGGTGGCGGTCCGGGCAGCACGACCGAGACGCTCTCCTACATCAACTGGCGCGAGTTCCTGGTGGAGACCAACTTCGGTACGGGCGGCGCAGTCTCCGTCGTACTCGTCGTGCTGTCACTGCTCGTCGCGGCCGGGTACGTAAGGATCTTCCGCTCCGACAACGGCGACGGCGGCGACAGCAGCCGGGAGGCGACCCGATGACCGGACAACTCGACGTGGCCCGGCGCCCCGCCCCGGCGCCGACGGCGCAGCAGCGGCACGCCCGGCGGTCCGGGCGAGTCCGCCGCCGAAGGGCCGCGGCCTGGCGGCGTACGGGATTCGGCCTGCTCGTGGCGGTCATCGTCGCTGTCTCGCTGTTCCCGTTCCTGTGGATCCTGCGGACCTCGCTGATGAGTTCGCAGGAGTTCGCCGAGGGAGTCACCGGCTTCCTGCCCAAGCACCTCACGTTCTCCAGCTACGGCGACAACCTCTCCGACCAGAACTTCCTGCGCCCGCTTCTCAACAGCCTGATCATCTGCCTGGTCAGCACCGCGCTGTCGGTGGTGTGCGCGACGCTGGCCGGTTACGCGCTGTCCCGGCTGCGGGTACGCGGCGCGGGGCTGGTCCTCGGCTTCGTACTGTTCGCAGGGTTCTTCCCGGTACTGGCCATGGTCGGCCCGCTCTTCCTCGTCTACCGCAACCTCGGCCTGCTGGACTCACCGGGCGGGCTGATCCTCGCGTACATGGTCTACACGCTGCCGATCGCGACCTGGCTGCTGAAGAGCTTCTTCGACCAGGTGCCGCGCAGCCTGGAGGAGGCGGCCATGGTCGACGGAGCGAGCCGCCTGCAGGTGCTGTGGCGGATCGTCGTCCCGGTGGCGATGCCCGCGGTCTTCACCTCCGCGATCATCTCCTTCATCCTGGCCTGGAACGACTTCGCGTTCGCCCAGTCCTTCCTGCAGACCCCTGAGCAGTTCACCGCGCCGCTGGCGATCGTGAACCTCGGACAGAGCCAGTTCCAGGTCTTCTACAACCGCATCGACGCGGCGGTCGTCCTGATCACCCTGCCTGTCGTCCTGCTCGTGCTGTTCGCACAGCGCCGCATCGTGTCGGGCCTGACCGCCGGAGCCGTCAAGTGACCAGCCATACCGTTGACTTCAGGCACGCGCCAACCTCCTCCTGGACACTGCTGTGCCGACCGGACGACCCGCACAAGAGTCTCGTAGGAGAGGACGGCGCTCTCCTCTACGGCTTCCACGCGAGCGGCTTCGACGCCTGGTCATTCGACCGAACGGTGGAGTTCTCCGCGCAGACCACGCACCGCCCGGTCCGGATCAGCCAGGAGACCGAGAGCGCGCGGCGCGCCATAGTCCGTACGGTCGTGGCGTATCCGAACCAGACGCTCGAACTGATCACTTTCGCGCACTACGACGGCTCGGCCCGGTACGACGTCGTCCTGTGGACCGTCAGGGCGGCGCCCGGCGTGGACGAGCTCCTCACGGGTCTGCACATCGACTCGCATCTGCGCGGGGAGACGCTCGCGAGCACCGGATCCCGCCACGAGGTGTACGCGGTACCCGTGGACAAGGCGCCCGCCACCCCGGACTGGACGGACGGACTGCCGACCGTCGACGCCGCCCCTCCGGATGCCTGGCGACTGCTCTCCTGCGGGCATCCGCTCGTCGGCGGCTCCGCCCGGGGCTTTCGTCCGGCCGACGGCCTGGTCACCCGGCCGGTGCTGTTGCGGGGCGGCGAGAGCGTGAGCGGGGCGGTCGTCGTCCCGCTTACCGAGGGCGACATGGACCTCGACCGGGCGTGCGCAGCACTCGACGCGGAACGCCGTTACTGGGACCAACTCGACGTCCAGCGGCTGCCGTTGAGCGTGCCCGACGCAGCCGTACAGGACATGCTCACCGCCTGCGCCCGCAATATGCTCCAGGCCCGCGAGATCGAGCAGGATCTGCCGGTGCTGCACGTCGG
This sequence comes from Streptomyces sp. NPDC006365, assembly GCF_042870755.1. Classification (NCBI taxonomy): domain Bacteria; kingdom Bacillati; phylum Actinomycetota; class Actinomycetes; order Kitasatosporales; family Streptomycetaceae; genus Streptomyces; species Streptomyces sp. NPDC006365. The sequence goes on from NZ_JBIAHS010000001.1 coordinate 1,004,550, forward strand.
GCCGACGATCTACCGGGGGCTTTGGCTGGTCGACGGCCACTTCTTGCTTGAGGCGGCGCGCTATCTGGGCCTGGACGACACCGCTGACGCCGGTCTCGAGGTGCTGATGCGACGCGTCAGGCCGAACGGCTCCATCGTGCAGCTGGACAGTGAGCCGTACGTCAAGGAGACGGGCATCGCCATCGCCACGCTGGTACGACAGGCCGAACTGACCGGTGGCGCCGAGGAGTTGCGTCGTCGCTGGCCCACCGTCCGGGCAGCCGTGGCGCACATCGCCGAACTGCGCGAGCAGGCGGCCGAGTTGCCCGCCGACCACCCCCTCCGAGGCCTGCTGCCCGAGGCGTTCGGGGACGGCGGGCTCGGCGGCTGCCGCGCCGAGTACACCACCACGATGTGGATCCTGACGGGCCTTCGGTACGCGGTCGCGGGCGCCCGCATGCTCGGCGAGAGCGCCGACGCGGAACGCTTCGGCGACCTCTTCGAGAGCCTGCTCGGGGCCTTCCAGCGCTCCGCCAAGGTCCAGCGACGCACGACCGAGGACGGTCTGCGCCACCTCCCGATGAACCTGCCGGGCAGCGGCGAGCACCAGTTCGTACCGCATCTCCCGGAGAGCGAGGTGCCGGTCTGGCGCCGCATCCGGCCGGAGACCGCGACCTGGGCGCTGTGCCACGCCATCTGGCCCGGTGAGGTCTTCGCCGCCGACGACGAGGTGGTGCGCGACCTGCTCGACCTGTACGAGGCCCGCGACGACGAGCAGGGCATCCCGGCGACCACCGGCTGGCTGCCGCACCAGGCGGTGTGGACGTACCATGCGTCCTTCGCCGCGCACGCCTGGCTCTACGCGGATCGCCCCGACAAGGCGGCCGACTACCTCTATGCCTTCGCCAACCACGCTTCCCCGACCCGCGTCTGGCGGGAGGAACAGCCACTGACGGGCAGCGGGCACCTCCAGATCTGCGGGGACATGCCGCACAACTGGGCGTCGGCCGAGTTCATCCGTCTGGTGCGCCACCTGCTGGTCTTCGAGCGCGGCGCGGGCCTCGACCTGCTGCCCGCGGCGCCCGCGCACTGGTTCCGGCCGGGCGCCGAGATCCACGTCGAAGGCACCCCTACCCGCTTCGGCCGGCTCGACCTCGACGTCCACGCGGAGGAGGACCGGCTGGGGATACGAGTCCTCCGGCGGGGCCCGGGCACCGTGCCCGGACGACTCCGTCTGCCCGCACGCTTCGGCCGTGGGGTACGGGTCGACGGCGCCCCGGTGACGGCCACGGACGCAGGCGGGCTCCGGCTCGACCTGCCGGACGGCGCTCCGGTCCTCGTGGAGGCGGATGCCTGACGGCGGAAGACAACCCGGGGGCGCACCAACCGGAGAACCGAGGGGCAGCGCCCCACGTCAGGCCGTTCGGCCGCCGATTCTGGCCGTGATGACGGGTGCGAGCCGCTCTGCGATCGCGCGGTGACCCTGATCGTTGGGGTGGACCGAGTCCGTGAGGTCGCCCGAGCCCAGCCAGCCCGTCGTATCGACGAAGGAGACCCGGGAGTCGCCGCCGTCGACGGCCGCCTTCACGGCCGCTTCGGTCTGCGGGACGAACCGTCCGCGGAAGGTCTCCAGCGCGAAGATCCACGCCTGGGGATAGGCGGCACGGACCTTGCGCAACAGGCTGCTGTACGCGGACTGGAACTGAGCGGAACTCACCCCGTGGCCGGCATCGTTGGTGCCGAGATTGATGACGATCGCGTCCGCACGATAGCGGTCGAAATCCCAGTCAGGGGTCGACGCGTTGGGATTGAGTTTGGTGAACTGCCGCTCCAGCCCCACGCATCCGTCCGCCGCGGCGACCAGACAGGCGCCGCCCTGAGCGATCTGGGTGTGCTCGGCGCTGAGCCGTTCGCCGATCAGCCAGCCGTACGCGGTACGGGCGTTCTGCGACGAGGTCGTACCCACCGTGATCGAGTCGCCGACGAACTCGATCAGCTTGGTCGGCGCCGGCGGCGCGAAGGTCGTCGCTCCGTTGTCGAGGACCAGCCCCTGGAACACGGCGTCGCCGCGATAGGAGCCCGCGACCACCTGGTAGTTGACCTGCAGGGTGTGGTTTCCGGCGGACAGCGGCGACGGAGTCAGGTTCACCGTCCCCTTGACGTCGTCGTAGAACTTCACGGGCCCGTCGTCGATCCTCGCCCAGAAGTCGATCGTGTTCCGCTGCTTCAGCTGTACGGTCCTGCCGGTGAAGCCGACCCGGTAGTACGCGCCCGCCCAGTACGGCGTGTAGAGGCTGCTGGAGCTCCGCGTGTCCCAGCGCCCGACGAACTTGATGTTGGGATCGCCGGGCTGGCCGGGAGCCGCCGCCTTCACGGGACCGGCCGTGGCGCTGCCCAGTCCGGCGCTGATGACAGGGGCCAGACGACTGGCGAACTTGCTGTGACCCGCCTCGTTGGGGTGCCCGTTGCCGTCCTCGTAGTCGGCCCCGTCGGTGAGCCAGCCCGTTGTGTCGACGTAATGCACCTTGGCGTCACCGGAGTTGTTGCGGGCGCTGACGGCCGCCTTGGTCTCAGTGACGTAGCGCTTCTTGAGCGTCTGCACCGCGAAGAGCGCCGCGTTCGGGTACTTGGCGCGGATGTCGCGCAGGAACGTGGTGTATGCCGACTGGAACGCGACGCCGGACACGCCGTGCCCGATGTCGTTGGTGCCGAGGTTGATGACCACCGCGCTCGCTTCGTAACGCGAGAAGTCCCAGTTCTGGGTGCCGGTGCTGCCCGTCCTGAAGAACTGGCCGCTCAGACCGGTGCACCCGGACTGGGCGACGAGGCAGTAGCCGGCGCGGGCGATCCGGGTGTGCCGCATCTTCAGCTGCTCGCCGGTCTTCCAGGCGTACGAGTCGACCGCGAGCCGGTCGGTGAGGGCGCCCGCGGTGATGGAGTCGCCGACGAACTCGATCAGCCCCGACGGCCCGTTCGGAGCTACTGTCCGCGCGCCCGGGTCCAGCACCAGGCCCTGGAAGACGGTGTCGCCGGAGCGGTAGGAGATGCGCAGGGTATGGGTACCCGCGGGCAGCGGCTGGGGAGTGAGGTTCACGGTTCCGCGTACCCCGGCGTGGAAGACATCGGGCTTGCCGTCGATGCTGACGTAGAAGTTGACCGCATCCCTGGCTTTGACCTGCACCGTGGTGCCGGTGAAGGACGTCTGCAGGTAGGCGCCGCTCCAGTGGGGGGTGGCCGCGGTGCCGGAGCTGGTGTCCCAGCGCCCGACATAGACGATGTTGGGGTCGGACACCGAGCCGTCCCCCGGCGCGGCCTGCGCTGGGGAGCCGCCGCCCGCCCAGGACAGCAGGCAGGCGACGAGAGCCGCAGTGAGGAGGGCGGGCAGCGCGCGTCTGGCTTGGCGGCACAGTAAGCGCAGGTGGGGGGTGGTCTGCACAGAGTTCCCTTTCAACGGAAGGGGAGGGAGGGGTGGGAGCGCTCCCAGTGGCAGCTTTTTCGAGAGAAGCAATGAAACGGTTCGGCGTCAAGGGTTCGGACGTCGTTGTAGAAAGCGCTGTCATGACTCTCGACAAGCGCAACGGCCGCACCTCATCCTTCAGCAGACGCGTGGCATGAGCGCGACAGAAGGGGCTTCTTCATGATCAGACGCAGGTCACTACTGGCTGCGGCGGGCGGTACGTTCCTCGGTAGTGCCCTGGCGACGGGCACTGCCCGGGCCGACGCGACCATCGCGGTCAACCCCGGTACGACGTACGGACGTTGGGACGGCTGGGGTACCTCCCTGGCCTGGTGGGCCAACGTGTTCGGGGCGCGCGACGACTTCGCCGACGCCTTCTTCACCACCAAGTCCGTCGCCTACAACGGCCGTACGCTGCCGGGTCTGGGCCTGAACATCGCCCGCTACAACCTCGGCGCGTGCAGTTGGAACAGCGTGGAGGGCGAAAGCATGGTGGCGTCGCCCAACATCCCCCGCTTCAAGCAGATCGAGGGCTTCTGGCAGGACTGGAACAACGAGGACCCGACGTCCTCCGCCTGGAAGTGGTCCGCTGACGCCCCCCAGCGCGCCGCGCTCGTCAAGGCGACCGCACGGGGCGCGGTCAGCGAGCTGTTCGCCAACTCCCCGATGTGGTGGATGTGCCTCAACCACAACCCCTCGGGCGCCGCCGGCGGCGGCAACAACCTCCAGTCCTGGAACTACCGCCAGCACGCCTCCCACCTGGCCGCCACCGCCCTGTACGCGAAGAACAACTGGGGCGTGAACTTCGCGACCGTCGACCCGTTCAACGAGCCCTCGTCCAACTGGTGGACGGCCACCGGACGGCAGGAGGGCTGCCACATGGACGCCACCGTCCAGTCGGCCGTCCTCCCGCTTCTGCGCAGCGAACTCGACAAGCGCGGACTGACCGGTACGCGGATCTCGGCCTCCGACGAGACCAGCTACGACCTGGCGCGCACGACATGGAACTCGTTCAGCTCGTCGACCAAGGCGCTGGTCGGCCGCGTCAACGTGCACGGCTACCAGGGCTCCGGCGGCCGACGCGACCTCCTCTACACCGACGTCGTGACCACGGCGCGCAAGCAGCTGTGGAACTCCGAGTACGGCGACAGCGACGGCACCGGCCTCACCATGGCGAGCAACCTGTGCCTGGACTTCCGCTGGCTGCACCCCACGGCCTGGTGCTACTGGCAGGTGATGGACCCGTCCGCCGGCTGGGCGATGATCCACTACGACGAGAACACGCTCCAGGCCGGCGCCGTCCAGACGAAGTACTACGTGATGGCACAGTTCAGCCGTCACATTCGCCCCGGCATGACGATCCTCGACACGGGCGTCGGCTACGCGGTGGCCGCCCTGGACACGGCGGCTCGACGCCTGGTCATCGTGGCCGTCAACACCGGCGCGGCCCAGACCCTGACCTTCGACCTCTCCCGCTTCGGCACGGTGACCGGCGGCACGGGCGGTCTGGTCCGCCGCTGGAACACGGTCACCGCAGGCGGTGGCGACCTCTACACGGAGCGCGCGGACACGTACCTCAGCGGCAAGCTGCTGCGAGTGCCGTTCGGCGCGGGTGCGGTGCAAACGCTTCAGGTGGATGGCGTGGTGGTGTGAGGCGCCGACTGACGAGCGGCGCCTGAGGCGCCGCGCCCGGTCACGTGGCCGGCGCCGTCAGCGTGTGCTCGCCCCCGGAATCGCCACTGGTCGCGCGGACGAGCGCGATCTCGCGCCTACGGGGGCCGTGACCGAGCTGGTCAACTCCCTCAAGGGCGTCTCCGAGCAGCAGAACCCACCGACCTGCACTGCACTGCACATGAATCCGGTAGCCGTGGACGGCGAGGTGGCCAACGAGGCCGCGCATGATCTGCGTACGGGATTCGGGCGTCGGATTCACGACCGCGAGCGACCAGGCGGCCGGCCAGGGTGGTGTACGGCCGCTCGTTCCGCCGTGGCGTCCAGATTGGCGCGAAGTTCGCCGACCTGTCCGGGCGAGATCACCTCGAGCACCGTCCGGATCGGCGGCCGGTCGACCGCCATCGCGATGCGCAGGGACTCATCTGTCGGGCTGTCGTCCTCGCGGGCTGCGGCCCCCACGGTGACATCCATGGATCGCACCGTAGTGCGGCAACTGTCCGCGGGCGCAGGGCACACAAAAAACCTACGAGACGGGCTCCCTGCGCCGGCATTGTCCGGATCAGGTTCCAGGGGTCGCCGTCCAGTCTCTCGACCTTCCAGCCTCTCAGCCCGACAGTCGCAGTCGGCCCGAGCGGAAGCCGAAGCTTTCCGCCGAAGTCGGCTACTCCCGTCGAACTCCCTCGCTCGTCCCGTAGGCACTTTTAGTTTAACGCGGTCGATAGCATACGTAACCCCCCCAAATCAAGATTTTCCCGCACTCCTCGCGCCCGGAGCCCACGGCCACGCAGTCGCCGCGTACGGGCGCAGGGGCAGGTGGGTGCCGGAGTGGACCGCGACGGCCGGCTCGCCACATGCCGCCAGGGTGGGTAGGCGGTGCCGAGGCCGGAATGCGGAGCTCCTCGCCCGGCGCGGTCTGCTGCCGACGTGGACTGGGACCGCTTCCTGTCGCCGTTCACCGTGTCGCGGGCCGGTTGCCGTGCGCCGTCGCGGACGCCTCCTACTTCTCTGCGTCACTACGTCACTCGTTGTGGAGTACCTCCGCGATCGTGAGCCGGGCCGCCCTGCGGGACGGGACGAAGGCACCCAGGCCGGTGATCACGACGCCCGCGAAGGCCAGGGCGGTGAGGGAGAGGGGCTGCCAGACGTCCGTCATGTACGCGGGGAGGGCGAGGTCCACCGCTTCGGCCATCTCCGGGACGATCAAGTGGTGACCGGCGATGCCGAGGGGGATGCCGAGCAGGCCGCCGGCCACGCCCAGGGCCGCCATGGAGGACACCATCATCATCGTCACCTGGCGTGGCGTCATGCCGATGGACTTGAGCATCCCCAGGTCGCGGCGGCGCTCGCGGGTGTTGAGCACGACGGTGTTGAAGACGCCGAGGGACGCGACCGCGGCCAGCATGAGGGTGAGGATCGACGCCGAGCCGACGATGGTCCGGGTCACGGCGTTCGGACCGTTCGCCGTCGGGCTGACCCCGGGATCGGCGGCCCGAGCCGCGGACATGTAGGCGTCCGTGTCCGTGCCTTGAGCGAGCTTGACGTGATAGGCGATGGCTTTCTCTTGCGGCGCCAGCGCGGTCATCGTTGCCCAACTCGCGTACACATTACGGGCATTGCCGCCGAACGCCTCGCCGACGACCGTCACGCGTTCCCGACGGTCGCCCTTCTCCAGGAGCATGCTGTCGCCGACCTTCAGGCCGCGCTCGCGCAGGAACGGCGTCGGGGCGACGATCTCGTCCGTGTCGCGCATCCACCGTCCCTCGACGAGTACGTCGCCCATGGCGGGCCGGTCCCCCCGCCGGCCTTCGACATCCACCCCTCGCGGGTACCCGGCAGCGCGCGCGTCGACGTACCCCCGGGCGGTTACCTCGCTCGCGCCGGGCAGGGAGCGCAGGAGTGACTCGAGTTCCCGGTCCCCATGCTCCGGATCGATTGCCCGGCCGTCCTTGAAGCTGCCGGTGTACACCACGACTTGGTGGGCGTCTTCGCCCACGCTCCCGAACCGGGTCATCGTCGTGGCCAGGCCCGTCGCGAACGTCACGGTGGTCACCCCGAGGACCACGGCCGCGAGTGTGAGCGCGCTGCGGCCCGGGCGGGCGAACGGCAGGCCCAGACCCAGGCTGACCGAGCGCGGCAGTCCGCTGCCCGCCAGCCGGCGCTGGATCCGCAACGCCCGGCCGGTGCGCTGCGCGCTTCCCGCGCTGATCGCCCGCGCCGCTGACATCCGGTGCGCGCGCAACGCGGGAATGAGCGCGGCGAGAACGACGACGGACGGCAGACCCAACAGGGCGACGGCGTTCACCCAGGTCGGGACACCACCGACGCTGTCGCGCAGCACGCCCGCGTCGGGACCCGTGAAGGCGAACTCCAGCAGGGGCCGGGCCAGGACATTGCCGATGACGGTGCCGAGTACGCACCCGACGACCGCCGGGACGGACACCATCGCGAGGTAGACGGCGACCACTTGGCCAGGCGTGAAGCCGATGGCCTTGAGTATCCCGATGTGCCGGAAGCCGGAGATGACCGCGCCGCTCACCACGTTGCCGACGATCAGCACCGCCACCAGGATCCCCAGGATGCCGAAGGTCATCAGGTACGGGGCGTAGGCCCGGGCCGAACTGCCGATCTGGCGCTTGACGGTGAGGTACGACTGCGAGGCCGTCAGCGAGTCCGGCGGCAGATCGGCGGTGACGGCGGACAAGCCCGAGCGGATCCCTCCCTCCGTCGAGGACTCCTCGAACCGGAAGAGCATCTGCGTGGCGGCTGGACGCAGGCTCGCGATCTGACCGGGCGGGACCCAGGCGTCGGCCGACCGACTCAAGGTGAAGGCATACCCCACGATGGTGAGACTTGGCCCACCGGGCACCTTGAGTTGCTTGCCCAGTGCCTCCGCCCCCCAGCCCGGGCTGCGGTTCAGGACGATCTCACCGGGGCGGGTGGCCCAGCGGCCGGCCCAGAGGTCCAGGCGGTCCACCGGGCCGCCCGGCCCCGCCCGGCCGACGACCGCGAGGCCGGAGTCCAGGCCGAACGACTGGGCGGTCGTGCGCGGCAGATCCAGTACAGCCTGCCGGAAGGGACCCGCGGTGGCCTCGACGCCCGGCTGGCGGGCCGCGCGCGCGAGTTGGGCGTCCGAGGCCTTGCCGGGGTCGAAGGTTGCGACGACGTGGGCGCCGCGCTGCTTGCCGAAGGCGCGGTCGAAGGGGGCGGAGGCGGCGTCCACCAGGCCCAGCGCGACGACGATCGTCCCCGTGGACATCAGGACGACCAGGCCGATGACGAACGTCTGCAGCCTGCGACGGCGTACGGCCCCACGCGTGGCCCGCCACACGGCGCTCACGCGGTCCGTCCCAGGGGCTTCGCCTCGTCTGCAGGTGTCCTTTCGTCGCTCTCGTCCAGGGTGTGCTCCCCGACCACGCGGCCATCCGCCAGCTCGACCAGCCGACTCGCGCAGCGTTGCGCGAGGCGTTCGTCGTGCGTGACCAACAGCAGTGTCTGGCCTATCTGGTTGAGGTCGAGCAGCAGATCCATCACCTGTTCGCCGGCCCGGCTGTCCAACGCGCCGGTCGGCTCATCGGCCAGCAGCAGGGCGGGCCGGTTGATCAGGGCGCGGGCGACGCCGACGCGCTGGCGTTCGCCGCCGCTGAGTACCGCGGGATACGCGTTCTTCCGGTCGGCGATGCCGAGTTCGTCGAACAGTTCCAGTGCGCGCCTGCGGGCCTGTGCGGCCGGGGTTCCGGTCAGCTGGGCGGCCAGTGCGACGTTGTCGAGGGCCGACAGGTCGTCGATGAGGTTGAAGAACTGGAAGACCATGCCGATCCGGCGGCGCCGGTACAGTGCCAGCGCCTTCTCGCCGAGCCTCCCCACGTCCTCGCCGTGCACGAGGACCGCACCGGACGTCGGACGGTCGAGCCCCGCGATCATGTTGAGCAGTGTGGACTTGCCGCAGCCCGACGGCCCCATCACCGCGACGGCCTCCCCGGCCCGGATCTCCAGCGAAACACCGTCCAGCGCCGCCGTCTCGCCGTACTCCTTGCGAACGCCGTCCAGTCGTACGACGACCTCTCCCGTGCCCGTGCTCTCTCCTGTCACCATGAACAGGACGGTAAGGCGGCGGGCCCGCCCGGACATCCGTCCCCGGATGGCAAACTTCGGTCTTCTTCGGCTCGTCTCGTCCCAGGGATGCAGGCGCCTGCATCCGGAGGATGATGCACATCGCGGGCGGCTCTGCGAAGGTGAGCGTGTGTGGTCGTCGGGGGTGGGCCTGCTTGTCGCGGCGCTTGTGGTGGCGTGTGCCGCCGCCGCGTGGCTGGGTGTGGCGTTCCTGCGGACGCGGAGCCGGTACCGCAGATCCGTGGAGGAACAGGGCTGGCTGCTCGAGCGGGAGCGGCAGAGCGCGGCCCGCGGTGCCGTACGGTCCGAACGGGACCGTATCGCCCGCGAGTTGCACGACATCGTCAGTCACAACGTCAGCCTCATGGTGGTGCAGGCCGGGGCCGCCCGCGACGTACTGAAGACCATGCCCGACGAGGCCGAGGCGGCGATCAGGGCCGTCGAGGACGCGGGCCGCTCCACGATGACCGAACTGCGGCACCTTCTGGGCGTGTTGGCACCGTCGCAGAGCGGCGAGGACGAGGAGAGCGGCGAGGGCGTGCGCGACGACGAGGGCGGCTGGGACGGCGGGGACGGTGACGTCGTGGTGGTCGGCCCGTGCCTGGCGCCCCAGCCCGGCCTGAGCGCGCTGAGCCGACTGGTCGACCGGATCGCCTTCGCCGGGCTCCCCGTAGAGGTACGCATCTCCGGCGAGCCCCGCCCGCTACCCGCCGGGATCGACGTCACCGCGTACCGAATCGTCCAGGAGGCCCTGACGAACGCCCTCAAACACGGCGACGGCGGAGAGGCCGAAGTGACCGTACGCTACGCCGACCACTCCCTCCGGGTGGAGGTACTGAACAGTGGGTCCAGTGTGCTGACTGGGGCACGGCCGGGGTCCGCGCCGCCGCGGACCGGGTCGGGCGGGCGTGGGAACGGCACGGGGCGAGGGCTGTTGGGGCTGCGTGAGCGGGTCGCGGTGTACGGCGGCGAGTTGGACGCGCGACGTCGCCTCGGCGGGGGCTACCGCGTGCGGGCGCGTATCCCGCTGGACCGCCCATGAGCGCCGTCGAGCGTGCCCCGCGCGTCCTCGTCGCCGACGATCAGACCCTGATTCGTACGGGATTTCGGCTCATCCTGACGACCCGTGGCATCGAAGTCGTCGGCGAGGCGGCCGACGGAGCCGAGGCGGTGGCGGCGGCACGCGAACTGCGGCCGGACGTCGTTCTCATGGACATCCGGATGCCCAACATGGACGGCCTGGAGGCGGCTCGGCTTATCCTGCAACAGGCCCCGGAATGCCGGGTGTTGATGCTCACCACCTTCGACCTCGACCGTTACGTGTACGAGGCCCTGGCCCTGGGCGCGAGCGGCTTCCTGCTGAAGGACGTCACCCCCGAGCACCTCGCCGCCGCCGTACGCCTAGTCAACACGGGCGACGCCCTGCTCGCCCCTTCGATCACGCGGCGCCTCGTCGAGCGTTTTGCCGGAGGCGAACGTGGGTGCGGTGCCGGAGGCGAACGTGGGTGCGGTGCCGGAGGCGAACGTGGGTGCGGTGCCGGAAGCGAACGTGCATGCGATGCTGCGGGCAACGATGAGTGCCGAAACACCGAACCGACGCCCCCGCACCGCGACCTCGACGCACTGACTCCCAGGGAGCTCGAAGTCCTCACCCTCCTGGGCCGCGGTCTCTCCAACGCCGAACTGGCCGCTGAGCTGACCCTCAGCGGAGCCACCGTGAAGTCCCACGTCGCTCGCATCTTCGCCAAGCTCGCCCTTCGCGACCGTGCGCAGGCCGTCGTCCTCGCCTATGAGACCGGGCTCGTGTCCCCGGGCGCTTGACAGGCGCTTAGCATGGCCGGATGTCACTCGACCTGTTCGCAGGGATGTACGTCCGCGACTACGAGGCCGCGAAAGACTGGTACGCGCGGCTGCTGGGGGAGCCGACCTACATCGCATCCGACACGGAAGCCGTGTGGGAGCTCGCCGAGCACCGGTTTGTGGCCATCGAGCAGAACGCCGAGCACGCCGGGCACGGCATCCAGACGATCTTCGTCGAGGATTTCGACGCCCGCGTCACGCAGATCGCCGAGCGCGGGATCGAGCCCGTGAAGCGGGAGACCTATTCCAACGGCGTGCGCAAGGCGCTGTACCGCGACCCCGACGGCAACGAGATCGGCTTCGGAGGAGCCCCCTCCTAGCCACGGCTTGGCCGCCGCGGGCCTACGCCGTTGTCCGCTCGGTCAGTTGGTCGAGGCGGTCACGGTGGGACGAGGGCAGCTGGAGGTGTTCCGCCGCGAGGTTCTCCTCCAGATGGTCGATCCGGGAGGTGCCCGGGATCGGCAGCATGACCGGCGAGTGGCCGAGCAGCCACGCGAGCGTCACTTGCGTGGGGCTGGCGTCGAGCTCAGTTGCCACGGCGGCGATCTCGGCCCTCTCGCCCGACGTACCCCAAGCGACGGGCCGCCACGGCAGAAACGCGATCCCCGCCGCCTCGCAGGCCGTGAGCACGGGCTCGTGCTCGCGGTCGAGCACGTTGTAGCGGTTCTGCACGCTGACGACGTCGATGACCTCCCGTGCCTGTTCGAGTTCGGCGACGGTGACCTCGGACAGTCCGATGCGGCCGATCTTGCCCTCGGTCTGGAGTTCCCGCAGCGTGCCGAGCTGGTCGGCCAGGGGTGTCTCCGGGTCGATGCGATGCAGCTGGAGCAGTTCGAGCCTCTCGACGCGCAGTCGGCGGAGGGCGTCGTCGACCTGAGCGCGCAGCACGGAGGGCCTCGCGTCGAGCCCCCACTCACCCGTCTCGGTGGATCGCGCGACGCCCACCTTGGTGGTGATGATCAGCCCCTCCGGGTAGGGGTTCAGGCCCTCGGCGAGCAGCTCTTCGTTGGCACCTCCGCCGTACAGGTGCGCCGTGTCGATCAGCGTGACGCCCAGTTCGACGGCCCGCCGGGCGACCGCGATGGACGCTTCACGGTCGGCGGCGGGCTCGGTCGGCAACTGCATGGCCCCGAACCCGAGTCGCCGTACTTCCAGATCCCCGCCGATGCGAAACGTGGTCGATGTCAACTGCTGTCTCCGCCTCCTCACTCAAGAGGCAACGCTAACAGCGCAGTTGGGATACAGGGCCTGGCTCAATGCGATTCACGGCTCACCGCCGACCCCGAAGAACCGGTCAGGAAGTCGAGGTCGGCGCCAGTGTCCGCCTGAGTGACATGGTCCACGTACAGGCGCTCCCAGCCCCGTCCGGGGTTCGCGAATCCGTCGAGGGTCGCCTTGTTGGGCGTACGCAGCGCCAGTTCGCTGTCGTCGACCTCAAGGGTGAGGGTGCGCGCGGGAACGTCGAGAGTGATCCAGTCGCCGTCGCGTACAAGCGCCAGTGGGCCGTCGGCGGCGGCTTCCGGGGCGACGTGGAGGACGACCGTTCCGTACGCCGTGCCGCTCATCCGGCCGTCGCAGATCCGCACCATGTCCCGAACGCCGCGCTCCAGCAGCTTGCGCGGCAGGGGCATGTTCGACACCTCGGGCATGCCGGGGTAGCCCTTGGGGCCGCAGCCGCGCAGCACGAGCACGGAGTCTGCGTCGACCGGTAGATCCGGGTCGTCGACGCGGGCGTGGAAGTCCTCGATGTGGTCGAACACGACCGCCCGGCCCCGGTGTTGGAGCAGCTCGGGCGAGGCGGCGGCGGGCTTGATGATGGCTCCGCTCGGGGCGAGGTTGCCGCGCAGCACGGCGATGCCCGCGTCCGGTTGCAGCGGCGTCTCGCGGGGGCGGATCACTTCCCGGTCCCAACTCTCCGCGTCGTCAAGGAAGTCGACGAGGGGGCGCCCGGTGACGGTGGTCGCGGTGGGGTCGAGCAGGTCACGTACTTCGCGGAGCACGGCGAGGAGTCCGCCCGCGCGGTGGAAGTCGTCCATGAGGTGTGTGCCCGCCGGCAACAGGTCGACCAGGAGCGGGACATGGGATCCGATCCGGTCGAAGTCGTCCAGGCTCAGCGGTACGCCGAGCCGGCCGGCGATGGCCAGCAGGTGGACGACGGCATTGGTGGACCCGCCGGTCGCCGCGAGCGCGACGGTCGCGTTGTGGAAGGAGGCGGCGGTCATGACGTCGGCGGGCGCGCGCTGCTCGGCCACCAGCTCGACGGCCAACTGCCCCGTCTCATGGGCGGCTTCGAGCAGTCGGCTGTCGGGTGCGGGCGTTCCGGCCAGTCCGGGCAGCGTCATGCCGAGCGCCTCCGCGACGACGGCCATCGTCGACGCCGTACCCATCGTGTTGCAGTGCCCCCGGCTGCGGATCATGGACGACTCGGAACGGGTGAAGTCCTCCTGGGACAGCGTCCCCGCGCGGACCTCCTCGCTCAGCCGCCAGACATCCGTCCCACAGCCGAGCGGCCGGCCGCGGAACGTGCCGGTGAGCATCGGCCCGCCTGGCACCACAACGGCGGGCAGGCCCACGGAGGCGGCGGCCATGAGCAGGGCGGGGATCGTCTTGTCGCACCCTCCGAGGAGTACGACGCCGTCGATCGGGTTGGCGCGGAACATCTCCTCCGCCGCCATCGCGGCCATGTTCCGCCAGAGCATGGCGGTGGGCCGCATCTGGGTCTCGCCGAGCGAGACCACTGGCAACTCCATCGGAATCCCGCCGGATTCGTGCACACCGTCCCGCACGGACTTCGCGACCTCGCCGAGATGGGCGTTGCAGGGGGTCAGATCGGACGCGGTGTTCGCGATGGCGATGTGCGGCCTGCCGGAGAAGGCGTCCCGGGGAAGGCCGCGCCGCATCCACGCACGGTGGATGTAGGCGTTGCGGTCCGTCCCCGCGTACCACTGTGCGCTGCGCAGTTCTGGCGGCATCCGTCGTCCCTCCGGCGCGCTCGCGGGCGTTGGGTTGGAGCGGTTCACGCTAGCTCAGTGCAAGGGGCACTGAACAGCGTCAGCGTGTGGCAGTATGCCGCTCCAGCACCAGCCGTGCCGTCGCGGCCATGGCCTCGTCCACCATCTGGCCCTCGAAGGACACCGCGCCCTGACCGCGTGCCTGGGCCTGCTCCACGGCGGCGATCAGGCGGGCGCAGCGGGCGAGTTCCTCGGCGCCGGGGGAGAAGGCGTCGTTGATGACGGGGATGTGGGAGGGGTGGATGGCCATCATCCCCTCGTATCCGAGCGAGCGGTTCTGTTCCGCGAAGACACGCAGGCCGTCCAGGTCCGCGAGGTGGGTCCACAGGCCGGTGACCGGGTGGGGTGATCCCGCCGCCCGGACGTCCAGCAGGACGCGGGAGCGGAGCGCGAGGGTTTCGGCTCCTTCGGGGGTCCAGCCGTAGCCGACGGCGCGTTCGACGTCGCCCCCTGGCGCGGTGAGGGCGCCGAGGTAGGCGACCCGCGGGGCGGCGGAGGCGATGTCGTGGGCCTCGCGCAGTGCTCGAGCCGTCTCCAGCAGGGGCACGAGCGCCAACCGGCCCCGAGCCAGGCCTTGTTCGTCCTCGCACCAGGTGAGCAACCGGTCGGCGAGCCGTACCTCCTCCGCGCAGCCCACCTTGGGCAGGACGATGCCCGACAGACCCGGGCGCGCGACCATGCGCAGTTCCTTGGCTCCTGTCCAGCCGTCGAGCGGGTTGATCCGTACGAACAGCGCCATGCTCCCCGGCGGATCCTCGGCGGCCCGCGCGATGGCCTCCACCACCCCGGCACGGGCACCCGCCTTGGCCTCCTGCGGTACCGCGTCCTCCAGGTCGAGGATCGCGGCATCGGCACCGGCCGCGCGCGCTTTGGGCAGCCATTCCGTCCGGTTCGCCGGGACGAAGAGCAGGGAGCGCAGCGGGGGCCGGTCCGGCGTTCTCACTTCCCGGCCGTACGACACCCTGTCTCCCGGGTATCCCGGTTTACACGACACCTTGCTTCTCAAGGTCGGTGAGTTCCTTCTCGTCGAGTCCGAGCCACTCGCGGTACACGAGGCGGTTGTCCTGTCCCAGGGCGGGCCCGGTGCGCCAGACCCGCCCGGGGACCTGTCGGAAGTGCGGGATGACCGCCTGCATGCGTACCGGGCCGAGGTCGGGATCGTCGACGGTGACGATGTCGCCGCGTTCGGCGTACACGGGGTCGTCGGCGATGTCGGCGGCGCTGAACACCCGCGAGGCCACCACCTCGTTGCGGGCGAACTCCTCCAGGCACTCGGCGGTCGAGTGCTGTGCCACCCAGGTGCGCAGCCCCTCGTCCAACTCGCCGCGCCGCGCGTGCTGTTGCCGCGTCGTCGTGAACTCCTCCTCGGGCAGCCCGAGCAGCCGGGCCACATTGCGCACCGAGCGCGGCGTCGCGGATGTCACGGTGATCCACTCGTCGTCACGGGAACGGTAGGTGTTGATCACCGCGGCGGGGGCGACCGCCAGCTGGTTGCCGGCGCGCTCGGGTACCTCTCCCAGTTGGTCGTGCACGATGACCTGCCACTCGACGAGCCGGAACAGCGGCTCGAAGAGCGCGAGGTCGATCCATTCGCCGTCGAAGTCGGGGTCGTGGTCCCGGCGGTGGAGGGCGGCGAGTACGGCGTACGCGCCCATCAGGCCGGTCACGGCGTCGCCGTGGGAGAAGCCGGTGTGGACGGGCGGCCCGTCGGGGAATCCGGTCAGCTGCACGACCCCGCTGCGGGCCTCGCCCATCTTGCCGAAGCCCGGTGCGTCGGCCTGCGAGGAGGTCGCGCCGAAGCCGGAGATCTGCAGCAGTACCGCTTTGGGGTTGATGCGGTGCACGGACTCCCAGTCCAGCTCCCAGGTACGCAGGCGTCCGGCGCGCAGGGTGACGATGACGACGTCTGCCCAGGCGACGAGCCGGTGGGCCACGGCACGGCCGGCCTCGTGGTGCAGATCCAGGGTCACGGAGCGCTTGTTGCGTCCGGAGACCTTGAACCACAGGGGCACGCCGTCTCGTTGAGGGCCCATCGCTCTGGCGGCGTCGCCGGTGCCCGGGGGCTCTACGTGTACGACGTCGGCGCCCTGGTCGGCGAGCATCGAGCCGGCCAGCGGGCCGGCCACCACGTGGGCGAACTCGACGACCTTCAGCCCTCGTAGTTGTCCCTGTCCGCCGGGGTCTCGGCGCTCATCCGGCACCGTTGCACTTCCTCGTCATCCGGGCTCTCCCTTGTTGGGTCTCGGGGATTCAGCGTGCCGAAGCGGAGAAATGCCTGTCCAGCAAAGGAAGTCGATCAATCCATGCGGCTTGTGCATGAATCGGGGTCGCTTCGCCCCCGCCGCTCCTACCCGTCCCATCCCTGGGGCGCAGCCCCAGACCCCGCTGGGGCTGCGCCCCAGGCGCCCCAACCCGGTTCGTGCCGTGGCTGATCGCGCCCCGTGGCGGAGCCGCACATCGATACAGCCCCGCGCCCCTGAAGGGGCGTTGGTGCCGCCCCGCGGCAGAGCGGCAAGTTCATACAGCCTCACGCCCCTGAAGGGCACTTTTTACTCGGACCACGCAACCCCGTCAGGCAACTCGTGCCCCTGGTCGCGCAGCGCATCCAGCGTCTCCAGCAGATGGTGGGCCGCCAGTGGCAGGGTTCGGCGTGCGCGCAGGGCGATGTCCAGGCGGCGGTTGACCGCGGGGCCGACGAGGGGGCGGCAGACGACCTGGCCTGTGCCCGTGAGGGGCAGTACCAGGGCGGGTAGGGCGGAGACCCCCAGTCCCGCTGCCACCAAACCGCCCACCGTGGCGATGCTGCCGGCCTCGGCTGCCGGCTCCTTGTGTGCGTCGACCTGGGCGAAGGCGGCGTCGGTGAGTCTGCGTACGCTCGAGTCGCGGCCCACGGCGAGGAAGGGCTCGCGGGCCAGGTCCTCCCAGAAGACCTCGGCGCGCTCGGTGAGCGGATGGTGTGGCGGGAGCACTGCCACGAACCGGTCGTGGACCAGCGGCCGTTGCTCCAGCTGGTCCGACGGTCTGCCGACCGTGGTGATCGCGAAGTCCGCGTCGCCGCTGAGGACCCGGTCCAGCACCGACCGCTCCAGGCCGTCGAGGATGCGCACGGCCACCTGTGGTCGCTGCGCACGGAATTGGGAGATCACCCGCGGCAACAGCACGGCGGCGACGGACGGCAGGGTGGCCACCGCGACGGTTCCCGACTCACCGAGCAGAAACCGACGCAGTTCTTTCATGCCCGCTCGATGTGCGTTCACGATCTGCTCGGCTATCCGCAGGGCCTCGACTCCGGCGGCGGTCAACTGCACATTGCGCGTGTCGCGTTCGAGCAGCTGCGCGCCGAGCAACCGCTCAAGGTCGGCCACGGCACGGCTGAGCGACGATTGCGATACGTGCATCTGTGCGGCGGCGGCGGTGAAGCTGGCCGCCCGGGCGACGGCCGCGTAGGCCGCGAGTTGGCGCAAGGTGGCATCCATGGCCGGAGGATAGGCACACGGCTTCCGCATTGATGCGGAGATCGCATGAGTCGATCCCGGTTCGATGCTGGACACCGATCTGTTGCCGCTCGGAAACTCTCCCGCGACAGACCGATGCTCCAGGCCCTCGCTTTCCCGCCGCCAGGAGCCGTCCCCCGAGAAAGCGAGCCGACTGCATGCTGGCAGCCCTGGGCTACACCACGATCGGCCTCTTCTTGTTGCTGACCATGACCAAGCGCGTCTCGGTCCTGGTCGCCCTGGTCCTGCTCCCGGTGCTGGCGGCACTGGCCGGCGGCTTCGGGGACGAGCTGGGCGACCTCATCCTGGAGGGGCTGACCACGGTGGCCCCGACAGGCATCATGATCGCCTTCGCCGTCCTGTACTTCAGCCTGATGGTCGACGCGGGCCTCTTCGATCCACTGATCCGCGGCATTCTGCGGGTAGTTCGCAACGACCCGCTGCGCATCACGGTCGGCACGGCCGTCCTCACGATGTGCGTGGCACTGGACGGTGACGGGGCCTCGACCTTCCTCATCACCGTCTCCGCCCTGCTGCCCGTCTACAAGCGACTCGGCATGAGCCCGCTCGTGCTGTCCGGAGTCGTCTGCCTGGGTGCGGGAGTCATGAACATGATTCCCTGGGGTGGCCCCACCGTACGGGCCATGGCGGCGCTGAAGCTGGAGAGTTCGGAGGTCTTCACGCCGGTTCTGCCCGCCATGGGCTTCGGCATCGCCTGGGTGCTGGTGGCCTCGTACCTGATCGGCCGTCGGGAGCGTCGGCGTCTCGGCATGCTCGACTCGCAGGGCCACGACCGTACGGAGGACGATGCCGAAGACCGGAGGGAACCGGACGCACACCCTGCCGCGGGCGTGGGAGACGGGCCGGGAACTCTTCGCGTGCCGGCGCCCGCCCGGCCGTGGCTGACCGTCTTCAACCTGGTGCTGACCATCGCTCTCGTCGTGTGTCTGATCCTCGAAGTGATGCCGCTCCCCGTGCTGTTCGTGCTCGGCTTCGCCATCGCCATGCTGGTCAACCACCCCACGTGGGAGCAGCAGCAGGCCCTGCTCGACAAGCACGCCAAGAGCGTGGTCCTGGTCACGACGATGATCTTCGCGGCCGGTGTTCTGACCGGTGTACTCACGGGCACGAAGATGATCGACTCGATGGCCGAGGCGCTCGTCGGTGTCATCCCGGACGCGCTCGGCGGGCATCTGCCCGTCCTGGTTGCCCTCACGTCCATGCCGCTCAGCCTGGTCTTCACCCCGGACGCCTACTACTTCGGCGTACTCCCGGTTCTCGGCCAGACCGCCGACGGCTTCGGTGTTCCTCCGGCCGAGGTCGCCAGGGCCGCCATCCTCGGCCAGATGACCACCGGCTTCCCGCTCAGCCCGCTCACCGCCTCCACCTTCATCCTCGTCGGCATGAGCGGCGTACAACTCGGCGAGCACCAGCGCTTCATCTTCCGCTGGGCCTTCGCCACCACCCTGGTCATGACCGTCGGCGCGCTCATCACCGGCGCCTTCTCTCTCTGACCCTTCTCTCTCTGACGCGGTGCCAAGGAGCGCGCACACATGAACGCACAGCGAGAAAACCCGCTGCTGTCCCGACGAACCCTGTGCTCCCTCGGACTTGCGGTGCCCCTGGCCGCCGCACTGCCGTCACCGGTCGGCGCCGCCGGCGGGCCCCGGCTCCCACCCGACCCCTTCTTCGCCTACGACCGCCCAGCCCGGTACGAGGTCGTACGCGAGGACGTCAAGGTGCCCCTCCGCGACGGCAGCCACCTGGCAGGCCAGTTGTACCGGCCGGGAACCTCCGCCGGACGGCCCGCCGCCGGCGCCTTCCCCGGCATCGTGTACGAGTACACGGCGTACGCGGACAGTGCCGAGGCCTTCGGCGAAGGTGCCGCCTACTTCGTTCGCCGTGGCTACAACGCCCTCGTCTGCCAGGTCCGGGGATCGGGCGATTCGCCGGGCACCGTCGACCCGTTCAGCCCCCAGGAGCAGCGCGACAACTACGACGTCATCGAGTGGCTCGCCCGCCACCCCGCCTCCACCGGACGCATCGGCCAGACGGGGGTGAGCTACGGCGGTCACACCACGCTCCTGGCCGCGGTGAACCGACCGCCCCACCTGAAGGCCGTCATCCCGGTCAATGGCATCCACGACTGGTACGAGAACACCATCTACCGAGGCGGCATCTACTCCCCGCGCATCCGCGAATGGCAGCAGACGGTGGCACCCGGCACGCTCCGCACCTACGCCGAGCACCCGCTCTACGACGACTTCTGGCGGGGCCGCAGCGTGATGTCCCGCTGGGAGAACCTCACCGTCCCCACGCTCGAGATCAACGGCTGGTACGACCGTTACCGCGACGGCATGGTGAAGAACTACCGGGCCCGCCCGCGCGACGTGTGGCTCGTGTCCGGCCCCTGGGAGCACGGCTCGCCCGAAGGGCAGTACGCGGGGATCGACAACGGCGCCTACCTCGCCTGGTGGGACCACTGGCTGGCCCGCGACCGAGGCGCGCCGCTGCCGGCCACCCACGTCATCTCCTACGAGGTCCCCGGGCCCGGAGCGGGGAAGGGCTGGCAGCAATTCGAACAGTGGCCACCGACCGACGCCCGGGCGCTCACCCTGCGGCTCGGACGGAACGGAACACTGCACCCATCAGCGGCAGCCCCCGGCATGGCGGCGTTCGACGTCAACACCGGCACCACACCCCCGGCGGAGCATCAGCAACTGCGCTTCAGCACAACGCCGTTGCGCCACGACCTGGTGCTCGCCGGAGACACCCTGGCCGACATCCGCGCCTCGTTCACCGCGATCGACGGCAACATCGCGGCCGTGCTCTACGACCAGGCCCCCGACGGCACCAGCAACCGGATCACGGAAGGCTGGCTCAAGGCGAGCCACCGCCACACGCACACCCGGCTGTCTCCGGTGAAGCCAGGAACCACGTACGCACTCGGCGTGCACCTCTGGCCGGTCCACCACCGGCTGTCCGCCGGCCACCGGCTGACGCTGCGCCTCTCCAGCGACGACTACCCGCAGATCGACTCCGACGTACCCGCGGGCCGGGTCTCGGTGCGCACCGGCCCGGCCGGATCCACGCTGCGCCTCTCCGTCATGAGGGGCTGACCCTCTGGCACCCACCGACCGGATACGGCACCATGACGGGCCGTACCGCCGAGGATCACAGCGTTGTTGTCGTAGCCGATCGCCAACTGTGCGGCCGCGTACCGGAATTGACCGGTATGCGGCCGCACCCTCGTGCAGCGGAAGGAAAAGCCATGCTGCGGAACTGCCGTCCCCTGCTCGCCGCCACCGTCGTGGGCGCGGCGCTGGCCGCCGTCCTCGTCGCGCCCTCGTCCGCCCCTGCCGCGGAGGTTCCGGGCGCCGGCGCCTACTACGTACAGAGCGCGACCACGGGGCTGAACGCGGCCGACAGCGGGGGAGCGGTCGTCCAGCGCAACCCCAGGGGCAACGAGGACCGTCAGCAGTGGACGCTCCGGCCGAGCGGCGCGTCGTATGTGCTGGAGAGCACCGACACGGCGGGCAGCTGTCTGGGCCGCTCGGGAGAGCAGGCCAGAACCGTCGACTGCGCCGGCGTCGATGCCGCGTGGGAGGTGAGACCGAACGGAGCCGATCAGTACACCCTCAAAGTCCCCGGAGCCGAGCGCTACTTGACTATCGGAGCGAAGCCATCCGGGGCCAACTACCCCGCCCAGCTGGCCGTGGGCCCGGTGGTCGCGGGCCCGGCGGGCGGCCTGGCCAACTGGTACCTCACTCCGGTGACGTCACCGACCGCTCCGATGCCGTCGCCGGACCAACGCACCCTGGACCAGGTCACGTTCCTCACCTCGCACAACGCGTACGCGAACGGCGTCGACGGCGGCTTCGCCCCGCCCTTCGTGAACCTTGTGCCGAACCAGACCCGCGGCATCAACCAGCAACTCACCGACGGTGTACGCGGGTTCATGATGGACATCCACCAGACCCCGGACGGCGCGATCCTGTGCCACAACAGCTGCACGCTCGTCAGCAGCCCGGTCGCGCTGTGGGTCGACCTCCAGCGCATGGTGGACTTCCTGAAGCAGAACCCCAGCCAGTTCATCACCGTGTTCCTCGAGGACTACGTCGATCCGGGCGTCCTGCGCAGTGAACTGGCCCGTGTGAACGGCCTGTCCGATGTGCTCTACCGCCCGGACCAGACCGGCGTACGCACGGGCGGCTGGCCGCGGATGGCAGACCTGACCGCCGCCAACGACCGCCTTCTCATCTTCAGCGACCACAGCCGGTCCGCCGACCAGGCCGCGGGGCTGACCCGGGACAGCTTCGGTGTGATGTACCAGCGCGAGTGGACCGTCGAGAACTACTGGTCCATGGGATCCGGCATCGGCAGCTCCGACTGGTCCTGCCACAGCCGCTGGTACGACGCCAACACCAACATCCCGCTGACCCGCACCGAGCCGCCCTTCCGCCCGCTCTTCGTGATGAACCACTTCCGCGACGTCCCGATCGCGGGCACGGCCACCACCGACAACACCAAACTCACCGACCGCGCCCAGCGCTTCTGCCAGCCCGCCGCCCGCAAGAAGCCCAACTTCCTCGCGGTGGACCGCTATGACCTCGGCTCGCCTTCGTCGGCGGTGGCCACCTTGAACACGTATACGTATTGAGGAACTCAGCCCAGCCGTGCGCGCAGGAACTCGACGGTGCTGCCCCAGGCCAGGGCCGAGGACTCGGGGTCGTGGACCTCGGGGCGGCCGTCGTTGAAGAAGGCGTGACCGGCGGGGTAGAGGCGGAAGTCCGCGGTGATGCCGGACTGCCGATGGATCGTCTCGCGGAGGGTGTCGAGGCTCTCGGCAGGGATGGCTGCGTCGCGTTCGCCGTAGTGACCGAGGACCTCGGCCTTGAGGCCCGAGAAGTCGGGCAGCTCGCCGCGGATGACACCGTAGAACGGAACCGCCGCGCTCACGCGCGGGTCGACGGCGGCCTGGTAGAGGACGAAGCCGCCGCCCATGCAGAAGCCGACCGAGCCGACGCAGTCCGAGGTGACCGCGTCGAGCGCCAGCAGGTGGTCGACCGCGCCGGAGAGCAGCTCGACACCGCGGGAAACCGGCAGGTCCTGCATCATGCGCAGGGCCTCGTCGCTGTCGTGCGCGACATTCCCGCCATACAGATCAGGAGCGAGCGCCACGAAACCCTCCGCCGCCAGCCGGTCGGCGACATTCGCTATGTGGTCGGTCAGGCCCCACCACTCCTGGATGACGATCACGCCCGGGCCCTGACCCGACGGAGGCAGCGCCAGATAGCCGTGCGCGGTGGTCCCGGCACTCGGGAAGGTCACGTTCTGATGGGCAGGGGCCCCGGTCGACCTGGGCGTCTCGGACATGGTGCGTCACTCCTGTCACTCGATCTTGCCTCCAGCATGCAGGAGGCGTGACAAGCGACAGCAGGCGCCCCCCGGCCGGACGGGCTCACGTCCCTGGAGTCGTGGCCTCCGCTTCGAGCAGTTCCATCAGCGCCCGCGCCGCCGGACTGGTCGCGTCCGGCGGCGGAAGCATGGCGACTGTCTTGTACGAGGTCTCGGTGACGTCCTTCAGGGGGAGTGCGGTGAGGGCGGAAGCCTCGCGCTTCTGGCCGAAGTGGCGTGGTACGACGGCGATGCCGAGGTTCTCCTGCACCAGATCGAGCAAGCTGTGTACGTCGTTGACCTCGAGGGCGACCGTACGGTGCACACCCGCCGCCGCGAAGACCGAGTCCGTGGTGCGCCGGGGACCCCAGTCGGGGTGGAAGTCCACGAAGTCCTCGCCGCCCAGATCCTCCGGCGTGACCGCTCCGCCTTCCGCCAGGCGGTGCGCCGGATGACACAGGACGGTCATAGGCTCACTGGTCAGGGGCAGACAGCGGAGCTGGTCGGTGTCGGCCTGCGTCGTCACCGCGAAGGCCAGGTCGAGACGGCCGGCCGCGACCTCCTCGGCCAGCGCGCCGGAACCCGCCTGCCGCAGCCGGATCTCGACATCGGGGTGGCGCCGCCGGAACGCGGCGAGCAGCGGGCCCACGCACACTCCGGCGATGCACTGCTCGGCGCCCAGGGAGAGCGTGCCGCGCAGTACGCCCTGCACCGCGGCCACGGCGTCCCGGGCCGCGCGGACCTGGGCGAGGATCCGCTCCGCCTCGGTCAACAGGGCGCGGCCGGCCTCCGTGAGCGTGACGCGACGGGTAGTGCGGACGAACAGCGGGGCCCGCAGCTCACGCTCCAGGGCGCGGATCGAGGCGGACAGGCCCGACTGCGACACCATCAGCCGCTCCGCGGCCCTGGTGAAATGCTGGTCCTCGGCGACGGCGACGAAGTGCTGAAGGTGGCGCAGTTCCATAATTGAGAAGCGTATCCGCTGAATTCCATCCGATTCTTCTGTTGGACCACTGCTCGGTGCCCGCGCGAGAGTGGAGCCGTCTTTGCCCGTTTCCCTCCTTCCCGGCTCTCTGGAGTACGCGTGTACACCGCACATCCCGACCGCTACACGGACATGCCCTACCGGCGCACCGGACGCAGCGGACTGAAGCTGCCCGCACTGTCGCTCGGCCTGTGGCACAACTTCGGCCCGGACCGGCCGGTGGACACCCAGCGGCAGATCCTGCGCCGCGCCTTCGACCTGGGTGTGACGCACTTCGACCTGGCCAACAACTACGGTCCGCCGCCCGGCGCCGCGGAGTCGGCCCTCGGCGAGGCGCTGACGGCGGACTTCGCGCCGTACCGCGACGAGCTCGTCATCTCCACGAAGGCCGGCTATCTGATGTGGCCGGGCCCGTACGGGGAGTGGGGCTCGCGCAAGTACCTGCTGTCCTCCCTCGACCAGAGCCTGGCCCGGATGGGCCTCGACTACGTGGACATCTTCTACTCGCACCGCCCCGACCCGGACACTCCCCTGGAGGAGACGATGGGGGCGCTGCACTCGGCGGTCGTCCAGGGCAAGGCGCTGTACGTCGGCGTCTCCAACTATTCGCCGGAGCAGACACGTGAAGCCGCCCGCATCCTGGGCGAGTTGGGGACACCGCTGCTGATCCACCAGCCGCGCTACTCGATGCTCGACAGGCGTCCCGAGGACGGACTGCTGGACGCGCTCGACGAGTTGCAGGTGGGCTCGATCGCCTACTCGCCGCTGGAGCAGGGTCTGCTCACCGGCCGGTACCTCAACGGGATCCCCGAGGACTCGCGCGCCGCGAGCGACAGCCCGTTCCTGAACGCCGACACCGTCACCGAGGACCTCGTGCAGCAGTTGCGCGCCCTCGACGACATCGCCAAGTCGCGCGGTCAGACCCTGGCCCAGATGGCGCTGGCCTGGGTGCTGCGCGGCGGCCGGGTCACCTCGGCGCTCGTCGGCGCGAGCAGCCCTCAGCAGCTCGAGGACAGCGTGACGGCGACTCGTAACCTCGACTTCGCCCCGGACGAGCTGGTCAGAATCGCCGCGATTGTCAATCCGTGAGGCGCTCCGCAACGATTCAGCCAATGTGCGCCTTGAATATGCCAAGAGACTGGCTGAAATGGCGTAGTGACAGAGTGTCAGGAGTGACGATACTGAAACTCTGAGTACTCGAACTCTGGGTGCCCACACTGTGCGAGCGCTCGCATCCCGAGCGCTCGCGCCCTCGGCTCCGTCGGCCGCAGGCCGATCAGCTCCATCGTGCACGACCAGCACATCGCAAGGAAAGAGAGGCCGGACTGGCGGCAGGCCGCCAACGGGGGAGAGATCGTGCACGACGAGTTCCTTTGCCATGTCACGGCGTACGGAATATGCGGCGGGCGCCGGGTGGGCGTACCCCTCGGAACCTATCGGGCGCCCACCCTGGCGTTGGCCATGTGGTGGTTACGGGACCGGGCCTCATGGATCGCCGAGCGGCTGGACCCGGACCCCGAGGCTCCCTACTACCCGCCGAACTCGGTCGCACCGGTCGCGGACACCACGCCCGACGTGCCCGGCATGCTGCGTGCCTGGTGCGGCGACATGGACCAACAGGAGTTGACCGCCGGCCTGCTGGCTGCCGGGCAGCTCGTCCGCATCGCCACGAGTGACGAGACCACCGAGTATGAGTTGCTGGCCGAGTCGGTGGACGCGCTGCGGATGCAACGGACGGTTCCTCTGTTGACCGTCCCGGCCGCCTGACTTCACCCCGCGGCCCGGGTGGCCCGTCTCCGCCCAGGCGCATATATGAACGAATCGATAGAATTCGGGCATGGGAGAGTGGTCCACTGCGCCCGAACTCGTCCTCGAGACCGAGACGGGTTCCACGGTGATGAGTCCGAGCCGGGCCTATCACGTCGGGCGCGACCCACTGAGCGACATCGTCATCGACGACGCCCGGGTGTCCTGGCACCACGCGGTGCTGCGGCCCGAAGACGGTCACTGGACGCTCGAGGACGAGAACAGCACGAACGGCACCTACGCCGACGGCCGCCGCGTCCGCGCATGGGACGTCGGCGCCGGCAGCGTCCTGCGCTTCGGACATCCCGCCGACGGCCCGCGCGCCGTGCTCACCAGCAGGCCCCCGCCCGCCGCCGAGCCCGCCGAGCGCCCGTCGGCCGTCTCCGTGCCCGCCGCGACCGGCACCTTCCGGCAGCCCACGACCGTACGGCCGCTGCCCGCCCGCACCGTCAGCCTCGGCCGCGGCGGCGACAACGACCTGGTCGTCGACGACCTGATCGTCTCCCGACGGCACGCGGAACTGCGTGCCCACGGGGACGGTACGTACGAGATCGTCGACCTCGGCAGCCACAACGGAACGTTCCTCAACGGACAGCCGGTGACGCGGGCCCTGATCTCCGAGGGCGACATCGTGGGGATCGGTCATTCGGCGTTCTGTCTGGTCGGCGACCAGTTGCAGGAGTACGTCGACACCGGTGAGGTCTCGCTCGACGTGCAGGATCTGACCGTCGCCGTCGACCGTGGCCGCAAGACGCTCCTGGACCAGGTGTCCTTCCCTGTCGGCGAGAAATGCCTGCTCGCCGTCGTGGGCCCCAGCGGCGCGGGCAAGTCCACACTGCTGAACGCGCTGACCGGGCAGCGTCCCGCCGACAAGGGCACGGTGCTGTACGACGGCCGCGACCTGTACCGCGACTACGCCGAGCTGCGCCAGCGCATCGGCCTCGTACCGCAGGACGACATCCTGCACGCCCAGCTGACCGTGCACCGGGCCCTCGGATACGCCGCCGAGCTGCGGTTCCCGCAGGACACCGCAAAGGCCGAGCGCCGGGAACGGGTCGACGAGGTGGTCCGGGAGCTGGGCCTTGAGCAGCGCACCGGGCAGAGCATCCACAGCCTCTCGGGCGGCCAGCGCAAGCGCGTCAGCGTGGCCCTGGAGCTGCTGACCAAGCCGTCGCTGCTCTTCCTCGACGAACCGACGTCCGGCCTCGACCCCGGCATGGACCACTCCGTGATGCACATGCTGCGCGGCCTCGCGGATGACGGGCGCACCGTCATCGTCGTCACACACAGCGTGCTCAGCCTCGACGTCTGCGACCGGCTGCTCGTGCTCGCGCCCGGCGGCAGGATCGCCTACTACGGGCCGCCCGAGGACGCCCTCGCCTTCTTCGGCTTCGAGCAGTGGCCCGAGGCGTTCGAGGCCTTCGAGCGGGACCGTGACCGGGACTGGGCGGGGAACTACCGGGCGTCGCCGTTCCAGCGGCGGTACATCACCAACTCCAGTGCGCAACCGCATCGTCCGTTGCGCGCCCGCGGTCAGGTCGTCGGGCCCCCGCCCAAGGCGCAGAGCTGGGGCTCACAGGTGCGCACGCTGGTGAGCCGGTACACCGCCGCGCTCGCCGCCGACCGGACCTTCCTCGCCATCATGATCGCGCTGCCGTTCGTGATGGGTGCGATGGCCCGGGCGCTCGCCGGAAGCCAGCTCACTCAGAAGTCCGTGCTGAACACGCTGCTCATCCTGTGTGTGGGCGGAGTCCTGACGGGCGCGGCCAATGCCGTCCGGGAGCTGGTGAAGGAACGCGTGATCTACCAGCGCGAGCGCGCCGTAGGCCTGTCCAGATCGGCGTATCTGATGTCCAAGGTCGTCGTCCTCGGCACGATCACCGTCCTGCAGGCCGTCGTACTGACCTTGGTGGCGCTGTTGGGGGTCGATCTGAACGCGCCGGGCGGTGAGGGGGTCCTCATACCGCCCCTCGCCGAGATCACGGTTGCCGTCGCGCTGCTCGCCTTCACGGCGATGATGCTCGGCCTCCTCGTGTCCGCGCTGGTGCGCAAGGAGGAGGTGACGATGCCCCTGCTCGTGCTCCTCGCCATCGTGCAGGTGGTGTTCTGCGGTGCGCTGCTCAAGCTGGACGGGGTGCCCGGTATCGAGCAGTTGTCGTGGCTGGTGCCGTCCCGGTGGGCGCTCGGCGCCATGGCGGGCACAGTCGAACTGGCCCGGCTCTCCCCGGGCGATCTGACCGCCGACCCGCTGTTCCGGCACGAGGCGGATGTGTGGCTGCTCGACATGGGCATGCTCGTCGTTCTGTCGGCGGTCTTCGGTTACCTGGTCGCCCGGCTGCTCAGGAGGCACGAACCCGAGGTCATGCGGAAGTAGGCGCGATGACGACTCCCGGCTTCCATCCCACGCACGTCGTCCCCCAGGCCGGCATGCCGGCCTGGGAGGCCCCGGACCCCGCCCGGCCCGCCGTGCCGCTCGACGCGCTGCTGCCGGTCCGGCTCGTCGATCGGCTCGGCGACTGGGGCCACATCGTCTGCGCCAACGGCTGGTCGGCGTGGGTCGACGGCCGACTGCTGATCGCCGTACCCCAGGAGCCGCCCGCCGCCGCGCACCCACTCTCCCGCACGGCGGACCCACGCCCACTGCTCACCCGCGCCGAGCAGGCACTCGGCCGCTACCGCCAAGCGGTCGAGGACCTGACAGAGGGACGCCTCGACGGAGAATCCTTCCGCGCCCGCACGCAGGGCCTGCGGGTCGGAATGGTCGTCGACGGGGAGTCCGTATGGCTGTACGAGGCCGAACACGAGCGCTGGGTCTACTGCGACGGCACTCACTTGACGACGTACGCGACACCGGGGCCTCCGGCGGCGGACGGACGGGAGCCGCCCACGCCGGCGCCCCCGGAACGACCCGCCCCGGGGGCGCCGGAACCGACGCGGGTGGTGGACGCACGTGGCGTCCCCGGTGCGGAGCCGCCCCAAGGCGTGGGGGACGCCGGTGCGGTGTCGGAGCGGGACTCGACTCGGGTTGCCGCAGACGACGGTGGAGCCACTGCGGCAGAGCCGACGCGGGTCGTCGGGGCTCCTGAGCCGACTCGGGGCGCAAGGGACGCCGATGCGCGGTCCGAGCCGGAGCCCACGCGGCTTGCGCGGAATGCCGGCGGCGCCGCCGGCGCGGAGCCGACGCGGGTCGTGGGAGAGCGCGAGCCGACGCCGGTCGTGGAGGATGGCGAGGCGACTCGAGTCGTGAGAGGTGCCGGTGCGGCGTCCGAGCCGGAGCGGACACGAGTCGTGGAGGACGCCGGCGCCGTTGCCGAGGCGGAGCCCACGCGGGTCGTGGACCACATCGACGGTGCTGCCGGACCGGAACCCACGCGGGTCGTGGAAGCCCGCGAGCCGACGCATGTCGTGCGGGATCGGGAGGAGACCCGAGTCGCGGGAGACCGGGAGGCACCCCGAGAAGTCGCAGACCCGGAGTGGACCCAAGCCGTCGGAGACGCCCGCCATGCCCCCACCCGAATCGTGAAAACGAGCGACGGTGACCCCTGATGCCGCCCGATGCGAACCCCTACTCGGGGCGTCCCTCCGACCTGGTCGGCAAGCAGATCGCGGGTTACCGGATCGAGTGTGAGATCGGCCGCGGCGGGATGGCCGTGGTGTACCGCGCCAAGGATCTGCGCCTCGACCGGTCCGTCGCCCTCAAGCTGCTCGGTCCGGAGCTCGCCCGTAACGACACCTTCCGTCAGCGCTTCACCCATGAGTCACGTGTGGCCGCCGCCATCGACCATCCCCACATCGTGCCGATCTTCGAGGCGGGGGAGAACGACGGCGTGCTGTACATCGCCATGCGGTACGTCTCGGGTCGTGACCTGCGTCATCTACTCGACCGCGAGGGCCCGTTGTCCGTCGCGGTGGCCGCGCGGATCGTCGGCCAGGTGGCGTCCGCGCTGGACGCCGCGCACGACCACGGCCTGGTCCACCGGGACGTCAAGCCCGGCAACATCCTCGTCGCCCAGGGCACGGACAGCGACCACCCCGAGCACGTCTACCTCACCGACTTCGGCCTCACGAAGAAGTCGCTGTCGCTGACCGGCTTCACGACGGTCGGTCAGTTCGTCGGCACGCTCGACTATGTGGCGCCCGAGCAGATCTCCGGACGTCCCGTCGACGGACGCTGCGATGTCTACAGCCTCGCCTGCGTCACCCACGAAACCCTGACCGGCAAACCGCCGTTCCAACGCGACGACGACATGGCACTGCTATGGGCGCACCAGTTCGACCAGCCGCCCCGTCTGACCGAGTCGCGTCCCGATATCGCCGCCCCCGTCGACGGCGTACTGGCCAAGGCGCTCGCAAAAAGCCCGGAAGACCGTTACGAATCCTGCCGCGCTTTTGTCGCCGCTCTGCGGGCGGCGGCGAGCGAGACCTCGCCATCGGGCCACGCGCCGACTCAGGTGGATCTCCGGGTTGCCGGGGCCGGGGTGACGGAGAATCCGGGCCCACCCCCCGAACCGCCACGCTGGGCCCTGCCGGTCTTCCACCAGTAAATGGTTTGCGCGGTTGCTGTTTTCGGTAGGCAGTGGCAAGCAGAATAACAACCGTGCCCATTTTTCGACGCGCCGTGCAAGCGCTCTCAAGGTAACCGTCAGAATTCCGTAATGGTTACTCCGTGGTACCCCTCGGCAGAAGCTGTCAATATGTACGAAAGAGTGATTTAGGGGTGCGTATCGGACAGCTTGAAAAACCTCGTTGAACGTTTGAGTGTGCGGGGGTTTCTTTCCGTACCCGGAGGAGTGACCAGGAATCCCGTTACCGTCACCGTGGCGTATCACGTGGTGCCGGGCTGTGAGTCCGCCTTCCATCGCTGGGGGTGGGCAGCGCTGCGCGCGTGTGCGCGTGAGCCGGGCTTTCTCGGGGGTGGCGTACTCGTCGACGGAGAGGCTGATTGGCATGTGGTCTACCGCTTTGACAGCGAGGATTCGGCCCGGACCTGGGAGAACTCGCTCACGTGGGCCCAGTGGTCGACCGAGGCGGAGGGGCTCGCACGGGAGACCGGACGCCGTAGCGTGCAGGGCTCCAGCGCATGGTTCGAAGCCCAGGCCGCCACGCCGGCCACTCCGCGACCGCCACCGAAGTGGAAGCTGTGGCTGATCAATATGAGCGCGGTATTTCCACCGGTGCTCTTATTCAATCTCCTCGTGCTGCCCTATATTGGCGACCTCAATCCTTTGCTCCGAACTCTGCTGCTGTGTCTGTGTGTGACGGCTATCGTCACCTGGATTCTCATGCCACGGCTTCAGCGTTTCTTCAAGAAATGGCTGTACCCGCCGATTCAGACGATGCTTCGCGGGCGGCACAAACGTCGGGCCGCATAGGCCCGGGAACGACAAAGGAGGTGGGCGGGTGAAGACCCTGCTCATCGACAATTACGACTCGTACACGTACAACCTGTTCCAGCTGATTGCCGAGGTCAACGGCGAGGAGCCGGTGGTGATCCTCAATGACACCCCGGCCGGTGAAATTCCGGACCTCCGGGAATTCGACAATGTGGTGGTGTCGCCGGGGCCGGGACACCCCGCCGTATCGCGTGACTTCGGCATCGCCGCGAGGGTGCTCGCCGAGGCCGAGATCCCCGTACTGGGCGTCTGCCTGGGCCACCAGGGCATCGCGCTGGGGGAGCGCGGACTGGTCGAGGCCGCCCCCGAGCCCCGGCACGGCCACCTCTCCACGGTCCGGCACGACGGCCGGGACCTGTTCCAGGGGCTGCCGCAGCACTTCACCGTGGTCCGCTACCACTCGCTCTCCGTGCGCGAGCCGCTGCCCGAGACCCTGGAGGCCACCGCCTGGGCCGAGGACGGCGTCCTGATGGGGCTGCGGCACCGCACCCGGCCCCTGTGGGGGGTGCAGTTCCACCCCGAGTCCGTGCTCACCGACTACGGCCACCGCATGCTGGTGAACTTCCGCAACCTCACCGCGGAACGGGACCACAGGCCGCGTACGAAGAACACCGCGGTCACCCCGGCCGCGGCGGCGATCCCCCGCCCCCGGCGCGCCCCGCGTCCAGCCCACCGGCTGCACACCCGCCGCATCGCCACCGCCGTGGACACCGAGGCCGCCTTCACCCGTATGTGCGCAGACGCCCCGCGGGCGTTCTGGCTGGACAGCTCCCGCGTCGAGGAGGGACAGTCCCGCTTCTCGTTCTTCGGGGACGGCAGGGGCCCGCTCGCCGAGTTCGTCCGGTACGACGTCGACACCGGCCTCTGCGAAGTCGAGCGACCCGGACGGCCCCTGCGCAAGGTCCGCTCCTCCGTCTTCGACTACCTGAAGCGGCAGCTGGCGACCCGTCATGTCGACGGCACGGGACTGCCCTTCGACTTCACCGGCGGCTATGTCGGCTACTTCGGCTACGAGTTGAAGGCCGACTGCGGATCGGACAACCGCCACCGGGCCGAAACCCCCGACGCCTGCTGGCTGTTCGCCGACCGGCTGATCGCCGTCGACCACGAGGAGGGCTTCACCTACGCCGTCTGCCTGGCCGAGGACACCCCGCACGCCACCCGAGAGGCCACCGACTGGCTGGACAGCGCCATGGCCCAGCTCAGCTTCGTCTCCACGGACAAGCCGCCGCTGCCCGTCACCTCCGAGCCGGACCCCGACGCCGCCGAACCGTGGCTGGTCCGCGACAGGGCGACCTACCTCGCGGACATCGAGGCCTGCCAACGGGAACTCAGGGCAGGCACCAGCTACGAGATCTGCCTGACCAACGCCGCCCGCTTACCCGCGCCGCCCGACCCGTACGACTTCTACCGGGTGCTCCGGCGCGTCAACCCGGCGCCCTACGCGGCCTTCCTGAGGTTCGGCGACCTCGACGTGGCCGGCTCGTCGCCCGAGCGTTTCCTGCGGATCACCCCGGACGGCATCGCCGAGGCCAAGCCCATCAAGGGCACCGCGGCCCGCGGCGGCACCCCGGACGAGGACGCCCGGCTACGGGACGACCTGGCCGCGGACCCCAAGACCCGCGCCGAGAACCTGATGATCGTCGACCTGCTCCGCAACGACCTGGGCAGGGTCTGCGAGACCGGCACGGTGCGGGTCTCCCGCCTCATGGCCACCGAGACGTACGCCACCGTCCACCAGCTCGTCTCCACCGTCGAGGGACGGGTGCGCGAGGGCACGGACGCCGTCGACTGCGTACGCGCCTGCTTCCCCGGCGGCTCCATGACCGGCGCGCCCAAGCTGCGCACCATGGAGATCATCGACTCCCTGGAGACCGAGGCCCGTGGCGTGTACTCCGGCGCCCTCGGCTACCTGGGGTGCGGCGGCGGGGCGGACCTGAGCATCGTCATCCGCACCGCCGTGTTCACCGACGGCCTGATGCACCTGGGGGCCGGCGGCGCGATCGTCCTCGACTCCGATCCGGCCGCGGAGTACGACGAAATGCTGCTGAAGACCGCGGCACAGATGCGGGCCGTCCACCAGGAGCACACCGCTGTCCCCGCCGCTGCCGAGGAGCCCACCCGATGATGACGCAGCCCATGCAGACGACGCATACAGCTGAGGCGACCGCGCGGTCCACGGACAGCCTGACGACCCTTCAGGCCACGCGGGCCTTCGCCGACGCGGGCGCCCCCGGAAACCTGGCCGCCCACCTCGCCGCGCTCGCCGAGCGGCGCGACTGGACCGCACGGACCGCCTTCCGCCAGGGCCACCAGTCCTGGACCCACGGCGAGGTGCACGACCTCGCGGCCCGAACGGCAACCGTGCTCGCCGACCACGGCGTGGGTCCCGGCGACCGGGTGCTGATCGCGCTGCCCGACTCCGTCGCCTGGGTGACGGCCTTCCTCGCCACCGCCCGGCTCGGAGCCGTCGCGGTGCTCGTCAACCCCGAACTCACCGCCCCCGAGCACGAGTTCATGGCCGAGGACACTCGTGCCGCGCTGTGCGTGACCGGACCAGGCCTCGAGGACCGGTTCGCCGGCCGCGCCCGCCTCGGCGCCGACCAGCTGGTCGCGCTCACCCGGACCGCCGAGCCGACCGCCGACGCCCACCCGGTCGACGCGCACAGCCCGCTGTACATCCAGTACACCTCCGGAACCACCGGCAGCCCCAAGGGAGTTGTGCACTGCCACGGCGACCCGAAGACGTACCACGACCTGATCGGCCGACGGCTGCTGAAGATCACCCCGGAGGACGTCACGCTGTCGGTGTCGAAGCTGTTCTTCGCCTACGGCTTCGGCAACACCTTCGCCTTCCCGCTGTTCTCCGGTTCCTCCGCCGTACTGGTGGACCGGCGCCCGACCCCCGCGGCCGTCGACGAGATCGTCGCACGGCACCGGGTGACCCTGCTCTACTCCGTACCGTCGGCGTACGCCGCCCTGGTGGCCGACCGGGCAGGCGGGCACACCGCCTGCTTCGCCTCGGTACGCGCCGCGGTGTCAGCCGGTGAGGGCATGCCCGCCGGGCTCGGCGAACAGATCACCGCACTCCTCGGCGCGCCCGTGCTGGAGCAGATCGGCTCGACCGAGGCCGGGCACGCCTTCTGCGCCAACAGCTTCCACCACAACCACCCGGGCACCGTCGGCCGCCCGGTACCCGGCTTCGAGGTGGAGGTGCGCGACAGCGCGGGACGCCCGGTGTCCGACGGCACATCGGGCGAACTGTGGGTCCGCGGACCGACGTTGACGCCGGGATATCTGAACCGGCCCGAGGAAACCGAGCGCACCCTGGTCGGCGGCTGGCTGGCCACCCGGGACCGGGCGCGCCGCGAACCCGACGGCACCATCCGGCACCTGGGCCGCGCGGACGACATGGAGATGGTCGGCGGCATCACCGTCTCCCCGCTGGAGGTGGAGGCCGTACTGCGGACCCATCACGCGGTGAAGGAGGTCGCCGTCGCCGCCGTCACCGACCGCAGCGGCGCGAACCGGTTACGTGCCTTCGTCGTCCCCGTCACCCCGATACCGGCCGGCCTCGAAGCCGAACTCATCGCCCTGGCCCGCGACCGTCTCGCCGCCTTCAAGGTCCCCCGGAGCGTCAGCTTCGTACCGACGCTGCCCCGCACCTCCACCGGCAAACTCCGCCGCCACCTAGTCCGCCACGGCGCGTGGTGACCGTGAGCGCCGTCCCGCCGTCCCTTGCGGCCTCAGGCTCAGTCACCACAGCAGAAAGGATTGGGCGCATGCGACAGCAGCAGCCCCTGCTCCCCGACCGCGGCTTCTATCTGGGCCCGATGTTCCGGCAGGCGGCAGACCGCCACGGAGCGGCCTTCGTCACGCTGGACCGGCCGCTGGACGTCAACCCCGACCTCGGGGTCTACCTCAGCTACCCAGTGCTCGCGGACCTCGTCGACGAGCTCTCCGGCCGGCTGTGGGAGGCCGGGGTCAGGCCGTCGGAGGAGGTGGTCATCCACAAGTCGGACAACGTCGACATCGTGCTGCTGACCTGCGCTGTCTCCCGGATCGGGGCCGTACCGGCGCTGCTTGCGCCCGCCCTGGCGGGACCGGTGGCCGGACAGCTCCTCGAACGCCTCCACAAGCCCTGGCTGATCACCGACCGAGCCAAGCTGGAAGGACCGCTCAAGGACGTCGAACTCTCCACGCTCGTGCGGCGGACGCTCTCCGTGGACGACGCGCCCGGAGCCGTCCCCCTGGAGCAGTACGCAGGCAGCAAACCGCCCACGCCCGTACGGCTCCACCCCCGCGAGCCCTCCCTGATCACGCACAGCTCGGGCACCACCGGCGTTCCCAAGCTCGCCGTGCACTGCCCGAACACCATGTGGAACCGGCTCATACCGCAAAAGGCGATGGGCTGGCCCACGCGCGGCGAGATCGCGGCACTGCACATGTCGTTCGTGCACTCGCGCTTCTACCATCTGCTCGGCGTGCTGCTGCACTTCGGCAGCCCACTGGTGCTGATCACCCAGCCGGAACCCGCCTCGGTCGGCCCACTGCTCAGCCGCCACCGCCCCGGCATCGTCGAGACGCACCCCAACACCTTCGTACTGTGGGAGGAGTTGGCCGACGCCCCCGGAGCGCCGCTGTCCCGGGTCCGCTCGTACGGCTCCACCTTCGACGCGATCCATCCGCGTACTGTGCGACGGCTCCTGGACGCCTCGAAGCGCCGCTCGCCGTATCTGATCCAGCTGTACGGGCAGAGCGAGACGGGCCCGGTCGCCTTCCAGTGGTTCACCCGGCGCAGCGCCGCCCGCGCCGACGGCCGCCGGGTCGGGGTCGGCATCCCCGGCTTCACGCGTGTACGCATCGCCGACGGATCCGGCGGACGGGCCAGGCCCGGAACACCCGGACCGATCGAGGCCCGCACCAGGGGCCGCATCCTCACCTACCTCGGTGCCCGGGAGCAGTATCTGCGCCAACTCGACGGTGACTGGTGGCAGATGGGCGACATGGGCTACCAGAGCCGACTGGGCGCCCTGTATCTGATCGATCGTGAGATCGACCAGATCGACTCGGTGCACAGCAACCTGGAGGTAGAGGACACCCTGATGTCCCGCCTGGAGGAGTTGCGCGAGGTCGTCATCGTGCCGGGCGCCGACCGCGAACCCGTGCCGGTCGTGTGCGTCCGCGGCGACGTGCCCCTGGACATGGAGCGATGGAAGGGGGCCACCGGCGACCTGCCCGCGATGGCTGAACCACGGCAGTGGCGGTTCGAGGAGCTGCCGATGACCGCCACCTGGAAGGTGAAGCGGGTGGAGATCACCCGCATGCTGACCGAGGGCACCCGCACATGAGCCCCGTCATCGTGGTGGGCGCGGGACCCGTGGGCCTGTCGGCCGCCCTCGCCCTGCGCGCCCGGGAGGTTCCGGTCACTCTCCTGGAAGCAGACCCCGAGGGCCGCGAACGGCCGGGCAGCCGCGCCCTGTTCGTCCATCGGGAGACCCTGCACCTGCTTGAGTCGATGCGACCGGGGCTGGCCGACGAGATCACCGCGTACGGACGCACCTGGCAGACCAAGCGCACCCTGTACCGGGGCCGCGAGGTCTACTCCCGCACCTTCCCGCCGCCCTCGGGAGCACCGCCCTTCACCAGCCTGCGCCAGGTGGACACCGAGCGCTTCCTGCTCGCCGCCTGCAAGGACGCCGGAGTCGAATTCGTGTGGGGCGCCGAGGTGGTGGGCGTACGGACCGGTCCGACCGGCGTCACCCTGACCGACGGCGACGGCCGTACCTGGACCGGCAGTCACGTCGTCGCCGCCGACGGGGCCCGCTCGGCGCTGCGGCGCGAACTGGGCATCGTCCTGGAGGGCAGCCACGCGAACGGCTTCCACGTCGTCGTGGACGTCGCCGACATCCCGGGCGCGGAACTCCCCCTGGAGCGGGTCTTCCACTATGAGCATCCCGGTGTCGGCGGGCGCAGCGTGATGCGCGTGCCGTTCACCGGAGGCTTCCAGCTCGACCTCCAGTGCCGAGACGACGACCGTCAGGAGGCGTACGGCACCGAGGAGTCCGTACGCGGCTGGCTGCCGGCCGTGGTGGGGGAGGGGTACGCCGACCGGATCCTGTGGGTGTCGACGTACCGCTTCCTGCGCAAGGTCGCCGCCACCTTCACCGACTCGCACCACCGGGTGCTGCTCGTCGGCGAGGCGGCGCACCTCTTCCCGCCGTTCGGCGCACGCGGCATGAACAGCGGAATCGCCGACGCGGCGGCGGCAGCGGAGGCCATCGCCACCGGAGTGCCGGAAGCGGTCGCTCACTTCGCCGCGGCCCGGCGCGCGGCGGCCCTGTTCAACAGCGCCGCCGCAGGCACCGCACTCGACCATCTACGGCCCCGGCGGCGGATCGTACGGGCCAAACAGCGCGCGGCAGCGGCACTCGCGCCCGTACTGCCGTGGTGCGGGGCCTGGCTGGAACACGCTCCCTACGGGCCACGCAACGGCTCACCGGCAAGCGCGGGCCGTAAGTACTAGGACACCTGTTACCGGGGCACCCGATGAGACACGTAGTGAAATGAGAGGAGTCTCTATGACGCAACCCGCAACCGCGGAGGGCCTGTTGGCCTGGACCCCGGGCAGTGGTCTCACCCGGGGGCTGGCGGCCGACACCCGACTGCTGGCCGCGGACTCGTGGCTGCTGCGCGACGGACTGGTGCGCGGCTTCGAGCGGCACCGGGCACGCTTCGAGCGCGCCTGCGCCGACTGCGGCGCCCCACCGCCCGGACAACTCACCGAGTTCTGGCAGGACATGACCGCGGCCCTGCCCCGAACGGGAACATGGTTCCCCCGTGTCGAACTCGTCCGCGGATCCCTCCAGCTGAGGCTCCTGCTGCGGCATGCCCCGGAACTGGCCCCCGAAGTACGGGTGTGGGCGGCCGGCCAGCCCGACCCACGGACCGTGCCCCGCCGCAAGGGCCCCGACCTGGATGTCCTGGCCCGGGTCCGGCAGCGGGCGGCCGGACAGGGCGCCGAGGAGGCCGTACTCATCGCACCCTCCGGCCTCGTCCTGGAGGGATCGAGCTCAAGCCTCCTGTGGTGGGAGGACGACACCCTCTGTTCGCCCCCAGCGCGGCTGCCCCTGCTCCCGGGCGTCACCCTCGGGCTCATCGAGAAACGGGCCGCTGCCACCGGCGTCCAACTCGCCCAGCGCGAGCGGACCCTGGAGGAACTGGAGGGCCACGAGGTGTGGCTGGTGAACGCCCTGCACGGGATCCGTCCGGTGGTCGCGTGGGAGGGAAGGCCGATGGAGGCGGGTCCGGCGGTGCGGGCCGAGGAATGGAGGAAATGGCTGGACGACATCATGGAGCCGTTGCCGAACACCTGAAATCGACGTGCGAGGAGGATGCTTCTGCGACCCGCGACGACAACGGAACATCCGAAACCGAAGGCGCCGGACGAATTCAATCACCCGGCGCCATCGACCCATTTTCTGATTCAGGCCGGATTCAGGCCTGCGTCCATTGTTTTAAGACCTCAGTTGGTCTTCTGCTTGGGCTCATGAGCGCCCGGAGTCATACGTTGCGCGATGGCGATGCGGTTGTACGCGTTGATGACGGTGGCCGCCCAGATCAGTGCCGCGATCTGCTCCTCGTCGAAGGCCTCTGCGGCCTCCGCGTACACCGCGTCCGGGACCCGCCCGTCGTGCACCAAGGTCACTGCCTCGGTCAACGCCAGTGCGGCGCGCTCCCGTTCGGTGAAGAACGGGGTCTCCCGCCAGGCGCTCAGCGCGTAGATGCGCTGCTCGGTCTCGCCCTGGGTGCGGGCGTCCTTCGTATGCATGTCGAGGCAGAACGCACAGCCGTTGATCTGGGACGCGCGAATTCTGAGCAGTTCGAGAAGCTCCGGCTCGATCTTGGCATCCCGCGCCGCGGAAACGGCGGCACCGTGCAGGGCGCCCATCGCTGCGGAGACGTCGGGGGTAATTCTCTTGAGGGACACACGAGTTATGGCATCGCTGTGGGACATGAGGCGACTCTAACCCCGTAATGACGGGCCGTGCTGGGGAATCAGGCGGAATTCTTCCGTCGCGTGGGCAAAGGCCGTCGGAAAGCTGCCGGTTGTCCCTTGCGGGCCAGCAGATGGGCCTGCTGGAAGCCCCGTTCGTCGGTCTCGTCGGGCTCCCGCAGCAGCCGCGCCACCTCGACGAGCCCCCTCTCGCGCAGCAGGTCTGCGACGCGGTCGGGCGACCAGCGGTAGGCGAGCGCCACCTTGTGGTCGAACGCCTCCGCCAGCTGAGAGGGATCGTCGTGGGTCTGGAACGCCAGGAGCAGATGGCCGCCCGGCGCCAGCACCCGGTGGAACTCGGCGAACACCTCCGGCAGCCGCTCGGGCGGGGTGTGAATGATCGAGTACCGGGCGAGGATCCCGCCGAGAGCGCTGTCATCGAGGGGCAGCGCGGTCATCGATCCCTGATCGAACCGCAGCTCCGGATGCGCCTTACGGGCGATGGTGATCATCTCCGCCGACAGGTCGACGCCGGACGCGGCCAGCCCCAGCGAGTGCAGCAGCGCGGTCACATGGCCGGGCCCGCAGCCGAGGTCCGCGACCGGCCCGGCGCCGTCCGCCCGTACGAACTCGGCGAACGCGGTGAGCATCGCCCGGTCCAGGGGCCAGTCCTCGAGCGCGTCGGCGAACAGTTCGGCGTAACGGACGGCTACGGAGTCGTACGCCGTACGGGTGGTGTGCAGGAAGTCCGGCTCGATCATGGAGACGTACCGTAGTACGCCTCATCGTCCTCACCGTCGCGTACTGGCCACCTCGCCCCGCCGGTGCACACGCCAGGCGAGCAGCCCGCCCAGGAAACCGGCTACGAGCCCCCAGAGCGCGGCGAACCCCAACGCGGTCCACAGCCGTGCCCGCAGCAGGAGGTCACCGGACAGCCCGCCGCCGAGGTCACTGATGCCGAGGAACGACAGGCCGTAGTGCGCGTGGATCTTGCCTACGAGACAGACGGTCAGCACCGTGAGCACGAGCGCCACCGCCATGTGCACGGCGTGCTGCCACAGGCGCGTCCGGGCCGGTGAGCGGGCGGCCATCAGGAATGCGGCGCCCAGCACCAGCACGGCGTTGACGACGACCAGCCACCAC
This sequence comes from Streptomyces sp. NPDC006365, assembly GCF_042870755.1. Classification (NCBI taxonomy): domain Bacteria; kingdom Bacillati; phylum Actinomycetota; class Actinomycetes; order Kitasatosporales; family Streptomycetaceae; genus Streptomyces; species Streptomyces sp. NPDC006365. The sequence continues at coordinate 1,044,855 of NZ_JBIAHS010000001.1, forward strand.
ACCTTGCCGTCGTGCTCGGACAGCGTCCGCAGATCGATTCTCGAGATGTCCGGCGTACGCATCACCAGGTCCAGCAGCCGTGGCATGGGCAGCCCGAACGGCCCGTCGACGCGGCCCTCCCACGAGGCGCCCAGGCCGATGGTGAAGGCGAGCCAGACGAGATTGGGCAGCCCGAGAAGGATCACGGCGAACGTCTCGACGGCATGCCCGCGCGTCGCCGCGACGACCAGGGCGATGAGGAGGCCGAGGACGACGTAGGCGAGGAGCAGCACGACCATCGCGAACGCGGCGGGCCGCACCGACTCCTGGAAGCGCAGCAGGCGGGCCGGAAGCGGGGCCTTCCGCGACACCAGCAGCGCGAGGGCCAGCACGCCCGCGAGCCACAGCAGCCCGAAGAACAGCGTCACCGGAACATCGGCCTCGAAGCCCACCCGGGGCGACGTCTGCTCGCCGAACAGGTCGCCGATGTCGCCGAGGCCGTCCTCCCCGAGTGAGATGTCGAAGGTCTGGCGGGCCGGCAACGAGAGCGCGATCAGGGCGACGAGCCAGACTGCCGCGATACGGGCGGCCCAGCCCGCCAGTTCCGGAGCCCCGGTCACGGCCCGGTGGCGCAGCGGCCGGAGGAATCCGGCGGCGATGACCAGGACTCCGGCGAGAGCCACCGACAGGGGGACCACCGCCAGGTTCGCCTGGGTCTCGGCGAGAGCTCCGGCGTTGCCCGCGAACTCGACCGAACCGCCGACCGCCGCCACCACGGTGGCCAGGACGACCCGGGGAAACGCGCCCTCAGGCAGATCCGTCGCCCCGGCCGCCCACAGCCCGAGCGCGGCGACCACGAGCATGACGATCACTCCTGCGAGGACGGTCGCGGCGGCCTCGGCCCAGCCATGGCGGGCGACGGCCTGGTCAGCGCGCGTCTGGGAGTTCACGCTGCCACGCTAGGCAGGGGTTCGGCGGCCCGCCTGCCGAAGAGGGCCGACCGGCGTCAGCTTGCGGCCGGTACAGGGCTGGCACACACAATGGGTTGATTACGCGTAAACCAGCGTGAAGCCGAATGAAGTGTGTGAAATGCCGTGAACCCCTACACCGGGAAGTAGAGCCAGTGAGCGTCGAACCGCCGTCCTCCGGCCGCCCCACCGGACCGCCGTCGGGCCCGCTGTCCGGTGGGTCCCAGCCTCCTCCCTCGCAGCCGCCGGGTGACCGCGCACCGCTGGGCCCGTCGGGCGGCGGTTCGGAGGCTGGAGGCCCGGGAGGCGGCGGCCCTTCCGGCCCCAGCGGCCCGCTCGGGCCGGCCGAGCCCGGCCCCGGTGACGGACCCGGCCGGCCGTGGTGGAGGTCCGCACCCCGCGTCGCGGTCATCTCCCTCGTGGTCGCCGCCGCCGTGGTTCTGGCCGTCGTCTTCACCCGCCCCGACGGCACCTCGGGCTCCGGCAGCGAGGTCTTCCTCCAGGCCGCCGGCAAGTCGGGCCCCGACCCGTTCACCGGGTCGACGGCAGAGGACAGCTCGACCGTCCCCGAGACGCCCTCGCCCACACCCACCCCGGACTCCGGCAACGTGACGCGTGGCGTGGACGGTTCGGCACCCGGCCTCTACGGCGGTACGCGGAACAAGGCCAGCTGCGACGTGGAGAAGCAGATCTCCTACCTCCAGGACGCCCCAGCCAAGAACGAGGCCTTTGCCTCCGTCCAGGACCTCGAACCGTCCGGCGTCCCCGGGTACCTGCGCTCGCTCACCCCCGTGCAGCTGAGGATGGACACCCGCGTCACCAACCACGGCTACCGCGACGGCTCCGCCACCAGCTACCAGGCCGTCCTGCAGTCCGGCACCGCCGTACTCGTCGACGACCGCGGCGTACCCCGGGTGCGCTGTGCCTGCGGCAACCCGCTGACGCCGCCGGTCGCGCAGAAGAGCACACCCAAGAAGACGGGCGACTCCTGGCCTTCGTACCGCCCGTCGAATGTCGTGGCCGTCTCGCCCGCGACCCAGGTCATCAACACCTTCGTCCTCTACGACCCCGACAACGGCGAGTGGATCGAGCGGCAAAGGGGCGACACCGGCACCAAGGACAAGAAGACGAAGCCGCCCGAGAAGCGCCCGACACCATCCGCGAGTTCGCTGCCCCCGTCCTGCCCGCCCGGCGAAACGACCGCGGAGACCGACGGCACGACCACATGCCCGCCGACCCCAACGGCCACACCGCCCAAGCCGCCCACGGAAACGACGCCTCCGGACGAGCCGTCTCCCGAACCCGCGCCCACGACGTCCGAACCCCCTCCGGATGAGCCAACTCCGGATGAGCCAACTCCGGACGAGCCCGCCGACTCGCCCCCCGGCCAAGAGTCCCCCGACGCGACATGAGCCGGCCCACGGCCCCGACCCGCCCACGGACCCGAGGGGCGCAGGGCTGTGTCGATATGCGGCTCCGCCGCGCGGGCGCGACAAGCCACAACGAACCCGCACCCGCCAATGAACCGAACCCGCCACCCCTCCAGGCGCCCCGCGCAACCAACGGAGGGAACCGCATCTCGAGTGGAGCGATGAGTTTCGGCCCGAGGACGAGTCGACACAGGTGACAGCGTTCACCCACCAGGAGGTGCTCATGACCACCGAGGGATTCACCACATGTCTCTGGTTCGACGGCCAGGCGGAAGAGGCCGCGGACTTCTATGTCTCGGTCTTCAAGAACTCCCGGCTGGGCCGGGTCCTCCGCGCCACGAAGGCCGGGCCCGGCCCCGCCGGCAGCGTCGTGACCGTCGAGTTCGTGGCGAACGGACAGAAGTTCGTCGCGCTGAACGGCGGCCCGGAGTTCAAGTTCAACGAGGCCGTCTCCTTCGAGATCCGCTGTGACGACCAGGACGAGGTGGACTTCTACTGGAACAAGTTCACGGAGGGCGGCGGCCAGGAGGGCCCCTGCGGCTGGCTGAAGGACAGGTTCGGCGTCTCCTGGCAGGTCGTCCCGAGCAGGCTCCTCGAGCTGATCGCTGACCCCGACGAGGAGAGGGCGGGCAGGGCGATGGACGCGATGATGAAGATGTCGAAGCTGGACGTCGCCGCCCTGGAGAAGGCCGCCGCGGGCGAGTGAGCCGGAGCGGCACAGCGGTCGCCCGTCGCCACACCACCGTGGGACGAACCGGCCGCTGTGCGCCGTCGCAAAGGGCAACTCACCACTCGTAGGCGGACTTCGAGGCCTCGTATTGTCCGCGGGGCCGGCCCCCGGAGGGCGGCTCCTCAGAACCCTCGAATCCCTCGAAGAGCGAGCCGGTCCGGGGCGTGGACGGTTCGGCGTCGCTCCCGGCCGTGGCGCGGCTACGCCGCGAGGCGGGCCGGCCCTCGTCCCCGTCACCCGTGACCAGGAGAGGGTCGAACATTACGATCGCTCCGGCCAGCACCAGAAAGATGACCGGCCCCATGAGCATGGGGAGCAGCAGCGACAGGGGCGAATCGCCGCCCTGGGCGCCGCCGGTCGTGTCGTGGAGATGCACGCTGACCGCGGCCATGCCCGTGTAGTGCATACCGCTCACGGCCACACCCATGACCAGACTGGCGCCCAGGCTGGTCATGAAGCCCCGGATCGAGACGGCCGCCCACAGCGCGGCGGTCGCGGCGACGACGGCGATCACGATGGAGAGCGCGACGGTCCCCAGGGCGTAGCGGATGCTCCCGGCCATCTGGATCGCCGCCATGCCCAGATAGTGCATGGCGGCGACGCCGAGACCGGTGACGATGCCGGCGACGGCCAGCATGCGGCCGGAGCCGCCGTATCCCACTATGAAGACGCCGATGCCGACCACGGCGATCGCCACCAGGAGACTCAGCACGGTCAGGCCGACGTCGTAGCTGAGGCGGGTCTCCTCGACCTGGAAACCGATCATCGCGATGAAGTGCATCGTCCAGATGCCGCATCCGATCGACACCGCCCCGAGCGCCAGCCAACCGGGCTTCGACGACTGCTTGTTGTTGGACAGGGTCCGGACGATGCAGCGCAGCCCCAACGCCCCGCCCAGGCAGGCCATGAGGTAGGCGGCCACCGGAGTGACAGCGCCGTAGCTGAATCCGTCCACTGTGCCTTGCATATGCCACTTCCCCCGAGAGCATGGCTACTTGGAAGGGGAAGGTTCGCGTTTCAAGAGCTGGCGTAGCAAGCCCTTACCGTCGGTACTCGGCCGCGGCGGCGAGGCGTGACGCAATTACTGCCCTGGATTGGCGCAATCCGACCGGTTGGGATGTGATCACGCCCCGAATCCGGCTGGCGTGATTCGGCTGTTGCCAGTGTTGCGCAAAGTCTTGACCGTGACTCGATCACACCCCTACGGTGCCGCCGACGCTACGAACCGTGTTCGAAATGCCGCACAACCGGGTCGAGTTGAGAGAACCCGACTCCCGGAGCCGAAAGTACGAGCCGCCCATGCCCGAATCGCATCACATACGACGTCGGCGAAGCGCCGAAGCCGACGGACGCCCCGCCCGTGCTCGTCGGCCGCCCGGCGCCCCGACACCTGAACACCGGTAACACCTGACCGCCGGTCGCCCCGTGCCAACCCGTACGAGCGTGGCCACGTCGTCGAACCGGTTCGACGACGCTCCTGAAAGGACGTCACCCATGCCATCCGCCGACAGAGCCGCGCGGCGCAGAGCCCCGGCCGCCGTGGCGCTGGCCCTCGGCGCGGGCCTGCTGGCCGCGCCGGCCGGCCCCGCGCTGGCGGCCGAACCGCCCAAGCCGACCGCCCACTACACCTTCGACCAGGACGACCTCGCCTCCGGCAAGATCACCGACAGCTCCGGCAACGGACTGACGGCGGACCTGGTGAACGGCTCCACCGCCCAGTCCGTCGAGGGTACGGGCGGCGGCAAGGCGCTCGCCCTGCCCGGCGGGCCGGACACGTCCAACGGGGCGTACGTCCGCCTGCCCCGGGAAATCATCGGCGACGCAAGCGACTTGACGGTCTCCGCACGGGTGAAGTGGAGCGGTGACAAGTCGCCCTGGCAGCGGATCTTCGACCTGGGCACCAACACCACCAAATACCTCTTCAGCACCCCGTACAACAGCAACGGGCTGTGGCAGACCTCCGTGACCACCGGCGGAGGGGGCGCGGAGAACCAGGTCAAGGGCTACGCGCCGCTTCCCGCCGACGAGTGGCGGACCGTTACGGTCACCCTCGACACCTCCGCCGGCCGGCTCACCACCTACCTCGACGGAGTGGCGGTCTCCTCCGCCGAGACGGCCATCAAGGCGAAGGACCTGCTGGAGAGTTCGGCGACGGCCGCCGGTTACATCGGCAAGTCCCTCTGGCCGGACCCGCTGCTCAAGGGCGCGGTCGACGACTTCACCGTCTGGCACGCGGCACTCAGCGCCGAGCAGGTGGCCGGCACCGTCCCCGCCCTGCCCACCCTCCAGGAGCTCTCGAAGACGTCCTTCGAGGCCCGTACGACGGACGGGACCGCCCCGACCCTCCCCGCCGCCGTCCGCTCCACCTACTCCGACGGCTACGACCGCGACACCCCGATCACCTGGGACGAGATACCGGCCGACAAGTACGCCCAGCCCGGGACGTTCACGGTCGCCGGAACCGCCGCAGGGCGCGCCGTCAAGGCAACCGTCACAGTGGTCCGCGAGGGCCAGCTCACCGTCGACCTCGGCTCGGACACCGGTAAGTTCCACGGCGGCGCCTCCGGCACCCTCTACGGCGTGTACGGGCCGGATGTCCCCACCAACAACCTCATCGAGGGCATGGGCCTGCGCACGGTCTCCACCAAGGCGCAGGACGGCCCGCAGCACCCCGGTGCCGACGCACTGGAGGTGGTCAAGCCGCTGGCCGACTCCACCAACGGTGACGTGTACATCTACATGACGGACATCCACCGCGGCTTCCCGTACCAGTGGCCGGGCGACACCCCGGAGGAGAAGGTCAAGCTCTACCGGGAGAAGGTCGACAAACAGGTCGACCAGGTCCTGAAACTGCCGAAGGAATACCAGGACAACATCGTCTTCGTGCCGTTCAACGAGCCCGAGGGCAACATGTTCGGCACCGGCGAGTGGAGCTACAACAAGATCAGCTGGCTCAACGACCCGGACGACTTCTTCGCCGCCTGGGACGACTTCTACAAGCTCATCAAGAGCAAGCTGCCCGACGCCCGCATCGCCGGCCCCAACACCAGCGTGCTGTATGACCAGGTGAAGGGCTTCCTCACCCACACCCTGGAGGCCGGCACCCTCCCCGAGGTCATCACCTGGCACGAGCTGAGCCACCCGGAGGCGGTCCGCGACAGCGTCGCCAAGTACCGCGAGTGGGAGAAGGACCTCTTCAAGGGCACCGACCGCGAAGGCACCCAACTCCCCATCAACATCAACGAGTACGCCTTCAACTACCACACCTCGGTACCCGGCCAGATGATCCAGTGGGTGTCCGCGATCGAGGAGTCCAAGGTGGACGCCGACATCGCGTACTGGAACATCGACGGCAACCTCTCCGACTCCGCGGTGCAGTCCAACCGCGGCAACGGCCAGTGGTGGCTGCTGAACTCGTACGCCTCGATGAGCGGGCACACGGTGAAGGTGACTCCGCCGTTCCCCGGCGAGAACTACAGCATGCAGGGCGTCGCCACGCTCGACGAGAAGAAGAAGCAGTCCCGGCTGATCTTCGGCGGCTCCACCGGCAAGGGCCACATCACCTTCGACAACGTTCCGAAGAAGCTCTTCGGGGACCGGGTGCACGCCTGGGTGAAGGAGATCGACTGGAGCGGTCAGGTCGGCGACAACTCCGGCCCGAAGCTGCTGTCCGAGCAGAACCTGAAGGTCGGTGACGACGGCAAGGTCGTCGTCGACTTCGGCGACGGAGACCTGCCGACGCTGAAGGAGTCCTCGGCGTACGAGATCGTCCTCAGCCCGGCCGGGAAGGCGAAGGACACGCAGTCCCCGCCAGTGCGCTGGAAGGACTCGTACGAGGCGGAGGGCGCCGCCCACACCGGGTCCGGCTACTCCAAGAACGGCCCGGAGGGCTCGCCGCGCGACGTGTCGAAGTTCTACACCTCCGGCGGTTACGACGTGGGCGGCCTGCGCACCGGCTCGGACGTCACGCTCGACTTCACGGTGGACGTGCCCGAGGACGGCACCTACGACCTGAGCGTCTTCGCCAACTCCCTCAACACCTTCGACCGAGTGAAGGAGCAGGGCCCGACCAACGTCTTCCTGCGCGTGGACGGCAAGGCGGACAGCGAGCAGGAGCTGCATCTGCCGCTCGGCTACAAGTGGGTGGTGTGGGACCACACCGACACCAAGGTCAAGCTCACCAAGGGCAAGCACACCATCACGCTGGCCGCGAAGAGCGCCGACGGCAAGGGCGCCACGAAGGGCGACGCCATCGTCGACCGCCTCACCCTCTCGCTCCCCGAGACTTCGGCCGGCACCCAGGTGTACGAGGGCGAGTTGGCCTGGCTGGGCGGTGGCGCGCAGCCCGTCTACGCACTGCCGAAGCAGCCCACCACCGGCTCGGGCGCGGTCCGGCTCCCGAAGAACGGGACCGCCACGTTCTGGGTCTACTCACCCGCCGACCGTGAGGCCACTCTCAAGGTCGACACCCTCGGCGGCTCGGGCGCCCGGCTGTCCGTCAACGGGCATGACGTCCTGCGCCTGTCCAAGGGCAGCAGCAGCGCGGCGGTCTCCCTGACGGGCGGCGTCAACAAGGTGACGGTGACCGGAGGTTCGTCCACCACCCTCGTCGACCGCCTCCGGGTCACGCCCACCGAGGGCGCGCTCCCGGCGCGTACGTACGAGGCGGGCGACGCGAAGCTCGCGGGCTCGGCCAAGCTCGCACCGCTCTCCCTGGCCACCGACGGCACGGCGATCACCGACATCGGCGGTGATCCCGGCAACGGCAACACCGCGACGTTCACGGTCAAGGCCGACCGGTCCGGACTGCACGCGCTGCGGGTCCGCTACTCCAACCCGGAGCAGTCCGAGGCCACCCACTACAACCCGGACCCGCTCGCCCGCCATGCCGACATCAGCATCAACGGCAAGGTGCAGCGAGTGACCTTCCCGCACAGCTTCCACCAGAACAACTTCTGGGAGCTGACCATCCCCGTCCAGCTGAAGAAGGGGCAGAACACGATCGCCTTCCGCTCCGAGGAGCTGCCGAACTTCGACGGCACCTCGTACGCCTCGGACACCTTCCCCGGCGTACTGCTCCGCTCCCGCTACGCGCCGCTGATCGACCGGATCACCGTCGCCCCGTACGCAAGGGAGACCCGATGAAGTGATGACCACCGGCGGCGCGGCGATGAGGGCGCCGCGCCGCCGGTACCCCACGCGGGTGCCCGGGTCCGTCGAGAGGTCAGCGGACCCGGGCACCTGCTGTTGGCGGCTCTGTCAGTTCGCGGCGGTCAGCGTCTTGGTGATCGCCCGGGTCATACGCAGGATGCCGGGGGAGCGGACCGGGCAGGGCCTGGACTTCTCGGTGGTGGGGGCCAGGCAGAAGTGCAGGTAGTCGTCGTCGCGGTGCAGGGCGGTGCGGTTACTGTCCGGCTGGGTGCAGTACGCGGGGTGATCGCGCTCGTACGCCGTGCACGGCAGGTGCTGGGCCCAGGTGTAGCGGGCGTCGGCCGGGCCGACCTCCTTGCCGGCGTCCGCGACCAGGCCACCGGACGCGTCGGCCTGCTGCTCGTAGATCGCGTTGACGCGGCGGACGCGGTCGGGGGTGATCGGGTCAGGGCCCTGGAGCACCCACACGAGCTTCGGCCCCTTCCCGCCCGACGCGTTCGCGATCTGTTCGGTCAGCTTGCGGGCGTCGGAGGTGTAGCGCGCGAAGTACTTGTCCCGCGCCTTGTCGTGCGTGATCCCGTTCATGCATGGCGTATAGCCCCATGCGTTGCCCCAGAACTGCAGCACCACGAAGTCCGGCCGCAGCGAACGCACCAGGGCAGCGGCCTTGTCCTTGGCCGGTACGAGCGAGTCCTCGCCGGTGCCCTCGAGATAGTCGCAGAGCGTCGTCCCCGAGTACGGGGCGCTGGTGTAGCGGGCCTTCAACTCGTCATGGAGGAACCCGCCGAGCACCTTCTGGTTCTCCATTGCGAGCGAGTCACCGAGGTACAGCACAGTGGGCCGCTTCGCGGGTGCCTCGGGCGCGGCTGAGGCGGGCGGCCGCTGCTTTTGTGTGGTCGAGGACGGCGAGGGACCCGGAGCCTTCGCCGCCGCTGTGCCGGGAGCAGCCGGCCGCTCGGGCGGCGCGGTCTCGGGCCCGGACGAGGGGTCGCCGCATGCTGCGAGCAGCAGCAAACCCGCCAGCACCCCGCCGACCCACATCCTGCCCATACGGCAACTCCCGCCCCAACCACCGAAAACGGCCCCCAGACAAGCACAGCGGGGCGCGCGGGGGAAGTACTCGGGCAGCCAACTCAGGCGGCGACTTCAGAGCTGGTTCCTCGTCAGCAGCCGTGCCGCCAGGGCGAGTTGAAGCCGCAGATGGCCCTGCGGCGTGCGTACCGGCCAGCCGAGCAGGCCCTCCGCGTGGGCCAAACGGTCCTGGAGCGTGGAGTGGTGGACGTTCAGTTCGGTGGCCGCTGTGCGCCGGCTCGGGGAGGTGATGACGGCGTACAGCGTGGGCAGGAGCCACGGGCTCGCCGCGGCGGCCTGGTCGAGGGCGCGTACGTCGGGAGGCGGCTCCGTGCCCGGGGTGACCACGGCCGCCAGGAGGGCGAGCGTGCCGAGTTCATCGGCGTGGACGATGCGGGGGCCCGGGTCCTGGTCGGTGCCCTCGGCCGTGAAGCGCAGGGCCGTGCGGGCGGCGGACCAGGAGCGCGGCAGTTCCAGGACGGGGACCGCCGGGCCCACGCCCACCCGGCTCTCGTGCGGCAGCTCCGGGCCGGGGACCGGCTGGACGCGGGCCCGCTCGCCGGAGGCAAGGCTCAGGGCGGGCTGCTTCACCGGGCCGCCGCGCAGGGCGATCGCGTGAGCCCGGCCGTCCGGGTCGAGACCGAGCCCGCGCGCCGCGTGCAGCCGGGCGGACTCCGCGGCGGTGGGGTCGAGCACCGTCTCCAGCAGCGCCGGATCATCGGCCGGGCCATGCACGGGTGCCCGCCCCCGGGTGCGATCCAGGACATGCCGGGCGGCGCTCGCGGTCCGCTCAAGGACCATGGCGTCGACCACCGTCCGCGGTCCCGTGCGCTCCAGCCACACCGCGGGCACCCCGCCGGGAGTCAGCGGCACCGAAGGCCACTCGGGGCGCACGGGCCCGTTTTCGTCGCGCCGGCGCCCGTCGGGCTCGACCCGGACCCGTACCTGCCTGGCCTCGTCGACGAGCCGCGCAGGGCAGCCGGACAGCACCGCCGCACCCCGCACAAGGGCCTCGAGCCCGGCGCGCCCCTCGACCAGCCGGTCGAAGTAGGCGATGACCTGGACGGCGGCTCCGGCGTCCGGGTCGAGCGCGGCCAGGCGGCCAGCCAGCTCTTCCATCTGCTCATTCTCGGTCAGGAATCACCATTTGGTGCCATGAATCAGGAGTCACCATGTGCTGTGTGTCGGTGAGTGTCGTGTCATTCACCGAGCAGTCGGTGCAGCCACCGCAGCCGGGCCGCCTGGGCGTCCTGCGACAGCGCGGCCTGTGGGGCGAGCATGTCGAACCCGTGGAACCCGCCCGGCCACACGTGCAGCTCGGCCTGGCCGCCCGCCTGCCAGATCCCGGACGCGTAGGCGACGTCCTCGTCGCGGAAGGTCTCGGCCGAGCCGACGTCGATGAAGGCCGGAGGCAGCCCGGAGAGGTCCTCGGCCCGTGCGGGAGCCGCGTACGGGGACACGTCCGCGGTGCCGCGCGCCTCACCGAGCAGCGCGCTCCAGCCGGTCTCGTTCGCCGTGCGGTCCCAGACGCCGAGCCCGGCCATCTGAAGGGCGGACGGGGTGTCATTGCGGTCGTCGAGCATCGGGCAGAGCAGCATCTGGCCGATCGGACGCGGCCCCTTCCGGTCGCGGGCCAGCAGAGCCACCGCCGCGGTGAGCCCGCCGCCCGCGCTGCCGCCCACCAGAATGATCCTGTCCGGGTCGCCGCCGATCTCCTTGGAGTTCTCCTCCGTCCACAGCAGGCCCGCGTAGCAGTCCTCCACCGGGGCCGGGTGCGGATGCTCCGGAGCGAGCCGGTACTCCACCGACACCACGACCAGGCCCAGCTCCTCGGCCACCTCCATCGTCACGTCCAGGCCGAGCCGGTTGTTGCCCAGCACCATGCCGCCGCCGTGCGCGTAGTAGAGCACCGGCCGCGGACCAGGCGCGGCCGTGGGACGGCAGATCAGCAGGGAGATGTCGGGTGCGCCCTCGGCGCCGGGCACCGTACGCTCCTCGACCTCGAAGGCGCCGTCGCGACTCAGCTCCTCGTTCGTCGGTAGCGGGAAGGGACCGCCGCCCGCCTCCCGCGCCATCGAGATCCACTCCGGCAGAAGGGTGGTGGGCGCCTGCTCGCCCATCACGGCGAGCGCCGCGGCCAGCTCGGGGTCGAAGGGCGGGGGAGTGGTGGTCATCGGGTCCTCCTCGATACGGCGTCATTGCCTTACGCCGATCCTCACCGACCCGGAGAGGCGACGGGGCCCGCCGTCCGGCGGAAGTCTCCCGCAGGATGGCGGGCTGCGTAACCCTGTCGTCGCAGGTCGGGCAGGCTACGGCCCACCCCGCCCGGAGCCGGTCCAGCCGCATACGGCTTCGGGCGCGACCACTCGCCACGAGTACGGCTCTGCTGCCGAAACCTGTCGAGTCGCCGCTTCTTCGCCGACGACCCTCACTTCTTCTCCTCGAAGGTCACCGGCCGGTCGTCCCTCAGCTCGGCGAAGAGCTTCTTCGCCTGCGCGTCGTCCCACTTCACGGCTTCGCCCTTGGAGGTCCGGAAGCCGAGCGACGACACGGGCACATTGATCTGTTTGCCGTGACCGGCCGTCACGCTCCTCATCGCCTGGAACAGCGACGCCAGAGTGGACAGGCTCATGCCCTTGTCCACGATGAGCGTGTCCAGCCCTGCGCTCGTGGCCGGATAGAGCTTGGTCGGGTCGAGCGCGACACCCGGTGTGACGGCCTTGCGGGCGAGGGCGGCCAGGAACTTCTGCTGGTTGCGGGACCGGCCCAGATCGCCCTGTGCCTCTTGGTGGCGCTGGCGGACGAAAGCGAGCGCGTTGCGGCCGTCGAGGTTGTGGCAGCCCTTCGTCAGGTTCAGTCCCGACTTCTCGTCCTTGATGTTCCTGTCCACGCAGATGTCCACGCCGCCCACCGCGTTCACGATGTTCACGAAGCCCGCGAAACCTATCTCCGCGTAGTGGTCGATGTGCAGACCCGTGTTGAACTCGATGGTCCGGATCAGCAGTTCCGGACCGCCGAACGAGAACGCCGCGTTCAGTTTGTTCTTCGCCGGGCGGTAGTGCACTCCCGTTTGGGGGCGGATGTGCGCGGGGATGGTCACCCACGAGTCGCGCGGCAGGCTCATCATCGTGGTGCCGTTCGCGCCGGTGTGCAGCAAGATCATCGAGTCGGTACGGCGGCCGTCGGCGGCCGAGCCGCCGGTGTGCAGATCCTTGATGGCCTCGGCGGAAAGGCCCGCACGGCTGTCGGAGCCCACGATGAGGTAGTTGGTCCCTTCGCCATGCGGCACACGGTTTGTGATCTTGCCGAGGTCCACGTCGCGGTTCAGCTCGACGTCGGCCCAGAGGTACGTGCTGGCGGATGTGACAAGGAGCAGGCAGAGCAGCAGGATCACGGCTCGTATGATCCTGCGGGCCCGGCTGCGGGGAGTTCTGAGCGGCCGGCCGGATCGCCGGGTTCCGCCCCGGCTGCCGAATCCGGGAGGCCTGTTGGGTGCACCGGTACTGGTGTCCCGCTGATGAGGGATGAACACACTCGGTGCGCCTGTGTGCAGCGATGCGTTCGGTGTCTGCGCCGCGTACGGCCGGGGCTCGTGGTCGGTCCGGTGCCACACCTCTCCCTGGATGACGTGGTGCGCATTCCACTGTTCGTTGAGCCCGTTGGTGTCGGGCCACCCGTACTGCCGATCATTCATGAGCTGTCCTTGGTCATCTCGATGTCAGCTCTGCTGCCTGGGAGGGCTGACCTATGTGATCGGCGGCGGTGCCGGAGCGCTGCATGCGATGCCACTTCAGCCGAGTGCCGAGGACGATGGCGACCAGGGACTGGATGACCACGAGATACATCAATTGCCGGTAGACGAAGAGCTGGAAGGGCATCGACCACAGCGCCCTCCTGCGCTCGCCGTCCAGCCGAAGCGCGTATCCGGCGGAGGCCAGCTGGACGACGAGGAAGGCGAGCCACACCCCGGTCGATTGCACGGGGTTGAGGAAGAGCGCCCCGTACAGGGCGAAGAGGTCGACGATCGGCGCCATCAGCGGCAGCGCGACCTGGAAGACACCGAGATAGCTCAGGCCGCGGCGCCCGAAGCGGCCGGCCGGGCCCACCTCGAAAACGGCACCGCGGTGCTTCCACATGGCCTGGATGGTGCCGTAGCACCAGCGGTAGCGCTGCCGCCACAGCTGACGCAGCGAGGTGGGCACCTCGGTCCAGGCGACGGCGGACTCCTGGTAGACCACCCGCCAGCCGGCCCGCCACAGGGCCATCGTGAGGTCGGTGTCCTCGGCCAGAGTGTCCTCGCTGACTCCACCGACGCCCATCAGCGCGTCCCGGCGGAAGGCGCCGATGGCACCGGGGACCGTCGGCATGCACTCCAGGACCTCGAACATCCGGCGGTCGAGATTGAACCCGAAGACGTATTCCAGGTGCTGCCATCTGCCGAGCAGCCCGCGTCGGTTGCCGACCTTGGTGTTGCCGCTGACCGCGCCGACGGCCGGGTGCGCCAGCGGCTGGATGAGCTCGTGGATGGCGTCCGGTTCGAAGACGGTGTCGGCGTCGACCATGACCACGATGTCGTACATCGCGTGTGCCAGACCGGTGTTGAGGGCGGCGGCCTTGCCCGAGTTGGGCTGGCGGATCACCGTCACCCGGGGATCGTTGATCCATGTGGCGAGATCCGCCGTCTGATCCGTCGACCCGTCGTCGATCACGATGATCTGCAGGTACGGGTGCGTGGAGGCGAGCAGGGAATGGACGGTGGATTCGATACCCGCCTCTTCGTTGTAGGCGGGTATGAGGATCGTCACCGGGTCGTTGATCTCCCGCAGCCAGGGCGCTCCGGGACGGAGGCGCGTGAGTCGCCGGACATGGGCGCGGGCGAAGAAGACGAGTACCAGCAGCCGCACGACCCCCAGCGCACCTGCCACCACGAGCATCCATGTCATGGCGTTCGCGAACGCGTGCCCCATGGCCGTGACCAGGATCAGGCCCTTGCCCTGCCCTCGTTCGACTGTGGTCGCCGATGTGTCGGGCGGGTCCAGCCGGAGACCGGCCGTCACCGTGGTGAACTTGTCGATATTTCGGTTGTTGAGCAGCTTTTCCGTCTCTTTGTAGGCGAGTTCCGTCTGGCTGAACTGCCGGATGACGCCCTGTGACGGCTTTCGGTGCCACGGGTCGGCCGCGACCAACAGGTAACCGTCCGTCGCGGCACGTTGCGCCGCCTTCCACTCGGCGCCGCACAGCGTGTCCGGCGAGGTGGTCTGCGGCATGCGCAGCAACGTGGTGCGGATGCCCGCCGAGCCGGCCAGCGCCGTCTGCGTGAGCGACAGCTCCATCCGGGAGCGGACGGCCGACGACGCGCCCAGGTCGGCGCCGGTGTAGGTGTTCGATCCGATCTCGTGGCCTTCGGCGCGGATCCGCCGCACCAGCTCCGGATGCCGGGCCGCCTGGACGCCGAAGAGAAAGAAGGTGGCGTGCACGTGGTGCCTGCGCAACAGGGTGAGCAGGCGCGGTGTCCACACCGGGTCGGGTCCGCCGTCGAAGGTGAGCGCGACGGTACGGGCGGGCATCGAGGCGGACTTCACCTCGTCACCGTCGATGCGCAGCACAGGACCACCACGGCTCACGGTCTTCGGCACGGGTTCGGTGCAGTCGTGACGTGTCGGCGCGGCGTCGACCTCGTTGTTGGTCCAGCCTTCGAAGAGCAGGGAGGCGAACATCACGGGGAGTACGAGACTCAGCAGTAGCCAGTGCCCACGCGGCTCGCGGGAGCGCTTGTGCCGCGCTCTCACGTGACGGCTCATGCGGTCGCGCCCAACGTGTCATTAATCACATGCCACTTGATGCTTTTCCGGCCACGGCAGGGGGTGTGTCTGACGGTGATGAATGCGTGGCCCAAGGCCTTTCTGCTCCGATCAGAGGGGTCGTGACATGACGCATCAGTGCATGTCTTGTGGGCTTCTGGGGTTCGGCTGCCCTCACACATGGGGGGCGAGTGTAGCCATGGTGAATCTCGTGAGCATGTCTGAAACCAACGGCAACCTTTTTGGCTTCTGTGGCCGGTGTGACACCTGACGACGTCGCTGCGCTGGAGGGGGTAAGCGCCCATGGGCCCATGGCGCGCTGTCCAGCCCTTCACCCGTCGTCACCAATCGTCGGAACGGGGGTCCGGCCGTCCGGCGGACGTCTCCCGCGAGGCAGTGGGTAATGTCACCGTTTCGTCGCAGGTCGGGCCGGCCTACAACTGACGCTCCCCGGAGTCGGTCTAGCTGGCACAGATCGCACCACGGAGGAAAGGGAAAGGCCGACATGGGGGACATACGCAGACGGGGAGCCGTCGTACTGGGCATCACGGGGCTGGTGGCTCCGCTGACCGTCGCGCTGGGCGCGGCGCCGGCGCAGGCGGCGAGCTGCAGCACGCAGACCGGTCCGTATCAGAAGCAGGTGGAGAGGTTCCTCGGCCGGACCGTCGACGGCAGGCAGTCCGCCGCCGACTGCCAGGCGATCAAGGCCTTCCAGACCAAGCACGGGATCACGCCGAACATCGGGTACGCGGGGTCGGTCACCTGGGGCGTGATGGACCTGATGAAGAAGCAGAAGGCCGTCGGGAACAACCCCAACAGGGACGGCAGGTGCCCGGTCAACAAGGGCCGCATCGCCTGCGTGAACCTCACGCTGCAGCTCAGCTGGATCCAGGACGGCAACAGGCTCGTCTACGGCCCGGTCCCGGTCCGCACCGGACGCAACGGATACGAGACCCGTACCGGCCTGAAGAAGATCTACTGGCGGAACATCGACCACGTCTCGACCATCTACAACGTGCCGATGCCCTACAGCCAGTTCTTCGACGGCGGCCAGGCCTTCCACTCCGTCGGTGTGAGCATGTGGAACCCGCCCGGCTCGCACGGCTGCGTCAACATGACGAAGACCAACGCCAAGAAGTACTGGTCGCTCCTCAAGAAGAACGACGACGTCTTCGTGTACGGCCGCAAGCCGGGCACCTGACGGGTCGGCCCGGCTGCCCCGAAGGGCAGCCGGGCCGGAGTCGGTACAGGCCGGTCACGCCTCGGGTGCGTCCCCGAAGTCCGGTATATCCAGCCTTGCCCCGCCCTGTCGGGCGGAGTCGTGCGCGACGATGCCCGGCAGGGTGTAGCGGGCTGCCACCCAGGCGTTCACCGACGGCAGGGTGCGCGTGTTCACCGCGGTGACGAAGTCGTCCACCAGGAAGTGGTGGCTGCCCTCATGGCCGTTGTGCAGATGGTCGAACTCCTGCGGCAGCCGGGAGCGGTCGTGCACCGGTGCCGAACCGGATGTGAAGGCCGCCCTCAGGTCCGGCGCGATGTGCTGGAGCGACGGGTCGTCGGGGGGCATGGTGGGCTTGGGCTCCAGCAGCTCACTGATGTCCTTGACGCCCTTTTTGTCCTGCCACAGGGCCACCGTGGCGATCTGCTCCATGCTGGCGTCCGTACCGAAGAACCGGAACCGCGACTCCCTGATGTGTGAGGGGTATCCGACCCGCCGGAACTCGTTCGTACGGAACGAACCACCGCCCGCGACCTCGAACAGCGCGGTCGCATTGGAGAAGTCGTTGCCGAACTGGCTGACCTCCTTGTCGAACACGCCGTCGCCCCGCTCGTCACGCACCCCGATCGCGGACACGCTCACCGCGTGCGTCTGCCAGGCGCCCAGCACACCGCCCACGGAGTGCGTCGGGTAGAGCAGCGGCGGATAACTGGCGGTGGACTTCCAGTCCTCGCCCCCGCTGTACTGATAGGCCTCGTAGAACCCGAGATCCATGTCGTGCACATAGTCGCCCTCGGCGTAGAAGAGCCGCCCGAACGCGCCCTCGGCGATCTGGTTGCGGGCGTGCACGGTCGCCGGGTTGTACTGGCTGGTCTCGCCCATCATGTACGTCAGACCGGTGGCGCGTACGGCATCGATGATCGCCGCGATCTCCTCCGTACTGATCGCCATCGGCACCGCCGAGTAGACGTGCTTGCCCGCGTTGAGCCCTTGGACCACCAGCGGTCCATGGGTCCAGCGCTGCGTGAAGATCGCGACGGCGTCGACCGCCTCGGATTCCAGCATCGCCTCGTACGAGGGGAAGGTGCCCGACAGCCCTTCCGCGGACGCCAGTTGCTCGGCCCGCTCGGGCAGGAGGTCGGTGACAAAGACCTCGCTCACACCGGGGTGGGCCAGGAACAGCTTGGCGAACTGGCCTGAGAACTGTCCGGCACCGACGATGCCGAGGGAGAACGTCATGTAAGGCGTGCCCTTCACTGGTCGAGGATGAGATTGATCTGGTCGTTGGTCTCGTCGAGGCTGCTCACCGGCTTGCCGTTGCCGTAGATGTCCTCCATGGCGGGCTGCATGAGCGCGGTGACGTCGGCCGCGTAGTTGGTGATGGGGTAGGAGAACGTCCGGAAGTTCTTCTTGTCGGCCACGGGTTCAGTGAAGGCCGTGACGTCGATGTCCTTCTTCTTGTAGGCGGCGGTGGCGGCCTCGGTGCCGGCCGGCGTGGCGGGGAAGACGACCCCGGCCCGGCCGACCACGGTCTGGCATGCGTCGGAGGCCAGATACGCCACCCACTTGCGGGCGTTCTCCTTGTTGTCGGAGGCCTTGCTGATGGAGTCGGCGAGGCCGTTCATCATCGTGGCGCGCTTGCCGGTCGGGCCGGCCGGGGTGAGGGCGGTGCCGACGTCGATGCCCTTGGTGCCGTAGTACGTGGAGATCATCCAGGCGCCGTCGAAGACGGCGGCGGCCTTGCCCGCGGCGAACTGTGTGATGCCCTGGTTGGACTGGATGTTGTAGTCGGAGAAGGGAGCCATGTAGCCCTTCTTCGCCAGGCCGAAGTACCAGTCGATGGTGGACTGGAAGGCCTTGCTGTCGTACTGGTACTCCGTGCCCCACCGGGCCTTCTCGGTGTAACTCCACCCGGCGGAGCCGGTGAAGGGACTCCACTGGGTCTGGCCGTCGCCCATGCCGCCGCCCTGGCTGGCGAGCCCGTACACCTTGACGTTGTTCTTGTCGAAGCCCGGCTCGTCGCCCCGCTTGCCGTTCTTGTCGACGGTCATGTGGGCGATCGCCTTCTCGAAGGTGCCGCCGTCCTTGGGGTTCCAGGAGAGGTTGCCCAGCTGCTCGGTGGTGAGATCGGCGTCCTTCGCCATCTTCTGGTTGTAGAAGAGCGCGACGGTGTCCCAGTCCTTGGGAGCGCCGTAGCGGTGGCCGTCCTGACCGATCCAGCTGGCGGCGAGCCCCGGCTGGTAGTCGTCCTCATTGATGCCCAGGTCGTCGAGCGGCTCCAACACCTGAAGATCGGCGAACTGGCCGAACTTCTGGATGTGGTCGGTGAACACGTCCGGCTGGGTACCCGCGATGAAGCCGGCGGTGAGCTTGGTCCAGTAGTCGCTCCAGCCCAGCTGCGTGATCTTGACCTTCAGGCCGGGGTTCTCCTTCTCGAACCCCTTGGCACAGGCCTGGTAGGCGGGCAGCTGGTTGGAGTCCCACAGCCAGTACGTCACCGTGTTCGCGGAGGCCCCGGTGGAGTCGCCCTGCGCGCAGCCGGTCACCAGGGTCAGCCCCAGCGCTCCGACCAACGCGGTCAGCGTACGAAGTCGCATGGTCATTCCCTCACTTGATCCCGGTGAAGCCGATGGAGCTGACGATGCGGCGGGCGAAGCAGGCGAAGAGCACCAGCATCGGCAGCGCGGCGATCAGCGTCGCCGCCATGAGCCCGGACCAGTCGACGCCGGTCGCCGGGGTCTGCGCCCGGAAGACCGCCAGCGCAACGGTCAGCACGCGCGAGCTGTCGCTGTACGACACCATCAGCGGCCAGAAGTAGTCGTTCCAGGACGTGATGTACGTCAGCACCGACAGCGTGATGATCGGTGTCGACGCCATCGGCAGGACGACCCGGAAGAAGATCTTGATCTTCCCGGCGCCGTCGAGCAGCGCCGCCTCCTCGACCTCCCGGGGAATGTTCATGAAGAACTGCCGCAGGAAGAAGACCGCGAACGGGGTCATGAACATCGTCGGCAGCGCGATGCCCAACAGCGTGTCCACCAGCTGGAGTTCCTTGATGAGCACGAAGTTCGGCAGCAGCGTGAAGATGGTCGGCACCATCAGCCCGGCCAGGAACAGGGCGAACACCTTGTCCCGGCCACGCCAGCGCAGCCGTGCGAAGGCGTACGCGGCCATCGCGGAGAAGAAGATCTGACAGCCGGTGATCACTGTCGAGACGCCCACCGAGTTCAGCAGATAGCGCCAGAAGTCGAGCCCGCCGCCCGCGCCGCCCTGCGCGACCGCCTCCTCGGCCGACTGCAGACCGAGGGCCCGCTCGAAGCCGCTGGTGGTGAGGTCGACCGGCAGCGGGTTGGTGGGGTCGGCGCCCAGGCCCGCGTTGGTGGAGAGTGCGGTCCGCAGGATCCAGTAGAAGGGCAGCATGGTGATGAGGACGATCAGGCCCATCCCGGTCCAGGCCGCGGCCCGCCCGAAGGAGAACCTGCGCCGCTCCGGTCGTATCCCGGTATTGGTCGCTGTTACGGCAGCCATGTCGGTATCTCCCTTCCGTCAGCCGAGGTCGCTCTGGCCGGCCCGGGTGAGCCGGTACTGCAGGACGGTGATCGCGCTCAGCACGACCAGCAGGGCGACGGACATCGCCGAGGCGTAGCCGAACTGGAAGCGGCCGAAGGCGGAGCCGTAGATGTAGAACTGCAGGACGTTGGTCGCGTTCGCCGGGCCTCCCGCGGTGGTCACCGCGACGGTGTCGAAGACCTGGAACGAACCGATCACGGTCATGATCAGCACCACCGCCAGCACCGGCCGCAGCAGCGGCATCGTGATCCGCCAGAACATCCGCCACTCGCTCGCGCCGTCGACCCTGGCCGCCTCGTACATGTCGTTCGGGATCGCCTGGAGCCCGGCGAACAGGAGAAGCGCGGTGTAGCCGACGTGCCGCCAGACGTTGATCAGGGCGATGGTGGGGATGGCCCAGGTCTCGTCGGCGAGGAAGGGGATGCGGTCGACGCCGAGACCGCTGATGATCTCGTTGCCGATGCCGAGCTGGGTGTCGAGCATCCACAGCCACACGAGGCCGGCGACGACGTTCGACATCAGATACGGCGTGAGCACGATGCCCCGCAGCAACGACGACTGCGTGAGCCGCTGGAGGAGAACCGCGATGGCAAGCGCCGCGACCGTCTGGACGCCGATGTTGATCACCACGTACTCGACGGTGACCCACAACGAGTCCCAGAAGATCGGGTCGTTGACCATACGGACGTAGTTGTCCAGGCCCACCCACTCCGCCGGCGTCAGCAGGTTGTACCGGGTGAAGCTGAGCCAGATGCCGCGCAGGGTCGGCCAGAGCAGGAAGACCAGGAAGCCCAGCATGGCCGGTGCGATGAAGAGCGCCGCCAGGGCTCCGTCACCACGGCCACCGCCGTCGCGTTCTCGTACCTCGCGGGTCTTCGGCCTGGTCTGTGTTCCCTTTGATTCCTTGACCTCGCGTAGTGGCACACGCGACGGAGGGCTGCTGGAGGCGACGGACATAGGGGGACTCCCTGGCTCTGCGGCTCGTCCTCGGGCCTCACTTACTTTCGAGGCGGAATAATCCTGGCGTCAAGGCTCGTGCAAACATCTTTTCCCGGCCACGTATGGGCACGTACATTGGCCTCGTTGATTCCAGAGTGAAAGAAACGTGTGGGAGGTGGGGGCAGTGACGACACTGGCCGCCAGTTGGCTGCCGCTCAGTCCCGGTGAGCGTGCCGTGGCCATCGAGGTGCTCACTCACGGCCCGCTGTCGCGCAGTGAGATCGCCCGGCGCCTCGACCTCTCCGCGGGCAGCCTCACCCGGCTGACCAAGCCGCTCATCGAGTCGGGCCTGCTGGTCGAGGTCGCCGAGGGTGCCGCGCTCGCCGAGGTGCGCCAGGGGCGCCCGTCTCAACCACTGGACATCGTCGCTGAATCCCGCACGTTCGTGGGCTTCAAGATCACACAGGACATGGTGTACAGCGTCGTCACCACACTCAGGAGCGATATCGTGGCCCGCCGCGACCGTCCGCTCGCCGGCCATGACCCGGATGAAATCGTGGACGTACTAGGGGAGTTGACGGACGAGTTCGCGCGTGATTTCCCCGGCCTTGCCGGGATCGGCATCGGCGTGGGCGGCCGTGCCGAGGACCGGTCCGTCGTGGACGAGTCGGCGTTCCTCGACTGGCACGACGTTCCCCTGGGTCAACTCGTGGAGGAGCGCACCGGGCTGCCCGTCGTCGTCGAGAACGACGTGGCCGCCCTCGTGGAGGCCGAGAGCTGGTTCGGCGCGGGTCGGGGCCTCGACCGGTTCGCGGTCCTCACCATTGGCGCGGGCATCGGTTATGCGCTGGTGATCGGCGGAAGCCGGGTCGCGACCGCCGAGGACGGAGTGGGCTACGGCCGCTTCTGGATCGTGAACCCCAACGGCCCGCTCACCCCCGACGGGGAGCGGGGCAGCGCCGTCTCCCTGCTGACCATCCCCAGCATCCGCTACCAGCTCCGGGCCGCGACCGGCCGTGACGTGTCGTACGACGAGATCCTCGCCCTCGCCGCCGAAGGCGAGCCGATGGCCGCCCGCGTCATCGACGAGGCGGCCCGCGCCCTCGGCACACTGGTCGCCCAGATCGCCAACTTCGCCATGCCTCAGAAGATCCTCCTCGCAGGCGAAGGCGTGGGCCTGGTCGACGTCGCGGGACCGGCGGTCGAGGAGGCCATCCAGGCCAACCGCCACCCGCGGGCGGAGCCGGTCAACCTGGAGACCAAGGTGTCCGACTTCCACGACTGGGCGCGGGGAGCGGCCGTACTGGCGATCCAGGTGCTGGTGCTTGGAGGCGTCGAAGCACGAGGTCAGCGCACCAGAGCCGCTACTTGCGAGTAGCCGCGACGACAGCGGCCACTCACCTGGCCTTCACATCGAGGCCCGTATGATTCACGCTATGTCCACCACTCCACACCGTGTTCCGAACGCCTCCGGGCGCTCGGCCGCCGAGGTCAACGAGGAGATCCGCGCCCTGTGGCTGCGGACCGGTGGCACGCTCAGCGGCGAGCAGCGGCAGGAGTACCAGCGGCTGGTGTTGGAGTGGGCGGCTGCCTACGAGCGCGCCTCGAGCGCCCCGCAGCCCGCCCGGTCCCACCCGCCCGCGGACTCGCGCAAGGCGGCGTGACCGGGCGGCCCGGCCGTCTGTCTCCTTTCCGCCTGCTTCGTCAACCCTTCATCGCTCCCTGGAGCAGGCCCGCGATGAAGCTGCGCTGGAAGATCACGAAGAGGATCAGGATCGGCAGCATCACGATGATCGTGCCCGCGGCCAGCGTCGGGATGTCCGTGGTGTTCTGGCCGACGAAGAAACCGAGGCCGGCGGGGGCGGTGTGCCTGGTCGTGTCCTGGATGAGGACCAGGACCAACAGGAACTGCTTCCACGACCACATGAAGACGAGCAGGCCGAGGGTCGTCAGGGAGGGCCGGGCCAGAGGAAGCAGGATCCGCAGCAGGATCGTGGCCGATGAGGCGCCGTCGATCCGCGCCGCCTCCACCAGCGACTCCGGAGTGGACTGGAAGTGGGTGCGCATCCAGAACACGCTGAACGGCATGAACAGCGCGATCTCCACCAGGATCACGCCGAGGAACGAGTTGGTCAGGCCGAGGCCCCGCAGGTCGAAGTAGAGCGGGACCACGATCAGTTCGACCGGGATGGTGAGGCCGGCGATGAAGAAGGCCGCGACCGCGTTGCCGCCCGGGAGCCGCATGGTGCCGAGCGCGTAGCCCGCCAGCGCGGCGAGAACCAGGGTGGCGGGTACCACACCCACGGCGATGATGAGGCTGTGCCGGATGAGGTCGGAGAACGCGGCCACCGACCACGCCTGCTCGTAGTTGCCCCAGCTCCACTGCTCCGGCCAGGTCAGGCCCACCACCGGTGTGCCCGCTGGCTGCACGGAGGCGAGGAAGACACTGAGGAACGGGAGCACGACGGCGATCGCCATGACCGTGAGGAGCCCGTAGCCGGACCAGCGTTCCGAACGCTTGGCGGTGGTCATGTCTCCGGTCATGTCTCCGTCCTCGACAGACGGTTGATGAGGTAGACGATCGCAAGGATCAGACAGCCGAGGACGACGGCCAGAGCCGCGGCCAGCCCGACCTTGCCCTCGGAGAACGCCAACCGGTACACGAGGAGACCGGGAACGGTCGTCTGCTCGCCAGGGCCGCCGTTCGTCGTCACGTACACGATGTCGAAGCTGGCCAGCGCGGCCACCGTCGTCACGGTCATGGCCACGGCCAGCTCGCCGCGCAGATGCGGCAAGGTGACGGACACGAACTCCCGGACCGAGCCCGCTCCGTCGATCCGGGCCGCCTCGTACAGGCTGGGGTCCACCTTCTGCACCCCGCTGAGGAAGAGCATCATGCACAGTCCGCTCAGCACCCAGGTGCCGACCAGGCCCACCGCGATCAGCGCGGCGTCGAAGTCACCCAGCCACGCCCGTGTCACACCGTCCAGGCCGACCGCGCCGAACGCCTGGTTCACCAGCCCGTCGTCCCCGTACAGCCAGCGCCAGGTGACGCCCACCGCGACGAGGGGGATGACCTGCGGCAGCATGAAAAGGAAGCGGTACACCCCCATGCCGGGCCGCCGGTATCGGGCCAGCAGCCCGGTCATCGCCAGGCCGAGCACGATGGGCACGAAGGAGAAGAACACCACGAGCACCAGGGCGTTGAACACGGACCGGCGCAGTACGGAGTCCTGGAGAATCTCCTGGTAGTTGCCGAGGCCGACCCACTCGCCCAGCGTCACGCCGTCCCACTCGAACAGCGACAGGTACGCCGTGTGCAGGGCGGGCAGCACCGCGAAGGCGACGTAGACGAGGAATGCGGGCAGCACGTACACATAGCCGCGCCACGGACTGCGCCCACGGGCGCCCGGAGGCCGGACCGGCGGCCTACTCGGCATGATGTTCCTCCCACTCGTCCTGAAGAGAGTCGAGGTAGTCCGCGGGCTCGACACGATCCGCGATGAGCTTCTGCACCCCGGAACGCAGCCGGTCGAGCATGGCGGGCGCGGCGAAGTCGGGGAACGTCGTGATCCCGTCGTCGTCGACGGCCCGCCGATGGCCCTCCGCGACGTCGGCGAGCACGCCTTCCGGCTTCGCAACGGCCTCGGGGTTGGGCGGCAGGAAACCGTTGTCGCTGATGATCTGGCCGGCCTCCGGCGAGGTCAGGAAGTCGAGGAACGCGCCTGCCGCCTCGGGGTGTTCGGTCCGGGACGACACGGCGTAGGCGACGCTGAAGCCGGAGGCCACCGTGGGATCGGTGGTCTGCTCGCCCGGCATCGGGAAGAAGCCGACGTTGTCTCCCATGGTGGTCGCCAGCTGTCCGGCCGCCCAGTTGCCGTTGATCAGGAAGACGCTGTCGCCCTTGGCGAATTGGGCGGTGGAGTCGACCTGAGCCGTGCCGTTGGCGGACTCGTTGTAGTACCCCTTGCGGCCCCACTCGACGACGAGCTCGCTGGCGGTGATCCCGGCCTCGTTCTCGATGGTGGCGTCCCTGGTGCCGTTGACCCAGTCCCAGTAATCGTCCGTGGGCATGGTCTGGTTGAGGAGAGCGGCCCACAGGTGCAGGCCGCCGGTGTCCAGGCCGCCGACACCGAGGGGCGTCAGGTCCGCGTCCTTCGCTGCGGCGAGTTGGTCCTCGAACTCCGCCAGCGTCCTGGGCGGACCGTCGATCCCGGCCTTCTCGGCGAGTTCCTTGTTGTAGTAGATGCCGGTCATCGACAAACCGGCCGGGACCCCGAACAGTGCGCGCCCGCCGGTGGCTTCGCTTCTGAGCCCCGCGGTGAGCTGGTCGAGGCTGACCGGAGGAATGGCCTTGTCCCAGCCGTACGCCTCCCGGTACGGCGCCAGGTCGAGGATGTGACCGTCCTGAGCGAGGTCGGTCATCGCGACCGCGTACTGCGCGATGTCTGGGGCGGAGTCGGAGGTCATGGTGAGCTTGAGGTTCTGCACGTAGTCGGAGAACGTCTTGTACTGCGGCTCCACGCTGATCCCGGGGTGGCCCTTCTCGAACGCGGCGATCAGCGCATCCACCATCAGCGGGGCATCGGCGAACTGGACGCGCAGGGTGACGTCCCCCTCCGGCACGGCGGTTGAGGACGGGACGCTGCGGGGCCCCGTAACCGCGGACGTGCTCCCGGGTGTCAGGGCGTCGCAGGCGGCGAGCGGCAGCACGAGGGCGAGGGCGCAGGCCGCCCGGGCGATACGGCGACGTAAGCGCCGCCTGTTCTTCATCATCGGCCTCCTTGCGTGGTCTCGTCGGGGCGGACCGGTGCGTCAGCCCCCTTCGGAGGCGCTGGCTGGGGAGTCGCTGACGTGGCTGTGGACCGTACCAAAGGGGCATGCGGCTGCCCAGACCCCCCGATGGGATTGCCGCCGGGATCGCCGTCAGAACATGTCAGTTCGTTGACCGCCTGGAACGACCGACTTAGCCTGGGGGCCCCTGTGGTACGTACCACTGGCGGTACGTACGCACCACTGGCGCCGGAGTACCAGGCAGCCCAGCACCCTGGACGTGGAGATGGACTCCTACAAGCACGAGGCGCTGCGACAGCGGCTTGAGGCCGACATCTCCAAGATGCGGCCCGACGAGGCGCTGCCCACCGAACGGCAGCTCGCCCAGAGGTACAACATCAGCAGAGCGACCGCCCGGCGTGCGCTCCAGGCGCTGCGCGAAGACGGCCTCATCCGCAGCGTGCGGGGCGTGGGGACCTTCGTCGCCCACCCCAGGATCACCAAGACCTCGACGCTCACCTCGTTCTCGGAGGACCTCCGCTCACGCGGCTACCGGCCCAGCGCCGAACTGCTCGCCGCTCAGCGACTGGAGGCCGACCTGCACCACGCCACCGCCCTGGGCGTCGACCCCGGCACGACCCTCCACCGCATCGAACGGCTGCGCCTCGGCGACGACTTCCCCATCTGCCTGGAGACGGTCTACCTCTCCGCCGAGCGTTTCCCGGACCTGGACGAGTCACTGCTCACGGGCTCGCTGTCGGAAGCCCTGCAGATCACCCATGGTGTACGAGTGGTGCGGGCGACCCAGCAGATCCGTGCGGTGAACGTGACGGGCCGTCAAGCCGGGCTGCTCGGCGTCAAGGAGGGCTCCGCCGCCCTCCTCGTACGGCGCACGGCGTTCGACGACATGGGTCATGTCGTGGAGTACGGCGAGTCGCTGTGCCGCGGTGATCTGTACGAGTTCTCGCTCGTGGTCGCCAAATAGCAGGAACCGTCCGGCAGTTGACCGGCACCGCACGCTCTGCTGTCGGCGAA
Source organism: Streptomyces sp. NPDC006365 (assembly GCF_042870755.1). Classification (NCBI taxonomy): domain Bacteria; kingdom Bacillati; phylum Actinomycetota; class Actinomycetes; order Kitasatosporales; family Streptomycetaceae; genus Streptomyces; species Streptomyces sp. NPDC006365. The sequence continues at coordinate 1,071,521 of NZ_JBIAHS010000001.1, forward strand.
TCTGCTGCGGGCCGAGATCCCTTACACCAGGCCTCCGCCGGGCCGAGGGTGGAAACACCGCGGCGATCGGGCCGCGCCACCACCAGCCACCACAAGGAGGAGCGATGGCACCACTCAGCAGCGGCCGGTCCCCGGCGACCGGCTGGGCCCCGGCCCTGACACCCCGAGCCGAGGAGGGCGACACACCTCCGTCACGGTTCGACGACCACCTGGCCGCCCAACTCCTGGGCCAGCGCATCGTGTTCCTCGGCACGCAGGTCGACGAGGTCTCCGCGAACCGGGTCTGCGCCCAACTGCTCGTGCTGTCCGCCGAGGACCCGCGAACCGACATCAGCCTGTACATCAACAGCCCGGGCGGCTCCGTGAGCGCGGGTCTGGCGATCTACGACACGATGCGGCTGATCCCGAATGACGTCGCCACCCTCGCCATGGGCTTCGCCGCGAGCATGGGCCAGTTCCTGCTCACCGTTGGGACGCCCGGCAAGCGCTACGCGCTGCCGAACGCGCGGATCATGATGCACCAGCCCTCGGGCGGCATCGGCGGCAGCACCGCCGACATCCAGATCCAGGCGGAGAACCTCGAGTTCACCAAGAAGACCGTCGAGCGGATCACCGCCGAGCACACCGGCCAGAGTGAGGAGACGATCGCCCGCGACGGCGACCGGGACCGCTGGTTCACGGCCGAGCAGGCACAGGCGTACGGAATGGTCGACCGCGTCGTCGAGTCCCTGGACGACGTCCGCCCGGCCACCTCGAAGCGACGGATGGGACTCTGACATGAGCCAGTACACGATCCCCAACGTCGTCGAACGCACCCCGCAGGGGGAGCGCGCGTACGACATCTACAGCCGGCTGCTGGCCGAGCGGATCATCTTCCTCGGCACCGAGATCGATGACGGCGTAGCCAACGTCGTCATCGCCCAGCTGCTCCACCTGGAGTCGTCGGCTCCCGAGCAGGAGATCTCCGTCTACATCAACTCGCCCGGCGGCTCATCCACTTCGCTGATGGCGATCTACGACACGATGCGCTACGTCAACGCGCCCATCTCGACGTGCTGCGTCGGCCAGGCCGCCTCGACAGCGGCGGTGCTCCTGGCCGGTGGAGACGCCGGACGGCGGTTCGTGCTGGAGCACGCCCGGGTGCTGCTCGGCCAGCCCGCGAGCGGAGGCGCCCGGGGAACGGCCGCCGACCTCAGCATTCAGGCCAAGGAGATGATGCGCATCCGATCCCAGGTCGAGGAGGTGCTGTCCCTGCACACCCATCACTCCGTGGAGAGCCTGCGCGCCGACATGGACCGCGACAAGGTGTTCACCGCGCAGGAGGCAGTGGCGTACGGCCTCGCCGACCAGGTACTCAGCCGACGGGTGCCGGCAGAGGCGTAACGGGGCCGGTCCGCTCGGGCTCAAGCGGCGAGACGTACACCGCCGAACCGCGACTGCACCTCGGTGGAGCGGGGCGCGGTGCGGGACCTGAGTGGCCGGGCGGGGCGGACGAGTCGGCTGTGGGCGAGGGCCAGCAGGTCGGCGAGGCCGAGTCCGAGCGCGTGGGCGGCGGCCGCGAGGACCTCGGACGAGGCCTCCTTGCGGCCCCGCTCCAGCTCGGAGAGATACGGCATCGAGATCCGGGCCGCGTCGGCGACGTCCTTGAGCGTACGTTCCTGAGCGAGCCGTTCGCGTCGCAGGACGTCACCCACGACGTCCCGCCACAGCGGCTCCTTGGGCACCGGTTCGGCGGGTACAGCAGGATCCGTCGGCTCCGCCGGTACCGGTCGCGGTCGCAGGGGAATGACGCGGGCTTCTTCGGGCGCGTGGCTGCTCACCGCTCCAGCCTAGAAGCGTGACGCGTGGCGGGAAGGGGATCGCGTTCTGCCCTCGGCGAATCACGGGATCCCGGCAGGACAAGTCAACTCCCGGCAAGATCAGCCCGAGTTGAACGTCCCGTCACCACTGCTCGTACCTCCTGGCACAACGGTCCATGTCCACACCCATGTCCAGGAAGGAAACCACCGTGACGAGATCCCGCCTCCGCCCCCTGTGCACCGTCGCGGCGGCCTTGTTGAGCACCTTGTTGGTGGGGTGTTCGGCCGAGTCGGCGGAACCGGCGAGCAAGGCGAGCCCGAGTACGGTCTCCCGGCCGCCGGCGCCGGCGAAGGTCGAGGTGATCGCGTCGCTGACCGACTGCAAGCCGGAGATCCGCATCGAGGCGGATCAACTGCGCGAAGGAGTGTGCCGGACCGCGCGCGGCGACTGGACGGTCACCACGTTCCCGCAGGAGAAGTTCAAGGAGACCTGGCTGGATGCCGCCGCCGTGTACGGCGGTACGTACCTCGTGGGCCCGAGATGGGCGATCGGCGCGCAGCCCGCACTCCTGAAGAAGCTGCGCGCCGATGTCGGCGGGGAACTGCGGAAGTTGAGGGGTACCAGCGGGTAATCGGCCGCGCCGTAGCCCGGTCGGTGGGCCCGGTCAGTGGGGGTGCGGCTCGTCGCGGTGGACCGGGCCGTGCGGTGTCTCGCAGTGGGCGTCGTCGAAGGCGTCGGCGCGGACTTCGAGGAGGTCCGCGGGCGCGTGGTCGACTTGCAGCGTGGTGTGGCTGATCCCGTAGTCGGTGTGGAGCGTCCTCTCGAGGTCCCGGCGTACCGTGTGACAGTCCGCGCCGGGGTCGACCAGGACGTGCGCGGACAGGGCGGGCTGCCCCGAGGTGATGGTCCACACATGCAGGTCGTGCACCTCGGTCACCGTGCTGTGCGCGACGAGCCGGTCCCCGATGGTGTCCGGATCGAGGTGCGCGGGAGCCGCTTCCAGGAAGATCCGCCCGGACTCGCGGACCAGTCCGTAGCCCGCCCTGACCATGAGGGCCACCACGACCAGGGTCGCGATGGCGTCGGCCCGTGCGAACCCGGTGAGCAGCACGATCAGACCGGCGACCGCGGTGCCGATGAAGGCGAACAGGTCGTTGAGGATGTGCTGGTAGGCGCCCTCGACATTGAGCGAGGTGCGGTTGGCTTTCGAGATGCACCAGGCCGCCGCGATGTTCACCGCGATCCCGGCGAGCGCCGTGCCGAGCACCAGCCCGCCCTCCACCTCGGGCGGATCGATCAGCCGCAGCACAGCCTCGTACGCCAGCCAGGCGCCGAGCAGCAGCAGCGTGAGCCCGTTGGCCTGCGCGGAGAGGATCTCGGCCCGCTTGAGGCCGTAGGTGAAACCGCCGCGGGCCGGGCGCGCGGCCAGCCGCATCGCGATCAGCGCCAGCACGATGGACACGGCGTCCGTGAGCATGTGCGCCGCGTCCGAGATCAGGGCGAGGGACTGGGCGATGATGCCGATGACGACCTCGATGGCCATGAACGAGGCGATCAGTGTCAGCGCGATCGCGAGCCAGCGGCGGTCCGCGTGCGCGGCCACACCGTACGCGTGCCCGGCGTGCCCGCCCGGCTCGTGTGCGTGGTGCGCGCTGGTCATGTGCTGCCCCCTCGATTCAATGGCTGACTCACGCAGTGAAGCGCACCTTGCGGAGATCGGCAAAGGCTGCATCGGTGACCGTTGTCATCATCGTTAACAGGCCTCTGACCAGTGTCGATGCTTCCGGCGCCGAGAGGCTGCCCGGGTCCTGCGAAGGCCGCCGGGGGGCCCGCGGTCAGGCGCCGAAGAGCTGCGTCCAGTACGTGCCCGCCGCGCCGCCGCCCGCGAAGCCGACGCCCATGTGGGTGAAGGCCGGCTTGAGGATGTTGGCGCGGTGGCCGGGGCTGTTCATCCAGCCTCGTACGACCTCGGCGGGGGAGCGCTGGCCGCAGGCGATGTTCTCGCCGATGGTGCGACGGGTGCTGCCCGCGGCGGCGGCCCGGTGCCAGGGTTCGCTCCCGTCGGGAGAGGTGTGGGAGTAGAAGGCGCGGGCCACCATGTCCGCGCTGTGCGCCTGCGCCGCCGCGGTGAGCAGAGGGTCGGGGGCGAGGGGCGGCAGTCCGGCCGAGGCACGCTCGGCGTTGGTGAGCGCGATGACGTCGGCGGCCGTCCGCGCAAGCCCGCCGGGGGTGAGGGGCCGGGCCCACAGCGCCGTCCAGTAGAGCGTGCCGGAGCGGCTGTCCGGGACGTACGCCACGCCGGTCTCGGTGAACGCCGGGTCGTGGAGCGTGCCGCGGGACTGCTCGCCCGACAGGCAGTAGTCCACGAACTCGGCCGGGGTGCGCGGGCCGGAGACCAGGTGTTCGCCGACCGTGAGATACGCGTATCCGCCCGCGGTGACGCGCTGGTACACGGAGAGCCCGTCCGCGCCCTCGGAGCCGAGACGCCCCTGCGCGGCCATGCCGGCGGCGTGGGCCCGGGCCGCGGCTTCGAGCCGGGCGTCGCGGGAGACGGATGGTGAACCGGCGGCGGCGCGCGCGGAGTTGACCAGGCCGAGAAGGCCGTCGGGGTCTGCGGCACGGGGGACTCCGGCCGGGGCGGGAGGTGCGATACCAGCGCTCGGTGCCGGTGCCGGTGCCGGTACCGGGGCAGGGCCCGGGCGTCCGGTTGCTGTGCGCCCGGCGTCGCGCAGCCGGTCGAGCCCGGCACGTGCGACGCTCAAGGCCGTCGCCATACCCGCGCCCCTGGAGCCCGAGGCAGGGGAGCCACCCGGAACCTCAGAGCCGCCCGGAACCGCGCCTCCGACGGCGTGGGCGTCGGCACCCTCGCTGACCTCCACGCCGAAGTCCCGTGCGATGCCTGCCAGTCCGTCGGCGTACCCCTGCCCCAGTGCACGGATCTTCCACGCCGTGCCCCGGCGGTAGATCTCAGCGAGCAGCAGCACGGTCTCGTGCTGGGGCCGCGGCGGGGTGAACCGGGCGAGAACACGGCCGCCCGGCCCGGTCACGCGCAGGCTCGGCGCGGGCAGCCGGCCCAGCGGAGTGCCAGGATCGGCGGGAGAGACGACCACGGTGACACGGCTCGCCCCCGGCCGCAGCGCGGGCGGGTCGACGCTGAGCGTCTCGCCGGTGAGGCGCGCACCGGGCGCGATCGGCTGGTTGTAGAACACGAAGTCGCCATCTCCGCGCACCTTGCCGCTGTCATCGGTGATCAACGCGGACACGTCGAACGGCCCCGGCACCTGCAGCGTCAGGGCGCCACCCGGCAGGGCCAGATTGCCTCCAGGAACCAACTCGCTCATCGTGCCGCCGCCTGTCGAGGTGCTGAATCCGCTCTACGCGCCCCGAGGGGCGTTGCCCGGACAACGTCTCACCGGTGAACGGGGGTTCCCCGGCCTGTGACGTCAGGACGCCAGCTCCCGGGCGCACTGCGCCGCCTCGCGCACAGAACCCCGGTGAACCGGCCCGTGCCCGGGCAGCAGTACGTCACCGGACAGCGCCTCGAACGTGTCCAGCGAGGCGAGCGCCCCGCGCCGGTCATGGTCGAACATGACGGGCAGCAACTGCGGGCCGTTGACGCGCGAGGTGGGATGGGCGCTGACCAGGGCGTCGCCGGAGATCACGATCCCCGCTTCCGGCAGGTGAAAGGCGCTGTGGCCCTCCGTGTGTCCGGGGGTGTGGACAGGGACGGGGCGGCCGGGCAGGTCCAGAGGGCGGGCGGTGGCAGGAAACGGCTGAGGGCTCGTCACCGGCACGGGCGTCGTGCCGCCGGAGCGCAACGCGTGCACTGCCCAGGGCAGGACGCCCGGGCGCCAGCCGTTCTCGAGGATCTCGCCGATGGTCACCTGGTGGAGGAAGTCCCGGCGCGCGTGCGGGACTTCGGCCTCGTGGGCGTAGACCGGCGTGCCGTACGTACGGCTGAGATATTCGGCCGAGCCGAGATGGTCGTTGTGTGCGTGCGTGATGAGCACGGCCGCGACCGCCCGGGGTGAAGAGCCCACGGCCGACAGCGATTCGAGGACTTTCTCGCGGTCTCCGCGATAGCCGGTGTCGACCAGGGTGACGGCGTCGCCCTCGGTGAGGATCACCCAGTTGGTGTTGCTGCCGTGCACCAGATGGACACCTTCGGCGACTTGGCTCATGCGTGCCTGCATCATCATCCCGACCTCGAGGTCCCTGACCGCCGGACCCAGCCAAGCAGATGGGCGGCGGCGTCAGCGCTGCGGTTCGGTGGAAGCGCGCAGTGACCTCAGGGCCAGGAGCAGTACGCCGATGTCGTCGAGGTACACCGGGTCGGGCAGGAGGTCGGTGGGCAGGACGACGTAGGCGACGGCGCCCCAGAAGACCCAGGGCGAGCCCGTCGGGAGCCCCGCGCGACGGAGCGCGCGCCGGGTCCGGACCAGCCGTACGAGGAACGCGACCGCCACCGCGAGGACCGCGGCCAGCAGGGCGGCGACCAGGAGGACCACAACCCACGTACTGGTGTCCATCTGTCCTGCCTCGGCTCGTCCCGGAGTGCACCTCTCCCCGTTCACCTTTCCCGGTTCGGTGGCTCGCCACGCGGCGTGGTGAGCCCGGAGCGCCGCCCGCCTCGTTCCTACCCTGTGCTGTCGATTGATCACCTGGAGAGAACCAGCGAACACTTGGGGTGCGACGAAGGCTACGGCATCGGCCGCCACCGACTGCATCGCCGCCCTCAATTCCCTGTGGCTTGCCGACAGTTCGGGGGGGGGCCGGGCGCCGGAGCGGCTGCGCCGGTCGGAAGCCACCCGCTATCTCCTCGGACCCGTGTGGGCGCGCGACGGGCGCTCCCTGCTGTACGCCGACGACCGCGACGGACTGCTCGGGTTGTACCGGCGCGATCTGGCCACCGGACAGGAGACCGCGCTCGCGACCGGTGGCCGGGTCCACCCGGCGCTGTCGCCCGACGGCACGCGGCTCGCCTGCCTCGACATGACCGGGCAGCTCGTCGTCCGTGACCTGGAGTCCGGCACGGAACACGTGCTCGTGACCCCGCTGGGCGCGGGCGGGCTGCCCGGCCGGCCCAGTTGGTCGCCCGACGGGCGATACGTCGCGCTCTGCGACCGCACCGCCTCAGCCTCCGCTTCCGCGAGGGCTGCAACCTCATCCGGGTCGTCGACACCACCGCCGGCACCGACCGCCTGCGCTCCGTCGCCCCCCATGTCTCCCTCGCCGACCGGTACGACTCCGGGCCCGTCTGGTCGCCCGACGGGCGCTGGATGGCGGTGATCGTCGAATCCGCGCTCTGTCTGCTGCCCGTCGCGCCCGACGGCACTCCGCGCGGCACCCTGCGCACCCTCACCACCGAACCGGCCGATCACCCGTCCTGGTCCGGTGACTCCAAGACGCTGCTGTACCTGTCGGGTGCCCGGCTGCGGCTGATCGACATCGACGGCGGCCCGGCGCGGACGGTCCGCGCACCGCTCGATCAGCGCAGGCCGGCACCCGCCGACACGGTGGTGCACGCGGGTCAACTGTGGGACGGCGCAGGCGAATCCGTACGGGACGACGTCGACATCGTGGTACGCCGCGGACGCGTCGCCGCCGTCGAACCGCACCGCCGGCGCGGCGCGCTCAGGCACATCGACGCCTCGGACCACAGCGTCGTCCCGGGGCTGTGGGACACGCACACCCACCCCTGGCAGATCACCTACGGCGGACGTCAGACCTGCGGCGGGCGATCGTCGCAGGTGTGCCGGAGTTGCTCGCCGAGCTGGAGTCGGACACCCGTAACGTCCTGTTGACACTCGCCGTATCTGGACGACGCTGGAGACCGGGACGATCACGTCCAAGGATGCGGCGGCTGACCGGGCCCTCGACCGCCTGTCTGACCGACACCGGTCCGTACTGGCCCGTGCGCGGTCGATCTATCTCGGGGACGAGAAAGAGTCCTGGGACGGACTGTTGTCACAGGTCCGTGCGCTCGCCGATCACTTTGTTGCTCAACTGAACGCGCAGGTACGCCAGTTGTAGGCCGGTTCGCGTTCGGAGTGCGACGCGTTCTGTTGCATGCTTGGTCACTGGTCGTGCGCTGCCGCAACGAAAGTGACGAAAGTCGACCACAGAGCGTCTCCGGCGGTATACGCTCCCGGAACCCCACGTTCGAGTCCGTGCGCGTGGGGGCCGGTCACCCCCGGCCTGCTCGTGTGCGGGTTCAACGGAAAGCCGCTCCGAGACACATACCGAACGGTCTGCTGTCGTACCGCCTCACCGGGACCCGGTGAGTCCAGCCGACCCCGAGAGCTCCCCGCTCCCGGGTGCCGGTTCACCTGGTGCACCCACCGGACGTACCGTACGAACCTGTCCGGTGCGGTGACTTGTCACTTTACGAGGAAGATGACCATGCGCGTCCGCATCACCGTAGCCGCGGCCCTGTCCGCAGCCCTGTCCCTGTCCCTCGCCGCCTGCGGTGAGAGTGGCGACGTGGGCAGTTCAGGAGACGAAACCGTCGGCATAGCGATGCCCACCACGGATTCTCCGCGGTGGATCAGCGACGGCCAGAGCATGGTCGACCAGGTGAAGGGCTTCGGCTACGGCGCCACGCTGAAGTACGCCGAGAACGACCCGAATGCCCAGGTCGAGCAGGTGCAGACCATGATCGACGACGGTGTGGACGCCCTGGTCATCGCGGCGGTCGACGGACGCTCGCTCACGGATGTGCTGCGCAAGGCGAAGTCCGCGAAGATTCCCGTGATCTCGTACGACCGCCTGATCCTGGGCAGCTCCGACGTCGACTACTACGCCACCTTCGACAACGAGCAGGTCGGCGAGCTCCAGGGCGACTTCCTCATCGAGCAGCTGGGGCTGGTCAACGGCAGCGCCAAGGGCCCGTTCAACATCGAGCTGTTCGCCGGCTCGGCCGACGACAACAACACCGGCTTCTTCTTCAACGGCGCGATGAAGGTTCTGAAGCCCTACATCGACAGCGGCGAACTCGTCGTGAAATCCGGGCAGACGAAGATGGACGATGTCACGACCCTGCGCTGGGACGGCGTCAGGGCCGAGAAGCGCATGAACGAACTGCTCGACTCCCACTACGCGAACGAGCGCGTCGACGCGGTCCTCTCCCCGTACGACGGCATGTCCATCGGAATCATCAAAGCCCTGAAGTCACACGGCTACGGCGATGGAGACAGACGCCTGCCCATCATCACGGGACAGGACGCCGAGATTCCCTCGGTGAAGTCGATCATCGCCGGTGAGCAGACGCAGACCGTCTACAAGGACACCCGTGAACTCGCGCTCATCACCTCGTACATGGTCAACGCGGTAGTCCACGGCAAGCGTCCGGCGATCAACGACAAGAGCACCTACGACAACGGCGAGAAGGTCGTGCCCGCCTACCTGCTGGAACCCGTGAGCATCGACAAGGAGAATTACAAGAGGGTGCTCATCGGCGGGGACTACCTCAAGGAGAGCGACCTCCGCTGAGGCCCCGAACCTGAGGGCCCGAACCTGAGGGCCCGACCTGAGGGCCCGGTCAGTGCACGCCGTGCGGCCGGAACTGGATGCTGATCCGGGGCCCGGCCGCCCGCGTTGTCTTGGGGATCGCGTGCTCCCAGGTGCGCTGGCAGGAGCCGCCCATCACGATCAGATCCCCGTGGCCCAGCGGGCGGCGTACGGTGCTGCCGCCGCGCCGGGGCCGCAGGAGCAGATCGCGCGGCGCGCCCACGGAGAGGATGGCGACCATCGTGTCCTCGCGCGCGCCGCGGCCCGTCCGGTCCCCGTGCCAAGCCACGCTGTCCCTGCCGTCCCGGTAGTAGCAGAGCCCGGCGGTGGTGAAGGGCTCTCCCAACTCCTCGGCGTAGTACGAGGAAAGGGCGTCCCGCGCTTGGTCCAGGACGGGGTGCGGCAGTACGTCGCCGGCGCCGTAGGAGGCGAGCAGGCGCGGGACATCCACCGTGTGCTCGTACATCTGCCGCCTCTCGGCCCGCCAGGGCACCTCGGCGGCGAGCTGCGCGAACAGCGCGTCGGCGCCGCTCAGCCAGCCCGGCAACAGATCGATCCAGGCACCGTCGCCAAGCCGGGTCCTGCGCAGCCCGTCCAGGGGGCCGAGGTGGATGTCGTCGGTCTGGTCGAAGAGCGAGCCCTGGAGGTGGGTGGACATGGGTCCAGGTTACGCCCGTATTCGAATGTCTGTACGGTACCGGGCTGGGTCCTGTCAGTTCCAAGGTCAGCAGGACGATCGCGGTGCCCGCGCTCACCAGGCCGACCAGCTGCCTGCGGCTGACCTTCTCGTGCAGCACCACGAGCCCGAGGACCGTCGGAATGGCCGGATACAGCCAATGCCACCATAGGCCGGACAGCACCACGACGACCGCCGCTGAAGCCAGCGCGAGAAGAGCACCCACGCTGTGCGGCCTCAGCCCGGAGGTCCGACCCGAGGCTCGGGGCTGAAGCCGCGACTCAGGTCTGGTTGCCCTTCGGCCTGCCGCGCTGGTCCGGAGTCCCGTGGGGCGGCGGGTGGGTCGCCTCCGCGGCGGTGGCGGGCGACACCGTCCGGCCCGCGCGCCGCGGGGACTGCTCGGGGCGTACGGCCGTGGGGTCACCACCCGTGGGTTCCGCCCCGGAGGCGAGCTCGGCCAGCCGAGCCTTGATCACCTCCACCACCGGCGTACGGTCGGCGTGTGCGCGCTCGTACGCCAGTATCTGCTCGACCTGGTCTGTGGACAGTGCCCTTATGCGGGTCCGCACACCGCCCAGCGGCAGGTGGTCGTAGTCGGGCAGGGGCAGGGTGTCGCGGTCGGTGTGACTCATGTGCGTGTTCCTTCCCGTTCCTTCCTGGCAGGCGGCGCGCCCGTGCGTCGAGGGATCAGGTCCGGCCGGGGCCGCCGCTGCCGAAGCCTCCGCTGGAGTTCTCGTCCCACTTCGGCGCCTCCTGGTCCGCGGCGCGGCGGGTACGGAGGTTGCCGTGTCCCCGCAGCCGATGCGGGGTGGTCCGGTGACGGCCGCGCGGCACCTCGGCGGGCTCGCGCCGCTCGCGCACCTCGTGCACAGGGCCGGAGTCGGGCGGCCTGGGCTGGTCCTCGGGGCGCGGCGGTGCGGGCTCGCGGGCGCGGATCCGGCGACCACGCCAGACGGCCCAGATCAGGGCGCCGACGATCACGAGCCCCACCAGGAACGGCACCACTCCGCCCATCACCGCGGAGCCGACAGCCAGTCGTGTCGTGACGATGTCCATCTCCCGCGAGTACCCGGCACTGGCGACCGAAACGGGGGCCTGCGGCCCCCGGTTCTGCATTTCCCGGGCCGCGAATTCCGGGTACTTCGCCGGGCTCGTCACGTTTCGGAACCGGTCGATCGCTCGACGTCACACCATTCCCTGCCGCCGGATCGGCCGAGTTCTGGCCATCGGGCTAAATGTCTGCGTTTGGGTAAGTGAATATGGGGCAAAGAGTGTGATAGTGCTTCGGACAGGAGGCACGTCCGTGGGAGCTGGTCCGCCAGATCGCGGGTGTGTTCCGAGCGGTTCGTGTGCGCCTTCTCCCATGGTGACTGTCTCGGCACCTTCTGAGGGAGATGCGACGCACCATGCGAGTCACCGTCAGATCGAAGCAACACCCGCACGATGACGCCCCCGACACGGCCGCGGCCTTCGAAAAGCTTGCCGCTCTGCCCGAGGGGCCCGAGCGTGGCGCCCTGCGTGACGAGATCGTCCGAGCCTGGCTGCCCATGGCCGACCGCATTGCCGCCCAGTACCGGGGGCGCGGTGAGTCGGTCGAGGACCTTTGTCAGGTCGCGGCACTCGGCCTCGTCAAGGCGGTCGCCCGTTACGACCCGGACCGTGGCTGCGCCTTCGAGAGTTACGCGATCCCGACGATCACCGGCGAGATCAAGCGCCATTTCCGGGACCACATGTGGGTCCTGCACGTGCCGCGCCGGGTCCAGGACCTGCGCAACCGGGTCCGTACGGCCGCGAAGGACCTCTCGCAGACGTCGTCCGGCCGTCAGCCCACCGTCGCCGAGATCGCCGAGTACGCGCGGATGAGCGAGGACGACGTACGAATCGGTCTCGAAGCTCTCGACAGCTTCACCGCCCTCTCGCTGGACGCCGAACTGCCGGGCAGCGACGACGGCTACGCTCTGGGAGACGTCCTCGGAGAGCCCGACTCCGGGTTCGATCTGGTCGTCGACCGCGAGGCCGTGAAGCCCTGTCTGCAGGAACTCCCCGAACGCGAACGCACCATCCTCTACCTGCGCTTCTTCGGAGGTATGACCCAAAGCCGCATCGCGAACCAGCTCGGCATCTCGCAGATGCACGTGTCCCGGCTGCTCAGCGCCTGCTGCGCCGAACTGAGGGAGAAGGCCCTTTCCGAGAAGGCCTCCTGATGGCCGACAGGGCCGGCGGATGTCCGGCCCGCGGTCGTGTCCGCGGCCGGTGTCCCGCAGCGGACAAACCCGGTCGCCCGGCGCCGGTGGTTCCCGGGCCGGGCGACCGAGCGGCGAGCTCACTGCCGAACCCTCCCGGGAGCGGTTTGCCAGAGAGCCGCCGCTGTCCGAACTAACCACGTGGACGGATCCGAAACGCTTCGGATCCGTCCGAACAAAACGGTGGCTCTGCCCTGTTGGGGTACCTGTTGGGGAATGTCGAAGAATACCCGACGGGCCCGGCGGGGCCATTGTCGGAGGTGATGAGCGAAGGCGATTACAGCGATTCCCCAAGTGGTGGTCCGCCCGGAATCTGTGTCGGCCCGTAACGATCGAGCGTGTCTTCCAGCGTGGCTCGAATATCGGGCGGGAGATCGCCTTTCTGTCCCCAGATGATGATCAGCTCCGCCACATTCCGCAGTTTGATGTTCGTGTGCTGGGAAACTTCCCGAAGAACGGCCCAGCCCTGCTCGGGTGTCACCCGCCCCAGCGCGACCATCATGCCGATCGCCTGGTCCACGACCGCATGCGAGGTCACGGCTTCCTTCAGCTGGCCGACCTCTTCCTGCAACGCGACGATCCGGGCCGTTTCGTCAGGCACGGTCGCCTCCTGTGGGCCACCGGCCGGCTCGACAGCTCCCGAACGGGTGTGTGAGGTCATCGTCCCCTCCGGGGTCGGAGCGCTGACGTGTTACTCCATCGTCGCCACTTGCCGGGCCGTGTGCCAGCGCGGGCGGCGGCGATACGCATTTGCTCACTCACTGTGTCGAGAGAGTCACGAATTGCGAAGGTGAAGGCCGGGGCGCAGGGTGGATACGCCAGTCCAACTCCCCACAAAGGACGGATCACCATGGCTAAGGCAAAGGGCAAGGCCAAGCAGATGAAGGGCAAGATGAAGGAGGCCGCCGGCAAGGCCACGGGCGACAGGACCCAGGAGGTCGAGGGCCGGGCCGAACAGATGTCGGGCCAGACGCAGGAAGCCGCCCAGAAGGCCGCCGACCGCGCGAAGAGGACCGGCCGGTAGGCCCGGCTTGCCGGTGCGATGAAATCCGGCGGCCGTATCGGGCTCGCCCGTGCGGTCGCCGGAGGCGTTTTTGCGCGACGGTTCTCCACCGGACTGCCCAGCGGCGTACCGGGTACCCGCCGCGTATGCGCAAGATCACGCGGCGCCCGGCCGGGCGCGAGAAGGAGCCCCGCACCGCGACCGAAGAGGTCCTGGAGGAAGTCAAGGAGCAGGGGCACGAGGACGACACGGACACCACCGAGGGACGGGACCGCGGGCCCGGTGACCCCATCACGCCGAGCACCCGAGCGAACCGCGAAGCCACCGAGGTGGACGGCTCCGACTGACTGGTGCGCTCCCACACCCGCAGTCACTGCCGAAGGGAGGCCGGCCACCGTGGACCACACGCAAGCCCCCGTACTCGAGGCCCTGCGGCGTCATCACGAACGCGGCGAACTCGCCTTCACCCCGCCCGGCCACAAGCAGGCACGAGGCGCCGACCCTCAGGCCCGGGCGATCCTCGGTGACGCCGTCTACCACACCGACCTCTTGGCGTCCGGGGGCCTCGACGACCGGCGTACGAGAGGTGATGTGCTGCTGCGCGCGGAGCGGCTGATGGCGGACGCGGTGCACGCCGAGCACACGTACTTCACCACCTGCGGCAGCTCCCTGTCCGTCAAGGCGGCCATGCTCGCCTTAGCGGGCCCGAGCGACAAGCTCATCGTGGGACGCGACGCGCACAAGTCGGTGATCTCCGGACTGATCCTCTCCGGCATCGAACCGGTCTGGGTCGATCCCCGATGGGACGAGAAGCAACGCTTCGCGCACGCACCCGGCCCGGAGGCCTTCGAGGAGGTGCTCAGCCGCCACCCGGACGCGCGCGGCGCCCTCGTCACCAGCCCCACCCCGTACGGCGCATGCGCCCCTCTGGAGGACATCGCAGACATCTTCCACGCACGCGGCCTGCCTCTCATCGTCGACGAGGCCTGGGGCGCTCATCTGCCCTTCCACCCGGACCTGCCGTCCTGGGCGATGGACGCCGGTGCGGACGTCTGCGTGACGAGCATCCACAAGATGGGCAGCGGACTGGAGCAGGGCTCCGTCTACCACCTTCAGGGCTCCCTGATCGAGACGAACACCCTCCAGTCGCGCGCCGACCTGTTCGGCACCACCAGCCCGTCGGTCCTCATCTATGCGGGACTCGACGCCTGGCGCCGCCAGATGGTCCTTCACGGCAAGGACCTCCTGGACGATGCGCTGCGACTCGCCGCGGACGTCCGCCGTGCCATCGACGAGATCCCCGGCCTGCACGTCCTCGGTCGCGACGACCTCGTGGGCCCCGGCCTCTCCGTGGACTTCGATCCGCTGCCCATGGTCATCGACGTCAGCGGACTCGGTACGAGCGGCTACCGTGCGGCCGACTGGCTGCGCACCGAGCACCACATCGACGTACACCTCGCGGACCACCGGCGCATCAACGCCCAGCTCACCCACGCCGACTCGGCCGCCACCACCCAGCCGCTGATCGGCGCCCTGCGCGACCTCGCCGAGCATGCCGGCGATCTGGCGGCCGGGATGCCGGACATCGACGTACCGAGCGGGGAGGACATGCGGCTCGACCAGGCCTGCCGGCCCCGCGACGCGTACTTCCGCCCTTCGGAAGCCGTGCGCCCGGAGCGGGCGGCCGGCCGTGTCGCGGCGGAAATGATCACGCCGTACCCGCCCGGCATCCCGGCCGTCCTGCCTGGGGAACGGCTCACCGAGCCCGTCCTGCGCTACCTGCGAACGGGCCTGCGGGGAGGCATGAATCTCCCGGACGCCTCGGACCCGGAGCTGGCCACGATCCGCGTCATCAAGTGAGCTGTCATCAAGTGAGCTGTCAGCGGAGTTGTGCCGTGAGCCGCTCGCGGACGACGTCACGTGCGGTCTTGTCGTTGCGCAGCCCGAGGAACCGCGGATGCCGCAGCATGCCGTCCCGCGTC
The DNA here is from genome assembly GCF_042870755.1 of Streptomyces sp. NPDC006365. Lineage (NCBI taxonomy): Bacteria > Bacillati > Actinomycetota > Actinomycetes > Kitasatosporales > Streptomycetaceae > Streptomyces > Streptomyces sp. NPDC006365. Next base: position 1,086,734 of record NZ_JBIAHS010000001.1, read on the forward strand.
CATTCGGTGAACTCGATCTGCGCGACCAGCTCCGGCTTCGCCCAGTGGGTACGCGGCTCCCGCACCCGGTCGGCGAAAGGCGAGGCCGAGGTGCGGAGTTCGTCCAGGCGGTCGCGGAGGGCGACCAGGGTGCGATGGTCGAATCCCGTGCCCACCTTGCCCGCGTACCGCAACCTGTCCCCGTCGTAGTAGCCGAGCAGCAGCGCACCGAGCCCGACACGGCTGCCGGCCGGTTCGGTGAATCCGGCGACGACGAACTCCTGGCCCTGGGAGCACTTCAGCTTGAGCCAGTCCGTCGAACGGCGCGGCTGGTAACGGCTGTCGGCCCGTTTCGCGATCAGCCCCTCCCATCCGTGGGCGCAGGCCTCGGCCAGCAACTCGGTGCCGCCCGCGTTGCGATGCGCGCTCATCCGCAGCGGGTTGCGGAACGTCAGGGCGCGGCGCAGCAGCGACTTGCGGGTACGCAACGGCAGTTGTGTGGTGTCGGCGCCGTCCAGCCGCAGCAGATCGAAGAGGTAGTACGTCACGGCGACACCGCTCGCCTCGATCTCCCGCCGCCGGGTGAGCCCCATCCGCTGCTGGAGCCGGGCGAAGTCGGTGCGGCCGTGCGCGAACGCGACGATCTCGCCGTCCACCGTGAAGTCCGTGCACGACTGCTCCTCGAGCGCCGCGACGATCTCCGGGTACGTGTCATTGAGCCGCCTGCCCGTGCGGGAGAGCAGCAGCACCCGCCCGCTCTCGCGGACCGCCAGCACACGGACGCCGTCCAGCTTCCGCTCGAAGATCCACCCGCCGGGGAAGTCACGCCGGTCGCTCAGCGTGGCGAGCATCGGCCGGTCGGCCAGTTCCACGCCGGGGCGTGCCGCGCGCAGCCGCCGGCTCTCGTCGGGGGACAGCGTGCCCAGGAGGTCGGTGGTGTCGGTCATCGCCGCTCACTCCTCCCGGGCGACCTGCCGCAGGGTGCGCCCGCTGCGCACCGACCGGGCCCGACGCGGATCGGGCGTACCGGGGTCACCGGGCCGGGCCCGCTCGTCGTCCGTCTTCACCAGCAGCCACGCCTCGCGCTCACCGCCACGGAAGCGGGTGAGCGCGTATCCGCCGTGCAGCTTCGAGCCGTCGAGCCAGAACCTGGCATGACCTCGCTCCAGCGCCTCGTCGAAGGGCACGGACCGACCCCGCCGGTCATGGCTCATGGGCCGGTACGTACCGCGGTCCCAGACGATGACCGTTCCGCCGCCGTACTCACCCTCGGCGATCACACCCTCGAACTCCTCGTACTCCAGCGGATGATCCTCCGTGGGCATCGCGAGCCGCTTGTCCTGCGGGTCGGCCGACGGACCCTTCGGGACGGACCAGGACTTCAGTACGTCGTCCACCTGCAGCCGGAAGTCGAAGTGCATGGTGCTCGCGTCATGGATCTGCACCACGAAATGCCGTCCTTCGTCCGAGGACGCGTCGGACACGTCCCGGCCGCGACGCTCCTCGGCGCCCTGCGGCTCCTTGGTCCGGTCGAAGTGGCGCTTGCCGCGGTAGGTCCGCAGCCGGTCCTTCTCAGCCACATCCGGCTCCTTCCCCCGGCCCGCGGCTCCAGCGGGCCGGCACCGTCTCGCAGCTCACGGGTACCCCGCAGGCACCCCGCCGACTCAGGACCCCGCGAGGCTGATGCCGAAGACGTCCAGTACGCCGTAGACGCCGAGGAACACGATCGCCGCGCTGCTGACGGCGAGCGCCGCCGTCAACCACGGGTTGGCGCGGAAGCGCTTGTCGACGCCGGTGGACCGCAGCCGCCAGACAGCGATCACCACGGCGAGCAGGAAGACCCCGCCGCCGATGCCGCCGATCTGCACCATCAGCACGGGCGACTGCACCCAGAGGAAGAACGACGCCCAGACCGGCGGCAGGCAGCACGTCAGGATCTGGATCGTGCGCCGCCGTACGCGGACGTCGTGCCAGTCGATGACACCGAGCAGACCGAGTGTGTTGGTCCACAGTCGCGGCACGCTGGCGGTCGACCCGACCAGCGTCGAGAACAGGACGGCGAACGCGCCGATCAGGAACAGGTACTCGGCCCAAGGGCCCATCGTGTCCGTGTAGATCCGGGACAGCGTGGTGATCATCGAGTTGCCCTCGGGGACCAGGCCCTGCGGATGCAGCACGGCCGCGCCGATCACGTAGAAGGACAGCGTGCACAGCGTGCAGACCAGCCAGCCGGCGGCGACGTCCATGCGCATCACCTTCAGCCACCCCTCGGCCCGCCGCGCCCGCTCCTCGCTCCCGTCGTCCGGACCCGTCCAGCGGGCGTAGCCCTTCTCGATGCACCAGTAGGTGTACGTCGTCATCTCGTCGGCGCCGACACCGGTGATCCCGAACATGGCCAGCGCCACCCCGGCCGTCCCCGCCGGGATGAGGAAGCTGAAGCCCTCGCCCAACTCGCCTGCCCCGTAACCGAATTCGGTCATCGGCAAGCCGAGCGCCAGCGCCACGGTGGCGAGGGTGAAGACGACGACGGAGGCGAAGCACACCCGCTCCACCACGCTGTACCGGCCCGTACGCAGCAGGAGCATGGCCAGCGCGGTGACGACGACCGTCCAGACGGCCAGCGAACGATAGCTCAGTGCCTCCCCGGTGACCGGCCACATCACCGAACAGGCCGCCGCCGTACCGCCGATGATGCCGCCCCGCTGGAACATCTTGGCGAAGTCCATGCCGATCCAGAGCCAGTTGATCCAGCCCAGCCGGCCGATGCGGGGGCCGACATCGCGATAACCCTCCAGCGCCGTACGGCCGTTGAGGATCGTCCAGCGGGCCAGCTCCATCTGCACCCACACCTTCACCGCGGTGCTGATGACGACCAGCCACAGCAGTACGAACCCGGCTTCGGCGCCGAGCGAGGTGGTCACGATGAGTTCGCCCGAGCCGACCACGGCGGCCGACAGGACAAAACCGGGGCCGAGATGGCGCAGCCGCCCGGTGAAGGTGCCGGGCGCCTCGCGGACATCCTCCGCGCGAAGGGCGTACGGGTCGGGTTCGGTCGGTGGGGCCGCGGGTGCCGTCGGCGTGGTGGTTTTCGGCATGGCGGATCCTTCGGGCGTCCGGCTTCGTTGCCGGACTCGGGGGCGGGGGAGCGGTGCCGGGGAAGGGAGAGGAGGGGAGGGGACGGGAGAGGAGGGGGGTCAGGGTGCGGGGTGCTGCGGGGGCTCGCCCGCGAGGACGCGCACGACGTCCTCGGCGACCATGGCGCCCATCATGTGGTTGGCGTCCTGGCCGCAGGCCGCCATGTGCGGGGTGAGCAGGACGTTCGGGGCGCTGCGCAGCGGGCTGTCGCGGAGCGGTTCGTGTGCGAACGCGTCGAGCGCGGCGCCGCCCAGGTGACCGTCCTCGAGGAGCGTCGCGAGCGCGGTCTCGTCGACGAGACCGCCGCGGGCGGTGTTCACCAGCAGCGCGCCCCGCTTCATAGCGGCGAGCCGGGCGTGGTCCAGTAGCGGGCCCGCGCCGGGGGTCGCGGGCAGATGCAGGCTGACGACATCGGCTCGGGCCAGGCAGTTGTCCAGCGTGGCCGAGCGGGCGCCGAGGGCGCACATGTCCTGCGGGTCGACGTACGGGTCGTGCGCGAGCACCGTCATGCCGAAGGCGCGGGCGTACCCGGTCACGAGCTGTCCGATCCGCCCGAAGCCGATCACGGCCAGGGTTCTGCCCGCGAGTTCGGGTCCGAACAGCTTGGGCCACTCCCCGTCCGCCAACCGCCCGCTCGCATCGGTGATACGACGGGTGGCGTCCAGGATCAGGCCGAAGGTGAACTCGGCGACCGCCCGGGAGTTGCTGCCGGGCGCGCACACCACGGGGATGCCGCGGGCCTGGGCGGCGTCGAGGTCGATGGTGTCGACGCCGACGCCGTGCTTGGCGATGACCTTGAGGCGGGCCGCCGCGTCGATGATGTCCGCGGTGATCAGGTCCATGCCGACGATCAGGGCGTCGGTCTCTGGGATCCGCTTGAGGAGTTCGTCGGGGGGCAGCGCCTCGGCCTCATACGGTCGCAGGGGGCCCGCGCCCGCTCGCTCCAGGATCCGCCAGGGCTCGGCGGAGTAGCGGGAGAAGGTGGGCGTGGTGATGAGGGTCGTGGTCATGGGGGTCGTGGTCATGCGATCTCCCGGTCCGCCCAAGTGGGGCTCAGGCGGAGGTACTTGATCGTCCGGCGATGGTGGGTGAAGGCGATGTGCAGTGCGCCGTCCGGGGTCTGGACGACGGACGGGTAGGACAGCTCGCGGTTGAGGCCGTCGCGGGAGTTGTTGGTCAGGCAGTGGCCGTCACCCGTCTCCAGGTCCCGGCGCACCGGCCAGGTCAGGCCGCCGTCCGAGGAAACGGAGAGGGTGAGCGGCGCGCGCGGGGCGCCCCAGAAGGCGGCTCCGGTCGTGGGGGCGGCGGCGGGCGCCGGGGCGGTAGCAGGTGTGTCGCTGCTCGGCCCGTCGTCCGCGCTCGGCCCGTCGTCGTCGATCTCGTCGTACAGCGAGACGCGGCGGGCGACGGCGTCCGCCGCGCTGCTGTGGTTGTGGACCAGTGCGAGCCGTCCGTCGGCCAACGGGGCGTACTGGATCGAGGAGTTGTTGTTCGGCAGGTCCAGCGGGCGCGGCTCGGCCCAACTCTCCCCGTCGTCGTACGACACGCTCCGGTACACGGCGTCGGCGCGGCGGCTGCGGAACAGTGCGAGGAGCGAACCGTCGGGCAGCGGGCGCACGTTCATGTGCACCAGACCGGTCGAACCCGACACAGGAACCTCGCACCAGCTCGCCCCCTCGTCGTCGCTGACCATCACCGAGCTGGTGTCCCGATCGCCCGACCATCGCTCGCCCGGCGCGGCGACGCAACGAAACACGGGCAGCAGCCGGCGGCCCGACGGCAGCATGGTCACCGGCTGGCGTACGAAGATCCCGCCGTCGAAGAGCACGCGGGAGGGACCCCACGTCTTTCCCTCGTCATGGCTGATGCGCAGCCGTACCTCGGCGGTGTCCTGGCGCCCGGCCCGCTGCGCGGTGTGCAGCAGCCACCAGTCCCCGGACGGGTCGGTGAACAGCAGCGGGTTCTGCTCGGACCGGGTGTCGTCGTGGGAGAGCCGCTCCGGGCGGGACCAGGTGTCACCGCCCGCGGGCAGCCGGGAGAACCACACCGAGATGTCCGCGACACCCTCCTGCGTTCCTCCGAACCAGACGCATCCCAGCTCACCGTCGGGTAACACGGTGAGGTTGGCGGCATGGTTCTGCATGGCCGGGGCGGACAGCCACGACTCGGAGCGGCCCGTCTCCGTGGGGTGCGGGCGTACGACGCCGTCGGCGACGGCCGGGCCCGGCATCACCGGACCTGCCCTGGCGCGCGTACTGCGGTGAGGTGGCGGTATGCGACCTGCTCCAGGTGGACCAGGTCGCTCGCGACCGTGACGTATGTGAAGCCTTCGGTGAGGCGCTTGGCGGCGCTCGCGCCGTCGGCGTTGTGGATGCCCGCGGCGATACCGGCGGCGGCTGCCGCCTCGCGCACGGTGACCAGGGCCGCCTCGAACTCGTCCGCGACCGTTGGGTCGGTGGAGCTGGCGCCGCCGAGCGCGATGCGCAGGTCGGAAGGGCCGATGTAGACGCCGTCGACGCCGTCGGTGGCGCAGATGTCTTCTACGTTCTTGAGGCCCTCGGCGGTTTCGATCATTGCCAGCACCACGGTTTGCTCGTGCGTGTCGGCGGGGTCGGGCCCGATGCGCAGGGCTGCGCGCATCGGGCCGTACGAGCGCCTGCCCTGTGGGGGGTAGCGGACCGCGGCCACCGCTGCGGCGGCGTCATGTGCGGTGTCTATGAGCGGGACGATGACGCCGGCTGCGCCTGCGTCCAGGGCCTTGCCGATGGGCATGGGGTCGTTGGCCTCGACTCGTACCAGGCCCACGGCGGTTGAGCCCTTGGTGTCTATGGCGGTGAGTGAGGCGAGTACTCCTGCGTAGTCGAGCAGCCCGTGTTGGGCGTCCAGGGCTACGTAGTCGTAGCCGAGCCGGGCTATTCGTTCCGTGGAGACGGGGGAGTCCAGGACGGACCAGTAGCCGACCAGGGGGTCGCGTGCGCGTAGCGCTGCCGCGAAGGTGGTGGGGATCATTGCGCCTCCGGCGGTTGGGTTCCTTTTCAGCGGTTGTATGCGGGCATTGGGCCTCGCAGGCCCTTGCCGATCTCGTCGCAGGCCGCTGTGACGTCGGTGGGGAGGGGGCCGTTGTCGGCGGCCGCGATATTGGCCAGTAGGTGGGTGGTGCTGGAGCCGCCCAGGAGCAGGGCGTCGGTCGAGTCGCGGTCCAGGAGCCAGCGGAGGGCCAGGTCGGTGAGGGGGATGCCTGCGGCTTCGGCGATGGTGGAGAGTTGGTCCACTGCGGTGAAGAGGCGTTCGTCCCAATAGCGTTGGCGGTACATCTCGGCGACCTTGGAGTCGCCGAAGCGACCTGAAGCCGGGGGGTGTTCGAAGTGGTGGCGGCCGGTGAGCAGGCCGCCGCCCAGGGGGTTGTAGACCATGGTGCGCAGGCCGGTTACTGCGGCGTATTCGACGTACTCCTCCTCTATGCGGCGGGCGAGGAGGTTGTGCATCTGTTGGGCGAGGACGGGGCGTGGGGCTCCCAACTCGTCGGCGGCACGGACGAGTTGGGAGATCTGCCAGGCTGCGTAGTTGGAGACGCCGAGGGCGCGGATCTTTCCCTCGGCTACGAACTGGGCGACGGCGGTGAGAGTTTCGGCCAGTGGTGTCACGCGGTCCGGTTGGTGGAGGTAGAAGAGGTCGACCGAGTCGGTGCCCAGGCGCTTGAGACTGCCCTCGAGTGCGGCCCGCAGGCCGGCCGCGGAGAGCGGGGCGTTGTCGCCCTGGTCGGGGTGTGGGATACCGGCCTTGGTTGCCAGGACGATGCGGTCGCGGCGGCCTGGCAGCAGGGCGGCGAGGATACGCTCGCTCTCACCGCCCGCGTAGCCGTTGGCCGTGTCTACGCCGGTGATTCCTGCGTCGAGTGCGGCATCGAGCATGTTGGCTGCTGAGGAGGCGTCGACGGTGTCGCCGAAGGTCATGGTGCCGAGTACCAGCCGGGAGAGTGGTACGGGGATGTTCGGCAGGTCGATGCCGGTGGTCACGTGCGGGTTCCTTCCGGGGCGGAGGCGAGGGCGAGCAGGTGGCGGGGCTTCACACCCCGGATCGCGGTGGGGTCGAGTGCGGCGCGGCGCAGTGCGCGGGTGTAGGGGTCGGAGGGTGTGGTGAGCACGGTGGCCGTCGGGCCGGCCTCGACGATCCGGCCGGCGCGCATCACCACGAGCTCGGTGCTGATTTCCCGGACTACCCCGAGGTGGTGCGCGATGACGAGGTAGGCGATGCCGGTGTCCTTCTGCAACTCCCGTAACAGGTCGAGGACTTGGGCCTGTACGGAGACATCCAGGGCGGACGTCGCCTCGTCGCAGACCAGTAGGTCGGGGCGGGAGGCCAGGGCGCGGGCGATGCCGATGCGTTGACGCTGGCCGCCGGAGAACTCGGGTGGGCGACGGTCCAGGGCCGAGGGCGGCAGGCCTACCTGGTCGAGTAACTCGGCCGCCCGCCTGGCGCGTTGGGCTCGGTCGGAGAGGCCGTGCATGCGCAGCGGTTCGGCGACTATCTGCTGGGCGGTGAGATGGGGGTCCAGCGAGCCGTACGGGTCCTGGAAGACCATCTGTATGCGGCGGCGCAGAGGGCGCAGTCGCCGTTCGGGAAGCTGGGCGATGTTCGTTCCGTCCAGGATGATGCGGCCGCTTGCCGGCTCGAGCAGCCGTACCAGGGCTCGGGCCAGCGTCGACTTGCCGCAGCCGGACTCGCCGACGATCGCCAGTGAACCGCCTCGGGGGATGCGGAAGTTGACGTGGTCGACGGCTCGGAAGGGGCCGCGTGACGTGGCGTATTCGACGACGAGGTCCTCGACGGAGAGAAGCACCGGCCCTGTGGCGGTGGGGAGTTCGGTCATGACGCCGCCTCCTCTGCGACGGGTTCGGTGCGGCCGTCGCTGTCCTCGTCCCACGTACCCACACGGGGCACGGTGGCGAGGAGTTCACGGGTGTACGGTTCGGCCGGCCGCTCGACGATCTGCTGTGCGGAGCCCGACTCGACGAAACGGCCGTCCTTCATGACGTGGATGCGGTCGGAGACCAGCCGGGCCACCCCGAGGTCATGGGTGATCATCAACATGCCTATACCCGTGCGTTCCTGAAGTTCCATCAGCAGGTCGAGCACACTCGCCTGCACGGTGGCGTCCAGGGCTGAGGTGGGCTCGTCCGCGACGAGCAGTTCCGGTTCGGCGGCCAGCGCGGTCGCTATGAGGATGCGTTGCAGCATGCCGCCGGAGAACTGGTGCGGGTACGCCTTCCAGCGGATCTGAGGTTCGGTTATGCGTACCTGGGCGAGCAGTTCAACTCCCTTGTCACGGGCTTCTGTTCGCGTCATGCCCGGGTGGCGCAGGCGTAGGGCGTCGCCCAGCTGGCGGCCGATGGTGTGCACCGGGCTGAGGGCCGTCATCGGATCCTGCGGGATGAGCGAAACGGTTCGCCCGCGTACCGCGCGTGCGGCGTCGGGATCGGCGACGACGTCCCGTCCGGCGATGCGTACGCTGCCCGACATCACTGCGAGCCCTTCGGGCAGCAGCCGCAGCACGCCCATCGCCGTGGTCGACTTTCCGCAGCCGGACTCGCCGATCAGGGTCACGGTCTCGCCCCGGCGGACGGTGAAGTTCACTCCGTCGACCGCGCGCACCACGCCGTGCGCGGTGATGAGTTCGATCTGCAGATCCGTCGCGTCGAGCAGCGATGGGCCGGCGGTGACCGGGGTTTCCTCGGCCATGGCTCACGCTCCCTTTCCGGAACGTGGCCGGGTACGGTCTCGCAGCCCGTCCCCGAGCAGGTTGACGCCGACCACCAGCAGCGCGATGACCAGCCCGGGCAGGGTGACCAGCCACCAGGAGGTGGTGATGTAGTCCTGGCCGTCGGAGATGATCCGCCCCCAGGTCGCGAACGGCCGCTGAGGTCCCGCGCCCAGGAAACTCAGCGCGCTCTCCAGCAGCACGGCCTGCGCGAGGAGCAGGAGAACTACCAGGCTCGCGGGGCGTACGACGTTGGGGATCACATGGCGCGCGAGCACCGACCAGGAGCGCAGCCCTAGCACGCGGGCCGCGGCGACGTACGCCTTCTCGCGTTCGACCAGGACGAGCGAGCGGGTCAGCCGCGCGACCTCGGGCCACTGCGCGAGGGCGATCACGCAGGTGATGACGGTGACGGACGGGCCGAACAGGGCGACCACGAGGAGCAGCATCATCAGGAGCGGCAGGGCCAGTTGGGCCTCCAGGAACCGGGATACGAACGCGTCGACCCAACCGCCGAAGAACCCGGCCGCCGCGCCGGCCGCGATACCGATCAGACCGGACACGAGGACGGCGAGCACACCCACCGCGAGGGACACCTGACCGCCGTGCAGGACGCGGGAGAGCAGATCGCGCCCCAACTGGTCGGTGCCGAACAGGTGCCCCTCGCTCAGCGGCGGCAGCCTGCGCCGGGAGAGGTCCTGGGCGTTGGCGCCGGCCAGCGGCAGCACACCGGCGAGTGCCACGGGCAGCACGACGAGGGCGGTGCACACCGCTCCGGCCCAGAGTTTGAGGCGGGCGCCGCGCCGCTGCCGGGTCGCGGTGGCCCGGGCGAGATCGCGCGCGGTGACGGCGCTGGGCCGGCCGGCGCTGACGGCTGTGGTCATGGCTCAGGCCGCCTTCCCGAGGCGTACCCGCGGATCGAGCAGCGGATAGGCCAGGTCGATGAGGAGTTGGACGAGGATCGCGAGGGTGGCGGTGACCAGGACGGTGGCCTGGATCAGCGGATAGTCGCGGGTCTCCAGAGCGCGTACGACCAGCGAGCCGACCCCCGGCCAGCCGAAGACGACCTCCACCACGACGACACCGTTGAGCAGTGCCGCGAAGCGCGTACCGAGTGCCGTCACCAGCGGCACGGCGGAGTTCGCGAGCGCGTAGCGCCACGTCAGCGCGGACTCGGACACCCCGCGGGAGCGGGCCACGGTGATGTACGACGAGGCCAGCGCGGTGGTCATCTCGCGCCGTACCAGCCGTGACACCAGGGCGAGTTGGAGGACGGCCACGGTCGCGGTCGGCAGGATCAGGCCGCTCCAGGTCGTGAAGCCGGAGGCGGGCAGCACGGGAAAGAGCACCGCGAAGACCGTCAGCAGCATCACACCGGTCCAGAAGTCCGGCATCGACTGCCCGGCGATCGTCAGCACATTGGCGCCCAGCTCCCTGCGGGTGTCGGCGCGGCGGGCCATCCACACGCCCAGCGGCACGGCCACCACGGTGGTGACCGCGAGGGCGGAGACGGCGAGCGTGATGGTGTACGGCATCCGGTCCAGGACCACGTCGAAGGCGGGGGAGCTGAAGGAGTAGCTCGTGCCGAGGTCCCCCGTGAACAGGTCGCGCAGGAAGAGTCCGTACTGGACGAGGAGCGGGTCGTCGAGCCCGAACTGTTCGCGTATGCGGGCGAGTTCGGCCGAGGTCGCGTTGGGGGCCGCGTATGCGGAGGCCGGATCGCCGGGCGCGAGGCGCACCAGCAGGAAGACGGTGGTCAGCGTGAGGAAGACGGTCAGCAGGCTCTGGCCGATACGGCGGGCGAGGTACTTCGGCACGGCTCAGCCCTCCAGGCGTATCGCGGTCAGGTCGTAGGAGTTGATCGCCTGGAGCGCCAGCCCCTGGACGCGGTCGCGGCGGGCAAGGAGCGTCTTGGGGGCGAAGGCCCACAGGCTGGGCCAGGTCTCCCAGACGGCGCGCTGCACCGTGGCAAGCCGCCGGTCCCGTTCCGCGTCGTCGACCTCGGTGGCGGTGGCCGAGAGCTGCCGCTCGATCCGGGGGATGACATAGCCCATGAACGCGTCGCCGGTGCGTTCCTTCTCGGCCGTTCCGCCGTACATCCCCTGCAGCATGGTGAGCGCCTGACCGGTGGGGCTGCTGTAGCCGTTACCGATGACGTCCCAGTCGCCGGCGCGTCCCTGGCGCCACTTGAGGATGTCGCCGCCGGGCTGGAACTGCTGGAGCGAGGCGCGCACGCCGACGTCCTGGAGCATGTCGAGCACGGCCTCCATGACCGAGGTGTCGCCGGCGAACTCCCCGGACTCCCAGATGACTTTGATCCGCAGGTCGTCGGCGCCGAGCGACTGCAGCAGCTGCCGGGCCCGCCCCGGATCGAAAGCGTACGTTCCTGTCGGCACCGCACCCTGGAGGGCGAGCGGGACCACGCCGCGGGCCTCCTCGGCCGTCCCGGTCAGGACATCGTCGACGAGGGCGGTGCCGTCGATGGCGTACGTCAGCGCCTGCCGCACCCGGGGGTCGGCGAGCGGATGCCCTTTGGGCTTGCGGAAGTTGTAGAAGAGCTGGCACATGCGGACGCCGACGGTCTCCTGGACGGTGACGCCCGGCAGCCCGATGAGCTGGTCCGCGGAGTCCGGCGTCAGCGTGTCGACGACGTCGAGTTCGCCGCTGCGCAGGGCCACGACACGGCTGGACTCCTCTGGCACGAACCGGACTTGGACCTTCTCGACGGACGGCTGCCTGCCCCAGTACCTGCTGTTGCGGGCGAGGGTGTACTCGCCTGCTCCGCTGTTCGCGCGGACGACGCGGTACGGGCCCGAGCCGAGCCCGGAGCGCAGTTCCTCGGGCCGGTTGGCCTTGGCCGGGGTGATGTGGATGTTGGCCATGAGCCGGTCGAGCACCGGCAGCGGACGCTCCGTGCGCAGCAGGAAGGTCCGCTCACCGGTGGCCTCGACGGTGGGCAGCTCCGGGAAGAGGCCGAGCAGGAACGAGCCGGGGACCTTGCCGTACATGCGTAATGCCGTGGCCACGTCCTCGACGGTGACCGGGCTGCCGTCCGAGTAGCACACGCCCTCGCGCAGCCGCACCGTCCACGCGGTGGGCTCGGTCCTCTCGAACCGGTCGGCCAGGACGAGTTGGGGCTCCAGGTCCGGGCCGATACGGGTGAGAGCCTGCCGTACGGCGCGCTGCACGGTCACTGCCGCCTCGAACTGGTTCAGCTTGTTGTCGAGGCTCACCAGGGAGCGGTTCAGACCGAGGGTGAGGGTGCCGGGGCCGGGCGCGCCCGTGGGTCCGGCACAGGCGGACAGCGGACCGAGGGCGACGCCCGCACCGCCGAGGGCGCTCCAGCGCAGCACAGTGCGGCGGGTGTGGTGACCGGGCGGGGGGACACGATGGGGGGCTGGGGTCATGTCGACCTTCTCGGTTCTTCGGGGCGACCGGCTCTCGCTGACGCCGACCGGGCACCGGGCGGCGCAGAAGTGTCGCGCCGAAAAAGGTGGCACGGTTGCGCGAATCGCGCAAGGAGTCTCGCGCACTTCGCGCAGCCGTGACATCATCGGCGTGCGAGGCCGATCACCCACAGGCCCGAGGAGGTACCCGTGTCCCGCACAACCCCCGCCAGCCGCCCATCCCGCGTGCTGGCGCTCGCGGACGACCTGTCCGGCGCCGCCGAGACCGCTGCCGCCCTCGGCCTGCCCGGCCGGATCCTGCTGGGCCCGCCCACCGCACCGACGCCGGAAGGCGAGGCGGTCGTACTCGACCTCGACACCCGGCAGCTCACCGCGGACGAGGCCGCACGCGCCGTACGGGACGTCATGTCGTACGCCGACGGCGACCTGGTCCTGAAGAAGGCCGACTCGCTGCTGCGGGGCAACTTCGCCTCGGAGACGGCCGCTTACGCCGAGGGCGCCGCAGGTGTCGTGATCGCCCTCGCCGTACCGGTCGCGGGCCGCACCGTGCATGACGGAGTCGTCCATCTGCACGGCACCGCGCTGCACGCGACCGACGCCTGGCGGGCGGAGCGGGGTCCGGCGCCGGAATCGGTGCGGGCGGCGCTGGGCGACCTGCCGACGCGGGTAGTGCCGCTGTCGGTGGTGCGCGCGCCCGTCCTGGTTCTGTCGGGCTGGCTGCGCACCCTCATCGCGAAGGGCCATCACCCGGTGTGCGATGCCGAGACGGACGCCGACCTCGACGCGATAGCCGAGGCGGTTCTTCAACTCGGCCCCGACATCCGGCTTTTGGGGGCCGGCGGGCTGGCCGCCGCCGTCGGCCGGAGGCTGGCGGGAGCGGACGGGGCCGGTCTCAGGGAAACCCCGGCGACCACGCGGCCCAGACCGCTGCTTGTCGTGGTCGGAACCGCCGAGCTCAGCGCAGATGCGCAGATCGCGCAACTGCTGGCCTCCGGCGCGCACCACATACCCGTACCGGCGCGCCTGCTCACCGACCACGGCGACCCGCAGCCGCTCGCCACCGCGCCGGACGGCATCACCATCGTCAGCATCGACGGCAGCGGCCCCGTCGAGCCCGGCTCCGCCCGCGGTCTGGTGGCCGGCCTCGCCCGCACGGTCGCCGAAGCCGCGTACGACAGCGACCTGGTCCTGACGGGAGGGGAGACCGCACGCCGCGTGCTGGACGCGCTGGGCATCCGTGAGCTGCTGCCCGTCGGGCAGATCCACCACGGCGCCGTGCACTCCCGCACCGCCGACGGCCGCTCTGTCGTCACCCGCCCCGGAAGCTTCGGCGGCACAGACTCCCTGCTGCGCATCGCCCGCGCGCTGCGCCCCGTCCGCGCCGCCGTACCGACCCCTTCGTTAGCCCCGCAAGGAGAACCCACGTGAACGCAGCCCCCACCGCCGCGTCCGCCGAGCAGACCGGCACCGCCGGACATCGGCTCCCGGTCATCGCGGTGACCATGGGCGACGGTGCCGGCATCGGGCCGGAGGTCATCGTTCCCGCGCTGCTGCACCCCGACACCCTGCGCGGCTGCCGCCCCGTCGTCATCGGCGACGCCCATCGCCTGCGCCAGGCGGCGGACATCCTCGGCATCAGCTGTGACATCGTTGCCGTCGACGGCCCCGCGCAGGCCGAGTTCACTTCCGGCCGCATCAACGTCGTCGACCTCGGACTGCTCCCGGCCGACCTGCCCTGGGGCACCCTCTCCGCAGCGGCGGGCGACGCCGCGTACCAGTACATCCGCGTCGCAGCCCGGCTCGCGCTGAACGGTGAAGTCCACGCCATCTGCACCGCCCCCCTCAACAAGGAGGCCCTGCACGCCGCCGGACACCTCTACCCCGGCCACACCGAACTCCTCGCCCACCTCACCGGCGTGGAGGAGGTGTCGATGATGCTCTCCACACCCAAGGTGAAGGTCATCCATGTCACCACGCACCTCGGCCTGATCGACGCCGTCAACCGCATCGAGCCCGGCCTCGTCGAACGCACCGTGCGCCGCGGCCACGAAGCCATGGTCCGCGCGGGCGTCGACGCCCCCGTGATCGGCGTCTGCGGCATCAACCCGCACGCCGGCGAGAACGGACTGTTCGGCTACGGCGAGGAAGAAGCGAAGATCGCCCCCGCCCTGGCGGCCGTCCGCGCCGACGGCATCGACGCCCACGGGCCGCTCCCCGCCGACACCGCCTTCTTCCTCGCCGGCCGCGGCGACTACGACCTCATCGTCGCCATGTACCACGACCAGGGCCACGGCCCGGTGAAGGTCCTCGGCATCGAAACGGGCGTCAACCTCACCGTGGGACTGCCCGTCATCCGCACCTCCGTGGACCACGGCACCGCGTTCGACATCGCGGGAACCGGCCGCGCCGAGGCCGGTAGCATGGTCGAGGCGCTGCGGCAGGCCGCCGAGATGTCATCCGCCTCGGCCGCCCGATGACCCCGCTCTCGTGGGTCCCGGAGGACACCACCGCACACCCGGAGGACACAGGACTGATGTCTGCGATCGGATCCAAGTCCCGGCGCGACCGGATCGTCCAGCTCGCCACCACCACCGGCCTGACCAGCGTGGACGAACTCTCGCAGCTGTTCGGCGTCACGGCTTCCACCATCCGCCGCGACCTGGCGAAGCTCACCACCGACGGACGCCTCGCCCGGACGTACGGCGGTGCGATGGCGCTGTCCGCACACCCCGAGGCTTCACTGAGGCAGCGCACGGGCGAGGCCTTCGAGGCCAAACGCGCCATCGCCCGATGGGCGGCCGCCCAGATCCAGCCCGGCGAGACCCTCCTCCTCGACGCGGGCTCGACCGTCGGCGCGCTCGCGCATGAACTGCGTACGGCCAAGAACGTCACCGTCGCGACCACCGGCCTGACGGCGCTCCAGGAACTCGCCGACGTCCAGAACGTCCACGTCGAGTGCCTCGGTGGCACCCTCCGCCCCCTCAGCCAGGGCTTCGTCGGCCCGCTGACCGAAGCAGCCCTCGAACGGCTCACCTTCGACCGCGTCTTCCTCGGCACGGACGGCGTCTCCCCGGAGCACGGGATCTGCGAGGCCGACCTGCGCCAGACCCGCCTGAAGGAGCTCATGGCGCGCCGCGCCGACCACGTCTACGTCCTCGCCCACGCCGCGAAAGTGGGCCGCCGCCCCTTCCACGCCTGGGCCACCCTGCCCGCGGGCTGGACCCTGGTCACGGACGACGCGGCCGACCCCCGCGTCCTCGACGAGCTGCACAACCGCGGGGTCACCACGGTCCTGGCCAAGTCTGAGGAAACCCCCTGAACTTGGGCGCGCAGACAGGAAGGGGCCAGGCGCGGGGACGCGCCTGGCCCTTTCCGTTGCTTTCGCGGCCTTCAGTCGCTCAGGTGCCGCAGACCGGGACGCCGGGCAGCTGGTTGTCCGGGTGGTCGACGTAGTAACTCGCGATGTAGCCGCGGGAGTCACCACGCGTGATGTAGACCCACCACGGGTTGCCGCCGACGTTCTGGCCCTGCTTCTGGCAGACCGCCTCGAAGGGCTGGTTCGGCTGCAACTGCCCGGCCACCACAGGGCAGTTGCCCGGCGACGGGAACGCGTCGCACGCGCCCGGGTTGCCCGGGTTGTCGCGGACATTGACGTCCGTCGCCCACACCGTGAAGCTCGCCCGGGCGGACGCGCCGTCCGAGGCGTCACCGGCCGAGGCCGCGGCCGGGCCGGCCAGGCCCGCGGTCAGGGTCGTGGCGGCGAGGGTGGCACCGAGGGCAGTACGAAGTCGCATGAGATCTCCCCGTGTTGTCGTGCTGGCTTGGTCGTTGCCTGTCTTACGCACGGCACACGAGGACACGGGCTGCCCTGTATGACACGGAGTGGAGTGACGCTCGTCACACTCTTATGGACGTAAGGGCGGTGGTCAGGACGACGTACGAGCCTCGTCCGCCGAACACACGCGTATCTCAGCCGTGTTGCGGGTACGGACACCCGGCAGCCAGCCCTCCGCCCCCTCACGGTTCCTGACCAGGTACCAGCGCGTCGAGGAGATCCCACTCTCGTCCGTCACCATGGTGCCGCGGGTGACGACACACGCCGCGGCCAGCCGGTCGCCGTGCCACACGCGGCCGGCCGTGTTCCCCGGCGCCGCGTACTCGCCGTACGGATCCAACGCCAGCCGCAGCGCGCACTCCATCGTCCGCAGCGGACGGCACGGCTCTTCGGCGTTGAACACCGTCACTGAGGCATCGAACCGCCCCCGGTCGGCAGGAGGAGTGTCGGCGGCCGGCCGGACCAGCCACCAGGCGCCCAGCGCGACGGCGCACACCAGGACGGCGGCGGCAGCGACCGCCCAACCTATCCGCAGCCGCGCCCCGAAGACCGCCCTGCGTGGCGGAGCCTCGGCGGACCGGACACGCTCCCACAGCCCGGGCGGCGTCTCGATCTCCTCGTCGGCGGCCCTGAGCCGGTCGCGCAGCAGCGCGGCAACGCGGTCGTCTGGCTCTGCGTCAGGCCTCATGCCCCGGCTCCTTTCCTGAACGGTCCCCGCGTTCCCGCTCACTTCTGTCCAGCAGCGAGCGCAGCTTCTGTAGCGCACGCGTGCGATGCCGCGCGGCCGTTCCGCGGTGCACTCCTATGATCCGGGCGGCCTGATCGATGGTGTAACCGTCCAGATCGACGAGTATCACCACGCCTGCCTGCTTCGAAGAGAGTCTCCCCAGCAGCCGTACCGCCTCCATTTCGGCGTCGCGCCGCTCCACTCCGCCGTCCCAGCCCGCCGCGATCACCGGCCCGATCGAGCCAAGGCGGCCCGCCTGCCCGGCGGCATCGGCGGCACCCGACACCTCCACATCATCCACCAGGACCTGACGGCGCTCGCGGCGATGGGTGTCGCGTATGACGCTGAGCAGCGCGGTGAAGGCATAGGCGTACGGCTCCGGATGGTCGAGGAACCGCTGTGGCCGTGCGGCCAGCTTCAGATACGCCTCGTGCACGGCGTCCTCGGCCCAGGACCTCGTCCCGGCCAGCATGACGGCTCTTCGGTAGAGCCGGGGCAGGAGCTCGCAGAAGGTCTCGTCGAAGCGGGTCGGTGGCGGTGACGGCGAGGATGAAGGACCGGTCGGCGGGTGGCCCATGGGCTCGGATGTCTCCCCGTTGTGAAGTCGGGCGGACCGTCGCCTGCCCGCCGTGTTGTGCACCGAGTGATCATTTACCCGACTACGGCCCGGTCACGCAGGTCCTTTTCCGGCTCCGCGCTCAACCCTCACCTCAACTCCCAGCCCGGGCCCCGGTCCGCCCCTCCCAGGGACCCGCATCCCTGTCGGCGTGGCCGGGCGCAACTGTCCGGAAACCGGCGTTCATCCGCACCGAAGGCGGGTTAGCGTGCCATTTCGGCCCACGAACCGGGGAGTGGAATGGTGGCCCGATCCATCGTCGACCTGAAGCAGCTCGGTCCGGATTTCCTGCGTGATCCGTATCCCGTCTACGCCCGGCTCCGTTCCCAGGGGCCCGTCCACCGTGTGCACGACCCCGATGGCGAGGAGGTGTGGCTCGTCGTCGGCCACGAGGCATGCCGAACGGCCTTCACCGATCCACGGCTCAGCCGGAACTGGTTGAGGTCCGGGAACATCGAACGGATCGTCAACACCGAGCAGGGCCAGCCGGCCCTCATGCACATGCTGATGTCGGACCCGCCGGACCACACCCGACTGCGGCGGCTGGTGGCCCGGGAATTCACCCCGCGACGTATCGAGTCACTGGCTCCTCGCATCCAGCAGGTCACCGATGAGCTGCTGGACAGGATGCTGGCAGTGGAGGAGCGGCGGGCCGATCTGATCGCCTCCTTCGCCTTCCCGCTGCCCATGACCGTCATCTGCGAACTGCTCGGCGTCCCCGGGCTGGACCGGGAAGCCTTTCGCCGCTGGTCCAACGAGGCGGTCGCGCGCACCAGCCCGGAGGCGGAGGCGCTCGCCTACCAGGAGTTGTCGGCGTATCTTGCCGAGCTGATCGCGGCCAAGCGGGCGAAGCCCGGTGAGGATCTGCTCAGCGCGCTGATCCACACCGCAGACGAGGACGGTGACCGGCTCTCGCCGGACGAGCTCATCGGCATGTCCAATCTGCTGCTCGTCGCCGGTCACGAGACCACGGTCAATCTGATCGGCAACGGCTTGCGGGCGCTGTTCGCACATCCCGGCCAACTCGCCGACCTGCGCGCCGACTTCGGCCTGCTCGACGGGGCGATCGAGGAGATGCTCCGCTACGACGGCCCGGTGGAGACCTGCACGGACCGCCTGGCACTGGAGGATGTGGACATGGGCGGGGTGACCATCCCCGCGGGTTCCACCGTCCTGATCACCATGGCGGACGCCGACCGCGACCCGGAGCGCTTCAAGGAGCCCGACCGATTCGACATCCGCCGGGACTCCCGCGGTCACATCGCCTTCGGCCACGGCCTGCACCACTGCCTGGGCGCGCCGTTGGCACGGCTGGAAGGCCGGATCGCTTTCCGCACCCTGCTGGAACGCTGCCCGGACCTGGCGCCGGACGCGGACGAGTCCGAACTGCCCTGGACGCCCGGGTTGTTGATCCGGGGCGTACGGAAGCTGCCTGTGCGCTGGTGACGGATCACACCGGGCCGCGCCCTGTGTACTGTCGGCAGTCCCGCCGATCACCTGGTGTCGGCAGGCTTCGCAGGAGAACGCAGGAGGGACACCCGTATGACCCGCCCGATCACCGTGGGAGTGGACGGATCACCCGAGAGCCTGGCCGCCGTGGCCTGGGCCGGCCGGGAAGCCGTCCGCCGAGAGCTGCCGCTGCGTCTGGTGCACGCCTGGGAGACGGCCGACTCGGGGGAGCACGACGCGAAGGCGCGGGACGCGCTGCGAGAGGCCGCGAGCGGTCTCACCGAGCGGCACCCCCAGCTGCCGGTGACCACCGACCTCTTGGACGCGGCCCCGGTCCCCTCGCTGGTCGCCGAGGCGCCGACTGCCGAGATGCTGGTGCTCGGCTCGCGCGGGCACGGAGCGATCGTCGGCTTCCTGCTCGGCTCCGTCGGCCAGCAGGTGACCGCCGAATCCGGGCGCCCCGTCGTCCTCGTACGTGCCGACGACCGCGCCGAACACGAGGCGGCGGGCCGCGAGATCGTCGTGGGACAGCAGGGTGGCCCGGACGACACCGGCGCGGCACTGGGGTTCGCCTTCGAGACCGCGGCGGCACGCGGCGCGGCCGTACGGGTCGTACGCGCCTGGAGTCTGCCGGCGCTCTACTCGTTCAGCCCCGCCTCGCTGAAACTCCTCGACGAGGCCGGCGGTCTGGAACCGTACGAGAAGAAGGCGCTCGACGAGGCGCTGCGGCCCTGGCGGGAGCGGTATCCCGACGTGCCCGTGACCGAGCACGTCGAGATAGGCAGCGCGGGAGAGGTGCTGCTGTCGGTGGCGGCCCGGGCCCAGCTGATGGTGGTCGGACGGCGCGCCCACCGCTCCGCCGTGGGGTCACGGATCGGTTCGGTGGCGCACGCGGTCATGCATCACGCGCCCTGCCCGGTGGCGGTCGTTCCGCCGTCCTGACGCCCGGCTCAGGCCGACGGCGCTGACGGCGCCCGTGACGCGGCGGCGTCCGGCGCCGGCAGCTTCTCCCGGATCTTCGGCAGGATGTGCTTGACGTAGTCCTCGACGGCCATGTCCAGGCCGATGTCGTGCTGCGCCCGTTCGGACAGATACCAGCGGTGCTCGAGCAGCCCGTGGTACAGCTCCGCCGCGTCCATGGAGCCGCGCAGCTCCTTCGGTACGGCGCGCACGGTGGGCCGGAAAACCTCCCGCACCCAGCGGTGGGCCAGCACCTCGGGGCGTGCGGCGAGAGGGTCGCCGGGTGCGTAGTCGTCCTGGGTGGCCATCCACCTCTCGAGGTCGTTGAGGAGTCGGCGCGCCTGGTTCTCCTCGGCGTCGAGCCCCGTCAGCCGCAGGAGTTGGCGCTGGTGATGGCCCGCGTCGACGACCTTGGGGACGAAGGTCACGGTGTCACCGTTCGAGGAGTGCGCGATCTGCATCTCGGCGACGTCGAAGCCGAGTTCGTTGAGCCGCCGGACCCGGCGGTCGATGTAGTGGTGCTTGCCCGCCGGATACACGGACGTACGGGTCAGCTCTTGCCACAGGCTCTGGTAACGCCCGCAGATCTCCGTACCGAAGTCGATCGGGTCGACGGACGGGTGCAGCGCCCCCGACGCCTCCAGGTCGAGCAGCTCGCCGCTGATGTTCACGCGCGCGAGATCGAGATCGTAACTGCGCTGCCCGTCGCTGAGCTTCTGGTGCAGCTCGCCGGTCTCCGCGTCGACGAGATACGCGGCGAAAGCTCCGGCGTCGCGCCGGAACAGCGTGTTGGACAGCGAGCAGTCGCCCCATGCGAACCCGGCCAGATGGAGCCGGACCAGGAGCACGGCGAGCGCGTCCATGAGCCGGTGCATGGTGGCGGGCCGCATCGTCGTCTCGAACATCGACCGGTAGGGCATCGAGCCGTTCAGATGCCGGGTGATCAGCACCGGCTCCAGGGGGGCCTCGTCGTCGCGGGTGCGGCCGGTGACCACGGCGAGTGGGTCCACCGCGGGGATGTTGAGCCGGTGCAGCGAGCGCAGCAGCTCGTACTCCCGCTCGGCGGGCCGCTCGGCCAGCTCCTTGACGGCCACCACCTCGTTGCCGGCGCGCGCGTACCGCACCACGTGCCGTGAGATGCCGCGCGGCAGCGGCACCAGGTGGCGCTCCGGCCACTCCTCCAGGGGCAGATCCCACGGCAGTTCGAGCAGCAGCGCGGGATGCTCCGGGTTGGTGGCGCTGATGTGCAATGCCATTGCTCTTGGGCCCTCGCCTCGCGGTCGTCCGTCACGTCGCAAGAGCATCTCCGCACTCGGACGCCCGGTTCGTCAACTGGCGCGAGATGTACCGCGCGCGACGAGTGGGGCCGGTGCCGCACGGCACCGGCCCCACTCGTCGTCACGGAAGGCCGAGGCCTTGTCCGGTCGGCGTCACTGTCGCGCGCCCACGGGCTCCTCCTCCTGCTGCTCCTCCTCCTGCTCGCCGGTACCGAGCAGCGAGCGGACCTCGAACTTCTCGTACACGTCGGGGGCGTCTTCTTCGCCACCGCTCATCACGGTGCCGAGCCAGCCCAGCAGGAACCCGGCCGGTACGGAGATGAGGCCCGGGTTCTGGAGCGGGAAGAAGGCGAAGTCCGCGTCGGGATAGAACGAGGTGGGCGTCGAGGAGACGACGGGGGAGCAGATGACCAGCAGCACGGAGGTGGTGAGCCCCCCGTACAGGCTCAGCAGGGCGCCGCGTGCGTTGAAGCGACGCCAGAACAGGCTGTAGACCATGGTCGGCAGGATGGCGGACGCGGCGATGGCGAAGGCCAGGAATCCCAGGCTGGCGGTGTTCGTGCCCCACGCCAGAAGCGCGAGGAGCATGCCGAGGATCCCGATGACGACGGCGGACAGCCGGGCCGCGGTCAGCTCCTCGGTCTGACTCGCCTTGCCCTTGCGGATCACCTGCCCGTACAGGTCGTGTGCGAGCGAGGATGCCGCGGCGAGCATGAGCCCGGCCGCGACGGCCATCAGGGTGATGAACGCCAGACAGGAGATGAGCGCGGTGAGTACGGCGCCCCCGATGGAGTTGGCGAGCAGCAGTACCGCCGCGTCGCCCTTGGCGTCGACTTCCGCGATGGAGTCGCGGCCGACGATCGCCGTCGCACCCAGGCCGAGCACGCCCGCCGCCAGACACACGAAGCCGACCAGGCCCGTGGCCCACAGCACCGACCGGCGCAGCACACGGGTGGCGCGGGGAGCGAGCAGACGCATCGTCATGTGGGGGAGTGCCGCCAGGCCCAGCGCGATGGCGATCTGCAGACTGAAGAAGTCGAGCTTGCTGGTCGTGCTTCCTCCGTAGCGCAGCCCCGGCTCCAGGTACCGCTGCCCCATGCCGCTGCCGTCGGCTGCGGCGCCGAGGAGACCGTCGATGTTCCAGCTGAAGCGGTGCAGCACGATGACGGCGGTCACCGCGACGCCCGCGATCAGCATGACGGCCTTGACGATCTGGAGGAAGGTCGCGCCGGGCATGCCGCCGAGCGCCACGTACAACACGATCAGGGTGCCGATGAGCGCGACGCACATGGTGCGGGTGGTGGCACTCGGCTCGCCGATGAACTGGGTCAACAAGGCGATGCTGCCGACGAGTTGGGCGACGATGTAGAGGACGCAGATGGTCAGGGTGCAGGCGGCCAGGGCGATGCGTACCGAGCGCTGGCTCCGGGGCAGCCGCAGGGCCAGGGTGTCGCCGAGGGTGAACTTGCCCGAGTTGCGCAGGGGTTCGGCGATCAGCAACATCACCATCATCCAGGCGACGACGGTGCCGACGAGATAGAGCAGGCCGTCGTATCCGGTCAGTGCGACCAGTCCGGTACTGCCCAGGAGGGTGACGGCGGACAGATAGTCGCCGCACATCGCCAGCCCGTTGCGCAGGGGCGACATGGTCCGGTTGCCCAGGTAGAAGTCGCTGATCTCGTCGCCCTGCGGAGCGGTGATGAGGGCCGAGAACATGCTGACGACGACGACCGACACGAACAGGACGAAGGTCAGCTTCAGACTGGTGCCGCCGACGACGCCCTCGGAGAGAGTCACCATGCGACCGTCGGAGAGAGTCACCACGAACGGAACCGCCTCTCCTGGGGCACACGAGCTTGCTGGACCCGAGCCTGCTCGGCCTCGTCGCGGGCGATCTCCGCCCGCAGACGGTCGACGGCCGGGTCGATCCGCCGCTCCATGTGGACCGTGTAACGCCACGCGGTCACGGCCATCACGACGAACTGGCCGATGCCACCCACCAGCCCCAGCGTCACGTGGCCGAACAGCTCCTGGTTCAGCAGTCCGGGCGCGAAGCCCGACAGCAGCACGAGCAGCAGGAAGCCGCCGACCGAGATGAGCATCGCCACGATCCCGAACGAGCGGTGGGCTCCGCGTATGGAGCGGAAGTCGGGATGCGAGGCGACTCTGTTCTCCGCCGCGGGGGCGGGCGGCATCTGTCCTGGTTGGGAGCTGAAGGATGAGTTGGAGTGTCTTGGCATACCGTGCCTTGTCTGGGGCCTTGTGTTCGCGGTCTGCACGCGGAAATTTTTCACTGAAATATGCAGGGGGACGACTGTTGAACACGGTTCACGTTTCCGGTCGCACAGGTCGGAAATTCGCCCGAAATGCCACTGAAACCGTGTTCCGGCTTGCTGGTTGCCTCGCTGGTGGGGTGGCCGGCGTGGCGTATCGGATTGTGGCATTCCATCGTTTCAACTATCAACCGGATCATTGCTATTGGCCGTTGGTGACTCAAATTCAACGCGCGTCACTTTCTCCGCCCCGGCTTCATCGCCGGACGTCGTTCACCCAGCCCTTCCGTCGCGGGTGCGAGACGCGTGTGGGACGTGATGTGCAGCACGCACGTACCGCCGCCGTCGGAGCCGGGAGTGCGGATTGTGGCTGGGCACGGCTTGATCGCTGATCAAGCGGGGCAAAATCCCTGGCCACAGCCCATTCCGTGCATTTGACACGTCATCGCACGCACAGATAGGAAGCAGCTCTCTGAAGGTGGAGAGGTGGACTGTGTACGAGCCGAACGTGGTGGGCGACTGGCAGGAGTACGACGAGGAGCATGCCGGCCTGCGTGTCCGCGTCCACGGCCTGGAGAAGGCGGAGCCACCGCGGGGACGCGACGACGCGGCCGAGGGTCTGACCTACGTCAGGTTCAGGGTGACCGTCGAGAACCGTACGACCGCGTACTTCGGCATCCACCTCGAAGACGGCCAGCTCGACGTCCGGGTCGGCGCCGACGGCGAGAGCGCCTTTCTCGACTGGCGGAACTCGCAGTTCATCGAGGGGTTCGACGTCTACCCGCTGCGCCGGGTCACGGCCGTTCTGTACGCCGCGGCCGACGAGGCCGGCCTGGGGCGGGTGGACGTCCAGGTCCAGCTGAAGGTCGACGACGAGTGGACCCACCGGTATCTCTGGTCCGGAGGTATCGACCTGCGCCAACCGTCCGTCGGCGCCGGAGCCCGCCCCGACGGCTCCTGTGACAGCCTTGCCGCCCAGGTGGCCAGCTTCCTCAGGGAAGAGACGGAAACAGGGCCGGGATCGACCGGCTGACGGCTGCCGGCCCGGATCATCGCGAGCATGGCTGAATTGCGAGGCTGTATTACCCCGCACTTGTGAGGATCCAGAAAAGAGAATTACCTCGGCCTTGACAATTCACGCACTTCTTCACTGAGCCGTCGTTCTTTTCGCGGATTTCCAGTCGATTCCTCGCGGGGGGTGATTTGTCCGGACAGTTGCGTCATGCCGTGTCGAGAACCTCGGAGGCTGCCACGGCGACGATCTCCGCGACGGTCGCGAGTGCCGGAAAGTCGAGTTTCCACTGCTGCCAGAACAAGGGAATGTCGATCTTCCGGTCCGGCGCCAGATTGACAAGTCGACGCGCGTCCAGCAGGGGCGTGGCCTGAACCACGGGCACCATGCCCCAGCCCATGCCGGCGGCGACGGCCTCGACGAAGCCCTCCGAGGTCGGCACGAAGTGGCGCATGGAACTCGCGCCGTCCCGGCCACGCCGGAGCCTTCGTACGAATCCGTCCTGGAGGTCGTCGCGCCGGTCGAAGCTCACCACGGGCGCGTCGGCGAGGGCGTCCCGCAACGACGGGCCCAGCCCGTCGCCGAGCCAACGCGCCGCGAAGCCGGGGCTCGCCGCCGGGACATAGCTCATACGGCCCAGGCTGCGGACGGAACACCCGGCCACCGGGTCCGGTGACGAGGTCACCGCCGCCATCACCAGCCCCTCGCGCAGCAGCGCGGCCGTGTGGTCCTGGTCCTCGCGGCGCAGCTCGTAACAGAGCCGCAGTTCCTCCGGCACGCGCGTGAGCGCCGGCAGGAACCAGGTCGCCAGTGAGTCGGAGTTCACGGCGATCGACAGACGTGTCGGTTCCTCGGAGCCGGTCATGCCGAGTTCGGTGTGGGCGTCCCGTTCCAGCCGGGCCAGTTGGCGTGCGAAGCGGACGACCACCTCGCCGGACTCGGTGGGCCGCACCGGTTTCGTACGGAGCAACAGGACGCGTCCCGTGCGCTGTTCCAGCGCCTTGACGCGCTGGCTGACCGCCGACGGCGTCACATGCAGAACGGTGGCCGCGGCGTCGAACGTGCCCTCGTCCACCACGGCGAGCAGTGTGCGGACCTGGTCCAGGGGAAGTTCCGTCATCACGAACGCTAATGATACGTAAGAATCTTTAGCTGTACTCCTGCTCTCCGGCTTCCTAGCGTCGACGCCGTGACCAACGCCCTGACCGCCGCGGCCGCCGGATTCGGCACCGGCCTCTCACTCATCGTCGCCATCGGCGCGCAGAACGCCTTCGTGCTGCGCCAGGGCATCCGCCGGGAGGCGCTGTTCGCGGTGGTGGCCATCTGCGCCCTGTCCGACGCGACCCTCATCGCCTTGGGTGTCGCCGGGGTCGGAGCCGTGGTGGTGGCCTGGCCGTCGGCGCTCACCGTGATCGCGCTGATCGGTGGCGTCTTCCTGCTCGGCTACGGCTGCCTCGCCGCCCGTAGGGTCTTCCGACCCTCTGCCTCAGCCCTGCGGGTGGAAGCCGGTTCGGCCGGCTCGCGGCGGCGGGCCGTACTCACCTGCCTGGCGATGACCTGGCTCAACCCGCACGTCTACCTCGACACCGTGTTCCTGCTGGGCTCCGTCGCCGCCGACCGCGGCCCGCTCCGCTGGACCTTCGGCCTCGGCGCGGTACTCGCCAGCCTGTGCTGGTTCGTCGCGCTCGGGTTCGGAGCCCGGCTGCTCAGCGGCTTCCTGGCCCGGCCGTCGGCATGGCGCGTACTGGACGGTCTGATCGCCGCGACGATGATCGCCCTCGGTGCCATGCTGCTCGCCGGGGCGTGAACCTGCGCGTACCCGGGTCCTGTTGGTCGCCGCGATGCACAACGGCCACTGCCAGCAGGCCGAGTGCCAGCCCCACCGCCGTCGGTACCCCGAACGGCTCGCCGAACATCAGCGCACCCCACACGGCCGTCACCGGCGCCATCAGGAACATGAGGGTATTCACCTTGGTCACCCCGGACCGCCGCAGGATCAGCCAGTACAGCCCGTACCCGCCGAACGTGGAAAGGGCCACGAGCCAGACCACGGCGCTCCAGAAGGAGGTGCTCGAGGGCGGCACCGCGCCTCCCGTCCCCGCGGCAAGTGCTGTGAAGACAACGGCACTTGTGACGGCGTGGACCGTCATCGCCACCACCGGGCGGACCTCCGTGCGCGACCGGCGGTCCAGGAATGTCGCGGCCACCAGACAGAGCATGCCGGCGAACGGCACGAGATACGCCCACCAGGCAGCGCCCGTCCCGGCCCCGGCGTCGGCCATGGTGACGATGACGACGCCGGTCACGCCAAGGCCCAGCCCGAGCCACTGCGTACGGGAAACCGGCAGCCCCAGCAGGGGCCCGGCCAGCGCTCCGGCCACCAGAGGCTGTGTGCCGTCGATCAAGGCCGTCGTGCCGCTGGAGACCCCCAGTTCGATGGCGTAGTAGACGGTGAGGAGGTAGCCGCTCTGCGACAGCGCCCCGACGGCGACCTGTCGCACGAGATCGCGTGGCGTCAGCTCCCGCAAGGACGCCCGCGCCACCATCAAGGCCACGACGCCCAGGACGAGGGCCAGCGGAAGAAAGCGCCACATCAGGAGCGTGACTGCCGACGCGCTCCCCGCCCCGAGCTTGGCCCCGATGAAACCGGAACTCCAGGCGACGACGAACGCGATCGAGAGCAGGACGTTCACGGCGCGAACACCTCCAGGGGTGGTGAGTGGCTGCCACCGGCGTAGGTATACCGGTCTGTATACCTAGGGGTTCGAGTATACAGACCGGTATAGTCTGGAGGAATGGCGACCGCGAACACCCCCCGACGCGTACCACTGACCCCCGGCGCCCGCCGCGCGCTTGCAGCGGCCGGGCGGCTGTTCTACGAGCGCGGCATCCATGCCGTGGGTGTCGACCTCATCGCGGCCGAGGCCGGCGTCACGAAGAAGACGCTGTACGACCGTTTCGGCTCCAAGGAGCAGATCGTCGTCGAATACCTGGCCGACCGCGACGAGCGCTGGCGAGCCTTCCTCGCCCCCCGCCTGGACTCGGCCCCCACAGCGGAGGGCCGGGTCCTGGCCGTCTTCGATGCCTCACGTGACTGGATGGAGGCCAACGGTTCCCGAGGCTGCAGCATGGTCAACGCACATGCGGAGATCGATGATCCGGCGCATCCCGCGTACGCGGTCATCACCGGCCAGAAGGCGTGGATGCTCACCCTGTTCACCGACCTCGTACGCCCCCTCGCCCCGGCCCCGTCCGACTCCCTGGCCCGCACGCTGATGCTGCTTCACGAGGGTGCCCTTGTGGCACACGGTCTGCGCATCTTTCCCGGGGCGCTGGAGCATGCCCGCGAGGAGGCCCGAGCGCTGCTGCCGGGAACCGCCGACCCGTCGCCGCGACCCTGAGCCCGCGGCCGGAGCTCCGCCCCTGGACCCCGCTGACCGGCCTGGCGCCTTCGTCCTCAAGCGCCGGGCGGGCTGGGAGTGCCTGGGCGGGTGGGGTTGAGGACGGCAGCTCCGTCCTCAACCTCCACCCCAGCGCAATTCAGAGTTCGAATCCGCGGCCCCGCCTCATGCGCTCGATGCGAGCTCGTGGAAACTGCTGCGGTGGAAGACCATCGGGGGGACATCGGGGTACATGTCGAGCGCCTCGATCTTCAGGAGCACGATCGCGTGATCGCCTGCCACGACGACCTCATAGATGGGGCACTCCAGCCACAGCGTGGCGCCGTGCACGAAAACCGCCCCAGTGTCGGTGGCGACCCAGTCGACGGTCTCGAACCGGTGACCGTTCTTCGACGCGAGCGAACGCGCCACCGAACGGTGCTCGCCGGCCAGCACACTCAGCCCCAGGCGACCGGGATTCGACAGAAACGATCAGAAGCTGCTCAGGTTCCGCCAGCGGTACGGCGAGTCGCAGGATCCGGGCAGGTCCGCGGAGTTGGAGCTCCAGGGCCAGACCGCCCACCTCAGCCATGACCTTGCCGATCTCCTCGGCGGCCTCGGCCGGCTATGCCGGCCGCAACCACACCGTCGACAGCGGTGGCAAGGTCAGCCGGATGCTCCCCGACCGTCCGCCGTCGCCGAGGGCCTCGGTCTTGACGGGGTCAGGGTTGGTGACGTCGCTGCCGCCGTAACAGGCGGAGTCCGTATTCAGGATCTCGCCCCAGGCAGGGATGTCGGCCGGGACGAAGAGCCGGTACTCGTGCCGGACCACCGGCGAGAAGTTGGACACCGCCAGCAGCGGTGAGCCCGCGGCGTCGAAGCGCAGGAACGCGAAGACGTTGTCGTCCGCCGCGTCCCCCACGACCCAGGAAAACCCCGCCGGGACGGTGTCCTGCTCCCAGAGGGCGGGAGTCGCGGCGTACAGGCCGTTGAGATCGCGGACGAGGTCCCGTACGCCGCGATGGTCCGGCTCCGCGTCGTACGCAGGGTCCAGCAGCCACCAGTCCGGTCCGTGACCTTCCGACCATTCCCCGCCCTGCGCGAACTCCTGCCCCATGAAGAGGAGTTGCTTACCGGGATGCGCCCACATGAAGCCCAGATACGCGCGGTGGTTGGCGCGTCGCTGCCACCAGTCACCCGGCATCTTCGACACCAACGCCTGCTTGCCGTGGACGACTTCGTCGTGCGAGATGGGCAGCACGTAGTTCTCGCTGTAGGCGTACACCATCGAGAACGTCATCTCGTTGTGGTGGTACTTCCGGTGCACAGGGTCCTTCGACACATAGACCAACGAGTCGTGCATCCAGCCCATGTTCCACTTCAGCCCGAAGCCGAGGCCGCCGTCGCACGTGGGCCTCGTGACTCCGTCCCAGGCCGTGGACTCCTCGGCGATCGTGACGACGCCCGGCACACGCCGGTACACCGTGGCGTTCATCTCCTGGAGGAAGGCGACGGCGTCGAGGTTCTCGCGTCCGCCGTGGACGTTGGGCGTCCACTGGCCGTGTTCGCGTGAGTAGTCGAGGTACAGCATCGATGCCACGGCATCGACCCGCAGCCCGTCGATGTGGAACTCCTCGCACCAGTACACGGCGTTGGCGACCAGGAAGTTGCGTACCTCGCGGCGGCCGTAGTCGAATTCCAGGGTGCCCCAGTCGGGGTGTGCGGCGCGGAGCGGGTCCTCGTGCTCGTACAGCGGGCGGCCGTCGAATTCGGCCAGTGCCCAGTCGTCGCGCGGGAAGTGGGCGGGCACCCAGTCCATGATCACGCCGATGCCGGCCTGGTGGAGGGCGTCGACGAGGTGCTTGAAGTCGTCGGGGGTGCCGAGGCGGGCGGTGGGTGCGTAGAAGCCGGTGACCTGGTAGCCCCAGGAGCCGCCGAAGGGATGCTCGGCGACCGGCATCAGCTCGACGTGGGTGAAGCCCAGGTCGGAGACGTAGGTGGGGAGTTGTTCGGCGAGCCGGCGGTACGTCAGCCCGGGGCGCCAGGACGGCAGATGGACCTCGTACACCGAGAACGGCGAAAGGTGCACAGGTCGCTGTCCCCGCCGAGCCATCCACTCGGCATCCCGCCACTCGTGGCGCGACACATGGACCACCGACGCCGTCGCGGGCGGCAGTTCCGCGCCACGGGCCATCGGATCGGCCCGCTGGGTCCTGGAACCGTCGGGCCGCGTGATCTCGAACTTGTACCGGGCGCCCTCGCCGAGCCCCGGGACGAACAGCTCCCACACCCCGGAGGAGCCCAGCGACCGCATCGGAAAAGCGGTGCCGTCCCAGTAGTTGAAGTCTCCCAGCAGCCGCACCCCGCGCGCGTTGGGCGCCCAGACCGTGAAGCGGGTGCCGGTCACACCTTGGTGCTCCATCGGCTCCGCACCGAGCGCCTTCCACAACTGCTCGTGCCGTCCCTCGCTGAAGAGATACAGATCGAACTCGCCGAGGGAGGGCAGGAACCGGTAGGGATCCTCAAACTCGAACTCGTCGTCCCCGTACGTCACCAGCAGCGTGTACTCGGGGATCGAGTCGAGCGGCAGCACAGTCGAGAACAGACCGTCGCCCGTGGCCTCCAGCTCCACACGCCGCCCGTTCGCCGAGACGGCCACGGCATCGGCGAACGGACGCAGCGCCCGAAAGACCACGCCACCCGGCACCGGATGCGCCCCGAGCAACGCATGAGGATCATGATGGGCGCCCGCCAGCAGCCGCTCCCGGTCGGCCGGGTCCATATCCGCATCTGCGGGGATCTCGCAAGCTGCCACGGTGTCAGCCTCCTCAGGCGTTGTGGGAGAACGAAGGGGCCGACGGACCACCGCCGGAGGGCGTTCGGTCGGGTTCGGCGAGACGGGCGATCGCGGCCAGCGGCACGGGCAGCCAGTCGGGGCGGTGCCGGGCCTCGTACAGCACCTCGTACACGGCCCGGTCCGTCTCGTATCCGCGCAGCAACCCGGGTTCCTCCCGCGGATCCCACCCCGCCTCCGCGGCATACCCGGCGCAGTAGGCCTCCCGGCAGCGCCGCGCCCACGCCGGTCGCCACGGACGGCGGCTGCGGGCGGCGTAGTCGAAGGAGCGCAGCATGCCCGCCACATCGCGTACGGGGGACTGGCGGCGACGGCGTTCCGCGAGCGGGCGGGCCGGCTCGCCCTCGAAGTCGATCACGAACCACCGTCGCCCGGCCCGCAGCACCTGGCCGAGGTGGAAATCGCCGTGAATGCGCTGCGCAGCATGGGTCGCGTCGAGCTCGGCGAGCGCGTCGAAGGCGGCCCGCAACCCGGGTGCGTACGGCAGGAGTTCAGGCACAGACTGGCTCGTGGCGGTCAGACGTTCGGTCATCGCGGCCGCAAGTTGCCTGTTCTGGCGCCGACTTGGGGTCTCGGAGGGGAAGGCGGCGGCCAGCGCCAGATGCACCTCGGCGGTGGCGCACCCCAGTTCGTACGCCTCCTCGGTGAAATCCCTCCCCGAGGTGAGGGATTGGAGCGCCAGAGTCCAGCCGTCCGTGGCCTCGGGCAGGAACGGCTGGAGCACGCCGAGCGTCGCCTCCTGCGGCCGCGAGGTCCGAAACCATGCCACGGGGGGAGGGACGCGAGTGCAGCCATGGTGGACCAGCGCCCACGGCACCTCCAGATCCGGATTGATGCCGGACTGGACTCGCCGGAAGACCTTCAGAATGTACGAATCCCCGTATACGACCGAGGAGTTGGACTGCTCGGCGTCGAGGAGCCGGGGAGCGAGCCCGGCGGGCACCGTCACCTGGGCGTCGCGCTCGAAGCGCAGCGGGCCGACCGTGCCCGGATGACGCAGCCGCTCCAGCAACAGTCCGGTGGACCAGGGGTCCCGAAAGGCGTCGTACACCAGCAGGCCGGCCAGCGGGCCCTCATTCGCCCGGCCGATGAAGGCGTGGACCAGCCGGGGCGGCAGGACCTCCCGTACACCGAGCAGCAGTTGGTAGCAGTCGCCGGACGGGGGCGCTCCGCCGCCGTGCTGCGCGTGCACCAGCAGATGCAGGAACCCTGGATGCAGTTCAGTCACCGACTGCAGTGTCAGATCCGTGACGGGCCGCCCTTTGCCCGCGAACCACCGCTGCCGTGGCAGCCAGGCCCGCAGCAACCCCGCGACCGAGGTCAGCAGTGCGGCCGAGCCGAGGCTGTCCGGTAGGAGCGGTGCGGTCCTGGGCATGGAGGCGCGTCCTTTCGAGGCACACGAGGTGAGGCACACGATCAAGATCGCCAGCTGGCACTGGTGGGGACCGCCCGACGTAGGCGGAACCAGTAGAAGCCGTGGCCCGCGAGGGTGAGGAGGTAGGGCAGGTCGCCGATGGCGGGGAAGCGGACGCCGCCGATGAGTTCGACGGGGT